>CAVOWP010000001.1:0-170657 GCA_963700185.1 uncultured Alphaproteobacteria bacterium
CACGACCTCGACGAATTGGAACGCAACTCGCTCGATTATTACGCGACTTTGCGCAGCGTCTACCGGCAACACCGGGATGCCGAGATTAGCGCCGCCAAGGAGCGGGAACCGCCTCAAGGACAGGTCGACATTTCGGTTCCGGCAACCCGCCCTTGAGAGCGGGCTCGGCTCCATATAGCGGGCGATGGCCGTAACCGCGAAAATTTGTGGTCTGTCGACTGAGGAGGCGGTGACGGCGGCGAGCGCCGGCGGAGCCGCCTATCTCGGTTTTGTGTTCTATCCTGCGAGCCCGCGCGCCGTTACGCCGCAGCGCGCCGCGCGGCTTTGCGCCGGTGTTCCCGCCGGGATCGCGCGCGTCGGCCTCTTCGTCGATGCCGACGATCGGGTGATCGAGGCCGCTCTGACCGTGGCGCCGATCGACATCCTGCAATTCCATGGTGGCGAAAGCCCGGAACGTGTCGTCGCGGCCAAGCGGCGCTTCGGCCGCCCGGTCATGAAGGCGGTGGCGATTGCCGGGTTCGAAGATGTGCTGGGTGCCGCTCGCTACGAGGATGTCGCCGATATTCTGCTGTTCGACGCAAAGCCGCCGCGCCTGCCGGACGCGCTACCCGGCGGCAATGGCCTCGCTTTCGACTGGGCGCTGATCGCGGATCGCCCGTGGCGCGCTCCGTGGATGTTGTCGGGCGGTCTGAGCGCCGAGCTGTTGCCAGAGGCGGTGCGTATTTCAGGGGCCGCGGCAGTCGACGTGTCGTCTGGCGTCGAGAGCCGCCCCGGGATCAAGGACCTCGATAAGATCCGCGCGTTTCTCGCCGCCGCCTCCGCACTTCAGTCACCCAAAAGCCGCGGCGGCCCGCGTCACACGCCGCCGCCAACAGCGCGATAACGAAGCAGGTGATCGGCTAGGACACAGGCGACCATCGCCTCGCCGACCGGGACGGCGCGGATGCCGACGCACGGGTCGTGTCGGCCATGGGTTTCGATCTCGACTTCGTTGCCGTCGACATCGACGGTGCGCATCGGCTGCAGGATCGAGCTTGTAGGTTTTACGGCAAAACGCGCAACGATGTCCTGGCCGGTCGAGATCCCGCCGAGGATGCCGCCGGCGTTGTTCGACAGAAACACTACTTGGCCATCCTCCATCCGCATCTCGTCGGAATTGTCCTCGCCCCGCAGCGCCGCCGCGGCGAAGCCGGCGCCGATCTCGACCCCCTTGACGGCGTTGATCGTCATCAGGGCGCGGGCGAGATCGCCGTCGAGCTTGTCGTAGACCGGCTCGCCGAGCCCGGCAGGGACGCCGCTCGCGACGATCTCGACGACGGCGCCGGCAGATGAGCCGGCCTTGCGCACATCATCGAGATAATCCGCCCATCGCAGCGCCGCGGCGGCATCCGGGCACCAGAACGGGTTTTCCTCAGTGGCGCGCCAGTCCCATGTGCTGCGGTCGATAGCATGCGGCCCGATCTGCACGAGCGCCCCGCGGATCGTTACGCCGGGGCCGAGTATCTGGCGCGCGACGGCTCCCGCCGCGACCCGCGAGGCGGTCTCGCGCGCCGAGGCGCGCCCGCCGCCGCGGTAGTCGCGGATTCCGTATTTTTTCCAGTAGGTGTAGTCGGCGTGGCCCGGACGGAACCGGTCGGCGATGTTTCGGTAGTCCTTCGAGCGCTGGTCGGTATTTTCGATCACCAGCTGGATCGGCGTGCCGGTAGTCACCCCGTCGAAGGTGCCGCTCATGATGCGCACCAGATCGGCTTCCCGACGCTGCGTCGTGTAGCGTGACTGGCCGGGCTTGCGCTTGTCGAGCCAGTGCTGAATGTCGGGTTCGGCGAGCGGCAGCCGCGGCGGCACCCCGTCGACGACGACGCCGATCGCCGGCCCGTGGCTTTCGCCCCAGGTCGTAAAACGAAAGAGTGTGCCGAACGAATTGCCTGCCATCGTCTTCAGGAATTCGCCCGCATCAGCTGGACGAGCTGCTGCTTCAACTGATCGAAGTCTACTGGTTTGGTCAGGAAGTCCGCGGCGCCCAATTCGTCGGCGCGATGCCTGCGCTCGTCGTCGCCATAAGCGGTCACCATCAAGACGGGTAACTCCGGACGAAGCCGCCTCACTTCCCTCAGCAATTCCAAGCCATCCATTCCCGGCATATTGATGTCGGATAATATCACGATCAGCTCGGGACGGATCTCGGCGAGCCGGCGCAAGGCTTCCTCGCCGGAGTCCGCGAAATGCAGTACGTACTGCCCTTGCCGCACTTCCCGCCGGAAACGTTGGCGAAACAGATCGGCGATGTCGGGCTCGTCGTCGACGATCAGGATGCTGAAACTCATAGGCTCGCGTCGGCTGCTCGGCCGTCCCTCAAACGACTCTCCCGTCTACCACGTTTCCTGCCTCCGGATGCTCGATCTCGACCACCCAAATGTCCGGATCTCGCTGTCGTTGGCGGGTTATGTAAGCATCCGCATCGGCCTCGGCGACCGGGACGGGACCAGTTGCCCGCATCCACAGAAGCTCGCCGTCCTGTCCACGCGCCTGCGTCAGCACCCAACAGCCCTCGGCGACGCCGCCGTTGAGCTTGAGCAATATAGCGCCGGCATCACCATCGCCGCGGGCCACCACGGCGATCGGGATCCCGGCAATGTCGCACCGCCGGATCAGCGCCTTGACCCATATCCCGCTCTTCAACCTCGCTTCCAACGCGCAGGGCCCCTTTCAGCTGCGCTCGGGTGCCAAGGGCAAGCGAACGTGGATCGCCAATCCTTGCGGATCTATATTTTCCGCTTCGATCGTCCCGCCCATTGCCTCGACATTGCGGCGCGCAATCCACAACCCGATCCCGAAATAGCTCGACGTCGCGTCGCTGGCCGCCTCGGCGCGACGCTCGGAGTAGTAGCGGTCGAAGATGCGCTCGAGCTGCTCGGTGGGAACTCCGGTACCCTGATCGGATACCGTCAGGTGGGCAAACCGGCCATCGCACGCCAAATGAACCAGGATTTCGCTTCCCGCCGGAGAAAACGAAACGGCGTTCTCGATCAGGTTTTCGACGACTGTCTCGATCATCTCTTCAGTGCCGAGCACGTACAGACCGGGCAAAAGGTCGGCCGAGATCGTCAGGTCATGACTGGCGAGAATGATCGAAACATCGTGGCTGCCGATGATGGCGGACCTGACCTGGATCAAGCCGCCGATCACGCGGCCGAGATCGACCGGTAAATGCGGCTCGGCGATCAGATCGGCGGTCGCTTCATCGAGCCTGCGCGCCGAGGCGATCAGCCCGTCGAGCCGGTCAAGCGAGTGTTCGACAACGCCGATCGCCCGCTGCGCGCGCTGATTGTCTTGCGGCAACGCGCGACGCAATGGCTCGATCGATTGGCGTATGACCGCAATCGGCGTCTTGAAAGCGTGGGTATTGTCTTCCGCCGTTTGCCGGATGTCCGCAGCGTAACGATGCAGGGCCTCGACCATCCGGTCGAACTCGGCCGCGACGTCGGCCAATTCGGGGAGGTTGTAGCGGCCGGCGAACGATCCTGAGTCCGGCCCCTGCTCGCGAATGCGGCGGGCGCGCAGCGCAAAGCGGCGCAGTCCACCGCGTACGCTCAGCAAGGTTGCAAAGGTGATAGCTGCCATTGTGACGTAGATCAGCGTCGCAATGATGACCGGCGGCGTCGCCCAATAGGGCTGGCCGAGATGAGCGCCCGGGAACGCATCTTCGGAAAACGAGGCTACAACCGCCCAGCAGCCTGCCGCTGTCGACACGGGCGTTACCGCTGTGACGATCTCGGCGCCGCCGGTCGGCCGGTGGTAGATTAGTGAGAACGGCATTTCGTCTCTGCAGTTCTCGGAGAGACGGTTGAGCACGCCCTGACTCGCCAGTGTATCACGCTCCGCCTCCAGATTGCTCGGCGCTACCGGAGGCCAGGAGGCTACATAATAAAACCCTTCCGTTCCGTTTTGGTTGGAGGCCGGCTGCAGGAGCAGCTTTATGGTCGTTACCTCGCCGGCGTACTGGGCGAGATCGCGGCCGATCTCCGGCAACGCGGAGGGATCGGCGTTCGTCAGCAATGGCAGCAAGGACTGGCTGATCGTGCGCCCCTCGGCGCGTACGCTGCGCAACAGCAGCTCTTGGCTCGTCTCGTGGGCGGAGCGGAACTCGATGTAAAGGAACACGGGAACCAATACGAAGACGACCCCGAGAAAGGCGGTCTTGGCGGTAATCGACCATGCCCAGTGGATATGGCGGCGCGCCTCAGCCTTCCGCGGTCCACCGGTATCCAAAACCAGCGTAGTTTTCGATGTGGTCGAAACCTGGGTCGACATCGCGGAACTTTTTGCGGATACGCTTGATGAAGGTGCGTACATTGGCACGATACCCCTCGGAGCCGTGTCCGGCGATGAAGTTTTTGCCGTGGACCAGATCGTAAATCTCGCGGTAGCCGACATCCTGACCTGCTTTCTCGGCCAGCAGCGTGAGGATCTTGAATTCCGTCAGGGTGAGGTCGAGAATCCGTCCCGCCCAGACCGCCCGGCTGATATCGAAGCGCAGGGTCAGCCGGCCTAGCTGCAGCGCTGAATTCCTCGCCGGTTCTGGCTCGCTGGAGGGCCGGCCGCCCTCGGCGATCAACTGCAGACGCCTCAGCAGGATTGGCAGGCGGCGGGACTTGTCGATGAAATCAACCGCGCCGCTCTCGAGCGCCGCCTCCTCGTAGATGTCGTCGGACAGTACCGTCAGGAAAATGACTGGGATCGTCGTCCCGGCAGCCCGGATTTGACGCAGCACATCTAGGCCCGTCAGGTTGGGCATGCGCCAATCCAGCAGCATCACATCGGCGCCACCGCCCCGATCGAGGTAGGCAAGCACATCGCGCCCATTTGCAAAACTGGTGACCTCGTAACCTTCGTCGATCAGATTGAGGCCGAGCGACTCACGAAAGAGGTCGTCATCGTCGACCAGAAGAAGGTGCGGCATCGGCGAAGCGGCCTAGCCGCCTCTAGCGGCGATCAAGGAACGCCAGCATTCCTGCGCTCTCGCCACCTCGGCACCCTCGCCCTTGAAGGAGTAATGCAACGTTCTCATGTTGCCGCTGCGCAGGTCGAGGTAAAAGAACAGGTCGAGCTCGCAGCTTTCCGTCTTGTAGCGCCACACTGTCGCTGGCGGTTCGTCCGATTTCTCCGTCGCCGGCCCCAAGAGACGCGTCGCCCCGGATTGGTCCAGCCCGATCAGTTCGGCTTGCGAAGGGATCTGGCCCTGCCGGCCCGGTGAGGTCGACAGCGCCGCCAAGTCGGAAGATGGGGAGGAGCTCTCGGGGCCGGCCCCACCCTCCGTCGGTTTCGGCCCGGTAACCGAGAGATCTTCTCCGTCCGGCCCCGGAGCTGGAATGCCGGCCGATGGCGGCGGGATCGGCTTGCGGGCCGGTCGCGGAGCGGCGCTATGCACCGCTGGCCCCTCCGGGTGCGGCGGCACCCGGTTGACCGCCGCGGTCTGGGGCGGCGGCGGCGATTTGTCTGCGGCGCAGGACGCGAGAACACCCGCTCCCAGGCTGAGCAGAGCGGGGTAGACGAGAGACCATCGCCGCTCTCCACTGATCGATCGCACCGCTAACCGCCTCGCAAGGGGAACATCGGCCAAATCAGCGACGTGCCAGGCGTTCTATTGCGCCGATGTCGCCGTCGCGGTAGATCGCCAGCAATTGACGATCATTCAGCAGGACATAGGTCTGATCGCCTCGGTCGCAATTGAGTTCAGCAACCGGATAGCTCTGCTCGACCAATATGTCGGATATCTTCTGGTGGAGGTCGGGCTGACGCGGCACCAGGCCGGTGAGGTCTTGGCGGCTCTTCGTGCCATGGGCAAAGCGGAACGTTCCGTGGCACGCGGTCTGGTCGAGCGCGGTGCTCTCCCCATCCGGTTGATGCTGAACAATCGTATCAGGACGGATTGTGATGCTGGCGTTCTCCGCTGTGACCCAGTTTCCTACAAATGGGTCTTCCACGCGCTGGGGTAGCGGGGGCGTGCAGGCGAGCACCAGCGAACCACAGGTTATGACCGTGGAAAGTCGTAAGATTCGTATCGCATCCCCGGAGCTGGGCACCACTCGCATCTTCCTTGCCAGACGTGCTCGCAGGTACTCGCGCAGGCCGGCCGCACCTTCGCAGAGCCTGGATGCCGTGCCAGGATGAGGGCTCTACTCGTCTCCCCCAAGGTTTCTCCGACGCGCGAATCCGCTGATATAGTAAAGCCGGTTTGCCACAGAGTTGAGAATTACCCGTGAAAGGGCCAGTCTATGCGGGCGGGGATCGGGCTTTGGCCCGCCTCGCTTCCGGCGAGTACATCTGCGTCGATACCAATTCACTCGATGCCATTGACTACCTCCTTGGCTGGGACATGGAGGTAGATGTTCTCCCGGTATTCCGAAGTTTTCTGGAACCCGACTCTGTGGTTCTCGATATCGGTGCAAATTTCGGACTCTACACTGCGACTTCGGCCTCTCTGATGAAGGATCACGGCCGCCTGTATTCTTTCGAGGCGAACCCGCACACTTTCGATCTGCTGAAGCGAACTCTGTACGCGAACAGGCTGGCGCATCGCCCGAACATAACCGCAGTCAACGCGCTGGTCGGCGAGAGTACCGGACGTGGAACCCTTCATTACCTGCCGGAATTCCTCGGCGGCGCGACGATGACCGATATTGAGCAAGGGGGTGGGTCAAAACGCTCGATCGAGCTCGATATGATCTCGATAGAAGAGTTCCTGCCGGCAGGGTTGGCGGTCGATCTCGTCAAAATCGATGTCGAAGGTCACGAGCCCTTTGTCATGAGGGGCATGCAAAAAACCATACGCCGATCGCCGAATATTCGGATCTTTATCGAATTCGTCGAAGCCTTTTTGTCGCATACCGTCAGTGCGGACCAGTTTGCCGCGGAAATCGAAGGATTGGGTTTACGAATTTGCCGCGTATTGTCGCGCTCGGGGTTGGAGCTGATCGAACGCGGGCAGACACCGCGCGGCGCTAACTACTGCTTGCTGACCAGGACGCCAGAAGAGGATATCGCTCATGCTCGGCGTGCCGGGAAGCATCTATCGACTCGCGTAGCAAGGTACATTAGACGGCTGGAAGCGGGATGGGACAGATACCGCCGCTCGTTGTATCGCAGTTAGAACCCGGTCGCGGCGCTCTAGACGACTGAGAGCGTGCCGGCAAGAAACATTTGCCGCGTGAGGCGACGCTGGATCTTGCCGCTGGTCGTCTTCGGCAGGCTGCCGGGGCGGATCAGGACGATCGCACGGGTGGTAATTTCATGTTCCCGGGTGATCGCTTCGCGGATCGAGGCGATGATCTCTTCGATGGCGATCTGCCGCCGAAATGTACGCTCGACCTCCTGAACCACGACCAATTGCTCCTCTTCGTTGTGGTCGGGTACGCTGAAGGCCGCGCCACAATGGCGGCGGAGTGCCGCATGGCAGTCCTGCACCGTCTCCTCGATGTCCTGCGGGTAATGGTTGATGCCGCGGATGATGATCAGGTCCTTGATCCGGCCGGTGATGTAAAGTTCGCAATCCTCATCGAGAAAGCCGAGATCGCCGGTGCGCAACCAGCATTGCGTGCCCTCCGGCGCCATCCGCGCCCTGAAGGCCAAAGCCGTCGCTTCAGGGTTATGCCAATAGCCCTGCGCGACATGCGGCCCGGCGACCCAAACCTCGCCGAGCAGCCCCGGCCCCAGCGGCATCCACGTTTCCGGATCGACGATCGCCAGGCGCTCGTGGCACAGCTGCCGGCCGCATCCGACCACTATTTGAGCGTCCTGCGCTTGCGCCGGAGCAACGATCTGGTTGCGCTGCAAGGCATCCCGACTCACTCTGCGGGTAACCGGGTCAGCTCCCCGCTGGCCTGTCGAAATCAGCAAGGTCGCTTCCGCCATGCCGTAGGACGGTTGGATGCTTTTGGCGTCGAAACCATAAGGCGCGAAAGTGGAGGCGAACCGGTCGATCGTAGTCGCCCGGACGGGCTCAGCGCCATTAAAGGCGACCCTCCAGCACGAGAGATCGATGCCCTCGATCTCTTCGAGACGATGGCGTCTGACACAGAGATCGAAAGCGAAGTTGGGGCCGCCCGCGACTTCCGCCCGGTAATCGTGGATCGCCCGCAACCAGCTGAGCGGGCGCTGCATGAAGCTGACCGGCGCCATAAGGACACACAGCGCTCCGATATAGAGCGACTGCAGCACATTCAGAATGAGCCCCATGTCGTGATAGAGCGGGACCCAGCTAACGTGGGTCGATTTGCGCGTATTGCCGAAGGCAATACGGATCATCTCTGAATTTTCGATCAGATTGCCGTGGCTGACGATGACCCCCTTGGGTGCCGAAGTCGAACCGGAAGTGTATTGCAGAAACGCGACTTCGTCCCGCGCGGGAAAGGGAAGCGGGGTCCACGGTTCTTCGGAGCCCGCAATGCCGGAATTGACAAAGACCCAATCGAGTTGCCCAATACGGAAACGCTCGGTCAGGTCCGGCCTACCGTTGGTGAGCAAATCGCGGCGTGTCATCGCAAAGCGCGGCGAGCAGTCCGCCAGAATGGCCGCGCTGGCATCCCTCGAGCTCGCGCGCCGCGGGACCATCATCGGCACTGCGATCACCCCGGCCAGGAGGCAAGCGAGGAACGCTACGATGAAATCCAAGCCCGGCGAAAACAGCAGGACCGCTCTGTCTCCTTTTTGTCCGCGCTCGGCCAGGCTCCCAGCCACCACGCGGGCGCGCGCGTAAAGCTCGGCGAACGACAAGGAAAACCGCTCGGCCCCGCGGTCCAGCAAAAAAATGTAGGCCGGGTCGTTCGGCTGCTCCGCCGCCCGATGTTGAAGCACGTCAACAAAGGACGAAAACTCGATTTGCGCAGCCGGCTCGGCCCGCGGCGAAAGTTCAGCCTTCGTTTCGCTCATCGACCGGCGCGCGTTGCCAAGTGTCGGGCGAGCTCGCTTATCGTCGGATGTTCGAACAGCAGGTCGGGCGTGAGCTCCAACCCGAGCCAATCCTCAAGCTCGACGATCAAGAAGACCGAGTTCGCGGAATCGAGCCCCAACCGCGCGAACGTCATCTCCGGGTCGACGGTGTGGTCCGGCAAGTCGAGCGTGCGGGCCAAGTATTCCACGCACCAGTCTCGGATCGCGGCTTCGCTCGGATTTTCCGCCCGCAAAACAAGCTCCCTTTGAGGACCCCGTATGGATGCCGGCTTCCCTAACAGCGCTGCCTTCCGCCGGCAAGGGGCGGGTTACCTCGGCCAGGTAAAGAGAGGCTGGCGGAAATAAGGATGCGTGAGAAGCCGATTTCCAGAAAACTGCTTCGAGCCAAGTGGGGAGCGAGGAAATGACGTTGCGGGACAGGATTGGGATCGATGTCGGTCGCCGTCTCCGGCTCGAGGAGGCCGTCGCATGGGCGGCCGCTCACGACGTCAGTTACATCGACATCCAGCTCGACATCGCCGACAACGCCTTCACCAGCTTCGACGATACGCGTGCCGCGGGTATCCGCCAAGCATGTCAAAAACATGATGTCCATCTCGGCCTGCATACCCTCTCGGCCGTCTATGTCGCTGAATATTCGCCCTTTGTGGCCGAGGCCGTCGACCGGTATCTCAGAGGATATGTCGATGTTCACGGCAAGCTCGACGCGCAGTGGATTGTCGTCCACGCCGGCTATCATTTCACCTCGGACAGGGATTTGCGGATGGATGCCGGCCTGGAGCGCCTGAAGCGCCTCGTGGACTACGCCGAGCAGAAGAACGCGCTGATTTTGCTGGAGAATCTCAACAAGGAACCGGCCGATGCGGAGGTGCATTATCTCGCGCACACGATCGAGGAATGGCGGTTTTACTTCGGGCGGATCCAGTCCCCGGCATTCAAGCTCTCGTTCACGGTCAACCATGAGCACCTCGTTCCGGAAGGGGTGGCCGGGTTTGTCGATGCGATCGATATGAGCCGGGTCGAGGAGGTGCGGCTGGCGGACTGCTTCCGCAACGGCCACGAAATCCATTTGAAGCCCGGCGCCGGCGATCTCGATTTTGCCGATATGTTCAGGCGGATCGAGGGCAAAGGGTTCACCGGCCATTACATGAACGCATTCGGATCGCTGGACGACATGCTCACGGCGCGCGACGAACTGGCGCGGCTGGCCGAAGCGCCGGGCTAGCGCGGCATCACCAGCGGCCCCAGATGCGGCGCCAGCGCCCCCATCTCACCTGATGCCGATCGAGCCATCGCTTGAAACGGATCGGCGGGAATTTCCGGCGCTCTTCGACGGCCCGAATGTCCTCCTCGGGTGTCCGGGTCAACAGGCAATAGTTGAAGCCGCTGAGAGCCTCGCCGGCGGGAACCAGCCTGATCTTGAAGTTCGGCAGCACGCGGCAGATCGCGAACCCCAAGCCGCGGATGTAATCGGCGAAATCGGCCGGGTTTAGCGTATGGGCGAGGAGGCTGTCGGCGAATTCGGTAATGATGCGGATATTCGGTGATCGAGCGATGGTTTTCTCCATGCCGCGCATTACCATCGGCTCATGGCCCTCGACATCGATCTTCACAAGATCGACCGTCACATCCAGCGGCAGAAAATCGTCGATCGTGGTCATGTCGACCTCGACCGCATGCTGCTTGCCGCCCGAAAGGTGTATGTCCGACATGGTGCCGCCGGATGGCAGGTTCGTCGAGTAATGCAGAACGCCGCGGCCGCTCTCGCTGGAAATCAGCAGGTTTGCCGCGACGACGTTCGGGTTGAGATAAAGATCGTTGGCGGCGATCGTGCGCTGCAGGCTCTCGAACACCCGCGGGTTGCCCTCGAACGCGTAGAGCCGCCCGTGGTTCCTGACGATGCTGGCACTGAGCGCGGTGTAGAGGCCGAAATTGGCGCCAATGTCGAGAACGACCGAACGCTGCGTCAGAAAGGTCCGGAAGACTCGAATGACATCGGCCTCGTGCTCCCGGCCGAGAATATAGCCGAGCGCCTCGAAGGTGGTCGTGTCGACGCAGAGATATTCGCCCGATGCGAGCCGCACCAACGCCCAATCCGCTCCGACGGCGATCGGACGGCGGATCCTCACCCGCTCTCGCCTGGAGGAGGACGGCTATGGCCGCGTGCCGTCCCGCTCACCCCGGACGGAAGCCGGCGGCCTCACAGCACGGATTCGACCCACTCGTAGAGTTTGCTCTTGGGCAGGGCGCCGATCTTGGTGGCGGCCACCTGGCCGCCCTTGAAGAGGATCATGGTAGGAATGCCGCGAACCCCGTACTTCATCGGGGTCTGCGGGTTCTCGTCGATATTGACCTTGGCGACGGTCACCTTGCCGGCCATGTCGGTCGCGAGCTCCTCGAGGAAGGGGCCGATCATGCGGCATGGTCCGCACCACTCCGCCCAGAAATCGACGACCACCGGCCCGCTCGCGCGGAGCACTTCGGCGTCGAAGCTGCTGTCGGTGACGGCGATCGGTTTCATCTGACGGTTCCCTCGGGTTATTCGCGGTCAGATTAGGGGAGCCGAAAATGCCCCGTCAAGGCAGGTACCCCGCAAGGATTTCGGGGCTGATCGGCATCAGCCGCGGACCTTCGGTCCACAACAGGGCGCAACGGATCTCGCGATCCGGATAAATCCGTGCCAGCGCCGCTTGGTAAGCCGCGAGCTGTCGAAGATAGATCGGCGCCACCTCGTCCTCGGCGGCGGGCGGCGGGCGCAAGGTCTTATAATCTACGATCAGCACGCGGTCCTCCGCGACGACGAGGCGATCGATCTGCCCAGACAAGGCGTGCCCCCCGATTAGTCCGACGAGCGGCACCTCGGCCTGCGACCCAGGACCAAACAGCGCGGCGAAATCGGGGTGATCCAAGATCGCGAGAGTTTCGCGTCGAATTTCGTCCTGCTCCTCGGCAGTGAGGCGGTGCGTTGCCAGTGCCAAAAAGCGCCGCGCTGCGACCTCGCGCTCCTCGATCGGCAGCTCGGGCAGAGCCTGCAGCAGCCGGTGTACGAGGAGGCCACGCTTGAACCGGTCACGCCCTTGCGCCGCGAGCGGCGAGAGAGCGGGCGGCTCGGCCCCGCTCGGCCGCGACGGGGCGAGCGGCCGCGGCGGGTCGGGCTCGGCTGGCGGCGGCCGATGCACCCAATCCGGCAATGGTCCGGCCGCCGCTACGGCTGCCGCCGGGCGCTTCGCGAACCGGCGGGACGGTTTGAGGGCTGGTGAGCCGGAGACCCTGGCCGCACCATCCGTCGGCACCGATCAGCGTCGTCGCGTCGAAGGGAAAAGGGGTCGAAATCTCGGCGAGACCCGTGCGGCAGAGCGCGTGCCACGAGTCGTCCCTGGGCGCTTCCCGGGTTTGCCAGCCGCAAATATAGAGCCGGTCCTGCGCCCGGCTCAGTGCGACATAGAGCAGGCGGCGATATTCCTCCAGGTTGCGCTCGCGCAGCGCCCGTTTTTCGCTCGTATAAAACGGGACCGCGAGATCGGCCCGCGGACACCACAGCGGCAGCCCCTCACGCTCTGTCCACAGCAGCGTGTCCGGCAGGTTCGGCAGCTGCATCGTATCGGGCAGAAAGACCACCGGCGCTTCGAGCCCCTTCGCGCCATGAACCGTCAATATGCGCACCTCGTCGCGCTGCCTTGCGCCGAAATCGCGCTTGACTTCCGTGTCGCCGGCAACGAGCCAGCGAAGAAAACCCTGCAAGGACGGCACATGCTCCCGTTCGTAGGAGAGTGCCAGTGCAAGGAACTCTTCGACCGGGTCCGCGGCCTCGAGCCCGAGGCGCTCGAGCAGCATGCGCCGCCCCCCCTGAGCGCCGAGGATTTCGGCGTAGAGTTCGTACGGCGGCACGAAATCGGCGCGGGCCAAGAGATCGGAGAGCCGCTCGGCCGCCCGCCGAAGCTGCGGAGATTTGCCGGCTTTGGCGCGCAATCGCTGCCACAGCTTTTCGCTGCCGCGGTCATAGGCGAGATCGAACAGCATCTCCTCGTCGATGCCGAAGAGGGGGCCCTTCAGCACCGTCGCCAGGGTGAGGTCATCCTCCGGCAACAGCAAGAACCGGCCGAGCGCCACCAGGTCCTGCACGGCCAGCTGCTCGGTCAGGATGAGGCGGTCGGCCCCGGCCACCGGAATGTCGCGTTGTTTGAGCGCGCGCAGCAGCTCTCCGACAAACTCGTTGCGCCGCCGCACCAGCACCATGACGTCTCCCGGCCGGATCGGGCGGCCGGAGGCTTCGAGCAATTCCCCATGGTCGAGCCAATCCGCAATGGTTGCGGCGATCGCGTTGGCGAGCCGGGTGCGAGGCTGCGTTGTTCGCTGGCGAATGACCGGCAGCGCCATCGGGTCGGGCGGCTCCTCGGGCTGCCCGACCGCCGGCGGCCACAACTCGACCACTCCCGCGTGTCCCGCCCGGGAAGCGATATGACGGATCTCGCCGCCGTCGAGAGCGACGCCGTCGCGGGCCGCCTCGTGTCGAAAGACGGCGTCGATCGCCCGCAGCACCGGCTCGGTCGAGCGGAACGAGACTTCCAGCGGCACCACGCGCCATTCCTGCCGGGCGTCGCTGATGCGTCTTTCGAAATATTCACGCATGGCCAGAAAGGCTCGCGGATCGGCGCGCTGAAAGCTGTAGATCGACTGTTTGGCGTCGCCGACGGCAAAGATCGTGCGCAGGCGGTCGCCGGCGCCCTCGCCGGCATAGAACTCCTCGGCGAGCGCAGCCACGATTTGCCATTGCTCGGGGTTGGTGTCTTGCGCCTCGTCGATCAGAATGTGGTCGAGGCCGCCGTCGAGCTTGAACAGTACCCATGGCGCAATGCCGGGGTGGCGCAGCAGATTTAGGGCGGCCGAGATCAAGTCGTCATAGTCGAGGACGCCTTGGGCGCACTTGCCGCCTGCATAGGCGTCCATCAACGCACCACCGAGCCGGATCAGCGCGCAGCTCGCCTCGACAAGCGCTGCCGCCGACTGCGTCTCGCAGAATTTTTTGACCCGTTCAGCCTCGGCGCCGAGCACCGCCCCGGCATCGCAGCCGGCGCTGCGAGCCGCGTTCCGGGTGATCAGGATTTTGCGGGTCTCGCCCTCGACGGTCAGAAATGCAGCGATATACGCCGGAAGCATCTGACGGCGCTGCCCCGGGGTCTCGCACCATGCGGCAAGGACGGCGCCGCGCTCTCGATCGGTGCAGGATCCGGTGGAGAGCGCCGCTGCAGCCGAGCACAGCCCTGTCTCGTCCCCGGCTCCCGCGGCGCAGAAAGCGGCGATGACTGCCTCCTCGGTTGTCCCGGCGGGCAAACTCAGGGCTCGGCAGAGCTTGTCGCGCAGCTCTGAATGGCCTTTGCCGAGCACATCGCGGAGCTTGCCGCGCTCGGCCGCCAGTGACGCCATCAACACACCAAAGCGTTCCTCGGGAGCATGGCGGGCCACCACTGCAAGCGCCTCGGCGAGCTCGGGCTCGTTTCCGTTGCGCGCGGCAATGACAACACGCTCGCCGGCCTCGATCAGCGTTTCGCGCGCGCTGCGCTCGTCGAGGACCGCAAATTCGGTCGGCACTCCCGCCTCCAGCGGGAAGCGGCGCAACAGTGTTTGGCAGAAGGCGTGGATGGTCGCGATCTTGATGCCGCCGGGGGTTTCGAGAACGCGCGCGAAAAGCTGTCGGGCCCGGGCGATCGTCGCGTCGCTCGGCATGCGCCCGGTCAGCTTCTGCAAGGTCTCGGCGAGTGCCCCCGACCTCAAGCGTCGCCCAATTGGCCAGCTCCTCGTTCAGCCGGTTTGCCATCTCGGCAGCAGCAGCGCGTGTGAAGGTCAGGCACAAGATGCGGGCGGGATCTGTCCCGTCGAGCATCAGCCACAGCAAGCGGTCGATAAGCACCCGCGTCTTGCCGGTTCCAGCCGAGGCGGAGACCCAGACGGAAGCCCGCGGGCCGGCGGCCTTGCGCTGCGGGGTGTCGGGATCGCCGAACGACCTCATTCCTCGGCCTCGCTCTCGGCGAGCCGCTCGAGGTGCCGGTAATCGGAAAAGCGCGGCGCCCAAAGCGGCGACGGAACCGCGAGATAGGGTGTCGCCGGATCGTCGAACCGGTTGATCAAGCGCCTCGACGCGGGCGACCACGCGATCGATCAGCGCGCCGGGGTCACCCGCATCGATCGGGAAGCGTTCGCCGGCGGGTTCGCCGCCGCTCAGCCGCCAGTATTCGAGCGCCGCCGGCGAACCGCTGACGCCCTTGAAGCCGCCGCCGCGCAGGATCGCGCCCTCGAGTGGCAATTGCGGTGCAAACCCCGTTTGCACTTGCTTTGCCGGAGGTACGCGGCCGGTTTTGTAGTCGACCAGCAGAAAGCCGCCTTCGGCGAGACGGTCGATGCGGTCCGCCTTGGCGGTGATCGTGAACGGCCCGCTGCGCCCGTGCAATGTCCAGCTTCCCTCGCACTCGCTGAGACTCTCGATGATGCCGAAGGATCGGCCGCGCTCCTGATTGACCAGCCAGCGGGCGATCCTCGCAAAGCGGGGCCACCAGAAAGCCCAGGCGCCGGGACGCGACAGGATGGGTCCGAATTGCTCGCGGCCGATGCCCAGCAGCTCCTCCTCGGCGTTATCCGGCATCCCCTGCGGGAAGCGGCGATAGAAGGCGTCGAGCGTGCGGTGAATGACCGTGCCGAGTTCGGCGCGGCCGGGATCGGCGTCGAGTTCGTCCAGCGGCCTCAGCCCGAGGATATGGCGGGCATAGATCGCATAAGGATCGCGCAGCCAGGTCTCGATCTGCGTCACCGAAAGCTTTCGCGGGCGCGCCGCGAGCGGTGGACGCGGCTCGGGCGGGGGTAGCGGCCGGTACCCCTCTGCGCGATCGATCAGCTCCGCGGCGTGACGGAGGGTATCGTCCGGCCCGATCGCGCCATCTAATCCGACAGCCTGCAATACCGTATCGAGGCGAAGAAGCCAGCGCGACGGCACGGTCGGAACACCCTCGCTCCGCGCAGCGCGGGTCAGCGCTACTTCCGGCGCCCCCAGCGCCTGGGCGAAGTCGTGCGCGGCCATTCCGATGGCGCGCTCCGGCAAGGCGATACCGAACTCCCGCCGCATCTGCCGCGACATCCATGGGTCGTGCTCGGCCGAGGGCGGCCAGCTGCCCTCGTTCAGACCGCCCAGAACGACCAGGTCGGCCTGCTGCAGCCGCGCTTCGAGGAGACCCCAGATCGCCAGCCGGGGATGCCGGCCGAACACCGGTCGGACGACCGCATCGGCGGCCAGCGCCTCGAACAGAGCCGGATAATGCCGGCCGGGCAGAGGCGGAAAGTCTCGCGCGGCTTCGATCAGTTCATGGCAGAAGCGCGCAGCCGCCTCGCCCGCCGCCTCGTGCCAGAGGCGCTCACCCCCGGTTCCCTTCGCGGTCGCGGCCAGCCGCTCGGCGGCCTCGACATGCGCTGCTGCAAGATGCGACACCGGTACGGCATCCGCGAGCAGCAATTCCGGCAGCGGGCCGAGGCAAGCCTCCAGCCGGTCGACAAACCTCATCAAACCGATTTTCTCGCCGGCGAGAGCGGCCCGGAGGCCGGCAAAGCCCGGAGCGGGACGAGGTCCTCGGATTGCTTGTTCGAGTTGACGCGCCAGATCGCGGAATGCGGCCGGAGCGAGCCCGCCGGAGGCGAGTGGATGCTTCAGCGCGGCGAGCAAGGGCACCGGAGCGAGTTGGCTGGCCGCTAGATCGAGAACCAGACGCAGAAAGACACCCGGCGGCGTTCGGTTCAGCGGCAGACCGGCCGAATCGTCGATGTCGATGTCCCAGCGGCGCAATTCCGCCGCAACCCGGCGGGCGAGCGCTCGATCGGGGGTGACGAGAGCGGCGGTGGCGCCCGGCGTCTCCAGCTTACGGCGGAGCAAGAGTGCGATGGTGACCGCCTCCTCTTGCGCGCTGGCGCAGTCGTACCGGCTCAACCCGTCGAGGGTATCTGCGGGCTGCGCGGGCAAGCGCCGCCACGCATCCGTGGTGACTGCCGGCCGCAACGCCTCGGCAATTAGCCGTACCCGGCGCGCAATTGCGCCCTCACTATCGCGCTCGGCACGTTCTCCCGCGCTGCGGGAGAGAGAAGCAAACAAGGGAAGATCGGAAAGGCCCTCGAAGCCGCGGGCGGGGATGGGGTCCGGCCGACTTGGTGGCCAATCGTGAATTTCGGCCGGGGTCAATTCGAGCGCCCTCAGCAACCCCGCCATGAGATGTTGCGGATGAGCTTCGTCCTCTTCGATTGCCGACCATTCGGCAGCATCCCGGTCGTGGTCGAGGCCGGGGAGGATCACCGCGCCCTGGTCCAGCGCGGCGACGAGCGAAAGCAGCTTGGTCATCGCCGGTAGGCCGCCGACCAGTCCCGCGGCGATCACCGGATCGCGAGGTGGAGAGCGACGCCAAGCCGCGGTTTGCTGTTCCAGGAGGCGATTACGCCGCGACGCCGCGTCGAGAGCCTCCTCCTCGGCGAGAATCCGGGGCCAATGCCGCGGCAGGATCTCAAGAAATTGGTGGACGACGCGCCAGTGCTCCGCCAGCCCCTCCGGGACCAAATCGGCGATCTTCGCAAAGCTCGCCCCCTCCGTCGCGACCCTGTCGAGAAGCCGGGCAAGGCTCGCTGCGAGTGCGGCGGCCTGTCCCGGAAAGAGCGGATCCTCGCCGCGCCGTTCGCCCCAGTGCAGGACCAGCCGGGTCAACAGCAACCGCCGGCGCAAATCGGGGATCGGCGGCGGCACCCCCAGGTCCTCCGCGCCTCCATCCGACAATGACAGCTCGTCGGAAGCGAGATCGCCAATCGGCCGCATCCGCGGCAGCAGCAATGGGCTCCCGGCCACCTTGCCGTCCGGCGCGACACGCAGGAATGCCTCGCGCAGCGAGCGCACCGCGCGGCGGGTCGGCAGCAGAACGGTAATGCGCGGCAGCAGCAGCGGATCGGCGCTCGCTATCCCGAGCAGTCCGGCCGCCAGCGTCGCCAGAAACGGCCGGTGCGCAGCAATTGTATAGACCTTGGGCTGCACCGAATTTGAAACCTTGCTATCGCTCGATGCGATCCGACGACAGCCGTTCGCGGGTGGCGGCGAGGCCCTGCGGCGTCCCGATATGATACCACTCGCCATCATGCACTATGGCGTGCAGGCGCCCCGCTTCTTCGGCGCGGTCGAAAAGCCGGACCAGCGAGAAAACGCGGTCGGAAATGCCGGCGAAGGCACGGCGGTGAAGCAGCTGAAGGCCGGCGAAGAGAAAGGGCGCTACCTCGCGCTCGCTGCGGCGATGCGGGCGCCCCGACGGGTCGATGAAATAGTCGCCGCTGCCCTCATAGCCGACCGCCGTCACGGTCCGCTGCAGCAACAGGATTGCGTCCATGTGCTCGGGATCAAAGGCGGCGGCGAGTCGCTCCAAGGCGTGAACCTTGCCGTCGAGCCAGAACACGTCGCTGTTGACGACGAAGAAGACCTCATTGAGCAATGGCAGGGCACGCGCGACGCCACCGCCGGTATCGAGCAGCTCGGGTTCTTCCGAAATCTCGATGCGCGGGTGATCGCGGCGGGCAAGCTGCGCGGCCACCATCGCCGCCTTGTAATGCACATTTACGATGACCCGTTTGACCCCGACGAGCGCCAGCCGGTCGATCGCATGATCGAGCAGAGAGCGGCCGTTTATCTCGATCAAAGGTTTCGGAATGGTTTCCGTCACTGGCCGCAGCCGGGTGCCAAGGCCGGCGGCGAGCACCATCGCCGTCCGCGGCGGGACGATCATGCGGGGATTTGCCGAACCGAGCGCGGCAGGTGGCGGTCGAGCCAGCTAGCGATCGGATCAAGCGCCGGGTGGGCAAGCTCTTGCTCGAGCAGCCGCCAGAGCCGCGGCAGGTGGACGAGGTAGCGTGGCTTGCCGTCACGCTTCCACAATCGCGTGAAGATGCCGAGGATCTTGCAGTTGCGCTGAGCCGCGAGGATAGCGGCCGATCGCAGGAACGCCGCCCGGTCAAGCGCCGGAAAGGCAGCGAGATAGCGCTCGGTCATCCGCCGGCGGAGGTCGGCCGGAACATCGCGTCGGGCATCGTCGAGGAGCGATACGAGGTCGTAGCTCGGCGGTCCGCACACCGCGTCCTGAAAATCGAGGAGCCCGCAACCCTGCACTCCACGGCGATCCCGCAACAGCATCAAATTGTCGACGTGATAGTCGCGCAGGACCAAAGTATCGCCGGGAAGCGCCGCCTGCGGCAGAACCGTTCGCCACAGATCGAGATACTCGTCGCGCCGGGCGTCGGATAACCGCTCTCTGAGAGCCGCTGGGGCATACCAATCGACCAGGAGCGCCGCCTCGGCGAGGAGCCGCTCTGCATCGTAGGGGGGCAAGTCCGGGCTCCCGCACGTCTCGACTGCCCGCTGAAGCTCGACCAGCGTGTCCACCGCCAGGGCATAGAGGGCCGGCTCGTCGGCGCCGCGGTCGAGAAGACGCGTGTAGGTGTCGTCCCCGAAATCCTCGATCAGCAGAAAGCCGGCCGCGCGGTCTTCCGCGAACACCTCGGGAGCGCTGAACCCGAGCCGGCGCAACAGCTGCGCGACGGCGATATAAGGGACGACATCCTCTTGCGGCGGCGGCGCATCCATCAGGACGGCGCGTCGGCCGTTGCTGCCGAGGCGGTAATAGCGCCGGAACGACGCATCGCCGGCGAGAGGCGCCGGCCTGGCACCTCCCCAACCGCACCCGTCGAGAAAGGCTGCCATTGCCAGCTTTCGCGCGGGGTCGCTGGGAGCTGCCATTGGGCTGAGCGATGGAAGAGGTTCGCCAGCAGAGTCGGGCTGGCGCAGATCACGCATCGGCTACAATCATCGCCAGCCGCGCTTGCCACCCTTTGCCCGGATCCATCGCAATACGTCGCGCGCCGGGCCCATCGCCGAATGTGAAGCTGAGTTCGAGCCGGCGGTCGGGCAGCAGCAATCCCAGCCGCTCGGGCCACTCGATCAGCGAGATGCCTGCGACGAACGCATCCTCGATGCCCAGCTCCCATGCCTCCTCGGGGGCGCGGATACGATACAGATCGAAATGCCAGATCACCGCCGGGCCTCTATCGTAGACCTGGACGAGCGTAAAGGTTGGGCTCGGGACCTCGTCCTGGTTGCCGGACGCCCGGATAAAGGCACGCGCAAAGGCGGTTTTCCCGCTGCCGAGGTCGCCTTTCAGCGCAATGATGTCGGCCGAGCCGGCTACCGCGGCGATGCGGGCCGCGAGCGCGGCGGTGGCAGCTTCGTCCGGCAGATCGACAACAATCATCGCCTAGGCGTTGTATAACCCGGCATCGGCTAGGCGCAATATGTGCGGCGTCGGTGTCTGTTCGCGGGGCTGATCGGCGGTCGTCGAGATCGGCTTCACCCGGATTGCACCGCTATCGCACGAATCGGGTCAAGTCGCCGTCTATGCCGCCGCCCGGCTCTCGATTTTGGCCGAAGGCAGCATACCGGCAAATCCCCGTAAGGCCGTGGGGCAGCCGGCAGGTGACGGTGGTTCCCCGGCCGGCGGCCGAAACGATCGTGACAGCTCCGCCATGCAGATCGATCAGGCTCTTTACCAGCGACAGGCCGAGCCCCGCACCCGATCGGGGCGTGCCGCGTTCGAATTTTTCGAACATCCGGACTTGATCGGACGGCGGAATCCCGATCCCGCTATCGGCAACGGTCAGCAGCAACTCACTCTCGCGGCGTTCGGCCTCAAGGCGTATCGCGCCGCCCGGAGGGGTAAACTTGATCGCATTGGAAATCAGGTTGAAAAGCGCCTGCTTGAGCCGGCGTTCGTCCGCCGCAATCGCACCGATGTCGGGCGGACAAGAGAGCTCGATTTCGAGCCCTCGGCTTTTGGCACGTCCCCGCGTCAGCGCCAGCACCGTCTTCAGCATCTCGAAGATGTCGACCCGGCCGGTCTCCAGAACCATGTAACCCGCCTCGATCGTGGCGAGGTCGCTGATATCCTCGATGAGCCCCAACAGCTGTTGCGAGCTCTGGAGGATGCCGCGGCTGTAGTCGAGCTGCCGCGGGTTCAAGTCGCCGAAATACTGGTTAGTCAAGATGTCGGCAAAGCCGATGACCGCATTCAACGGCGTCCGCAGCTCGTGGGAGACGTTGGCAACAAACTCGCTTTTCAGGCGCCCCGCGGTTTCGAGCGCCTCGTTGCGCTCGCGCAGGACGCGCTCATACCTCGCCGTATCGGTCACGTCGAGATAGGTCACCAACACATTGCCGTCCGGCAGCGGCACCGTCGCCTCCTGCAGCATCGACCCGTCGGTCCGGTAGACCGGGCCGCTCGCCGGGGCCTGGGCAGTGATTTTTGAAATAGTTCTCTGCTTCTTCGTATCCCAATCGCCCGAATGATCGAGCAGCGCGCGGGTCTTCTCAAGGATTTCGCCGATGTGCGGTTCGCCCGCGACATCGTCTTCCGACAATTCCCAAAGCGCCAAATAGGCAGGATTATGGAGCTTCAACCGGCCGTCGCTGCCGTAGACTGCAATGCCCTCGAAGAGGTGGTCGAGAGTGGCGCGGCGCACCTTCGTCAAGGTGTTGCAGGAGCGTTCGAGCGCCAGGCGATCGCTGACGTCCTCGTAAACAAAGGTGAGGCCGCCGAATGGATGCGAGGAGATGGAGAGCAGCAATGTGCGGCCATCAGGCAAATGCAGCAGATCTTTCTGCGGCCGGATGACAGAGGTGAACAACCCTAGCTGCTCCGACTTGAATGCCCGGAAATCTGCGGCCTCGGGGAGACGACGGACCTCCCGCAGCCGCTCCAGAACTTCCTCGAAGGAAGGTTGAGAGGCGAGCCAGTCTTCTGCGATGCCCCACATCGAGGCAAACGCGGCGTTAAAAAATTTGAGCCGCTTGTCGGGGCCGTAGATGGCGACCGAGGCGCGGATGGTCTCGAGTACCTCGGCATGCGCGTTGATGTGGCGCCACAACTCCGCCTCAGCGGCCTCGCGATCGGTGCGATCACAGGCGAAACCAATTGTACCTCCTGTCGAGCACGGCGCCTCGCCGATCTCGACCAGCCGACGCGACCCGCCGATAACGACGTGCCGGCATTCGCCGGGGCGGGCGCCGGAAGCCAATTCCCGGCCTTCCGCAACAACTAGCTCGGCGGTCGTATCGAGGGCGCTCGCATAGGCCCGGTTGCAATCGACGAGGATGCGGTCGGGACCGCGCCGCCACACCGGCAGCGGAATGGCGTCGAGCATCTGGCGCAAATCGGCGACTTCTTGGCGTGCCCTTTGGACCGTCACCGCAGCCGAAGCATCGAGAAGCCACAGCACGGCGTCGCCGCTCGCCGTGCGCCGCCCTTCGACGGTATAGGCGGTCCCGCCGCGGGTAACGAAAGTGGCCGAGAGAGCGGCTCCGCCGGATAGCAGCGTCTGCCGCGCGCTCTCCAGCCGCTCGGCATCAGCGGGCAGCAACCTTGCGAGAAACTGGCGATAGCCGGACGCTTGGTCATGTGCATCAGCGTTCGTCCGACCGGGGCGCCAACGGAACCATTCGAGCGGGACGGTTTCGAGTACCGCGGATCTCGCTCGCTCTTCGTAGAGCTCGGACCGGGCTCGCAACAGAGCAGCAACCGAAGCCAATGTGACGAGCAGGCACAATGCTGCAGCCGATTCGAGCACAACCACTCGCCCTTGCTGTGATCCTAGATGTATCGAGGATCTATCGATCTTCCATACAGCATCAGAATAGGGGTAAAATTTACCCAATAGCAAGAGCTATCTCGCCGTAAATGTAGTTAAAGTTGCGGGGCTAGTAGCGGTAATGGTCCGGTTTGAAGGGCCCGGCGCGCTCGACGCCGATATAGCCGGCCTGGGCCGGGCTGAGCGCCGTCAGTTTCGCCCCGAGCTTGTCGAGATGCAGCGCGGCGACCTTCTCGTCCAGATTCTTCGGCAGCACGTAGACCTTGTTGTCGTATTTGCCGTGATTGGTCCACAACTCGATTTGCGCGAGCACCTGGTTGGTGAACGAGGCGCTCATAACGAAGCTCGGATGGCCAGTCGCACAACCGAGATTGACCAACCGCCCCTTGGCCAGGACGATCAGGCGCTTGCCGTCGGGAAAGACAACCTCGTCGACTTGCGGCTTCACCTCTTCCCACGGGTAGTTGCGCAGCGCATCGATCTGAATCTCGCTGTCGAAATGGCCGATATTGCAAACGATGGCGCGGTCTTTCATCTGCCGCATGTGATCGATCGTGATGACGTCGATGTTGCCGGTCGCGGTGACGAAGATGTCGCCTTGCGAGGCCATCTCGTCCATCGTCGCTACCTGATATCCCTCCATCGCCGCCTGCAATGCGCAGATCGGATCGATCTCGGTCACCATGACCCGCGCGCCCTGGCTGCGCAGGCTCGCTGCAGAGCCTTTGCCGACATTGCCAAAGCCGCAGACCACGGCGACCTTGCCGGCGACCATCACGTCGGTAGCGCGCTTGATCCCGTCGACCAGGCTCTCGCGACAGCCATAAAGGTTGTCGAACTTCGACTTGGTGACGCTGTCATTGACGTTGATCGCGGGCGCTTTGAGAGAACCCTCCCGCACCATCTCGTAGAGCCGGTTCACGCCGGTCGTGGTCTCTTCCGAGATCCCGCGAATATGGTTCAGCAGCTCGGGGTATCTGTCGTGGAGAACTTTGGTCGCGTCGCCGCCGTCATCGAGCACCATGTTGGGTGTCCAGCCCCCAAATGGACCCTCGGCTGGACCGCGCAAGGTCTGCTCGATGCACCACTCGTATTCTTCCTCGGTCTCGCCCTTCCAGGCAAAGACCGGAATCCCTCGGGCGGCCATCGCCGCTGCGGCATGATCCTGGGTCGAGAAGATGTTGCACGAGCTCCAGCGAACTGTAGCGCCGAGCTCGAAGAGCGTCTCGATCAACACCGCGGTCTGGATCGTCATGTGAAGACAGCCCACTATGCGTGCCCCCGCGAGCGGTTTCGCGGCGCCGAATTCATCGCGCAACGCCATCAGCCCGGGCATTTCGGTCTCGGCGATCGCGATCTCGCGCCGCCCCCAGTCGGCGAGTGACATGTCGGCAACCTTAAAGTCGGTGGATATGGGCATCCGTGGCTCTCCTCGATCAGAACGCATCAAGTCCAGAAAGATATACACATATCTTTATATCGTCAATCGATCGGATTGGCTCCCGGCAGGCGACTTCGGGAGCGATCGCGAGGGCTTTGTGTTCTACCGGCATAAACAGCGACCGAGATCGCTCGACCGATGTGAACGTCTGGAGGACAGGATGCAGCGTTTCCAGCATCTGGGCGGCATGGCCGCGATCGCACTGACCGCGTTGGGATTGTCGGCGTGTATCCCCCGCCCTCGGGCACGGTTGCCGTCGCCCCGCCTGAAGTGCCAACAGCACTAACGCCACAGCCGCCGCCCTATTATGTGCCGCCGGC
The DNA here is from genome assembly GCA_963700185.1 of uncultured Alphaproteobacteria bacterium. Taxonomy (GTDB): domain Bacteria; phylum Pseudomonadota; class Alphaproteobacteria; order ATCC43930; family CGMCC-115725; genus AP-15. The sequence continues at coordinate 24,406 of CAVOWP010000001.1, forward strand.
GGCCACAACGACGCCGCCCTACTCGCCCACCGGCGCGGCGCAGTCATATGGGCCGACGACGTTGCCGGGCGTCGCGCCGAGCAACGAGGGTGTAATCCAATCCCGAAGATTTGGGGTCATCGCTAGGGTTTGTCTCACTTCTGTGGTATAAGCCTATTAGTGGGGTATGGGGGGTGGGATGGGCGAGGGTGTGCGGGTGATCGGTCCGGACCGCGCTCAGCTGCGCTGGGAGATGGTCGACTTGGACAGCCAATTGCCGGACGACCACCGGGCGCGGCTGGTTTGGGCGTTTGTCGAAGGTCTGGATCCGAGCGAATTTTACGACCGGATCAAGGCACGTGACGCGGTTGCCGGACGACCGGCAACCGATCCGCGCGTGGTATTGGCGGTGTGGCTTTATGCGACATTGGAGGGGATCGGTTCGGCGCGGGCGATCGACCGCCTGTGCCAGCAGCACGCGGCCTATCGCTGGCTGTGCGGTGGCGCCCCGATCAATCACGATCTGCTGGCGGGGTTTCGACGCGAGAATGCGGCGTTGTTGGATCGCCTGCTGACCCAGAGCGTGACCGGACTGATCGCCGAGAAGCTGGTCACCCTGGAGGAGATGGCAATCGACGGGACCAAGGCGCGCGCCTGGGCGGGCCGGGGTTCGATGTGCAAGCGCAAACGGCTGGAGAGTATCGAGCAAGCGGTGGCCGAACGGGTGGCGGCGCTGAAGCGCGAACTCGATACCGATGCCGCGGAGCCGGAGCGGCGGCGCAAGAGGCGAGCCTTGCAGGCGGCGCAGGAGCGGGCCCAGCGGGTCGAGCGGGCACGGCAGAAACTGGCGGAGTTGGAGCAGGAGAAGGCGGCGCGGGCCAAGACGCACGCCAAAGAGGAAGCCGAGAAAGGCGAACCCAAAGTCTCGGTCAGCGACCCTGAGGCCCGCTCGATGCGGCTGGCCGACGGTGCGATAGCGCCGGCCTGGAACGTGCAAGTGGCGACCGCCAACGGCTTTGTCATGACGATCGATCCGACGGATCGACGCAAGGACAGCGGATTGGCACCGGGATTGGTGGCGAAAATTGCCGAGCGCTGCGGTCGGGTGCCGCAACGCCTGCTGGCCGATACCACGGCGATGACCCAGGAGGACATCATCACACTGGCGGAGCGCTATCCCGATCTGACGGTCTATAGCCCGCCAGCGCCGGAGCGCTCGGATGTCACCGCCGAGACGCTGCGCAAGCGGCGCTGGAAACATCGCCACGAGCCGCCGGCGGTCACGGCGTGGCGAGAGCGAATGGCAAGCGAGGAAGGCCAAGAAGTCTACCGCCGGCGCAAGCTGACCGAACGGGCGCACGGCATTATCAAAAATCGCGGAATGACTCGGTTTCTCGTGCACGGGCGCGACAAAGTCCGCGCGGTCTGTCTGTTGCAGGCACTGGCACTCAATCTGTCCTGGGCCGAGACGCTGCGCCGCCGTATTGCCGCGGCAGCAGCAATGGCGACACCGGCGACCGCATGACCGCAGCCGGACGCCTCAGGAGGACCACCCTTCGCGATGAAATCCATGGCGTCACCGCCCAGTCCGACGAGCAATATCTCAGATCGTATGCATCTCCAGGTTGAGCGTCCCGCGAACGAACACGTGCGGCAGAAAAGCGGGATTGGGTTACACCCTCACAACGCCGGTACGACTTTTGTCAGTGCCGCGCCGTTCGCCCCGCCGCCGCGCGTGGAGACCCCGCCCCCGCCGCCTTCGCCGCTGGGATTTTGGCAGCCGGGCCACTGGAGCTGGAGCGGCGGACAGTATGTCTGGATGGCCGGGCAATATGTGCAGCGGCCCACGCCAACCGCGAACTGGGCCCCGGGCTACTGGCAGCAAGGGCCGAACGGCTGGGTCTGGACCGAAGGCCGCTGGGCGTAGGGAAGCAGCGCACCCTTCTCTTACCTCGCCGCGCGGGCGTCAAGTTACATGTTAAACCGCGCCTTGACGGGATCGAGCGGGAGTCGTACGCGATCGGCGGGCCGGGTGCATCTGGGGATGGACCGGGGCCCGCGCCTGCGCTAACCATTACGGCGTCGAACGGCCGCGATCGGGCGGTCTGGCTGCAAGGCGAAGGGAAGCGACGATGGCCTATGAAGGCATGATTGCGGAGAGAATTGCGCTCAACGGCGATAAGAACGAGCCGATCTCGGCCTATGTTGCACGGCCGTTGGGTCCGGGCCCGTTCCCGGGCATGGTGCTCCTGCATCACGCGCCCGGCTGGGACGAGTGGTACCGCGAGGCGACCCGTAAGTTCGCTCATCACGGCTATGCAACGATCAGCCACAACCTCTATCACCGCGCCGGTGAAGGCAAAGCGGACGATGTCGCCGCCAAGGTGCGCGCAGAGGGCGGCGTTCCCGATGCGCAGGTCATCGGCGACACCGAAGGCGCGGTCCAATGGCTGCGCGCGCAGCCCTGGCTCAATGGCAAGGTCGGGGTATTCGGCACCTGCTCGGGCGGGCGGCAAACTTTTCTGTATGCCTGCCATACCAAAAACATCGACGCAGCCTGCGAGCTGTGGGGCGGTCGGGTGGTGATGAGCAAGGAGGAGCTGAACCCAAAGCAGCCGACCGCGCCGATCGAATTCACCAAGAACCTCTCCTGCCCTCTGCTCGGCCTTTTCGGCAATGAGGATCGCTCGCCGACCCCGGAGCAGGTCGACCAGCACGAGGCCGAGCTCAAGAAGCACGGCAAGCAGTACGAGTTTCACCGCTACGACGGCGCCGGGCACGGCTTCTTCTACTACGACCGGCCGATGTACCGCATCGAGCAGGCATTGGACGGCTGGCAAAAGGTGTTCGGGTTTTTGCGCAAGCACCTCGCCGCGTAACGCCCGGCATGTGCACCTCGATCGTCGAGGTCGTCGGTGCCGACGGCGCCGGCAAGGGCGATGACGGGTGGTTCGATCTGACCCATTCGGTGGTCTCCTACGACCACCCGCACCACGCTCTCCTGGAAGAGGCCATCACGATCGATTTCGTGAACGCAGCGCTCGGGCCTGGCGCGCGGGTCGCCGTCGAGCTCACCCTTCAGTCGGCCAAGCAGCTCAGCGCCGCGCTTGCCAGGGCAATCGAGGCCGCGGAGATCGAGGAAAGTGCGCGTTTGCGACCGCGCTGATCTAGTCGGCAACCGGCTCGCAGCGGAACCCGTCGTCCCAGCGCTTGATGTGCCCGACCGAAGGGGAGGGGAAATGCATAGTGCAGCACAAGGTACTGGTGTCGCAGTAGCGTTCGAGAAACGCGCGGCGGGTAGCTGAGGCCTGCTTCTGGTCGTAATCGACCCGCATGACGAGATCCGGATAGCGCGCCTGGATCGGCGAGTGGATCAGATCGCCGGTAAACACAGCCTGGTCGCCGCGGCGCCCGGCGCAGACCGCGAAGTGGTCGGGTGTGTGACCGGGGGTCGGCGTCAGCCGAATATGGTCATCGACGGCATAGTCACTGGTAACGAGCTCGGCCTTTTTGGCGTCGATGATCGGCAAAACGCTGTCCCGCATCGGGTCGAGCGGCGTCTCGCGATGAACGCCGTCCCAATATTCGAATTCTTTTTTTGAGAAGAGATATTTGGCATTGGGAAAGGTCGGGACCCAGCGGCCGTTCTCCAGCCGCGTATTCCAACCGACATGGTCCCCGTGCAGATGCGTGCACATGACGATGTCGATATCGTCGACGGTGACACCAGCCGCCTTCAGCGCCTGCATCCAGTTGCTGTCGCTCTTGCGGTGCCAGGTCGGGCGATGCGGAAAAGACTTGTCGTTGCCAATGCAGGCATCCACCAGAATTGTGTGGTGCGGCGTCTTGACGACGTAAGATTGGAAGCACAGCACGGCCATGCCGGTGGCAGGGTCAAGCGCCGCCGGCTCCATCCAAGACCGGTTTTCGTCCAACAGTTCCCGGCTCAGGCTCGGCAGAAACTCCAGGATCGGTGTGAACCCCGCCTCCTGTTCGACGATCCGGTGGATCGTCATGTCGTTCACACTAAAGCTCGCGCGCATCTAGCCGGTCCTCCACAAAGTCACTTATCGGAGCGTAGCGGCGTACCGGCGGGGTGGCAAACGGAAACGGCCGCTCCGATCCGCCGCCAGTCCGAGAGCTGCTGCGGCCACGGCCGGTTGATGACCCCGAGCGGACCGCAATGGCCGACGGCAAATACTTGGGTACCGTCCTCAGCAAGCCAGTCGGAGCCGGCTGCATGCGAAATCTGTCGCGGCGCGTCTTGCAGCACGAAGACAAGGCGAACGGCACGCCATCCCGCGTTGCCCATCCCGACGACGACGGGCGGTCTTAGAAAGGCAATGAGCGGCAGCAAATGTTGCTCGGAGCAGGCGTCCACCCAGCTCGCCAGAATGGGCCCATTCATCGCCCCTTCTTTGATGCACAAGATCGAATTGGTCAGAAAGACGGGCGCGCCGCGGTCGCGCCGCGAGGGGTGCTTCACCGCAATCCCGGCTGCCGTCAGCAGGCTGTAGAGATTTTCGTTGGTCTTGTTGTTCGGCTCGTCACGCCCGCGACAGCGGACGAAATAGTCGACATTGCCGAAATCCTGGCCGACGACGAGCAGCTTCGGGCTTCGGTGGCCGAGCCACTGCTCCCAATGACTGACCACATCGGGATCGAAGTCGAATTCGGCGCAGCTCCTGATCTTGCCGGGGCTGCGTTCGACACAGATGCGGCAAGCCTTCCGCGCCGTTATGAGAGCCTCAAACGCCGTCATGGGCGGCCATTGCCTGGACCCGCTCGGCCAAAAGGCGAAGCGGACGATCCGCAAGGCCGAGCCGAACGAGGCGTTGCAGTGTATTCTCGAAATAATCGCGGCACGTGCCGCGTCGGCCGGCGGCGCCGAGGATCATGCGCGCCGCCTTGTCGAGCGACAGCCTGCCGGCGTAATCCGGACAGTTGCGGAGCGCAGTAAACGCAAGAGTCCGCCGAGTGCCGCTTGCGGTTTGCACCCGCAGCAGCCGCGCTGCATAGACCAGGCGGCCGCTCATCTCGCGGCGCCATATCCGATCGAGCGCCTCTGTCTGCAATCGAAGCACTGCACCGCGGCAGGACCCGCCGCGATCGAGCCCGAGGGTCAGTCCGGGATTTGCTGCCGTACCGCGGTAATCGTAAGAGTATAGGCAGAAGCTGCGATGATAGCCGTGCAGCAAGGCCGGTTCAGCTGCGGCATCACCTAACTCGGCGTCCCAGAGCAGCGAGCCGTAGGCGAACATCCATACCGGTCCTCCGCCATCGCGCAACTCCGCGATCTCCGCCGGTATTGGCGGGGCCAAATCCGAGTCGGATTCCGTCACGCGAAGGCGCGGCGGATGCGGCCCCAATCCTCGATCGCGTGTTCCTGGCCAGGCACGATCTGCAGTGCGATCTCCGTGTAGCCGGCGTCGGCCAATGCCGCGATGCGCTCCTTCAGCTCCTTTTCGGTTGCCGTGAAGGTCGTCAGCCGGATCAATTCGGCGGTGACGAACCGCCGCTCCTCCGGCTTGACGAACATCAAATGGCCGCGGTGGTTTTCGAGATAATGGGCGCCCTGCGGCGTGAATTTGCGGGCCAGCTCGACATAGCCCGCCACGCTCTCGGCGACCGCGGGCGGCATAGGCGCCATCATCGGCAGCCCCGCCAGTGCTGCGTCAGCCGCGCGGTGCAGCAGCATCGCGGCGCGCGGCCCGGCTTGCGCGACGGCGCGCGGCGAGTCGGCGGACTCGCCCTCTTCCAATATCGCGCCGCCGGTCAACACCACGGCATCGAGCGGCTCCGCCTCGCGCCCGGCGGCCCGCCGGCGCTCCCGCATGTCGGCCATCGCCGCGACGCCGCCATCGACATCGCCGGCCGTAGCGATCCAGCCGGCGCCGAGCTTCGCAGTCAAGCTGCGCGCCCGCGGACCTGAGGCCGCGACGTAAAGCGGGATCGGGTCGCGCGTGTTGATCAGCCCGAGCTCCGGGTTGAGCAGCCGGATCAGCCGCTTTTTGTTTTCGATTTCGGCCTCGACCGTCTCCCCGCGCAACAGCGCCATGACGACCCGGACATACTCTTCCAGATCCGCCAGCTTGACCGCCACGAGCCCCATCGCCCGCCGCCCGGTAAACCCGGTGCCAACCCCGAAATCGATCCGCCCCGGCGCCAATTTGTTCAGCGAGGCGAACGCATTTGCGGTAACCGGGGCGATCCGGTTCGATGGGATCAGCACCCCGGTGCCGAGCCGGATCTTCGTCGTCTTTATCGCCGCTGCCGCCATTGCGACAAACGGGTCCGCGCTCAGCATCTGCGTGTCATAGAACCAGGCGCGGGCAAACCCCAGCTCCTCGGCCCGCCGCACCACCCGCCAGGAATCGGCGTCGGTCGGAATGGCAATCCCAAACTGCATGCGGCTCCCTCCCGCGATGGCGCGCGCTTTACCGGTTAATTGCGCCAGAGTACCATCGATCTACACGGGGAGAAGAGGCGTTTACCGGAGCGACCTCGGCAATGGACGGGACAAGCTCTAGCTCAGGTTGAGCAGGCGGTAAATGGCGCACGCTAAGAGTCCCGGAAGCTGGCGCAAACAGGGTTCTGTGTCGGAAATTCTTACACCGTCCTTTTAAACACCCGGGCAAATTATCTCTTTGATAAAGTTGGTAAAATGCTCCGTCATTTCGGAGCGATCACATGCCTACCGAGGTCCCATGCGTGCCAAGCTCTACACCAGCGGCACAGCACCAACCGCCTTCTAGGCTCCAACCGATTGATGACGCGAGTCATTCTCGGCAACGATCATGATTCGTCAATCTGCCCCTGTCGAGAAAGTTTACATATCCGATGCTAGAACAGCATGGCACGCTCGTAGAGCATTGTTTAGGCGCCAGAAATCCTGCTGGCATGGATATTGCGCTCCATTAAGGTTACGTAAGTTTGGGGCCGATGACCGGACCGTCAACGAAATCGCGCCGGTGCAGGCAAACCGCACCGGCGCGCTACGCGCAATCGGGAGGACAAAATGAAGCTGGTTCTGCTGGCCGGGACGGCGTCTCTGGGGCTCGCCGTGTCGGGGTCGCCCGCCCGCGCTGTGCCGTTCGACTTCGGTTATACCGGTAGTCTCGTCACCTTCACGGTGCCGACGACCGACACCTATCACATACTGGCCTTTGGTGCCCAGGGCGGAGGCAGTTCAGGCGGGCTAGGGGCCGAGATTGGCGGCAACTTCACCCTAATGCAAGGCGAGACGCTCGATATCGCCGTAGGCGGTGCGGGCGGTGGGGGTGTGGCTGGCGGTGGTGGGGGCGGTGGCACCTTCGTGGTCGGTCGCGATAACGTGCCGCTGGTTATCGCCGGTGCGGGCGGTGGGGGCGGAGGCAGCAGCGCTGGTGGCGCTGGTGGCACTGGCCAGAGCGGCGGCACCGGAGGCGGAGATGGTGGTTTCGGGGGCAGCGCCGGTAGCGGCGGGCAGGGAGGTTTCGGGGGCACCGGTGGGGGCGGTTCGCTGCCGTTCCTCGGCGGTGGTGGCGGGGGCGGTGGCTTCTTCAGCGTCGGTGGTAATGGCAACAGTGAATTTACTGGTGGCATCGGTTTTCTCCCCGGAGGGGGCGGCGGCTCCTTCCCAGATCTTTCTGGAGGAAGTTCCCCCGTCGGCGGCGGGGACGGGGGCTTTGGTGGAGGCGGAGGCAGCGGTGCTTTTGGGGCTAGTGGAGGGGGCGGCGGCTTTAGCGGTGGTGGCGGCGGCGGCACTGGCAGTGGTGGCGGCGGTGGGGGTTCCTTCGACGCCGGCGTAGACCAGATCCTGGTCGCCGATTTCCAAACCGGCAATGGCGAGGTCGTGATCACCGAACTCGCGGCCGCAGTTCCCGAGCCGGCGACTATCGCACTGCTTGGCGCCGGCCTTATCAGCCTTGCTGCGGTGCGACGGCGCAAGCCCCGCGTCGGGTGAAATCCCAGCGGTCTCAGAGCGCGGATAGAGCTCACGTCGAGACTTCACGTCGGCGACGGGCAAGAAGAATTCGCCGGGGCCGAGCGGGATCGGCGGCGGCTTCCTTGCTTCGTCGACGTCATCCACCGGTGTCAGCAGCGGCACCGCGCCCTAAACCGCCAAAACGGCAACGTTGCCGTTTTGCTCGATGGCGCCCCGGTTCCGCGCCATGCCCATGTGCTACCATGCGGGCGTGGCCGGCAGGCCGCCGCAGTGCTGGGCAAGCCAGGGTCGCCATTCAGCGGCTGAAGTTGCCAGAGGCGCGGCAGATCGAGCAGCTGCTCGATCAGGCGGGGCTCGGCGGAAGCTGAGTGGGAACTCCCTGCGATTGGCGGTGATATTGGGCGACAGCCCCTGACCCTAACCCTCTCCCCGCTTGCGCGGGGCAAGGGGAGGGTGGCGGTATTTCCCTCGCCCCGCGCAAGCGGGGAGAGGGAGGGGCCCGCGTAGCGGGAGGGTTAGGGGTGTTCGGTTTTAGCGCTTCGAGAATTGGAAGCTGCGGCGGGCTTTGGCCTTACCGTATTTCTTGCGCTCGACGACGCGGCTGTCGCGGGTGAGGAATCCCTGACTCTTCAACAAGGGGCGCAGGCCCGGCTCGTAGCGGGTCAGCGCCTGGCTGATGCCGTGGCGCACCGCGCCGGCCTGGCCGGAGAGGCCGCCGCCCTTGACCGTGCACCACACGTCGAACTGGCCGAACCGGTTGGTCGCGACGAGCGGCTGGTTGATCAGCATCCGCAGCACCGGCCGCGCGAAGTAGACCGGGCTCTCGCGGCCGTTGACGTCGATCCTGCCTGCGCCGGGCTTGATCCATACCCGCGCCACCGCGTTCTTCCGCTTGCCAGTCGCATAGGAGCGGCCGAGGGCATCGATCTGCGGCTTGACGTCGTCGGGGACGGAGGCCGCTGGAGCCGGCGACGCGGGCGCAGTGCGCGCCTGTTGCAATGCCTGGCGCAGGCTCCCCAGGCCTTGAAAGGTCTGCGGGCGTTGCGAGCTCGGGGGGTCGTTGTCAGCCATAATCAAACTCTGTTTTTACGGTTCAGCGCGGCGACATCGAGCCGATCCGGCTGCTGTGCTTCGTGCGGGTGATCGGGTCCGGCAAACACCCGCAAATTCTTCATGACCCGGCGGCCGAGCGGGCCGCGCGGCACCATGCGCTCGACCGCCTTCATGATCACCCGCTCCGGGTGCTTGCCTTCGAGAATGGCGCCCTTGCTGCGCCCCTTGATGCCGCCCGGGTATCCGGTATGCCAGTAGAAGATGTCGTCCGCGCGCTTTTTGCCGGTCAGCTGGACCTTCTCGGCATTGACGACGATGATGTTGTCGCCGCAATCCATATGGGGCGTGAAGGAGGGCTTGTGCTTGCCGCGCAGCCGCATCGCGATGATCGAGGCGAGCCGGCCCAGCACCAAACCGTCGGCATCGATCAGCGACCATTTCTTGTCGATATCCGACGGTTTGGCGGAAAAGGTCTTCATGTCTCGAAAGAAAATACCCAGCGACCGGGAACAATTGCCCGGGCCGCGAAAGCCGGTCATGTAAGCGATCGGCTCCCAAGGGTCAAGCAATGCTTTAGCCGAAGAGAGGTCTCAGGAATGGCGGCGATACTGTTGGAGGAGCGCGCAGACGGGGTTCTGCGCCTGACCCTCGACCGGCCGGAGGCGCGCAACGCGCTTTCGATCGAGTTGATGACGGCGCTTGTCGAGGCGCTCGGCCGCGCCGCGGACGACACGCACAGCCGGGTCGTCGTGATCGCCGGCGCCGGCCCCGCCTTCTGCGCCGGGCACGATTTGCGCGAGCTGCGCCAGGACCCGCGGCGCGAGACTTATCAGCGCATCTTTGCGCTGTGCAGCGAGCTGATGCTGGCGATCGTGCGGCTGCCGAAGCCGGTCATCGCCGAAGTGCACGGTGTGGCGACGGCGGCCGGATGCCAGCTGGTCGCGACTTGCGATCTGGCGGTCGCCGCCGAGGCGGCGCGTTTTGCGACGCCCGGTGTCAACATCGGCCTCTTCTGCTCGACCCCGATGGTGGCGCTCTCGCGCGCCGTCGGCCGCAAGGCGGCGATGGAGATGCTGCTGACCGGTGAGCTGATCGATGCGGCGACGGCGCGCTCGCTGGGGCTCGTCAACCGCGTGGTGCCACGCGAGGGGCTGCGCGAGGCGGTCGACGGGCTCGCCCGGCAGATCGCCGGCAAATCCGCCTTCACCGTTAAGATCGGTAAGGCGGCGTTCTATCGCCAAGCCGAGCTCGATCTGGCCGCCGCCTATCGCTATGCCGCCGAGGTCATGACCACCAACATGCTGGCCGAGGACGCCGGCGAAGGCATCGACGCCTTTCTCGCCAGGCGCACCCCGGTCTGGCACGACCGGTGAGGCGCAAAGTGGACCACGACAACTATCCGGACCCTTATTTGCGCGACATCCTGACGAGTGTGCGCACGATCGTCGTCGTCGGCGCGAGCCCGCGGCACGACCGGCCGAGCCACGGCGTGATGGCCTATCTGCAGCGGCGCGGCTACCGGACGATCCCGGTCAACCCCAACGCGGCAGGCATCACGATCAACGGCGAGACCTGCTACGCGCGGCTCGCCGATGTGCCGGAGCCGATCGACATGGTGGACGTGTTCCGCCGGACCGAAATGGCAGGCGGCGCCGTCGATGAGGCAATCGTCGTCGGCGCCAAGGTGGTGTGGATGCAGCTCGGCGTCCGTGATGATGACGCTGCCGCTCGCGCCGAAGCCCATGGCCTCAAGGTCGTCATGAACCGTTGCCCGGCGATCGAAATTCCCCGGCTGGGGTTGTAGGACGCATGAACCGCTTGCTTCAGGACCTGCGGATTGTCGAGATCTCGGCCTTTGTCGCCGCGCCGCTCGGCGGCATGACGATGGCGCAAATGGGCGCCGACGTGATCCGCATCGACCTGATCGGCGGCGGCATCGATTACACGCGCTGGCCGGTGACGGGCGGCGGCGCCAGCCTTTATTGGGCCGGTCTCAACAAGGCCAAGCGCTCGCTGGCATTGGCCCTCGACAAGCCCGAGGGCCGCGACATCGCGCGCGCCGTCATCACCGCGCCGGGCGCAGGTCACGGCATCCTGCTGACCAACCTGCCGCCGTCGCGGGGGCTCGATTTTGCGACGCTGAAGGCGGCCCGCGACGACCTGATCATGCTGCGGCTCACCGGCAACCGTGACGGCTCGGCGGCGGTCGACTACACGGTCAACGCGGCGAGCGGGTTTCCGCTCGTGACCGGGCTCGGAGGCACGCCGGTCAACCATGTCCTGCCCGCCTGGGACATCGCCGCCGGGCTCTATCTCGCAGCCGCGCTGCTGGCGGCGGAACGCCATCGCTCGCGCACCGGGGAGGGGCAGGAGGTCGTAGCGGCGCTCTCGGATGTCATGCTCGCGACGGTCGGCAATCTCGGCTACATCGGCGATGTGCAGATCAACGGCACGGCGCGTCCGGCGATCGGCAACGACCTCTACGGCAGCTTCGGGCGCGATTTCGCGACGGCCGACGGCCGGCGGGTCATGATCATCGCCCTGACCCGCCGCCAGTGGCGCGCGATCGGCGAGGCGACCGGTCTCGGCGAAAGGCTGGCAATGATCGGGCCGATGATGGATGTCGATCTCGACACCGAGGCCGGGCGCTACGAGGCGCGCGACGCGATCGGCGCGTTGCTCGCCCGCTGGTGCGTGAGCCATAGCCTCGACGAGATGCGCCAAGCCTTCGCCGGCACCGGCGTGCTGTGGGGTCATTTCCAGGATTTTCGCCAATTGGTGCGCGACGACCCGCGCTGCTCCGCGGCGAACCCATTGTTCGCCTCGGTCGATCAGCCCGGCATCGGCTGCTATCTCATGCCGGGTCTGCCGTTGGATTTTTCCGCCGACTCGCGTCAGCCCCCGCGCCCGGCGCCGCTCCTCGGCGAGCACACCGATATCGTGCTTAGCGAAGTGCTCGGCCTCTCATCGGCTGAGATCGGCCGGCTTCACGACGAGCGCATCGTCGCCGGGCCGGATGGCCGCTGACGAGGTCAGCCCTCACGCTCGCGCTGCCGCAATTCAAGAAGCAGCTGACGCACCCGCCGCGCGGTGCGCAGCTTACGCGCGATGTCCGGGGCGAGGCGCAGATCGCCCTGCGCGTCGAGCCAACCGGCCTCGACATCGGGCGGCAGCTCGCTCATCGCCTCGGCGAACGCCGTGAAAATCTCCCCCACCTCGCGCGCATCGAGCCGTCTTTCTCTGGCCACGCCGCCACCTCTCCGGCCTCGTCGACGGAGAGACTAGTACAGCGTTCCAAAAATACCGAGCGCTAAGCCCGTCCACCGCACCGCGCGACAGGGGCTAAAATAGAACGAGTTGATCACCTATTTTCGGCGGCGGATTGAACAGGGTCGTATCGAGCGATTGCGCCGTTCGCTGGTTGAAACCGAGCTTGCGGCAGGCGCGGTCGAAGCGCAGCCGCAACATGTCGGCATAGGGACCGGTACCGGTCATCCGCTTTGACCAGGTCGAGTCGTAGAGCCGGCCGCCATGGGTTTGCGCCACGAGCGAGAGCACGTGAGCCGCCTTGTCCGGGAACTGATCCTCGAGCCATTCCTTGAAGAGGGACTTCAGTTCGAGCGGCAGGCGCAGGAGTGAATAGCCGGCCGAGCTCGCACCGGCGGCGCGAGCCCGCTCGAGGATCTGCTCCATCTCGTTGTCGTTCAACGCCGGGATCATCGGCGCGCTGAGGACACCGGTCGGGATCCCGGCGCCGGCGAGGGCGGCGATCGTCTCCAGCCGGCGCTCGGGTGTCGAGGCGCGCGGTTCCATGCGACGGGCCAGAATGCGGTCGAGCGTCGTGACCGATACCGTCACGCTCGCCAGCCTGTCCTTGGCCATCTCGCCGAGGACGTCGAGGTCGCGCTGGATCAGCGCCGATTTGGTCACGATCGTGACCGGATGGCGGAAATCGCGGAGCACCTGCAGGATAGCGCGCGTGATGCCCAACCGGCGCTCGACCGGCTGATAAGGATCGGTATTGCTGCCGAGCGCGATCGGGCGGCAGCTGTATCCCTTTTTTCTGAGCTCTCCGGCGAGCAGCGCCGCGGCATCGGGCTTATAGAACAGGCGGCTCTCGAAATCGAGGCCGGGCGACAGACCGAGATAGGCGTGGCTCGGCCGCGCGTAACAATAGACGCAGCCATGCTCGCAGCCACGGTAAGGATTGATCGAGCGGTCGAAGCCGATATCCGGCGAGTCGTTGCGGGCGATGATCGTCCGCGTGGAATCCACGGTCAAAGTCGTGGTCAACGGCGCCAACTCTTCGTCGGCCATGCCCCAGCCGTCGTCGAACGCGACACGCCTTTCGGCTTCGAAGCGTCCGCTATCGTTGCTCGCCGCGCCGCGTCCCTTGCGCGGCCTGACTGTGACCGGCATATCCATGCCGCCGATAATGCCGCGCCCATGAGAACAATTAAAGAACTATTTCCGACTGCCTCCTCGCCCCGCTTGCTCCCACCCTTCCCTCCCCCGCGAACGCGGGAGGGTCAGGGTGGGGGAGAAGGTCAGGGCGAGGGGCAGGTCTCCGCAATTATTCCCACATTGAATGCGGTTGGCCCGGTGGCGGGGCTGACAGAGCAGCTGCGGGGCTCCGCCCTTGTGAAGGAGATTATCATAGTCGATGGCGGCTCATCGGACGAAACGGTCGCTGTCGCCCGGACGGCAGGCGCACGCGTGATCGCGGCGCCGCGCGGTCGGGGAATTCAGCTCGCTGCGGGCGCCGGCGCCGCGGCGGGCGATTGGTTGCTGTTTCTGCACGCCGATTGCCGCCCTTCACCGGATTGGGAAGCGGCCGTCGCCACTTTCCTTGCAGCCCCGGAAGCGACTGGCCACGCCGGTTATTTCGACTTTGCGCTGGACGACGCCGCGCCCGCGGCGCGGCGGTTGGAACGGATGGTCGCTTGGCGCTGCCGCGTTCTGGCGATGCCCTACGGCGACCAAGGCCTGCTGATCGCCCGGAGACTTTATCGCGCGGTCGGCGGCTTTGCCCCACTGCCGCTGATGGAAGACGTCGACCTCGTGCGTCGCCTCGGCCGCCGGCGGCTCGCGCGCATCGGCGCACGGTGCATCTCGTCGTCGAGACGCTACCGCCGCGGCGGATATTGGCGTCGACCCCTGCGCAACCTCTTCTGCCTGTCGCTCTACTTCGCCGGGGTATCGCCCTATCGGATCGTGCGGCTCTACGGCTGATGCGGCGCACTCTCGTTCTGTTCGTCCGCGCGCCGCTGCTCGGCAGCGGCAAGCGGCGGCTCGCGCGCGATATCGGCGATATTGCAGCGCTTCGCTTCGAGCGGGCGATGATCGCGCTGCTGCTCCGCCGTCTCGCGAAGGGCCGGCGCTGGCGGTTGCGGATTGCGGTAACACCAGACAAGGCTTGCCGCTGCGCCCGTCATTGGTGCCGCGGGATAGAGGCGGTCGGACAGGGCGCAGGCGATCTCGGGATCCGCATGCGCCGCGCACTCGGAACCTGCCCTCCGGGTCCGGTGGTTCTCGTCGGGGCCGACATCCCGGCGCTCGGCGCCCATCACATCGCCGTGGCTTTCCGCCTGCTTGGCCGAAACGAACTGGTCCTCGGACCCGCCCAGGATGGTGGGTTCTGGCTTGTCAGCGCGCGTCACCCGCGGCATCTGCCGCCATTATTCGAACGGGTGCGCTGGTCGGGCCCGCACGCGCTCGCCGATACGATCGCCGGTCTGCCTCGGCGGATCAAAGTCGGGTATGCCGACAGGCTGGAAGACGTGGACGACGAGAGTGCTTATCGCCAACTCAAGCCGAGCCGCGGGTTCTGAATCAGCGCTTCAAGTGCTCCTGGAGGCGCGGCATCAGTTCGACGAAATTGCACGGTCGGAAGCGATTGTCGAGCTGATGGACGAGGATACCCTCCCAGGCGTCGCGGCACGCGCTCGGCGAGCCGGGCAGGGCAAACAGATAGGTGCCGCCGGCGACCCCCGCGGTTGCCCGGCTCTGGATCGTCGAGGTGCCGACCTTGTCGTAGCTGAGCCAGCGGAAGAGCTCGCCGAAACCGGCGATCTCCTTCTCGTAGACGCTGAGAAAGGCCTCGGGCGTGACGTCCCGCCCGGTCACGCCGGTGCCGCCGGTCGAGATCACGACATCGATGTCGGGATCGGCGATCCATTCCTTGAGCTGCCCGACGATCTGATCCTGCTCGTCGCGAACGATCCGCCGCGCCGCGATCCGATGCCCGGCCGAGGAGGCGAGGTCGGCGAGCGTATTCCCGGAACGGTCCTGCGCCGCGTCGCGGGTGTCGGAAACCGTCAGCAAGGCGATGTTGACGGGCAGAAAAGGCCGGGTTTCATCGAGCCGGGGCATCGCGCAGCTCCATTTTAGGTACCATCAAGATAGGTTCGCAGTGCGCGCGCGGCTAGGAGGTCACCCCGGGGCTTCGGCGGTGCGGAGCTCGTCGAGGTGGGCGCGCAGCGACAAGAGGTCGCGCCAGGTTTCGCGCTTGCGCTCCGGCGAGCGCAACAGAAAGGACGGATGAAACATCGGCAGTGTCGGAACCGGTTGGTCGAGGCCGGGGACCGCGAGGTCGAACCACCGGCCGCGCAGCCGTGTGATGCCCTGGCCTTGCGCCAACAATGCGCCGGCGGCGGTGCCGCCGGAGAGGACCAGCACCTTGGGGCGGACCAGCGCAATGAGGCGGAACACGAAGGGCAGGCAAGAGGCGATTTCCGCGGCTGTCGGTGTGCGGTTGCCGGGAGGGCGCCAATAGATGACGTTGGTGATCAAGACGCCGCTGCGGTCGAGGCCGATCGCCGCCAACATGCGGTCGAGCAGCTGCCCGGCACGGCCGACAAACGGCCGCCCGATCCGGTCCTCGTCTGCGCCGGGGGCCTCGCCGATGATCATGACGGGCGCTGCCGGGTTGCCGTCGATGAAAACCGTGTTCGTCGCCGTGCGCTTCAGCGGGCAACCGTCAAACCCGGCGACCAGCGCCGCCAGGGCCGCCACGCTGTCGGCGCCGGAGGCGAGCCGGCGTGCCGATTGGGCGGCCTCTCCCAGAGATTCGGTCAGCGCGGCGGGCGGGGCGGCGGGAACGGAGCGGG
The DNA here is from genome assembly GCA_963700185.1 of uncultured Alphaproteobacteria bacterium. Lineage (GTDB taxonomy): Bacteria > Pseudomonadota > Alphaproteobacteria > ATCC43930 > CGMCC-115725 > AP-15. The sequence continues at coordinate 40,474 of CAVOWP010000001.1, forward strand.
GGGATTGCCCACGGATCGCCTCTGGCGGCGGGATGCCCGTTGGGGGCGGCATGTTCGCCGCGGGCTGCGCAAGCCGGTCCTCCGGCTCGAACGCGATCGCCTCGTCGGCCCCCATCTCGACATACCATCGCAGCAGAGCGAGCGCCGCCTCGCGATCATCGGCGTTCATCGGGCGAGTCTCTCATCGCAAGGGAGCAGCGCACTCCCGTTTTTGTGCAGATCCTCTATAGTCACTCTGGAGAGATCGGCGGAAGGGTGATGGGCGAGGAGCGGGCGCAGCGCGAGCGGATGGAGTACGATGTCGTGATCGTCGGGGCCGGGCCGTCGGGTCTTGCCGCGGCGATCCGGCTGAAGCAGCTTGCGACCGCCGGCGAACGTGATCTCGGCGTATGCGTCGTCGAGAAGGGCTCCGAGGTCGGCGCCCACATCTTGTCCGGCGCCGTGTTCGAACCGCGGGCATTGAGCGAGCTGATCCCAGACTGGCGCGAACAAGGCGCCCCGCTGGTCACCCCGGCGGCGGAAGACCGCTTCCTGTTGCTGACGAAAACCCGTTCGCTGCGCCTGCCGACGCCGCCGCAGATGGCGAATCACGGCAATTATATCATCAGCCTCGGCAATCTCTGCCGCTGGCTGGCGCAGCAGGCGGAAGCGCTCGGCGTCGAGATCTATCCGGGGTTCGCCGCCGCCGAGGTGCTGTACGACGCTGCCGGACGCGTGCAGGGCGTGGCGACCGGAGATGTGGGCATTGGCAGGGACGGACGGCCGACCGATCGCTACCAGCCGGGTGTCGAGCTGATCGGCCGCGAGACCTTGTTCGCCGAAGGCTGCCGCGGCTCGCTGACCAAGACATTGATGCAACGCTTCCGATTGCGCGACGGCGTCGACCCGCAGACTTACGCGATCGGCATCAAGGAATTGTGGGAGGTCGCGCCCGACCGGCACCAGCCGGGGTTGGTCGTGCACACGATCGGCTGGCCGCTCGATACCGCGACCTATGGCGGCTCCTTTCTATACCACCTGGAAGAGCGGCAGGTGGCCGTCGGGTTTGTGATCGGGCTCGACTACAGGAACCCGTTTCTGAACCCGTTCGAGGAGTTCCAGCGCTTCAAGACGCACCCGGCGATCCGTCCCTTTTTCGAGGGCGGCAGACGGATCGCCTATGGCGCACGGGCGCTCAACGAGGGCGGCTTTCAATCGATCCCGCGGCTCGATTTTCCAGGTGGCGCGCTGATCGGGGATGCCGCCGGGTTTCTCAACGTACCGAAGATCAAGGGCAGCCACACCGCGATGAAGTCGGGGATGATCGCGGCCGAGACCATCTTTCGCCGATTGTCTGGAGACGAGCGCGCCGAGGTCCGAGCCGCCCTCGAACAGAGCTGGGTTTGGGAGGAATTGCGGGGGGTACGCAACATCAGACCGAGCTTCCGCTGGGGCCTCTGGGCCGGCCTCGCCTATTCGGCGCTCGATACCTATGTCCTCCGCGGCAACGCCCCCTGGACCTTTCACCACCACCCCGACCACCTGCAGCTGACCAGAGCCAGCGAGGCGCAACGGATCGAATATCCGAGGCCCGACGGCAAAATCACCTTCGACCGACTTTCCTCGGTCTTCATCTCGAACACCAATCACGAGGAAGATCAGCCGCCGCATCTGCGGCTTCGCGACCCGGAGAAGGCGATCGCGGTCAATTATCGGCTCTACGATTCGCCCGAACAGCGCTATTGTCCCGCCGGCGTCTACGAGATCGTCGAAGAGGCCGGCGCGAACGAACCGTATCTACAGATAAACGCGCAGAATTGCGTTCATTGCAAGACCTGCGACATAAAGGATCCGGAGCAGAACATCGATTGGGTTGTGCCGGAGGGAGGCGGGGGGCCCAATTATCCAAACATGTGATACAAGTGAACGGGTAGAGAATACATGCGGAAATCAGTGATCGACGTTTACCGGATTTGGGGCGCGGCGGGGTTTTTGCTCGCCAGCCTTGCCGCTAGTGCGAGCGAGGCGGCGCCGACCCTCGATAAGCCCGAGACCACCGTCGAAGCGCCGTTCGGTGCTTACTTGGCGGGCCGCCACGCGCAGCACATGCGCGATTATCAGTCGGCGGTTACGTGGTTCGAGGACGCGCTGAGGTCCGACCCCGAATCGCCTGAGCTGATCACGCGCACCTTCCTGATGGATGCGAGCGTCGGACGGTTCGATCGAGCTCAGACGCTCGCCGAGAGCGAGCTCAAACTCGATTCCACCGATGCAATGGCCGAGCTGGTCCTGCTGGTCGAGCGGGTCAAGGCCGGCGACAAAGCCGGCGCGGTCGCCCGTGCCGACGCGCTTCCGCAGGAGGGGGTGCATCGATTTGTCCGCCCGCTGGCCCAGGCTTGGACCCACGTGGCGGTTGGCGATGTCGCCGGCGCCGACGAGGCGCTGCAGGCGTTCGACAAATTCAACGGCTTTGCGCCGCTCAAATTCTACCAGCTCGGCCTCCTCTATGATTTTGCCGGCAACGCCGAGCTGGCCGCGGACAACTTCAAACAAGCGCTGGAAGCGAGCGGCCAGCTGAACTGGCGGTTGACCAACTCTTTGGCCAATTTCTACCGGCGTCACGGCCGCGAGGACGAGGCGCAGGCGCTTTATCAACGCTTCGTGAAGGACAATGCAGGAAGCGAGCTCGCGGAATCGGTGCTCGCCCGTAGGCCCGCCGGAGTTCCGCCTCCTTTGATCGGCTCGGCCGAGGACGGCTTGGCCGAGGCGCTTTTCGACCTGGCGAGCGTTGTCAATCAGCCCGAGACGCTCGATCTGGCGTTGCTGTACGTTCGCTGTACACTCGACCTGCGCCCGCACATGGTGCTCGCTCAACTGCTGCTCGCGGATGTGCTGAGCGCCCAGAACAAACCGGAACTGAGCCTCAAAACTCTCGCCGAGATTCCGCAGAGCTCGCCTTACTGGTGGTCGGCTCGGCTGCGGATCGCCGCTAATCTCGAACTGCTCGATCGCATCGACGAAGCAATCGCCCAGCTCAAAGAAATGGCAGCCGAAGAACCTGCGCGTGCCGGGGCGGACATGCAGCTGGGAGACCTGCTGCGCGGCAAGAAGCGGTTTACCGAGTCGGTGGAGGCGTACGACGAAGCCATCCAGCGCTTTGAAGCCGCCGGCATGCCGGAGCGCTGGTCGCTGTATTACAGCCGGGGCATCGCGCTCGAGCGGTCGGGACAGTGGCAGCGAGCCGAAGCCGACCTTCGGCACGCTTTGGAACTGAAGCCCGACCAGCCGCTGGTGCTAAACTATCTGGGCTATTCCTGGATCGACCGCGGCGAGAATCTGGACCGCGGTCTGCAGATGATCCAGAAGGCGGTCGAGCTGCGGCCCGAAGACGGCTACATCGTCGACAGCCTCGGCTGGGCGCATTACCGTCTCGGCGACTATCCGAGCGCGGTTCAATATCTCGAGAAGGCGATCGAGCTGGTTCCCGAGGACCCGACGATAAACGACCATTTGGGTGACGCCTATTGGCAGAGCGGGCGACCGTTCGAGGCGCGCTACCAATGGCGGCGGGCCTTGCAATTCGGGCCGCAAGACGACGAGATCAAGCCGATCCAGGCCAAGCTCGACGGCGGCAGCGTGCCCACTGCCGGGGCAGCGCGCGGCGGCTGAGCGGGAATGGCGGTTACGGCCTTTGCACCGGCAAAGGTCAACCTCTATTTGCATGTGACCGGCCGGCGGGACGACGGCTACCACCTGCTCGACAGCCTTGTCGCATTTGCGGATATCGGGGATCGCCTGAGGGCCGAGCCGGCGACATCCCTGTCATTGACGGTCGACGGGCCCGAGGCGGCCGGCCTCGCCGCGGTCGGTGACGACAACCTCGTGCTGCGCGCTGCCCGCCTGCTGGCCGACGGGGCCGGGATCACCGCTGGTGCCGCGCTGCATCTGGACAAGCATTTGCCGGTCGCCGCCGGGATCGGCGGCGGGTCGAGCGACGCCGCGGCGGCGCTCCACGCGCTGCAGCGGCTGTGGCGGATATCGCTGGAGGACGAAGCGCTTTGCGCTCTCGGCGCCAGGCTTGGCGCGGACGTACCCGCCTGTCTCTTTAGGCGCGCCGTGTGGGTCGGCGGGATCGGCGAGCGCCTTGAGCCGACCGGGCCGCTGCCGCAAGCCGGCATTCTGCTCGTCAATCCCCGGGCAGCACTCCCGACTGCCGCGGTATTCGCCGCCCGGCGCGGCCTGTTCGGTCATGTCGGGCGGTTCGCGCCGATGCCAAGCGAAGCTTCGGCGCTTGCCCATGCATTGATGCCGTGCCGCAATGATTTGACCGAAGCCGCGATCGGCCTCGTGCCGGAAATCGCCGCGCTGCTGGCGCGGCTCGACCGGTTGCCGGGGTCTTTGCTGGCCCGGATGAGCGGTGCCGGCGCCACCTGCTTTGCGCTGTTCGCCGATCGCGCGGCCGCCGAAGAGGCGCGGGCACTGGTCGCGGCGGCCGAGCCCCGGTGGTGGTGTGCGGCGGGCGGGTTTGTGTCCGGGGCCTCACTCGCCGATTACGAGTGACGGAGCGTTTTCCTGCATTTTTATCGTTGAGTTGGCGTCTGCTTTGCCGGGTTCGGCGGCGCCGGCGGCTCGGTCGGAGATAGTTGGATCTCGTGGGGTTCGGCACGCTTGCAAGCGCTCGTAGCAGTCCCGGCGTTCGTGCGACGCAACTCCATGCACGCGGCCTTCGTGTCCTTACAGAGCGTCGAACCCTTCCCTTTCTCGAAGCACCACTCGTAAGACTTCGAGGGGCCGCTCGGTTGGGGAGCTTGCGCCCAGCAGGATCGCGAGCGCCGGGATCACGGGCCACATTGGATTTTCGTCCTTCTCTGATCGGGACCGGTCGGAAGGGTAGGCGCACTGCACCCGTGACGCAAATCGCTTCAGGGATCGGCCGGGGCGCGTTATTCTGTTGCCGGTTGGGGCGTAGCCAAGTGGTAAGGCAGCGGATTTTGATTCCGCCATACGGAGGTTCGAAATCCTCCCGCCCCAGCCAGTTCTTTCAAAGCTTTGGAACGGCAGCACCATTGCCCCCAGGAGCGCGACGCGGCTAAGATTGTCGCTAATTGATGCCATCGCGATCGAGGAGCGAAGCTTCATGCCAGCGCAAGCCGCAACAGCAACAAACGGCCGTGAGGAAGCGGCTCGGCTCTATCAGGACCTCGAAGATCGCGTGCTCGCACGGGATCAGGAGGGCGGCAGCCGCGTCTATTACGAATTGCTGCGCCGCGGGCGGCCTCTGCCGGAGATCATGGCCGAAGCAGTGCGCATCCATGCGCCCTATACGCATGTGCCATACCATCAGCGCATCGACGACGGCTTTCCGAATTTTGTCAACAACGACCATTGCCTGCTCGCGGCGCGCGCCGCGGTCAATCTGCAGAGAATGTTGCCGGAAAAGCTGGCCGGGCTGCCGCTGGCACAGACGATCTGGTACATCCCGTCGGGGCTCGACATCTGGAACCAGAAGATTCTGAAGGCGCCGGGCCATTATGCGACGCGCGGCTACAAGATGCCCAACGCCGAGCCGCATATGCCGGTCGTTTATTGGCCGGACCAGGAGCCGCTCAGGGAATCGGGGCCGCTCAACGAGCGTCTCAATAATTGGCTCACATTGGTCGAACGCGGTCAGGTGATCGACGCCTACCGTGTTTTCCTCGGCCTGATGGAGGAGACGGAGCACCGCAAGGAGGTACTAGCCCAGCTGGTCTTTGCCGGCATGATCGATGTGCAGGACCGCATGCTCTACAACCGCTCCTATACGACCGGGCACAAGGCTTACCGGGCGCGGTCGGTCGTCGAGATCGGAAACGCAATCGGCTGGGACAATGCGCATGACGTGATCTATGCGGGGGCGCTCGACATTGCGGTCGGGCCGCGTTGGCACTCGGTCTATGAGATGGCCTGCAACGTCGTCACGATCTTTATCGAAGGCAAGGAGGTGCATGCCGTTCCACAAGGCGGCACGACTGAGCGCGAGCGTGCCCTGCTGGCCAATACCGGATCATTGAACGAAGCGGAGACCGAGGAGCTGATCGACGCATTGATCCATCAGCACGAGCCCGCTTACGTCGAAAAGATCAGCGCACTGTTGTTGGCCGGCAAATCGCCGCGCCGGATCATCGACGCAATCCAGCTGGCCGCCGCCCAAATCGTGCTGGAGACGGTGGGGCCGAACAATTTCTCGATGCCCCAGCATACCTACGAGTACTGCAATACGATCGGCTGGTTCTACGACAATTTCGAGCACCCGCAGCGGCTGAAACTGCTCTATGTGGCGGGCTCTATGGTCAACCAGGCGGCGTGGAATCAGCGGAGCTCCGGTTGGCTCAAATCCGACCCGATCAAGGCACCGAGCGGCGCCGGCCGGATGAATGCCAGCCAGATCACCGGGAATTTGGAGGCCGCGATCGCCGCCCTCGACCCGCCGCAGGCCGTGGCTTGGACCAAAGCCTATCTCGACAGCGGCGAGGACCGCTCGCTGCTCGCCCAGCGGCTCGCCTTGATGGCGACGCGGATCGGCAACGATCCGCACAACCAAGAAATCCCCCAATGCATGCTGGAGGATTACGGCAAGAGCCAGAGCCGCGACCGCGAGCGGTTATTGCTGGCCTGCGCCCATATTTCGGCAGGGCACCGCAAATACGGCGATTTCTTCGAAGCCAGCCGCCGTTTCGGCGAAGCAATGGGTGTCGCCGAACTGCACTGATCGGACTAGACGAGCGGGCCCTCACTCTCCCAGGCTGGACCCCTCCCTCTCCCGCAATGCAGGAGAGGGGCTCTTGTACCGACACATTGGCCCTCGCCCGCACTGCGGGAAAGGATGCCAAGCGGAGCGAGGCGGGTGAGGGTGAGGGCCTACGTTAATTAAACTGGGGTTTTACCTTCTCGCAGAGCAGCTGCAGTGACTTCATCACGCGGTGATGCGGGATCTTGGTGCCGCAATTCATCTCCGCCAGGATGCCGTCGAGCCCGAGTTCCTCCTTCAATCCCATCAGCCGGTCGGTGACCTGCTCGGGTGTGCCGACGATGATCTTGTCGCGCAACGCCTCGTCATAAGTGATGGTCTGCAGCCGGCGGCCGCGCGCGGCGCGGTCCTCGATCGCGCGCACGCCGGCGCGGGTCGCCGAATCCTCGAGCCGCTCCCCGAGATAGCGATAGAAGTACATGATGCTTTCTTCCGGCTCCGAGCGGGCCTGCGCCGCCGTTTCGGCGACATAGACCGGCGCCCGCAGGAAAACCTGGCCCGCGCCCGGATGCCCTGCCTCTTTCCAGCCCTCGCGATAGGCCTTGATGTTGGGCGCGAGCTCGGAAAGCGTGCCGAGGCGGACTGCGACAAACACGCCGTGGCCGAGCTTGCCGATCGCCGGAAAGGTGTCGGGGCTGTTGGCGGCGATGCGGATCTCCGGCCACGGTTTCTGGTAGGGTTTGGGCGTCGCCCTGACGTTTTGGAACGAGTAATACTTGCCCGAGTAGGAGAACGGGTCCTCGGTCCACGCCTTCTTCAGGATCTCGAGGGTCTCGGCGAAGCGCTCGCGACTCTCGCCATAGGGCACGCCATAAGCTTCGTAGGTCCGCGGGAAGCCGCTGCGCCCGACCCCGAAGATCAGCCTTCCGTGGCTGATCTGATCTACTGTGGCGGCCTCTTCCGCCAGGCGCAGCGGATGGCATAGCGGCAATACCTGGACGCCGGTGCCGATCTTCATGCGTTCGGTGCGCGCCGCGATGGCGCTGGCGATGGTCAATGGTGCGGCGCAGACCGACCGCTCGGGGGCGACGTGGATTTCCGCCAGCCACATCGCATCGAGACCCCAGCGCTCGGCCGCTTCAACCTGTTCGAACGACTCGGCAAAGGCCTCCGGCTGGCTCACGCCCGCCGGACATTGAAACTCGTGAAACATGCCGAATTCGAACGCCATCGCCGCTTCTCCTTTTTGTGTCGCGCCAACACTGTAAGGTCGATGAGGCGCCGATGCCAGCCAAGAAAGGGTGCTGGCTCGGTTGCGATTGTCACAGTCCCGTCATCGAACAAGTTGCCCTGCCCGCTGTAAAACACCTGCTGATTTCCTACGTTAAGGTTAAAAGATCGGCCGCTTGGCTTCGAGTGAGCATGCCGAATTAAGAACTTCTGTAGATGTAGTTTAAATTAATATAAAATTGATCGCATTCCGTCAAGAGATAGTCCTTAATCCATACGGAATGGACGAATTTTTGACGATCTGATGACGACTTTCTGACAGGTGACGCTTCATCCTGACTAACGAATTCTTAACATTTACTGCCGGTAAACGGCGCACCGGCCCGAGAACATCGTACAGTGACCGATTTCGATGAAATTTGTGAAGAGGCGATAGGTATTGCCCGGCCATTGGGCGCCGCCGCCGATTTCATCGAGGCCTGCCGAGTCTATCTCGCTCGACACAAGTTCCCCGAGAACGAATTCTCCATTTTCTTTGGCCGGCTCAGCGAAGCCTTGATGCACCGAGGGTGGCACGAGCATGCCGCTGAATGCGCCCGCGTCGCCTTCGAGTTGCGGCCAGAGCAAGAAGAAATAGCCAATCTCTGCGCCTGGGTGTTCAGCAATTCCGGACGGCATGAGGACGCTGCGGCGGCCTACGAGCGGTTGCTGGAAATCCGTCCCCGCTGGGCCGAGGGGCACCGCCACGCGAGTGGCTCGCTCGCCGCCGCCGGACAACTCGACTGCGCCATTCTCCATGCCGGCAGAGCCACCGAACTCGATCCTCATTCGTTTGAATTCGCCGTCCACGCCGCCTGCCTCTGCGAGACTGCGGGGCGGTACGAGGAGGCCATAGACTATCTGACGCGCGCGGCGGTCATTGCGCCCAGCCGCAGCGCCGTCCTGCGCCAGATTTCGAGCCTCAAATTCGCCCTCGAAGAGCCCGAGGACGCCGTGGCTCTTGCGCTGCGCGCCTTATCCCTGGCGCCCGGCGATCGGCAGAACGCGCTGCACGCCAGCGAGCTGTTGCTGCGCACCGGCCAGTTCGACCAGGCGGCCGATATCATCGTTAACACGCTCGAGGCACACCCGCGGGACGAAGTCGCGCTTCGCCTGCTGTCCGCGGCCCAGATGCTGCGCGGTCGGATCGGGGATGCACTCCAGGCGATCGACCGGGCGCTTTCGATCGTACCGGAAACAGCCGAATACCATCTGCATCGAGCCAACCTGCTGTACCGGGTCGGCCGGCTCGACGAGGCGGCTGAGGCGTTCGGCCGGGCGGCGGCGCTCGATCCGTCGAACCCCGACGCCAAGCGCTCGCAGCTCACCGTCTATTTCGACAGCGGCCGCTTTACCGACGCACTCGCCGTCGGCGGAGAACTGATCCGCGCTGCGCCGGAAAACGAAGACTATGCGCAGGCGATGCTGCAGGTTCTGCACCGCCGGTTCGAGACGTTGGACGGCGATTACGTCGTGCTGAGCGACCGCGCGTCGCGACCGCGGCGCGAACCGCGACCACCTCCCGGATTTTTCGAGAGATTGCGCACCCAGGGGCGCGTCATCCATGCCCTGATCATCCGCGAGACCCGCACCCGCTTCGGCGACTCCAAGCTCGGATACGGCTGGGCATTGCTCGAACCCATTGCGCACATCCTGATGCTGTCCCTCGTGTTTGCGGTGATGATGCGCGGGCGGCCGCCGATCGGCGAAGAATTCTTCATCTTCTATTACACCGGGATCATTCCCTATCACATGTTTGTCCACACCAGCAGCAGCATGACTTACGCGATTACGAGCAATGGCTCGTTGCTGCAGCTGCCTCTGGTCGGCACTTTCGACGTGCTGATGGCGCGAGGTCTGCTCGAACTGCTGACCGATACCCTGGTGGCGGTTGTCCTGCTGGCGGGCTTCGGCGCGCTCGGGCTCGGCGCGCTGCCGCAGGACTTTGCAGGCGTCTCGGTCTCGCTCCTGGTGGTATGGCTGCTCGGCTGCGGGTGCGGTTTCCTCAATGCCGTGATCAATGCATTCGCCAAGTCGTGGGACAAGATCTGGTCTCAGTTGACTCGTCTCTTGTACTTCTGTTCCGGAATCTTCTACGTGCCCGGAATGATGCCGGAATGGATCCGGGATATTCTGGCGTGGAACCCGGTGTTGCACGCGGTCGACTGGTTCCGCTCGAGCTTTTTTCGGGAATACGAGCCGCACTGGCTCGACCGCTCCTATCTGCTGACATTCGCCGTCGTCACCTTGTTGGCGGGGCTTGGCCTCGAGCGCGGATTGCAGCGCCGGCTTTACGAGCCGCTATGATCATGCTCGACCGGGTCTGCAAGTCGTATCGCACGAAAACCGGTCGGAAGACCGTGCTCGACCAAGTCAGCACGGTTTTCCAACCCGGTCACAACTTTGGAATCCTTGGGCCGAACGGAGCCGGCAAGTCGACATTGATTCGGCTCATCGCCGGCTCCGAGCCGCCGGACAGCGGCATCGTCCGGCGCTACGCCCGCGTGTCGTTCCCGCTCGGTTTCGGCGGCACGTTTCACGGCGCCCTATCCGGACGCGAAAATGTCGCCTTCATCGCTCGCATCTATGGAGCGGCGATACGTGGCACGATCAACTACGTCGAGGCGTTCTCCGAACTTGGCGAATACTTTGAGATGCCGGTGAATACCTTTTCGGCCGGGATGCGCGCGCGGCTTGCTTTTGCCACCTGCCTCGCGATCGACTTCGACGTCTACCTGATCGATGAGGTGACCGAGATCGGCGATCAACGGTTTCGCCGCAGATGCGCCGAGGCATTCCGCCAGCGCATGCAGCGCTCCGACATCATTCTCGTAACGCACAACCCTCATACGATCCGGCAGTATTGCGACAAGGGTGCCGTTCTCGCTAATGGCCAATTGACTTTGCATGATGATATCGGCGCGGCATTGGAATCTTACCATCGCCTGCTCCAGGAGAATGCCTGATGACAGCCCTGCCGACAAACGCTCGGCCCGCGCAGGATTGGGGCCGGCTTTCCTCGCGGGCGCTCGAACCCGCGATTGCCGAACCGGCCTCCGCTACCGGACTTCCCGTACCAGCCGAGGACGGCGGAGCAATCGCCGTTTTTCAGGCGCAGGAATTCGCTGCACTCCGTCGGCGCGTCCCGGTTCGCCTAATCTCGCTAGTTGTCGTGGTGCTGGTGCCGGCCACGCTGGCGGCCGTCTATTATTTCCTGATCGCTGCCGACCAGTACGTCGCCGAATTCCGCTTTGCATTGCGCACTGTCGAACCCGTCCGAGCCGAGATCGGCGGGTTATTTCAAGGAGGCGTCGCGCCCTCGCCGGTCGGTGTGGATTCTTATGCCGTTGTCCAATACCTCGGCAGCCGCGATGTCATCGACGAGCTCGGCAAGACCGTCGATCTGCGTGAGATGTTTTCGCGGCCGGAAGCCGATTGGGTGGCGCGGCTGCAGCTCCCGGTATCCATCGAAGAGCTGGTGCGATACTGGAAAAGCCAGGTGGACGCGTTCTACGACATCACCAACGGGACGATCGTGGTCCGGGCCCGCGCCTTCACGCCGGAGGATGCATTGCAATTGGCGCGGACGGTCCTCGCCTCGGCCGAGCGCCTGGTCAACGATTTGTCGGCGCGGACGCGGCACGACACTTTGTCGAATTCGGAGAAGGAAGTGCGCCGAGCCGAAAGGCGGCTCAAGGCGACGCTCGCGCGACTTCAGGAATTTCGCGACCGCGAGGGCATTATCGATCCGCGCAAGACTGCCGACGCCACCCAGGCGCTGGCTGGCCGGATACGCGACGAGATCGTCCGTGCCGACACCGAATTATCCACCGTCAAGCACTATATGCGGGCCGACGCTCCGTCCGTCAGGATGCTGGACGCCCGCATACAATCGCTGCAGGCTCAGCTCCACACGGTGGAAAGCGAGGTGACCGACACCGAAAAATCACGCTCCGAGGTTCTGTCGCGGGTGATGGGATCATATGAGCGGCTCGAGAGTGAGCGGACCTTCGCCGAGAAAGCCTATCAGCACGCATTGGAGGCGCTCGATCGGGCGCGCATGAATGCCGACCGCCAGCAGGTTTACGTTGCGGGCTTCGTTCAGCCGAGCCTTCCCGAGGAAGCGCTTTATCCGCGCCGGTTGCGCAATGTAGGCATCACCCTCTTTCTCTGCTGCGCCGTTTGGCTGATCGGGGCCTTCATTGTCCAGACGGTGCGAGAGCACCTGTAGACTGCACTGCAAGCAGTTTGGCGTCGAACGGGAGTTGTCGGGAGAGAGACATCATGGCGACGCTCGAAATCGATACCCATCCTCGGCTCTCGCCCGCGCCGCCGATCACGGCCTCGCCCTTTCGTCACATTCGCCGCAGACACAAAAGGCTCGCCCTGATTTCGAGCCATAGCGATTTGTGCGGGATCGCGGCTTACACCCGCTATTTGGAGAAGCAGCTAAGCGATGTTTTCGAGGTTACGGTATTCGACTTGGATCAGTATCTGCTGCGCAGCGCACATGGTCGCGTCAAAAAATTCGGCGACCGGCACATCATGGATATATGTCGTGAAATTAGAGACTACGACGCCGTCAATCTGCAACTCGAGCATGGAACATTGGGCAAAGGCTGCCACGACATTCATCGGCGGTTTTCCTGGATTCTGCGTGCGGCTCCGCGGCTTTCAGTGACATTCCACACGGTATTCCAGTGTGAGGCCTTCAATTATCGGGAGTACTTCAGAGAAATTCTGAAGCGCAATTTCGCAAGAGCGATTGCAATGAGAGCGCAGTACAATCGAGAGCACCTGCTGTCGCCGGGGCTGGCCAGCCGGCTGCGGCGCGCTCAGCGCTTCAAGCCGATCACCCTTATCGTGCATACCCGCCGCGACCTGTGGCAGATGAAATTCGCGCACGGCATGCGGAATGTATACGACCATCCCCTGTCGTTTCTATCTGCCGACGAAGTGGCGGACATTCGGCGCGTTGCATCCCGGAAGAAATTTCCGGTGCTCGATGACGTCCCGGCCGGAAACAGGCTGATCGGGGTGTTCGGCTTTCTCGGGCGCTACAAGGGGTTCGATACCGTCGTCAGGGCATTGCATCACCTGCCGAAAGATTATCATCTGCTGATTTTCGGTGGCGTCCATCCAAATGAAATCAAGCCCCACCAGCCCATCGATCCTGTCGTCTCCTCATTGTTCGACGCCGGTTATGTCGATACCAGTGTGGCCGAGCGGATCCTATCCAACGGCGAGAGGGCCGCGCCGGCGGTCTCGGTCGCCATGGACAGCTCGATGCGCGATCTCCTGATCGAGCATCCGAAGGATCTATCGGATCGCATTCATTTTATGGGCGCCCAGAGCGACGCCGATTTCCTTTTCGGCATGGCGATCTGTGACGCCGTCGTATTCCCTTATATCGAGGTCGGGCAATCCTCGTCCGGCCCGATTTCCCAGGCATTGGAGCTGGGCTGCCGCGTCATTGCTTCGCGGACCCATACGTTTATCCAGCTCAGCCGCTATCACCACAACCTCATCGAGTTCTTCGACATCGGTAACCACCTGGAACTGGCCGGCCGCATCCGAGCGCGGCCGCAATTCGAGCGGCGCGAGCATCTCCCGGCATTCAACGTCGAAACCAACAAGGCCGTCTACCTCGCCGCCAACGGGTCCCACGCCGCGGCTTCCCGCGTCAAGGTTTGACCCAAACGTCAAAAAGCTGGCGACAGTCGACCTCTGCGAACCTATGATCGGGCGTTGCCGCTTCGAGTTAAGAGCGTCGGCGAACGAAGGAGCGCAGAATGAGAAACGGGTTTCGCGTTTATGATTTCGACACGCACGTCAACCCCGCCGCGGAGGTGCTGGAGCGCTACGTCGACCCGGACTTCCGGGCGCGCCTTGGCGAGCTGTCGCCTTACCGGTTTGCGGTCGGGCAAGGAGCGGTCGGCGGTGTCGAAGGGCTCCACAATTATCGCGTCGGGACGAAATATTACCGGCGGGTTCTCGGCGAGCGCGCGCCCCGCGATACCTTCACCGGGCGCGAGACGAAATGGATGGGTAGCAAGATGCCGCGGCCCGGCGTGCAGGACGACCAGGCCGAGAACCGTGTCAAGGACATGGATGACGAAGGGACCGATGTTCATTTCTTGATCCCGACCTCCTGGCTCAGCGCGGTCGGCCTTCCTGACCCGGCGCTCGAAATCGGCCTCATACGCGCCTACCACCGGCACATGTCGGATTTTTGCGGGCAATATCCGACTCGCCTCAAGAGCATGATCGTTGCGTCGACCCGCGTTCCCGAGGAAGCCGTGCGCGAGATCCGCGAATGGGGCAAATCGAAATGGGCAGTCGCGGTGATGCCGCTGCTCGCTAAGGATCTACCGGCGGATCATCCCGATTTGAGCCCGATCTGGGAGGCTGCGCAGGAATACGATCTGCCGATCGCCAATCACAGTTTTACGTGGAATCCGCCCTACTACCCGGGCTATGAGGATCTCTGGGAAAACATCTTTTTGGGGCGCCTCGCCGCACATCCCTGGGGCGCGATGCGCTTCGTCGGATCCTTCATCGGCGGCGGCCTCTTCGACAAATACCCGAAATTGCGGATGGGCGTGCTCGAATGCGGTTTCGGCTGGCTGCCGTTCTGGGCCCGGCGCATGGATGAGCAGGCGGTCTATGTCGGCGGCACCGCCCCGCTCAAGCAAAAGCCGAGCGAATATATGCAGAGCGGCCGGTTCTTCTGTAGCATCGAGCATCACGAGGGGGAGGACATGTTCGACTATGTCTCCCATTTTCTCGGTGACGACATTCTGATGTACGCCTCCGACTATCCCCACTCCGAATGCCAATTCCCAGAGTCGGTCGACAACATCATCGGCTGGTCGAGCCTCAAGGAGGATACGAAGAGAAAACTCCTCTTCGACAACGCCAACCGCTTCTTCAGACAAGCCTGATGCCGCGGCCTCGGCAAGGAGAGCCGGGATGAGGAACGGCTTTCGCGTCTATGACGCCGACACGCATGTCAGCCCTTCCGCAGAAATCCTCGAACGCTACCTCGACCCGAGCTTTCGACCCAGGCTCGCCGAGTTGGCGCCCTACCGCCATGACACCGGCGAGGGTCTGCACTCCTACAGCTTCGGCAGGAAGTTCTATCACCGCGTGCTCGGTGAGGCGACGCCACGCGAGACCTTCACCGGCCGCGAGTCGCGCTGGCGCGGCAGCAAGATGCCGCGCCCGGGGGTACAGGACGCCGACGCTCCCAACCGTGTCTTGGACATGGATGACGAGGGGACGGATGTACATTTCCTGATCCCGGGCTCGTTCATGAGCTTTGTCGGGCTCGACGACCCGACTTTCGAGGTCGCGATGGCGCGCGCCTATCACCGCCATATCGCCGATTTCTGCGGACAGTTCCCGAGCCGGCTAAAGAGCTTGATCGTCGCCTCGGCCCGCGTTCCCGAGGAAGCCGTGCGCGAGATCCGCGAATGGGGAAATTCGAAATGGGCGGTGGCGGTCAAGCCGTTGATGCCGACCGACATCCCGCCCGATCACCCCGATCTCGAGCCGATCTGGCGCGCAGCGGAGGAGCACAACTTGCCCATTGCGCACCACAGCTCGACCTGGAACCCGCCATACTACCCCGCCTATCGCGATGTCTGGGACAACATCTTCCTCGGCCGGCTCGCCTCCCATCCGTGGGGGGCGATGCGGTTTGTCGCCTCCTTCATTGGCGGCGGCATCATGGACCGTTACCCAAGCCTCAGAATGGGCGCGCTCGAATGCGGCTTCGGCTGGCTGCCCTTCTGGGCGCGGCGTATGGATGAGCAGGCGGTCTATGTCGGCGGCACCGCGCCGCTCAAACTGAAACCAAGCGAATACCTGACGAGCGGCCGCTTCTTCTGCAGCATCGAGCGCCAGGAAGGTGAGGATATGTTCAACACCGTCACGCAATATCTCGGTGACGGTGTGCTGATGTATGCCTCCGACTATCCGCACTCGGAGTGCCAATTTCCGGACTCGATCGACAACATCCTCGCCTGGTCGAGCCTCAGCGGCGAGACGCGGGGAAAGCTCTTCTGGGACAACGCAAACCGCTTCTTCAAACAGACCTGAGCTGTATGGCCGGTAGCCCCTCCCTTCCCTCCCCCGCACGCGGGGGAGGGTTAGGGTGGGGGCTCGCGGAGCTTGAAGCGCTGGATCTTGCCGGTGGCGGTCTTTGGCAGGTCGTCGAGAAACGCGTACCAGCGAGGGCATTTGAATGGCGCCAGCAGCCCCTTTACATGTCCCTCCAGCGCCCGCACGAGTTCCTCGTCGGCACGAAGCCCAGGTTTGGCGACCACGAATGCCTTCGGCTTCGTCAGACCGTTCTCATCCGGCGCGCCGACGACGGCGGCTTCGAGCACGTCCTCGTGTGCGATGAGCGCCGCTTCGACTTCGGCCGGCGAAACATACATGCCGCTGACCTTCAGCATGTCGTCGCTGCGGCCGCAATAAACGTAATAACCGTCGTCGTCCTCGAAATATTTGTCGCCCGTGCGGGTCCACCGGCCCATGAAGGTTGTCCGGCAGCGTTCGCGATTATTCCAGTAATAGGCGGCGGTGGTGGGTCCGCTGACCAACAGGTCGCCGATTTCGCCGCGGCGGACGGGCCTTTCCTCCTCGTCGACGATTTTCAGCTCGTAGCCTGGTATCGGTCTGCCGGTCGTGCCATAGCGGAGCGCGTCCGGCCAGTTGCTGAGAAAGATGTGCAGCATTTCGGTCGAGCCGATACCGTCGAGAATATCGACCCCGACCCGGGCCGACCAGCGACGGCCGATCTCCTGCGGCAGCGGCTCGCCAGCCGAAACGCAGCGACACAACGCGAGTTCATCTCGCTGCGGCAGATCATTGCCGGCGAGCATCGCTGCATAGAAGGTCGGAACGCCGCAAAAGATGGTCGGACGATGCTCGCGCAATACCCGGCTGACCGATGCCGGCGACGGCCGCTCCGCCATCAAGACGCTGGTCGCGCCGACCGCCATCGGAAAGGTCAGCGCATTGCCGAGCCCGTAGGCGAAGAACAGCTTCGCTACCGAATACACGACGTCGCTTGCGGCAATGCCGAGGACAGGAATGGCGTAGAGCTCCGCCGTCCGAACGAGGCTCGAATGGATGTGCACGGTCCCCTTTGGCCGACCGGTCGACCCCGAGGAATAAAGCCAGAAACAAGGCTCGTCCGGGTGGGTCGGTGCAGTCTCGGATGTGGCCGGCGCCTCCGCGGTGAGCCGCATGAGCGAGTTCTCATGCGCAGGTGAGCCCGAAACTACGAGGGTTGGGCGGGGCTCATGCATTTCGGCTAATGCTGCCTTCATCGCCGGCAATACCGGCCCCGATACGACCGCGGCGCGAGCCCGGCTGTCAGACAGCATGAAAGCGAATTCGCTCGCCGACAGTTGAGTGTTGACCGCGACCGGGACGACCCCGGCCTTGATCGCGCCGAGAAAGGCGCTCGGAAAATCGATTGTGTCGTGGAGGCAGAGGAGAATGCGTTGTTCGGGATGGATCCCGAGCCGGCGCATGAGATTGGCAAACCGGCTCACCCGCTCGGCAAGGTCGGCATAGCTGTAATCCCCGGCATCGTCGATAAAAGCCGTCTTCGCACCGCGCCCGGCCAGGAGGTTCCGCTCGATCAAGTCGGCAGCGGCATTGTATTTCATCGGGTCTTCGCTCATCCGCCATCCTCCCGGTTTCGCGCTGCGGGCCGCAAGCCGTCGAGATCGGCCGCAAGGCCATTATATTCCCCACATGCAGCGCTCAAACAGCGGCAGCCTTCCCGACACCGGTGCCGAGCGGGACGATTATCTCTGCCGCCTCGGCGAACGGGTGCGCGAGGAACGGGCCCGTCGAGGTATGACCCGCCGGATCCTGGCACGCGACTTTGGATTGTCGGAGCGCTATCTCGCGCAGCTTGAAGGCGGCAAGGGCAATCTCTCGATCAAATTGCTGCGCCGGGTCGGCGACGCGCTGAACCTCCCACTCCCGAGGCTGCTCGCCGGGGAGCCCGCCGAACCGGCGGAATTGGGGCGGATCGTTGAGCTGTTGCGCCGCCTGCCTCCGGACCTGCTCGGTGAGGTGCGCGCGCTGCTCGACGCACACTTCGCCGCGCCCGATCGTCAGGCCCGACAACGGCGCATAGCGCTGATCGGATTGCGGGGCGCCGGCAAATCGACCTTGGGCAACCGGCTGGCGGATCATCTCGAAATCCCGTTCATCGAACTGGACGCCGAGATCGAGCGGGATTTCGGCCTCTCGCTCGGAGAGATTTTTGCGCTGTCGGGCCAATCTGCCTACCGCCGGTCCGAGCGCCGCGTATTGGACATCGTGATCGATCGCCACCCGGAATTTGTGCTGGCAGCAGGCGGCAGCATTGTCGCCGAGGCGGAAACTTACGATGAGCTGCTCTCGCGCTGCTTTACCTTATGGATCAAGGCATCGCCGGAAGACCATATGTGCCGCGTCGTTGCGCAAGGCGACCTCCGCCCGATGTCCGACAACAAGGAAGCGATGGCCGATCTCGAACGCATCCTCGCCGCCCGCACCCCGCTCTATGCCCGAGCTGACGCCGTCGTCGACACCGCCGGGCGCTCTGTCGAAGCCAGCTTCTCCGACCTGCTCGCTATCCTGCCGAAGGGGTGCGTTCGGGAACGCTGAGTGGGTTGCCGCCTGGGGCTGCCTGCCGCATGATGAGGTCGGTGACCAGAAAGTCTGCGGTGGGGAATGAGCGCCAGGAGCAAAATCTGTTCCAGCTTCGATGATGCGGTCCGCGACATTCCGGACGGCGCGGCCCTCGGTTTCGGCGGGTTTGCCGTCGTCGGAATGCCGATCAACCTTTATCAGGCGGTCGCCAGACAAGGCGCCAAGCGGCTTACCTGCGTTTCGAATTCAACGCGCGGCGGCGCCACTCTGCCGGCCGATGCGCCCGATATGGGCCAGATGATCAAGAACGGGCAGGTCGAGAAGGTGATCTGCGCCTTCACCGCTCCCACTCGCGCCTCGCAACGGCTGATCTTGTCCGAATACGTCGATAAAGGTTTGATCGAGGCGGAACTCGTCCCGCAGGGCACGCTCGCCGAGCGGATGCGCGCGGCCGGTGCCGGCATCCCGGCCTTCTACACCCCCGCAGCCGTCGGCACCGAGCTCGCCGAGGGACGGGAAACCCGCGTGTTCAACGGTCGCGAGTACCTCCTCGAACACGCATTACCGCTCGATTACGCGTTTATCCGGGCCTACCAGGCGGACGCGGCGGGGAACCTGCGCTTCCGGCGCTCGCAGCGCAATTTCAACCCGATCATGGCGATGGCGGCGCGGATCACGATCGTCGAGGTCGAGGAGCACATCCTGCCGGTGGGCGCCATCGATCCCGACGATGTGCACACAGCAGGGATTTTCGTGCATCGGATCGTCAAGATCCCGCCGCCGCCCGAAGGCTGGTGGCCGCAGCGTCCAGGGAGCATCGGCCGATGAGCGAGAGGGCGAAAGGGCTGACCCGCCAGCAGATGTGCGACCGGCTGGCGATGGAATTCGGCGACGGCTGGATCGTCAATCTCGGGATCGGCATTCCGACGCTATGCTCGAATATCGATTTCGGCGACAAGCAGATCATCTTTCACTCCGAGAACGGGGTGATCGGCTACGGCCCGCTCGCCGCACCGGGCGAGGAGGACATGCACCTCGTCAATGCCGGCGGGCAACACGTCACGTTGCAGCCTGGCGCGGCAATCGTGCACCACGCGGACTCGTTCGCGCTGATCCGCAGCGGCCGCATCGACGTGACCGTGCTCGGCGCCTACGAGGTCGCCGAGAACGGCGACTTCGCGAACTGGAAGATGGCGGGCCAGCAGGGCGGCGGGATTGGCGGCGCAATGGACCTGGCGGCCTGCGCCAAGCATGTCTTTGTCGCGATGGAGCACCAGACGCGTGACGGCAAGCCCCGCCTCGTCGAACGCTGCGCGATCCCGGCCACCGCGCGCGGCGTCGTCAATCTCGTCGCTACCAACTTCGGCCTGTTCGAATTAACGAAGGTAGGCATGGCGCTGCGTGAAATCGCCCCCGGCGTAACTGTCGAGGAAGTGCGGGCGACCACCGGATGCAATTTGATCATCCCCCGCGAGGTCCCTCCCATCCGGCTGGCGCAGTAGGCCTCGCAAATAAAAAGGACTGTGATTGGAACAGCGTAGTCTGGGCCGATCCGGCCTTCTCGTGTCGGTGGTGGGCGTCGGCTGCAATAATTTCGGCGGCCGCATCGATTTCGAGGCGACGAAGAAGGTTGTCCACAAGGCGCTCGATCTCGGTATCACGTTTTTCGATCAAGCCGACACCTATGGCGAGCCCCGCGGCAGCTCCGAGACCTATCTCGGCCAGATCCTCGGAGACCGGCGGAAGGACATCGTGCTGGCCACAAAATTTGCCCGCCCGATGGATGCCGCCGGCCGGATGCAGGGCGCCTCGCGGCACTACATCATGGCCGAGGTCGAGGCGAGCCTCAGGCGGCTGAAGACCGACTGGATCGACCTCTACCAGCAGCATCAGCCCGATCCGCTGACCCCGATCGAGGAAACATTGCGGGCGCTCGACGATCTCGTGCGGCACGGCAAAGTCCGTTACATCGGCTGCTCGACCCTGCCGGCCTGGCAGGTCGTCGAGGCGCAATGGACCTCCAAGCATTTCGGGCTCCACCATTTCATCTCATGCCAGGAGGAGTACAGCCTGCTCGCCCGCGACCTCGACCGCGACATGATGCCGGTTCTGGAAGCCTATGGTCTGGGGCTGATCCCGTTCCGCCCATTAGCGGACGGCCTGTTGACCGGCAAATACGAGCGCGGGGTGCCGCCGCCTGCCGGCACCCGTCTGGCGACGATGGCGCGAGCGGCCGACCGCAACCTGACGGATGAGAACTGGGCGATTGTCGAGCGGCTCGCGGGGTTCGCCGCCGAGCGCGGCCAGACCTTGCTGGAGCTTGCCTTCAGCTGGCTGGTCCGCCGCCCAGCCGTGGCCAGCATCATCGCCGGCGCGACGACGCCGGAACAGGTCGAACAGAATGTCCGCGCGACCGCATGGGCCTTGACGCCGCAGGAGATGCAAGAGATCGATGCGCTGACGGCCAAATGACTCAAATCCCGAAGGAGGAGTAGCGACATGGAATTACGGTTAGACGGCAGGACCGCGGTCGTCACTGGCGGCAGCAAGGGGCTGGGCTTGGCAATCGCCGAGGAGTACGCCAAATCGGGCGCCGACGTCACGATCCTGGCTCGCGACCAGGGAACCCTCAACGAGGCCAAGGCCAGGATCCAGGCCGGCGCGCCGGGCCGCAAGGTCGCCGCGATCAGCTGCGATGTTTCGAAGGCGGCCGACATCCGCAAGACCTACGACCAGATCGTCTCCGAGTTCGGCAAGATCGACATCTTCGTCAACAACGCCGGGCAATCGACGCGCGGGCCGTCGGAGACGATCACCGATGAGATGTGGCAGGCCGACCTGGACCTCAAACTGTTCGCGCAGATCCGCTTCTGCCGGCTCCTCCTCCCGCAGATGAAGCAGCGCAAATGGGGCCGCATCATCAGCGTCCTCAACATCGGCGCCAAGGCGCCGGGCGCCGACAGCGCGCCGACCTCGGTCAGCCGTGCCGCCCAGATGGCCTTCACCAAAGTGCTGTCGCAGGAAGGCGCGCCGCACAACGTGCTGGTCAATTCGCTGCATGTCGGGGTCATCGTCAGCGACCAGATCGTCCGCCGCCACCAGCGCGAGGGCGCCAACGTCTCGCTCGACGATTTCATCGCCCAGGCCGGGCGCGGCGTGCCGATGGGCCGGATGGGGCGCGCTGAGGAATTCGCCAACATAGCGTGCTTCCTCGCCTCCGACGCCGCCTCGTATGTGACGGGCTGTGCAATCAACGTCGACGGCGGCCGCTCCCCGGTCGTGTAGCCCGACCCCCTCACCCACCGAGCCACCTCTCCCGCGGTGCGCTACGGGAGAAGGCGCCGAGCGTAGCGGGGCGGGTGAGGGTCTCGCTCAGACGCTATCGGAGCCAAAGGCCCAGCGGCGGGCGATCTGATGGCCGATCGCCAAGGGCGGCGGTAGGGTCGCCAGACCCGGAACGGGGTGGTCCGAGCGCGACCGTTCGACCATTGCTCGGACCTCGTCGCGCTCGAACCAGCGCACCTCGGCGAGCTCTTCGGGATCAATCGTGATCCCCTCGGTCAGCGCTTCGCCGAGAAAGCCCATCATCAGGCTCGACGGGAAGGGCCAAGGCTGCGACGCGAGATACCGCACCCGCCCGATCCGGATGCCGGATTCCTCAAAGACTTCGCGGCGCACCGCCTCCTCCGGGGTCTCACCCGGCTCCATAAAGCCGGCGAGACAGGAAAACCGGGCGCCGGGGCGCCGGTGGCCGCGGCCGAGCAGGCACCGCTCGCCCTTGACCGCGAGCATGATCACTACCGGGTCGACGCGCGGAAAGTGGTGCGCCTTGCAATTCGGGCAATGCCGCACCCACCCTCCCGAAGCGACGACGCTGGGCGTCCCGCATCGTGCGCAGAAGCGATGCCGATCGTGCCAATCGATCAGCGATCGAGCCTCGGCGAGTATCGCCGCCTCGCCACCGTCGATCATTGGCGCAGCTGCGCGGGCATCCATCGCGACGCTTTCGCCTTCCGAAGTGATCTCCGCCGAGGTGGCGTCGAGGGCGAAATAGGCGCGGTCCTCGCGCATGCCGAGGAGAATGAGAGTGCTGCCGTCGTCGATCAGCGACCGCCAAGGGGCAACACTCTGCCAATCCAGAGCCGCTGCCGAAGAATGGCGCATCTGCGGCTTGAGGCCATGCAGCGGCAGCACCCGTGTGGCGGGATGTTCCAGCAAGGACGCGACCCAACCGGCATCTTGGCGGCGCTGGCTCACCCGGTCGAGCGGGATTGCCCGCAAAGCAATAAATCTCTTCCATTTGGACAGCATACCTCCTCGGTGCCAGTCGCAGTCAAATGCAGCAATGCCGCATTGTGCTCGGGCTCACCCCGCGCCGTGGGCGAGCAGCATGCGGCCGTAGGGCGCCATCGCGGCCTGGCGGCTGGCGGCGTGGTGGGTCAGGATCGTCATCACGTCGCGCCGGATCGCCCCCAGCTCGTCGCTGTCATAGACCCAGCGGGCGCCGTTCAACTCGCACAGGCGGTCGATCGCCCAGCCCACCTGATGCTGCGCGTAGACCATGTCGCGCCGGGCACGCAATGCCTCGGCCTCGGTGATCTTGCGGCCCGAGCTGACCGCTGCGGTGCTGGATTCGCGCCCGGTGTGCAGCAGCATGGTTGCGACATCGATCGCCGCGGCGGCCTCGCCGACCGCCATCTGCACGACCTCGGATTCGGCCACCTTGGTCACTCCGCGCGACACCCGACCGGCCAGCGCGGCGCAGGCGATATCGAGCGCGCGGCGGCCGAGCGCGATAGCGACCGGCGGCAGCGAATAGGACACCAGGAACCCGCGCGGCGCGCGCAGCACCGGATATTCGGGATGCACCAGCGCACCCGGCGGCGTGCCGGCAAAGAGATCGCTGACCATCACACAACGGTGCTCGGGAATGAACACATCATGCAAGACCAGCGACTTGCTGCCGGTGCCGGTGAGGCCCAGGACCTGCCAATCGTCGACGATCTCGACCTCGGCGAGCGGCGCCAGCAGATAGGCGATGTGCCGCGGGTCGCCCATCTCCCCGAGAAAGGCGCCGAGGATCGCCCATTGCGCATAGTCGCAGCCGCTGGAGAACGAATATCGTCCGCTCAGCCGCCAGCCCCCGCTGACACGCTTGGCGGCGGCGCGCGGCGCCAGCGAGGACGAGGCGACCGCTTCTGGATCGTCGCCCCAGACATCGATTTGCGCCTGTTCCGGATACTGGGCGATAATCCATTGATGCTCGGCCAGCACCGCATAGACCCAGGCCGAGGACGCGCAGCCATAGGTCAACTCCTCGACGATGCGGGAGAACAGGCTGAATCGGCCCTGCCGGCCGCCGAACCGCGTCGGCTGCAGGATGCGCAGGATGCCGGCCGCGTGATACTCGGCGATTGTCTCCGGCGGCAGTTGGCGAGCCGCAGCCGCAGCCGGCGCCCGCTCGGCGAGCCGAGGAACGATCGCCCGCGCGCGATCCAGCATCGCGCGTTCTTCCTCGGGCAGCGTGGTGTCGTCCGCGAGAGAAGGAACTCGGCCACAGCCTGTCATGCACTACACTCTGGCGGAAAAAACCATGCAGTGCCCGAAGTGATACCATGCCGGAAATCTTGTCGCATTACGGCTATTCCCATCAGCCCTCGCGCGGCTCGAACCTATAGTGCGTCGCGCTCGAGGTCAGCGGATCGAGCGCGAGCCGGTGCTCGAGCGGAGGAAAGGCCCGGCTGCGGCAGTCCGAGCGGTTGCACAGGCGGCAGGACAAGCCGATGCCGACCTTGGCCCGTTCGAGGTCGAGACCGTCGGCATAGGTGACCTCCTCGGCGTGCGCCACACTGCAGCCCATCGCGACGACATGGACGGGGCGGGGTTCGCCCCAGTGTGTCGCCGGCCGCGTTACGGCCCGGGCGAAGCAGAGATAGGCGTCGCCATCGGGCAGCTCTGCGACTTGCACCTGGACAGCGCTCGGCTGCGAAAAGGCGGTATGCACCACCCAGCGCGGGCACGAGCCGCCGTAACGCGCAAACGGGAAGCCCGCCGCAGAGAAGCGCTTCGACACGTTTCCCGCCGGATCGACGCGGACAAAAAAGAACGGCACGCCGCGGGCCCCCGACCGCTGCATGGTGGACAGGCGGTGGCAGGCTTGTTCGAAGGAAACCCCGAAGCGTGCCGCCATCGCCTCCATGTCGTGGCGCAGCACCTGCGCCGACGCGAGATATGCGGCGTACGGCATCAGGATGGCGCCGGCGACATAGTTGAGAAGGCCCACGCGGATCAGCATCGCCGCTTCCGCCGAGGACGGCGCGGCTTTGTGCAATACAGCCTCGATCGCGTCGCGCGCTTCGAAGAGGGCGAGCTGGAACGCCATGTGGAACCCACGGCTCTCTCGCGGCAGGGTCTCGGCGAGGGTAAGCCGGCGAGTCTCGGGATCAAAGCGGCGCAGAACTCCGTCCAGAGGCTGCACAGTGACGGTGAGGCCGTGGGTCTTGCGCAGCCTTTCGGCGATAGCGTGGTTCATCTCGGCCGGGGCGGCGGCGCAGGCGGCGGCGATCCCGTCGGCAGCCTCTTCGAGCGTGGGGAAATGGTTGGCGCGGTCATCGAAGAAATCGCGGGCCTCCTCATTGGGCAGCAGAATGCGCCGCCCCGACGGGAGGGCGATGCCTCCGGCGTCCTCGCGGGCGACCCGCCACGCGCGGTAGAGCGCGAGCACCGCGCGCGCCGCATTCGGACCCGACCCGGCCAAAGCGGCAATTTCGGCTTCGGGCACCGCGTCGACGCCGAGCACGGGATCTGAAAAAGCCTCGCGCAGCCCGATCTCGAGCCGGCGTTCCTGGGAGCCCGAGAGGGTGGCGAGATCGAGGTGGAATATCTCGGCGAGCTTGATCAGCAATGTGCCGCTCACCGCGCGCTGATCGTGCTCTATCAGGTTCAGATAACTCGCCGAGATGCCGAGCCGGTTCGCCAATGCCTGCTGCGACAGGTTCCGCTCAGTGCGCAGCCGCCGCACCGTACGCCCGATCTGGACACGCGACAAATTTACAGCCTTTACAAAAATTGGGCGCGGTCTGTGAAGACACCAACAGAATTGCACTGATCATGCCACATTGGGGCTCGCCGTTGCAGCTGCAATGTCGTTACTGAGACCATACCGTTTCGACAGAGGAAAGACATGATGCAGCGCGACAGTTTTTCGAACATTAAGCGAGACTACGGCTCCGCCGATGTCGAGCGGCTGGCCGGCTCCTTCCGCATTCGTCATACATTGGCGGAAATGGGCGCCGAGCGGTTGCGGCATCTGTTGAACACCGAGCCCTTCGTGCCGATGCTCGGCGCCCTGACCGGCAATCAAGCCGTACAGCAGGTCAAGGCCGGTTTGAAGGCAATTTATCTATCCGGCTGGCAGGTCGCGGCGGACGCCAATACTTCCGGGCACATGTATCCAGACCAGTCGCTCTATCCGGTGGATTCTGTGCCCAATGTGGTCAGGCGCATCAATAACGCACTACGCCGCGCCGACCAGATCGCCCAATCGGAAGGCGATGGCGACGACACGTATTGGATGGCGCCGATCATTGCCGACGCCGAGGCCGGGTTCGGCGGCGCGCTCAACGCCTACGAGCTGATGAAGGCGATGATCGAGGCAGGCGCGGCCGGCGTGCATTTCGAGGACCAGCTCGCGTCGGAAAAGAAATGCGGTCATCTGGGCGGCAAGGTTTTGGTACCGATAAGCCAGCACATCCGGACGCTCAACGCCGCCCGTCTCGCGGCCGATGTCGAGGGCGTGCCGACCGTGCTGCTGTGCCGCACAGACGCGCAATCGGCGCAATT
The DNA here is from genome assembly GCA_963700185.1 of uncultured Alphaproteobacteria bacterium. GTDB lineage: Bacteria > Pseudomonadota > Alphaproteobacteria > ATCC43930 > CGMCC-115725 > AP-15. The sequence goes on from CAVOWP010000001.1 coordinate 66,956, forward strand.
ATTGACCAGCGAAGTCGACGAGCGCGACCGCCCGTTCATCAGCGGCGAACGTACCGCGGAAGGGTTCTTTCGCATTCGCCCGGGGCTCGGCGTCGAATACGCGATCGCACGCAGCCTCGCCTATGCGCCTTACGCCGATCTCCTATGGTGCGAGACGAGCGAGCCCGACCTGGCCGAGGCCGAGCGGTTTGCGGATGCGATCCATCGCGAGTTCCCGGGCAAATTGCTGGCCTACAACTGCTCGCCGAGCTTCAACTGGCGCAAAAAGCTGGCCCCCGAGAGGCTCGCGAGCTTCCAGCACGACATCGCGCAAATGGGCTACCGGTTCCAGTTTGTCACTTTGGCCGGCTTCCATAGCCTCAACCTCGCGATGTTCCAACTGGCGCAGAACTACAGCGAGGGCGGTATGGCCGCCTACTCCGAATTGCAGCAGGCCGAGTTCGCAGCCGAGGCGGAAGGCTACACTGCAACCCGGCATCAGCGCGAGGTCGGCGTCGGCTACTTCGATGCGGTGGCGATGGTGATTTCCGGCGGCCGCTCCTCGACGACGGCGCTGGCCGGCAGCACCGAGACGGCGCAGTTTCATGAGGATCGGCCGGCAGGCTCCACGCAGCACGGCCATGACGAGGGTTTGGTGCACAACCACGAATGGGCGGTGCACGATTGGGCGGCGCAATGACCGCGGGCGTCACCATTCGCGGGGCGATGAAGCCGGGGTACGAGAAGGTCCTCACACCCGAGGCGATCGACTTCGCTGTCGAGCTCGAGCGTGAATTCGGTGCGGAGCGGCGGCGCCTTCTCGCCCGCCGCGCCGAAGTCCAGTGCCGGCTCGATGCCGGATGGAAGCCCGATTTCCTGCCCGAGACCAAGGCGATCCGCGACGGCGACTGGCAGGTGGCGCCGATCCCGCGCGATCTTCAGGACCGCCGCGTCGAGATCACCGGCCCGATCGACCGCAAGATGGTGATCAACGCGCTCAATTGCGGCGCCAATGTCTTCATGGCCGATTTCGAGGACGCCAATACGCCGACCTGGGACAATCTGATCGAAGGCCAAGCAAATCTGCGTGACGCGGTGCGCCGCACGATCGCCTTCGACGATCCGCAGACGGGACGGCGTTATTCGCTGAACGGCAAGACCGCGGTGCTGTTCGTGCGGCCGCGCGGCTGGCATCTGCCGGAAAAGCACGTCCTCGTCGACGGCGAGCCGATGTCGGGCTCGCTCTTCGACTTCGGTCTGTTCTTCTTTCACAACGCGAAGGAACTGGTGGCGCGCGGCACCGGCCCCTATTTCTACCTGCCGAAGCTGGAGAGCCATCTCGAAGCGCGGCTGTGGAACGACGTCTTCCTGCACGCGCAGGCAAGGCTCGGACTGCGCAAAGGGACGATCAGCGCGACGGTGCTGATCGAGACGATCCTGGCCGCCTTCGAGATGGACGAGATCCTCTGGGAGTTGCGCGACCATTCGGCCGGGCTCAATTGCGGCCGCTGGGATTACATCTTCAGCTTCATCAAGAAATTCGCGGAGGATCCGAATTGCGTGATGCCCGATCGCGGGCAGGTCACGATGACGACGCACTTCCTGCGCAGCTACAGCCTGCTGCTGATCAAGACCTGCCACCGCCGCGACGTCCATGCGATGGGCGGAATGGCGGCGCAGATCCCGATCCGCGACGACCCCGCTGCGAACGCAGACGGCGATGGAGAAGGTGCGCGCCGACAAGCAGCGCGAGGCCGGCGATGGGCACGACGGCACCTGGGTCGCGCATCCCGGGCCTGGTGTCGATCGCCAAGGAAATCTTCGACCGCGAGATGCCGCAGCCCAACCAGATCGCCCGCAAGCGCCAGGACGTGCACGTCACCCCATCGGATCTTCTCGCGGTTCCCAAAGGCACGATCACCGAGGCCGGGCTCAGGCAGAACCTCAATGTCGGGATCGGCTATATCGAGGCCTGGCTGCGCGGCACCGGCTGCGTGCCGCTCTACAATCTGATGGAGGACGCCGCGACCGCCGAGATCAGCCGCGCGCAGGTCTGGCAATGGATCCGCCACGGCGCGCAGCTCGACGACGGCCGTACCATCGACCCGGCGCTGTGCCGCAAGCTCCTTGACGAGGAACTTGCGAAACTGCGTGCGTCAAACCGCGATCGTGATTACGGGCAAGCGGGCGAACTCTTTGCAAAGCTGATCGAGACGCCGGCCTTTCCCGAATTTCTTACCGTCCCGGCTTACGAGATGATCACGGCGGCGGCGTAACGCTTCCTGGCATACCCGCCACCCGTTCGAGATCGGTCACTCACCATCGTTGACCCAGCTGACCCCGTCAGCGATGTATGGCGCCAGTGCGGATCGACCAGGGAAACAAGATGGCGCGATTGACCGATCTTCCTCCGGCGGTAGCAAAGCGTTACGCCGAGCTCGAATGCCCGCGTTTCTCGACGACGCCGTGGGTAAACGGCCCGCCTTTGGCGGAACGGCGAGTTGCGATCGTGTCCTCTGCCGGGCTCGTCGTCAGAGGCGAAAAGCCCTTCCGCGGGCGTGACGCCGATTACCGGGTGATCCCCTCCGAGACCCGGCCCGAGCAGCTGATGTTCAGCCATATCTCGATCAATCTCGACCGCAGCGGCTTCCAGGAGGATTGGAACGTCGTGTTCCCGCTCGACCGCCTGCGCGAGCTCGCCGCTGCGAGGGTTATCGGATCGGTGGCGGCGACCCACTATTCCTTCATGGGCGCGACCGATCCGCTGCAGATGGAAGGCTACGCGCGTGACGTCGCGTCGCGGCTGAAGTCCGACGCGGTCGATGCCGTTCTGCTTTCTCCCGTTTGACCGCTCTGCACGCGCGCCGTGAGCGCGCTGGGGCATTATCTCGAGGAAGAGGGCATCCCGACTGTGGCGATCAGCCTCATTCGAGCGCAAACCGAAAATACCAAGCCGCCGCGTGCGCTGTGGGTTCCGTTCGAGCTGGGCCGACCGTTCGGGCCGCCGAGCGACACGGCGTTCCAGAAGCGCGTGATACTCGCGGCATTGCGCCTGCTCGAACGCGAGCGCGGCCCCGTGATCATCGAGGATTTCCCGGAAGACGATCCGCGGGAACGGCCCGACCCCGGCTGGCGACCGCCGTTCGCCAAGCCTGACCTCGACTGGCGTCTCGGCAACTCGGCTCGCCGCTGCGCTGGAGGACGAGAGCGGGCGGGTCGAAGCCACATATCGACGCGCTGCGAAAGAGCGGGAGCGAACGATCGTCGGGCTCAGCGGGCTCTCTGTGGGCGAGGCAGGTCGCTACATGGCCAGCTGGCTGCGGGGACAAACCCCGGAAAGCCCGAGCGCAGAAATGTCCGCGCCGCTGACCCTGCGTTTCGCGGTCGACGATCTGAAGGCGGCCTATATCGAGGTCGCGCTCTCCGGACTCCGCCAAACCGTCGAGCAAGCAGCTGGGCGACTGGTTGTGGAACGACACCGCGGCTGGCGCAGCGATCTTCGCCTTGCGCAGCATGTATCTGACGAGCGACGACGAGCGCCTCAAGGCCATCGCGGGCCTGTTTCTCGTGCCTGGGGTGCGAGTACCGCCGAGCGGGTGATCTGCGCCCGAGCTAACGCGCTGACGGCTGCCGCGCGAGCCGGGCATCTCGGCGAGCGACGTTAGCGGCTCGACCCGCAATCCGCGATCCGCAGCGTCATCTCGTCCGTCGCCTTCGGTGCAACTATTCGGGGAGATCACCATGTACCTGGATCGAGGCCGAGTCCACCGCATCGTCCGAGGAGCTCTGACGCTCTCCTTTGCGTTGGCGCTCGCCAATGGAACGGCGCAGGCGGCCGACACTCTCCACTTCGCGGTCGGGCCGCTGCAACCGACGCCGGGCGAAACCAAGAAGGCCTTCGAACCTTTCTTCAAACACCTCGCTGAGCAGCTCGGCGTCACCTACACCCTCGAGGCGACGACCGACTGGGCGGGCATTGCAGTGGCACTGACCAGTGGCCAGGTCGACGTCGCCTGGATGGGACCCTGGGGCTACGTGATCGCGCACAATCAGGGTGCCGGCGATGCAGTCGCCACGGCAAAATACGACGGCAAGCCCGTCTACCACGCGATTGTCATCGCCCGGCCGGACCTCCAGATCAGCAAATGGCCCGATGACGGCAAAGGGCTGCGCATATCCTTTGCCGATGTGGGTTCGACCTCGGGCTGGCTCATTCCGACCTTCTGGTTCAAATCACGCGGGCTCGACCCGAAGACCTACTTCCAATATCACGAGGGTGCCACCCACGCGGCCAACGAGATCGCGGTGGCCAATGGACAAACCGATCTCGCGACCGACTTCGATCGAAACCGCACGGCCATGATCGAGAGCGGCGCGATCTCTCCGCAAGCGACCAAGATCGTCTGGACGTCGGATGACCTGCCAAACGATGCGATCGCAGTGCGCGCCGGGCTCGATCCCGCCGTGGCAAAAAAGGTGCAGGATATAGTGACTGCGATCACGGATGAGCAGGCTATAGCCATCCTGCCAAAGCACTACACCGGCTTTATCGCGTCGAGCCATGCCAACTACAAGCTGATCGAGGACGCCGGCATCGCCGTCGGAGCTCTCAAAAACCAGAAATGAGGACCGGTGACGCCGGCGTCTTTTATCCGGATCCGGCGCGGTCCTGGATAGCAGTAGCACCGGTTCGCTTCGTCGCGACGCTCCTGCTTGTGCTGCTGGTCTACGGTTTCTCTTTCTATTTCGTCGATTTCGATGTCGGCCGTCTGTGGAGCGGGCTGCCGAAGCTTGCGCATTGGGCAGCCAAAGCTTGGCCGCCCGACACGAGCGAGCTCGGTGTACTGATCGAGCGAGCCATCGAGACGGTAGCGATGGCGGTGGTCGGTACGACGATCGGCGTCGTCATCGCCGCGCCGTGCTGCATTCTCGCGGCACAGAACATCACGCCGAGCCGGTTTCTCTACACGCCGATGCGTTGGTTTCTCAACACGCTTCGCGGGATCGATTCCTTCATTTTCGCCTTGCTGTTTGTAGCGGCTGTCGGGCTGGGGCCCTTCGCCGGGGTGCTCGGCATCGGCCTCCATTCGGCCGGCACGATCGCCAAGCTGTGGTCGGAAGCGATCGAGGCCGTCGAGCCCGGCCCGCTCGAAGCGGCGGCCCTGACCGGCGCCAACCGCCTCAAAGTCATCAGTTACGCCTTGCTCCCGGACATTCTGCCCAATCTGACGTCGATCACACTCTATGTCTGGGAGTTCAACGTCCGCTCCTCGACCGTGCTCGGGGTCGTGGGCGCCGGCGGGATCGGGCAGGAGCTGAAGAACAGCGTCGACCTGTTGGATTTCGCGCGGCTTTTCACGATCATCCTGATCATTCTTGCGATGGTGACCGCGATCGATCAGTTCAGCGCCTGGTTGCGGCGGAGACTGGTGTGACCGCGGTTTCGGCTACCGATGCGGCAATACGCATCGTCGCGCTGAGCAAACGCTTCGGCGACCGTATCGTGCTCGACGCCGTGTCCTTCGAGGTGGCGGCGGGCGAGGTCGTTGCCATCCTCGGCGCCAGCGGAGCCGGTAAGACCACATTGTTCCGATGCGTCACGCGCCTCGCGCAATCCGACGGTGGGCAGATTTTTCTGGGTGAGCATGCCATCCGAACCCTCGGCGGCCGCCAGCTGTCGATAGCACGCAGCGAGGTTGGGCTGATCTTTCAGCAGTTCAATCTGATCCGGCGATTGAGCGCACTGGACAATGTCTTGGTCGGCCGCCTCGGCGAAGTGCCGACCTGGCGCGTGATGCTGCGCCGTTTCCCGCATCGGGATCGGCAACTGGCACTCGCTGCGCTTGATCGAGTCGGCATGCTCCCTTACGCATTGCAGCGCGCCGACAGCTTATCGGGCGGTCAGCAGCAGCGCGTCGCTATTGCGCGGGCGCTCGCGCAGCAGAGCCGATTTGTGCTGGCCGATGAACCGGTCGCCAGCCTCGATCCGGAATCGGCAAAGAGCGTCCTGTCGATTTTGCGCGACATTGCGCGCGAGCGCATGATCGCCGTGCTCGTCAGCTTGCATCAGGTCGAGTTTGCCATCCAGTTCGCAGATCGTGTGATCGGTCTGCGTGCCGGCCGGATGATCGCCGACCGGGCGGCTGCCGCGTTTGCCGACGCCGATCATCGCATGATCTTCGCGAGTTGAAGATGCGTTTGCAGGAAGGAATTTTGCCATGACGGTTCGGGCCTTGGTATTTGACGCTTACGGCACGCTCTTCGACGTTCAATCCGTGCTGGCGAAGGCTGAAGCCTCGTCTCCGGGGAAAGGCGAGGCGATCACCCAGATCTGGCGGTTGAAGCAATTGGAATACACTTGGCTGCGCAGCTTAATGCAGCAATATGAGGATTTCTGGGAGGTGACCGGCGCCGCGCTCGACTTTGCATTGCGTGCGGCCGGGGTCGAGCCCAACGACGCCATCCGCGAACCGCTGATGGAGAATTATCTCCACCTCGACCCCTACCCCGAGGCGCGCCAGGCGCTCGCCGCGCTCGCGGGACACAAGCTCGCCATCCTATCGAACGGCAGTCCGGGAATGCTTCAAGAACTCGTCCGAAATTCCGGGCTCGACCGGTGGGTCGAGACCGCGATCAGCGTCGACAGCGTCCGTGCGTACAAGCCGCACCGATCCTGTTATGCGCTCGTCGAGCCGGCGCTCGGCGTTCAGAAAAAGGAAGTGCTGTTCGTCTCGTCAAACAGCTTCGACGCAGTTGGCGCCAAGGCCTTCGGTTTCGAGGTCGCTTGGATCCGCCGCAGTGGCGGGAGTGTTCCGGCCACGATGTTCGGCATGCTGCGCGGACGCGCCGAAGAGCTCGGCCACACCCCCGATCATACCGTCTCGGCATTGACCGATTTGCCTGAGCTCCTCTGATCAGCCCAGTAACACAGACGGGCCGCTTGGTGCGCAGTTAACGGAACCGGCCGGCGGAAAAAGGCCTGATATCGATCGAGGGCGGCCGGCCGGCGACGAGATCGGCGACGATCTTGCCGGTCATCGGCGCCGAAGTCATGCCGACATGGCCGTGGCCGAAGGCGTAGATCACGTCCGGCGTTGCGCTCGAGGGGCCGAGTACCGGCAGCAAGTCGGGCAGGCTCGGCCGATGGCCCATCCACACCGAGATCCGCTCCTGCGGGTGCGATGCGGCGAGGCCGGGCAGCATCTTGCGCCCTTGCTCGAGCAGGATCTGGGCGCGCCGCCAATCGGGCGGGGCCGCCAGGCCGGCGAGCTCGACCGTGCCGGCAAAGCGCAGCCCGGTATCCATTGGCGTCGCGACGAATTTGCCGTCGGCATCGGCGGTCGGAATGCGCGGCATCGTTTCGGGATCGCGGATCATCAGGTGATAGCCGCGCTCGGTCTCGAGCGGCACCTTGTCGCCGAGCGCCGCGGCGAGCGGTTTCGAAAAGGCCCCGGCGCAGATGATTGCGGCGTCGGCAGCCAGGTCTCCGGTGTCGGTCTCGATCGCGGCGAGCCGGCCGCCTTCGAGGCGAAACCCGTGCGCCCGCGCCCGCATCAGCTCGCCACCCGAGCGGACGAAGTACTCGACGAGACGCTCGACCAATGCAAGCGGGTTCGAGGTATGCCCGTTCTCGCGGACCAGCACGCCGCGCACGTAGTCGCGCGACAGAGCGGGTTCTAGCTGGCGCAATTCGTCGGCATCGAATTCGTCGATCTCCACTCCGTTCTCGCGCCGCAGATCCCAGGCGAAGCGCTCCTTCGCTAGGCTTTCGGAGGAGCGGTAGACATAGAGATGGCCGAGACGATTGACGAGGTTCTCGGCGCCCGCCGCGCTGACCAGCGGCAGCAATGCTTCGAGGGTCGGCCCGACGAGCGGGCGCAAGGCGCGGGCCGCCGCCCGCGCCTTTTCCGGCGTGCCGGCGCCGATGAACCGCAGCAGCCACGGTGCGAGCGCCGGCAGATACCTCCAGCGCAGCGCCAACGGGGCGAGCGGGTCAAAGAGCCAGCCCGGAACGCTCCACATAACGCCGGGCATCGCGACCGGCGTGACGGACGAGCCATTGAAGCATCCGGCGTTGCCGAAGGAGGCGCCATGGCCTGGCTCGTCTCTCTCGATCAGAAAGACGCTGTGGCCGTCACGTTGCAGCCAACTGGCCGCGCACACCCCGACCATGCCGGCCCCGATCACCCCGACCCGCTTCGCCCCAATTGCCGGCATCGCGCCTCCTCCGCAATCGACCGCGATCTTAGTATCCGCCAACCCCAAAAGGGAATGTCCCCATGGGTTGCGGCCCTTCATGCTATCGGCTATTCGAGAGACGCGGAGAGGTGCCGGAGCGGTCGAACGGGGCGGTCTCGAAAACCGTTGTCCCTCTTACGGGGGACCGAGGGTTCGAATCCCTCCCTCTCCGCCAGCGCTTGCGAAACACCGCAGAAATCCCAAAGTGCTTGGACCTAAATGGATTTCTGATCCTTCCGGGATACACGGAAGGGATACACGCGGTGTTTGCCAAGATGCCATACGTTCAGCCATGGAAGGGCTCATATCGGTTCCGGCGACGCGTCCCCGACCACCTCGTCGGGGTGTTCGGCAAACGGGAATGGGTCCAAGCGCTCGGGACAAAAAACCGAGCCGAAGCCAACCGGCTCGTCATTCCCCACATCGAACGCACGAACGAGGACATCACGGACGCCCAGCGGGGAAACTGGCCCCGGATAGATGACAAGCGCATTTCGGACATCGCGAGTGAATGGTGGGAGTGGCATCTCCAAGCGCGGGCCAAGCTGCTTCAGCTTCCGATAGGGCTCGTGAGGAACTCTATCGACGGACACGCCCTTGCGCTAACCGGAGATGGCGAGCTTTGCCAATCGCTGACCCGGTTCATCTGCGTTCGGGGGCTGGAGATCCGACCGAAGTCGAGTGCATCCGCCCGGCTGCAACGCGAGTCTCAAATTCTGCACCATGAAACCACTGGCGGTTATTGCGGTGAGATCGATGCCCGGCGCAAGGCGACGGTCAAAATCCTTGATGCAATGGAGAACCTCGAAATCGAGCCTCAGCAGGTTGCCGCCTTCATTGAAGGAAAGCCGATTAAATCTGCACCGGCCAACCTTGGAGTTGCGCCCTATAGATGGCCTGTTCTTATCGGCGATTGGGCTCGGGAGAGAGGGGTTAAGAAGAAGACGAAGTATAGTTGGACGAAGATCATCAATAAGCTGATTACGCACGTAGGCCACGATAACGCCACCGCCGTCACCGAAGCCGACCTGATCGGCTGGAAGAATAAGCTGGTGTCCTTGGGGCTGAGCCCGACGACAATCAAGAACCATCTGACGATACTGAGGACGCTCTACAATTTCGCGCGGGACAACAAACGGATACCCGTCAGTCCTGCGGCTGGCGTGAAATATCGCGCGAAGCCCGATCCGAGAAAGAAGCGTCGCGGATATACGAAAGAAGACGCCAAGCGGATTCTCCAAGCTGCACGAAGAGAAAACGAGGCCCATTTTCGCTGGGTGCCGTGGGTCGAGGCTTTCACCGGTGCCCGGCTCGATGAGATTTGCGGAGCCAACGTCGCCGACATCTACGAGTTTGGCGGGGTCTGGTGTCTGGACATTCGGCTCGACAATCGTGGGGAGGACGGATCTCTTAAAACTGATGGATCAGAGCGAAAAGAACCCTTGCACCCGGCCCTTATTGCCGAGGGTTTTCTCGATTACTGGCGTTCCCTGCCGGAAGGCGGACCGCTGTTTCCGGGTATAACACCAGATCGATTTGGCAGCAGGGCGGGGAACGGCACCAAAACAATCGGGCGATGGATTCGCGAGAGGGTCGGTATCCAGGACCGTCGCAAGGCCCCCAATCATTCATGGCGGCACTACTTCAAGTCCGTATGCCGCGATGCTGAGATCGATGAGGAGTATCACGACGCCCTGACCGGCCACAAAGGCGAGGGTAGCGAAGGGCGCGATTATGGCGAATATTACGTGGCCGTCCTCTACCGGGAGATCTGTAAAATCAAGAACCCAGTTTGAGTAACGGCAACTTTTCTACTGAGATCTGATCAGATATCTCGAATAATAACTTGGTACGGGGATCGGGGCCGAGCGATGCCCGACCCGCTGTTATTCGACTTGCGGTTCATCCAGCTTTCAGATTCTCCCCGATGGGAACCCCGATAAGATTCCTTGGATGGTACCGCCCAGGATTAGGCACCCCCTTTCTCCTGCCCCGACCCTTCCACCACAGCAACCTTCGGCCACGCTCAGAGGGGCCGGGACCGGCGAGCCTCCTGAAGCGCTACGGGAAGAGGAAACGATCCATCAAAAATGGGACCCGTTTAGGAAAGGCGGGGGGTGTTTTTTTGGGCCGATCAGCATCCAGTGGAGAAGTCAACTCGGCGGTGAGCAGTCAACTTGGGGAATTCTCAGAACACAAACCGCGTCGACCAGGGATCAGCCGTGCCGAAATCACTCTGCACGTATCAGATTTCGGGGGGAGGATTCGCGGCACGTCAAGGAAAAGGGAGGACTTCTCATGCGGTTCCGCTTCAGCCCGTGTTGTGCTGCCATCGGCCACCCCGACAGGCGGTGCTGAAGGTGCCGTAGTGCCTAGCATGGGCATGAAGAGCCGCTTCGTTGAGACGCGAAGTGGCGGCACGATCGGGATACAGATATTTGCTGTCGACCGGCGAACGGCGCTCACGTGAAGAAACCCCGGTGGGGGAAACCGGGGTTTCATAACCGGACGATCGGGTTCGGGGAAAACCCATTAGACCGTCCTAAACCGTAAACGCCACGGGGATCGATGCGGTTCCGCTTCAGCACCTTGTGGTGCTGCCATAGGCCACCCGACAGCGTATGCCGAAGACCGTGTGGTGTTGAGGATCAGAATCCGGTCGGAGGGATCAGTGGGCGGTCCTATGGCCCAATAAGCGAGAAAGAATTATCCTTGAGATCGACGAACAGCCCGTTGATCGCGATGACATTCTTTTATTCATCAGGCGAGGAAATCAGAAAGGGCGATTGTGTACTTTTGCATGGGGAGCCGGGTGAGATTGAACTTGTCGCCGATCCGGCTGAAAGCCCTGACGACTGGTTTGTAAAGAATCAGGGTGGTGGAATTATGGTGCTCGAACTCAAGGTATTCGGACGGCTCTTCATTGCCGAGCCCGAAACCGACGAGCACTTGACCTTCGTATCTAGACAGACAAGGCGGTGATCGGGCCGACCTTCGGCTCCCGGCTCACTTGCGCCGCCGCATCAGGCATTATGGGCTGACCCCTGACCGACTGACTTTCTCGGTGACCTTTGGGTGCAGAGGAAGATCTACGCTCGCTGCGACTAGGAAGCCCCTTCTCAGGTTGTCTTCCGTCACCCTCCCGTCTCAGATAAGCCGATCAACGGTTCGACAAGGATCAACGGGATGCCTCGCCGGGAGATACGTCTCTGTCGGTTACACACTTCTGAGACAGAAACTTCACCAGCTTCTCGATATCGACTTCCATCAGGTAAACCGTCGAGACTTCGCCAGTATGGGCTTGGACGCCCACGATAAAATCTTGGCCGACTTTATCGACGATCAGGAAGCAGTCGTCGTGACCGCCGACCGCGAGTCCTCGGGAATGGCATGACATTTAGCTATCATAGCCGGATGCACGTAACGCGTGTAGAAGATATATGGTTTATCACCAAAATTTGAGCCACACGACTGTCGTTGCGGTGTGCCGCTTCGCCTTCCCGCTGCGTGCCACCGCCTCACGAGACAGGAAATTACGGGCTAAGAATAAGCCCACGGTGCCGACATCACTTGTCGCGCCGAGGATGCAGCACCGGGTTCGCAGCGCGTCGCGCCGTGGCGGCGGTAGCTTCGCTGAACAGGTGGCGGGGAATGTTGAGAAGCGCGAAGCGCCGACGCTCTTCTGGCATCGTCTCGAAATCCGCCTCGATGAAAATCTCGACAGTTTCTTCGCTGGCATAAATCTCAACCCGAACGGGCGCATCGCCAAAATCAACCTCGTGCCGTCGTCCGTTTTTTCCTCGAATGATAGCGTGGGGCATTCTCGTTCTGCTCCTAGGGATCGGCGGCGAATCAGGCCACCGGTCCCCTTCCAAGCGGACAGTTTAAGCAAATTCCGGTCTGGAACGGTGCGGGTCGTTGGATCAACGTAGCTAACCATAGCGAGCCGCCCACAATCACATGCACGAACCATCCTGTTTTCGTATTGCCCCTGTCAGAACGGCCAACGACTTGGAATCTACGGTCAGGCTGTTCAGAGCCTATGCATCTTCCTTGGATATTGACCTGTCTTATCAGGACTTCGAGGCGGAGATTGAGACGATGCCGGGTAAGTATGCTCCCCCGGCTGGTGAATTGCTGCTTGCGCGCCGTTCCAACGGCACCTCGGTGGGTTGTGTCGGACTCCGGCCCATCCAGCCTCACGGCTGTTGTGAGATGAAGCGCCTGTACGTTTCTCCGGAAGGGCGCGGCCTCGGACTCGGGGAAAGGCTGGTCGACGCTGTCGTGAAGGAAGCCGAGCGCATCGGGTACTGCGAAATGAGGCTAGACACCCTACCGTCCATGACGAGGGCCATCGCGCTGTACCGAAAGTTAGGCTTCGAGCCAATGAACCCCTACTATGACGCTCCCGTGATCGGTACGATTTTCATGCGCCGCCATCTCACCGAGCTTTCGCGGCAATAGGTATCGACGATCAACCAGAGCCGTAATTTTCTGGAAATAGGAAGAACCGGAAACACCTCCCGAGGATGGGTACCCTTTTGCGGACTGACGACCCTTGGTCGTTCGATCGGATCGGCGACCCATCCACGCGGGTGGCCCCATGGAGCCTCCGGTCGGCCACGGATCGACGTATCGTTCCATCTTCCCGGAGTCCCATTTGGATCGGTGACCCTCCATCTTTCGGAGGGCCGCTCGTCGAAGCCGGATCGACGCCGCGTGCTGGTGCGCGTAGACATCGCAGATGGAGTGTACTGAATTGGGATGACGATCCGACGCCGCGGCTTGCGACGGGCGTGTACAGGACGCATTAGTTCGACGACAAGGCCCCTCAACCCGTCGAGGCTGCAAAAGTGATCTACTGTTCGCCCGACGAGGTGGTTCCGCTACCTTCGCCCATCCGTTCCAGCCGATCCGCCAATTCGAACAATTCCTGTTGGATTTCCGCGATCGGTGTTTGTCGTGCTAGTTGCCTAATCTTTTCCGCAATCGCGTGATTATCTTCACCGCTTCGTTCCCGCCTATTGCTCATCGGCGTACCCCTCGACCGAAAGCGGCTCCCGGAGGAGGCGGGGCGCTTCGGTCTTTTTACCGATAGGAACACTGGGAAAGGCGGTAGATCTCCCAAAAAATTAGTTAATTTAACAGTGCTCGACCGGTGCCTCCGCGCGCCGGGATGCGGCTCAATGTCGCGGCGGTCGTACCCCCCAATGCAATGTTTGTTACGCATCGCACCAGCAAAACGGAAGAACACGATGGAGGAGCCGCAAGGGACCGGCACACCGTCAGGCGGTCAACATTACAGGGAGATCGCGAGCAAACTCCGGGAGATTGCGCGCGAATGCCGGTTTCCAGGAGCCCGGCGAGAAATACTCGACCTTGCCTCCCGATTAGAACGCAGAGCCGACGACGTAGACGCGAGGTTCGGGTCGGCTGGCTCGGGGCGGACGATCGATTAGGTGCCATCCGTCTTCTGCGGTTGATCACCCTCGCCGAACTCGGGTTCCGGAAACCCTGGAAAGCGTTGATCGTCATCCTGGCCACGCTGACATGGCGGTTAGCGCGGCGTCGCTATCGCCATCCCAAACGCGCGGTTCGGGTTTACCTGCCATTCCACCACTGCGCCGACTTGGATCAGATCGAGCAGTACGCCATCCCGGATGGACCCGAAAAGCTGAAGGGGTAGCTCGCGATAATGGGGCTTTACGAAACCTGGATTGTGCCTCGCCTGCTCGACCTCGCTATGCGAAACCGTTTGCTGGACCACTATCGTCAGCGGACGATCGAGACGGCGCGAGGTCTGGTTCTTGAGGTCGGCGTCGGGTCGGGACTAAACCTGCCCCTCTATGGCCCGGCAGTGGCTCATGTCATCGCTATCGATCCGTCGACCGAATTGCTGCGGCTCGCAAGCAGACGAGTGGCGGATGCGGTTGTCCCGGTGTCGCTGCTCCGAGCTTCTGCCGAACGCCTCCCGCTTGCTGATGCGGTCTTCGATACGATCGTGATGACCTGGACGTTGTGCTCGATCCCGAATCCGATGGCGGCACTCATCGAGATGCGGAGGGTTCTCAAACCGGGCGGGCAATTACTTTTTGTCGAGCACGGCCTGTCCCCGGAAGGCCAGATTGCTCGCTGCCAGCATTGGTTGACGCCGTGCTGGAAGCGGATCAGCGGCGGCTGTCATCTCGATCGCAGAATGGACGACTTGATCCGCGTTGCGGGATTCCAAATCAATGCCATCGAAACCGGCTATATGACAGGCCCGAGACCCTGGACATTCATGTATCAGGGTTCGGCGATGAATTGATCTCGCCAAACTCAGCAGTCCCCAGGTGAGATAGTTTACGCGCTGCCGCCGAATTTGCTGGCTCGGGTAATTTCGGAAATCATTTGGCCGGTGGTCGGCCTTGCCGGTGGTGCTCGGTACTCGGCGGAAGGCCGAGCCAAGAATACATTGACGCCTCCCAGATCGAGTCGCTGGGCGGTGGAAAGGCCGACGTGTCAAATGCGCCCACTGCGACCCCGCAAACGGCAGGGTTGCGGTCTCCCTCCCAATAGAGCGTGCTGCCGCAATTCGAGCAGAAATGAAATCGAACGCGATAGCCGCTGTCGGCGTCGCGCTCGTAGATCTTCCGCTCGCCGTCGAGCCGCACCTGCTCTTTCTGATACGTCGCGCCGAAATGGAAGGCGGTGCCGGTGCGGCGCTGGCACGCCTTGCAGTGGCACAGGTAGACCCGTTCGGGGTCACCCGTGGCTATGACGCGAAGCGATCCGCAATGGCACTGCGCGGTTCTTTCCATCGGTCTCCTCCCATCTTGGTGTGCCCGCCACCTTGGCCGATTTTCTCGGCTGCCGTCGCGTTTGAACAGAAGCGTACTTGACGAGCGCATCAGCAAACCGCCGCTCTTGAATTGGACCCTGAAACGTGGGGGCCGTAACCTACGAAAACAGCCGACTGGACTCGGCGACACGTCCCGTGGCATCTTCGGTAGAACATTAGCAGAACATACCTGGAGGATCATGTTCTTTCGTTTTCCCCCTGACGCCCGCTGGAACCCCGAGCGTTCCGTCGTCGAGTTCGGCATAGGCGTCGGCGAGTATGAGGGCGTGGTGCGCGTTTCCCGGCGCGTCTTCCAAATCCTGCTTCCGGAGGCCTCGACGCCTGAACGCTGCCTCGAAGCCTACCATCTTCACCGGACCCGGCTCGAACTGATCGCTGAGCGGAAGGTTCGGCGTAGGCAGTTGACCGACGACGGTAATGTCGAGATCACCGGTCGCGATCTGCGGGAGCAAGAAGCTACACGCACAACAGACCGGATCGGCTTCTGGCGGGTTGCTCGATGAAGGCGGTACAACAAGCCGCTCGCAACGCCGAACGCCGGTTTCCAGTTCGCGTCAGGATCGGCATTCCGCCCGAAGGACTCGGCAGCCGCCTCGATCAGATGAACGCATGGTTAGACGCCAATTGTGGTGCTAATGGGTGGACCTCGACCCCATCGAGCACACTAGGCGTAGTGAATGATGCTTTTGCGATCTGCTTCGCGGATGCGACGCTCGCGAGCGCCTTCGTGGCCCGCTGGTGCGCAATGCAGAGGGTCGAGATCGTCGATGGGGTGTACAGGTCCGGATGACGAACTAACGCCTCGGATTGGTGCGGCTCTGCACAAGACGTTCTGGGCGCACATCGGCATCCTCGACGCCGATGGAACCACTGCTCCCGACAAAGGCGCGATGTGACGGTTATAACCACCTAGCCGGTTCGATTTCTATCCTTGGCGATCGGAGTTACATCGGGTGGTCGGCAGCAGTCGGCTGAACGGCTTCAGTAAGCTGTTTGACCGTGTAGGGCTTGGGAAGAAAAGTAGCATCCTCAACAAACAGCGCGGTCATGCCATCTGTTTGACCGTGGACCGTTGTGTAGATCACGCGCAGGTTCGGGCAAAGCTCGACGCCTTTCCTGGCCAGTTCTAGCCCATCGATCGCGTCTGGCCCATCCGGCAAGTTGATGTCGGTGAACAAGATGTCGATGGGCTCATCTTGCTCCAAAAGGGCGATTGCCTCTCTCGCGTTCGCTGCCGACAAAATCAAGTAGCCGAGGGCCTCAATGATGGACTCCGCAAGAGCCCGAACGGTCGGCTCATCCTCCACCACCAGAACCGTTGTTGGCTTGGCGTGTTTCATTCGCCCTACCCCTTTGGCTTTGAAAACGGCAACTATGGGAGAAAAGCGAAGTTCCAATTCTCGCAGTCATTTCAAAATTTCGATTCCATCTGTTGCACTTATGCAGCAGAAACTCGGACCCGGAAGCGGTCGAGGCTACGCCCGAAGTGCATGACCTGATTGACGAATTTGAACGACTTGCTCGGCCCAGCCTACGACATGCATCAACGGCACGGCCTTTCGTTTGAGCAACTGTTCGAGCCGCACGTGCGCTTCTTCTTGGCGCGGCTGGACGGCCTCGCGGCGGGCTGCGGCGGCCTCGCGGTGTTCGACGACTACGCCGAGGTCAAGCGCATGTATACCCGGCCAGCAGCACGTGGTCGGGGAGTGGCGAAAGCTCTGCTGCGCAGGATCGAGGGCGAGGCTCGTGGAGCAAATAAGTCGGTCTTGCGCCTCGAAACGGGCACCTACCAACAGGAGGCGGTCGGTCTCTACGAACGCATGGGATTTCGGCTACGAGATCCGTTCAGCCCGTATGCGATGATGCCCGCCTGCAACATCGAGACAAGCCTATTTTTTGAGAAAGCCCTGTAATTCCCTGTTCGAGTGTTCCGAGTCGACTGTTTACGCGCAACGGCCTTCCTTCCGGTACCGAGTTATCGCGGGCGAGACAACAATGAGCGCCGCCAGTGCTTCCATCGATAGGCAAACGAGCAGCCCGGTGCTGTAGCTGCCTTTTGCTTGCTCTAGCTGGCCGAGTAAGCTCGGTCCAAACGCAAAGCTGAACTGATTGATCGCGACCACTAGGCTGACGATCCGTGCGAAATGCTGCTTGGGAAAATCCTGCTGAACCAAGAGGCCAGGAAGCGATGTCGTATTCCCGACACCGAGGCCGAACAACACACACCCGAGGTAGAGCATTGCTGGCGTCGTTGCCGTCGCCAGCATCGCCATCCCGAGCATTTGCACGATGAAGTTGACACAGGCCACGGCTCTCCGGTCGAACCGGTCGGCGATATACCCGGTGGCGATACGCCCGAGCACGGCGGCAAATGTCGTCAGACTGACGGCCCAACCCGCAGCGACGGTCCCGATGGTCGGCGATAGGAACGCAATCTGATGTGTCAGGAAGCCCACCTGTGCCGTCAATCCGAGTGCAAACGGAACCGAGATCGAGATGAAGACGCCACTGCGCAGCACTGCGGTGAGGCGGAAGCCCGGATGCCTCGGCAGCCGATGCGGTGCTGGACTGTGGTGCCGTGTCGGGATCAGCAGCGCCGCTCCACCGGATCATATTCATCGGCCCGCCTCGGGCGGAGCACCACTATCGCTACCGGAATGAGGGTGGCGAGCATCGATGCGGATACCGATGCAATCGCAAAGGCAAAGCCGAACCGGGCGATGAGGAAGGTCAGCAGCGGTGCGATAATGATGCCGCCAGCACTTGCTCCGTTCAGCGCCCAACTCAGAGCCAACCCACGGCGTCTGTCGAACCACGGCGCGACGATGATGTTGATCGCTGCGCCGCTCATCGTGGCCCACCCAACGGACATCACGGCGAACGCCGCATATACATGCCAGGGCCGGGTGACAAGCGCGAGCAGCATCACTCCGCACGCCATCGCGACGGTCCCCATCACGACCATTTTTCGTGCGCCGTGACGATCGAAAAGGGGGCCGACCCAGAAGAACAGCAAGGTGGCCCCGAGAACGTAGTAGGTTGTTATCGCCGATGACAATTCGCGGGTGGGCCAGCCGTGAAGCGCGTTGAGCGCCACGAGGTAGATTCCCGGCCCATAGAAGCCAAGCCCAAACCCGTATAGGGCGACAAGGAAAGCTGCCGCGACGACGAGCCAGCCGTGATAGAGCGGAAGCGAGGGCTTCGCTTGCCGATGATCGAGCGATCATGCATGGCCGGATACTTGATCGGCCTAGCCGCGTCGGCGCTGGCCGTTTTCGGACGTGATCCGGCGACCGAGTCCGATTCCAGCTAGGTCTGACTGATGCTCGCCGGGCTAAATTGACCTTCGATGATGACGGGATTGCCACCGGGTCTCGATTGGGACGTATGCGACCGCGCTCGCTTGGCGCGAGACCGGGAATTCGATGGCGCATTCTTCACGGGCGTTCGAACTACCCGGATCTACTGTCGTCCGGTCTGTCCGGTGCGACCCGCGCGCTCGGCAAATGTCGTGTTTTTTGGTTCGGCAGCCGCCGCGGAGCGGGCGGGCTTCCGGCCATGCCTTCGCTGCCGCCCCGAGACGGCACCGGGAAGCCCGGCCTGGAGCGGAACCGCAACGACAGTGGCGCGTGGTATGCGACTGATCGAGGAAGGATTCCTGGACGAAGCCTCGGTCGCCGAACTTGCCGATCGCCTCGGTGTCGGGCCACGCCACTTGTTACGGCTGTTTCTCCGTCATACCGGTGCGCCTCCAAGCGATATTGCTGCGACGCGACGTGTACAGGCGGCGAAACGGTTGATCGATCAAACAACGATGGGGCTCTGTGACATAGCTTTTGCTGCCGGTTTTCGCAGCGTACGGCGCTTCAACGACGCATTCCGGGCGACGTATGGCCGTCCGCCCTCGTCCTTCCGCAAAACCAACCAAACAAGTGAATTTGGGCAAACTCGTCCCCGGATCGAAATCAGCACCGCGGTTGGGGGGCACAAAGCCTGATCTTTCGGACGACGTTGGCAGCACGTCTTGCAAATTCAGACCCATCCAGGGCCTTTGATGATGCGGCGATTTATTCGCCTGTTCCAATTCTTCTCTGTTTCATGTATTTGGATAGCTGAAAATATGTCGGAGACTGCCATGGAGGCCAAAAACGTTAACCCTCTTCACACGACGAAAATCGTCGGAAGCTACCTGCGATACCATACTGTCGGCGCTAGTCAGCTTCCTGATCTCATCACTTCGGTGCATCGGGCTCTGACTGAGGTTAGACAGCCAAGTCCTCCAGAAGAATTGCTGACCCCTGCCGTTTCAGTGCGGCAATCTGTTCGCCACGACTACGTGGTTTGTCTGGATTGCGGCCATCGGGGGCGAACACTTCGCCGCCACATCAACCACCGACATGGCTTAAGCCGGGTCGAATATCTGAGACGCTGGGGTTTGCCGCCCGACCATCCCCTGACGGCCCCCGCGTATACAGAGCGGCGATCTACCCTCGCAAAGCAACTTGGTCTGGGTCGCAAACCAAAGGCAGAGGCGGCGGCACCCACAGTAGCGGAATCTCCCGTGGGAGATGGCGAGGAGAAAGTCGAGGCGGATCATCCTGGTCCGGGTCTGACCCCTGGCTCGGAATCGAAGTCCGACGTTATGGATGCAGCAGCCTCACAGCCGAAGAAGACGAGGCAGAGACGACCGCGGTCTCGGACTGCCGTGCCACCATCCGAGCCAGTCCCGATGCCCACGCCGGATGCGTAATCGCGACCCCTATTCGCGTCGGGGGTCATAGAGCAACGGAATAAGGTTGGTTTCTTTTCTCGACCAATTGGTAACGATCACATCGGGCGCGGCAAATTTCTGAATTGGGGAGGACCGGGAACACCTCCCGAGGATGGGTACCCTTTCGAGGATTGACGCCCTCGGTTCGTTTCGACCGGATCGGCGGACCTTCGACGGGGGTGGGCCCATGGAGCCTCCGGTCGGCCACGGATCGATGGATCGTTCCATCTTCCCGGAGGCCCAGGTAGGACTTCTACGTCCAGGCGTTTAGCGGGGAAAAGCCATGAGCAAGCAGGCACAAAAAGAGGGCGACACCGACTTGGTGCGGCTGTGGGAAGACCATATCCGGCATGAATTTGAGACCCGCAGCACTGACGACACGCTGGATACGATGGTGGAGGACGCCTACGTAGATCATGTGCCCGTCCTGACTGGCGGCAGCGGCAAAGCCGAATTGCGAGAGTTCTACGCAACGCATTTCATCCCGCGAATGCCGCCCGACATGGAGATGGTCCCGATCTCCCGGACTATCGGGAGGGATCAGCTTGTCGATGAAATGGTCATCAAGTTTACTCACAGCGTCGAAATGGACTGGATGCTACCGGGTATCCCGCCGACTGGCCTGCCGGTGGAGGTCGCCCTGGTCGTGATCGTCCGATTCCGCGATGGCAAATTGGCCCACGAGCACATCTATTGGGACCAAGCCTCAGTCTTGGCTCAACTCGGGCTGCTCGATCCGCGGAAGCTCCCCATCGCGGGCGTCGAAAGCGCCAAAAAAGTGCTCGACCCTGCCCTCCCGGCGAACGCGCTAATTCAACGAGCACGGTTGATCAAGTAGCAAGACGATTTGGGGAACCCCAGATATCGGGTAAGGGCACTACGCCTCGCCACCGTCTTCACCCGCAGGTGTGGCTGATGTCCTCGGGAGAACCATCTGAGTTCTGAATCATCATCGCCGCAAGCTTTCCGTCCGGGCGGTATATCGAGATTTGCAGAACGATCATGCGCCGCCCCACATGCACCGGCACAGCAACGCCGGTGAGCCGCCCCGGCACGCAGGCGCGAAAGATATTCGTCTTCGACTCGATCGTGGTTGTTCGAAAATCAGGTCGGACATTGAGCCCGGCTAATGTTCCGCCGAGATCGTCGGCGAACGCCGCCAACGCACCGCCATGCACATGGCCGCTGTTGTTGAGGTGGCGGTCATCCACATCGAGTTCGCCTACGAGCTTATCCTTGTCGGCCTCGGCAATGCGGATGCCGAAATGTCCCGGCATACCAGAACGGGTGGGGATGGAGGTCATCGATGGCCACCACTTCGCGCGAAAATAGCGGGCGATCTTACAGCAACGTGGAGCAGCAAGGTGTAACTGATATCTCGTTAGCGAATAGACCAAGGGAAGCGGCGATCAAATCATGGGAAGACAATCGGAAAATCCACCCTGACTGTCGTACCCCGATCATGTGCAATAGCGAGTGTACCGTTGATCTGATCAGTCAACCCCTTGAGGATCTGCGTGCCCAGCCGTCGCGCCGCCAACGGCGACATACCCGGTTGTGCAGAGTGCTTTTCGGCGTCCTCCTCGATGCCAGGGCCATCATTGCTGACCTTCAGCATCGCACGGCGACCTGGGAACGCCTTTAGTTCCACCTCAAAGTGAGAACCGAGATCGCGTTGAAAAACATGCTTCGCCGAGTTGTTGGCAATCTCCATAACGAGCATAGTGAGAACGCTCATCTGATCCAAGGAGAGATCAATCTTCTCGATTTTCCAATTGACAATAACCCTTTCTCGATCGATCACCGTCGCCACAATTTCTCGCAGGATTGGCTCTAGACCACCATCGAACAATGTTGGATCGTGTAGACGGCGGTGTATCTCCGCCGACACAAACATCCGTTCGATCGCCTGATTAAGCAGGTTAGCCGACTCAGCATGATCTGAAGTTCTCTTGATCCTCTCCAGAGTGGAGACGGTAGATTGCAGGGTATTTGCGACCCGGTGTTGGAGTTCCTGAAATAACAGTCGTTGTCGTTCGTTCGCCTCAGCAAGTTGCTGTGCTAGCGCTTTCAAGGCAATGATGATGCCGATGTTTAAGGTTCCAACAACACCCGCTCCTGCTAGGAATACCGTCATGTCGCGCGGCAAGAAAAAGTACCACCCGGCTGCTAGTGACAGTACCAGGACGAAAGCAGCCTCTTGCCACCCCAAAAATATCGTGGCAATGAGTAGTGCCGGATAAAAGGTCAGATAGAGACCCCCTCCGGGCACCTGACCCAATGAAAATCGGATAGCTAGCGCAACACCGAAAAGCGCAATCGCCTCTAGCCAGCGGATCAGTGGTGGCTGCCGCCATCGCCATCGCAAAATCCGTGTCAACCATCTCAGCAGTAGTCAAATCCCCTCAAACGCTGGTAGGCCAAGAACATCCGGGCGGATGGTAAACGGCGAGCGCCTATATGTGGGCGACTACTGCCGATGTAGTATACTAACTCGGATCTGATAGAGCGTTCCAGGCCATGGTGAACGGGCACGTAACACTGATCACATGGACCCCATATAGAGAAGATCGATCGCCTGAACAGCGCTGCTAACGGCATGCGATGCAGCCAGCCGAACGTGTGCTCGCGCCTCCAGCGTGACCTCACCCTTCGCTATCAGCGGCCTCCACAACCTATCCAGGGTATCGAACAGAAACAGCCGGGCCGAACGCACGAGCGACTCCGGCTGAAAACCTAGGTCGGCTCCTGGTTAGGGAGGCCGAAACTGGCAGAGGTATATAAGGTGACCCCTCTCGGGCACCAACAGCGGAGGTCCAAACATGCCGGAAGAAGCCCGCACGCGCCGATTGGCGATCCTCATTGATGCTGACAACACATCGCCACGCATCGCTGCCGGGCTCTTTGAGGAGGTGGCCAAGTTTGGTGAGGCGAGTGTGCGGCGGATCTATGGTGATTTCTCGGGCCAACGCCTGAAGTCGTGGGCGGGCATCCTCCAAAAATACGCGATCGACCCCTACCAGCAGTTCGCCTACACGACTGGAAAGAACGCGTCCGACATCGCCTTGGTGATCGACGCCATGGACCTTTTGCACAGCGGTCGATTCGACGGGTTCTGTCTCGTCTCTTCAGACAGCGACTTCACGCGCCTTGCGTCTCGGCTGCGGGAACAGGGTGCCGATGTCTTCGGCTTCGGCGAGCAGAAGACACCCGAGAGTTTCCGGCAGGCATGCCGCAAGTTCATTTACACGGAGAACTTGTTACCCGAGGCCCAGGTTTCGGCTGCCGAAGAGGGGCCTTCCGCCAAAGCCCTGCAACCGCCCAGTGCTGCTATTCCTATCTTGAACAAGGCCATGTTGCAGATAGAGACCGAAGATGGCTGGGTCGGCTTGGGCGCGGTGGGCCAACGCCTCGCGAACATCGCGTCGGACTTCGACCCGCGCACTTATGGCTATCGAAAACTGAGCGATCTGGTCCGAAAAACCGGAGCGTTTGACATTGATCAACCGGAGGGCCGAGCAATGCGGATCAGGGCCAAACCGAAGCCAGCATCCAAGACCCGCACCAAAGCGACAGCCTCCCGGTGAGGGCTACCTGCGTTCATCAGCCCTTTCGCGAACCGAGTTCGCCGAGGGGCCGCACGGAGTTGCTCCCACGCAGAGCTTTCGCCTCAATTCCTCCCTATCGACGGTCAACCAGAGCCGCAATTTCTGGAAATAGGAAGAACCGGAAACACCTCCCGAGGATGGGTACCCTTTTGCGGATTGACGGCCCTTGGTTCATTCAACCGGATCGGCGACCCATCCACGGTGGAGGCCCCATGGAGCCTCCGACCGGCTGCGGACCGATGCATCGTTCCATCTTCCTGGAGTCCCATTTCAGAACGGTACCCCGATCCGGGTTTCAGGGTGATGGGGCCGTCGCGGCGATCAGTCGTACTGCCAGGCTTACGGGAACAGGAACTAAGCCGACTTGAATTCACCAGGCCGAAATCCCTCAGCACGTCGAGGCCGCAAAGGGTGGTCTACTGTTTGCCCGACGAGGTGGTTCCGTTACCTTCGATCATCGTTTCCAGCCGATCCGCCAAGTCGAACAATTCCTGTTGGATTTCCGCGATCGGCGTTTGTCGCGCTAGTTGCCTGATCCTCTCCGCAATCACGCGATTATCTTCACCGCTTCCTTCCCGCTCGTTGCTCATCGGCGCATCCTCGACCGAAAGCGACCCCCGGAGGGGGCGGGCGCGCATCGGTCTTTTTATCGATAGGAACGCCGGAGAAAGCGGTAGGTCAACGCAAAACATAGTGAATTTTACGGTATTCGCCCGGTGGCTTCGGCACCCGGATGCGGCACAATGTCGCGGCGGTCTTACCACCTAAATGCAATGTTTGTCAGGCAGGTGACGACTAGAAACGTACAAGCAAAACGGAAGAACCCGATGGAGGAGCCGCAAGGGACCGGTACACCGTCAGGTGGTCAGCATTACAGGGAGACTGCGAGCAAACTCCGGGAGATCGCGCGCAAATGCCGGTTTCCAGGAGCGCGGCGAGAGATACTCGATCTTGCCTCCCGATTAGAACTCAGAGCCGACGACCTAGACGCGAGGAGCGGGTCGGCTGGCTCGGGGCGGACGATCGATTAGGTGCCATCCGTCTTCTGCGGTTGCTCACCCTCGTCGAACTCGGATTCCGGGAACCCTGGAAGCAGTTGATCGTTAGCCGGGCCGCGGGCAGAGCGGTAGGTGCCTACAACGACACAACTCGACCCGATACACGGTACGGGGCCTAATCCGGTGTGCAACGATTTCGGCAATAACATTCCGTACAGCGACTCTCTCGCGGCCTTCAGTCAGACTCGCATTCCTATAAAGTGGCCAAGCGCGGCCCCAAACCTGGAACCGCGCGAGGACATCTGGCCGACCGAGCGTGCCCCTGTCATCCGCCGCCTTGAAGACGGGGCGAACGAGTTCTCGGAATTGCGGTGGGGCTTTCCGCCAGCCCGGCCCAACGGTCCGCCCGTCATCAATTTCCGTTCCGAAGGCCGACAATTCCCGGTCGGTCGCTGTCTGGTACCGGCATCGCATTTTTTTGAATTTACCGGAACGAAGTCGCCAAAAACGAAGTGGAAATTCACGAAGGCTGGTGAGGAGTGGTTCTGCTTCGCCGGTTTATGGCGTCCCATGGCAGCGGGCGGTGAAGCATTCACACTGCTGACGACCGAGCCGAGCCCGGATGTTGCGCCGATCCATGATCGGCAGACGGTCGTGCTGGAGCGCTCCGACTGGTCGGCATGGCTGGAGCAGACCGGCAATGAGACCAATCTTCTACGGGCGCTGCCCGCGGGCTCTTTGAAGGTCGAACAGGTCCGGTAGCCCCGAAAATAATCTCTTATGCCGAGATGAAACCTGCAACGCGTTCTGTGGGGTCGGATTTTCGCAGAACCTTTGGGATAAAAATCAGGGATCGCCGACTTGGAAATCGCCCACTTGCGGCGGTGCAATCGGCGTAAACAATCCCCGATCGGGCTTCAGATCGAGCAACGGTGTGCCGTCTAAGCAATCAAGCCCCCGCACCATTACGATCGCGCCCTCGATACCGACAAGATGAGCAATTGCGGTGCCGATCGGGTTGGGCCGTGCGGGTGATCTTAGTGAAAATGTACCTCGCGAAGTCCCATCGTTGGCCGGGCTTTGCAGGACAAGATCGCGGCGGGAAAGGTGCAGCCAATAAAGCACTTCAACTCGTTCGTATTGCGCCAGACCGGCGAGCGCCGGTACCCATGGTTCGAATACCTCGATGCGGCAAAGCGGCCCGTCAGCCCGGCCTTGTCGTGGCGTCTCCATGCGCGAGGTCCAGGGTGTGCGGATGCGACCGATAAACATCAGCCCAGCATCGGTCGTCGGCGGTAGCGCCGCGGCCACCTCCGCGTCCCGTATCTCGTTTTCGCGGACCATGCTCCCTGACCCCTCCGATGCGCGGCTATTGGGAGCCGGTTGGCGGCGCGGAGACCGCCGCTGTCACATGGCTTGTTGCCACTAATATGGCCTGCGGACGACCGCAGCCCCATTGGGGCCGACGCACCCCGCTCGGTAAGGTCCGTGGGCGCAATTAACCGGACGGTGGTACGCATGACCGTAATGGTGCGGATATGACTTGCGAACTCCCACAGCCCCATTGGGGCCGACGCATCCCGCTCGGTAGACTCCATTGGCACAAGCGGCTGCGTGGCTTGGTTGGGCGAGCATGAGCGTGCCGAGTGTAGCCACGACGGCGAGCACCGGTGTGCGATATCTGGTGAAGCCGTGTGTACTGTATTTCATTTTTGTCCCTTTTGGATTCGAGGAGTGCGAGATTATTCCACTGCTTGCTGACAATCAAATAGGAATAGACGTAATAAATCTACCGGACTTCGACCACCAGAGAATTCTATGCGATATTCGTAGATAGTAACGCTAAGAACCGGCATCTGGTGGCTTTCTGCCCCGCCCATCTGAAAATGCCTCGCGCGAGGTCATGTCGTCAGAAGAATAAATTTCGCGGTCCCGGTGCTGGCCTCCCCGCCACGTCGATCGCCGCCCGATGCATCACCGTATAGCCGCGGCCCCTTCCATGCCGGTCTACTGCACCACTTGCCGCCATGCAGTCGGGCAATTTGGCACGTACGGATAATATTGCTGGTATGGATCGCACCAGTACCAAGTGGAAGGTGCGATTGGAGCAGGGGCGTAGCCATAACCGGGTGCTGCGTAATAGGGTGCTGCATAGTAGGGAGCAGTCGCTAAAGCCCCGCCAAGGAAACCGAGCCCAAGACCGAGACCAAGAGCGGCTCCGTTTCCCCCGTACCACCCTCCGCCATGCCATCCTCCTCCGTATCCATAGTTTCCTCTATAGCGATATTGGGCAGATGATGGTACAGCAGACGACGCTAGCAACACTGTTGCAGTGATCGCAGCGAGTATTGTTTTAACCATCGAAAATTCTCTCGATACATAAAAACATCAGCGTCGTATATGATAGAATCTCGACCGTTAATTATTTGATGACGAGAGAAATTAAATCGGCGAACATCAGCGCTTCCGCAATTCGCCCCGTAGCTCTTCGCTTTTGGCGACCGACCGATGGCACCGAGTTGGGGAAAGTGCCAGGATCTGTTTTTGGGTGGACGGAGCCGCAAAGGATGGTAACGGATCGGCGCTATTGATATGGAGATCCTGATTCGCCGCCTAGATTTTGGCCGCTGGGGTACTTGTCCATCCGATCGTCGGCCTCGCGGTTGTGGTCGGCGGGTCTCGGTGGCTCAGCCCCGAGGATGCACTCAAAGATCGACAGCCGGGCGAGCACAATCCAATAGCAGACGCGATCGAACGCTCGCCACCAGAGACAACGGATTGCTTCGAGCACCGGGTTTTCCACTTGCCCGACGATCTCGGGTGGCTGTAGCCCCTCAAGGGAGCACTCTTTCGACTGGTCGAGAAAGTCTCGCTCTCCGAGCCGGTCGTCTTGGTCCGCCTTCATCTCGGCCATGATTCCGATTTGAGGCCCACCGTCTCCCGGCTGCGGCACCAATCTCCTTGCTGGATATAGGGCGACGACAATGCAAGGCGCTGGTGCCAGTGCCCGGCGTAGGCGGCTGCGATGGTCGGTGATGCAACGAGGTTAAGATTTTCGGAGTTGAGCGCAGCGCCGCCAGTCCAGTTCATCGAGCCCGTCAGCGTAACCTTGCCGTCTATGACCATGGATTTAGAGTGCGCGATCCGAGCGCTGTGATCTATCCAGATCGGGATTCCGGCACGAGCGAGGGGGCCGATCCCGCTGTTGTGCCCGCACGGCGTTGTGCGGTCTGCGATCAGCTTGACCTCGATACCGCGCTGTTTTGCCCGGATTAGCGCCTCGACTGTACTCGAACTCGTTGTGAGGCCATAGGCGTTGACGAGGATCTGTGTCTCAGCGCGGTCGATCGCATCGACTGCAAAGGCGGTGCAGCTTTCTTCGGGCGAGAAGCACACCGCAACTGCCGCCCCCGTTGCCAATGATGTGACCGGCAAGGTGGAGGAGAGCGCGCCGAGGGCGATGGATAAGGCAGCGAAGAACACGTTTTACGAGATACGTCGATTTGCGTTAGCGCATAATGAATCACTTCGCAGTGAACATCCACAGGTTTAGTGTACATCCGGGGTGTCCTCCATTCGGTTGTATGGTTAACGATGCAAATTGTCGACGGGAAGCTGCTGCTGTCGGCCAGCGATCTGGTCAATTTCCTAGGGTGTAGACACGCCACCTACCTCGATCTGCGAGATTTGACTAACCCTGCGGAGATCGCTGAGCGCGACGCCGCGACGGTCCTAATCTTCAAGAAGGGCCTGGAACACGAACGCCGGTATCTCGCGTCAATGAAGGCGAAGGGCCTTATCGTCGCTGAGATTGCGGGCGAAGGTTTTGACCTCCCGGAACGAACCGCACTTACCCGGCAGGCGATGCGGGCCGGGGCCGAGGTAATTTATCAGGCGGCACTGATCGTACCTCCCTGGCTCGGCTTTGCTGATTTTCTGGAACGGGCAGCCGACGCATCGCGTCTCGGTGCCTGGAGCTACGAGGCGGCGGATACGAAGCTCCCAAGGAGGGCTAAGCCCGAACACGTCATCCAACTCACAACGTACTCGAAACTTATCGGCGTCGAGCAAAGCCGCGCTCCGACCGAAATGCACATTCAGTTGGGCAATAACGAGCGTGTCTCACTGCGGGTTGGAGATTTCGCGCAGTATCATGCGATTGCCGAACGGCGATTGGAGACGTTCGCAAACCGACCACCAGAGCTTTCTGTTGGGGAGCCATGTGGTCACTGTCGGACTTGCCGCTGGTCCGATCACTGTCAGGCAGGTTGGGAGGCAGCCGATCACCTGACTCTCGTTGCCAATATCACCCGCCATCAGATCGGGCGGCTATGGGATGCTGGTATCTCGACCGTCCGCGTGCTTGCGGCACCACCAACAGGATCACGAGTTCCTGGTATCCAGCCGGAGACCCTCAATCGACTTCAACATCAGGCAACGCTGCAAGTCGCCAAACGCGACACCGGTTTCAACCATGCCGAGACCCTCCCGGTGATTTCGGGCAAGGGTTTTGCCCGGCTGCCACGTCCCCACGCGGGGGACATCTTCTTCGATATGGAAGGAGCCGTGTTCAGCGAGGACGGCGGTCTCGAATACCTATTTGGCTTCATCACCGTGGATGATGGCCAACCACGGTTCACGGCATATTGGGCGCATGATCGGCAGGCCGAGAAGCGCGCCTTCGAAGCCGCCATGGACTTCATTGCCACGAGGTTGGAGGCACATCCTGATGCCTTTATTTACCACTACGCCAACTACGAAGAGATTGCGCTAAAACGCCTAGCCATGGTCCACGGTACAAGAGAAGCCCAGGTCGACGACCTACTGCGGCGTCGGAAGCTGGTTGATCTCTACAAGGTCGTCCGTGAGGGCGTCCGGATCTCCGAACCCGGCTACTCGCTGAAAAACGTGGAGGTCTTCTTCGGCGGAGATCGGGCGGGCGAGGTGAAGACGGCCCTCGACAGCATGGTTGTATACGATCAATGGCAGCAGACCGGCGATCAAGCGCTCCTCGATCAGATTGGGGCATACAACGAAGCGGATTGCCGGTCGCTCCGCGCGTGTCGGGGTTGGCTGCTGGAATTACGCCCATCTGAGGTCTCATGGTTTGGGACCGCTGACTCTGCGGATGCCGATGTCGCTGGTGTCGATCCTGCGAAGGCAGCAAAGCGCAAGGAGGCCGAGGAACGTAACGCCGCGCTGGTGAAGGCACTGGCGGAGGGCGTGCCCGAAGCGGAAATCGGTTGGCGCGAGCTTGCTGGTCAGCTTGTCGATTTCCATAAGCGGGAGGCCAAACCGGAATGGTGGGCCATGTTCAATCGCCAGGACATGACCGAGGAAGAACTGATCGACGATGCCGAGTGCATCGGCGGTTTGGAGCCTGACCCCGCCCGCCCCCTATACCCAGAGAAAAAGTCGATCGTCTACTCGTTTCGGTTTCCGGCCCAGGACTTCAAGATGAGCGTCGGCGGCGATGTGTTGATCGCCGATACGCTTGCCCCCGCTGGCGAGATCGTGGACCTGGACGAAGACACGTTCAAAATCTCGTTGAAGCGGGGGAAGAAGCGAGAGCCGCTGCCTCCTCGGTTTTCGCTCATCCCCAAGGGTCCGCTCGACGATAAGGTTCTTCGGACGGCTATAACCCGTTACATCGGCGCTGTGCTGGAGGGCGATGCGGATCAATATGCGGCGATCACCGGCATCCTGCGCCGAGACTATCCTCGCTTTCAGGGTCTAACCGTTATCGGTGATGACCCAGATGAGGTCGCCCGAGCGATCGACGCAATCGAGCGGCTAGATCGCAGTCATCTGCTGATCCAAGGTCCGCCCGGCGCAGGCAAGACGTATTGTGCCTCTCACGCGATCGTCGAAATGATTGCCCGAGGGAAACGGGTCGGGGTGTCGTCGCACTCGCACAAGGCAATCAATAATCTGCTGGCCGAGGTCGAGAAGGTAGCGGCAGCGCGAGGACTGCGATTTCGGGGTATTAAGAAATCGTCATACGAAGAGCAATTTCTCAACGGCTCGATTATCGAGGATACGACCGAAAACGACGAAGCCGCAGCGGGCGGACACGACCTGATTGCAGGGACCGCGTGGCTTTTCGCGCGAGAGGGATTGGATCAGCAACTCGATTATCTGTTCGTCGATGAGGCGGGACAGGTCTCGCTCGCCAATACCGTCGCGATGGGTGTGAGCGCCAAAAACGTGATTCTGGTCGGCGGCCAGATGCAGTTATCGCAGCCGCTCAAGGGCAGTCATCCGGGGCGATCCGGTCTTTCGGCGCTTGAGCACCTACTCGACGGTGCGGCTACGGTACCGCCTGAACGTGGCATCTTCCTCAGCAAGACGCGGCGGATGCACCCGGATCTGTGCCGGTTCGTATCCGATGCATTTTACGATGACCGATTGCTGCCCGAGGCCGGGAACGAACAGCAGGGTTTGATCCTGAACGCTGATGCCGATCCGGCGCTCGCGGCGACTGGTCTGAAATTCATCACCATCGAGCACGAGGGATATTCGCAGAAATCCGAGCCTGAAGCTGACCGGGTTCGCCAGCTATACCAGAGCCTATTGGGTCAGCTTTGGACCGACCGAGAGGGACGGGTCAGCCCGATCGGGGTTGACGATATCCTCGTTGTCAGCCCTTACAACATGCAGGTCAATCTTCTCCGGTCACGGTTGCCCGAAGGTGCTCGCGTCGGCACGGTCGATAAATTCCAGGGCCAGGAAGCTGCTGTGGTGCTGATTTCTATGGCGACATCTTCGGGTGACGACCTGCCGAGGCAGATCGAGTTTCTCTACTCCCACAACCGGCTGAATGTCGCGATCTCTCGGGCACGATGCCTTGCAGTCATTGTAGCTTCGCCCCGGCTCCTGGAGACCTCGTGCTCGACAATCGAGCAAATGCGGCTGGTCAACGCGTTGTGCTGGGCCAGGAACTTCGCAGACCGCGTAGCGTAGTAGGCGACTCAGAGGGGTATCGCCCGATACGAAATGGGCGTGAGTTCGCATTTTTCGGCAAGCGAACCCTCAAGGACATACGCGCGGTCCCAATGGGGCTCTGTCAGATTGGGCATTGTTGTCACCATAGGTCTATATCCTCGGTCATTGTCCGCTATCGATCTGGAAAAAACCCGTCAAATCTCGCTGTCTGATGCGGTCTGGCATTCGATAGCGCTTCAGTTTAAAAATCTGAACTCCCCTCACGTCTCGGCTGAACCGTAATACGCCTCTATCCGGTATCCGTCTGGATCAACGATGAAGGCGGCGTAGTAGTCGGGGCCGTATATCGGGCGCAGACCGGGTGTGCCGTTGTCATGCCCGCCCGCGCGCAGCGCCGCCGCGTGAAACGCATCGACGGCGGCGGAATCCGGTGCCGTAAAGCAGATGTGCAGACCGGACTTTTCGTCTGCCGGTACCGGGCGCTCGGCCTGGACAACCCAGAGCGCGATGCTGTCGCGCCCATACCCGTAACCCAGCAGCGATCGCGCGGGCCTCAGGCACTTGTATCCCAGCGGCTCCAGCACCGCGTCGTAGAAGCGCTTGCTTCTGTCGATGTCCCTTACTCCGATCGAGATGTGAGCAATCATCGGCCTCTCCCAACTGCCCGGCTAATCGGCTAGCGAGCAACGAAATTGCTGCGGTTCACCCTGAGCCAGCGAGCTTTCGAAGCTGGCACGGATAGCTTCGATGCGGGGCCGCTCCGCTGATCGGATCGAGAATCTCATCGCCAATCACAAGGTTGATGTTTGCACCATCGGACCCGAGCGGATCGTAACCGGGCAACCCGAGATCTGGACAGGATTGCCACCAGCCATCCTGTCCACCTACGACTCCATCAGCGAGGCTGGAATTGAAGTGTGCTCGCGCCCGAATACTCCCCCGTGGCGTCGAGATTGATACCCATTGGCCCTGCTCGATCTCATGCAATGCCGCGGTCGCCGGATTTATCTCGACCATGGGGTCAGGGACCACACGCCGCAAGCGAGGGAGATTGCGGTGTTGGCTATGGCAATAAATCGGGGTCTTCGCGGAGGTCAGCACTATCGGAAATTCCGAGGTCGGATCGAGATGCGGCGCACGGAATTCCGGCAATGGCGACTGGCCGATCGCCTGCAACGAGGTCGAGAAGAAACGGGTGAACTCCTCTGGATCGATTTCAATACGAACCGGATTATGCCCGATACTTCTGATGTAGGCCGCTTTCTGAAAGATCTCGTAATCCCGCGCCTCAAAGGTGCTGGGAAGATCGCCGTTGAGCAAACGCCTTACGGCATTGTAATTTTCGCGGCGGATTAGAGGTACAGCCTGTTGGGCCATAAATTTCGCTCCAGAGTTGGTTGCGCTCTCAGATAGCGAAAGGCGGGCGGGGCGCTAAGCCCCGCTCGCCCCTGATCGCCGCGTTTAACCAAGCCTCAACTGATCTGAGGCAGATTTCGCGTTTGTGGGGGCCTACTCCCAAACCCGGAGAGAATTGGTGGCATTTACCAGAGAACCGGCGCTTGCCATCTGGCAAGCGACGAAGTGTTTAGCTGAGATTCAAGTGCGAACCGAGACACCTGATGTCTGCGCGATCATCGCTGAAGCGGAGATAATCCTGCTTGGTCTAATGTTGGCTTTAATCCGACGACCCGATGTTTCAGGATCGGCTTCGGCTCTGACAAAACGGAGAAGGATGCGTAACGTGAAGTACCCCATTTATAGGAGGTAATGTCCATGAAAATCATCGTTGCGACGCTGGTGGTATTCTTTCTCGGAACCGCACTTGTTTCAACCGAGGCTGAAGCTCGATGCTGGTGGAACGGCTACAATCATTGCCGCTACTACCATCACGGCTGGTACCATCACGAATACTACCCGCACGGTTATTACCATCATGGCTACTGGTATCGTTAAGCTACCGGACGCAGAAGAAAACCAAGAGACCGGCGGCGGCAATAAGCCACGGAAGCATGGCCCCACTCGCGATGGATCTGGCTCTCCGGCGCTGTATGCGACGCAGCGCGTGGTGCCGATCCCTTTCCGCTTTGTCATAGAAGCGGCACGCACCATAATCAGGCATTCAATAGCACCGGAAACTGGTCATGTCCCCCGGCGCGATTACATTAGCCCGCCGCTGATAATCGACGCATCAACGATCTATTAAACAATCCGGTGTATTCGAGCTGGTTGGCCTTGGCCGCTCTCCTACTTATGGCAAACCTTGTCCATGGCGATGCAGGAATTGCCGCACGGCTTTCCCTTGGTGCAATGCGGCCCTTTCGTTTCTGCCGCGCCGCCGCTTAGGCAAGTGCTCATAAACTGCTTCCGGGCATCGCCGCTCATGCCGCTCGCTTGCGTGTTACAGTCCTTCATCTTCTGCTGTTGAGAGGTGAGCTGGGCGCTTGCTGGCATCGCAAGCGCGATCAACAACATCGCAGTCGCGGTAAAACTCCCTTTCATCGGCGGCTCTCCCGATAGGCAAATCAGGGCTCGAATAGATCACCGATAGCCTGTTTCGCCGGGTAGAACAAGCCCACGATGAGCCAGTTATCCGGGTGCTGATGTATGTTGCCGACGTAAAAATGGGTATCGTTCTCGGTCACCGGGGTGCCTGAAGTACTGGTGGATGGACCATTTCCGGCGTCGATCGCGTAAAATTTATTGCTCCAAACATCAGCGAGATCAACAGTGCGGCAACTGCCATGACGACACCGACACTGGTACCAATACCTGTAGACTTTCCCTCGATTACCTTAATACGCCCGCTAACCTCTTCTATCTTGTCCTTTATCGCGTCATAAGCTGACGAATATTCCATTCGGGTTACCATCTTGCCCGACAATTCAGAAAACGTTTGTTTCCACTGATTGGTGTTGTCAAAGCGTTTCTCGTAAGCCGCCTCTGCCTTGGTAATCGCGTCCTTTGCACATCCTAGCGCTGAATCAAGAGCTTCAGACGATGCCTCATAGCGTTGTTGATGACGCAAATCACGCTCCGCCATCAGATCGTTCAGCCGACGATCGTTAGCCTCAATCAACAATTGCAACGTTTCAACGGTTGGATCACTCATCGACTTAATCCCAAAGGAAATCTAAATCTGCTACAGCCGGAGCCGCTTCCTGAGGTGTAACCCCTACCAATTTCGGCGTCGGCTCCGATCGCGGTCAGCGCGGTGGCTGGTGGCGTGGAGAGCCTGGAAACATCATTCGATACATCATTCCCTTCTATAATCGCAATTCGGTAGTTGGCACCACCTTAACTCGCTTTATGGCAGATTGTGGCAATAAAATCTCCCGCTACATTAACCGATCATGCTGTGATTGTCAATTGTCCATGCGTAAAATGGCAATGACTATTTGCCCTTAGGCGGCGGAAGTGGCTGCTTTGATGGAGCGCTTCTGCGGCATGTCGGATGTGGAGATGCTCGGGATCATCGAAAGCGAATGGGGTTATCGCCTCCCGCGGATTACGAGGCACGCATCGCCGAAATTGTTGATGCTTATTGCGAGAGAGCCTTGGTCGCTTTTGCTGACATCCACCAGTCGCTTGACGGTATAGATTTTGCCAACATACGTCGTCCCCTCCTATCCGCGACGCTTATCCCGAAGATGCTCCTGCCGCCTGCGAGGTGATGAGGCGGTCGATTTCCGAACCTGTGCAGTGCAGACCACTCGAATGATCCGGTGATCCTCGGGCGCTGGCTTCCCCAATAAGACCCCGGAGAATGTCGCAGCTTGGATTGTAGTGCGGCAATCTGGATAGTAACGATTTCTGATCTTGTTTGTCGCGCAGCAGGCAACCAATTCATCACACGGGGCGCGATAATGCAGGAGTGGCTGTTTTTGGATCGGCAGTGGTCCCCTCGCGGGGGGAGGATTAAGCACCCATGGAAACCGCTTGGGCGGCTGCTGATGCATGATCCCGCCCTCTGGCTCCCGGAGTGAGGCCGGGGAAGCACACTCGTCCTGGCGGCTCCGGGAAGGGCCTCACATTCCGTGTGCATGCCCGACTCAAAAATTGCCGCGGGGACGGTTGGGGAGGTTCAGCAAGAGAGCAGGTGGGCGGCTCAGGTTGACGAGTTGGGTTCTTGGGTGTTGTATAAGATCAAACCTATTTGCAGCGTCGCGCCGAGCGTCTGGGGCACCTCGAACCGTCGAATGACCCACCGTGCTGCCACGATCATCGCTACTAGTTAGCATGATAACCGCTCCCGATAGCGTCGCGGGCAAGCGACCGAAACGGGTCAAGACGGCGAGTGCGCTTGGCGTTACGTTTCCCAAGGCCCTCTTCGCCCGCGCCGACGAGGTGATCGAGTGAGACGCCGACAATTCATCGCCGTTATCGGCGCGGCTGCTGCGTGGCCGCTCGCCGGGCACGCAGAGCAGACCGACCGGGTGCGCCGTGTCGGCGTTCTGCTGCTCTGGCCCGAAAACGACCCGATGGCTCGGGCAAGCATGGCCGCCTTTGGACAGGCATTAAGGGGTTTCGGGTGGATCGAGGGAAAGAATATCCGGATCGAGTACCGCTTTGCCGCGGGCAACCCAAACCTTTTCAAGACCTATGCGGCAGATCTGGTCGGCCTGATGCCCGACGTACTTCTAGCCGGTGCGTCGCTGGCCATCGCGGCGCTGCGACAGCAGACGCGCACGATACCGATCGTATTCGTAAACGTGTCCGATCCCCTCGGGCAGGGCTTTGTCGAGAGCCTCGCGCGACCTGGCGGCAACATTACGGGGTTCACCGCCTATGACGCGCCGCTGATGGGAAAATGGGTGCAATTGCTCAAGGATATCGCCCCAAGCGTCACGCGGGTCGTCGTCATCTTCAACCCGGACACCGCGCCCTATGCCACATTCCTAAATCGCGCAATCGAGGCTGCCGCCCCGTCTTTCGGGATAACGGCTACGTTTGCTCCGGTTCACGATGACGCGGGGATCGAGGAAGCCATCGCCGACGAGGCCCGCGAGCCGGGAGGCGGCCTGATCGCTCTTCCGGACATTTTTAACGTTGCACATCGCGATGTGATCAGCACCGCCGCCGCCAGTCACAGTTTGCCCGGGATCGGTACGCCGGACTTTCCGAGAGTTGGCGGCCTGATATCCTACTCGTTCGACACGGTCGAGGTGCACGCGCAGGGAGCGTCCTATATCGACCGCATCCTCAAGGGTGCCAGCCCGGCTGACCTTCCAGTTCAGCAGCCGACAAAATACTCGCTAGCCGTCAACCTCAAAACCGCGAAGGCGCTCGGCCTCACCATTCCGCAATCGATCCTCGCGCTCGCCGACGAAGTTATCGAATAATCGGCTTTGCGGGCTCGGGCAGATGCCAAATAAGAACGTAATGCGAACACGGATGCTCGATGCTTCCCCTCTATTCGGCTCGCGTAAGCGATCTCAAGCCGGGTGATTTCGTGATTGTCGAGTGCGCGTCGTGCAGACATGACGGACTAATTCACCCGGCAGCCCTGCCGTCGCTCGGGCTTGGGCCGAATGAACGCATCGTCGATTTGGCCCCCGGCTTCGGTGCCGGGAATGCGACGCGAGGGGGAAAGCTGTAGTCTCAATCAAATGGGGTATTTCGGATCCGGGATGACCGAGCCGACGCCGATAGAGGCGGGTCTACAAGACGCCCTGAGCGGTTTCTCTTTGCGTTATCCGCACCATCCACTGTCCAGCAGTCCTAAAGACAAACGCGCCGGAGACCGGCGATGTGGCGGCGGGCATTGGTGAAGTCCGACCGGCACCCCTATCGCGCGGATCACCTCGACCCTGACATGCCGGAAATCGGACGAGTGGTCAAAAACCTCCCCAGCATGGGTACCCTATTGAGGTTTGGCACCGCCGCTTTTGAGCACTTTCGGCATGGAACCCGGGCGACCATCGACGCGAGGGAGCCCATGGAGCCTCCGGTCGGCTACGGAGCGGTGGATCGTTCCATCTTCCAGGAGTCCCATTGCGAAAAACCTGACTAGGCCCAAAAAGCCGGGTACTGTCCTAATTTGACCTCGATCGCTCTTGGGTATGCTGGGCACCCTTGCCGCCGAAACCGCGCCCCGCCGGGCGGGGCGATCCGACGTTGTTCGACGGCGCATGGACGGCTTATGCTTACTGTGCTGGGCGGCCTCGCCGAATTTGAGCGCGATCTAATCCGCAGCCGCACAGGTGAAGGAAGGGAGCGGGCGAAAGCGCGCGGCGTAAAGCTTGGACGAAAACCAAAATTGACTGAACATCAGAGACGCGAGGCGATTCGCCGTCGCGAGGAGGGTGAACGGGTCCGCGACATCGCGCGCAGCTACAACGTTAGCCACAGCACGATTTCCCGGCTTCCTTTGCCCGGAGCGCCGCATGGCTAGAGGAGAAGGAATCCCTGTCAACCCGCAGATCGTCGCTTGGGCGCGCAACCGCGCCGGGCTGACCATCGAGGAGGCTGCAGAGAAATTCACCCACATCGCCGCATGGGAAGCTGGCACTTCGTTTCCGACTTACCCGCAGCTCGAACGGCTTGCCGACGAATTTAAGCTGCCGGTAGCTGCGTTCTTTTTCCCCGAGCCGCCGACTCTTCCGCCGATACGGGAGTCGTTCCGCACACTGCCCGACACCGAGTTTGACCAGATTCCGCGCCAAGTCCGGTTCTTGTTGCGCAAGGCTAAGGCGCTGCAGATCAATTTGGCCGAGCTAACCCAAGGGCGTAATCCGGCCCCCCGACTCATCACCCGCGATCTTCGTTTTCCTGACAATATTTCCAACGCGCGCATGGCCGCGCGCGTGCGCGAGTACCTTGATATCCCGCTTGCCGAGCAATACCAGTGGCCCGACGACGAAAGCGCACTGAAGGCTTGGCGGAGCGCCCTTCAGGCCGCTGGGATTTTCGTCTTCAAGGATGCGTTTCGCGTGGAAGGCTATTCAGGTTTCAGCCTCTACGACGACGAATTTCCAATCATCTACGTCAATAACAGTTCGACCAAGACCCGGCAGATTTTCACCCTGTTCCATGAACTGGCGCATCTGCTGTTCCATACAAGCGGGATCGACACGCTTGAAGATCGCTACATCCCGAAGCTGCCAGAGCAGCAACGGCGCATCGAAATCCTGTGCAATAGATTTGCCGCCGAATTTTTAGTGCCGGAGGCGGCATTTAACCAAGCAATGGCCTCGCGCGACCACTCCGAACGGGCCGCCGAGGAAGTAGCCGAGCGATTTCACGTCAGCCGGGAAGTGATCTACCGAAAATTTCTCGACCGTAGCTGGATCGATGAAGCCGAATACACGCACGCGGTCCAAATCTGGGCAGGCCAGAGGACCAGCGGCAGCGGCGGAAACTGGTATCGAACCCAAATAACCTATCTTGGTCGCGAATACATCGAGTTGGCGTTCCGGCAGTATTATCAGAACAGGATCGATGATGCTCAGCTTGCCGAATATCTCGACACCAAACCAAGAAACGTCGGCACACTCGAAGAATATTTTTCGGGTAGCCAATGAGCTACGTTTTCGACA
Source organism: uncultured Alphaproteobacteria bacterium (assembly GCA_963700185.1). Classification (GTDB taxonomy): domain Bacteria; phylum Pseudomonadota; class Alphaproteobacteria; order ATCC43930; family CGMCC-115725; genus AP-15. The sequence continues at coordinate 105,871 of CAVOWP010000001.1, forward strand.
ATTCGCCCCTTTCGGTGCTGTTCAGAAATTTCTATCGGAACACTTTTCGCAGTTTGTGGGAGAACTTTGACGGACTAGTTGCCGACGGACGCATTGTCTCGACGCGCGAGGCCCTGCGCGAGATCGAGGATGGAGCGCCGGAAAATTTGCTGGCATGGGCCAAAGACCACACCGAGCTATTTGCGACCCCCACAGCCGCAGAAGGCCAGTTCGTGGCGAGAATTTACAGAGTGCCTCATTTCCAGCAGAACATTGAGCAGCAAAAGCTTCTTAAGGGCGGCAAAAACGCGGACCCTTTTGTCATTGCCAAAGCTGCTGTTGAGAGCCGCGCCGTCGTTACAATGGAGCAGCTTAAGCCCAACGCGGCGAGAATACCGAACATCTGCCAGCACTTTCGCGTCAGGTGCTTTTCACTCGAAGAATTCATGGAAGAAGAGGGCTGGCAATTTTAGCCTTTGTCGTCCACTCCCAAGGCTGGTCGCATGATCACGGGCGTTCCTGACCACCACGAATTAAACGAAACGGCCACGGGTTGGATGAATTTCTTGCTTGGGACATCGTAATTAGCGAGGCCGCAAATTTCCAAGACGTAGAGCACCTATATGCCGAGGTGGAAGAAAGGGATGGTCGAGAGGTCGCTGAAAGAGCGATAAACCAACATTGGAGTGCAAAGCGGCTAAGACTGAACAACGCGATAAGCCTTCTCCAGCAAGCGTTGGAAATATTTTTAAAGGCCAAAATCGCTGAGGTAAGCCCATTTCTCCTTATCTCTGGCGATCCCCAATCGTGGCCGTCAAACGGCAAATCCGGCAAAGTCGATTTTGCAGAGTTTAGAACTCTTGATTCAGCCCATCTATGCAGAGCGGCCAGAATTGTTTCATCCACTCCGCTTACGGACAAATTTGTGCAATTCTACACACGGCTGAGAATGGAGAGAAACAAAATAATCCACTTGAATGCAGGGAGCATCAGAGCAGAGGTCAGTTCCGTAATTATCGATATACTAGAGGCCCATCACCATCTATTTCCTGACGAGCCTTGGGTCGAGTTCAGAACCAAATATTTGAACTCGACTGGCGAGTATTGGGACAAGGAGGAAATTTTTACTGGAGATAATTATACGCATGACAAAATCGCCAGAGAAATTGACGCGGCGCTTAATAACTTAAAACCTCAATACGCAAAACTATACTTCGGGTATGATCGCAGAAAGAGAGGATTGAGATGTCCAAAATGTCTTGAGTTACGAAGCGGTGGTGAGGATCAGGAGTGGGAATTTGCCCAAAAACAAGCAGATGGTACGATAAAATGTATTGCCTGCCTGTCTGTTTATACAAAGGACGAATATGAAAAACAGATGATAGAGTACTTTGGTTACCTAGATGCCGCCGAACAAGCAGCTATCGCGGCGGAAGTTCGCCGTGATCTTCGCTGACGAAAAGTCGATCATCACCACCCGAGGTTAACCGCGGGGCCCTGTTGCTCTCCTAGAAGCGGTCATTTTGCTATAATCGCGGTTGTACGACTTTTGACTGTAAGCGCAATATAGAGATGACTGTGGGGCGGTTGTTTTTTTCCGGCTCAGGCCGCTATAGCGACCATCTCTCGTTTCACCCGATGCACCGTTCCGGTGCCGACGCCGAGTGCCTTTGCCGTTTTGAGGATGCCCGCGCCGGTCGCCAACTGCTCGCGGATGCGCTCGACAACATCCTCGCCGACCGGGCGACGCCCGAGCCGCTTTCCCTGGCTCCGCGCCCGCGCGAGGCCGGATTTGACACGCTCGACGATCATGGCGCGCTCGAACTCGGCAAAGACGCCCATCATCTGAAACATCGCCTTTCCGGCTGGCGTGCCGGTGTCGATGCCCCTGCTGATGCAGGTAGAGATCGACGTTCTTGGCGTGTAGTTCGCCGAGGAACGCGACCAACTCCTGCAACGAGCGACCGAGCCGATCGACCGACCACGCCGCCACCTGATCGAACTCGCGGCGCGCGATGCCGCGACATAGGCGATCGTAGCCGGGCCGCTTGTCACGGCCCTTGGTGCCGCTGATCCCGGCGTCGGTGAAGACCGCAACCACATTCCAGCCGTGCCGCTCGGCGACGGCTTCAAGCTCCCGCTGCTGGTTCTCGACGGTCTGCTCTGTCGTGGAGACTCGCAGGTAAAGGGCGATGCGTTTTGACATGCCACAATCATAGCGTGTCTGCATACAAGAAACAAGTATTTTTGGTATAGCCAATCGAAGCTCACGGCCACCAGGATTTCTGAGGCTCTCAGATCGAGATTTCGAGTGGGTTTTCTGTATGGGGTTCGTCGTGTATAGCGCACAGGTGGGATTGGCCAATCGTTTCGAGATTAACTCGCGCGACAACTAACTCTGTGAATCGGGCCGTGTCGCTGGGCGCACTATCAAAAAGACGCAGAATCGGCCTTATGTAAGTCGCAGAAAGGCGCAATATGGAAAATCGGGCAGAGAGGGCGAAACCATGAGAAGCGAAGACGGCGTGGTGCTGATTGATGGTGAGTTAAACGCCCACATAGGGGTGCCACACGCGGTTTAACGGATGGCGTGAAATTCTTTGTCCTGAAACACAAAAAAACCGCGCACTCCATGTCTAACCGTCCGCCGGATATTCAGGCATTGATGGATCGACACGAAAGAAGGATAAAACTGACGGTTTTCTGGGCTATTGCTCTGTGTGCCATTGCAATCGTCGTCCCCTGCTTATCGGCGTTTGTGCCGGTTTTAAAACCAAAATCAGAGCATACCAACCTATGGTTCCAGCGAAGCGGGTCATTGATGACTGTAGTTGCTGTTTTTGCCAACGTGAAGGCTGCCAGCTTATTGGAGCTGATTAGAGGTGGTACATTGGGGAATCATGGAATATGTACCATGCGTACATAACTCTACAGAAAGTAGCCAATTGGACATCTGTCCTTTTAGTGTGTGTCGGCACCATTATATGGGGATATGGCGACCTGCTCATTAAATAAGGCAAATCACTATATCTTGTGTCCGGGGAGTCGTTGCATCTTCTCATCGAAAGCCGCATAAGCGGAGATTATGGAAAGAGGCTAAGCACCGAGCCGAATGGGCACCGTTGTCGTTCGCAGGTGGCCAAATAATTTGTGTCCGATTTCTTGTTCGGCTGGCGTGGGTGGTGATCCAAGGATGCCGATGCCTACCTCGTAGCCTACAGAGTCACAGTCTATCACCATTAAGCAGTTTCGTTGATAGAAGGCCATGGCTCCATTCATCAACGCCTTCAGCCGCGTTAGCACTTCGGCACGCTCCACCCCTTTTGAGGAAGCAAACACAAACACCCAATCCGCTTTGGAATCGATCCATGCGCTCTTGTAAGTGAATCCACTCGCCTCGGGCCGAAGGTTCGAGATCACTTCATGAAATGCCCGACCTAGTTCGGCACGCTCACGGAGCCTGAGGCCCGCCAAAATACCTTGCATCTTCAGATAACCAGCGCGTGCGTCCGCCGGATCGAAATGCGCAAGCAGCGGCTCCGGTATATTGGTCGCGTAATCCGGGAGTCGTGTGGCAAGCTCGTCGGCTACGTGTTCCAACAGGCTGCTGTAGTGATCTGATTCTCTTTTTGCGGCGAGGGCGTTCCTCAGTCGATCCTGTTGCCGCGTCACCATGGCTGCGGCTTCCGCGCGGGACTGCGCCCCTTGCAGAGACGCCCCTTCGAGAAGGTAGCACTCAAAAAGAGACCTCTCGTCGCCAATGACCCGAAGATCAGACGAGGGCAGGGAACTCCTCACGTTGAGGTATTCCAGCAGCTCGGATGATGTCCTGAGGTTCACGGCCAAATTGAGAAAGTCGTTCAGGGAAAGATACGTGATAGGCGTCCCTCGAAATTCCATCGGCAGCTCGTGGGCATCGGGCTCAAGGTCAACTCGTTCAAACACCTCAACGACAGCAATCGCGTGGTCGATCTTTGGCAGCCCATCGGGAAATTGCACACGGCCACGCCGCGAATGCTCGCACCATATGGGCTTGCCGTCCGCCTTGCGTAAAGCTCCGCAAAGCTGCGATGCGGCCACCTTGGCCGCCTTGCGCGCCCACGATGACGCCTTAGCGCCGGTGCGGGTTGATGGGTCTTCTTGGCACTTCTGAGACACGAAGATTGCAGTGCCATCATGTGCGATCAGGAAATCGACAACCTCTTTCTGAATCTTCTTGTCCAAGGACTGAGGGCTGCGAAACACAAACTCTCGAATGAGAGGCGAAGCCAAAAAGTCCTCGACATGACGTTCCGCCCAGTCCGTGCGGCGCAGTGATGACGGATTTCGTGACATTCCGGGTCGCCTGCTCAGTTGGCCTTATCGAGGCGAGAAATCGTCGCCCGCCCTACATTGTAGGTCTGCGCCAGTTCATCGAGCGTAGCACCCTGCGCGCGGCGTCGGGTAGCCTCTTTCTGCTGCTGCGGTGTGAGGGCAGGGGGTCGGCCCATCTGCTGCCCTGGTGCCTTGGCGCGGCTTCTGCCCTCTGCCGTCCGAGTGCGGATAAGATCCGCTCCACGTCGGTAAGGCCGCCGAGAACGGCAATCATCAATCGTCCGGTGCTGGTGGCGGTGTCAGCCCACGGCTCGACCAGAGATCGAAACTGCGCCTTGGCGTCCGCGATGCGCTTGACGATGCCGAATAGATCGAAGCTCCTGCGGAGCAAGCGGCCCTGACTGGTCCGATACCCTTACTACCAAGCAGCATCAAGCCTTCGGTATTAAGGGCCGTTGCGCCATAGTGCAATTTCCGATGAAGCTCATCGGTGTCCAAAGGGGAGGGATACGTGGCTGACACGGTGCAAGAAAAACGCTTGGTAGCAATCCACTCGGACTCCCGGGGCTCGTCGGGGGCACTCAAGTTGCTTGTGGGTGCGTTCACGATTTTGGTTCTTGGAGTGATCCTCGGAATTTTTTGGGACTGGTCCACGATCTCAGCATCGATGGGCCCGCATGGCCAGTTGCTAGAAGGGTTGATTGCAAACGGGATATCCGTAGTTCTGTCTGTTGTTCTAATTGCGCCCTTGACTGCATATTTTATCGATAGCCGCCGTGAGAGGCGATTAGTTCCCATTCGAGAAGGTTTTCTTGAAGGTCTAGGGGCCGCAATCGAAAGGGTTGCGACGGCGCAACTCCATTATCTAAGCTTCCATTATTTGCAAGTGCAAGGGCTGCAGGCCACGATAGCTATCGACATGATGGAGGCAGTCACGAAGAAGGTGACCGAATCTCTTGCCGAGACAACTGCAAAAATCGAACATGCGACTCCGCCAGAACTTGGCAATAGGGAGAGTATCGTTTCTAAACTGATTTCGAAAACAACGCTTATACAGACCACCACGCAACGTCATTATGATATAATGTATCGGGAAACGCAGGATATCGAGAATACCTTAACCTTCGCCATGCCACAATTTCCAGTTGAAGCAGTTAATCACTTGCATAGGATTCGTCTTATTTTGATGGAATATAGAGAACGTCTAAGAGCAATGCTAGCCGTTCTCAACGGAGTTACCGATCCTGTTACGTTGGGACAAGCTGGCATGTCAGTGCTCGACTTTAGGGATTTGCTCAAAGCGTTTGAATCAGTGCGCCGCGTATGTGCGCTTGATGATAAGCCGATTAACCTTCCGTGGGCCATCCGCCTTGCGGAACCGGGCGCTGTGTATCAACAGGGCCAGTTCGCAAAGGCCCTTCTTGACATGTTCAATGAAGCACGTGAAGCGGATCATCGCTTGAATCGCGTTCCAGTTGTTGCGACACCCTGATTCGGGCGAGGCGAGTAGGTTGCGGGACTGAGGCAGATGATGCGGCATAAGCGCGTGTTACGTTAAGCGCCCCCGCCGTGGTGCGGCGGCGAAGTCGCTGCGCTTCCATTACAATCATACCTTCCGAGAATGGTTGTTGCCCGTTAAAATAACTTAAATCGCCGCGCACTCGTCGAAAGGGCAGCGGGCAAACGCGCCTATGGGAGATAAGCCTTGGTAGACCAGTCGATACCTCCGAAAGCTTCCCGCGATCTCGATCGAAGGCCGACCGCGGTTGAATATCGACGCGCCTTCGAACGTCGCCGAGCCTTCGAACGTCTAGGGGAGATCTACTATGGATGATTATATCATTGCTGCCACTTGTGAAGCCATTTATCTTGGTCACTATTCATAGCGTATATTTCTCTGAGATAATACCTGACTTAATTTCATCTTCATTTTATTCGCTGTTCATTTTATCCATACCTACTCTGTTTCGTATGACATTCGGGGCTTTGCCCTTCGAGGCATTGCGTGCGCGGTTTGCTCTTAGCGGATTTGCCCGGAGGGAGTCAGAGGCTTTCGCCCCGAACTCTGGATCACGCTCAGTCCGTCGAGGCCGCAGTGCGGGCAGAACGGGCCGACGACTTCAGCCAAGTCGCGTTGGCACTGCAGCGTAGCAAAGATCCACGCGAGCTTCTTTTCCGCTTTGCAGAAGAATCGAGCGAATTGGCCCGTAAAGTTTATAGCCGTGCGGGGGTGTACCTAATAGTCAATGTTTTTATAGCGATAGGTGGTCTTGGATTCTTTTATCTCCGGAGCATCAATTTACCACAAGAAACTCAGTTGATAGACCGTGCCTTATCTCTTTTGCCTGGTTTAGGTATACTATTTTTTATCGAGTTCGTTGCGCTCTTCTTACTTCGTCAGCACCGTGCTGCTATGGACGACTTTCGATACTACGATGCGGTTCGCCGTCATCGTGAAGAGAATCTCGTTATCTTGATGATGTTTGCAGAAAATCAAAACGTTGTTCCGACTGCCGATGTAATCAAAGCCATGACTATCTACTCTGGCGCTCAGAAGCTAACGCAGGGTGAGACGACGGAAATCCTTGAAGCGCGCCGACTCCAGCGTGACGACATTGTCGTATTTGAGAAGCTCATCGAGGCATTAGCGCAGTCAAGGAGGCGGAGGCGGTTAAGGAACCGAGGAAGAAATAACGCTTAATGTTTTGAAACTCTTGACTTTGCACCCCGGCGATAAACGCTGCACTTGCGCTTCGCCGCCCGTGGGGAAATTAGGGCGGAAGGAGTCGACGTCCCCCCAATTCAGACGCCTCGATGTTCCATAGGGAGCAAGGCGGGGCATGGTCGTATCCCGGTTCGTCTGGATGCCAATCGTGCAATGCGCGCATAAAGCCTGCCCTACTCGTTACGCTTTCAGCCCCTTGGGGACAGCTACACCGCTACATCGACTGTGTTCAATCTTCCGGGTGCCTCCACGCCGTCCGAGCGGGGGACCGGCTGCCTCAAGCCAATCGAATGCGGCGACTTTCAGCCTCGTTTTTGCCCGCCTGCTGCCCTTATTACCCGCAGCACATCCGCATGGGTTGTCAGCGGATGGTCATTGAACTCGAACAATACGAACCGAGCATCGTAGGACGACTCGATCTGACAGTTCACGCGCTCCGGGTAAATCTCGGCAATCGTTCGAGCAAGCTCGCAGAAGACCGCCGAGAGACTCTCGTGAACAGGAAATCGACCATCGAGCAAGCGCACACCCCAATACAAATCCACATACGGCGAAGAGCCGGTTACGGACCATCTGCCGTCCTCGTTGAATTTGCACCAGCCCCGCTCGACAAGTTTTTCCAGGCGAGCAAAATCGTAGGGGACGGGCGGCACAGTCGAGACCACTTTAATTTTGCCCATTGAACCGGATCACCCGATGATTCTTGAGGAGCCCGGTTAGCCGCGTGTCACCGCGCTTCGTCCCCAGAGTCGCCTCCCCTAAACGCTCGACCTTCTGCATTGCACCGGCTCGATCGCCAGTGATGCTGAACGGCAATCCGAAATCGAAACCGCCGTATCCCGCAACCAAGACCAGGACATAGCCCGATAATCCGGCCGAACGCCGGAACACGCCCGCCATTCTCGCGCCAATGGTCGATAATGATGGTCTTGATGATACGGTCTCGCGCCTCATCGTTGGCAGTAAGTGCCCCATCCGGCAGATGGACGATGCGCAACCGAGCAACCGTCAGCAGCGCTGCGACGAAAATCGGCGAGGGCACCTGACGCTCTGTTTGGACCTGAAGATGCGGGCGGAATGAGGCGCGGTATGCTCGTTCACTTTCGGCCCGCCGCCCGCGTGCCTCGTCCCGCTTTTGGCGAATGGTAGCGTCGATTACGGCCCGGAACAGGGCGTCGTCCACTTCGAGCGCCTCGGCGAGTTGGTTCGCAATATGCAGGGGGACTACCCCGGTCAGCAGGACTGTGCTGAGCGCCTTATGACCTTTGCCAAGGTCGCCATAGCTGAACCGATGGACAAGATCACTGCGGCTCAAGCCAAGCGCCCGTGTGCGCTCCAAGATGAACCGTCCGATCGGGTATGCGTCCTCTCCGAAGCGCGGCTGAAATACTGGCGACACCATGCGGCCTCCATCCGGTTAGGTTTCCGGATGTGGCCTGTTGGCGCGATCCGGCGCTTAGTCGGTTTTTGAGGCGGCGACAAGCTGACCATCAAATCCCGCCGTGGCGACGGCTTCCCGTCACCACAACCTCCTTATAGCATGGCGACCTATGTCGAGGGTATCGAGATGGAAATCCGCGACGCCGTTCCCGAAGACGCTCCCGCCGCCTGCGAGGTGATGAGACGGTCGATTTCCGAACTATGCAGTGCCGACCACCACAATGACCCGGTGATCCTCGGGCGGTGGCTCGCCAACAAGACTCCCGAGATTGTCGCGTCGTGGATCGTTAAGCCCGGCAACTCGGTCCTGGTCGCGGTCGAGAGCGGCACCATCCTGGCAGTGGGCTCCGTGACCGACGCGGGCGAGATCACTCTGAAATATGTCTCACCAGACGCGAGGTTCCGTGGGGTAAGTCGGGCACTGTTGGTCGCGCTCGAAACGAGAGCGCAGGAACGGGGGAACCAGCGATGCACCCTTCTCAGTACCGAAACGGCTCATCGCTTCTACCGATCCGCAGGGTATGTTGAGGACGGTCCACCGCAAGGCAAGTTTGGCACTACTTCGAGCTATCCGATGTCGAAGGAACTGGCCGGTCCACAGGGATCATAAGGTGGGCGAGCACGGGGCATTTCCGGTCTGCTTATTGGAAAATCCCGCCAGCTATCGAGGGCGACAGAGCGCCAGGAATTGTGTAAACTGCGCCAATGGCTGAAAAATCAAAACCAGATCTTAGTACCGAACTTCACCGCACCTTGAACACCGCCTGCCGCAAATGGGGTGCGCGGGAAATCCGCCTACGCTACCTGCCGAAGCCGTCGATCAATCGCTGGATCGCCGAAGCCCTGATCGATCATCACCGCGTGATCGAGAAGATCCGCGCCGACATCCCGGCTGGCGAACTCACCTTGCAGGATATGGAGAGCTTCAACGATCAGCCGATTGCCGCGGGATGGGCGACACGGCAACCGACGCGATCAAAACCATGTCGTCCTTGCAATGGCGAGCGCCGAGACACGGGTAAAGACAAACTCGTTTTCCGTTGAGGCACACTAAAACTCGTCACCATAGGATCTCGCTTTCTACCTCCCAGGTGACTTCGATAGAACTCAGTCGGGGACTGTTTAGACGGGAGGAACCAAACGGAGGTAAGCGGAGCCGCGTAATACCTTATGGAGATCCTAATTCGCCGTCTCGATTCTGAGCCGGGGTAGTGATTTATCGGTCTTATTATGGAGAGCGAAGCTGGGCCGCTGGTTCATCCTCGCGAGGTTCGAGGCGAAAGACATCGATCCCAGCTAGCTGATTTCGATCACCCAGGCCCATTTCGACGGGCTGGAAGCGGGTAATCCAAGGGGTTCCAGTGAGTTCCCGTCGAACCTCGCCGGTCACAAAAGTTGCGCTGCCAGTCTGCGACTGTACCCGATTCGTCTACGATCCCGGCAACGATGTTCAGGTCGCCGCTGTAGGCATAGGATCGATAGAGATACACCGTTCCCTTGTGCAAGCTCACAATTTCGAACCGGTCGACGATGTGGTGCTTCCGCTTGTCGAGAAATACGGCAAAACCAGTGGGGCTTGCGAATATCTCGGCAAGATCGATAGTCACTGGATGGCGGTACCAACCCCCTACGGCAGCAGCGCATTGCCGCCCTGCGCCCGAATCGACCGCTTCAAACAATATGTCGAGCTCGATTTGCAGAAGATGTACCCGGTAGGAGCGCCCGACAAAGAGCTCACCGACGCGTGGACCTGGGAATATTTCCTGACCGCGGCGGAGAAATGCTTCAAGGCCGGGTATCCCTTCGGTCTGCCGATGAGCACCTGCACCGACTCAATCAACAACAACGGTGTAGTGCTTACCGCCTATGGCGCGCAGCTGGTCGACGAGGAGGGCAACATCACGGTCAAGTCCGACGCGACCCGACAGGTGCTCGAATATTTCCAGAAGCTGTTCCGGTTCCTCCCGGAAAGCGTCTGGGCCTGGGACAATGCCTCGAACAACAAGTCGCTGATCTCCGGTCAGACCTCCCTGATTCAGAATCCACCGAGCGCCTATGCGGTTGCCAAGCGTGATGCGCCCAAGATCGCCGAGCAGTTGTGGACCGTGCATTCGCCTAAAGGACCCAAGGGCAGGTTTGATCCGTCCGGTTACTATTATTGGGCGATATGGAACTTCTCACAGAACAAATCAGCGGCGAAGAGCCTTTTGGCCTACCTCTCGACGCGCGAGTCCCAGGAAAAGTTGGTGACTGCAAGCGTAGGCTTCGACCTCCCGGTATTTGAGGGGCTGAATGATTTCAAGATCTATGAAGAGGAAGGGCCGCCCAAGGGCACCAACTACAACATGGTGCCGCGCGGCGATGTGATCGCATCCGTTGTGGGCTACCCGGCGCCGCTGAAGATCGGCACCCAGATGTTCGCACAGGCGACTATCCCCAAGATGATCGCCATGTGCACGCAATCGGGCAAATCGATCGAGGCGGCGATGAGCTGGGCAGAATTTGAGATCGAAGGGTTTATGCGGTCGTAAGCGTTTGCGATCGGTTGGCTGTGGAGCCGGATCGCTGAGACCATTCACTTGTTGCAGTCGGTGGCCGAATGATTCACTCGCCCGCTTTGTCCTTGTCGCCAGCTTCACCTGTCTGACTGCGTGTCGAGAAAACCAACAACTAATTCGCGCCACTCTCTCCTGATGAGAAGCGCGGCAAGCCTAGGTCTCACCGTTCGGCCCGGTTGCCGACCCGCGCCAGCAGCTTCAGAGAGGCACCTTGAGGGTGCTTCTCGCGACGTCTTTGCTGGCTGACCACCCAATGCGGCAGGCCCCTTAAGGTTGAAAGGCCGCGATAGCGAGGGCAGTTTCAACATATCGCACTCGATCGGCGAAGGCTGATGCCACTACGTGTTCGGATTGCAGGGCTTTTGATCGCCGCAGGGAGCTTCGGGCCGGTTGCCGCTGATCAGCCCGATGCTGTCAAAGCGGTAACACCGGGCGGCCCGGGTGTGCTGACGAATGTCGTGGTTGGCTCGTGACCACCTCGTGCCGGACCTATCGCCACATCAGCCTGCCATCCCGGATCGCGGTCGGCGATACGATCACCATCTCATTCGGCAGTCACCTCAAAGAATTTGGGTTCTCCGTCGCTCGGATCGACCTCAAAGGCCAGCACTGCGCGATCTTCAGCAAAGCCGAAGGAGATCGCCACCGAATGGACAAGATCAACATTACCCCGTGTTATCGGGGAGACGAGGGGCGCTGACGGTGCCCCCCAACTCGAAACCGCGAAATGCCGGCTTTTCATCGTGCCGAGGCTCTCCGGGAAGGCCAACTGGCTTACTCGAGCGAAACGGAGGGGTGGATGCGAGCATTTGTAGTAGATTCCTTAACCGCATCAATCATCGGCATCCAAATCGCTACTGCTCCCGCAGCACATGAAGGGTGGTTTGTGCGTGTATGCCCGGCAAAAACCGAGGCCGATCGAATAAATCTCACCTTCGCTGGCGGCAGACAGGGATTCAATTGGTCCTGGATGAGAAGCCGAACACCCGCTGAAATTGATCTTCCTACCAGGTTTCGTTCGGTAGCCCAGTTATATGTGCGTGGCAGCACGGTCTCGAGTCCGAGCAGCCTGCAACCGCACGCTTATCTGTGTCTCGGCTTCCGTGATCATATCGTTCAGCGTCTGGAATTCGACGATCATGAGCACCACCAGAAGAACTGGAATGATACGGACGATTGTGCATGTTGACTCTGACTATAGAGGTCAATAAATCCTGAATTTTCCTCGATTGACCCGCTGCGGGTGACGGTCCGACGAAATACGAGACTCCTCGCCGGCGGACGTTTGAACCTCCACCGAGTTCGCAGTTGGCTCGCCGCTGGAGGGAGATGGATTCGAACTTCCGGTCCCGCAAGGGTGGTCGGCAGTAGAGCGTGTGGTCGACCCCACTCGTTGGCGGCTTGCCGCTGCGCATCGGAAAGCGCCTCCTCCGGGCACCGCCACCCGTCGGGTGATTGTCATTCGAAGACAGAGGCCTTCATGGGGCGACTTGCGTCGCGGCGAGCCTGGACGCGCTCACCGCGAAACCGCATCAAACGCGAATACCCCGGCAGGTCGGCGGCGAGGATCGCGCTGAGACGGCGAACAGGAGGCATTTCTCAGCTGGCGGCAACGTGGGCTTAGCAAAGTGTACCCCGAAAGTTCGTGGCCCCCCTCAGCAACGAGTGGAGGGACGGCCGAGGCCCGGACTGACGCCTGCGGCTCAGTAACTCGAGCGCGCGTTTGTTGAGGCGGTCGTCGCGGTGTTCTGCGCGGCGTGATGTCTTCGCTCGTTGTAACTCGCGTAGCGTCGGTGATTGTAGTAACCGTAATGCCGGTGATTGTAGTCGCCGTGATAAGCAGGCGGCGGTGGCGTTGTAATAAGGCCTGTGACCGCTCCTACAGCACCGCCCACTGCGGCGCCCAAGGCCGCACCGTGACCGCCGGCAGCAGCAGCCCCGATTGCAGCTCCACTGCCTGCGCCGATGAGACCACCGCCAACAAAACGCTGCACAGGATCGTATGGATTGGTGCAAGCCGACAAGCCTAGGATCAGCCCAGTCGCGACCACGCCGGGGATAATTTGTGCTCTAATCATCTCGGGATCTCCAGCGTTCTGCTTCACCGGACGTTTGGGGCCTTGCGATGGACCGGCCATAAATCGGCCGACGTCAGGAACGCCGCACGGCAAACCTATATTCCGACGAATGACACATTGCGACGCCACCATTGTGTGTCATTTTTAGAACCATAGCGTGCAGCGCATATCAGATGCCCCCAATTGTCGCGAATTGGCTGACCCCGTCGCCGCAAGAGCGGGCGAAGCCAGCCTCGTGATCTAGGCATGAGTTAACGGAGTTGGCTAAGGGACAGCCTATTCGATGCGGTAGTTCGCTACCGCCGGAGGCCGGCCCGCGGCGCAACGCGAATGAAATGGTCCTTCGGGCGCGAAGCCTCTGGATGGCGAGCCTGGCATCGCGAGCTCGGCGAGCGATTTCCGCACATCCCGGCCGCTAGGTTCGCTCGACACCGGCGCAGTCGGTTCGATGGTGACGCAACTCGCGCGCGAGGCCGGCGCCTACGTCATCGGCACCGGACGCGCGGCCGACCGTCAGAAGGCGCTCGACTTCGGCGCGCAGGAGTTCGTTGACCTCGACAACGACGCGCTGGAAGACGTCGGCGGCATCGATCTGGTGTTCGATGTCATCGGCGGCGACATCCAGAAGCGGTCCGCAGGCCTGATTCGAGCTGGAGGAACACTGGTGTCCATCGTCGGGCCGCCCGAGGCGCGGCCCGCCGACGGCTTGGCGGTCGACTTCGTTGTCGAGTCCGATCGTGCCCAACTGAGTGAGATCGTCCAGCGGGTGCGGGACGGACGACTGCGGACGAACATCGGCAACGTCTCGACCCTCGACGATGCCGTCGCCGCCTTAAACCCGACCGAGCGACGCAGGGGGAAGACAATCGTCCGCGTTCGTCCGTGAGCGACACGCGCCTATCGATGCACGCGGCCGGCCGGCGCTGTCCAGATCGGCCGGCTGCGCGGAGCCATGGCTCATGATAAGCTCCACATCGCCCTCGCTCGATCCCCATTCCTGTGACAAGGCCTCCGCCGGACAGCTGGAATGACAGCTTCGGGTCAATGATCGGGATAGGGGGACGCCTCGCGGTGCCACCCCTCCCACACCACCGGGCATACGGGTCACGTACCACGGCGGTTCGACCGGGTTAAGCTTGAGCAGAGACATGCAGTCGGGGGAGACCGAGTGAGTTGAAGTAGCGGTTGCGCAGGGCTTGTTGGACCGCGGGGTGTCCTGACATGCGCCAGAACCCCGTCGGCGAACCGGCGGCGACCGCTGCATTGAACTTCGGTACGCCGCGACGGCGCAGTTCGTTGAAGCGGTTGTGCCCGTTCTGCCACTGCCGCCAAAGATAGGAACGTAGTCTTCGGCGAATCCACGCTTCCAGGTTGGTGAGCACACGCGGGGTCTGGCAGAAGCCGAAGTAGCCGCGCCATCCGATGAGGTATGGCGTGAGGTCTTCGATCAGCTGCTGTAGGCTGATCCCCCGTGTCCGGCGGGTCATGTCCCGGATCTGCGCCTTGAATTTGTCGAAGGCTTTTGGCGCGACGCGCCGCTCGCTCCCGTCATTCGAGATGCTGAACCCCAGGAACTTGCGCTCCTCCGGTCGCGCCACCGCGCTTTTCGCCTCGTTGACCTTCAGCCGCAGCTTCCTGGTCAGGAACCGGCTCACCGAGGCCATGACCCGTTCACCGGCGCGGCAGCTGCGAACATAGATATTGCAGTCGTCCGCATAGCGGCAAAAGCGGTGACCCCGTCGGGCCAGCTCCTTGTCGAGATCGTCGAGCACGAGATTGCTCAGGAGGGGCGAGAGCGGGCCGCCTTGCGGGGTCCCCTCGTCCACCGGGCTGACCAAGCCGTCTTCCATCACTCCGGACTTGAGAAACGCCCGGATGAGCTTGAGCACACGTTTATCGGTCACCCGCGCGGCGACGCGCGCCATCAAGCTGTCATGATTGACCCGGTCGAAAAATTTTTCGAGATCAATGTCAACCACGACACTGTAGCCCGCGGCAACGTATCGTTGCGCTTGGGCCACCGCCTGATGGGCGGAGCGTCCCGGTCGGAAGCCGTAACTGTGCTTGGAAAACGTCGGGTCCCATCGCTCCTGGAGAACCTGCAGCACGGCTTGTTGGATCAGTCTGTCGACGACGCAAGGCACGCCGAGCTTTCTGACCCCGCCGTCCGGCTTGGGGATTTCGACCCGCTTGACCGGCTGCGGCTGGTAGGTTCCCTCGAGCATTTGAGACCGGATGCTCGGCCAGTGCTCACGCAGGTGGTCCTTAGCGTCGTCGATGGTCATCCCATCCACGCCAGGACTACCCTTGTTCCTTCGAACGCGTTTCCACGCTCTTACGAGATTCCCTCGCTCACATACCTCCTCCATTAATTGTTCCGTCAAAGCCGGGCTTTCGGGTGCTAGCTTCGCCACGAATGGTTCGGCCCCTTGGTAACTGCTGACCGGGGTTTCACCCTGGACCACCAGCTCCAAAGCCAGTGAGTACTGAATCTTCTGCCGCATTCCATTCATGAGTTCCTAGTCCTACTTGCCACTCCCAATCGTTCGGGCCTTCGGCCATCGTTTCCGGCTCGGCCTATCTGTTGCTCCGCCTTTCGGCTTTGGAGTGCCTCACTAGCCTTGCCGACGGCTTGGCCTACTATGCCGTCTGCTGACTTCTGACCCGCGGTCAGACGGTCTCTCGGCCGTCTCAGTCGCCGCAAAGGCGACACGGGGCAGATCTCCCGGGGTAAGCTCAATCGCCTTCGGTGCACAACCGCCGGATCTACGCTTCGCGCCGTTGATGGATATGGACTTCGCGATACGTTGCCCGCTCGTCCGGCGCTTGCGCCTCGTATCCGGTTTTTGTCCATCGGCTCGCACCTTTGCTTCGCGCTTCCTTCAGACCCCGCCTCGCGGCGATAGCCCTTGCGCATCACTAACCCTTCACCTCCATCAGGTTGGGTAGAGGACTTTCACCTCCGAGCTATTGAGCATGCCCGGCACACGACTAAACCGCTCTCGCGGTAGAGCGCTGCGCGCAGTGCTGTGCCTGGAGCAGCCGGCGGCGCAGTAACGGAAGCGGCGGGTCGTGCCTGAGGATCGGGATGTTCAACCTGACCTCAGGGAGCATCCCATGACCGAGGCACCCATCAGCCCGTTACGCCGGCGCATGATCGAGGATATGACGATCCGCAAGTTCGCGCCGCGGACCCAAGAAGGTTACATCCGTGCCGTCAAGGGCTTCAGCGCCTTCTTCGGCGCCTCACCGGATCGAGCGAGTTTTGAGGATTTACGGCGCTATCAACTGCATCTCGTCGCGAGCGGCGCTGGCACGCCGACCATCAATCACACTGTAACTGCGCTGCGGTTTCTCTTCATCGTGACGCTGCGCAAGCCGCAAGTCGTAATCCGCTACCCTTTATCCGTGAACCGCGGAAGTTGCCGATCGTGTTGAGCCCAGAGGAGGTGGCGCGCCTGTTGGATGCGGCACCCAGCCTCAAGCACAAGGCGGCGCTGAGTGTCGCCTATGGCGCGGGATTGCGCGCCTCCGAGATCATCTCGCTTAAAATCGAGGACATCGACAGCACCCGGATGGTCATTCGCGTCGAGCAGGGCAAGGGCCGCAAGGACCGATACGTGATGCTCTCGCCGTATCTCCTCGAGCTCTTGCGCGCCTGGTGGAAGACCGGCCTCACACGGTCCATTGCGGTCCCGAAGGCATCTACGTCAGCACGCTCGGCGGCGGCGGCAAGGATGGCACCGCCGGGCCGCCGGGCATCTTTATCATGGACTGCGAGACGTTCGATATCCTGGGACGCTGGGAGATCGACCGCGGACCCCAAAACCTCCACTATGACTTCTGGTGGAACCTGCCGCGCGACTACATGGTGACGAGCGAGTGGGGGCTGCCGCCGCAATACGAGAACGGGGTCGTGCCGGAGGATCTGCTCGCGAACAAGTATGGCCATCGGATCCACTTCTGGGACCTCCGGGCCCGGCGCAACGTCCAGACGATCGATCTCGGAGCCAACCACCAGATGGCGCTCGAGGTGCGGCCCGCGCACGATCCCGTTCGCGAATACGGGTTCCTGGGTGTTGTGGTCGACTCCACGAACCTCGAAGGCTCGATCTGGACCTGGTGGCGCGAAGGCGGCAAGTTCCACATCGAGAAGACGGCGACGATCCCGCCCGAACCGGCGTCCAAGGACCAGCTCCCACCGCTCCTACAGGGGTTTGGCGCAGTGCCGCCGCTGGTGACCGACATCGACCTCTCAATGGATGACCGGTTTCTCTACGTCGCCTGCTGGGGAACCGGCGAGATGCGTCAGTACGACGTCACCGACCCGAGGAAGCCGAAGCTTGCGGGCTCGGTCCAGGTCGGCGGCATCGCTCGCCGAACGCCGCACCCGAGCGGCAAGGTGTATGCGGGCGGCCCGCAGATGGTCGAGATCAGCCGTGACGGTAAGCGGGTCTACTGGACCAATTCGCTCTACTCGACGTGGGACAACCAGTTCTATCCCGACGGAGTGCCGGGCGCTGAGGTTATGGCCAATGCGAGTCCGAGCGGCGGCCTCGAGTTAGCAAAGGACTACTGGGTGAGCTTCCCCGACGGATACCGGGCACACCAAATCCGGCTCGAGGGCGGCGATTGCTCGACGGATTCGTTCTGCTATCCGTCGGTTTGAACGGGACTGGGCTGAACTGAACTGGACGCCTGCTGCACTCTGGCTGGCTGTCGTCGCGAGCGGCCTCTATCACGGGGTGAACCCGGGAATGGGATGGCCGCTCGCCGTCTCCGCCGGGCTGATGGAAAGGAGCTCGCGCGCCCTCCTGGCAGCACTTTGGCCGCTGACGTTCGGCCATCTGCTGGCAATGCTCGTGGTGATCCTTCCCTTCTCTCTGCTGGTCGCCCTCGTCCAATGGCACCGACAGATCCAGATCGGTGCGAGCCTCCTGGTCATTGGGTTCGGTATCTTCCGGTTCGTCAAACGGCGTCATCCGCGAGTGCTGGCGCGGATACGACCGACGCAATTGGGGCTCTGGTCCTTCGCCGTGGCGATCGCTCATGGCGCGGGACTGATGCTGGTACCGATCTATCTCGGTCTCTGCCGCACCGCCGACCTCAATAGGGGCCACGAGGCGGCCGGCGCCCTCGTCGATGCCAATCTCGGCATGGCGGTCCTGGTCTCCGTCGTCCACTCCGTCGCGATGATTGCGGTGGGCGGGTTCTTGGCGTGGCTGGTCTACCGCTACCTCGGTCTCAAATTCGTGTCGCGGAGCTGGTTCAATCTGGATGCGACTTGGGCCTTCAGCTTTATATTGGTGGGCGCTCTCTCGCTTTCGATCAGCCTGGCGGGCGGTCGGTACTGAGGCGCGTCATGGTGTTGGGACTTCGTCGCAATGGAAGTATTTCCAAATCCAATCGCCGCGACCAACTGCAGGCGCGTTACGGACAAGAAGATGCGCCGTCCGTACAGCAGGGCAGTGTGAAGTTGAAGGGCAGCTATGCGTCGCCTGCTGCCCGCCTCCCGATGAGGGGCGAACGGTCCGTGTGGGCCCATGAATGAACCCGCTCGCGCGGGAGAGTTTCGCGTGATCGTAGCTCATAGCCTCGAGTTCGCTAGAACTCCCCGCTGGAGGAAAGCGGATTCGAACCATCGGTCCCGCCCGCAACCGGCGGAGCTTTAGAAGCCGCTCCGTGCTGGTTTCGTCGGACTTCGCCGGCAGCTTGTTCCACAACGAACATAAGGGCGGGCACGAGCAGCTCCCGTGCCGGCGAGTTCGTGGGTGGCGATATAGCCCGACATGCCGCACCTCAAATCGCTAAGCCTGATCGAGCCGATTGGTTTGCCGTGAGGGAGCGACGATGCGGATTGCGGCGGCCGATGATACGCTAAGTTCGTTATCCGGATCGGGAGTGATCAAAACCAATGCCTGAAGCGGAAATCGCAAAAGCGGTGAAGTTGCTCGATTTAATGCTCGAGTTTTTTGCCGACGACGGCCACTGGACGCGCGGGTGTTATGATGACGGAAACGGCGGCCACTGCCTTGTCGGCGCTCTTCTGCATCTGAGCCGCAAGCATTGCCTGCCGTCGGCACCGGCGATCGCGCTCCTGCAGGATGCGATGCCCCGGCCCGGCCTTCCGCTTGTGCACTTCAACGACACTCGTTGCGGCAGCGTCGCCGAGCTGCGCTCCGTAATCGTCGAGGCCCGCCGTCTCGCCCGTGACGATGCGGAGCGAGAGTGGGCCGCCGCCGCGGTTGAGACCTGGCTGCTCGCCCAAATCGAGAAAAAACGAGCCGCGCCGTCGTCGGATATTCTGGAAACTGCGTCGGACGAGCCGTTCGCCCCCGAACGCCTCGCGGCCTAGTGAGCGCCCGTTGGTCGGGTCAGGAATCGACCCGGCCGGCCCCCTGGCAAATAAACCTGACACCAGGCATGGGTGGACCCGCCGCCGAGACGGTCCGGTTGATCCCGGGTTGGAACGTACAAATAACCTGACACAAAACGCGCCGCGAACCCTAGAGTACGCACCGCTTCCACCATCAAGGGTGCCAGTGCCCTGACCCGCAAAGTGCGCCACTTTTCCGCGCCCGAGAGGGCTCCCGAACCCGCCGATTATCGGGGCACCGCAGTGCGATCGAAGGTCAGGTTCGCTACCGACGCACCACTGGAGGGAACCGGATTTAAACCCTCGGTTCCGCGGAAGACGCCCAGAGGCCTCGCCCGGCGTCGGTTCACGATCGCGTCGATTATTTCTCGTTAGCGAGAACGAGCAGAGGAACTGAGTCGGGGTTGAGACCTTGATCGTGTCACGCGGGACCGACAGTTCGAATCCACCTTCCTCCACCGGCGAGTCTGCGAACCCTCGGTCCCCCTCGAGAAGACCGGAGTGGTATCGGCCGGAAAGTAGGGAAGGAGGATTCGAACCCTCGGTGCCCCGGTAAGAGGAACTCCCTACGAATTCGCACAGCAAATGGCGACGCATCAGACCGTACGAACAACCAGCTCTGTGATCATCACCCGAAGATAATGCTCGGCATGCTGGTAAAGGTTCTCCTTAGATTACTCAGAATCCGGTGCTTCGGTCCCGAGAAGTTTATCGGACCCGCAAGGCGACGGCTCTGCCGCGCAAGCCCGGTCAGGCGGCGGCGAGCATCTCGTACCCGGTGGATTTCGCGATGAACTCGTCGAGAGTCTGGCAGACGATCGCGGCCACGGCGCCACCCTGCGCCGATGCCCTGATCTCGGCTTTCCGCGCATAATGGGCGTCTTCGATCCGGCGATAAGGATAGCCGCAGATCACCCCCTTGCCCGCCGTCCAGATGTCGAATCCGTACCCGTCGGCACGCCTCAGAACCGGTCCGATAAAGATACCCATGTCATCATCCTCCCAGACGATGCGCCGTGATCGATTGCAGGTGGAACGTTGGCCGGAAACTACCCTTCGCCGAGAAGAAGCAGGGTCCGGACCATTGCTCATCCCGAACGCAATAAACACGGCGACAATTCTTTCGAACCCATCCATCTCCGCCAATCGGCTTCAGGTCCTTCATGACATCTCGCAGTGGGCTCTCTGGCATTAGGAAAAGTAGAGCGCCTTGCTTCGAGGCCTAATTAAGCTGGGTAAATATCGGTAAATCATGGTGAAGCGCGCCGGCGAGCATGGACCCCGCCTGTGCTCGAGCCTTTGGAAACAGCGGCGAGCGTCGTCGCGGTTGCTCCGTCAGGCGCCGATGCTGGGTTTCTTCCAACGCATACTGGACGCGAAATGGACAATCGAGAAAAGATCGTTGTTTCGTCGGTGCTTTGGCGCGTGAAGAAGGGGACGTGTTGACTTGCCCCGGCGGAGGTCAAGTCCGCGGCACCGAACGGTTTCGAGGTCGCCGCCATGGCCACGATCGCGGCACCTGCCGATCTCGTCTATGCCGCGCTCGGCGAGGTCGGCCGCTGGTGGAGCCCCTCTCACACGTTCTCGGTTGAATGGCGATTAGCTGCTCATCTCCCGCAGAGCGCCTCTGACGAATAACTGACGGAGGATCGCCGACGCTTTCCCTGCGTTAAACAAAGAAAAACGCTTCTGATAAATCGAAAGGGAGGAGCAAATGCCGTCACTCGCTGATGAGGCCTTTGAGTGGCTTGACCGCGCCGAGCAAGCGCGGGAGGTGGCCGAGCAGTTGACTGATCCCTCCGCACGGAATGCGGTCAAACAGCTGGCTGAAAGCTTCGAACGGCTGGCGCGAGCTGCCGTCACCCCGGCGGCGCTCCGAAGGCGGGAGTTGACGAGCAGCGCCAGGGAGGAAGCTCGTAAGTTCTTCTGCCCCGTCCATAACCAGTTGCGCTGGGGAGGAAAGGGCTGGATTCACTGCGCGCCCGCCAATCCCTCCGGGCGGGCCTTCGGTATCCGGTTTCCCCATGCTTGCGGTCCCGAAGGGGCGGCTGATCAAAATGTCCTCGCCCAACGGCAAGCTTTGGCCTACTCAACAGCTATAGAATAGAATCGCCTAGCCCAAGCCGGCGCGATACCCTCCGCGGTATGTCTTCGCAACGCGTAACCGTATTCGGCGGCACCGGCTTTCTCGGCAGCCGCATTGTCCGCCGTCTGCGAGATGCCGATTTCGTCGTTCGGATCGCCTCGCGGCATCCCGATAGGGGCCGTCCCTTGTTTTCCCGCGATGGTTCCGGCGTCGAATCTGTCCGTGCCGACGTAAATGAAGATGGCTCAGTGGCGAGTGCCGTCGCCGGTGCCTGGGCAGTCGTGAACGCCGTCAGTCTTTACGTCGAGAGCGGGAAATGCACATTTCACTCGGTCCACGTGGAAGCCGCTAAGCGCATCGCAAAGCTGGCGCGCCAGGCAGGCGTGGAAACACTCGTGCATATTTCCGGAATCGGCGCGGACGCGGGTTCGGCCTCTCCTTACATTAGTAGCCGCGGTGAGGGAGAGGCGGCAGTCCTCGACGCGTATCCTTTGGCCAACTTGGTCCGTCCGGCTGTCATGTTCGGACCTGGTGATGCGTTCCTAAACCCGCTCTTAGCCATGTTGCGGCGCATGCCGGTATTTCCGATGTTCGGCAGTGGAGCAACCAGGTTGCAGCCGGCTTATGTAGAGGATGTCGCCGAGGCAATAGTTCGCATATTGCGGTCTCCGGCCACGCGCCAGTTTTATGAGTTGGCTGGGCCGCGCGTTTATACTTATACGGATCTCCGTAAATTTGCGGACGCGAGAGAGTATTTTTCATTGAGACCGCGGCAGATAGCGCACCGCCTACGGCGAGGGCGAAGTGGGAGCCCAAGCGACCGCGCAGAGCGAGCGGATCAAGCCGTGGTCGGCGGCGAACCGCTGCCAGGCGGTTTCGCAAGCGTCCATGATGTGTCCCAGGTCGCGAAATACCGAGTTGGCGAGCCAGTGACTGCGCAGATAGTGCCAAATCCGCTCGACCGGATTGAGCTCCGGGCTGTACGGCGGCAACTGCAATAAGGTGATATTGCCGGGCACCACGAGCCCTTGGCTGCGGTGCCAGCTGGCGCCGTCGAGGATCACCACCGCGTGGGCATCGGTGGTGACTTGGCTGCTGATCTCGATCAGGTGGTGGTTCATCGCCGCGGTATTGCAGATCGGCATGATCAGTGCCGCCGCCTTGCCGGCCGACGGGCAGACCGCGCCAAACAGATAGGCCGAGGCGAAGCCGAGATCCTTCGGTGCAACTGGCCGGCTGCCGGTTTGCCCCCACACCCGGGTCAGCCTGTTCTTCTGGCCGATCCGGGCCTCGTCGGCAAACCAAACCTCAACTCGCGTACCGCGTGCTTGCGCCGCCCGGACTCGCTCTAATTGCAATCCCAGAGTTGCGAAAACTCCGCTTGCGCCGTCGCGTCAGCCTGCGGGTGGCGCGGACGCGGTGCCAGCCAGCTCAACTGCGTCCGATGCAGCAGCCGATAGGTGCTCGAGAGGCTGCAGTCGATATCGAATTCTTCCTTCAATATTCGTTGGGCGTCGACCCCACGAAACGCCACCACCCCGTCTCGCTCCAGTTCGGCGCCGGCGACAATCCGCTCCTTGAGCCGCGCCGTCGTCAGCGCGTCCACCCGGGGCGGCCGACCGGGGCGCGGCCGGTCACCCAATCCCTCAATCCCGTCCTCTTCATAGCGATTATGCCACTGGTAGGCCGACGACCGGCTCAGCCCAGCCAGGCGTGCCGCTGCCTCATGCTCCATCCCCTCCAGCATGTTGGCGATCATCAGAACCCGCTGGCAGACACGCCCGCTCTCGTGTCGTGCCAAGCGCCGCAGCTCCGCCGCCCCCGGTTCCGTGCGAAAAAAGTAGACCGCCATCTGTCCCCCACCAGAA
This sequence comes from uncultured Alphaproteobacteria bacterium, assembly GCA_963700185.1. Lineage (GTDB taxonomy): Bacteria > Pseudomonadota > Alphaproteobacteria > ATCC43930 > CGMCC-115725 > AP-15. Next base: position 129,295 of record CAVOWP010000001.1, read on the forward strand.
GATGTACATCAGCCGCACCTCTCTACCACATATTGAGATTAGCGGAACCCCGTATTATCAAGAATTGCTGAGAACCATTTCTGCGCGCGCGGGCATCACGCCTTTCCTCGTGCCGTTTCCGTTCAACGTGTGGCATATCATTGGATATCTCGCGGAAGCTTTGCCGACCCCGCCGCTCACCAGAAATCAGGTCGAATTGGTATCCGGCGGACGATTTCGTGAATGGCGGTCCTGATGCACCCCACATCGACAAAGGCGCCGAACGCGGCGACGTTCGTCACGACACCTTCAAGAACCTTGCCGGGCTTCAGATCCTCGAGCTTTTCCACTCCCTCACGGAAGTTCGCGGTTTTGTAGGCCGGGCGCGGGTCGCGTTGGTCAAAATTCGCGCAGCGTCTCGCGCAGTGTCGATCGGCGATATGAGGTTCGCATCAATCCGCGGCGTTGCAATGCCGGCACCAGGCCTTCGCAAACCTCGTTGATATAGCGGCGGCTGATGCGCTGGAACGGCGTGCTAATCAGATAGCCGTCGCCGCCGGTCGCTTCGATCGCTTCACCTATGCGCTTGGCAACTTCGTCGGGCGTGCCGATCAGATCGAGGCCATTGTCGAAGCGTTCGGAAGCGAGCTGCCGCAAGGTCTTGCCGCTGCCCCATTGCTGAAACTTGTCGAGCGCGCCCAACTCGCCGTTGGTTGTCAGCCTTGGCAGCGGCCGATCCAGTTCGTATTGCGAGAAATCGATGTCGGTAATCTGTCCGATACCCGCGATCGCCGCCTCTACAAAGCTGGGCCCGGCAACCATGCGGTCATGCTTGGCTCTTGCCTCCTCGGTGGTCTCGCCGAGAAACGGATAGACCAGATAGAGGACCTTGATGTCGTCGGGGTTGCGGCCGAGTTTTGCGGCACGGCTCCGCACATCGTCGCGGAATTCTTTCATGCCGGAGATCTGGTTGGCGGTTGCAATGATCAAATCGGCGTGCTTCGCGGCGAAGGCGCGGCCGCGCGGCGAGCCGCCGGCCTGCACGTAGGTCGGTCGTCCTTGCGGCGAAGGCGCAGTGTTGAGCGGACCGCGGCATTTGAAGAACTGCCCTTTGAAATGGATCGGATGCACTTTGGTGTGATCGGCGTAAACCCCGCGCGAAAGATCTTTAACCACCGCGTCCGGCTCCCAGGAGTCGAACAGCTGGTTGACGAGGTCCATGTACTCGTCAGCCATAGCATAGCGCGTCTCGCGCGGCGGGAGCACATCCATGCCGAAATTCTGGGCTGCGAGATCCTCGCCGCTGGTCACGATATTCCAGCCAAAACGGCCGCCGGCGATGTGGTCGATCGTGCTCGATGCGCGGGCCAGCATGAACGGCGGCCAAGCCAACGTCGACATCGTGGCGACGACGCCGACGTGCGAAGTTGCCGCGGCGACCATCGCGACCAGCGGCATCGGGTCGTGCTTCGGCACTTGCTGGGCGTATTTTAGCGTAGTCTTGGTCGAGCCGCGATAGGCTTCCGGCACGAGCAGCTTGTCCTCGTAGATGACGTAGTCGAAGCAGGCGCGTTCCAGCGCCTGCGCCATGTCGACGAAGAACCTGCCATCCCACGGCGAGCCGCCATGAGAGAACGTGCCGTCCCAATTCCCAGCCGTAAAATTGGTGAACCATGCGAGATGAAAGGGCTTCGTCATCTTCGGTCCCCACGGTGAAGCGGCGTCGCCGGCGACGGCGTCAGGCCGCCGGCCTCGCGATTACCGCAAGAACCAAGCCAAACACCGACCGCGCTCCCCTTCCCTGTGATCCTCTTCTGCCTCATTTGGCCAGGGGACCGAGAGTTTGCAAACTCGTCGCTGGAGAGAGATGGATTCGAACCCTCGGTCCCCCGTAGCAGGGATTGCCCCGTTCGACTTCTCCTTCCAAGTCCGCGGCTGTAGAGGCTCAACCCTTCGTCAGCGGGGTGAATACCCGTCCTTTTGAACGTCATCGACCAGCTGAAAAGGCCTTGAGGGCTTCCTGGGCAATGAGAACCTTGCGGGACGCCTCGGCCGAAGCTTAACCTGCCCTTCGGCGATCAATCCTGCGGCCTACCTAGGAAATGTCGGTTAAACCACCCCGATCGTCAGAAGTGGCCATGCGCTTCATCACCGCAACCGCCCTGTTAGGGGCAGCGGGCCTGACCGTCGCTGCCGCCGCGCAAACTCCACCAGCGGCACCGGCGGTCATTCGGGCGGTGGTGGCCGGGACCAAGTTACCCTCCCTCGGCGGCACGCCGCTCTATTTCAGGGCGGTCAGCGTGTCGATACCGCCGGGCCAAAAGGTCAGCCTCTCGGGGCGCCCGAACGGCATCCTCTACCAGCTATCCGGATCGACCGAGTTCTCCGCCGGCGAGCCCAAGACGATCACGGGTGGCGGGGGGTTGCTGATCGCCGGCGGGACGACCCCATCCTTGACCGCCGGGAACGGTGAGCCGTCGACTCTGCTCGATTTCCTGCTGGCGCCAAAGGAGGCACTTGATCAACCGGTGGCTCCCGCGCCGGCGACAGTCAAGGAGCTCTACCGGACGGCCGCGCCGTTGCCCGAGCTGAAACCGGGGAGCTATGAGTTGAACTTGACGCGGGTCACGTTTCCGCCGGGAATGCCCTCGAACCCGCCGCACCATCGCTCGGGCGCGGCGCTCTACTACATCGTCTCGGGCATCGGTGCGAACACGGTCGACGGCAAGACGGCGGACCGCGGGCCGGAATCGTTGATCTACGAGCCCTCTGGCCTTATCCACCAGTGGGGCAATCCAGGCACCGAGCCGCTAACCTTCCTCGCTTTCAACATCAATCCCGAAGGCGTGCCGGCCGTCGTCCCGGAGACGCCGCCCAAGCCATAGCCCGCGACCGCTAGGCGATTTGTTGGAGTGGTCGGACGGAGGTGGTCTGGAAAAGACTTTTCCTTGTTACGGGGGACCGAGGGTTCGAATCCATCTCCCTCCAGCAGCGAGTTCTCGTGCGAACCTGAGGCCAGTACCGTCATGGTTGGGAGTTTTTGCTTTCGGCCCCAGTCGCGGTCGGGTGAACGGCGAGCTGTTGGCGAAGGGCACGCAATTTCTCAAACCGTGCATCCTTCACCTCTGGCCCAACCAGCGCTTTGCCGTCACACATCCAAGGTGGGAGCGGATGCGGGAATGCCGCACGTCCGGTTCTGGTGCAGCGAGGCTAGCTGCCATTCCAGCGGGTGCAAGTCCCGCCAACACAAGGAGTCCAGTCCATGTTGTAGTGATACCCAGCGGCAGGGAGGGTGACCAAACTGCCGGAAGCCTGGAAGTAAAAGCCCTCTGGGGCCGGGGAGACCTGGTTCGATCCGTCAAAGGGGGGCGAGCAACCTGGCAGGCCGTAGCGTAAGTGAATTGGGAAGCCCCGAAAGACGTGCCCCGCGTGAAGCGGATTGCGGGAATTTAGGGAGTGCCGAGCCGCTCAGAACTCGGCGAAGGCCATGTCGGCATCGGAGAACTGGACCATAACGATGATCGAACTCCCCGGGGTCATAGAGAGCGGCATGCCAGGCAGGAATGGTCAGCGAAAGCCCGGAACCACTCGCGGGTCGCCTAGGCGCTCCCGCACAGCGACGGCATTGCGTATAAGCCGCCTTGCGGCGAAGTCGTGATGTGCCCGCGAGTGGGGCGGATGGGGTCGATTAAGTGATGACAGACCGGGACAGCATAACCCGGACTCGAGCGAGGACCCCTGGGGAGGAGGATTACCCACCCTCCACGGCGGTGCATCGGCGCGTAACCGACCCGACACTGAGCGGGACATTCGTGGATACGACGGGATGCACGAAGGACGGAAGCAAACCAATACGTGGTCAGCGTATGCCGGGAGCAGGCTTGAACTGAGCGACGCGTTGGGAAGGCGCTGTCCGAAACGCCATCCTTCCAGCCGTACTGGGGAAAACCCGCCGTACGGAATGATAGGGGGGATCGAGGAGACGTCGGCATCATTCGAAGCCCGGTCCGCGCCTCGATCCTACCCGACTGCGGGGGGTGCCCAGTAATGGGCATCCCTACCGCAATCGTCATCGGGGTTCGTCGGCATCTGCCCGGTGACGAAGAGCCAACCATCGGCCGCTGTGGCATCGCTGAAGGGCGCCACCGGCTGCGGCGCTCTTGGGATCATCAGAAACTCAATCACGGCAGTTCGGTCAAAGCGGGATCACGAGCAGAGTGTTGATCCGAGAGGAATTGAGCACGACAGTGCGCTTACGAAACTGCATACCGCCCCAGGACTGGACAATCTCGTCGAGATAACGGCCGCAGCCGTAAGTGACCACCATGCCGTCCGCACTGGTGCGCAGGACATGAAAATTGCTTTCTACGGCGTAGCTGCCGTCCGAAGCCGGGCTGATCAGAGCACTGCCCACAATATGACGATAGACATGCGGCTCGAAGACGATCGCCTGCCGCAACGCAGTGACTCGATCTTGTATCATGCCGCGGCCATCGCAATACATGATGCCGACCGGCCATCCATTGGCGTGATTCTCTCGCGTCGTCACCAGATATTGACCATCCTCGACAAAGAAGAGCGGCCAGCTTTCGAGCGCGTCATTGTCTATCGCATGGGGATATCGGGCGAGAAGCTCCTCGATCTGCGCGCGTGCGGCGGCATCGACAATCCCCGACATGATCCGCAGCCGCTACAGGTTCATGAAACGGCGGTAGGTGCGCCAGAAACCGCGCACCGAGGTCTCGGTCGTTCGCGTCTTCGGCGACGGCCCGACCTCGCGCCCGCCCATTTCGATGATTGCCGTCTGCTCGCGCTCGCCGCGGATCGCCTTCTGCACGAACTCGCCGATCGCGCCGTCCTCGAGCGAAATGAGCCCCGCCGGCCCGAACAGATTGCTCTGCCGCAAGCGGATGCGGGCCTTGCGCTCGTCATCCTCGTCAAAGCCGAGAAAGGTCCAGAAGAGCTCGGACTCAAATGGCCCTCTCGGCACCATCTGGCGGATCGCCACTGTGTTGAGGCTCTGCTGCAGGTTGAGGCAGGGGAACAGCGTCATGATCGAATTGGTGATGCCGTCATCCCACTCGACCCAGTCTTCGATAAGCCGCGGGTCGGCGAGGGCATCGCCGACCTCGTTGGCGCGCAATACCGCATTGTCGTAATCGGTGCTTGTACTGTCGGTATGGCGGCGGGCGTAGACGAGATGGTGCCAGCCGGCCTCGTCCATATCGATGCCGCCTTCGGCGGACAATCGGTTCAGCTTGAACATCGTAGCAAAGGAATGCAGCAGGCTCGGGTGGTAGGTGTCGCGTGAATTCTCGGCGTAGAGCTTCCAATTGCAGTGCATTGTCTGGCTGCAGCGGCCGAGAATGCGGTAGGGCCGGTTCAGCGTGCGCTCGACATGGGCGACGAGGCGAGGCCCGAGAAACTCGTCGAGCGGCCGCACCGCCCGGGTGAACGAGCCGAAAATCATCCCGCGGATCGTCGCGACCTCGAGGCGCACGAGCGAATGCTTGGACAGCTCGAAATCGGCCGGCATGCCGCCTTGTCCGCGCACACCATGGCGGAAGGCGACACTCTTGAGATTGCCATCGAAGTCGTAGACCCAGTTGTGATAGGGGCAAGTCAGCTCCGACAGGTGCCCTGAGGGCCGATAGCAGATCGTCGAGCCCTTGTGCGCGCAGCGGTTGACCAGCGCGTTGATGCCGCCCTCGGCGGTGCGCAGGACGATGACGGGCGAGTTGCCGACCTGACTGGTGATGTAATCTCCGGCTGACGGGATCTGGACTTCCAGGCCCAGGTAGTTCCAGACCGGGCCGTGGAAGATCAGCCTCTGCTCGGCCTCGTAGAGGTCTGCGTCCTCATAGACGAAATAGGGCACACGCGTGGCTCCTTCGTCGGGCCAGGCATGGCGCGAGTTCGTTCCTCCGGTCATCGCCGATCCTCCGCCGGTCGTCCGAAGCGGCCGCAAGAGGTCACGTCCGTCAAGCTGGTGGAGATTCGAGGCTGAAGATGAGGCGCCACGGGTCGGCGAGCATGGTGGAAAGTCGTCTGCGTTCGGTGCACCGCAGGGGCAGCGCGATCGACGGCATGGCGGATTGTGCTGCGACCGGAGGGCCACTATCAAGCCCTGCGCCTTCGGCGCACCGCTGCGCGGCTGCGGGGCTTGACAGCGGCCCTCCGGTCGAGCGTTTGGCATCCATGCCGTTCGACGTCGCAGTGGATCGCTTGAAGTTTGGCTAGGCCGCGCATGGGATCTGGCGAGGATCGGCGGCGTCGGGCGCAGCGCTCAGCTCGGCCATCGCTTCGACCTGCATGTAGCGGTGCTGCAACTGCCACTCGTCGTTTTGCTCGAGCAGCACCGCGCCGATCAGCCGGATAATGGCGGCTTCATTGGGGAAGATGCCGACGACATCGGCGCGGCGTTTGACTTCTTTGTTGAGCCGTTCCAGCGGGTTGGTGCTGTGCAATTTGCTGCGGTGCTGCTCGGGAAAGTCGAGATAGGACAGCACATCGGTCTCGCTGTCGTCGATGAACGCCGCGAGCTTCGGCCATTTCGGCCGCAATTGGTCGGCGACATGGCGCAGCATCGCGCTGGCTTGGGACCGGTCCGGCTGCAGAAAGGCCTGGCGCAGCGCCGCCGCCGCCATGCTCTGCTGGGTCTTGGGGACATAGGCGAGGGCGTTGCGCATCCAATGCACGCGGCAGCGCTGCCAGCCGGCGCCGAACACCCGCCGGATCGCCGCTTTGAGCCCCTCATGGGCATCGGAGATCACCAGCTTGACCCCGCGCAGCCCGCGCCGCGTCAGGCTCTTCAGAAAGCTCGACCAGAAGGTCTCAGCCTCCGAGGGTCCAATATGCAGGCCGACAATCTCGCGCCGGCCGTCAGTGTTGGCGGCGACTGCGATTATTGCCGCGACCGAGACGATGCGGCCGCCCTCGCGTTGCTTCAGGTAGGTGGCGTCGAGCCACAGATACCGCCACTCGCCGGCGAGCGGGCGGTCGAGGAAGGCGTGCACGCGCTCGTCGATCTCCTTACAGAGCTTGGAAACCTGCGACTTGCTGATCCCCGACAGCCCCATCGCCTGCACCAGATCGTCGACCCGCCGGGTCGAGACGCCGCCGATCCAGGCCTCCTGGATCACTGCGATCAGCGCCTTCTCCGAGCTCTTGCGAGCTTCCAGAAACGGTGGGAAATAGCTCCCTTGGCGCAATTTCGGGATGCGCAGCTGCAGGGCGCCTAGCCGGGTGTCGAGCGTGCGGTCGCGGTGACCGTTGCGCCAGGTGGTCCGCTCGCCGTTGCGCTCGTAACGCCCGGCGCCGATCAGCCCCTCGACATCGGTCTCCATCAGCAATTGCAGCACCGCCTCTGCCACGGCTCGCAGAAAATCTCCCTCACCAGCCTTCTCCAGCAGCTCGGCCAGTACCAATCTCTCTTCGGTCATCGGGTCCTCTTGCGCTTCAGGTTGAAGTCTCACAACTCCACCTTAGCCGTCCGGACCGATGGCCACCTCAACTCCGCCGCAGACCCACACTGCGGACTGTTCTGAAACTCCACCACCTCCGTGGACGCTAACCCGCAAGACATGTGCCAAGGCAATAATGGCACACTTCCTGCGAGCTAGATCGCGACCTCTTAGCCCGCTCGCGGAGAGAAAGCGATGAGTATCACACGCCGGTTATCGCGCCGCCGATTTTTGAGAAGTCTCGGGTATCACCGCGGGCGGTCTCACCTTGCCCCGCCTCGTCTTTGCGCAAAACAAGAAAGCCGTTCACTTCACCCTGCCTTGGGTCGCCGAGGGCAGCAATCTCTTCACTTTTGTCGCCAAGGGCATGGGCTTCTGGGAGAAGCACGGGCTCGATGTCGACATCGCGCGCGGTTCCGGTTCCGTCGCCGCGGCGCAGGCGATCGGAGAAGCCCGGTTCGATTTCGGCATGTGCTCGCCTTCCGCCGCGATCCTTCAAGCCACCAAAGGGCTACCGACTGTGGCGCTCGCTGCCTGCGCATATGACGCGACGATGGGCATCGGGATGCTGATCGACGGGCCGATCAAGACCCCGAAAGACCTCGAAGGCAGACAGTTGGCCTCGACGGTAACCTCGGGCGAGTATCCCTTCCTGCCGGCCTTTGCCGAAAATGCCGGCTTCGATCTGGCGAAGGTCACGCGCATTCAGGTCGACAACAAGGTGCGCGACCGGCTGCTGCCCGAAGGCAAAGTCGATGCAATCTCGGGATATGCCAGCAGCGCGATGCCGACCTACATCGCCAGCGGGGTGAAGGCGCGGTTCATGCTGTTCAGCGATTTCGGCTTGCTCAACTACGGCACCGCCGTGATGACCCAGCCGAAACGGCTCGCCGAGGAGCCGGAATTATGCGCCGCGTTCGTCGATGGGGCTCTGCAAGGCCTGAAGGCGACGATGCTCGATCCCGCCGAGGCCATGAAGCTTTTTTTCAAGCAGGTGCCGGAAATGGCGCTCGCGACCCAGGCGCGCGAGCAGATCAGGGTCTGCACCGGCATCAACATCTTTGTCAGTGCGCGCGACGTCATCAGGACCAATGGCATGGGCTATATGGAGCCCAAGGACTACGAGGTGATGACCGATCTGGTGATGAAATACATCGCACGCGACACCGACAAGCGGCCGGCCGTTGCCGACATGATGACCAACCGATTTGCCGGCACCATCGAGATCACGCCAGCGGAATGGGAGCAGACGCAGAAGAACGCGCAGGAATTCCGCCCCTATGTGAGCTAAAGGCGAAGCCTGGCACGTCTCTTGCCGGGGGTCACCTCGGGAGCGATCCATGCTCGTCGTCGCACGCCAGCCTTACGTCCAGGCCGCCGAGGTCAGCAAGATCTACCGCTACGGCACGCCGAATGCGGTCGAGGCGGTCAGCTCGGTCAGCTTTTCCGTGTCGCGCGGCCAGTTTGTCGCAATCTTGGGGCCGTGCCCGCGTTGATGTCGCCGATCTGATTGCGGTCCATCAGCGCGACGGTTTCGGGCCGCAACAGCCGGGCGCCGTTGAAGCTGCCCTGATGCAATAACATCTGCAGAAAAACCAGATAATCGCGGCCGGTCGAAAAGAGACCGCCACCGCCGCTCCAAAACTCGCGCCACGGCGGATCCGTCGCCGTTGTTGGCTCCAGAGATCCGTCGGGCTTGCGCTGGTGCACGCTGACGAGCCGCGACTGCTGGGCGGTCGTAATCACGTAGTCAGTGTCGGTCATGCCGAGTGGCGAAAAGATGTGCTGGCGGAAATAGACTTCGAGCGGCTGGCCGCTGACTGCTTCGACCGCGCGGCCGGCCCAGTCGAGATTGATGCCGTATTCCCAACGGTCGCCTGGGTCGAACACCAGCGGTAGCCTCAATGAGGCGAGCTTACCGGTCGCCGCCGACGGCGTGCCGCTGACCTTGACATAGCGGATCAAATTCGGGTCCCAGATCTCATAGCCGAAGCCAGCTGTGTGGGTTAATAGGTGCCGCAGCGTGATCGGGCGCTTGGCCGGCCGCAGGCGAGGGGCGCCCGCATCGTCGAAGCCTTCGAGTACCTGCGGTGCGGCCAATTCCGGCAGGACGTTGCCGACCGGCTGATCCAGTTGCAACTTATCCTGCTCGACGAGCTGCATCGCCGCGACCGAGGTCACCGCCTTGGTCATCGAGGCGAGCCTGAAGATGTATCGAGGGTCATGTCCGGACCCGCCGAGAGATCGCGGGTACCGAAAGCGCCCTCATAGAAGACACCCTTGTCGGTCGCCGCGACGGCAACGACACCCGGCACTTCCTTGGCTTCGGTCGCCCGGCGCAGGACCGCGTCGATCTGCGCATGTGGCTGCCCCGCGCCAGCCCTTCCTTGCGCTGCAGCGAGCCCGATCGTCGGGCCGAGCGAAGCGACGGCGGTGAGAGCTCCTGCGGTCTTGAGAATTTCGCGCCGGCTTTGCTGCCTTCCGGTCATCGGCTTTTTCCTCCTGTTAGGTTTTGCACCGACATTTCCCAGATGGTCGGCCATGAGGACGATGGTCGGCCTCTTGACTTTCCCTGGCAACAAAATTGAGCGCACCGGTGACGGTCGAAACGTCGGGCCGCTCGTCCTGGTGATGCCGGAACCCGAGCGTTCCTGAAAAGTCGGGGTCTTGGTAGAGACTCACCGCTGGAGGGAACCGGATTCGAACCGTCAGCGCGAGCTCTATTTCGCCGGCATCGGCGGGGTCGGGTACACCTTTGGCGGCGCGCATCGGGTCGCCGGGCTGGAGAGCGAAGGCGGCACCCGGAGCTGTTCGCGATCATCGCCGCCGCAAAGCGCCGCAATATCCGCCACCTTATGCCAGGCAAATCAAAGCGGCATGTCGTAATTGTCTTTTAGGATGCCGTGGACATCGCCACCAGTGAGGTCAGCCCTTATCATCTAGCCAGAGCAGCCGGCCACCCCCTGGCAAGAATAGAAGGACAGACGATGAAGGCGACCACGAGCCCGATCTATCGCTGGCGCGTAGGCCAGGTGGAAATCACCCGCGTGCTCGAGTTCGAGGCTGCGCTGTTCGAGCCGGCCGTCATTCATCCCGAAATGTCCCCAGAGATCCTTGAGCGCCATCGGCACTGGCTCACCCCCACGTTAATGGACCCGGTCCGCGGTCTGATGATCTTCGCGTTTCACAGTACCGTCATCAAGACCCCGTACGCGACGATCCTGATCGACACCTGCTCGGGCAACGACAAGGAGCGTCCGCACAAGCTGCGCTATCACAAGAAGGACTGGCCCTATCTCGCCAATCTCGCCGCAGCCGGCTTTGCACCAGAGGACATCGACTATGTACTGTGCACGCATCTGCACGCCGATCATGTCGGCTGGAACACGCGGCTCCTCAACGGCCGATGGGTCCCAACCTTCCCGAATGCCCGCTATCTGTTCGCCCGGGAGGAATGGGAGCATTGGCGGGTGGCTGAATGGCGAGCCGCATACACGACCGATCCCTATTATGAGGACAGCCTGTTGCCGGTCATGGAGAGTGGCCAGGCCGAGCTTGTAGCTACCGACTACGCCTTTGACGACACCGTGCGGATCGAGTCATGGCCGGGACACACGCCCGGGCATGTCTGCGTTGTGGTGGGGTCGGCGCAACCGTCAGCGGTTCTCAGCGGCGATATCATGCATACGCCGCTGCAATGCGCCGAGCCCCAGTTGAACAGCTGTTTTTGCGTCGGCGCGGAAATGGCGCGCGCGACGCGGCGACGCTTTCTTCAGACCTTTGCCGATAGCCCTGTGATGGTCATCCCAGCCCATTTCCCGACGCCGACCGCGGGCTGGATACGGTCTCATGATCGATCTTTCCGCTTCCACTTCGACCGCGTGCGATGAAATCGGCAATAGCGGCAGGCGTACAATTTCTCCTTCCGACCTGTTAGAACTTCCACCTGCCGCACGGTTCGTTGTTGACTCCCCGCTGGAGGAAGCCGGATTCGAACCCTCGGTCCCGCTCGGAAGGGGGCATGCTGGAAAGGTCGACCAAACGGTCTCGACGAGTAGGCTCTTCTTCACGGGGGATCGAGGGTTCGAATCCGGCTCCCTCCAGCGGCGAGTCCGTCTCTCGTGGGCTAGGCGCTCTACTTAGCGCCGAAACGGTGACTCCGCCGCCAAAAAGGCGGCGAATTCGTCGCTGTAGTCGGGGTGCCAGCGCGACAGCGCCGGGCGGTTGCGGATGATGTCCTCCGCGGCCCACAGCATGCGCCGGTTGTCGATGTCTCGGGTCACATCGTTATCGGGGCAGATGATGTAGAAGTCACCGACCGCCATTCCGGCGACGAGCATGTCAATGACCTGCTCGGGCAGCCAGGAGCCAGGCGGCTTGGTGGTTCTGCCGCGTTGTGTCATGCCGGTGAAAGTCGAGCCCGGCACCAAGAGATGCGCGGTAATCCGACAGCCCTCGACGTTACGCAATGCGTGGGCGAGCCCTTCGGTCAGCAGCTTCACACCAGCTTTCGATATGTTGTAGGCCGTGTCGCCGGGCGGGCAGGTGATCCCTTGCTTGGAGCCGGTATTGACGATCGCACAAGGTGAGTGCTGATCGATCATTGCCTGCGTGAAACTCTGAACGCCATTGATGACGGTAGAGTCGGAGTGTGACGCGGGTGGCTTTAGGTCGACCATATCTGTTGCCGCCCCTTTCGTCTGGCGGTGCCTCACTAGGTCGCCCGTTGTTCCCGTTTTCACACCCCGCTCATCGAACCGGACATGCAGATCTCCCGCATCCGGCTCTCGGACAAGACTTCACGCCTTCACCCACGACGGGCCGCGTCCAAGCTGTGTCAGGCGTACGAGCCGGAAGTGCCCGTAAAGGTGCGCGAGTGGATAGCTCCCGCCCTTGCGTCGCCTGACGTTGTGCTTGGATCGGAGCCACCGGCGCAACCGCACGGCCGTGTAGTTGTCGAGCGCGCGATACGCTTTGCGGGTGGTGCCGATACTAAAGTAATTGGCCCATCCGCGAAGTGCGCGGTTCAACATGTCCACGGCGGTCGGCTATGCGAGCGGGTGACGCCAAGATCTGCCAGCAGCAGCGCGGTGGCTTTGGCCTTCATCGGTGCACCGCGATCTGCGTGCAGTGTGAGCTGGCCGTATGGCACTCGGTGCTTTGCAATCGCCTCATCGAGCAATGGCTTGAACAGGGCCGCACTTTCCGCATCGGCCACACACCAGCCGACCACGCGTCGGCTGAAGATGTCGAGGATGACATAGAGATAGAAATACGTCCATTTCGCCGGCCCCATCAGCTTGGTGATGTCCCAGGACCAGACCTGATTGGGGCCTTCCGCCAGCAGCTCGGGCTTCTGATAGACGGGGTGGCGCAGCTGAGCGCGGCGTTCGCGCACTTCGGCGTGCTGCTCGAGGATGCGATACATCGTGCGGATCGAGCAGTGGTAGATGCCCTGATCGAGCAGGGTGGCGTAGACTTCCGCCGGCGCTTGGTCGACGAAACCTGGCGCATGCAATAAGTCCAGAACCGCCTGCTGTTGTGGGATAGTCAGCGCCCTGGCTGGCCGAGCTCGCGGGTGGCGGACCGCCGCCGGTGCGGCCAGAATGGCGCGTCGCCGCTGAACGGTGGCGCGCGAGACCCCCAGCGCGGCACAGGCCATGGCAGTCATGCGGTTGGCCGGCGCGAGCGCCACGATGGCCGCTGTCAGGGCTCGCCGTCGCTCGGCGCCAACGGGATACCCAGCAGTTCCGCAACTTTTTTTTGCACGTCGATGATGGCCTCGGCGCGGGCCAACCGCCGCGTCAGACGCGCATTCTCCTGCTGAACAAAAGCGAGTTCGCCCGCCAGCGGGTTGGGCTCGGCGGTTTTCGGGCCGCGCTTGACCGGAACCAGAGCGCCAAAGGCCCCGGCCGCGCGAAGCCTACGCCAGTCGCCGAGCGTCGAAGAGTAAATGCCCTCGCGACGCAAAATCGCGCCAACCCCACCGGTGTCGGCGGCCCGATCGGTCTCGGTCAGGATGCGCAACTTGTCCTGGGCAGTGAACGTCCGTCGCCGCGGGCGATTGGAGAGTTCGGGTGACGCAGCGCACGGCGCCGGTACAACCGTCGGTCTGCGCAAACCGACCGTGACGGCGCCACCTGCTGGATTAATCGGCTTCGGGAGCATGGGCATGAGTGAGATGATCCTTCTGCGCCCTCAAGTCTAAATATTCCCGGGCTAAGATGTCTCACTTTCATTGGCACGGAGGGAACAGCGAAAGCCGGAAGGCACCGGTATCGAGAAGAGCGCGGATCTGTGGGGCCCTGAGCGCAGTGATCCAGTCGAGCCCGGCCGGCTTCAGCTCGTCGCGAATGCGGGCGCTGGTGATCATGCCGCGGTCGCCGACCAGCACAACGCGCGACAAGCCGAAGCGCTCTTTGAGCTTGTCGATTTGCGTCGACAGCGTCATCGGGTCGGCGGTGTTGCCTTCGAACACTTCGACCGCCACTGGACAGCCATCGGCCGCACACAACAGGCCGTAGACGATCTGCAATTTGCCCTTCTTGCCGTCCCGCGAATAGCCAAAGCGCGCCAGCTCGCAGCACCGGCCTTCGAGCCAGGACGAGGAGACGTCATAGAGCACCAGCGCCCCGTCCTTGAGGTGGCGGCGGGCGAGCGCGGTCTCGATTGCGGCCTGGCGCGCACCGAGCCAGTCGAGCGCGCGATAGAGCTCGCTCTCCTGGACGGCGCCGAGCTCGAGCAGCCGGCCCAGGCTCGAACCGGCGGTATCGGCGGCAAGATCGCGCGCGGTGGCGAGTTTGGAGGCGGGCGAGATCAGACGGCTGGCAATCAACGCGATCGCCAGCGGCACGAGGCGCTTGTCAATCGGCTTGCCGAGCAGCCGGTCGAGGCCAATCGCCCGGATCGTGCCCAGCACCGCGGCGGCGTGGCCGTGCGGCAGCGCGCGGCGGATGCGGATCCCCTCCGCGGCGACGGCGACACCGCCCTTCAGCAGCGTGCGAAAGCCCTCCACCAGCGGGGTGGGCCAATCCGATAGATTGGCCAAGGTGCGCTTCCTGACCCGGCCGTTGTCGCGAAAGCTCTCGCGCAGCAGGATGGCGGGGGGCGAGCCGCGATTGGGCACCGCTTCGATATACATGGTGCCAAGATTAGCAGTTTATGGCCTAAATGCAAGATAAATCTATCAAATTACATGGCTACAACGAGATCGAAAGAGGGGCGCAGATGCCGCAGAAAACTCTGGCTTCTATGCCCTCAGAAGCAAAAACTTCGGTCTAGTGTCAGTCGACGCGTGTTGGACCCGTAGAACCAATCGAAATCAAGAGTGCCAACCAGTCGCAGGTGAAAGGAGCTTCGCAAACGGCGCTGCCCGAGGACAGCATTCGGTTTTTTCCTAAGTGTGAGCCACCTCACACTTAGGGCGCGTTTCGTCGATCAATCGTTAACGGCGGACGGATGGATCGGGAGGAACGCGCTATGCCACTTACAGTTTTATCCCGCTGGGCTTGCGATATTGAGCATGTCGAGCGAATCGTTAAAAGTGTACGGCCAATTCTCAAAAATCATGGAGCTGACCTGCGCGTCGGCAGAATCTTCTCCGGGGAACACACCGGGCAATTCCTGGCTGCGATTAGGTACCCGGACTGGGAGAGATTGGGCAGAACCATGCAAGCAATGCTTACGGAAGTCGAATATCAGAAAGCGCGGGTAGAAGCGGATCGCGTCTGTGAATTGCGTAGCCGCAGCATCGTGGTCGATCTCGATCTAGGATAGTCCACAAATGTGCGAAGGGTTGCGGGGGCGGTCACGGCCGGCATGCCCTTAAAGAGGACCTGCAGTCTAGGCGACTATAGGTCCTACCGGCGCCACCCCAAAGCAATTAAGTTTTTTAGGTTTGGGCAGGGATTATCTGTAGTAGAGAAAAAACCGTCGCGAGCACCGCGCACGTACTCACATTTGAGGAAATATTCTCTGCCTTCGACGAAATACGAGCAATCGTCATCGCTCACTGCCAAATGAGCGGTACCGAAAAGGTGCAAAACGTTGTCATGCGCGGAAAGTGCACATCGCGTACACCTGATTGCAGGCATTTCCCCATCCTATCCCCATCCTCACCGTTCCCTTTAAACAATGCGTTTAAGGAAGGTTGCATTTCAGAGGGAGTCATAATTGCGACAAACTAAGGTTAAATTCAAATGGTCGCATCCGCGAGGAACAAAAAGGTGCGAGGCTCGAAGAATTGGCGAACCGCGCCGGCATCTTCGACACCGCGCGGCGGATCGAGGGCGCCCAGCGGCTGCAGACGATCTCTTGGGACGAGGCGCGGCGCGGCCGGGCCATCGTCGGCACGCCGGAAATGGTCGCCGATAATCTCGCGGGTCTGAAGGGGCGTCTCGGACTTGCCGGCATCCTTGCCGAGCTCAACACCGGGGGCCTGATCCTGCACCAGAAGGTGATGCGGTCGTGATGCCTCCGGGCGCGGCAATCTAACCTGCGAGCTGCTCGAAGCCATCGGACAGCCGATGCCCGAAGAAACCGTTATCGGCGTCGATATCGGCTATGCCACGGCAGTTTTCGCGATCCCGGACGACGCCCCATCCGATTGGAAAGCGCTTCCCAACATCCGGGAGAGCAGCCGTGGCGGATTGATGTGCCGCTGGAGGGCGGCAGATGGATGGTGACCCTCGGCGGCCGACGCGGTGAGAAGCCGCCTGGGGGTGCCGAAGAGTTTCTGACTTTTGCTCAGCAGCTGCGGACGCCGACGCTGTATAACGCGATCGGGCACGCCAAACGGCTCGGTGACGTCGTTCGCTTTGGCTTTTCGGGAAGCCTTTGGCGGCACTTCGAGCGGTTCGAAACGTTCCCGAACGGGCTGCTTCCCTTCGGCGACGCCATCTGCCGCTTCAACCCGGTGTACGGCCAAGGCATGAGCGTGGCCGCCCAGCAGGCGGTACTGCTCCGCCGGCTGCTCGAGAGCAGGAAGGGCGATCCGCTCGCTGGGCTCGCGCCCGCCTTCTTCGGCGAGGCGTGCGGGCTTATCGAGACGCCACGGGCGTCGGCGGCAGTCCCAGATTTTGCTTTTCCTGAGACCGAAGGGCAATGCCCACCGGAGGGACCTGCTCAAGTCGTTTGGCTGGGGCATCGGGGCACTCCATCGGTTCACGCAGCGACGATGGTGCCATCTCCTCGCCGCCTGCCCCATAGCATCTCTTGGTCCCCGGAAAGCACCGAAGCTCACCGGCTCTTCCGCGACGTCCCATTTTGTCTGCCAAGGGGGTCGGCTGCGATCGAATTTCGTTGCGTCGGCCCGTCAATGAGGCGGAAACTCGTGCCAACACCCCGGGAATCCAGGGAATCTCGGATAAAGAGAAAGGGGGAGGGCATGCGCTTCGGGTTCTTCGACCAGCTGCCCTGCGCCGACGGATTTTCCGAACATCAGCGCTACAAGGATATCCTGGCGCAAATAGACCTCGGCGACGCGCTCGGCTTTGATACGGTCTGGCTCGGCGAGATTCACTTCATCCGACCCTTCTCGATACTGGCCGACCCGCTGATGGCGCTGGCCGCGGCGGCGCAGCGCACGAAGCGGATCCGTCTCGGCACGGCGGTGACGTTGCTGCCGCTGCACAATCCGGTCAAGATCGCCGAGGAAGCTGCGATCGCCGACATCCTCAGCGATGGTCGTCTCGAATTCGGCGTCGGACGCGGCATCTCGCGGCACTACGCGCATTACGGCATTCCGCCGGAGGAGAGCCGCGAGCGGTTCGACGAGGCGCTCGATTTCATCCTCGCGGCGTGGACCAGGGAATCCTTTTCGTTCGACGGCAAATATTTTCACGCCCGCGACCTGACCCTGGTGCCGCGACCGCTGCAAAAGCCGCATCCGCCGGTGCGCATCGCCGCCAACAGCCCCGATACTTTCCCGTTCGCCGCCGGCCGGCGCCTGCCGATCTTCGCCTCGCCGCTGATTAACCCGCCGGACAAGCTCAAGGCAGGCCTGTCCGTCTACCGCCAGGGCTTGCCCGCCGATCATCCGCGCGACACCGCGCTGGCGTTCCCGGTGCATGTCGCGGCGAGCCGGGAGGCGGCGCGGGCGCAGTGTGAGCCGGGTCTGATGCGATTCCTGCGCGTCGCCACGGAGGCGGCTCTGCCGGCAACCCAGCTCGACGACAAGAGCTTCGAGGCGTTTCGCCAGGTGCGCGCCCGCATGGCGAGCGTGACCTACACCGATATGGATCGCGACATGGGGGTGTTTGGCGACCCGGACTACTGCGTTGCCCGGATAAAGGAATTGCGGGCGGAGTATGGCTTCGACGAGTTCATCTGCTACTTCAACCAGGGCGGCTTGATGGACCATATGCTGGTCAAACAGTCGATGACCCTGTTCGCCGAGAAGGTCATGCCGCCTTTCCGTTAGACCGACGAGAGCAAGAACGGCTCGTCCTCAAGGGTTAACCGTCGCCCGTCATCTGCAGGCTGGTCGCGATCAGCGGGCGGCCAAAGTCATCGCCAGTGCCCGGCACCCAACCAATAGAACCCGCCCGACGACGGGAAGTCGCTGGCTCACCTTCGCCTGCCGCGCCTACTCCAGTGGTTCTAAGTGTCTGACCGGAAATGAGCCCGAGATCAGCAACCACTTGTCGTCACCCCCGCGAAAAGCGGGGGTCCAGGGCTGGCGCTCGGGTCTCGGCCCCCTGGATTCCCGTTTTCGCGGGAATGACGGGTTGTGAGTTGGCGCCGCCCATGGGAATTTTCGGTCAGGCTGTCAGCGCGCCATGGCCGCCTGCACCGGCTGCATCACAGATTTGACGACCCAGTCACCGATCTTCTGCCCCATCTCCTGACCGACGATGGTCGAGTTCCGGTAGTGGAAGCCGGCATAGATGCGAGCGTTGGCGACCTCCTCGAGATAAGCCCGAAGATTGGTGAACCGATGCGTGACGCCGGGGGCGAATGGGCTCGTCAATGCGACTTCGGGGATCTCGTCGGTGCCGAGCAGCCCTTCAATTACTGCTGCTATGGCGAAACTGGTGATGCAGTGCGCGCAAGGGTACTCAGGATGCATCGGGGTCGCATCGATCGGCTGCCAAGTCGCGACGCGCTCGGTGGCCGGGTTCCCGTCGATGTCGCCATTGCGTATCGCGGTGATCGGACGCCAGAACTCGTATTTGTACTTGGCGTCGAAGACGGCGATCATTGCGTCCATAGTGGCTGCCGAGACGAGCGCCATGAAGCGCGCGCTGTCGAGCACGCTCATATTCCTTGCGATGGCGACCTGGCGAGGCAGCGGGTGCGTCGACCGAGGACCGACGAGCAGCCAAAAGCGAGCGTCTTCGGTTTGTCGAGCCCTGCGTGTGGTGCTGTTCTTTTCACCGAGATCCTTGATCTCGTTATAGTCGCGGGCCCATTGCTCGCTCTTGAGCGACGGCGGTGGCTTCGGTCGAAATTGCGACGGGCTGGTCAGGGCGAAGGGTGTAACGTTCGGGAATTGTGAGCCGACAGTGATCGGGGTCGGGATATAGACGCCCGGCTTGGTCTTGGGACGGTAGGCGTCGGGGGCCGACGCGCCATCATTGGCCCGCGCCTCGAGGATCCGCGCCGCAACCTCTTGGCCGAGCTCGATGCCTTTGGACCTCCCTTCGCTTTCGGGCAAAGTCGCAAGATAGCCGCTCAAAGCCGACTGAATATCCGAGGCGGCATCCGGAACTAATTTGATCAGCACCGTTGCGGCTGCAGCCGCAGCCGCCGCCTCCTTCGACGTATCGGGTGGGGCTGGAAGCTGGACTTTGTACGGCTTGTAATGCTGCTCGATCGAATTCACCGCATCGAACATCGCGACATGAAGAATTGCTATCGTGCGAAACGCCGTAGGCGGCGGAAACGCGGTTCCCGGCTGCACGATGCCCACCGCCTTCTCATCCCAATCGGTGATGACGTTGGCCAGCGCGGGCACGGGCGCGATGAGCAGCAGCGCCGGCACAATCCATCCTCGTCTTCCCAACATGGCTATCCTCCCGATGCGGCGCGGCGCCGGTGCGATCGTAAGTCTACCATGGTGGCGCCCATGCCCCACAGCGCGGTCCGGCAACGCTTAGCACCTCAAGCGCCGATTTGGACGGCCAAGCCGCCTGCTCGCGGCAGAATCGTTTGCTGATCGACCGAGGAGTGTGAACTAGTTCACACTTGGCCAAAAAATTTCGCCTACCGAACCTCCCACGCCACCTTGAAACATTCATGGGCGCCGTTTGACTCCCAGCCATGCTACCTCGGCAGGTCGTCGAGCCTCTTTGAGATTGCCGCCGTGGCGATTGGGTAGCGTTCGTTTAGACCGGTTTGAATCCGGCTCAACCTGGTCGCTACCGGACAGCCGAATGGCAGCGTGCCGCATGCGAGTTTTCACACGGTCTGGGTCGAATCCGGTCCTTCGCGGCTAGGCGGGCTAAAGGCGAGGTAGCGCCGTAAGCTTGCGCCATCTTCAAAACCGTGACGCCGGCAATGATCGTCGGCACATGAAAAGCGCCTTTGGCGATGAACAGCTCGAGCGAGCGAGCGTCGAGGAAGCTCCCGTGCTCGATTGAGTTGACCCCCGCTTCGAGCGCCGCATTGATGCCGGCGGCCGCCTCACGGCAGCGCGGCGGAGCGCGTGTAGCGGCTCATCTGGAACGAGGAACTAATCTCTGGAAAATCCCCTCTCAGCCCGACGAGCGGCCGGTACGGCTTCGCTCCCGGTTGCTTCGGGGACCGTCCGGTCGTCCGGGTTTGTGGTCAAAGCGAGCGGGGTTGTGTCGCCAGTGATCAGCCGGGCGCCGCGGGCGTAGGTGAGCCAGGCCCAAATCCAGTTGAGGAAGACGGCTATTCGGTTGCGAAAGCCAATCAAGAAGAAGATGTGGACGATGCCCCACAGCACCCACGCCACCCAGCCGGTAAAGCTGATTCGCCCGAAATCGGCGATCGCCGAATGGCGGCCGATCGTCGCGAGCATGCCTTTGTCGCGATAGCGGAATGGCGGCGGCGCCGGTTCTCCGCGCACCTGCCGGGAGATCACCTCTGCGACATAGTCGCCCTCTTGCTCAGCGACGGGCGCTACACCCGGCAGCGGGTCGCCGCCGGGGCCCGTGACGAAGGCGGCGTCACCAATCACAAAGATCTCGGGGTGTCCGGCGATCGACAGGTCGGCGGCGACCTCGACCCGCCCGCCTTTGGCTCGCGGCAGGCCGAGCCAGCGCGCGACCGGGGAGGCTTCGACCCCGGCGCACCAGATGACGTTCGCCGCCTCGATCCGCTTGCCGCCGGCGAGGACGCCCGCCCGGTCGATGGCCTCGATTGGCGTATTGAGAAAGACTTCCACGCCCATCCGCTCGAGTGAGCGGCGCGCGAACGCGGCGAGCTTTTCCGGGAAGCCCGCGAGCACGCGCGGTCCGGCCTCGACCAACAGAATCCGCGCGGTATGCGGGTTGATCCAGCGGAAGTCGCGCGACAAAGTCGCGTGCGCGAGCTCGGCGAGCGCACCGGCCATCTCGACGCCGGTCGGTCCGGCGCCGACCAGGACAAAGGTCAACAGGCGCTGGCGGATCGCCGCATCCGTCACGCTCTCGGCCTCTTCGAAGGCAAGCAGCACGCGGCGGCGGATCAAGGTGGCGTCGTCGATCGATTTGAGGCCTGGCGCCAGTTTCGGCCAGTCACCGTGACCGAAATAAGCGTATTGCGACCCGGTAGCGAGGACCAGAAAATCGTACTTCCGGCTTGCGCCAAAGCGGGTTTCGATCCGGCGCGCTGCCGTATCGATGCCAGTCACCTCGTCGAGCAACACGGCGGCGTTCCGCTGGCGGCGCAACACGGCGCGGATCGGCTGGGCAATGTCGGCCGGCGACAATGCGGCGGTCGCCACCTGATAGAGCAGCGGTTGAAAGAGGTGGTAATTGTGCCGGTCAATGACCGTGACCTCGACCGGCGCCCGCGCCAGCTCGCGTGCGGCTTTGAGCCCGCCAAACCCGGCGCCGACTACCACGGCGCGCGCGCGATCGCGCCGAGCAGCCGGGACGCACGCAGAGCCATCCGTCATGGTTGTCCTTAAGCTGAGGCGAAGATTTTACAGCCTAACAAATGTCGACCGCGAATGTTGAGCCTGTCGCTGTCCGAAACATAGACGTCCCTTCTCACGTTCCCAGCCACACGCAGACCGCCGCCAAAGTGCGCGGATTTTCGCTTCCGGGTTTTCACCGCTGAGACAGACTGGCTGTGCTCGGCGCTGTCGCCCCGCACACCCAGCTGGTCACCGACGAGTGGCCCTCCTACCGCGACCTTCCCGGTGTCCGGCACAACCCGATCACCCTCGGCCCGATGGCGGCGCACGTCGCGTTGGCTTGCGCAGGTGGCGAACACCAGATGTCGACGGCCATCTCCGTAGATGCCGGCCAGTGATTTTCTCGGGCGCAAGCGCAAGGGGGGGAGCACCGAGGTGCCCGACCTTATCCTTATGCTGAGGCTCATCCCGTTGTCCCAGGTTGGTCAATATGTAGTATAAGGGTGCCGTGCGCTGGCGAAATCTTGGCGCCGGTGTCTTTCAGCCGCACTTCTTTTATAATGTAAAAGAATTCGCCGTAGGTCGCGGGACCGCGAGGCGAATAGCGTCGATGTCGTCATTCTCGGCGGGGGCAACGCCGGGATGGCTGTCACCGTGCCGACGAGAGAGGCGGGCGTCAGGGTCGCAATGATCGAGCCGGATCTGCTTGGCGGCACTTGCCCCAACCGAGGTTGCATGCCGAAAAAGGTGCTCGTGGCGGCGGCGCATGCGCTCGACGAGATCGAGGCGCGCGAAAACGCATCAGATCACCGTCGGTAAGCCGAGCGTCGATTGGCCAGCGTTGATCGACCGCGAGAAGGCGATGATCCGCGGCATTCCGGGTTCGCTCGCGGAAGTGATGAACCGGCGCGGCGTCGAGGTCATACGTAGCCGCGGCATATTCGCCGGCCCGAACGCCATCCCGTGTGGGGGGTGCGCGACATCAAGTTCACCAGCCACTATTCGCGCACCTATATCGAAGCGGCACAGCGCCGGCCCGAAGGCGAGGTGCCGCGGGTCAGCGACAGCCAATGGCAAGCGCTCGACCTCCTCGCCAAACTTGCCGAGGAGTTGTGTTTCGAGATGAGCTTCGCGCCGGGAGACATCCAGTTCGTCAACAACCACGTGATATACCACGCCCGCTCCGCGTTCGAGGACGACGACGAGGGCCACGACCGGTTGCTATTGCGGCTGTGGCTGTCGATGCCGAACAGCCGCACCCTCCCCACTGGCCACGAGGTGCTGTAGCGCGCCATCGAGGCCGGCGCCCTGCGCGGCGGCATCGGCCAAAGCGGTGTCCCGGTGTAGCAGCCACTCGCGTCCCGGCCAGCCCGATTTCAGTGCCTTAGGGTTCGCACCCTCCTGTTCGAGTTCGTCCTGTTCGAGCCGCAGCATCTCGGCGTCCCACCCAGCATCTGTGGCTAGCTGATTGTCGGCTATAACGTAGGCTTGCCGCTGCGCTGGGGTGAGCCAGGAAAGATCGATGGTCGGCACTTCAGCAAGGCCGATCTTCTGTGCCGCCTGCACTCGCGCGTGCCTTGCCCTTGCTGCGGCGGCCGCATGATCATTGTCGAGGTCTTTGCGCGCGGCGGCGCACCGCGCGGCCCGCCCTCCGGCGCTGGGATCCAGACCTGATCCGATGACCTTCCTTCCCGTCCCCTGGCAGCATCCATTCGCCGGAACGTCTCCTTCCCGGCGCCGCACCTTTTTCATCCCAGCGTCGGCAAGCGCCGGCAGGGCACCACGGACCGGTTCCCAACCCCAACAGAGCTTCGGAGCGCCGATTTGCGGCCCCGCTTGACCAGCCGAACCCTTTTTATAGCGTAAAAGAATTCGGCCGCTCGGCCAACGCCGGCAGAACCGTTCCCTGCGAAGACGACGGCGATGTCCGCATCCCCCGCGCCGCTGCTTCCGCATAGCGGGCGCGTTCGGCGTCGTTCTGCGCCAGCGCGTCTTCACGACCGTGCCAGGCGTCGGCAAAGCGATTGCGCACGCCCGGCCCGTATACTCCTGCGGCCAGTTATAGCCACGGACGAGGTCAAAGACGGTCGTGCGCAGGGTATCGTCTCCGCTAGCTGCGACCGCCCGCGTTTTTGCTCCCGCTGCGGCGAAGGATTTCAAGAAGCAACATAGAACCGGGTTCCCATCAATACGCCGTCAGCGCCGAGCATCAGCGCCGCCGCCAACCCGCGCCCATCTGTGATCCCGCCAGCAGCCACCACAGGCACGTTGCGGCCTGAACGCGCAACCATATCAACGACCGCCGGAACCAGAGGCAGCGTCGAGCGCCCGCCGCCATGACCGCCGGCCTCGGTACCTTGGGTGACAATAATGTCCGCGCCTTCCTTCAGCACCGTGCGGGCTTGGGCGAGGTGCTGCACCTGACAGATTGCCAGCGCTCCTGCTTTCTTGATCTTGGGCAGGAACGGTGCTGCGTCACCGAATGACAGCATAATCGCCACCGGGTGGTAACTCAGGGCCAGGTCGAGCGATGCAGGCCGTTCCGCCAGCGTCCATGTGATGAAGCCGCAGCCGACAGGGTGGTTGCCGGCCGCGCCGAATTCCCGTTCCAACCAATCGGGGTACGCGTAACCGCCCCCGATAATCCCGAAGCCACCCGCTGCGCTAACTGCTCCTGCTAGTGCACCTCCTGAGACGAAGCCCATTGGAGCCAGGATGACAGGATGCTCGATACTTAGCAGCCTGGTGAGACTTGTGTTAAACGGCATTCTTCACGCTCCGATTTTCGAGATTCTGCACGCGGTCAGTGATAGTCGACCTCATCCTGCTGCATGGACCGGGTGCCGGACAGATCTCCACAAACCTGCCCTTTCAATTCAATACCAAGGTTGCCTCGCCCTCACCGCCGGGCGTACCTTGGCATCCGCTTCCCAGGCAGCAAGTCATATGCGCCCCGCCACCCAGGCAGCGCGCCTATCCGCTGCAACCATGCTTTTATCGCGGGATGGCTGGCGGCGAAATCGTAGCCGGTTTCTTCCTTCGGATACTGGAGATATCCGATTACGGATAGATCAGCCACGGTTGGCCGCTCACCGATCACGAAGGCTTGGTCAGAGAGATGCCTCTCCAGGATTCCAAGGAAGTCATCAAGCCGGTCTTTAAGAAACTTGAGTACATCTGGATTGGGCGACGGCGTCAGAACGCGCTGATAGCGGTACGTCGCCATGTAGCCGGTCAGCTTATGATTATCCCAGAACAGCCAACGCAGGATTGAGGTGGACCCCGTTTGTGAGACAGCCGGAGCCGCTTCTTAAGGTGTAGCCCGGCCGGTTTTGATATCGGCTCCGATCATTGTCGGTGCAGTAGCTGGTGCAACGCCTCTGCTTTTCGAATTATCAACATCAATTGTTTTGTTGATTGTGGTGCCTGTGGGTATGTGGGCGAAGGCGAGCATTTCCCCGCTTTCCGAGCTCGCTCGGGAAGCGGGGAAGCGCAGCCGGTCGGCACCGCCGATCGTCCACATATCCACAGGCCTTTCTGGTAAATTTGCTGCGGTGTGCGATAACCGAGGCTCTGGTGCTGGCGCTCTGTGTTGTAAAAGTCCAGCCAGGCGCCAATACCGGTCTTGGCTTCGGCCACACTCGCATAAGCATGGAGGTAGGCGAGTAGCGCGGCGCGTTTCAGCACCGCGCTCTCTCAGAACCGGACGTGAACCTCTCGATTCATCCGGCTCCCGTCATCTGACCGTTGGTCCCAGGCTCCAGTGGGCAAACAGGGCCGGGTCACGCCGTTTGAGCGAGCGCAGCCAGTCCCAGGTGGCGATGGTATGTCCCCGGAACCGCTTGTATTTACGAGTGCCCCAGCGAACGATAAAGGCATCGATCGTGCGGAGCTCCTCCTGAAGCTTCGAGGGGTAGAATCGGCCAAAGTAGCGCGCCCAGCCCGTCAGGACTGGGTTAACCCAAGCGGCGATCTGAGCCAGTTCAAGATCGCTTCGACGATGCATTCGCCAACGGCGTACGCTGAACCGCATCCTCTTGCGGTGGCGTCCTGCCGCGTCGATATGCGTGACACTGCGATCGTCGGACACCGCAATTTCGCCATCGAGCAGATCTCGCGTGCCTGCCCGGCCATGTTGTCAACAGATCTGAGCCCGGACCATCGCCGGCCATTTCCCCTGCGTTGCTGACGATGGTCGCGGAGCGAAACGAGCTCCATCCCGCGCCCATGAACTACCGGGTCGGAGATCGGTAGATCAGGCGAAAAGAGGCTGAGCCGGGGGCGAAGAAACCGGTGCCACTGTCGGCGATCGCTGCACTAAGTCGGCGGCGCGGATCCAAAAGCGCTCGAGCCGACGAAGCGTGACGCCGGCGGCCTGAAGATCGTCAGCGCTCACAGCGGTCTGCGACAGCATCTCGGCATGGCGCCGATGCATCGCGGTCAGGCGGTCTCGCAATTTGATCCCTTTTTCGGTCAATCGAACGTGAATCGAGCGCCGATCGTGCACCGAGCGCTCGTGCGAGAGATATTCGTTCTCCACCATTTTCCTGACGTTGTAGGAGACGCGTCTTCACCGCCAATTCTTGGAGGTGGTGAACATGATAACGGCCATCGACGACGATGCCGATGTCGGCCGAGGTGCCGCCGACATCGAAGGTGATCAGCCGATCGAGCTCCCGACGCCGCCGTCCACCGGCCGGCGCCTGATCTCGAAACGCCCATTTTTTTCAAATTACCCCCCTAAAAGGATCAGAATGGGCGAAAAGCTGGACCCCGAAGCCAAGCGGCTGCGCAACGTCTCGTCGGGCGAATTGGCCGATGCAATCGGCGCGCTCGAGGCGCGCGTGGAGGCGGCAGTCTGATTTCCCGCCGGCGCTGGTCGAGCCGTGCATCCTCGCCGGCACCAGCGAGCGCGGCGTCTGCCCATGTTGCGGCGCGCCGCGGGTGCGGGTAATCAAGAGCAAGATCACCGGCAGGTTAGACTTCGATGGCATAGACCGCGGCACCGATAAGCGCGGCAGGCGGCTGCGGTGCGGGGAGAGCGAGAAGACCACGACCGGCTGGCGCGCCTCGTGCTCCTGCAAAGCCGGCGCTGCGGTACCGGCGACCGTGCTCGACCCATTTCTCGGCGCCGGCACGACGCGCGCCAGCCGATCGTCATGACCGATCAAGCATCCCTTCCGGGCCGGCGACCCTTTGCCGTCAGTTCTGCCGAGAATTACCGCGCGATGGCGATCGCCAAGAGCACCTTCAGCAATCGATGCGGTAGGCCTCGCCCTCGTCACAGATCCGGACTTGACACTCTCGCGTCATCCGGCTCGTGCCACCGAACGAAGGCGGCTCGGGGTGAGACTCCCCGGGCCGGCTCGGCAGCGTTGCGGAAACGTCGGGGCCTGATCCCGGCAGGCAAGGTTGAGAGAGGCGAGCGCAAGCGAACCGCCGATGAAGTGTCGAAAGCGGATTAGGCGATGTCGAAACGGGCTTTCCCCATCCGTCGAGATAAACGATGTCGGCTAGCGGGCCTCGACCGACCGGTCCGAACCGCCCCATCGGGTAGCCGATCGGCAGGATGGCGTAGGAGTGGAAGCCTGGCGGGATGCCCATCGCGGCCTCCGTCTCTTTCTCATACGTCAAGTGCCGGGTCGTCAAAGTCGCGCCGAGGCCGAGCGCACGCGCCGCAAGCAGCATGTTCTGCACCGCAGGGTAGATCGACGAGCCGGCGGAGCGGGTCGGCGAGGCGCCCTCTAGGCAGGCGACGATCCACACCGGCGCCTCGTGATAGTGATTTGTCAGATATTCGTTGGCCGAGCGTGTGCGCTGGTAACTCCCAGCCGACTGCCCCGGCGGCGCAGGGCTGGCATCGTAACGCGGCCCGACCACCTCGTCGAATGCCTTGTTGTAATAGACCTGTACTTTCTTTTTGATTTCCGGGTCCTTCAACACCAGAAAGCGCCAACGCTGGGTATTGCCGCCGCTCGCGGCGGCTTGACCGGCCAATAAGATGTTACGGATCAACTCGTCGGGCACCGGGTCGGGCTTGAGGCGCCGCATCGCCCGCGTCGAGTGAATGATCTCGAATACGTCCGTTCCTTCGGGCATCCCATCCTCCTTTCACTCCACCGCCCGATCAGCATTCGGAGCGCGCCGAACCGATCAGACAGCCTTAGCACATGACGCCGTGCGCTGTCCGGTTGGGATGCACCCTAATCAGCCTCCGCCACACCAGGCTCAATCCGCAGATGCCTAGACCGGCCATGATTAGGATCGCCGTCGGAGGGCCGACTTGTCCCGACAGGATGCCGATCATCACCACACCGATCGGGCCAGTGCCGATACACATGGTCACGATTCCCATCACGCGCGATCGCGTCGCCGGTGGCGCTTCGGTGAGAATCAAGGTCGTCTGCATGTTCGAGAAGGCGGCGGTGCCGAGCCCGCCGATTAGCAACAGCACAAAGGCGAGCAAGTACCACGGGGATAGGGCCATCGCCGCAAGGCCGATTAGGAACAGCAGCGATCCGCGAAGCAGGGCGCGGCGTCCATCCAGGCGTATCCACCCGATCAGACAGTGGGATGCCGATCGCGATGGCGCCGAGCGGCTCCGCCGCAGCGAGCGCGCCGACCAGGATAGGCGAGACCTGAAACACATCGAGCCCGATCGGTGCGATCAGCGCGGAATAGGAGAACGCAAACATGTTCATGATGATCGATACCAGCACGACGGCGAGTATCGCCGGGTTGGCGCGAGCCACCGCGACCGCTTCGGCAATGTCGATGGCAATTCGGCCAAACCGCAGCTTGCCGCGGCTCCTGGCGAAAATCGAGGCCGCTGACGGTAAGACCGGCCGCAAGATAGAGAGCTGCAGACAGAAAATAAGCACCGCCCAAACCTAATGTCTGATAAGCCGCACCTCCGGCCAGCGGACCTAACACCCTGGCGAAGCTGTTGGTTAGCGAATCAAATGCGACGGCCGGAGCGACCTGATCGGGCGCGACAACTTCCCCGATCATGCGTCGACGCACGGCGAGCTCCATCGCCCACACGATACCTGCGGCGATGCCGCCAACGGCAATATGCCAGACCCGGATCTGCGCGGAGAACGCGAGCGCGCACAGCACCGACGAGTTCACGGCCATGACGAAAAGCTGCGTCAGCAGCAATCGCTTGCGATTCAGCGCCTCGCCGACCACGCCGGCGATCGTGCCGATGAACAGCATCGGCAAGCTGCGAGCAACCGTTACCAGAGCGACCAAGACGGTCGAATGGGTGACCTCGTAAGTGAAGATTCCGGCAACCAGCAGCTCGAGCCAGCGCATCGCATTGCCGATCCCGCCGGCAAACCACAAGCGTAGATAGCTCGGCGTCGCGAGAAACCCCCGCAGCTTGCTCGCTGATGTGATTAACTCGGAAGCCATTCTTTAAGGGCCCGCTGCGGGTCCAACGCTGCCGCGCACGACGAAACGGTTCCTCGCTGATCGACCGTTCTCTTCGCGGATGGCTGCTTTAGCGATAACGGGTTTCTTCGCCGAAGGTCGAGTGGTGCTCTTATCCGACATTCACCGGGGTTTTCGCGTGGTTTGAACGCCAGGATCGCCGTTCCGGGAAGGCTCGCGCAATAGTCTGTCTCGAATGTCCGCTTTCCAAATATCCATGGAGCTTGGAGATAGGCCGGCTTCGTGAAGGGTTTCGGATGCCGGCCTGTCGTTGAAGCGTGCAGCCGAGCCGAGGGCCGGCGTCCGAAAGCCTCCGAAGAAGGAACCCGCGGGAAGGCGGTGAGCGGCTGGCCGGCTATGGGGATTTGAGGTCTGAGCGGCTGTAGCCGTGGATGGTTTTGCGGAGATCGGCGAGAGCTGAGCGCCGGTGATGACAGCGGGGTGGTCGGTGCTGCGGTGCTCGATGGCCTGATCGGGGACTGGTCCGTGATGTCGTGCCAGTGTTCGCAGGTGCCAGAGTGAAATGGTCACGACGCCGGGAACGGAATGTTCTGGCGAATGGACGGTGCCAGGGGACGGGAAGGAAGCTCATCGGAATCAGGTCTGGATGCCAGCGCCGGAGGGCGGGCCGCGGGGTGCGGCGCCGCGGGCAAAGACCTCGACAATGATCATGCGGCCGCCGCAGCAAGGGCACGGTGGGCGATGATCGGTCGCGGTGTCCCGATCGGCGGTGTCGTGCACTGCCGGCGGATCAACCTCCGCCATTGGAGCGG
Source organism: uncultured Alphaproteobacteria bacterium (assembly GCA_963700185.1). Taxonomy (GTDB): domain Bacteria; phylum Pseudomonadota; class Alphaproteobacteria; order ATCC43930; family CGMCC-115725; genus AP-15. The sequence continues at coordinate 158,970 of CAVOWP010000001.1, forward strand.
CCATCAACTGCCTGGCGCGCGCGATGTTGGCCTTGCAGCTGGCGCTGGCCAGCAGCCCGTAGTGGCGGATGCGATGAAACCCCTTTGGTAGAACGTGCAGCAGGAAGCGCCTGATGAACTCGTCGGCGCTGAGCGTCATCGTGCAGTACCGGGCCGGCCCGTTGCGGCGATAGTCCTTGTAGCGGAAGGTCACGCCGCGCTCGTCGAGACGCGATGAGGCGACTGTTCGAGATGGCGACGCGATGGGTGTAGCGGGCGAGATAGGCAAGCACTGCTTCTGGCCCAGCGAAGGGCGGCTTGGTGTAGACGAACCATTTCTTCCGCTTGAGCGGTGCGAGACGTGCGGCGAAGGCCTCGCGGCGATGCAAGTCCTGGATGTTGCCAAAGAACGTGAGCCGGCCTGCCGCGTGGGCGTCGGCGAGCGCCGTCAGGAACAGCCGCCGGAACAGGCGGGAAAGCACTCGCACCGGCAGAAGAAAGCCGGGCTTGCAGCGCACCCAGCGCGTCGCGTCGAGCGATATCCCGCCACCCGGCACAATCATATGAACGTGCGGATGGTGGGTCATTGTCGAGCCCCAGCTGTGGAGCACGGCGGTGGCGCCGATGCGAGCGCCGAGGTGCCTGGGATCGGCGGCGATCGTGAGCAGCGTCTCGGCCGCCGTGCGGAACAGCAGGTCGTAGACGACCGCCTTGTTCTGATAGGCGATCGGAGAGATCTCGGCGGGCAGCGTGAAGACGACGTGGAAATAGCCGACCGGCAGCAGATCGGCCTCGCGCGCCGCAAGCCAATCCTGCGCCGCCGCGCCCTGACACTTTGGGCAATGGCGGTTGCGGCACGAGTTGTAGGCGATGCGGCTGTGGCCGCAATCCTCGCAGCGCTCGACATGCCCGCCGAGCGCGGCCGAGCGGCATTGCTCGATCGCCGACATGACCTGGAGCTGACCCAGGCTCACATGCCCGGCATTGGCCTGGCGCCAGTCGGCACCATGGTGATGAAAGACGTCTGCGACCTCCAGCCTCGGGCGGCGCACGGCCGCCCGGCTACGTGCCGGGTCGCGGTCTCCCGTCGATCGATGGTGCCAGCCGGTCGAGGGGGCTGGTTACGGCCCGGATCGTGGTATTGGCGACGCGGGTGTAAAGCGCCGTGGTGTCGAGTTTGGCATGGCCCAGAAGTGTCTGAATCACGCGAATATCGACATCTTGCTCGAGGAGGTGCGTGGCGAAACTGTGCCGCAGTGTGTGTGGCGACACGCGCTTCTTGATCCCTGCGGCCTGGGCGGCGGCACGGACAGCGCGGCAGAGCTGGCGGGCCGACAGCGGCTCGACCGGGTTGCGGCCGGGAAACAGCCAGCCTCCCGGTAGCAGCAGGCTGCGCCGCCGCCCCTCCCGCCACCAGGCGCGCAGCAGTTGGAGCAGCTGCGGTGACAGCATTGCGTGGCGGTCCCCCGCTTTCGCGAGGGCAGGCTCTTGCGCCCCTTGCCGCGCTCGACGCGCAGCAGCATGCGCTCGGAATCGATGTCGCCGACCTTGAGCGCGACCACTTCCGAGACGCGCAGCCCAGCACCATAGGCGGTGGCGAACGCCGCCTTGTACTTCGGCGCTGTTGCCGCGCGCAGCAGCACTGTCACCTCCTCGACGCTGAGCACCGCCGGTATCCGCCGCGGCTGCGGCACGACGGTGAGCCGGCGCGACAGGTCCGGCCGGTCCAGCGTCACCGTGAAGAAGAAGCGCAGGGCCGAGACCGAGCTGTTGATGCTCGGCGGCTGCATGCCGATCCGCGTCTGGTGCAGTTGGAACAGACGTAGGTCTTCCGCCGTCGCCGTGTCGGGCGAGCGGCCGATGAAGGCCGCGAATGACCGGACCTGGCGGACATAATCGCGACGCGTGTGCTCATTGAAACCGCGCACGGTCATGTCTTCGATCATGCGCGCCCGCAATGGGCTGATGGGCCGAGGTGAAGTATCGGAGGTCATCGGGGCTCTCTCCCGGGCTGAAGGTTGCTGCACCTTCGATGCTCGGGATCGGATGCCCCGACCGTCACGCACTACCGCGCATTACCTCGCCGAAAACGCGCCGACCGCAACCCGTGGTCCCTCCCGCGCGAGCGGGTTCGTTCTCCGGCGCTTCCCCGTCATCGGGGGCTGCCGAGACGAACGGGGAGGTTTGCCCCTCAACGGCCATTAACCGGCACCGCCCGGATGGTGCCGCAGGGTGGGGAGCGGATCTGGCAGATCATGGGTTTGATGATCCCGTAGCTTCGACCGCGGTGCCCTTCGGAAAGAGACCGTCTCGCATGCGGCGCATCAGGTTCTCCGAAGCTTCAAGCACGCGTTTGCTGGCTCGGAGCTTGGTTGCATAGGATGACGTGGCCATAAACTGGTGTAGCGATCGCATCCGGTCCGGACACTCGCGGGTGTAGTCACACAACAGGTCGCGCAATCCGAACCCAGTGACCGATGTCTCGAGATTTTCTAGGTCGCCGATCGTCATGATTGTGAGGGGAGCGACGACAACGCCGGAGGGTACCATCCCAAGCAGCGATTTGAACTCGTTGTCGAGGAATTTCCCGGAACCAGGAACGCCCAAACGCTCGTCATGCACGACGAGGACGGGATAGATTTTGGCCGCCTCGGCAAATTCGCTGCTGACCCCGATCCACTCCTTGCGTGCGATGGCGCCGATAATTTTTGCCAGTTGGGCGGTGCCCTTGGGGCGTCCTCCCGCCCCGCTTTCCACCGGCGATACGCCGTATTTGCGCCGGAGCTGCTGCACGAAATCGGCACCTGTCGCGTCGAGCAGGCTGTCCTCGCGCAACCATGCCGCTTTCATTTCAAAAACAACGATCTCGGTTGCGTCGTTGAGCGCGGCGTCGATCTCGAAATCGGCGCCGGCGCCGTCGCGGCCGGGAATGTTATTTGTTAATCTTTGCGCGAGAAGACCTGAGCCGGTCGGGTACATTTGCCGCAAGACATCGATCGCATAGTGCTCAAAAGCCAAACCAAAATAGCCGAACAGCTCGTTCGCTCTGTTTTTGTCTTGTGCTACGAGATGAAAAAGCGGACCGATCGTAAGGGTCTCGCCATAGATCGCCGGATCGAGAACCACCGAAAGGCCGCCGGGCGTGCTGAGCACGGGCCGCTCTCTCAGCGCGCGAAAGCCGTTCCGCGGGAGGTCGGGCGCGGCCTTCGCGAACTCCTCCGGGGTCAACGACTCTAGGGCGAGATAAGTGGGAAACACGTCCTTGAACCCGGTGGCGGCCGCGACGTCTGCGGTGCGGAAAAGCGGACCCTCGGCCCGTTCGGCAAGGGTATAGGTGGTGAGGGCGCCAACACAGATCAGATACTGCTCCACAGTCAGCCCGGTAGATGCCTCGAAGTGGTTCGCGAAATCCGGCATCTTGCGCGGCAGATAGTCGGAAAACAGAAGCCAGCCGCGGCCGAGCGCGATGGCGGTGTGGAGGGCTTGGCTTGAGTCTTCGACCCCTTTGCGGAAGGCACCGAGGGCACGCAGCCAGGCGGTATCGAGCCCGTCTTGAAGAGACAAACGATTGCCAAAGGTTCTGGCGCTCCAGAGCGCGCCGGCGATCAGGACTGATCGAAAAAAACGGTCCCGTACCTGCTCGTCGTTGAAGGTCTCGCCATCGCCGGGAAGGTTTTGACAGTGCTGGGCTGCCCGCCGCATCACCTCGAGAAGTTGTCCACGGAAGAAGACAACCACACGATCGAGACCGCCATGCTGCCCGGCAAAGGTATCGAGTCGCTGCTGCTGTTCCCGATTGCAGATCAAGGCGCAGGCTTTCTGTTGGCGCTGACCGTCGTCCAGCATGCCGAATCCGGACACGATGGTATTAAGTCGCGCACAGATGAGCAGCGTGTCGTCGCGGCTTAGGCCGGACAGAAGCTCGATCAGGGCGCTTTCGTCCGCGGGCAGCCCGGGATAGATGGCGTCGGGCGGCACAAACACCGACAGGTCGTCTAGATTGATCTGGAACCTGTTCGCCATTATCGGCTTCGACGCGGCGGCGGCTATGATCCCGGAGCGGCGATCGCTTGGAACCGCCGGGCTCCGGCAATGGCTCTAATATAGCGCCGATCTCGACCCTCGTTAGGACAATGCATGACCATAGGAGCATAGGTCGCCCATACGGCATAACCGGCCTAATTTGGACGGTAGATCGCCTCCTTTTTCGGGGTGCGTCTAGGCGCTTCTAAATGACCGGAATCGTTAAGGGTTTTCGGACGCCTGCCAGTCACTGGCGCGAGGGCGTGCACGGAGGCAGGCGTCCGAAAAGCCTCGAGGGAGGAAACCGCGGGGGGAGTTTGCGTCGGCGGCGCTGTCGGGCTATGGGGATTTAGCGCCCGCGTTTGATTTGATTTTTCGATCTCGGGTTGGGATGGCGGGCGAGCGAGCACTGCGACGGTGCTGTCGGTCGCCCGGGCTGCGGACGGAAAGGTGATGTTGCGCCGAGCGATCTGCGTTTTGGCGGTGGAAGGCGGCGCTGACGGTTGCCGTCGGCTGAGCGTGGGCGTTACCGGCGAGATACCGGCATCGGACAGGTGCAGCGGCGGAGGATAGTGACACAAGCGTGTCGGTCATGAGCTATCGAGCCCGATCGATGGGATCGGCCACAGCCGCGGCTGGCAGCCGGGTTCAAAGGTCTCGATGATGATCATACGCCCGCCGCAGCAAGGACAAGCGTTCCACTCGGCGTCTTCGTGACAATTTTCGGTGCCGTCGCTCCCGCCGCCGCTCGACGGGGCTGGGTCGGGTACGCCGAGGAACCGGCGGGCCAATGCGATATTGCCGGCCCGGTTGGCATTGGCAAAAAGGCCGTAGTGACGGATGCGGTGAAATCCGTCGGGCAGCACGTGGATCAGGAAGCGACGGATGAACTCGTCGGCGTCGAGCGTCATCAGCTTGTAGCGGGCGTCGCTCTTGGCCCGGTAATCCTTCCATTTGAAGGTAACGCGCTCGCCGTCGAAGGCGACGAGCCGGCTATTGGCAATAGCAATCCGGTGCGTGTAGCGCGAAAGGTAGGCGAGGACAGCGTCGGGTCCGCCAAAAGGCCGCTTGGCATAGACCACCCATTTGCGCTTTCGCAGGGCGGCGAGGCGTGCTTGGAAGGCTGCCGGCTCGGCGAGGGCGGCCTGGTCGGTGAAGAAGTGCAGCCGCCCGGCTTGGTACGCGGCGGTCAGTCTTTCGAGGAACAGGCGGCGGAAGAGGCGCGAGAGCACCCGCACGGAGAGAAAGAAGCCGGGCCGGCAGGTAATCCAGCGCTGGCGGTCGGGCGAAAAGCCGCCGCCCGGGACGATGATATGGGCGTGCGGATGGTGGGTCAGTGTCGATCCCCAGGTGTGGAGGACGGCGGTGAGTCCGATGCGCGCGCCGAGGTGCTTGGGGTCGGCCGCGATGGTGATCAAGGTCTCGGCGGCGGTTTTGAGCAACAGGTCATAAACGACGGCGTTGTTCTGATAGGCGATGTCGGCGATCGGTCGCGGCAGGGTGAAGACGACGTGGAAGTACGGCACGGGCAAGAGTTCGGCCTGGCGGTCGGCCAGCCACTGCTTGGCAGCGACGGCCTGGCACTTTGGGCAATGCCGATCGCGGCAGGAGTTGTAAGAGATCCGCAAGTGGGCGCAGGCCTCGCAGCGCTCGACATGACCGCCCAACACCGCCGTTCGGCAACGCTCGATCGCCGACATGACCTTGAGTTGGCCGAGGCTCACATGGCCGGCATGGGACGCACGCCAAGCCGGTCCGCGGTGGCGGAAGATGTCCGCCACCTCGACCGCTGGCCGTGACAACGGCCGCGCGTCAGCCGGGCATCTTTAACAGGAAGTCGAGCGGGCTTGTCACCTGGCCGAGCGCGCTGACGGCGACGCGGGTGTAGAGCGCCGTCGTGTCGAGCTTCTTATGTCCCAATAAAACCTGGATGATCCGAATATCGGTCTTCTGCTCCAAGAGATGGGTGGCAAAGCTGTGCCGCAGTGTGTGAACGCCGACACGTTTGGTAATGCTGGCACGCCCTGCTGCCAGGCGAACGATCCGGTGGAGCTGGCGCGCACTCGTATGCTGCCCCCGGTAGCCAGGAAACAGCCAGTGCTGACCGGGAGACATCCATCCCTTCTTGCGCGCGACGCGCCACCATTCGCGCAATATCTCGAGCAGGTTGGGCGAGAGAATGACATACCGATCCTTCTTGCCCTTGCCCTGTTCGACCCGGATGACCATCCGGTCACTATCGATATCGGTGAGCTTGAGCGATACGACCTCCGAGGCTCGCAGGCCGGTGGCGTAAGCCAGGCTCAAGAGCGCCTTGTGCTTGATGTTTCTCGCCGAGGCGAGCAGCCGACCGACCTCTTCCGGGCTCAGAACAATGGGCAGGCGGCGAGGCTCGCGGGTGGAGACGACCTCCTCGGCAAGATCGCGGCGCTTCAGCGTGATCTTGAAGAAGAACCGCAGAGCAGTGGCACTGACGTTGACGGTCGGTACCGTCGTCCCGATCGACGCCAGCCACAACTGATAGCGATGGACATCCTCGGCGGTGGCCTTGTCGGCAGACCGGCCCAGAAAATCGGCAAACCTTTTGACGTGGCGGATATAGTGGAGCTGAGTCTTGGGGCTAAGCCGCCGGATCGCGATGTCCTCGATCAGTCGCCGGCGTAACGGACTGATGGCCTTGTCGGTCATTGGGGGGCTCCTGTCTTGGGTGAGGTTCTGAGCCCCTCAATCTCAAGACGGGACGCCTGCTTCCCGCTACTCCACGTCTTGCTACCAATTACCGCGGAAGCGGTTTAGTCCATCGGCGCTACCTGGCCGTTTGCCGCGCGTGTCGACGAAGGACCGGAATCCACGCTTCTGAGCCGTTCAGAACAAGGTCGGCTAGCGAATGCTTTGGGTCAGCCCGAGATGTTGTCGGGCGTTTGCCGGTGTTCGGGGATGAGCGGCGTCGCGATCACGATCGAAAAATCGCCTAATTGTTAGCGCATATTCCGGCTGGTGGCGGCTCCCCAACGACCGCCTCAGGACGGAGAATGGTGCGGATTGGTTCGTCAGCTTACTTAAAATACCACCGGGGCCGGGGCACGATGCTTTGGCGAGCCCGGCAACTTTAAGGCGAGGCTTTGCTGCAGATTTGCTGCAGAAGCAGCTACGGATGATCACCGACACAATTTCAAATTGCGGTTTGCGGCCAGCAAGGCCGTGCGCCCGCCATGAGATCACTTGCAACTGAAAGCGAGTCGCAATAACTTTAGGGTCAAAGCTCGAGTTGGAACGTATGCCCGCCGCAAAAGACACGTCGAACGGCGCCGTGGCGCTCGGTGCCGCCCCAGTGGGGTTTGCCGGCCGAATCCACAGGATCCGCGTGGTGGCCGAAGATCACGGGCTGTCGGCCGCGGAGCTCGAACGGCGGCTGATCGAGCTCGGATTTGTCGAAGGCTCGCGGGTCGAACTGTTGCACGAGGGATTGTTCGGCCGCGATCCGATCGCGGTTCGGGTAAATGAAGCGACGGTCGCGCTGCGGCGCCGGGAGGCTGCGTCGATACTGGTCGAGCCGGATCGCTGATGAGTGAACTCGCAGCGCCGGCGCGTGTCGCGCTCGTCGGCAACCCGAACAGCGGCAAGACCGCACTCTTCAACGCGCTGACCGGGCAGCCGTCAGAAGGTCGCCAATTACCCCGGGGTCACGGTCGAACGCAAGGAAGGTCTGGCGATAACGCCGGGTGGAGTCACTGTGCGGCTGATCGACCTGCCGGGCACGTATTCGTTGCGCGCCCGCAGCCTCGACGAGATCGTCACCCGCGACATCGTGCTCGGGACGACTCGATCGGCGAGGATGTCCCGAGCCTCCTCGTCTGCGTCGCCAACTCGACGAACCTTCGGGTGGCGCTGCGGCTGGCGCTCGAGCTGAAGCGCGTCGGCCGGCCGATGATCCTCGCGCTCAACATGTTCGATATCGCCCGCCATCGCGGCTTCGAGATCGATCTCGACCGGCTCTCCGGCGAACTCGGCATTCCGGTTGTCGCGTCCGTCGCCGTGCGGCGCGGCGGCACCAGCGATCTCCTCGCACGGATCGACAAGGTGATCCGCGAGCGCGGCTTTCCGCGAGCCGCCGAGAGTGCTTGGTCGGAGCCGAACGCGGCGCAACTGCGTGCGACGCAGCGCGAAGCCGACCGCATCCTCGATGCCGCGGTCAAGGCCCCGGGTCGGCCCGACGGCTTCACGCGGCGGCTCGACCGCGTGGTGCTGCACCCGGTCCTCGGCCTCGTCATCCTGCTCGCGATCCTTTTTCTGATGTTCCAGGCGGTTTTTACCTGGGCGCAGGCCCCGATGGACTTGATCAAGAGCGGCTTCGACGGGCTCGCCGCATGGGCCGGAGCGGTGCTGCCGCAGGGCTGGCTGTTGAGCTTCGTCCGCGATGGGGTCATCTCGGGGGTCGGCAGCGTATTGGTTTTCCTGCCGCAGATCCTCACCTTGTTCTTCTTCATTCTGCTGCTCGAAGACTTCGGCTACATGGCGCGGGCCGCCTTTCTGATGGACCGCATCATGGGCGGCGCCGGGCTGCATGGTCGCGCCTTCATCCCGCTGTTGTCGAGCTTTGCCTGCGCGATCCCCGGCATCATGGCAACCCGAGTCATCTCCAGCCGTCGCGGGAGGCTCGCGACGATCCTGGTCGCGCCGCTGATGACCTGCTCGGCGCGCATCCCGGTCTACACCTTGATCATCGCGGCCTTTATTCCGGCGCGCACGGTATTCGGCTGGCTCAGTCTGCAGGGGCTCGTGATGTTCGGTCTCTACACGGCCGGCATTGCCAGCGCGCTCGGCATGTCCTGGGTGTTCAACCGCTTTCTGTGGCGGCGGGAGCCGAGCGAGCCCTTCATGCTCGAACTCCCCGATTACAAGCGGCCGGTTTTGCGGAACATCGCGCTCGGCCTCGTGCAGCGCGGCCAGATTTTCCTGAAGCGCGCCGGCACGACGATCTTTGCAATGATGGTCGTCATCTGGTTTTTGTGCTCGGTCCCGCCCGCCCCGCCACAGGCCCTTGGCGATGCTACCGAGCCGGCGATCAATTACAGTCTCGCTGCCCGGATCGGCCAGGCAATGGAGCCGGTACTGCGCCCGGTCGGATTCAATTGGCAGATCGACGTAGCGTTGGTGCCGGGAATGGCGGCCCGCGAAGTCGCCGTCGCCGCGCTCGGCACGGTCTATTCGATCGCGGGCGCCGACGAAAATCCCGGCGAACTCGGCCGCGTCTTGACCGCGCATTGGAGCCTCGGCACCGCTTTGGCGCTGCTCGCGTGGTATGTCTTCGCGCCGCAATGCGCCTCGACATTGAGCGTCGTGCGCCGCGAGACCAACAGCTGGAAGTGGACCGCCTTCCTCTTCAGCTACATGCTCGCACTGGCCTATCTGGCCGCCTTCGTGACCTACCAGGCGGCAGCCGCGCTCGGAGCCGGTTAAACCGTTGCGATCGCGTTGGCCGGCGAGCCGACCGCGCCGGGCAGCCGTAAGGGCGGGGCGGTCAGCAGGAACCGCGAGCGGCCGTGGGCGCGCAGCCAGTCGGCGAGGTCGGAGAGGTGCCAGATTTCGCCGAGATAGACGCCGAGCTTGAAAAGGCAATGGGCGTGCAACGGCAACGAGGCGCAATGGTCCTCGCCTTCGCAAGGGCGCGACGGCATCTGCTCGACCGCCCGGTTGTCGGATATCAGCGCGACGACGCCTGCTCTGGTGATCCAGTTGAGGAGCCGCTCGTCCCGCCCGTCGAGGCCGGCACCGGGATTGGCGGCGAGCACCGCTGCATCGGGGCTCTTGTTCATGTCCAGAATGACCCTGTCGTAGCCGGTGCGGAAGCAGACGAGGTCGCCCTCCTCGACCTCGACCTTGTCGGCCTCCATGATCCGCATCAGCTGGTCGTAGCCGACAAAGCTCGCACCGCGCCCGCAATGGCGCTCGAGGTCGATCATCACGCCGCGGCCCTGCATGCCGTGCGCCGCCATGTGGTCGATCGACAGCTTGAGCGCGCCGACATGCTCGCCGCGCTCGACCGCGCCACCGTCGCGGTAGTCCATCGGGCCGATGATGTGCTCGCCGGCGCGGTATCCGTTGTAGAAGACGATCTCGGGCTTGCCGTCGCCGTCGGCATCGAACAATTGCCCGACATGAGCGAGGCTGTCCCACTGCGTCGAGTACTGCAATGTCATCTCGACAATGTCGTCGCAGACCACGTCGATCAGTTTCGGGTCCTCGCGAGCGAGCGGGTAGGCGATGTAGGGCATCCCATTGCGCTTGTTGGCAATGAGGCGCGGCGGATGGCGGCGTGGGTTGACGACATTGCCGCCCGGATAATCGAGCGGCAGGCTCAGGCAAAAAACCCCGCCTTCCTTCACCTCGGCGATGCCTTTGAGCACCTTCTCCGAGGTCAACAGGTTGAGCCGGCCGAGTTGATCGTCTGGGCCCCAATCGCCCCAGGTCGACCCCGGTGGACGGCGCTTCCAGCGCGGATTCTCGGGCATGGTCAACTAACCTTGACGAGCTTTTGCAGGCTGCGCAGCCCGGGCGGCAGTTGCTCGCCCTTGGCGCGGACGCGGCGGCCCCAGTTGGTGAACGAGACTTCGCCGACATAGATGTCGCCGCGAGAGTCGACGGCGAGCCCGTGCGGCGAGATGAACTGGCCGGGGTCGAGCCCGGCATGGGCGTGACCGAGCCGCGCCAAGAGCTCGCCCTTGCTGGTATAGATGCTAACTCGTGGCCCGCAATTCGGCAGATCGATATTGACCGCCATGTCCGGGCCGATCTCACCGATAAAGAAGCGCGGCGTCCTCGTGCCACTCTCCATGTAGAGGCCGGAGGGCCGATGCATGTTGTTCCACTGTGCCTCATACCTGCCGTTGCCGTCGAATACTTGGACTCGGTGGTTCTCGCGGTCGGCGACATAGACCCAGCCGTCGGGGTCGCAGCAGATGTTGTGGGCGATGTTGAACTGGCCGGGGTCGGTGCCGGGCTCCCCCCATGAAGTCACCCGCTTGCCGTCAGGCGTGTATTTGTGGACGCGGGAATTGCCGTAGCCGTCCGAGATGTAGAGGTAGTCGGCTTGCGGCGACAGCGCGGTGTGGGTGCAGCGGTGGAACGGCTCGCCGCTCATATAGGGCGCGGGCTTGCCGGGGATGCCGATCGTGAGCAACACCTTGCCATCGAGCGCGCATTGGCGAACCGTATGGTCGCCGTCGTCAGTCAGCCAGATCGTATCGTCCGGCGCCATGTGGACGCCGTGCGGCCGCAGGAAGATGCCTTCGCCCCACGAGCGCAGGAAATTTCCGTCCGAGTCGAACACGCACATCGGGTGCTTGCCCCGGTTGAAGGCGTAAACATTGTCGTTCTTGTCGACGCCGACCGCGGCGACGTCGGCGTTGAACTCCATGCCCGGCGGCAGCTTCGCCCAATTGTCTATGACTTCATAGCGATAGCCGTCCGTTCCAAGTGTTACCGACATGGCGTTCCCCTTTTCTGCGGGTCCTGGGATGGTTTGCAGTGATTATAGAAGCGCACTCCGGCGGCACAATCCGATCCGGCCTCGCGCGGCTGAGGCGGTACAGCCCATAAAATCCCATGATCCAATGCTGCCGTTGTGTCGGGGTCCCCTTCCGGCTTTGACAGGCGCGTCGCGAACTCCCAAATTTCTGGTGCCAG
>CAVOWP010000002.1:0-157875 GCA_963700185.1 uncultured Alphaproteobacteria bacterium
ACGTAGCCGGGAACGGGTAGGCGAACGCCAGTATCCACATCTGAACAGCGGAGAAAGCAATGTCTGCTTCCAACACGGGCACGGGCAAACGTGGCATCGATGTTTTACACGACCCCAGGCTCAACAAATCCACCGGCTTGCCGAGGCCGAACGCCAAGCGTTGGGGCTCGTCGGGCTGGTGCCCGATGTGACGGACTCGATCGAGACCCAACTGAGCCGGGTCCTGCAGCAGCTCAGAGGCAAACCCAACGACCTCGAACGTTGCATACACCCTGATGAATTTGCTCGAAACGAACGAGACGCTGTTCTACCGCACCCTAATGTCGGACCCGGCTCGCTTCCTTGAGATCGTGTATGATCCGGAGATCGGCGAAGCCTCGCTGAAGTTCGACCAAATTCTGCGCCGCCCGCACGGGATGTATCTGTCGATCAGCCGGAAGGGACACGTCAGGGAGGTGTTGCGCAATTGGCCGGTCAAAGACGTGCGTTTCATCTGCGCGACCAATGGCGGCCGCATCCTGGGCCTCGGCGATTTGGGCGCCAACGGCATGGCCATTCCAATCGGTAAGCTGCAGCTTTACACCGCGGCAGCAGGGGTGCCGCCGCAAGGCCTGTTGCCGATGTACGTGGATGCCGGGACGAACAACGAACCTATCTGCACGACCCGCTCTATCTCGGGCTGCGGCAGCATCGCCCGCCGACCGAGGAGCTGTACGGCTTTGTGGACGAGTTCGTTGACGCGGTTCAGGAGGTGTTCCCGAATTGCTGTATCCACTTCGAGGACTGGACCGGAACGGATGCAATTGCCCTTCTCGCCCGCTACCGTGAAAAGGTCTGCTGCTACAATGACGACATTCAGGCACGGGCGGCGTCACGCTGGCGGGCCTGATCAATGCGCTCAAGATCACCGGCGGCCAACTCAAAGAGCAGCGGGTCCTCTTTCTCGGCGCCGGCTCCGCCGCCATCGGCCTCGCCGACCTGATTGTCTCGGCGCTGGGCCAGCAGCGCGTTGCGGCCGACGCAGCCCGGCAGCAGATCCGTATGTTCGATACCCAGGGACTGGTGGTCGCGGGGCGGCCCGGCCTTGCCGCGCACAAGCTGCCCTACGCGCACAAGCTGCCACCCAGCAAACCCTTCGATCATCTCGACCCGGCGAGCGAGTGCCCGCAGATCGTCGCGGCCATCGAAGATTTCAAGCCGACGGCCCTGATCGGCGTCAGCGGTAACGCGCTTCCCGCTGGTGTGGGGAGACTGTTCTCGCGCGAAGTCGTCGAGGCGATGTCGCGCCTCAACGCGCGGCCAATCATCTTTGCCCTGTCCAACCCGACCGAGCACCACGAATGCCTACCCGAGCAGGCTTATGCGTGGTCGGAAGGCAAGGCACTTTATGCCGGCGGCGTGCAATTCCCGCCGGTCCACCTCGCCGGCCAGACCTTCCTGCCCCCTCAGGCCAACAACCTGTACATCTTCCCCGCCGTCGGCATGGCCATCTACGCCGCCAACGCGAAGCGCGTGACCGATGAGATGTTCATCGAGGCCGCACATGCCGTGGCCGACCAGGTGCCCCCCGAACAGTTGAAGCTCGGCATGCTCTTCCCGCCGCAGTCGAACATCCTGGAGGTCGAGGTTCAGACCGCTGCGCGCGTAGCCATGCTCGTCTTCGATGCTGGCCTCGCCCGTGTGGATCGTCCGGCAAATATGGAGACGTTCATTCGGCGGCACCTCTACAAACCCGAGTATCAAACACTCGCGTGACTCGCCTAGCCCGTTGACCGGCGCATCGCCCATTCCTGCCAGCGAGAGACTCATGACCGCTTGGACCGCCGATACGAGTTAATCTTCCGGACCCGCCGAATTTGCCATTAGACGCGCCCGTGTGGTCCGTCTCGGGCAAATAGGGCGTTTGCCGCCGGTCTCCTGGAAGACGGACACGAGAAGGTCGTCTAAAGAGCCTCGCCCTAACCGGCGGGGTTCTTCTTTGCCCGCTTCGCATCTATCATTTATTGTTGTTGGAGGGGCCAGTATGACAATCGCAAACGGACGAGCTTTTACGCCTGGGTTGTCCGCTGATCGGTGGCAGGCGTCCGCGGAGAGGGTCCGCCAGTTGGCGTCCAGAATTACGTTCATCCTTCGATTGGCCGCGATACTGCCAATGACAATCGTTCCTGTTCGGGCCGCCGACTTTTCGACGACGGGCTTTGCGGTGACGGGCGCAGAGGTAAATGCCCCAACCTTGTTTCATCGGGTGGCGGTGTTTTCCGACGCTCCAGACTCTATTCACGATCCAAGGCATCCGCAGTCCCAAACTGGCGCCGACAAAATGTTCGCACCTATCGGGCTCGTCTGGACCAACCATCCTCAACCAGACCAAGGCACAGCGCCACGGTCAGACCTTCACATGGGAACGGCCTTCCTCGTTTCGCCATGCTACGTCTTGACCGCCTATCACGTCGTTTTTGGATATCGGCTCGGGCTCCGGAAGGGCACGCAAAAAGAGGCGGATCAGGACGTTTCCGCGACCTTTAGCGTGGGCGGCAAGAGGTCACGTGCGTGCCGGCAAAGTATGGTCAGTTCTCCATGTTCACCGGCAGGGATTGGGCGCTCCTGCGGCTCGAGCCAGATGCGGGCATCGCTGTTTGGGTGAGGATCCAAACATCGGCTGGGTCCGGTTGGCTCCTTTGGCGCCCGCTATAGCAACAAAGAAATCGCTTGCGGTCGCTGGCTATCCTGCGGATAAGGGTCTTCCGTCGCTGTGGCGGCAGGACAAATGTCATTTTTTGAATATTAAAACGCGATATCGACAGCGATGGTCTGTGGACGACCGACTGCGCGACCCGCCCGAGAGCCTCCGGATCTCCGATTTTTTTGTCGAGGGACGGTGTATTGAATGTCGTGGCTGTCATGCGCGGACACCTGGGATCTGCCGCTGATAACGAGATCCTGCCCAAATGGGATCCGAACCGCGCCAATCTCGCGCTTGATATCGGAAAAATAATTTCATCGGATCGCGATTTCTTAAAGTTTATCGAAACCGACATTGATCGATTTCATCAGCCCGACCCGGCGCGGGTGCCGATCGGGCGCCGGCCCCCGCATTAAAATCAGGTTCGCCGGCACAACTCGCTTGGTATCGTCCACCGCGAACTGGCCACGATCGTCTCGCATCGTGCAGCCGAAGCGGCGGCCGACCTCGAACGTCGACTCGATGACACCCAGCCGGACTACTTCGTCTTTTATCATTCGTTTACAGTAGGTTCATTGGTGGGTGCAGCAGGACTCCGCCATGCTATCCGCCGAGATCGATCCAGGCCGCCGTGCGCGTCAAGGATTGCGGCAAGCAAGTCATTCATCCTGTCTCTCCATCAGCGTTGGGCGGAGGGTTCCGCTCACACTGGCCACTTCAACGCGGAGGTATCGATTGGCAGCTTCCGCAGACGCTTGCCACTCGCCGCAAAGATCGCGTTCGTGACCGCGGGAACGATCGCCGAAGTTCCCGGCTCGCCGATCCCGCCTGGCGGTTCGGAACTCTGGACGATGTACACCTCGATGATGGGTGCCTCATTCATCCGCAGCATTTGGTAGTTATCGAAATTGGATTGCTCGACACGGCCGTTCTTCAGCGTGATCTCACCATAGAGCGCCGCCGTAATGCCGAAGATGATCGCGCCCTCGATTTGCGCCCGGACGGTATCGGGATTGACGACGGTGCCGCAATCGACCGCGCAGACGACCCGGCGAACGCGAACCAAGCCATCCCTCGACACTTCGACTTCAGCAACTTGCGCCATATAAGTCGCGAAGGCGAACTGCAAGGAGACGCCACGGCCGGCCCTTTCAGGCACGGGCTGTCCCCAGCCGGCCTTTTCCTCGGCGAGCTCGAGGACGGCTTTGGCGCGTGGCGACTTGTCGAGGAGAGACCGCCGATAGGCGACCGGATCTTGTTTAGCCGCCGCCGCCAGTTCGTCGATGAAGCTTTCGGTCACAAAGATATTGTGCGACGGCCCGACGCTGCGCCAGAACGCAGTCGGAATGCCCGGAGGTTCGACCCGCAGATACTCGACGTGCATATTCGGGAGGGCATAGACCAGATTGACGGCGCCCTCCGTGGTGTCGGGATCGAGACCGTTCTTGAAGACCGGAGGAGCCCATCTCGCGAGGACCGAGGAGCCCGCAAAGCGATGGTTCCAGGCAACCGGCATTCCGTTCCCATCGAGACCCGCAGACATCCGGTCGAACCAATAAGGCCGGTACATGTCGTGCTGGATGTCTTCCTCGCGCGTCCAAACGACTTTGACAGGTCCGTCGACATGCTGCGCGATCTGGACGGCGCGGATGACCCCATCGACCTCGAGCCGCCGGCCAAACCCGCCGCCGATGAGGTGATTGTGCACGACGACCTTGTCCAATGGCAGACCGGCGGTCTTTGCTGCGGCCGCCTGGGCTCGCGCCATGACCTGAGTGCCGACCCAGATTTCGCAACCGTCCTTGCGGACATGAACAGTGCAGTTCATCGGCTCCATCGTCGCGTGTGCGAGGAATGGAACCTGGTAGGTCGCCTCGACCTTCTTGACGGAGGCCGCCGCGGCACCGTCGACATTGCCGATATTCTGCGCTACCGCACCCGAATTGAGCGTCGCCTTTTCGAGCTCGCTCACGATCTCTTGCATATCGAGCTTGGCGTGCGGTCCATCGTCCCATTCGATCACCAGGGCCGCCAGCCCTTTCTTTGCAGCGCCCATATGGTCGGCGACGACGGCGACGGCGTCGTCGAGCCGCACGATCTGACGCACACCTTTGACGGCCTTGGCCGCCGTATCATCCACATTCTTCACACGACCGCCGAAGACCGGCGGCTGCGCGAGGGTCGCGATCTTCACGCCAGGCGGCCGAACATCGATGCCATAAACGGCTGTTCCGTTGACTTTTGCGGGCGCGTCCAGACGCTTGGCTGGGGTACCGATGAGCTTGAAATCCTCCGGCCGTTTGAGCGGCACGCTTTCTGGGACAGGCAGGCGCGCGGCATCGGCGGCAATCTCACCGTATTTGAGCCTTCGCCCTGTCAGCGCGTGAAGGACTTCACCCTTTTGCGCGCGACAGGACGCCGGGTCGACATTCCAGCGCTTTGCCGCCGCCTCCACGAGCATCGTTCTCGCGATCGCGCCAGCTTCGCGCAGAGGCTTCCACGACGCGCGTACCGCGTTCGAATTACCCGTCGCCTGGATCCCGCCCAGTAGTGGGTTGCCGTAGAGCTTTTCGTTTGGCGGAGCATGATCCAGCCGTACCTGGTTTAGGTCGACCTCCAGCTCTTCGGCGATCAGCATCGGGATCGAGGTATAGGTCCCCTGACCCATCTCGACATAGGGCATGGTCAACACGATCTGACCGTCGCCTTCTATGCGGACGCAGGCATTGGCCGCGAAGCCTTGGGCGTCGGCCGCTTGGGCAGCGCCATTTGCGAACGGCAGCGTCAGGCTCAGCATCAGGCCGCCGCCCGCGGCCGCGCCGACCTGCAAGAAGCTGCGCCGCGAGACGCTCTGGCCGGCGGCCTGAGAAGCGAGCTGATCGAGGATCACTGTCAGCCTTCCTTTCCGCTTGCCCGAGCAGCCTGCTTTATCGCTTCGCGAATGCGAACATAAGTCCCGCAGCGGCAAATGTTGCCGGACATCGCATCATCGATGTCGGCGTCGCTTGGGTGTGAATTGCTCGCCAGCAATGCAGATGCGGACATGATCTGGCCGGACTGGCAATAGCCACACTGAACGACTTCGAGATCGAGCCAGGCCTTTTGGATCTTCTGACCCGCCGCAGTGTCGCCAATGGCTTCGATTGTGGTGACCGCCGCGCGACCGACACCGTCAATGGTGGTGATGCATGAGCGGGTTGGCGTCCCGTCTAGATGCACCGTGCATGCGCCGCAGAGCGCCATCCCGCAGCCGAACTTCGTGCCGGTCATGCCGAAGACGTCACGAAGCACCCACAGCAGCGGGCTGTCGCCGTCGACATCGGCGGTGCGGTCTACGCCATTGACTTTGATCGTAAAGGCCATGGTCGGCTCCTGTATGTCAATTCGCTGCAGCGATAGCCGGCGGCGAGAGTGAATATCCCTACTGCACGATCTTTGCTGACCCGGGATACCGGTTGCCGATTCACCGGCCGGTGAAAATGGGCGCGCGCTTCTCGACAAAGGCCTTCGCCGCTTCCCGGTGGTCCTCGGTGCGGCCGCTCTGCACCTGGTGGACGGCTTCCATATCGAGCAGCTCGGCCAAACCTCCGCTTTCGGCACAGTTCAGATTGCGCTTCATCAGGCTGAGCGCTATCGAAGGCCCATGTGCCAGAGACCGGGCGAGTTCCATCGTGACGGTGGCTAGGTCTTCGTCGGGAACGACACGGTTGACAAGGCCGAGCGACAACGCGTCGTCGGCCTCGACCGGGCGACCGGTGAAATAAAGCTCGCGCGCTCTGGCAGTGCCGACCAGCCGAGTCAGAAAGAAACTGCCGCCGAAATCGCCGGAAAAGCCGACCCTGACGAAGGCGGTCACCAAGCGGGCCGAGGCGCCTGCAATCCGCAGGTCGCAGGCGAGCGCAAAGGCGAGCCCGGCTCCGGCTGCCGGACCGTTGATCATCGCGATTGTCGGCTTTGGCAGCTCGTGCAGGATGCGCGACACCTCCATGCGCGAGCGCAGACGCGCCGTCGCCGCCGCCGCGCTGCGCTGCTCGCCGCCTTCGGCCATGCTTTTGACGTCGCCGCCGGCGCAGAAGGCGCGGCCGGCGCCGGTCAGAACGACCACCTTGACGGCCGGGTCGCCAGCCAGCCGCGGCAGCCCGTGCAGCAAGCCCTCCATGATCGGCGTCGACAGCGCATTCATCCGCTCCGGCCGATTGAAGGTCAATGTGGCGATGCCGTCTTCAATGGTTTCGAGCAGTTCGGGCAGTGCGTCCATGTTTCCCTCCGTTTGAAGATCTTATGCCGCCAGCAAGCCTTCGAGACGGCTTCTGATGATTGCCTCGGCCTCGGCCATGATCCGGTCGATCAATTCCTTGCAGGTCGGGATGTCGTGGATGAGCCCGGCGGCCATTCCACAGCTCCAGGCGCCCGCATCCATCTCGCCGTCCTGCAAGACGCGGCGGTTCCCCGCTCCACCGATGAGGTGGCGAATGTCTTCGATCGTCGCGGCGGCGCCTTTGTCGCGTTCGATTGCGAGAATTTCTTCGACGGTCGCATTGGTCAGCACCCGCTCGGTATTGCGCAATGGCCGCATGATCAGGCGCGTCTGCAATTCATTCGCCGCAACCAGCGCCAGCTTGACATTGTCGTGCGCCGGCGCCTCCTTCGTGGCAATGAACCGCGTGCCGATGTTGATACCGTCGGCGCCGAGCGCGAGCGCGGCGACAAGGCTCCGCCCATCCGCCATGCCGCCCGATGCAACGAACGGGATCCTCAGCTCCTCGGCAACCCGGGGCAGCAGGATCATGTTGGGGATGTCGTCTTCGCCCGGATGGCCACCGCATTCGAAGCCGTCGACGCTGATTGCATCGCAGCCGATCCGCTCCGCCGTCAGCGAATGGCGAACCGAGGTGCATTTGTGGATGACCTTGACGCCGTGCGCCTTCAACGCCGGGATGTATTGCGCTGGATTGCGGCCGGCGGTCTCGACAGTCCGCACGCCGCCCTCGACGATCGCGTGGATGTATTCCGGGTAGGGCGGCGCCGCGAATGAGGGCAGAAAGGTCAAATTGACGCCGAACGGCTGGTCGGTCATGTCGCGACAGCGGTCGATCTCGCGCGCCAGATCCTCTGGCGTCGGTTGCGTCAGACCGGTGATGATGCCGAGCCCGCCGGCATTCGACACGGCGGCGGCCATCTCGGCATAGCCGACGCGATGCATGCCGCCCTGGATGATCGGATGTTTTATTCCGAAAAGTTCGGTTATGCGCGTTTTCATCGACGTCCGAGGCAAGTCATCAGGAGGGAAACGCCGCACCAAACATCGGCAAGCCGCTCTTCGACGAGTCCTTGGATGCTTCGTCCTGGATCACGTCCCAGTGCTCGGCCAGTTGGCCGTCTTCGAGGCGCACGATGTCCACCACAATCCAGTTCGCCGGTTGTCCGATGCCCGAGAAGCGGCCGTGGAGCAGCACGTAATCGCCGTTGGCGATGATGAGCCCGTTCTCGTAACGAAGCGTGTCGGGGGCCGCCTTGACGAGCTCGAAGAGGCCTTCGCGGCCCGGCGGGATATGCGCGCTGTGCTGGATGTAGGACGGCGACCAGTAGCGCTCGGCGGCGACGTAGTCCCGCTTGTTGAAAAGCGTTTCGAAAGCCTCCAAGACGAACGCCTTGTTCTGTTGCTCCGTTGGGCTCATGGCTTGCTTGTCTCGCGCACCTTCAAACTGTCGAACGACACGCGCTTTGAAGAGAAGTTCTGGGACGTCATCGGGCTGTATCTCAACCCGCCGGAGAAGGCGCTGGTGCTGTGCTGCGACGAGAAATCACAATGCCAGGCCTTGGAGCGCACGCAACCGGGTTTGCCGCTGGGGATCGGCCACATTCGCACCAAGACCCACGATTACGTGCGACATGGCACGCTGACCCTGTTTGCCGCGCTCAATTATCTCGAGGGCAAGCTGATCACCCGTCTGGCCGCGCGTCATCGCCATCAGGAGTGGCTGGCCTTCCTCAAAACCATCGATGAGGAGACCCCGGCCGATCTCGACATCCACATCATCGCCGACAATTACGCCACCCATAAACATCCCGCGGTCATGCGATGGCTCGAGCGCCACGCCCGCTTTCACATGCATTACACACCGACCTCGTCATCGTGGATGAATTTGGTCGAGCGCTTCTTCCGTGACCTCACCGAGTTCATTACCGAGAAGAGCTTCGCGTCGACCCGAGAACAGGCCGACGCCATCATCGCCTTCCTGGCGGCACGCAACGACAATCCGCGGCGCTACGTGTGGAAAGCCAAGGGCGAAGACATCCTGCGCAAGATCGATGCTGCCAGACAGACGCTCGCCGCGCTCCAACCAGAAAGTAATGCGATTTCAGAGACGGCACACTAGCTTGGGTTGCGACGAATGCGTCGCATTGGTTGGCGCGAGCGGTGAAGGTGAAGAAGGGGCGACGTCGCACCCGTTGATCAGGCCGCTCAACTGAAACTTACGTCTTCGATGTCGATCGAAACCAAAAGCGGCTCAGACACCTTCTGACCCTTTGCGTCGTAGGCGTAGACCCGGCGGATTGTCGGCACCTTGATCCCTTGGAATTCTCGATAGTTT
Organism: uncultured Alphaproteobacteria bacterium; assembly: GCA_963700185.1. GTDB lineage: Bacteria > Pseudomonadota > Alphaproteobacteria > ATCC43930 > CGMCC-115725 > AP-15. The sequence continues at coordinate 9,280 of CAVOWP010000002.1, forward strand.
GTCGAGTAGTTGGCTCCAGTCGCGCCGCCGAGAACCTCGACGGCGTAGTCGTGGCGGCGCATCAGCCCATCGGGACCGAAGTAAGTCACCTGTTCACGTGCATGGCTCGCAACGTTCGCGGGGAAGGTGGCCTTGAGCCGCCGCCACTCCTCGCCCGCCTCCTGCCACGGCGCCATCTCTTCAACAACAAAGCCGGGATGGGTGTACAGGAAGGGCAGGGTCAGATAGGTCCAGAGCGCATAGCTGCTGAAGTAGCCCAGGTGCAGTGCATCCCAAGACGAGTCGGGATTGTGATCCCTGAAAGCGTCACGCGGGTTGTCACGGGCCTCGATGATCTCGCCCTCGAAGGATTCCAGCGTCAGGCGGTTCGGCAGGAAGCGGAGGCGGCGGTTGGGTCCGCCAAAACGGTCCACTGTCACCCGCTCTTGGTGAAGCTGCACCTCATAGGTCACGTCGTCTTGGAGGCCGGCTATGCGTTTGGCCACGAAGATCGCACCACGGATCTGCATCTCTGCCTGGAGCGTCCTGAACTGGCTCCAACGTTCGAGGCCGCCATGCGCAGCGATCGCAATATTTAGTAGATCGCTCATATCAATCATCGCTCCTGCAAATCGCCTGAAACCGTTTCAGCACATGCTCCAAAAGGTGTTTGTATTGGATCTGTTCGTCGGCGAGCGGAGGTCTAAGCCATGCTCAAGACCATGCGGAAACGTGCCTTCCCGCTCATCATCCGAGCGTAGGCCTCAGGCGCTTGCTCAAGCGGCACCACCTCGATGAGCGGCCGCACGTTGGACAATACGCTGAAATCCAATGTGTCCTGCATCTCGATGGCGCTTCCCGTCAGGCTACCGAGCAGGCTCCGCGCCCCGAAAATCAAAGGCACTGTGCTGATGGGCATGGGGTCGGGAGCGACGCCAACCACAATCACCTTTCCTCGCACCTTGAGACCGGGCAGGAGCGATGCAATTGCTTCGCCGGAGGGAGCCGTAGCAAGGATGGCATCGGCGCCACCGAGCTTCTTCAAAGCTTCGGCCGCATCCTCAGCCTTCGCGTCGATATAAACATGTGCTCCGAGCTGATGTGCGAGATGCTGCTTGTCCGCACTCGAGCCGATTGCGACCACGCGAAATCCCATCCTGTTGGCGAACTGCACTCCAAGATGCCCCAAGCCACCGATACCTTGAATTGCGACCGTGTTTCCTGCTCGCAAGCCTGCATTGCGGAGTGAATTGAATGTGGTGATTCCAGCACATACGAGAGGAGCTGCGTCCGTTGACGAAAGATCATCAGGGATAAGCGCGAGAGCGCGAGACTCGGCGATCATCACCTCCGCGTATCCTCCATCGGTTGTCAGGCCAGGATAGATAGGGTTGAGACAATTGACGAAGTCACCGCGGCGGCAGGGCTCGCAGGTGCCATCTTCACCGCCGAAGAAACCCAGGCCGACGCGCTGTCCAACGCTCCATCTGGATTCTCCTGGTCCAACCTCCTCAACGAGGCCAATGGCCTCGTGGCCGGGAACGCGGGGATAGACCATACCGGGCCACTGTCCGCTGACGGTTGCGGAATCCGAATGGCAAACGCCGCAGGCCTGCACACGAATGCGAACTTGTCCGCTCTTCGGCGCGACAACTTCTCGCTCCACCAGGTTGAATTTGCCCGGGGACGTCACTTCAACTGCTTTGTAGGTGGAGGGCATGATCTCTCCTTTATATTGATTATCCACGAGACAAGGGATAGCGGGCTTTGGCCGGATATCGCAGGACGCCGGGCCAAAGCAGTCTCTGCCGCTCGGTCAAGTCGGTGTAGGAGTTCTTGACGCGGATCTCCGGCGGATAGTGGTCGCGGATAAAGGCGCGAACCTCCTCGCGAAACGCCTCGTCATCCCGCGAAAAGCTCAGATCCATCGCGATAGCGGGCGTCAGGCCGCAATAAACAGGTCAAGGCCGGCGAGCGGTCCGCCCGCCTGCTGAATTCGTCCGCCGGTGACGAGGCCTCCGAGGTCGACTGCCGCGAAGCCGAAGCTCTCGATCAGGCCTTTCACGACGCGCTTGGGTTCCTCGTCATCCCCGGAGACGAAGATTACGCGCTTGCCCTGGCCCTTGACCGGCCCCTCATTGAAGCGGTCCATCACGATGGAATTGAATGCCTTGACGACCCGCGCTCCTCGCGCGAAGCCGGCCACAATCTCGCTGGCGCCGATACCGCCAAGGTCGGCAAGTACGAGCTTGGGGCTGGTCTCGGCGAACGGGTTGGTGGCGTCGATGAGGACACGACCGTTCCACTCGGGCAGGCCGCGCAAGGCCGCCTCGACGTTCTTCCACGGCACTGCGAGCAGCACGTAGTCCAGACTGGCCGCTTCCTCGACGGTCGCCGCCGAAGCGCCCCTGCCGAGTTCGGTCACCCGGTCGGCAAGCGCGCCGGGACCGCTCCTGCTGCTCAAGACAATCTCATGTCCCCGGGCAAGCGCCTCACGCGCAACCGCAAGCGCGACCTCACCTGCTCCGATCGTCCCGATCCTCATCGACTAGTCCTTTTGACTTTTAGAGAACCGCGAAGTAGCGACCGAACTCATGGAAGCTTTACGAAGCCGCCAGACGGTTGCTCCTCAATAGGCGCCGGATAGCAACGCGCCCGCACCAGGGACGACTGGTTCGAGATTAAGTAAACGCAACAAAGCATACGCCGTTGCAATCGAAGCAGTGACCACGGGCTTACCCGTAAGCGCTTCAACCTTCGGAACAACGGCTAGCGACGGCATCTGCACGCAGGCAGAGAGGACAAGGACGTCAGCATTTGCGATTTTCATACCCTGCATGATGCCGGGCAACTCGTTTTGATCGTGCCGCGCCACGTCGAGGTTATGAGGGATCTCGAGCGCTACGTAGTCGAGAACGTCGTATCCCTCGTTAGCTATGTAGTCGACGATCAGTTTCGTGAGTGGCTTAATGTAAGGCGTCAGAACCACGATCTTTTTCGCGCGCATGACCTTCAAGCCGTCGACAAGGGCGCCTGCGCTGGTCGCGACTGGCATTGCCGCATTGTTGTTACGGGCAATCCGCTCTAGGCGCTCCTGCGACGCCCGATGGTAACCAAGGCCCCTCGACATGATCGCCACCAAGCATGCGTAGCCCATCACGTCGACCTGTGCGTCACTGAGCTCCAGTGCACAGCGATCGGACTCGCCATCCATCGATGCCAATTCGTCCTTTGATACCTCATTCATGCGCATACGACTAGAGTGAAAGGCAAAGCGTTCAGGCCGGATCAGTTGGCGCGCCTGCAGCATTGCCGGGATCTCCGTCTCCATCGTGATGTTTGAGGACGGCACGATTTGGCCAATTCGATAGAGGGTCTTCATGAGCGGTGGCTCCTTCTGAAACGAGCGAAGTCAGGCAGTGCGGCTCGGCAGTGGGCCTCTCAATCTCTGGACCCTATCTGAAACATCGCGGCCCATCGCAGGCGCTGCCATAGCTAGTTCTGTAAACACACTTGTCAAGGGCATCTTTCGATTCGGTGAGCGTGTTGAATCGGCGGCCTCGCTTAGGCGGCGCACGCCAAGATGTCGGCGTGATGCCGTGCGACAGCGCCATGCAGAGCCAAAACACAATGTGCAGTTTGCCCGGGTTGACAGTTTTAAAACCACACCTATTATCGGTGCCATCGTTTGCGCGCGACTAAGGCACGAGGCGGGGCATGGACGGGACGGCGGCGCGGCAGGAAGTGGACAAGATCCTGGCAGAGCTCCCGGACCGGATCAGCGACGTCATCAACCCGTTTGCGCGCCACAGCCCGGACCACCCGGCCCTGGTGCAGGGCGATGTCACCTGGACCTATGCCGAATTGGCGGCCGTCGTCGCAGACATGGCGCTCATCCTCCAGCTCTATGATATTCGCCCCGGCGACCGGGTTATGATCGTCAGCGAGAACAGTCTCGCGCTCGTCGCGTTGATCCTCGCCACCTCAGAGATCGATGCTTGGTCGGTGGTGGTGAACCCGCGACTATCGGCTCGTGAGGTCGATCTCATCCGTGAGCACAGCGGCGCCCGCCGCGTCTTTTATACGATCGAGGTGTCCGACGCTGCGCGCCAGCACGCGGAGCGTCATGACGCTGACATTGCTGCGCTTCGCTGGTTGGGAATGCTCGGTGTCGGGCCGCTCAATCGGGAAACGATGCCAGAGCCGGTCGAGCTGGATCGGTCGCGCCAGGTCGCCGCGCTCGTCTATACCTCGGGCACGACCGGCAACCCCAAGGGGGTAATGCTGACCCACCGCAACCTGCTGTTCAGCGCGCGGGCCGCGGGCGCGCAGCGCGAGCCGACGGACAAGGTCTACTGCGTTTTGCCGATATCGCACATCGTCGGGTTCTCGGCCATCCTGATCGCTTCGCTGATGGTCGGCGCTACCGTGCAGCTGGTGCCGCGCTTTGATCCCGCCGCGCTGGTCTTCGCGATCGCCAATAACGGCATCACGCTGATGTTCGGCGTACCGGCCACCTATCAGCGGCTGTTGGAGTACAAGGCGGTCGCCGGAATCGACAGGCTGCCCCGCGGCAAGCTCTGCCGGCTGGCCGTCGCCGGCGCGCCGCTCGACCTGGCGCTGAAATCCAGGATCGAGGCGGAATTCGGTCTGCCATTGCGCAACGGCTACGGCATCACCGAATGCGCGCCCGCGATCGCGGGCGTCCGGGCAGAGACACCGAGAAGCGATGACGCTGCGGGCTCGCTCATCACCGGGATCGAGGCGCGTCTGGTCGGGCCGGACGGTCGCGCCGTCGGGCCGGGCGAGGTCGGCGAGCTGCACGTTCGCGGTCCCAATGTGATGCGGGGCTACTACCGGGCCCCTGAGGCGACCGCAGCGGTGATCGACGCTGATGGCTGGTTCAATACGGGCGATCTCGCGCGGTTCGAAGACGACATTCTTTACATCGTCGGCCGCACCAAAGAGCTGATCATCCGTTCCGGCTTCAATGTCTATCCGCCCGAGGTCGAGGCGGTGCTGAACGAGCATTCGGCGGTGGTTCAATCGGCGGTGATCGGGCGCTCCGTCCCGGGCAATGAGGAGGTCGTGGCGTTCGTGCAGCTATTGCCAGGCTCGACCGCCACGTCGTCGGATCTCATGGCGCATGCCGCGCGGCTGCTGACGCCCTACAAGCGCCCCTGCGAGATCATCATTGTGGATGCGCTGCCAGCCGCCTCGACCGGCAAAATCCTCAAGCACCGTCTGGCCGACGCGGCTCGCGACCGGGTCATTGGACGGGTATAGGAGGCTGACTTGGAGTACAGGAATGCTACGGCTGCGGTGATCGGTGCCGGCGATTTCATCGGTGCTGCGATTGCCAAGAAATTCGCGTCCGAGGGGTTCACCGTTTTCGCCGGACGCCGGAAGGGCGAGAAACTGGCGCCGCTCGTTGCCGAGATCGAGGCGGCAGGCGGACGCACGATCGGGCGCTCGCTCGATGCGCGCAAGGAGGAGGAGATCACGGCGTTCCTCCAAGATGCCGAAGCGGCCGCACCGCTCGAGGTCTGTGTCTTCAACATCGGCGCCAATGTGAATTTCCCATTGCTCGAGACCACCGAGCGCGTGTTTCGCAAGGTTTGGGAGATGGCCTGCTATGCCGGCTTTCTGACCGGCCGCGAGGCGGCGCGCCTGATGCTGCCGCGCGGCCGCGGCAACATCTTCTTTACTGGCGCCACCGCCGGAATGCGCGGCGGCATCGGCTATGCCGCCTTCGCCAGCGCCAAATTCGGCCTGCGCGCCGTGGCACAGAGTGCGGCACGCGAACTCGGCCCGAAGGGCATCCACGTCGCCCATCTGGTCATCGACGCCGGCGTCGACACCGCCTGGGTGCGCGAGCGGATCAAGGAGCGAGAGGGCGAAGCGGCCCTCGCTAATCTCGATCCCGGCCGGCTGATGCGGCCGGCCTCGGTCGTCGACGCCTATTGGCAGATCTACCAGGAGCCGCGCGACGCCTGGTCGTTCGAGCGCGAGATCCGCCCCTTTGCGGAAGCATGGTGAAGCCATGGCCAAGGTCGAGTTCCACTTCGATTTCGGCAGCCCCAATGCCTATCTGGCGCATCTGGTGATCCCGCAAATCGAGCGGCGGACCGGTGCGAAATTCGAATATGTGCCGGTGTTATTGGGCGGCGTCTACAAGCTGACCGGCAACCGGTCGCCGGCCGAAAGCCTCGCTCGGCATCAAGAACAAGCCCGACTACGAGCGCCTCGAGACCGCGCGCTTTATCAGGCGTCACGGGATCACCGGCTTCCGGCAGAACCCGTTCTTCCCGGTCAATACTTTGACCATCATGCGCGGTGCCATCGCGGCCCAGAGGCTCGGCGTGTTCGAGCGCTATGTCGACGAAATCTACCGTCACATGTGGTCGGAACCAAAAAAGCTCGACGATCCGGCGGTGTTGCGGGCCGCCTTGCTCGAATCCGGTTTCGATGCAGACCGCTTCGCGGAGCTGGTCCAGGACCCCGACGTCAAGGCGCGGCTGCTCGACAATACGGAGCGTTCGGTCGCCCGCGGTACGTTCGGGTCGCCCACCTTCTTTGTCGGTGACGAGATCTTCTTCGGCAAAGACCGGCTGCGCGATGTCGAGGAAGCGATCCTCGGCACGGACTCCCCGAAGTCCAGGCAATCTCGACCACTAAACGATGGCTCAAATATAGACGTGATCCTGAAGCGGTTCGAGCAGCCGGACGAAGTTCGAACTTTCGAGAAGGGCAAGTTCGAGATTGTTCGGATCGGCGGCATGACGATTGGCCGCGCGACCTATGAACCAGGCTGGAGATGGTCGCTCACTGTCGGCCCGGCTACCGGCACGTCGAGCTGCTCGATCGAGCATGTCGGTATCGTCGTCTCAGGGCGCGCGACAGCTGCGATGGACAATGGCGCCATCACCGAGATGCACCCGGGGGACGTCTTCCACATCGCACCGGGACACGACAGCTGGGTGGTCGGCGACGAGCCTTACATATCGCTGCATTTTCTCGGCGCGGACCACTACGCCAACCGTTCCTAACAGAAGACAGAGCGGTGCACACTCTGCGGGTCAGCAGCCCCAGCGGGCGACGAAAGAAGCAGACCCTCAAGCGAAACGCTTTCCCGGCGAAAGCCGGGATCCACCGATCCGCTGCTCGTGCGGCTGAAAGATGGGTCCCGGCCTTCGCCGGGACAGCGGCTGATCTAGTCCAGGGGCGGATCCGTCACTGGACGGGAAATACAGGAGATCGACGCAATGAAAGATCCAGTACAAGAGCGCATCGAGCGCGAGATAAGTGAGCACGATGTCGTGCTGTTTATGAAAGGCACGCCGGTCTTCCCGCAATGCGGTTTCTCTGCCGTCATGGTACAGGTGCTGAGCCATCTGGGCGTCAAGTTCAAGGGTATCGACGTGCTCAGCGATCCGGCGCTGCGCCAGGGGATCAAAGCGTTCTCCGACTGGCCGACAGTTCCGCAGCTCTATGTGAAAGGCGAGTTCATCGGCGGCTGCGATATCGTCCGCGAGATGTTCGAAACCGGCGAGCTCGCTCAATTCCTGGCCGCACGCGGCGTGAAGACCGGTGCCGTTCCGACCTGACCGTTGCGTGACGCGCCCCCTGAAGCGAGCCAGGCCTGCGCGGCACCCTCTATGGGTTTGAATACTGAACCTGCTTGGATTATATCATCACCGGAGGGACCAAACAGGCATTGCTGGAAGAGTGCATGCGTTGGAACGAGCTTAGCGAAGAAAACTGCTCGATGGCGCGCACGATCTCGGTCATCGGGGATCGTTGGACGCTACTGATTCTTCGGGACTGCTTTCTGCGCGTGCGCCGCTTCGAGGATTTCCAGGAGCGCCTCGGCATCACCCGCCCGATCCTCGCCAATCGGCTGAAGAAGCTCGTCGACGAGTTCGTGCTCGTCAAGGTGCCCTACCAGCAGCGCCCGCTGCGTTATGAGTACCGCCTGACGCAGAAAGGGCTCGACCTCTTCCCGATTGTCATGGCGATCGTCCACTGGGGCGATGTCTACATGGCCGACAAGAAGGGGCGCCCGCTGGTGCACACTCACGATCTCTGCGGCAAGGATTTCGATCCGGTGATGGTGTGCTCCGAATGCGGCGACCCGCTCTCGCCGAGGCAGGTCCACGTCCATCCCGGCCCCGGCGCCAAAGACCCGCGACATCTGCCGCTGCAGACCGATCTCCCGGGCGCCCGGCGTATCGCGAAAGAGAAGGCGGCAAGCTGAGGCGGCTACGCGGTGCTCCTCGGAGTATTGGCCGCCACAGCGGCACGGTAGGCTGGGCGAGACGTGATCCTCTCCATATAGGCGTGGCACGCCGCGGTGACCGGTACGTCGGTAGCTCACAGCCCAGGCCAGGCAGGTGGTGAGCAGCATGTCGGCGGTGGTAAGCCGGCCGCCGACCAGGAAAGCCCGCCCATCCTGCAGCGCTTGCTCCGCATGGCGCAGCTGCGTTGCGAAATAAGCGGCGGCGCTTTCCAGCGCCACCGGCGCCTCGCCGTAGATGTGCTTCAGAGCGCCGTGGCGGCGCATCACGTAGAGGCTCGTCGCGTCGAGCTCGGTCGCGGCATAGAAGCACCACTCGAGCCAGGTCGCATGCTCCCGCGGCTCGGTCGGGATCAGCGCGTTTTCGCGGGTGCCGTAGGTATTCGATAGATAGGCCGCGATCGCCGGGCTCTCGGCGATCCTGAAATCGCCGTCCTGCAGCAACGGGATCTTCTGCCTTGGGTTGAGCTCGGTGTACTCACGCGTCTGGGTCTCGCCGGTGCGCGGCAGGATCGGCCGGCAGTCGTAGTCGAGACCGAGCTCGTGCAATGCCCAATGGGCACGCAACGTCCGGCTGGTTCCGACGCCCCACAACACCAGCCGTCGCGCCGGTGTCGTCGGTCATCGCTACCACCGCTCGCTGTAGGGCCGGAGATCGAGCTCGTGCGTCCAGCCGTCGCGCGACTGGTTGTGCAGCGCCCAGTAGGCTTCAGCAACGGAGCTGGTCTGGATCAGGCTGTCCGGCGCAAGATCGGGCATTACTCCGGTCGCGGCGCTGAGCCGCCTGTGGATCGCCTCGCTGTCGATCGCGCCGTCGATGATCAGATGGGCAACATGAATATTCTTAGGTGCGAGCTCGCGCGCCATGGACTGTGCCACCGCGCGCAGGCCGAACTTCGCCGCGGCAAACGCGGCGAAGCCGGAGCCACCGCGAACGCTGGCGGTGGCGCCGGTAAACAGGATCGTGCCGCGGCCGCGCGGCACCATGTAGCGTGCCGCTTCGCGACCGGTCAGAAAGCCGCCATAGCAGGCGAGTTCCCATACCCTAGAAGAACAGCCTGGCATTGGTCTCGATCAGCGGAGACTTGACGTTGGCGCCGGCATTGAAGAGGCAGACTTCAACCGGTCCCAGCTCTGCCTCGACCTGTGCGAAGAGCGCCTGGACTGCCTCTTCACTGCGCACATCGGTACCGACGGCGCGCGCGATGCCGCCGGATGCGATGATCTCCTGCACGACGCTTCGAGATTTCTCGGCATCGCGCCGCGCTACGCAGACAGAGTAGCCTCCAGCGGCGAATCGCCGCGCCACTGCGGCGCCAATCGCGTCTCCAGCGCCAACCAGCAGCGCCACCCCGCTCTTTCTGCCTTCGGCCATCGTCGCATTCTCCATGTAGGTTTTGAAATTGTACCTACTATATCGTAGCTTCGATCGGAAGCGAAAGGTTCTTGCGCCCCGAAAGTGGTGTTCGCTGACCTTAGCGTGGCTGATCTTGTCGCCTCGATTGCCACGCCCGATATAGGTTCTGGAAACAAACCTGTAGGGTACGCAGATATGCCGGGTCCGTTGGCGGGTATCAGGGTGCTCGATCTGACCAGCGTGGTCTCGGGGCCGTTGGCGACGATGTTTCTCGCCGATCAAGGCGCCGAGGTCATCAAGATCGAGCCGCTCGGCGGCGACATCACCCGGCGCAGCCGGCAATCGATCAGTGCGTCGGGGGAATTCTCGGCCCTGTTCGTCTCCACGAACCGCGGCAAGCGCTCGCTGGCGCTCGACCTGAAGCGGCCGGAGGCCGCAAAGATCATGCGCAAGCTGATCACCAGTTCCGACGTGCTGGTGCAGAACTTTCGGCCGGGGACAATGGAACGTCTCGGATTCGGCGAGCCTGCACTGCGCGAATTGAACCCGCGGCTGATCTATGTCTCGATCAGCGGTGTCGGCGAGAGCGGGCCCTATGCCAAGAAGCGAGTCTACGACCCGATCATCCAGGGCCTGTCGGGCTTCGCCGACCTCCAGGCGGAGCCCAAGACACGCCGGCCGCAGATGATCCGCACGATTGTCGCCGACAAGACTACGGCGATCTTTGCGGCTCAGGCGATGACTGCGGCGCTCTTTGCCCGTGAGCGGACCGGCGAGGGTCAGCACATCCGGCTCGCGATGCTCGACACGATGATCGCCTATCTCTGGCCGGAAGCGATGACCCAGTACACGGTGGTCGGCCGGGAGGCGACAACTGCCGATCCTACCGCGCGCCCCGATCTGATCTTTGAGACCGCTGACGGCTACATCACTGTCGGAACAATTTCCGATTCCGAGTGGCAGGGCTTTTGTGCTGCTTCGGGGCGATCGGGGCTCGCCGAGGATCCGCGGTTCAACACGCCCGGCGGCCGGGCGGCCAACGCCACCGAGCGGATCCTGCTGATGGCGGAGATCATCAAGGAGCGTCCGACAGCGGAGTGGCTGCAGCGGCTCGATGCCAACGATGTGCCGTCGGCGCCAGTGCTGCGGCGCAATGAGGTGATCGCCAACGAGCAGGTAGTGGCGCGCGAGCTCATCGTCGAGTTGGACCATCCGGACATCGGCCCCGTCCGCCAGCCCAAACCCGCGGCGCGCTTCGATCGCACGCCCGCGCAAATTCAAGGGCCGGCGCCGCGCATCGGCGAGCACAGTGCGGCGATCCTGGCGGAGATCGGACTGGAAGCGGCGGAGATCGAACGGCTGGCGGCCGAACAGATCGTGCGCTTGGTCAAGACCTAGCTCTGTCAGATCGAGGTCATCGAAACACGCAACACCGATCGGCGGCACGCCTCTTGATATGAGAGTAGTCACACCAATATAGGTGCATATACCCTCTTCCTGCGGAGAAATCACATGAAGACTCTTCTAGCGACCGCAGCGCTCGCGGTTGCCGGAGTGGCGACGGTCCAGGCGGCGGACATAGCTCCCGTGACCGGCCATTGGACGAAGCTCGGTGAGCATTCTTCCGCCTTGGTCTACTACATCGACGAGCCCGACGGCTTTCACGTGGTAGTGACTATCCAACAGGGGGCGAGGGACAAGGCCGCAGTCGAGCGGTTCGAGACGGTATTGGCGGCGGGACAGTCGGCCGCGGTTTCCATTCCGCGTGCCGCGGGCGAGGCGCCGGCGCGGATCGTGTTCAGCAACGCCGGCGGCCATCTGCACATCGCCGAGCCTCCGGCCTCCGTTGCCGCCCAGTGACCACCCGCACGACCATTACGACCCTGTACCGCGGATTACGCAATCTGATGCTACTCACTGTGACACTAGCAAAGGAGACCACACATGCCCCTCGCCAAACTTCATGTGCTCGAAGGACAGTACGACGAAGTGCGTCTCGGCAAGGTGTCGAGCGCCGTTCAGAACGGGCTCATCAGCGCATTAGGCATTCCGCCGGAGGACTTCTTCCAGATCATTCACATTCTGCCGAAGAGCCAATTCCGTCATACGCCATCATTCTTGGGACTGAACTATTCGGATGATCTGATTGTGTTGGAGATCACGTTCATTTCCGGTCGCCCTAAGGAGAAGAGACTGGGGCTGCTGAAGGCCGTGAACGACGCAGTGGTCTCAGCAGCGCGGATCTCTCCGGATGATCTCTTGATCACACTCTACGAGACGCCAGGCGAGAACATCTCTTTCGGCCGCGGGCTAGCTCAACGGGCGCATATCGCGGACCAAGAGGCACCGGCTGCGCACGCTGCCGAAAGCTGAGGAGAGTTCCTCCTCACCATCGGAGATACCGATATGACCGCATCTCTTGCCCGCCAAATCGTCCTCGCCGCTCGCCCGCAGGGCAAACCGCAACTAACCGACTTCCGGCTTGAGGAAACCGAGATCCCAACGCCGGCTTCCGGGCAGCTTCTGCTCGCAGTGCAGTACTTGTCGCTCGATCCTTATATGCGCGGCCGCATGGATGACCGGAAATCATACGCCACGCCGCTCCAGCTCGGCGATGTAATAACCGGTGAATCGGTTGCGCGGGTGCTCGCTTCGAAGCATCCCGATTATGCAGAAGGCGACATCGTCGTGGCAGTAACAGGTTGGCGCACGCACGCGCTCTCGGATGGCATCGGCCTCTACGGCACCGCCCTTCACAAGGTCGATCCTGCAGTGGCGCCAATGACGGCCGCTCTCGGCGTGCTCGGGATGCCGGGGTTCACTGCCTACGGTGGGTTGCGGGTGATCGGCAAGCCGCAGCCCGGTGAGACCGTGGTTGTCGCAGCGGCAAGCGGACCAGTGGGATCGCTGGTCGGCCAATTGGCGAGGCTCGCTGGCGCAAGGGCAGTCGGCATCGCCGGTGGCCCCGAGAAATGCGCTTTTGTGAAGGACGTGCTTCACTTCGACGCCGCGGTCGATCACCGCGCGGTCGATTTTCCGGCCCGACTGGCGGCGGCGTGCCCTAACGGCATCGACGTCTATTTCGAGAATGTTGGGGGTGCCGTCTGGCAGGCTGTGCTGCCATTGCTCAACACCTACGCGCGGATACCGGTGTCCGGGCTGATCGCCCAGTACAATGGCCCGGGGCCCGGCGACGGCACCGATCGGCTGCCGGTTACGATGCGCCAGATCCTGTCGAAGAGCCTGACGTTGCGCGGCTTCATCAACTCCGAATTTGCCGGACAGTATTACGACGAATTCCTGCGCGAGGTGGGAGCCGGCATCGCCGATGGCCGCATTCGTTATCGCGAGGACATCGTGGACGGTCTGGACAAGGCTCCCGAAGCCTTCATTGGAATGCTGGACGGGCACAATTTCGGCAAGCTGATCGTGCGCGTTGGGGCGGATTGATACGTAATGAGGAGAGTTTCATCGATGTCGCAGCATTCTGTCGTTGTTGTCGCGCCGGTGCGAACCGCGATTGGTACCTTTGGCGGGAGCCTGAAAGAAATTCCGGCGCCCGATCTCGGCGCCATCGCCATCAAAGCCGCGGTCGCACGCGCTGGCCTCGATCCCGAAGAGGTCGGGACGGTCGTCATGGGCAATGTCATTCAGGCCGGCGCCAAGATGAACCCGGCGCGCCAGGCGGCCATCCACGCCGGATTGCCGGTGTCTGTTCCCGCGATGACCGTGAACCGCGTCTGCGGCTCGGGCGCGCAGGCGATCGTGTCGGCAGCCCACGAGATCATGTCGGGCGCGGTCGAGATCGCGGTGGCCGGCGGCATGGAGAACATGGATCTGGCGCCCTACCTGATCGCGCGCGGCCGCTGGGGCTACCGCATGGGCGACGGGCAGCTCTACGACAGCATGCTGCGCGACGGCCTCAATGACGCGTTCTCGGACCAGGCCTCGGGCTGGCACACGGAGGATCTGGTCCGCGAATTCCAGGTCAGCCGTGAGGCGCAGGACCGGTGGGCCCTGCGGTCGCAGCAGCGCTTCGCCGCGGCGCAGGCGGCCGGCAAGTTCAAGGACGAGATCGTGGCCGTCGAGGTCCCGGGCCGCAAGGGTCCGACCGTCTTCGAGACCGACGAGCACAACCGGCCGGAAACGACGCTGGCGGCGTTGACGGCGCTGAAACCGGCATTTCGCCCGGACGGCACGATCACTGCCGGCAATGCGCCCGGCCTCAACAGCGGCGGCCGCTGCGGTGGTACTGGCAGATCAGGATTTTGCGGAAAGCCGCGGCCTCGGTCCGGCAGCGCGCCTCGTCTCCTACGGCATCGCGGCGGTGGAGCCGGGGATGTTCGGCCTCGGACCGATCCCGGCAGTGCGCAAGGCGCTCGACCGCGCCGGATGGAAACTCGGCGATATCGAGCGCATCGAGATCAACGAGGCCTTTGCGGCGATCGCGATCGTCGTGACGCGCGAGCTCGGTCTGCCGGAGGACATCGTCAATGTCGAGGGCGGCGCCATCGCGCATGGCCATCCGATCGGCGCGACGGGCGCGGTGCTGACGACCCGCCTGATCCACTCGATGCGCCGCGACGGCCTCAAGCGCGGCATCGTCACCCTGTGCATTGGCGGCGGGCAAGGCATCGCGCTCGCACTCGAAATCCTATCGTAACGGCGGCGCCGCCACCGGCCCGGCCGCCGACGCCCGAGGAGCGCGATCCGGGAAGGCGGCCGGATACGAGGCGCTGCCAAACGCGTTGATACCGGGCAGGCACCGCAAAAAACATACGGCGAGTGATCCCTGCAACTGAAAGAATAAGCAAGGAGATCTTAATATGCAATATAGGTTCCTCATTGACACGAACCTGCCAATCGACACGGAGGACGAGGAAGTCAGCTCGGTTCTGCGGGAATACGACGTCGCCGTCGAGGGCTCCACGGATCTTCCCGCCATCGGTCGTAAGGTCGCGGCGCACGAGCCCGACATCGCCTTCATTCCCTCCGCCGACTACCATCGCTCGATCCGGAAGGAGGATCGGCACTATCGGGGTCTCGTGATCCCGACTTCCAAGTTCACCGGGGTGACGGATTTGCCCAGCGTGCTGGTGGTCCGCAGGGACGATCCCGCGAAGAGCCTTAAGGATCTCGAGGGCGCGACCTACGGCTACATCAACAAGTCCTGCACCTCGAGCTATTTCCCGCCGGCCGTGATGCTGGCCGGCGAAGGCATCCAGTTCGACCGCTTCCTGGCGATGCGCCCCGTGAAGGCCTGGCAGGGGCAGATCGACGCCGTCGTCGATGGCGAGATACGCTCAACCATGGGTGCCGGAGGATGTCTGGCGCACCACATCCGGTAATGCCGAGACGACCAAGGTCATCGACCGCTACGACCACGGCAAACCCGCCATCATCGTGGCCCGGCACGACCTCGACCCCAAGCTCCGCGCCGCCCTTGCGGAGGCACTCGTTGCATGGGTTCCGCCGTGGTCTTCCATCTACGGCTGCTTCAAGCCATTCTTGTACGCTGACGTCCATTTCTTCTTCCACGAGCTTGATAAGCTGCCGGCAGATGCCTGACCGCGCAGCCATGCGAAAGTCTACGAGAGACGCCGAGGAAAAGGAGGTTGCTATGAGCTATGATCCTTCGACCACCTCGATCCTGCTGGTCGACCCCTATAACGACTTTCTGAGCGAGGCCGGCAAGCTGTGGCCGCGCGCCAAGGCGGTAGCCGAACAGGTCAACCTGCTCGACCATTTGCGGGCGATCGTGAAGGTCGCCCGCGACAAGGGCTTCAAGATCTACTTCGTGCCCCACCATCGCTGGGAGCCTGGCGACTACGTGAAATGGGACCACCCCACCCCCTACCAACTCGCCGGGGCCGAGCGGCAAAGCTTCGCCAAGGGGACATGGGGCGGCGCGTTCCACGACGACTTCCAGCCGCAGCCCGATGACATCGTCGTCCACGAGCACTGGTACTCCAGTGGGTTCGCCAACACCGATCTGGACCTGCAGCTGAAGCAGTTCGGCATAAGCCACGTGATCATTATTGGCATGATCGCCAATACGTGCATCGAGGCGACCGGCCGATTTGCCGCCGAGCTCGGCTATCACGTCACCCTGGTGAAGGATGCGACCGCCGCCTTCAGCAACGAGGCGATGCATGCCGCCCATGAGATCAATGGGCCGACCTTCGCGCACTCGATTCTCACGACCGAGGAGCTGATCGCGCAGCTTTCAGCCTGAGTCTGGGTAGCAAGCGGCGATTCCGAATCAAAGCTTCGCCGTCTCTACCGGCGCGACGCCCGCGCCGGGTCCGGCGGGCGCGGGGAGCCAATTCCGGACGCTTTAAACGCGGAGAGCCCTCCTATGTCCTAGCCGTCGAGGTGCCGCTGGACCCCGTCGCATAGGAGTAGATGCGGTTAAAAACATATGCTCCCGAGTTGCCCCGCTCTGTCATCCCCGCTCGGGCTCTCGCCCTTTCCCAGAATAGCCGCAATGCCTTTGAGGTCGCGCTGCCATGACAACAGAACTCCGCCACCGTTACGCCCATACCAACGGGATCCGCATGCACTATGTGGAGCAGGGCGATGGCCCGCTCGTGCTCCTCTGCCATGGATGGCCGGAATCCTGGTATAGCTGGCGCCACCAGATCCCAGTCCTCGCGGGAGCCGGCTTCCGCGTCGTCGCGCCAGACCAGCGCGGGTACGGCGACACCGACGCGCCGGACGAAGTCGAGGCGTATGACATCATCAATCTCGTGGCCGACCTTGTCGGGCTGGTGCAGGCGCTCGGCGAAGATCGAGCTTTCCTGGTCGGGCACGATTGGGGCGCGATCGTCGCGGCGCCTGCCGCTCTTCTGCGCCCGGACATGTTCCGCGCGCTCGGCCTTCTCAGTGTCTCATATCTTCCGCGCCAGAAGCTTCGCCCAGCAGTCCGCTTCGAGGTTGCGACGCAAGAGCGACACTTCTACCAACACTACTTTCAACGGCGAGGACATGTGGAGCGCGAGTTGGAAGCGGATGTCCGCCGTTCGATCACGGGCATCCTGTACACGGCCTCGGGCGAGGCCCGAGCCGGGGTCGCCAAGTCGAGCTTTGTTAGCTTCGACAAGGATACGCGCCTCGTTGACAACCTCGTGCTGCCGGAGCGCCTGCCGGCATGGCTGTCCCCGGCTGACCTCGACCATTTCGTCGCTCAGTTTGAACGTTCGGGCTTCCGCGGCCCCATCAACTGGTATCGCAACCTCGACCGGAACTGGGCGATGACGCCCTTCCTGGACGGGGCGAAGATCGTGCAGCCGACCATCTTTGCGACGGGTGCCCTGGACGGCGTCCTGAAGATGGCTGCTGCCGAGTACGACGCGCTGGAGACGAATTGCACCGGGCTGGTCGGCAAGCACCTGATCCCCGGTGCGGGTCACTGGATTCAGCAGGAGCGTCCGACCGAGGTCAACGAACTTCTGACACGTTTCCTGACGGAGCAGGTCACGACCGGGGCGATGGCATGACCGAGGCCAGCTCGGGGACAGCCATCGGAACGCGCAAATGGGCGTGTGTCATTCTTTAGGGGGGTTGGTATAAACGTTGTTTTTCGGATACTTAGATGGCGGGGCGAGACCTCAACCGAGGGTCGGGGCTCGCCGGCGCGAACCCGAATGCGTGAACGTTTCTCGGACACGATGAAGCTCCCTCAACTCGCGGCTCACCAAGGAAGCGGGCCTTCGTCGTCGAAATACCCGGCGGTCGGGCCATCGGCGTCCAAGGTCGCCAGGCGCACGACGATCTCAGCTGCCTGCTGCACCGTGCGGTGACCTCTATGTCCGTTGAGATCGGTCGCGGTGTAGCCAGGAGCCGCCGCGTTGACCTTGACGCCTTGGGGCGCGAGTTCCTTGGCGAACGCCACGGTGATTGCGTTCAAGGCCGTCTTGGAGCTGCTGTAGCCCATCAAGTTGGTCGCATAGCTCGCGCTGGTGGGGTCGAGTGCGCCGCGCCGGATGGACCCCCCATGGCTGCTCACCATCACGATGCGGGCCGCGGGCGCTGCGAGCAGCAGCGGCAGGAATGCCTGGGTGACGCGGATCGGGCCGAAGACGTTGACGTCATAGGTGGCCTGGATATCGGGGACACGCTCCCAACTCGGCGAAAGATCGTACCTGCCATCTGGAGTCAACAATTCAACGTACTTGGCGGCGATGCCCGCGTTGTTCACCAGCACGTCGAGGCAAGGCGCTTCCGCGCCGACGGCATTGGCGGCCGCGGCCACGCTTTCATCGTTTGTGACGTCGATCCCAAGCCAATGAACGTCCAGACCTTCGGCGGCGAGGGCTTGCGCCGCAGCCGTGCCGCGTTCGGCGTCCCTGGCGCCGAGCCAGACCTTGAACCCAATCGTCGCCAGCCGCCGTGCGATTTCGCGGCCGATGCCCTTGTTGGCGCCGGTCACCAGCGCGCTTTTCGATGTCGTCATATCGGTGTCTCCATTCATATCGGTGTCTTCATGTGGAAGACCGATAAGTGGCGCGGCGCGGGGGACGTCGCGCGCCGGAAAATCGCTAGATCTTGCCTAATCCTCTCACCCGGTTGCGTTCACCCAGGCGGATGCGCGATGCTGACGCGATGAGCCAGGTGCTGGAAGAATTAGCCGAGATCGCCGACCGCCATGCATGCGGGCGACGAACAAGGACGGCCCTCCCCCGCGTTTCGATCAGTCGCAGCGAAGCCTCCACGCCGCCGCTGCCGGGCCTATACGAGCCGGCGGCTTTGTTCGTCCTACAGGGCGCGAAGTCCGTGCTGATCGGCGATCGGGCGCTTCGTTATGATCCCGCGAGCTATTTCATCCACGCGGTTGACACGCCCGCCACCGGTCAGGTGATCGAGGCGAGCGCTGCGCGGCCCTACCTGGCCATCGGCTTTGCCCTCGATGTCCAGGCGGTCGCTGCACTCCTCGTCGACCACGAGCCGGCGGTCGGCGGCCAAGGCTTTACGACCTTCCCCGCCAATGACGACCTGCTCGACGCGTGGCGCCGGATGATGCGGCTGCTCGACCGGCCCGCCGAGATTCCCGTGTTCGCGGCCATGCTCGAACGGGAGATACTATTTCGGCTCCTGCAAGGTCCTCAAGGCACAAAGCTCCGCCAGATCGCCTGCGCCGATAGCCGTCTGTCCCAGATTCGCCGGGCGATCGCCTGGATCCGGGCGCACTACCATGAGCCTATCCGGGTCGGGCATCTGGCCGAACTCGCCCACATGAGCAACGCCGCGTTTCACCGTCACTTCAAGGCGGCGACGGCCATAAGTCCAATCCAATATCAAAAGCAAATCCGCCTGCTTGAGGCCCGTCAGCTGCTGATCGTCCAGCCGGGCAACGCGGCACGCGTGGCCTTTGCTGTCGGCTACGAGAGCGCTTCTCAGTTCAGCCGGGAGTATGCTCGTCAGTTCGGGTCCCCCCCAGCGCGCGACGCAGCACGGCTTTTGGCGGGGGACGACGCGGCCATCCCGCTCATGGAAGCCAGCGCCTAGCACAGGGTCGGGGGCAGCCATCGGCACCCGTCGCGAATTTGGATGTTCGGCCATCAGGCCGTCATCCTGAGTTTCGCGTCGCAGGGGGCTGGGCGCCCCCTTTGGCCGTTCCTTGCGGGCACTGTGCGGCGGCTAATCGCCCCTGGAGTCGGTATGATCGCGGTGGACGATTGGGGTGCCGACATGTTCGGTCTATCTATCATCGTCGCGTGCGCCTCCATCGCATCCGCCACGGTTTGTCTCTCGGCTGCCCGACTTGGTCTTATCTGGCCCGCACCGATAGCGGCACCATAGAACCTCACGGATCTAAACGTGAAAAACTAAAGTCCTCAGTTCGATGCTTTCGCGGGGCAACACCTCGGCTGGAGCGGTCGGGTCTTCAAAGGCCGAATGGGCGGTGAAGCGTGCCTTATCCGGGGCCGAATCGTAGCATTTGATCAGGATCGCTTCGTCCCCCTGCATCTCCGGTACGTAGAACCAGCGGTGGGCGGCGTTGTATCTGACGCGGTAGATCTCGCCGGTTCGATCGCGATAGACCAGATCGGAGGGAACAAAATCCCTGAAGGCTACGGTCGTCGCGTCGCAGACGGCGAGTGGCGCATCGCGGAGCGGCCCGCGGATCGGGCGCCACACATTGACGATTTCGAACCGATGGCTGAGCAGCTCTGCGGCCTCCTCGCCCATCAGATCGCGGACGCGTTGCGGGCCGGATTTGATCGTGTAGTCATTGTGGACGATCGTGACCGGTTGGCGCGGCGTCCCAGCCGACCGGTCGACGCCGCCCCGGACGCGGCGGCGCACCGTGTGGTCGAATACCAGTACCCGGGTGGCGCCGGTGACTTCAGCGACGAGGCGCTCGGCTTCGGGGTAATAGGCCCGGCGCAGTTCGTCTTCGTCATAAAAGTCGCGGACCGCGCTGTTATGCTTGACCACAGCGAGACCTTCGCTGTCGAGCGACAGGCGCCCTGCTAACGGCCGAGCGTCGTAGATCAGCACGCGGTGCGGCTCGGGCACGCCGGTCGACCGCGGCACGCCGGGAGGTGGATCGTACGCCAAATTCATCGGTCTTTCCGCCATCGGCGCGAGGTAGTTGAGAACACCCTCCACAGAGGGGAGGCCATCGATGACATCAGGGGAAAGGGTCATAGGTCGTTCCTTCTGGTTTGCGGGGCTTAAGAATTAACTTCGCGAAACGACGTCTTGGTCAACCCGCCCCCTCATCAATCCGCCTCCCGGGGCGCGCTACGCGTCTGTGAGCATCAGCCTTGCGACTTGCTCCGGCGTATCGATCTGGACCCAATGCCCGGCGGGCAGCACATGGAGGGAAGGACGCTTCAGGTGAGACTGGAAGTCCTCGGCCACACCGGTATTGAGATAGGGATCCGTCGCCCCCCAGATGAGCTTGAAGGGGATATCCAGCAATTCCATTTTGGGAAGACGCGTAGTGTTCCGCGCGACTTCTTCGAACAGTTCCGCGGTCATCCGAGCGAAGGCCGGTCCGGAGCTTGGTTTTACCCTGAAATTATTGTCGATGATCGGACCGAGGAAGGATGCGTAATAGGCCTTCTGATTGTCCGGAAGTGCCGTCTGGAACTGCGTTCGCTGAAAATTGAGCACCCAGGCAAATTGCTCGGGACTTTGCAAAATAGCCCGCGTGAGCGCCTTGAAATTCGTCGTCGCGAAGAGTTCGATGAACTCGGGATATTTGACCGTGGGAGCCTCGGCATAGAACGAGTTGAGAATGCACACGGATTGGACGCTATCGGGGTGTTCTATCGCGAAATTGACCGCGGCGGGTCCCGACGAATCGTGAGCGACTGGAACGATCTTGTGGAGGCCCAGTGTCTGGACAATTGCTTCGAGGTCGTCGAGTTGCTGCTTGAAGCTGTAGGTCGCCCCGGAGGGCTTTTCGGAGGCGCCGAAGCCTAAGAAATCGAACGCGACGACCCGCCTGCCTCCGGCTACCAGATACGGAACGAGATCATCGTAGATGTGCAGATTATCCGGGAAGCCGTGCATTAGCACGAAGGCCGGCCCGGCACCTTTGTAGTCGCGCGCATATATGGAGCCCTGTCCCCGAGGGACGCGATGCTCGCTGAATGGCGGTTTACCGTTCGTCGTGTTGTCCGCCATTGCTGTGTTGCTGGTCATGTCTCTGCCCTTTCTGGCGCCGGTTCAGGGGATAGGTCTTCATCGTCCGTACGGTCCAATAGGGGGATTGACACGCTGACGAGCGCGCCCGAGGCAACATAGCCGCCGATTTGTTCGTCGCTGAAACCCAGCTCAGCAAAGACGGCGCGGTTGTGCTCACCCTGATAGGCGGGCTCACCGAGTGGCGCAAGCCGTTCGCACGAGAAGCGCCAAGGGCGGCCGGGCAAGCGGTAGCTGCCGCCGTTGCGGTCGGAGACCTCCTGGACCGCATCCCAATATTCGGCCCACTCCATTTCGGAGAGCTGCTTCAGCGAGCGCACCTCGCCAAACGCGATCTTGGCCTCGTCCAATTGTGCGTCGAGGGCGCCGACATCGGCGAAGGTCAGAATCCAGTTCTGCACGATGCGATGCAGTTCCGCGAAATTCGCCCGGCGCGCCGCCGCGGTCGCGAAGCGTGGGTCATCCGCGAGATCGGCGCGCCGCATAGCCCGCAGATATGACGGAAAAGTGCGGGAGCCGACGAGGCTCGTTGCGACAGTGAAATGCTCGCCGCCGGGTCCCGTAAAGAAGGGGCAGTCGGTCGCGCCGAGGATCGCCGGTTCGTCGCCGGGCTCGGCATCGTTCAAATCGACATGCGCGCGCTCGTTGACAGCCATCAACGTCGCTGCCATCGCGACGTCGACGTACTGGCCCGTGCCCGTCGTCTCCCGCCGGTGCAATGCCGCAAGGATCGCAATCGCGGCCTGCAGTCCCGCATAGACATCGGCGTGCGACAGGCTGTCGGTGCGCGGTTCGCCCAGTACCTCACCGTAATGCCGCAAGCTGTTGTGGGTGAACCCGGCCTCCGCCTGCACCGTCGGGGCGTAGGCCATCCGGCCCTGCCATGGCCCGCCCTGGCCGTAGCCGGTGATCGAGGCATAGATCAGGCGTGGGTTGCGGGCCGCCAAGGTCTGATAGTCGAGCCCGAAATAGCGCAGCGTGCCGGCGCGGAAATTCTCGACGACGACATCCGCTGTGTCGCACAGCCGTAACGCCAATTCGCGGGCGCCGGGCACGTTGAGGTCGACACTGACATTGCGCTTGCCGGCGTTCTGCTGCGCGTAGTAGCCCGACATGCCCGGTGTCGACGGAAACGCGAAGCGCGAAACGTCGGGCCGCGGCGGCTCGATCTTGATGACCTCGGCGCCAAGGTCCAGCAATGTGCGGGCGCAGAACGGACCGGCGAGCACGCGCGAGAAATCGACGACGCGGATGCCGGAGAGGGGGCCGCTCACGTCAGCGCCCCGTGAATTTGGCGAGGCCGGGACCGTTTTCCCGGAACGAGGCCAGACCGATCTTGAGGTCTTCGGAGGCCCAGACCGGCTTCTGGATCTCGGCCATCGCCTCGTCGGCTGCGAGCACCCCCTGATTGACGGCGATGTGCACAAGGCGCTTGGTCGCCGCATGCGCGACGGTCGGCCCGTGCGCCAGTTCCTGGGCAATCGTCATCGTCGCCTCCTCGAGCGCATCGTCGGCGACGGCGAGATTGACGAGGCCCCAGCGCTCCAATGTCGCCGGGTCGTAGCGCCGCCCGAGCATCGAAATTTCCTTGGCGCGCATTGCGCCGGCGCGCTGCACCTGGCGCTGGATGCCGCCAAGCAGAGGATGCAGCCCGAGTGCGACCTCGACGGAGCCGATTTTCGCCGAGCTGGCCGCGACGATGTAGTCGCAGGCGAGCGCCAATTCAAAGCCGCCGCCGAGGCAGACGCCGTGCACACTGGCGACGATCGGGATCGGCAGCAATTCGAGCAATTTCAAGAAATCAATGCCGCCGATTGCCGATTTGCTGCGGCCGCCCTGTTCGATGCGCGCGCTGAACTGCGCGACGTCCGCCCCGGCCGAGAAATGGCGCAACCCACTGCGTAGAATGATTGCTCGGCTCCCGGCATCACGGGCTGCAGCGATCTCATCGGCGATCGCGCCGAGCAAGATCGGGCCCAGTAGATTGTACGGCCGGTATTGCATTGTCAGCACCGAGACTGGTCCCTTCTCCTCGCGGACGACGGCGGCTTCTTCCATCGATTTCACTCCTGTTCTGAGGTGATCGCATCAATCAAACATTCACCGTGTGAAAACAGCCGACCGTCGGTTACTTCCCCGCGGCCAGGTCGCGATCCACGATCACCGCCACCTTGCCCAGTATGCCACGACCCGCCTTCAGCGACTGCAGTCCCGCATTGATCGCCTCAACGGTGCTGTCGATGGTCTGGCTGACGTGCGGGACCACCAGTCCCTGCGTCGCCCACTCCATCGCCAGAGCCATCCCGCGCTGGAGAAAGGCCTGCGCCTCGCTGTCGAGCGTGGCGGGTTCGGAGAAGTAGCGCAGCAGATTGACGTTGACATGCTTGGCGCCGCGCTCGGCCAGGATGGCATCGACCGGGCTGTGCGTTTCGACCAAGCGTGTCGTCTTGCCGGGGCCGACGCCGAGCACGATCCAGCTGCCGCCCCGCCGGACGGTCTTCGCGGTCTCGACAAAGCCCTGCTCGCTGTAGGTGGCGTCGAAGACGAGGTCGACGCCCCGGCCACTGGTCAGCTTCGCGATTTCGGCGGCGATGTCGTCGCGCTTATAATCGAAAACGTGATGGGCGCCGGACTGCCGGGCCAGTGCGATTGATTGCGGCGTGCTGCCGCTGCTGATGACCAGTCCGGCCCCCAGGGCACGCGCCGCCATCTGCACGGCGAGATGCCCGACGCCGCCCCCACCGCCCGGGATATAGACCGTGTCACCGGCCTGGACGGCCCGGTAAAGACCCGCGAAAGCGGACAGGAAGCACATCGGAAGCGCCGCCGCATCGCGGAAGCTCAGGGATGGCGGCTTGCGGACGGTGAGGAATTGGCGTGCGACGGCATAGCCGCCTTCGCCTCCGCTCCCGCCCAGTCGCGACCCAGCCGCCATCACCGTTCAAATCGGCCATGGCGGCCACCGCGTCGCCGACGGCTACGCCACTCACACCATGGCCCACGGCGACCACCACGCCAGCGAGGTCAAGACCGAGAACGACGGGGGGCGTCCGTCCCATGAAATTGAGGTCGGCCAGCTTGTACTCCAGCGGGTTGAGCGACGAGGCGGCGACGCGGATCAGAACCTGGTCGGCCGCCGGCTGCGGGACGGGAACACGCACCGCCTCGAGCGGCAGCCCAGCTCGGTCTCTTGTGTAACCGACGCCGAGAAACGTCTCCGGAATCGTCTGAGTCTGCTTCATGTTTCGGTTCCATCCGATGACATGCCCGGCCCGCGACGGCGTCGGCAGGACGGGCGTTATTTCGTGTCAGATCTTAAGGAGCACGCGTCCGAACGGGTGGGTTCAGATAATATGGCTGTTCGGTTGACAGGCTGCGCTTCAGCGCCTCGGTTTGCACATCGGCGAGCACTTCCTCGTGCCCTTGCTCGAGCGCGTCGAGGGTGCGCGTGGCGACCACTCGGGGGTCGCTCTTCTTCACATCGAGGCCCCGGGTCAGGTCGGTATCCACAAAACCGACGTGCAAGGCGAGCACCTGAATACCCTTATCGCGCACATCGATACGCAATGCGTTGGTGAAGCTCCACGCAGCGGATTTCGTGGCCGAATAGGCAGTCATTATTGGCCACGCAAACCAGGTGACCTCGGACAGCACGTTGACGATCGCCCCTCCGCCATTTGCCGAAAGGACCGGCGCGAATGCCTGACTTGCGCGAATCCCGTAAAAGTTGGTCTCGAAAATCTCGCGCGCGTTGTCGATCACCGCCGGATCGAGCGCACTGGCATCGACCCGTCCGATCCCGGCGTTATTGATCAACAGCGTCACGTCACCGCAGCGGAGTCCGTAGGCGATTCGTCCCGCCATCATTTTTCTTCCATCAACTGTATCCCGAGAATACTTGAAGCCGGGTTGCGCGGGAGTCTTCCTCGCAGTATGGCGCAATTCACCCGTCGCTGAGGCTCAGAAGAATCTTGCCGCCCTTGACAGCGTGCGCTACTGCCTCTTTGACCCGATCGATAGGATAGGTCGCGGCAATCGGCTGGCGAATGCCGCCGGGCCCGATCATCTTGACCAGATCGTGTAGTACTGGCGCGATTTTGGGGAGAATGTGCGGGTGGCCTTCGTAGAAGCCCTCGACCCTTAGCTGATTCCAGATCAAGAGGCTGCCCGGTAGCTCCATCGGCTTGCCGGAGACGCCACCATAGGTCACGAGCTTGCCTTTTGGGCTGAGGAGGTACAGCAGCCGCCCGGCCGAGGCGCCGCCGATCACATCGAGTGCCAGCCGAACGTTCAATCCCCGAAGTCGTGCCTGAACCGCGCCTATTTCCTCGTCGTCGACCACGACGATCTCGCAACCGCCCTCCTTGACGCGCTCGACGTCCTCGCGGCGGCGCACCAGCCCGATGGTCCGCACGCCGCGCTTTCCCGCAAGGGCTGCCAACCACTGGGCCAGTCCTGAGGTCGCAGCGTTGTAGGCGACGGCATCACCGGGCTGGAGATCGACATATTGGTCGAGCAGCAGCGCCGCTGTGACCGGGTTGATGGCCATCATCGCAGCCTGCTGTGGATCGGCGTCGGGCGGAACGACGATGAGCTCTTCGGCGCGAACCAGCACTCGTTGCTGCCATTTCCTGACCGTGGAGGGCAGGATGACGCGGTCGCCGACTTTCACTGCAGTCACCCCTTCGCCGACTGCGACGACTTTGCCGGCGCCCTCGTTTCCCATGGTAGCCGGCAACTCGGGTCTCCAGCTATAGATGCCCCAGACGACCATGAGGTCGTTGAAGTTGATCGGAGAGAATTCCGCGCCGATCAATACTTCTCCGGGCTTGGGTGCGTCTGGCTCGGGAACCTCCCGAAGCTCTACTCCCTCGACCGCATCCCCGTACTTCACTACCTGGACTGCTTTCATCGCTACCTCCTGCTCAAGGCATTGAAATCAAGAGCATGCGCGCCTATGTAAGCGTACATGCACTGATGTCAAGAAGGGGGCGTTAGGATGGCGAGGAGGACCCATTCGGGACCGGAGAATTGCAACTGTCTCGCGGTGCGCCAAGCCGCACGGCACATTACGCAGTTCTACGATCAGTTTCTGGCGCCGAGCGGGCTGCGCACGACGCAGTTTTCAATTCTCGCGAAGCTGCGGCGGTTGGGCCCGATGACGATCAATGCCCTCGCTGCAGAGATGGTGATGGACCGAACCACGCTCGGCCGGAACATCCTGCCGCTGGAACGCGACGGCCTGATCGCTGTCGAACAGGGTAGCAGCGATCGCCGGTGAACTCGCAGTTCACCACTGGAGCGCCGCAATGCGTACAGGTCACATTCGGCACATGAACCCCGAGCAAAAGGCATCCCACTCCCACACGCGTTCGTCGCTCTGATCGGCTGGAGGCAGCGGCGATATCGGCTGTACTGGGGCATGCTGACGCTCGCGCTTCAACTGCTCTATGCGGGAGCGAATAAACTCGAAATCGCCGGCAGCCCGCGTGCTCATTCCGTCCCCCTCCAGGTCGCGCGTTCAACCCGCCACTTGGCGATGAGCGGGAGCAAGGCGATAGAGCGCCACGCTCACAATCGCTTCCTGATTCAGTTCGCGGCATTGACGAGTATGCGCTCGAGACTGGCATCGAGTTCACGTGCGACTGCGGTGACGCGCTCATCCTCGAACTGTCCAAAGAACGAAGAGGGCCGGTCGTATTCGAAGACCGCACGGCCGGCATCGTTCTCGTAGAGCACGACGCGCAGCGGCGCGTAGAGCGCGGCCGGCAGCTGGTGTTGCGTCATCCTCGTGGCGGTCAGCGGATTGCCGATGTCGTATTGCAGCGCCTTGCGCGATTGGGCACTGACCCGGAGCAATGCACCGTGATCTCTGCTGCCGAATATCGACAGTGCCGGAAGACGCTCCAGCTCAACACGGGCGCGGTCGGTCTCTCCGCGCTGCAGCAACCCGAAGATTCCGGTATCCAACAGCGGAACCGAACTCTCGAGCGCCGTCTTAACCTCCGCAAAGGGCCTCGCGGTTTCGATTTTGATATGCTCGACGTGGACTGTTCTCTGGGTAATGACTGGGCCAGGCACAGAGAGGGCTCCGAACGTAAGGGTTGGACTGGAAGGGAAGCGCGATATGCGACTGTGCCAGGGCTACTGGCTCTGTTCGGCGCGGGCGTTGCGGATCGCGGCCCAGATCTTTTGCGGCGTCAGTGGCATGTCGAGATGCGCGATGCCAAAGGGCGCCAGTGCATCGAGTACGGCGTGCACGATTGTCGGTGGTGCGCCGATCGAGCCGCTTTCACCGATGCCCTTCACCCCCAGCGGGTTCGTGGGGGATGGCGTCTCCTGGAATTGCGACCGGATGTTCGGGAGCGAGTCTGCATGCGGAACGGCGTAGTCGAGCAACGAGCCGGTCAGCAGCTGGCCGCTGTCGCGGTCGTAGCAAACCTCCTCGTAAAGCGCCTGCCCGATGCCCTGGACCACGCCGCCATGGATCTGTCCGGTGGCGAGCAACGGATTGATGATCGTCCCGGCATCGTCGACGGCGACGTAGTCGAGGATCTCGACCATGCCCGTGTCGGGATCGACCTCGACATAGGCGATGTGCACGCCCGACGGCGCGCCCATGCCGGTCGGGTCGTAAAACAGGGTCTCGTCCAGACCCGGTTCGATGTCCTTCGGCAGGACGTGACCGACATAGGCCATCCGCGCGACCTTGGCGAAAGCGAGCGGCGCCACCCCCGTTCCGGGAACGACAAAGCTGCCGCCTTCATAGACGAGGTCCTCGGTCGCCACCTCCGTCATCTCGGCGGCGATCTTCTTCGCCTTCTCGACGATGCGTCGGGCACAGACGTGGACGGCGGATCCGCCAACCGGCATCGAGCGCGAATTGAACGTCCCATGTCCGGCCTGGACCTGCTTCGTGTCGCCCTGCACGACGTCGATATTCTCGACCGGCATCTGCAGCACGTCGGCCGCGATCTGCGCCAGCGCAGTCGCATGCCCGTGACCCTGGCTCATCGAGCCCGAATACAATGTCGCGCGGCCGCTTGAATCGATTGCGACGCGCGCGCTCTCCCAGCCGCCGCGGTCGAAACCGCTGGCGGCGAGCCGGCGTGATGGCGCCATGCCGCACATCTCGGTGTAGGCGGCGACGCCAATACCGCGGTAACGCCCGGCGCTGCGCAGACGCTGCTGCTCCTCGCGCCGGCCAGCGTAGTCGAAGGCCATGACGGCCTTGTCGAGACAACCCTGGTAATCACCGCTGTCGTAGATCACGGAAGGGTTGCCGTAAGGGCGATATGGAAAATCGGAGGGCGGCACGAAATTGATCCGCCGCACTTCAACGGGATCGAGATCCAAATGGTGAGCGACTGCTTCGATCGTCCGCTCGGCGATGTAGGCGGCCTCCGGCCGGCCATAGCCGCGATAGGCATCGACCGGCACCGTATTGGTGAGGATCACCTTCGCCACGGCCTCGAAATTCTCGATCTTGTATGTGCCGGTCCCGTAGCTAACGGACATCGTTGGGCCGCCCGACGCCATATTCGACAAATAGGCGCCGACATTGCCCAGCGTCTCGACTTTCATGCCGAGAATGCGACCGTCGTTGCGAAAGGCTACTTCGATCAATTCCGTATGCGCCCGGCCGTGGCTAGTCGCCTGGTGGCTTTCCGACCGCGACTCCCACCACTTGACCGGAGATTTCAGCTCGCGGGCCAGCCAGGCGCAGAGCAGCTCTTCGGGGTAGAGGTGCATCTTCGCGCCGAAACCGCCGCCGATATCCGGCGCCACAATGCGCAATCGATGCTCCGGAATGCCGACGGTTTCGGCGATCCAGCGGCGGTGCATATGCGGCACCTGGCTCGGCAGATACAGCGTCAGACCGTCGTCGACGCCGGGTTCGGCCAGAATCGCGCGGGTTTCGAGGCAGGTCGGAATGAGACGGTTGTTGACGAGGCGCAAACGCAGCACCTGGTCCGCCTGGCGAGCGGCTGCGGCGTATTCGCCGCCGCCAGTTTTGAAATAGGTCGTAATGTTGTTCGGAACGTTTTCGTGGAGTTGCGGCGCGCCCTCGGCAATGGCTGCCTCTTCGTTGATCACGGCAGGCAGCGCTTCATAGACAACATCAACGAGTTCCAGGGCGTCCCAGGCCGCCTCGCGCTTCTCGGCGAGCACAAGCGCGACGCATTCCCCGACAAACCGAACCCTATCCACGGCCACCACCGGACGGTGAGGCACCACGGTACCGGGAATGATCCAGTTGGGCTTGATGTCGCCGATTTTTCCGCCGAGATCGGCGCCATCTAGTGCCAAACGCACGCCGGCGGCGGCCTTCGCTGCAGAGAGATCTATGCCGGTGATCCGAGCATGCGCATGCGGCGAGCGCAGGATCGCCAGATGAAGCGTGCCCGGCAGTTTGATGTCGTCGACATAGCGCCCTCTCCCCGTGAGGAATTTGCGATCCTCTCGTCGGCGCAGCGAGCGACCGACATAGGGGGGAGACTGCTCGGTCATCTTGGCAGGCCGTCAGAAGGTCTCGACCCAGGGCCGCAGCTCGACCTCCAGAGACCAGGCGCTGCGCGGTTGCCGCAGTACCTCGACATAAGTCTGCGCGATCGCAGCGGGATCGAGCGTGCTGTCGGGACGGTCCGCCCGATCCGGCCGCCTCGCGCTGCGCACGCCGCCATCGATGACGAAATGGGCAACGTGGATGCCTTTCGGTCCCAACTCGCGCGCCGTGCTCTGCGCCAGGCCGCGCAGAGCAAACTTGCCCATCGCGAAGGCCGCGGAGTGCGGATACCCCTTCACGCTGGCGCTGGCGCCGGTCAGCAGGATCGCGCCGCGGCCATGCGGGATCATGCGCCGGGCCGCCTGCTGGACAGCGAGAAACCCGCCAAATGCCGAGATCTCGATCGCTTTGCGCACGGCTTCCGGGTCGAGCTCGGCAATCGGACCATGCGCGCGAGCGCTGGCGTTGTAGAGCACGACATCGGGTTCGCCGAGCCGGGTATCCGCCTCTGCGAACAGGCGCTCCACCGCAGCCGGATCAGACGCGTCGACGGCGAAGGTCTCGGCGCCTATTTCCGCGGCGAGAGGCGCCAGCTTCTCGGCATTGCGCGCCGCCAGTCCGACGCGAAGGCCGGCCGCTGCAAGCCCTCGCGCGAATGACGCGCTGATGCCCGAACCTGCCCCGACGATCAGGGCGATACGATAGGGGATTTCCGTCACTGCTGCCTCCTCATAGGTTCCGCAGTACCCGCTCACGCCTCCCGGTCTCCGGGATGCGCAGCGCTGCTCAAGGCATTGAAATTAAGAGCATGCGCGCCTATATAGGGGTAGATACGCAGATGTCAAGGAAGGGGATTACGATGGCAAGGCGGGTTCATTCGGGACCGGAGGACTGCAACTGTCTCGCGGTGCGCCAAGCCGCACGCCACATTACGCAGTTCTACGATCACTTCCTGGCGCCGAGCGGGCTGCGCACCACGCAATTTTCAATTCTCGCGAAGCTGCGGCGGTTAGGCCCGATGACGATCAATGCCCTCGCTGCAGAGATGGTGATGGACCGAACCACGCTCGGCCGGAACATCCTGCCGCTGGAACGCGACGGCCTGATCACCGTCGAACAGGGCAGCCGCGATCGCCGGAGCAAAGAGCTGCAGGTGACTGCGGCCGGTGAAGCCCGTTTTCGGGCGGGGATGAAAGGATGGCTGCAAGCCCAGCGGCAGTTTGAGAAGGCGTTCGGGGCGACGCGCACCACCGACATGCGCGCTATCCTGCACGCGGTCACCGCGATCGAGCTTGGAACGCAGGCCGCCAGTGCCGAGAAATAATCCAAACTCCCGCGCGCTCCTCAGAGACCGAGATCGCTCGAATGACCTCTCGACTGTCGTAGCGGGAGGCTAATCGCCAGCTGCACCGCTTGGCTCTGTATGGAGCAGCTGCAGTAGCTGTTCAACTTCCTCGATCTTTGCTTGAATGAGTTCCCGGGGAAACAGCTGCTGCGCCCAGCACGTGGAGAACGAAAGGCCGGCAAGAAACGATCCCTGGCCTTTCAATACCTCAAGTGGTGACACTTCCCATTCTTGTGCCAGACCGAAGACGACCTGTTGAATCCAGGTCGGGCTCAGCGCTTGAGCGAGATCTGCGTCGCGGATGATCTGCCCGAGAAGATCGAGCTCGTCGCTGCCGATTTTGTAGGGGTAATGGGTCGCCTCGATCAGTGCTTCGATCTGTGAAAGAAAAGCACGATCGGCAGGCATTACGTATCGGCGCAAGCCGGCGATTGCGATCGGGATGTTTATCCGATCGGGATCGCCCTCGCTCGGGTGAGGATGGCCGGGATGATCAAAGTCATGGAATAGCGCAGCGATAAGCAGGTTTCGCATCTGGCGCGGAGTGAGCCGGTTTTGATAGTAGCGGCACGCCTGGTGACACAGCCATAACACATGCAGCATGTGTCGAAAATTGTGGTAGGGGTTATAGATATTGCCCGACTTAAAGAACAATGTGCGAAAATAAAACGTCAAGTTACCTTCATAGAGACGCTCTTGATTAGCGATGATTTTGGGAAGATCGCCCGTCACTTTCGAGAACGGCATGGGTCCCTCGCCGTGCGCCACCGGCGCATATGTGAGGAGGCAGGTAATACGCGCCAACTGCTTGCCGCAATCGCGCATCGTGCGCTCGACGAACTCGAGCGGCACCGCATCGAGTGCAGCCTAAGTTGTGCCCCAGGATGACCGCGCGACGCTCCTCTTTGAGTTCCAGGATCGCAGCGATGTCACTCGGGAAGTGGCGCGGCCGCGGGTGGTCGCTGAGGCGGTGTGAAGCACGATGACTCTCTCCTCAAGGACCTTAATTAAGAGCATGTGCGCCCACATAGGCATATAAGGATGGGTGTCAAGGGGTGAAGGCCTAAAGTACCCTGGGTCGTCCCTTAGCATGAGGATTCCTAAAGCATTGATGAGCAGGTCTCACTTGCGGATGGGCCGGCAATAGCCACTTTCTGCTGCCAATCGAAGCTTCGGCAGGCGCTCTGGTATGGCCGATCTCGATTAGGAAACCTCATATGACAGCGAGCAGCTTACAAGCCTTTTACACGTGTCGCCGAGCGGCTGCAGGGCGCAGGTCGGGCCGTGCCGTCGACCGGGCTGTCATGCTCTTGCGCCAATGGCGCCGGCGCAGCAGCGACCGTGCAGAGCTCGCCGCGCTCAACGACAGAATGCTGGATGACATCGGCATCACCCGGGCCGAGGCCGAGTTCCTCAGCTGCAAACCGTTCTGGAGGGAATGATGAACAGGCAGGCGACGCGAGAGGCGGCGGCAGTCGTCGGATCGCCGCTTCCGGGTCACCGCGCTCGTTCGAGACGCCGCCTGGCGGCGGCTCCTCAGGAGCGTCGCGCGGAGCTGGAGGCATCGGCTCTCCCTGGCACGCCGGCGGTCAGAATCCTTGAGGAGCTCGACCTGGTGGTCCGGAATTCACATCGCAGATCAGGCTTGCGGCGGATGCTCCACAGCGTGGGCAGCGCCTTCGCCAAATGGATGTCGCGGATGGTGCCGGAACAGCCGCCGCAATCCGACCTGCCGCCGGAATTTGACCTGCGGCCGGAAATCTGGTTCCCCTGGTACTGAAATCGAACTCGGCGCCTTGGCTATATTCATCGCCAAACTGAACGCCTCCCTCAGTGCCACCACCGTTCCGCCAAGACGGCGTGGAACAACCCCAGGTGCCCAGCTTAGAGGCCGTCGACCCCGGAATTTCCGGCGGGCGGATTTTTTTGTTGACTTAGGTGCATATGCTCCTATCTCATTAGCAAATGTCCGCTTCGAGCCCACTGCGAGCGCCAAGTGCGTATGCGTCTGTGTCGTGGACCCAAGGAGACCTCATGAAGATCCGTGATTTAGTTGCCTTTGTAACCGGCGCAAACGCGGATCTGCTCCAGTTTTGCGCGGCCTGAGAAAGCGGGTCGCGCACACGCCGAGCGGTTCTTGGCGGCCGTGGCGCCGCGGGAGCTGATGATGACGATCCCGGCAACTCTAACGTGACCGGAGGCCTCCTTTGGGACTAGTTCGTTTCGCACTGAGATTCCCCCACACCTTTTATGTGGTGGCGGCGCTGATCCTGTTTCTGGGCGTCACCGCGGCGGTCGAGATGCCTACCGATATTTTTCCGGAGATCAAGATCCCGGTGGTCTCGGTCGTCTGGCAATACACCGGCCTTAACACGACCGAGATGGAGCAGCGCTTTACCACCTACAGCCAATACGCGATCAGCACCAGCGTCAGCGA
The DNA here is from genome assembly GCA_963700185.1 of uncultured Alphaproteobacteria bacterium. Classification (GTDB taxonomy): domain Bacteria; phylum Pseudomonadota; class Alphaproteobacteria; order ATCC43930; family CGMCC-115725; genus AP-15. The sequence goes on from CAVOWP010000002.1 coordinate 42,858, forward strand.
CATCAAGGACATGGAGGCCGAGACCGTCAATGGTATCTCGGTGCAGAAAATTTACTTCCAGCCGGATGTGAATCTCAGTCTTGCGATCTCGCAGATACAAGCTGGCACAAACTATATCAGCCGAGTTCTGCCCACCGGAACCCAGGCGCCACTCGTCGTGCCATACAGCGCATCGGCGGTGCCGGTCCTGCAAATCGCTCTCAGCTCCGACAAGCTCAGCGAGGCACAGCTTTACGATTACGGCATCTATCGGTTGCGGCAGACGCTGGCGCCGATCCATGGCGTCACACTGCCGACGCCCGCCGGCGGGCAATATCGCCAGATCATGGTCGATGTCGACCAGACCAAGCTGCTGGCCAAAGGCCTGACGCCACTGCAGGTCGCCAATGCCCTCAACGTGCAGAACCTGACCCTGCCCGGCGGCGATGTGAAGATCGGCAAGACCGATTACACCGTGCGCACCAATTCGATGCCGCCGACGATCGAGGGGCTCAACGACATCCCGGTCGCCTACCAGAATGGCGCCACGGTGTTCCTCAGGGATATCGGTCATGTGCGCGACGGCAATCTGGTGCAGCAGAACGTCGTCCGGGCAGACGGCAAACGCTCGGTGCTGATCAGCATCATCAAAAACGGCAATGCTTCGACATTGGCCGTCGTCAATGCGGTGAAGCGCACGCTCAAGATCGCGCGCGCCGCTGCGCCGCCCGGCACGGTCATCAAATCGCTGTTCGACCAATCGGTGTTCGTCACGTCTTCGCTGATCGTCGGTGCTGCGCGAAGGCGCGATTGCCGCCGGGCTCACGGCGCTGATGATCCTCCTCTTCCTCGGCTCGTGGCGGCCGACGGTCGTCGTGATGATCTCGATCCCGCTGGCGATGCTGACCTCGCTCGTCGTGCTCTATTTCCTGGGCGAGACGATCAACACGATGACATTGGGGGGATTGGCGCTCGCAGTCGGCATCCTGGTCGATGATTCGACGGTCACGATCGAGAACACCTACCGCCTGCTCGACGAAGAGAAGATGCCGCTGCCGAAGGCGACATTGCACGGCGCCGCTGAGATCGCGATGCCGACACTGGTCTCGACGCTGGCGATCAGCTGCGTCTTCACCTCGGTCGTCTTCCTCGAGGGCCCGGCGAAATACTTGTTCACGCCGCTCGGCCTCGCCGTGGTCTTTGCAATGCTCGCTTCCTATGGCCTGTCGCGCACGCTGACGCCGATCACGATCGGCCAGATCCTGAAGGGTCAGCATCACGGCGGATCTCCGCGGATAATTCCGGCGGCGGGAACTTCTTCACCCGTTTCCACGCGTCGTTCGAGCGCGGCTTCGAGCGGCTGCGCGAAGGGCTATGTCGGACTGCTCACAATGCTGCTGACCCGCCGGGCCATCGTCCCGATCGTCGCCGCGCTCGTGTTGGCACTCGGCGCTGTCATGTTCGTCTTTGTCGGCCGCGATTTCTATCCGGCGATCGACGGCGGCATGATCCAGCTGCATGTCCGCGCGCCTCCGGGCACCCGCATCGAGACGACCGAGCAGATCTTCCAGAAGGTCGAAGACAACATCCGCGAGATCATTCCGAGGAAAGATCTCGATCTGATCGTCGACAATTTCGGGCTCCCGGCAGTCTCCTATAACTGGGCGTTCGCTGACGGCACGACGATCGCGGTCAATGACGGCGTGATCATGGTGTCCCTCAAAGAGGGCCACGCCCCGACTGCCGATTATGTCCGCAAATTGCGCGAGGTGCTGCCGGCGGCATTCCCGGAAGATCTGTTTTATTTCCAGCCCGCCGATATCGCGACGCAGATCCTGAATTTCGGGCTTACCGCGCAGATCGACGTGCGCACGGTCGGTTATGACCGGGCTAATAATCTCCGCATTGCCGAGGAACTGCGGCGCCGTCTCGCCGCCATTCCGGGGATCGTCGATGCCCATCTACAACAGGAGATCGTACGCCCCCGACCTCTACGTGCAGATCGATCGCGCACGGGCTCTGCAGTTCGGCATCACCCCGAGTGACATTGCCAACAATATCGGCACCAGCCTGAGCTCGTCCAAGCAAGTGTACCCCAACTTCTGGACCGATCCCGAAAGACGGAATCCCGCATTACATCGCCGTGCAAACGCCGCAATACCTGGTCGCCTCGATGGGTGACGTCGGCAACACACCGGTCAGCACCGGGACTGCCCCGCCGACGACGCAGCCGGTCCCGGGCGAACTGCAAAATGTGGCAACCTTTACCCGCGACTCGGTGCCAGGCAGCGCCAACCAGGCCAATATCCAGCCGGTCTACGAGGTCTATGCCAGCACCCAGGGCCGCGATCTCGGCAGCATCGCCAACGACATCGACAAAGTCACCACCGATTTCAAAAAAGAGCTCTCGCCCGGCAACACGATCCAGGTGACCGGCCAGATCCAGAGCATGAACGAGGCGTTCCGCGACATGGGCATCGGCCTCGTGTTTGCCGCGGTGTTCGTCTACCTGCTGATGGTCGTCAATTACCAGACCTGGGGCGACCCCTTCGTCGTCATTCTGGCATTGCCGGCGACTTTCTGCGGCATCGTCACGATGCTTTACATCACCGATACGACCCTCAGCGTTCCGTCGCTGATGGGTGCGATCATGGCGGTCGGCGTCGCCTCGGCGAACTCGATCCTGCTCGTCACCTTTGCGCGAGAGCAGCAGCTGGCCGGCATGACGGCCTTCGACGCCGCGATCGCGGCGGGGCATACCCGCATTCGGCCGGTATTGATGACCGCCACTGCGATGATTGTCGGCATGATCCCGATGGCGATTGGAGGCCCCGGTGAGGAACAGAATGCGGCGCTGGCGCGCGCCGTCATCGGTGGCCTGCTGTTCGCGACCCCGACTACACTGCTGATTGTGCCGTACCTGTTTGCGATGCTGCGCAAGGGCAATGACGGCAAACAGGCGCACGGCGTATTCGAGGAGGTGCCCGAATGAACGACCTCGACCAGCCACCTCTGTCAAAGAAGCCGCCGCCCCGGCCGTCGCTCCCCACACCTGATCGCGACACGACGCCGCCACCAGACGGCACAAACGGGCGTGGCAGGTCTGGGCGGCGACTGCTTGGCTTGGGCGTTCTCGTGCTCTTTATTAGCGCTCTCGGTCTGGGCGCATGGCAGCATTTCCAGCAGCATCAACAGGTCGTGGACACCGCCGAACAGCAGGCGCACTTCGTCCCAAGCGTGCGCGTCGAGCAGGTGGCGCAACGGCTCGGCAGACTGCATGTGACGTTGCCGGCGACGACGCTCGGTTTTGTGGAGGCCAACATCTATGGGCGCGCGAGCGGCTATGTGCTGAAGCGTTATGTCGATATCGGCGATCACGTCAAGGCCGGGCAACTCCTCGCGGAGATTACTGCACCCGAAGTCGAGGCGCAGGTTGCCCAATATCAGAACAGCCTGCAGCAGGCTCAGGCGACGGTACACCAAAACGAGGCGCAGCGCGCGTCGACAGATGTGACCAGCAGGCGTATTTCCATGCTTGCCAAGGACAGCTGGGCGCCGCAGGAGCAGGCCGACACCGATCGGTACAACTATCAGGCCCAGCAGCACGCGACGACCGCGGCTCAGTACAATGCCGCGGCGACGGAGCAGCAGCTAAAATATTACCATCAGCAGAAGATCTATCAGCAGGTCGTTGCTCCGTTCGACGGCGTGATCACGCAGCGCAACATCGATGTCGGCAGCCTGATCACGGCCGACGCGACCGGCGGCACCTCGATGTTTGCGATGACCCACAGCGACGTGATCCGCGTTTGGGTTTATGTGCCGCAGGATAATGCCTTTGGCGTCAAGCCAGGCGTCGAGGCGGTCATTCGTGTGCCCGGGATGCCCAACCTCACCTTTCATGGCAAAGTGGCGCGGATCGCCGACGCGCTGCAGCCGGGGACGCGGACCCTATTGACCGAGGTCGACGTACCCAATCCGGATGGCGCGCTGCAGCCGGGGGTCTATTGCACGGTCGGGCTGAAGATCCCACGGCAATCGCCGGCGCTGATCCTGCCCGCTTCAGCGATCATCTTCAATCAGAACGGCATGCAGGTGGCGGTCGCCGAAGACGGCGTCGCCCATCTGCACAAGATCGCGATCACGGCCGATTACGGTACTGAGGTCGAGGTCAACGCCGGTGTCAAGAACGGCGACCAACTGATACTGCAACCGCCAGTAAATTTGGCTGACGGCGACAAGGTGCACATTCTTCCGCCCGAAAGCGGGGACCTGGGAGCAAGTCACTGAAATCCCGCAAGGCTATCTGCCGCTTCGGCACGACAAGATCTAATATGCCGGCCAGCCGATCGCGCTGGCTGATGGAAGGCCCAATTCGTGCAATCGCGGCCTCGCCGCCGCTCGCGGCGATGCGGCGGGCAAGAGCTTCCAAGCGCTCCGACCGCCGCGCGCCGAGCGCGAGCGCAGTCGCTTCGCCTATTCCGCTGCTTGCGCCAGTGATCGCGACGACCTTGCTTCGGTTACCGTGCATGAAGCTCGTCCGCTCGGCTGGTCTTGGCGGCCGCGCTGCTATGGCGCAGCGGGAATCAGCAGATCTTCGATTCGGATCGGGAATCGACGCACCCGGGTCCCGGTGGCATGCCAGACCGCGTTGGCAACTGCGCCGGCCGAGCCGGTGATTCCGATCTCGCCTACGCCCTTAATGCCGAGCGCGTTCACGTGCGGGTCGTGCTCTTCGACCAGGACGGCCTCGAGCGACGGCAGGTCGGCGTTAACCGGCACGTGGTACTCGGCCAGGTCCGCATTCATGACCCGGCCCGACCGCGGATCCAGGACGGCCCGTTCGTGCAATGCGAAGGAGACACCCCAGATCATGCCGCCGTAGTACTGGCTACGCACGAGTCGCGGGTTGATGATGGTGCCGGCGGCAAAGGCGCCGACCAGGCGCGTCGCCCGGATCTGTCCCAGCTCCGGATCCACCTTCACTTCGGCGAATACGGCGCCGTGCGCGTGCATGGCGTACGAATTCTGCGCGGCCGGATCTGCTGCGGAGCTGCCGCGTCCCTCGATCTCGGCCAGGCCGGCGATGGCCAGGATGTCGGCATAGCTCTCGCTGCGGCTCTCGTCGTCGCGCCGGATCAGACGACCGCCCCGCGGCAGCACGCCGGCATTGTTGGCGCCGAACAGCGGAGAGCGTTCGTCCCGCATAGCCAATTCCGCCAGCTTGGCGATCACATCGGCGCCGGCGCCGTAAATTGCCATGCCGGCAGTCGCGGTGTGCGATGAACCGCCGGCAATACCCGCGTCCGGCAGGTCGGAGCTGCCGGCCCGGAACTCCAGCTGCTCGAGGTCGAGGCCGAGGCTGTCCGCGGCGATCTGTGCGAGCGCCGTCCAGGCACCCTGGCCCATGTCCTGTGCCCCAAGCTCGACGAGGCCGGTCCCGTCGCGCCGCAGAACGGCTCTCGCCTGGCCCTGGAACATGATAGCCGGGAAGGTCGCGGTGCCGAGACCCCAGCCGACCAGGAGACCGTTCTCGTCACGCATCTGTCCCGGCGCCAGGGGACGCCCCTTCCAGCCAAAGCGCGCCGCACCCTGCGCGTAGCACTCCCGCAACGCCTTGGAGGAGAACGGCTTGCCGGAGATCGGCTCGACCTCGGCGTAATTTTTGAGGCGGAATTCCAGCGGGTCCATGCCGGCCGCGTGCGCCATCTCGTCGATCGCGCTTTCGAGTGCGATGCTGCCGCTCGCCTCTCCGGGTGCGCGCATGAAAACCGGAGTTCCCGTGTCCCGCCGCACTGCCTCGGCGGTCGTGGCAATGGCCGGGCTGGCATAGAGCGTGTGGCTGAGCTGGACAGAGGGCTCGAAGAAATCGTCGAAGCTGCTCGTGGCTGTCCGCACATGGTGGTGGATCGCGGTCAGCGAGCCTTGCGGGTCAGCGCCCAGCCGGAGCGTCTGGCGCGTCGGCCCCCGATGGCCCACCGGGCCGTACATCTGTTCCCGGCGCAGCACCAGCTTCACCGGCCGCCCGACCAAACGGGCGGCCAGGATGCCCAGGACCTGCGGCCCGGAAATCATGCCCTTGGAGCCGAACCCGCCGCCCAGAAACGGGCTGCGGATCAGGATGTTCTCCGGCGGGATTCCGAACAGCCCGGCGATCCGCGCTTGCGCCCAGGCCAGGCCCTGGCTCGGCGTGTCGACCGAGAGGCGGTCGCCGTCCCAGGCGGCCACGATGGCGTGCGGTTCCATTGCGTTGTGATACTGCGGGGGTGTCTCGTAAATCGCCTCGATCCGGTGTGCCGCTGCCGCCAGCCCGGCCTCGACATCGCCGCGACGCACCTCGGGCGGCGTACCGATGCCGATTGCGGGCGGGATGAAGCTGTCGTTGCCGTCCAGCCCGACCCGTGCCGATTCCGCCTCATAGCGCGGCGCCAGCAGCGTCGCGGCTTCCGTCGCAGCCTCCAATGTCTCGGCGATCACCACCGCGATCGGCTGACCGGCGTAGCGCACCCTGTCGTTCTGCAGCAGGTCGAGGCGGAACATGAACGGGTCCAACTTCGCGTCCGGATCCAGCGCCAGCGGCGGACGGTTCGCCGGGGTCATCACCTCGACCACCCCGGGATGCGCCTTTGCCGTCGTCACATCCAGAAAGGTCACGCGGCCCCGGGCGATGCTGCTCACCGCGAGGGCGGCGTGCAGCATGCCGGGCGGGTGGTTGTCTGCCGCGTAGCGGGCCTGGCCGGTGACCTTCAAAAGGCCGTCGCGGCGGGTGAGGGGCTGGCCGATGCTCGCGCCGTGCCGCCGCTGCGGGCCGATTCCCGCTTGTAGGGTCTCAGTCATGACGGGCGCCTTCGGGAATGGGTGCAAACGGAGAGGCAGGGAGGGCGGGTATGCGCTCGGGGGTTCCGGCCGCAGCGAGGACCAGCGCGCGCACCACGATCCGCCGGGCAAGCTCGACCTTGAAGGCGTTGTCGCCGGACGGGCGGGCCTCCGCCAGCGCCGCCTCGGCAGCGCGGCGGAAGCCCTCCGCGTTCGGCCGGACACGAGCCAGCGCCGCCTCCGCGGCTCGGGCACGCCACGGCTTTGCCGCCACGCCGCCCAGCGCCAGTCGTGCCTCGGCAATGACCCCGTCCTCGATGTGCAGGCAGGCAGCGGCGGAGACCACGGCAAAGGCGTAGGAGGTGCGCTCGCGGAGCTTGAGGTAGCGGGCATGGGCCGCGAACCGCGTTGCAGCCCCCGGCAAGCGCACGGCCACGACGAGCTCGCCGGGCATCAGCACGCTCTCGCGCTCCGGCGTGGTGCCGGGCAGCAGGTGGAATTCTTCCAGCGCCACCTCGCGCCGGCCCGCCTGCCCCTCGATTTCGACCACGGCGTCGAGTGCGACGAGCGGCACGCAGAAATCGGATGGGTGAGTGGCGATGCAGGACTCACTCCAGCCCAGCACGGCGTGCAGGCGGTTCTCGCCGCCGCGCGCGTCGCAGCCCGTGCCGGGGCGCCGCTTGTTGCAAACGCTCGCCGGGTCGTAGAAATAGGCACAGCGTGTGCGTTGCAGCAGATTGCCGCCAACGGTCGCGGCATTGCGCAGCTGGGCGGAGGCCCCGGAGGCCAGCGCCTCGGCGACCGCCGGGAAGCGTTTGCCGACGGTCGGGTCATAGGCGAGGTCGGCGTTGCGCACGCGCGCGCCAATGCGCACCCCGCCATCCGGGAGGGACTCGATCCGGTCAAGCCCGGGAAGGCGACTGACATCGATCAGCCGCTTCGGGCTGACGATGCCGCCCTTCATCAGGTCAATGAGGTTGGTGCCGCCCGCCAGATAGGCGCTGTCGGGGACCGCGGCAGCCGCGACGGCCTCTGACACCGTGGCCGGCTGGACATAATCGAAGCGGTTCATGCTGCCTCCTTTCCCCCGGCCTGACCCAGGCTTCGCTGCACGTCCAGCACCGCTTCGGTGATGCCGCGATAGGCGCCGCAACGGCAGAGATTGCCGCTCATGCCTTCGCGCACCCGCTCGGGATCGTCCCCGGCCTGGCCTTCCTGGATCAGGCCCACCGCGCTCATGATTTGTCCGGGTGTGCAGAAGCCGCATTGAAAGGCGTCATGGGCGATGAAGGCCGCCTGCACCGGGTGAAGTTCGTCGCCCCGGGCGAGGCCCTCGATGGTCATCACCTCGGCGCCATCCTGGCTGACCGCCAGCGCCAAGCAGGAGTTGATGCGGCGTCCGTTAAGCAAGACTGTGCACGCGCCGCACTGACCCCGGTCGCACCCTTTCTTGGTGCCAGTCAAGTCCAGACGCTCGCGCAGCAAGTCAAGAAGGGTGACCCTCGGGTCGTCCATTTCGAATGTGCGTTGCACACCGTTGATGGTAAGGGTGATTGACAGGCTCATGCGGCGCTCCGATGAGAACTGTTGCGGTATGGTCCGTCCGCGCGATGTGCCCGGATGGTACGGAGGAACAAAATATGGAGGAAGCCTCCGTTTACAAGCGGACGAATTCTAAGCGGACACGATGACGCATCAGCCTGCAATCGGAAAACGGAAGCCGCGCGCGGACGCGATTCGCAATCGCGAGCGTGTGTTGGAGGCGGCCAAGGCGATGTTCAGCCAGGGCGGCCCGGAGGCGAGCCTGGAGGCGGTGGCCGGGCGTGCTGGCGTCGGGATCGGAACATTGTATCGACACTTCCCGACCCGCGAGGCCCTCTACGAGGCGGTCTACCGGCGCGAGGTCGAGCAGCTTGTCGAGTTGGCCCAGGATCTCGGGGCAGAAACCGCCCCGGTCGAGGCGTTGCGCCGCTGGCTGCGGGCCGGCGTGGAATTCATGGCCACAAAGAAGGGCATGGCGGCGGCGCTTGCCATGGCCGCACGTGGTTCCCCCGAACTCGTGGCCTACTCGCTCGACCGGCTGAGCAGGGCCGCAGAGGGACTGCTGCAGCGTGCCGCGGCGGCGGGCGAAATCCGTGCCGACATCGACCCCGAGGACCTGCTCCGCACCCTGGTTGGCATGTGCTACGCCCACGACAGGCCGGGTTGGCAAGCCAAGGTGCTGCGCCTGGTCGATGTCTTCATCGATGGACTCCGCCGGCCGCCCGATCAGAGACACGCTCAACCGGGCTATGACGCTGATTGAGACTCGCAGCCCTGATGTCCGCTATCCGCACTTCTGAGCCGGTATCCCATCCCACCGGCAAGGTCGGTTAAGGGTCAACCTGCGAAGACCTACCACTGCTACAGCACTGCCGGTCTACCTTCAACAGCTGAACTGCTTACGGACAGCCAGCACCTCCGGTCAGTGCGATAAACGGACAATCTGTTCAAAGCTGAGGGAATCGGGATCGACCCTTGGTCGGGCTTCATGGCAGCCCCGGCCCTGACCGTAGGATCGAGATCCCTCGTTCCGTGATTATTGCGGCGGGCGCCATCGCCAAGCGGGTCGGATGTGAGGCCTCAAACAGCGCATCCACGTTCTGATGAGCGGCGGCAGCACCAGCGCTATTCCAACTGGGAATAAAACAAATCCAAATTCTCGGGATGGAAATATTCCCTGCCGTCGAGAACATCCTCCTGGTGGTCGCTCGAACCGCACAGCGTCACAGACGTGGTCAGATCGGGAGGATCCGGGACGTGTCAGCAATGCAAGACCAGTGGGTCGCAAAGGCTTGTTCGGATTGATGATCAGCGGGGTTCTGTTCGCCAGGCTGATGTCCATGTTGCAGCTCTCGGCGCATCCCAAGCGGATCGGCGCAGTGGTCGCATTTGGCCTCGGGGGGCTTTTATACGCCGGGGCCGTGCGCCGGATACCTTTTCGGCAAGCTCGTCGTGCTGTTCGGCTGGGGCGCTGCCTCGATCCTCATGGTCACGCTTCCGGCGCTGATGGCCGCCACTTTGATGAGCCTCTTCGGTATGCGGAAGATGCGGGCCGCTTAGTCTCGGCTCGTTCCCACTCGCCAATACCGACTAGTCGCTTAACTGGAGGTGCAAAGATGAAAACGATCGGTTCGGACAAACCCCGCGCCTTGGTCATCGGCGGGTCAATGGCCGGCCTGTTCGCAACGGCCTTGCTTCGACGCGCGGGCTGGGATGCCCAGGTCTACGAACGCACGCCGGTGGAACTGTTCGGTCGAGGTGCCGGCATAAGCACGCAGGACGAATTGCTTCAGGTGCTCGAGTTGAGCGGCGCGTCGTTGCGCGGTCTCGGCATTACCGTGCACGAACGGATTGCCCTCAATCGCGACGGCGAAGTCGTCGAACAACTTCCCTTCGAGCAGATCATGACGTCCTGGGACCGCCTGCACCAGATCATGCGTGCGACGATCCCGGACACCGTCCATCACCTCGACCACGACCTGGTTGCGGTAGAGCAGACCCCGGACGGAGTCATTGCACGCTTTGCCAATTGGCGGGTCGAACACGCCGATATCCTCATCGGCGCGGACGGGTATCGTTCGGCGGTCCGGCAGCACTACCGGCCGGACATCCAGCCGATCTACGCCGGCTACGTCATTTGGCGCGGCGTCGCGGAGGAGCGGGACATCCCGACGGAGGCGCATCGGGCCATCTTCGACAAGCTGGCGTTCTATCTGCCGCCGCAAAACAAAGTGATCGGCTACCCGATCGCGGGTCCCGACAATGACCTGCGCCCCGGATATCGCCGCTTTAACTGGGTGTGGTACCGTCGGCTGCCCGCCTCCCGGCTGCCCGACATGCTCCGCGGTGAGGACGGCGTTCAATACGAGGTTTCGATCCCGCCGGCGCAGGTGCGGCAGGACCTCATCGATGAACTGCGGCAGGCTGCGACGGAATTTTTGCCGCGAGCCTTCAGCGACATTCTCGCGTGCATCAAGCGGCCGTTCTTCACCCCGATCTACGACTACACCACGCCGCAGATAGTGTTCGGACGGGTAGCGTTGATCGGGGATGCGGCCGCGCTCGCCAGACCGCATATCGGCATGGGCGTGTCGAAGGCGGCGTCGGATGCCCTCGTCTTGTCAGAGTGCCTGGCCGATCCGGCCACGCCGGTCGAGACCGCTCTCGCGCGGTTTAATGCAATGCGTCTCCCGGTCGGCGAGAAAACCGTCCGCCGCGGCCGGGATCTCGGCGCCTACATGCTGCCGCGCGCGCAAGATGTCGATTCCGATATGGACTGGGAGGAGTTCCACAGCATTCACGGTATCCTGACGCACACCGCGTCCTCGGCTTTCCTGCGCGCCGAGCCGCGCTCGCCGGACCTGCCGTAGAGAGGAGTGGCGCCATGTCAGCAAACGATCTGCCGACACCCGACTACGCGCGAAACATGCGCCTGATCGGGCACTCGGACCAGGGCGGCCGGGCCGACGGGGTTCAGCTGATGGTCCACCGCGGCTTTGCCTATGTCGGGCATATGTTTTCGAAGGGGTTCACCGTCATCGACGTGCGCGACCCCTCGCGGCCGCATGCGGTTGCTTACATCGCGGCGCCGCCCAATACCTGGAATATCCACCTCCAGACGCATGACGATCTCCTGCTCGTCATTCACGCGCAGGACATGTTCGCCGCCCCCGAGTTCCAGGATGAACGGGCCTACTACAGGGGTGCGCTCGGCGAAACACTCGGCAGCGCCCGCGGCCCTGCCGGCGGCCGGTCGTGGTCGGCCGGCCTCGCCGTATACGACATCAGCCGAGGAGCCGACCCGCGACAGATCGGCTTCATGCCGGTCGAGGGCGGCGGCGTTCACCGGATCTGGTACACGGGCGGGCGGTGGGCCTATGTCTCCGCATTGCTCGACGGCTTCACCGACTACATTTTCCTGACCGTCGATATGAGCGACCCGACACGTCCGCGCGAGGTAGGCCGGTTCTGGCTGCCCGGCATGAACGCGGCTGCCGCGGAGACGCCATCGTGGCCAGCCTCGCGCCGCTATGGTCTGCACCACGCGATCGTGCATGGCGATACCGCCTACGCGGCCTGGCGCGACGCGGGCATGGTTGTGATCGACGTTTCTGATCGCTCCAACCCGCGCTGCATCGTGCACTGCAACTGGTCGCCGCCGTTCGGCGGCGGCACGCATAACTGTTTGCCATTACCCGATCGAGATCTGCTTGTCGTGCTGGACGAAGCCGTCCTCGATCACCAGGAGGATGGCGAAAAACTCATCTGGATCTTCGACAATCGGGAAAAGTCGAACCCGGTCAGCATCTCGACCTTCCCTTCACCGCGCGAGGCGGACTATCGGGCGAAGCCGGGACATTTCGGGCCGCATAACCTGCACGAGAACCGGCCGGGCAGCTTTGTCAGCTCCGAGCTTATCTTCGCCACGTACCAGAATGCCGGGGTGCGGGCATTCGACATTAGCGACCCGTATCGGCCCGTTGAAGTGGGCGCGCTGGTGCCACCGCCGCCGCAGTGGCAAATGGATATGCGCCCGAACCGCCCGCAGGTGATCCAGTCTGCGGACGTTTTTGTCACCGCAGACGGTCTGATCTACAGCACCGACTATAATGGCGGCTTATACATCATTGAGTTCGAACCGCATGGGCAGTGATCTCGCGAGTCGCGAGCAGCAAGCATTGCCGCGAGGCCGTTCAATCCTTCGCGTCACGGAGGCGATGCTCACCGCTGCTGCATAGCCGGAGTACTTTGCGTGGATCGCCTCGCAACAATGGAAGCCTTCGTTCGCGTTATCGAGACCGGGTCCTTCTCGGCCGCGGCACAACAAATGCGCCTTGGCCAGCCGGCGGTCTCGAAGGCGGTCGGCCAGCTCGAGCAACGGCTGGGCGTGCGCCTCGTCTTGCGCTCGACACGCGGATTGACGCCCACCGAAGCGGGCCAGAGCTTTTACCAGGAAGCAAAGGCCATTATCGAAAGGGCCGAACAGGCCGAGCTGGCCGCTTCCAGCTCAGGAAAAGGCCTGTCGGGGCGGCTCCGGGTTTCGGCGCCGGTAACGTTCGCCCGCTTGCATATTGTTCCAAAGCTCAAGCTCCTGCTGAGGGAGCATCCGACATTGGATATAGAGGTGATCCTCAACGACCGAGAGGTTGACGTGATCGAGGAGGGGATCGACGTGGCGCTTTGGATGGGATCTCTCGTCGATTCCGCCTTGACGGCTCGCAAGGTCGGTTCGTGCCGACGCGTCGTTCTCGCCACGCCGCCCTATTTCCAGGAATTCGGCAAACCGGTGAAGCCGCAGGAGCTGAGCCAGCATGAGGCCGTCATTTACGCCCAACGTGCTGGCGGAACCACCTGGACCTTTCAGAAGGATGCGAGCGAGGTGGCGGTAACCGTCAAAGGACGCGTTCGGGTCAGTGCTGCCGAAGGCGTGAGGGAAGCCGTTTTTGCCGGGCTCGGGCTCACAATCTCTTCCGAGTGGATGTTTACGCAGGAACTCGCGAGTGGGGCAGTGGAAACCGCATTGGACGACTGGCGGTTGCCGGAAATGGACCTTTGGGCGGTGTTCCCAGCGGGCCGGCTCGCGAGTGCAAAAGCCCGCGCATTTGTTGCGTTCGTAGAGGCTGGGTTGCGCTGCTGACCACGCGCTAACGACGACGCCCGATTACTGGCGGCTCTCGTGCTTACCGCAGCTCTGGTGCAAGCATCGAGACTGCAGCATCCCCAGTCGTTGCTCCAATTGGCATCCGGCGGCAGGGCTCCTCAGCGTTTATGCTCACTGTCAAGTTCGGGCGAAGTGAACCGCGCTTTCGAAATGTGTTCCGGTTCAGACATGAGGGAGAGGGAGGTGCAACGGGTGCAGTCGAAGCATGAAGCGCTATCTGACCGAGAAATACGCGAAAAAGCCGGTCATCGTGATGAACTACCCGAAGGCGATCAAAGCCTTCTACGTGCGGGTGAACGACGACGGCCGCACCGTCGCGGCGATGGATGTGTTGGCGGGGATCGGCGAGATCATCGGCGGCAGCCAGCGCGAGGGAGCGGCTCGACGTCTTGGACCGCAATATGGCCGAGCGCGGCATCGACAAGGAGCACTACCCCTGGTACCGCGATCTGTGCCGCTACGGCACCGTGCCGCATGCCGGCTTCGGCCTCGGCTTCGAGCGCACCCTCGCTTACGTCACCGGCCTCGCCAACGTCCGCAACGCCATCCCCTTCCCACGCACGCCGGGGAACGCGCGGTATTGATGCGCACTACTGTAGGCCGCGAACTCATAAACGGGCGTCGGTGCGGGCATCGCGACTTCGCCGTCTTCGGCAGTCTCTCGGCCTCATGAGCCTTGAGCGCCGCCTCGGGTCAATTCCGACAGCAGCCTCGCCGACCAGCGCACAGCGAGAATTGCCGTAGAAGCGCCGTCGGGGCCAATCACCACCCGGCACTCTCATCTTTGCATCGCGGCCCTTGGGCGTCGGGCAAGACGAGTGACAAACCGGATCAGATCGCCACGATAGTGCAGCCTCTCATAATCGACTGGCCGATTGCCGGTGGTATAGGACGTGCGCTCGATCAGAAAGACCGGGCTGCCGGCTGGCACTTGGAGCGCCTGGGCGGCAACAGGGTCGGCCGCGGCCGCTTCCAACTTGTACTCGGCTTCGACCAGAGGCGTACCATACTTCTCCTCCAGCAATGCGAAGACCGGCTCGGCCTCAAGGTCATTTTCCGCAACCTTTTCCCCTAGGTCGCGAGGCAAGTATGTCTCGTCGAAGGACATCGCCACACCGTCGGCCAAGCGAACACGCCGAAGCCTGACCACCAACGTCCCGCGCGCCAAGGCAAGGTGCTGCGCGACGGCTTCGTCGGCGGCCACGATGCGCTTGTCGAGCAAGCGGGCGGTCGGGCTTCGCCCCAAAGCCCGCATGTCCTCGACGAAACCGGTCAGCTCCGTCAGCTCCTGCGTGATCTTCGGCTGGGTAACGAAAGTACCCCTGCCTCTCCTGACCTCGACGAGGCCGCGCTCGACCAAATTCTGAATCGCCTTCCGCACGGTCGTGCGGCTGACCTTAAACCGCTCGACCAGGCCCTCTTCCGGCGGCAATTGGGTCTCTGGGGGCAAGCTGCCGTCAGCGATATCGCCGGCCAGAACGGACTCGACGAGTTCGTAGAGGAGTGATCGTGACATCACGACAACGTGACATCATCATGTCTTGGCGTCAAGGGGCGCATCCCTAAGTTTTTTGGCAGGCGGCGGTGGTCAATCTGCCGACCCGCGATACAACGGCAATGCCGCTGTCCGCTGAATCATTACGGAGTACTGAAATGAAAACGCTACTGCTCGCCGGCGCGACTGTCGCCTTGCTGACCGCCGTAAACTTCGCGCCCGCAATGGCGCAGGGGCCAAAGCTCTCCGGCGGAAAAACTTGGGCCGGCATCTCGCAGGGCGTCGACACCAGCTCTGCAAATGCTGCCACGACAACGGCGCATTACGAGTATCAGTACGGATACGACAAACACGGAGCGTGGCGGGGCCATTGGGTCCTAGTCCGCTAGCAGACAGCTTATCCAAAAGACTGCAATGAGCCTGCAGGTGCCGAACCAGCGCCCGGTGGGCTCATTGAACCTCTGGAAGGTTGATTGGGTATGAAAACGATGAGCCACATCCGGAGACGGTCGCCAATGTGGCGCGACCTCCCGATCGATCTGATCAGCGGATCTCCGATCGCCCGTTGGGCTCCGGTCCCGCTGCGTCTGATCGTCGGGTACGGCTTCATCGAGCATGGCTTCGCCAAGCTGGCCAGGGGCCTCGATGCGTTCCCCGCAATTTTGCAGGCACTTGGCGTACCCGCACCGCATCTCATGGGTTGGCTCACCATCCTGGTTGAGATATTGGGCGGCCTGGCAGTGCTTCTCGGTGCGCTGGTGCCGCTCGCCAGCATACCGATGGCAGCGGTTCTCGTGGTGGCCACGACCACCGTGCATCTGCCCTACGGGTTCAGCTCGATCAAGCTCCAGGCTGTGACGGCTGCCGGCCCGCAGTTCGGGCCGCCGGGTTTTGAAACCGATCTCCTCTACCTCGCCTGCCTTGCGGCCCTCGTCTTGGGGGGCTCAGGACCATTGGCGATTGAGGGTCTTCTGGCAAAGCGCAGAGAAATCACGCGTCCTTCGATGCAAACCGGGGGTGCCTGACATGAATGCCGTCTTTGGATCTTGGCCGTTCGGCATGTCGCTCGGCGCCAGCGCACTGGGCGGGATGCTCGGGATGGGCAGCGGCATCTTCATCGTACTGGCCGCGACGACGTTTGCCTCGGCGCTGCTCTACGCAATCAGCGGTTTCGGCTTCGCCGTCCTCGCGGCGCCGCTCTTTCTGTTGTTTCTCGATCCGGCACGGGCAATTCAGCTCGTCATCATCATCTCGACGGCGCTATCGATCATTATGCTTCGCGGGTTGTTGCCGGCTATCGCGCCATGGCTGCTGCTGCGTCTGGCGCTCGGTAGTCTCGTCGGGTTGCCGCTCGGCCTCGTCGCCTTCCGTTATGCTGATCCGACCCTGGTGCGGGCGGCCGCCGGGGCGATGATCCTTGGCTTCGCCATAGTGATGGCGGTCTCGCGCCGGCCGTCGGGCCAACCCGGTCAGGGCAAGCACCGGACGGCGTTTGCGATGAGCCCCGGCCTCGATCTTGCCGCCGGGGCCGTCTCCGGCATCGCGAGCGCCCTGATAGGGCAGCCTGGTCCGCCGGTGCTGATCTACCTGCTGCTTGGCGGGGCGGCGGCGAGGACTGTGCGCGCGACGCTCCTCGCGTTCTTCGCTCTCTCTTACGGGGTGACACTCGCTTCCCATACGGCGACGATCGGCATCCCCGCCCCGACCTGGCTTGCCGCCGGCATCCTGATCCCCTTCGCCTTCCTCGGCGGGCTTGCCGGCCGTCCGATAGGTGATCGTCTTGGCGCCGAAGCCTTTGCCAAGCTGGCCATTGCCCTGCTCGCGGCGGCTGGGGCCTACACCCTCGGCTCCGCGACCGTTGCGTTTGCCGCCGCCTAGGGACGGCAGCGCGGGGCTCACCCAGTAGCGCAGGCGATCCGCCGTTCATCGAAACTTCCCTCGCACCGCTGCGCGAGCGGCTCTGGATCGTCTGCGTGCAGCGGATCAACGCATGTATTTCGCAAGCATTGGCCCAGCTGGAGACCCAACGCAATGACCCGGGAGGCGGCTCGTGCTAAAGAGGGTCCGCCGCCTCGCGACTGTTCTAGAGGGCATTCGAGCCGCTCATTCGCTCGCTGCCGGGCGCAGTGAGGTCCAATACCAACCAGCGGAATAGCGATCCGATGATTGGACCGCGAAACCGACGTGAACTACAAGCATGGCCAGGAGCATACCGATGAACGGGGCTGATCTGCTAGTATCGGCACTGGAGAACGAGGGGGTGAAGCAGATCTTCGGCGTTCCCGGAGAAGAAAACCTCGCCATCGTAGAGGCGCTGCGTCGCTCTCGGATCAAGCTGGTCCTGACGCGCCATGAACAGGCGGCGGCTTTCATGGCTGCTACAGTGGGCCGACTGAGCGGCCACGCTGGCGTGTGTGCCTGTCGACGCTTGGTCCGGGAGCACGAGGGGCTTAGCTTGAAATGGCTAGGCCCTATGTTTATCCTTCAACGTCGCCAAGCACCTGCCGGACCCGCTGCACGAACGCTTCCGGCGCGACAGGCTTTGACACGTAAGGTTGACCGGCGCCATCGAGCTCGACGATCCGGTCGGGATTTCCGGTCATCATGAGGATTTCCGGTCATCATGAGGATTTTCGCGCCCGCGGTTTCTGCTTGCTGCACTAGGCTGGTGCTCGAGCCATCGCTCAGCACGCCGTCTGTCGCCAGCAAGTCCGGAACCTCGTCCTCGATGAGTTTAGTGGCGGCAGAGACGGTGGCAACGGCGGCGGCGCGGTGGCCGGCCTTTTCGAGCTGAAGAATGAGTTTCTGGCGAAACTCGGCTTGGCTATCGACAATCCGAATGTACGCCATACTTAGGTAACCGTGCGGGCGGATAGATCGTTCCGATGCCCAGTCTTGCGACGGAACCACGATGCAGAGCCGCTTGTTGGCGAGGCAGAACAGGAAACGAGGTCGAGACTTGGTCTACCGATCGGTGGGTTGGCGGGTGGCCGGAACGCGTCGGAGCGGGTGATGAAGAAGCGGGTGACTTTTGCGAGCGTGATCGGCGCCGGATTGCTGATGACGACGGCGGCCGTGGCGGACCCCTACAATCCCGGTGAGCGGGCACTTGGAGGCGGTCTCCTCGGCGCCGGCACCGGGGCCGTCATCGGTGCAATCGCCGGCGGCGGGCGGGGCGCCGGCATCGGCGCGGCGGTCGGCGGCGGACTGGGGGCAGTCGCGGGGGCTGCCACCACGCCGGCACGCCCACGTTCGGCCAACCGCCGCCACTATCATTACGTGCATCACCGATACTACTAGTCCGAACTGTCTTTGCGAGCGCAAGCGAAGCAATCTCGTGCCGCTGAGCGCTCGTCCGGTCGAGATTGCTAGTGCCCTCCTTGCGGGCGGCCGTCCGGGGAGCCTCGCAATGACAAGTCCGGAGAGCCTCGCAATGACAAGTCCGGAGAGCCTCGCAATGACAAGGCGGATTGGTCTAGTAGCCGCGCTGCCAGTCGATGACGTTGCGCAACGGGCGGCCGTCGAGGTAGGCGCGCAGGTTCTCGCAGAATAGGTCGATCCCGCCGTGGCGGTCCTCGTCGCTCGCGCCGGAGACGTGGGGCGTGATTACCATTTTGGGATTGGACCAGAGGCGCGCAGGCGGCAGATGCTCGAATTCGCCGACGTAAACGTCGAGCACCAACCCGCGCAACCTATCCTGCTCCAACGCTTCGGAGAGCGCGTCCTCGTCGACGATTTCGCCGCGCGCGACATTGACCAGCACGCTTCCCGGCTTCATCAGCGAAAAGCGGGTCTTGTCGAAGAGCCGGTTCGTCTCCGGCGTCCATTGGCAGCAGATCACGACAAAATCGCTCTCCGGCAGAAAACGGTCGAGATCGGCGGCGCCCCCCATTTCGCTGAACCCCGGCGGCAGGGGTTCGCCCGCCCGCGGGTTGCGCCTGGTGCCGACGACCCGCATACCGATCGCCGCGCAGAGCCGGCCGACATCGCGGCCGATGCCGCCGGCGCCGACGACGCAAGCGGTTTTGCCTTCGATCAGCAGCGGCCGATAGGCGCGGTGGTCGAAGGCGCCGGTGCCGCGGTCGACGACGGCGCGGTCAAAGCTCTTGGCGAAATGCAAAATGCCGGCGAGCGCGTATTCCGCCATCGCCAATGTGCTGCCGACGCCGCGCGAGGTCGTGACGATGACGTCGCTGCCCCACAAATCGCCGCGCAGCAGGTTGCTGGCGCCGGCGGGGCGCTGATGAAACCATTTGAGCCGCGGCGCCCGGGCACGCAGATCTAACGGAAACGGCCACCCGCCGAGGATCACTTCCGCCTCACCGAGGAGGCGGTCGCGCTCTTCGCGGGTACCCGCGCCGACGGAGCCCGGCCGCAGATAGCGTGCCGCCGTGTAGGCAGGCCAGGTCTCGCGATATTCACCATCGAGCCAGCCCCCCGCATCGGTCACTCGGATCGAGGGATCGACCGCCTCTATCTTGACCCGCTCCGCGTCGCCGAGGCGCTGAATGGCGAGAACGTTGATCGTTCGCACGTGTTCTTCCCCTGATTCGGTGGCAGCACTGGCATGCACGATAACGTCGGGAGCGAGACTTGTCCCCCCGGCGTTGCGACGCCTATGCTGCCGCCGCGATTTCGCTTGAGGAGGGTTGGATGAAACAGGGATACCGGTTCGTCGATTGCGACATGCACATCATGGAACCGCCGGACCTGTTCGACAAATATCTCGATCCCGCCTTCAAGCACCGCATCACTTCCTCGATGCGGCGCAGCGACGGCGGTCCGACCGGCATGCGCGGCCGTCCGGTGTGGTTCTTCGACGGTGCGCCGACCAGCAATGACGGCAACATCTCGCAATACAACCGTACCCGCGGCCCGCTCGTGTCGCGCCGCGCCAACACCAATGTGATGTTCGCGGTCGAGCGCGGCTACGACGCCGAGGCGCAGGTCATCGGCATGGAGATGGAGGGGATCGACATCGCGGTGCTGTTCCCGACCTCCGGTCTGTCGTTCCTCGCGCGGGACAACATGGACCCGCAATTCTCGGCGGCAATCTGCCGGGCCTACAACGACTGGCTGCACGATTTCGTGCAGCACAGCCCGGACCAGTTGAAGATGGCGGCGATGCTGCCGGTACATGACGTGAACCTCGCCTGCCAGGAGCTCTACCGCTGCGTCAAGGAGTACGGCGCGGTCGGCGCGTTTGTGCGGCCCAACTACGTCAACGGCCGTTATTGGCATTCGAATTACTGGGATCCGCTCTACGGCCTATTGCAGGACCTGAACGTCCCGCTGTGCTTCCATGAGGGGACCGGATCGTATTACTCGACGATTGAGCCGCGCTTTGGCGAGAATCGCTTTATGCGCCACGTGGCGAGCCACTCGACCGAGATGCAGCTCGCGCTCATCGCTCTGATGCTCGGCGGCATCTTCGAGTTCTATCCTCGCCTGCGGGTCGCTTTTCTCGAAGCGCAGAGCTGGTGGGTGCCGGGGCTGTTGGGCCGCATCGAGTGGGATCTGCGCCAGCACCACGACTCCGATGCGCCCTATCTCAAGATGTCGCCTCTCGAATATTGGCAACGCAACTGCTTCTCGGCGATCGAGAGCGGAGAGCGTGAGGTCGGCGCTACTGTCGAGTTGCTCGGCGGGGCCGACAAGATCTGCGTGTCGAGCGATTTCCCGCATTTCAACTCGAGCTTCCCCGAGGTGTCAACCCGGGTTCTGACCAACTCCGGCATCACGCCCGAGATCGGCGGCAAGATCCTCAGCGGCGGCGCCCGCCTTTACGGCTTCACCGACGCCGATTTCGACAAAGCCGCGGCCGCCGCGCGCCGACGCGACAACGTCGCCGTGGCGCGGGCTTAGCGCCCCGGCCCGGCCCCCGAGAGCCCCCACCCTTCCCTCGCCGCATGCGGGGAGGGAAGGGTGGGGGCGGCGTTACGCGACGCGCTCGTAAGGGAAGCGCTGGACCTTCTCCATGTTCTTGCCTTCGATGCGGATCAGCCGGGTCGGGCCGTCGCGCCGCGGCGAGTGCAGGTCGCCTTCATTGTAGAGGTAGGCAGCGCCGGGTTTCAGCGTGTAATCCTTGATGCGCCGCGCCTTGCCCGGCTTGCCCTCGCCGGGGCGCGCCACCGGCTCGTAATCGGTCATCACCGTTTCGCCGCGCGCCTGGCCGTAGATCGCCCATGACGGACCGTGATCGTGCGGGTTGCTGTCCTTGGCGCCCTGGTAGACATGGCCGAGAATGCAGAAGCCGAGTTCGGGGTCTTCATACAGGACTTTGCGCTCGGGGACGCCGTCGCCGAGATGCGTCTTGATGAAATCGTCGTCTTTCAGCACCTGCTGGACCAGGGCGCACATTTGCTTGCGTCCCTCGACACCCGGATCCTGCTTGAGGATCCGGCGGCATTCCGTCGACAACTGCTCGAGGCTGTACCCCATCTGACCAACTCCCTTATGGCTTCTGCAAGCGGCGGACAGCTGCCTGCAACCGACGCGCGATGTTAGCCGAAGCGGGTCGGAGCCGCAAAGTAGTTGGCCGAGCGGGCTTGACTTCCCGCGGCTTGACTTCTTGCCGGGGCGGACCTCACTCTCGCCACAAATAGCCGCCGAGCCGCAGTCAGGGAGGGCATGTACAGCTATATCATCCGTCGCTTGGCCTTCGGCGCGCTGACCGTGATCGGCGTCTCGATCATCGTGTTCGCGGTTCTGCGGATCCTGCCGGGGGACCCGCTCGTCGCGATCTTCGGGCCGGAGGGCTTTACCAAGCTCAGCGAAGCGGAGCGTGCCCGCTATATGGCTGATCTCGGGCTCAGCGATCCGCTGGCCGTGCAGTATTTTCGTTGGGTCGGAGACATCGCCCGAGGCAATTTCGGCCGATCTTTCTTCCGCGCCGAAAGCGTCGGTGAGATGATCCTGCGGCGCGGACCGCTGACCGCCGAAATTGCGGTGCTGTCGGTGATCCTCTCTTGGCTGGTCGGGATACCGGTGGCGATCGTCAGCGCGCTGCGCCCCAACAGTCTCGGCGACAACGTCTCGCGGTTTCTCAGCATCCTGTTCCTGGCGGTCCCCGGCTTTTGGCTCGGGATGCTGATCGTGCTCGCGGCGCTCTTCATGTTTGGCTACCGGGCCCCGCTCGCCGGCCCCACATTGCTGAGCGATCCATGGGGCAACTTCCAGGTCGTGATCGGGCCGGCGGTCGTTCTCGGGCTCGGTCAGGCCGCCTACATCGCGCGCATGGCGCGCTCCAGCCTGTTGGAGGTCATCCGGGAAGACTACGTGCGGACGGCCCGCGCCAAGGGGCTGAGCCGGCGTCCGGTGATCACCTTTCACGCGCTGCCCAATGCCCTGCTGCCGGTGATCACGCTGTCGGGCATTCTGCTCGGCTTCGTGCTGGCCGGCTCGATCCCCGTCGAGCGCGCTTTTGGGACGCCCGGGCTCGGTTATGCGATGTTTACTGCCGTCAGCGAACGCGACGTCTTCGTCATGCAGAACCTGGTGTTCCTCTACGCCGTCGTCTTTGTGCTGCTGAACATACTCGTCGACCTCACGATCGCCTGGCTCGACCCGAGGATCCGCTACCGATGACGGCTACTGAGCCCGAGACCGTATACCCGGTCGACCAGATCGCGCTGACCGGCGAGAGCGCGCGGCTGCGGCGAACCGGAGGAGGCTTTCGCAGGTTCATCAGACGCTCGCCGATGTCGGCGTTCTGGGGGTTGATCGCAGCGGCGATCATCATTATGGCCGTGGCAGCGCCGGTCCTGGCGCCGTACGAGCCGTTGAAGTCCGATTTCCGGGCGATGTCCAAACCGCCGACCGAGCGACATTTTTTCGGCACCGACCAGATCGGCCGCGATGTGTTGAGCCGGGTCATCTACGGCAGCCGTGCATCGCTGACCATCGCGCTCGGCGCGGTGCTGTTCGGGACGACCCTCGGCGCGTTATGGGGGTTGGCGAGCGGCTATTTTGGCGGCCGTTTCGACATCGTCAGCCAGCGCGTCATCGAATTTCTGCAGTCCTTCCCGGATCTGATCCTGGCCATGGCCATCGCAATGGCGCTGGGCGCCGGGTTTGGCACTGTCATTGTCGCGATCGCGATCACCCGCATCCCGTTTGGCGGGCGGGTCATCCGGGCCGTTGTGATGTCGTTGAAGGAATTGTCCTATGTCGAGGCGGCGCGCGGCCTCGGCGCCTCGCACCTGCGCATCATGGCGCGCCACATACTGCCGCAATGCGTCGCGCCCTACCTGATCCTCGCGACGACCCATCTCGGCGTCGCAATTATCATCGAGGCGGCACTCGGCTTTCTCGGCGTCGGCATTCCGCCGCCGACCCCGACCTGGGGTAATATGCTGGCTGATTCGCTGAACGCCGGCCTCGTCCCACCGTGGTGGCTGGTGCTGTTTCCGGGTGCTGCGATCACGATCACGGTGCTCGCCTTCAACCTCTTGGGCGACGGAATCCGCGACATGCTCGATCCGCGCCTGCGCAGCGCAGTGTGATCGCAGCGTTAGGCCTTATTCAGTATCCCCGTTGTAATAGCCGGCGCCGTAGTATGGCGGTGGTGCATAATAAACTGCAGCTGGCGGCGAAGAAAAATAGGACGGCGCGGGCGCGACAGCGTAAGCGGGCGGCGCATAGGAATAATAATAGGCCGGCGCTGGCGCGACGGCGTAAGCGGGCGGCGCGTAGGGATAATAATAGGCCGGCGCTGGCGCGACGGCATAAGCGGGCGGCGCGTAGGGATAATGATATGCCGGCGGCGTCCCGTAATACCCCGGCACGCTCAAGGAAGCGATCGCGGTCCCGGCGAGCGCGCCCCCAATAATACCCAGAGCGATCGCCGCACCGTCACCGTGTCTTGCGTAAGCAGTCTCCGGCGACGTCGCCGAAACCGCCGCAACAGCGATTGTGAGCGCCATCAAGGCTCGCCCTGTGCCCCAGGCAACCCTGGTGAGATTCATTTGCTGGTTCTCCGATCCCCAACCGGACGAAATCTGCCCGGCACTACGAATGCGGCAACAACGCCCCATCGTGCGGCAAAATTCCAGCTATCAGGTTCAGCGGAGTCGGACAGCTAACTCACTGGTTGACCAACGACGCCTCTCCAGAGAGCTTCGCCAGCGGGTATTTCACCCCGGCATCGTGGAGGTGGCAGGAGGCCCAGTGGCCGGGTTGGACCTCGCGCAGGAGTGGCTCGTGGCGGCAGCGCGCCATCGCGTAGGGGCAGCGCGTGTGGAAGTGGCAGCCCGGCGGCGGGTTGATCGGGCTCGGCACGTCGCCCTTGAGGATCACACGTTTGCGGCTCTTCGCACCGTATTTCGGGATCGGTACGGCCGAGAGCAGCGCCTCGGTATAGGGGTGCAGCGGCGTCTCGAAGAGGGTGGTCTTGTCGGTCATTTCGACGATGCGGCCGAGATACATGACCGCGACCCGGTCACTGATATGTTCGACCACCGCCAGGTCGTGGGCGACGAAGAGGTAGGAGAGCCGGTACTCGTCCTGCAGGTCCATCAGAAGAATTCACGATCTGGGCCTGGATCGACACGTCGAGCGCCGAGACCGGTTCGTCGCCGACGATCAGTTCCGGGCTCAATGCGAGCGCGCGGGCAATCCCGATGCGCTGGCGCTGTCCGCCGGAGAATTCATGTGGATAGGCACTGGTCAATTCGGGCCGCAGGCCCACCCGATCGAATAGATGCGCGACCCGGTCGCGGCGCTCGTTCGGCGTGCCGACCCCGTGAATGACCAATGGTTCCCGGACGATCTCGCCAGCCGACATCCGCGGATTGAGCGAGGCGTACGGGTCCTGGTAGATCATCTGCATCTGCCGGCGGTAAGGCAGCATCCGCTCCTGGTCGAGATCGGTGATGTCTTCGCCGCGCACTCTAATTTTCCCGCCGGTCGGCTCGAGCAATTTCAATAGGGTCCGGCTGGCCGTCGACTTGCCGCAGCCGCTCTCCCCAACCAGCCCCAAGGTTTCGCCGCGTTCGATGTGAAAGGAGATGCCGTCGACCGCATAGACCTGGCCGGAAACCCGGGAGAACACGCCGGTATGGATCGGAAAGTGCTTTTTCAGCCCTTCAACCTCAAGCAGAGGTTTCGTCTTATCGTCACCCCCGCGCAAGCGGGGGTCCAGGGGCCGCTGGATTCCCGCCTGCGCGGGAATGACGGAATTCACGGGCCACCTTCCAGCACTCGCTCGGCGTGCCAGCAGGCAATCGAGTGGCCGGGCCGGTACTGGGCGAGAGGCGGATATGATGCATGGCACTCATCGCTCGCCAGTACGCAGCGCGGCGCAAAGGTGCAGCCTTTCGGCAAGTCTGCGAGCGACGGCACCATGCCCTTGATCTCGTTGAGCCGCACCCGGCGGGTGCGGGTATGGGCCGCGACCTCGACGTTGGGGATCGAGCCCAGCAATCCTTTGGTATATGGATGCCCCGGATGCTCGAAGAGGTCCTTTGCGCTGGCCTCCTCGACTTTCCTCCCGGCGTACATCACCACGACGCGGTCGGCATTCTCGGCAACGACACCCATGTCATGGGTGATCAGAACGATCGCAGTGCCGAGCGTCTCCTGCAATTCGCGCATCAGATCTAAGATCTGTGCCTGGATCGTTACGTCGAGTGCGGTGGTCGGCTCGTCGGCGATCAAGAGCTTGGGATTGCACGACACCGCCATCGCGATCATCACCCGTTGGCGCATGCCGCCGGAGAGCTGATGCGGATAGGCGTGGGCACGCCGCTCCGCCTCCGGGATATGGACCCGGCGCAGCATCTCGACCGCCCGGTCAAAGGCGTCGCGCCGCGACAGTCCCTGGTGCAGCGCGATGGACTCGGCGATCTGGCGACCGACCGTCATCAGCGGATTGAGCGAGGTCATCGGCTCCTGGAAAATCATCGAGATGTCGTTGCCGCGGATCGCCTCCATTTCGCTCTCGGTCAGCTCCAGGAGATCGACGCCCTCGAAGCGGATGTGCCCGCCGACGATCCGCCCCGGCGGGTCGGCGACGAGGCGCAGAACGGATAGTGCGGTCACGCTCTTGCCGCATCCCAACTCTCCGACAACCCCTAGAAGTCTCGTGGCTCCGCACGGCATAGGACACGCCGTCGACCGCCCGCACGACACCCCCCGCAGTGAAGAAATGCGTCTGAAGATCGTCGATCTCCAAGACAGTGCGGGCCTCCTCCGCGCTAGTGTTTGCTGTGCCCCGTTCCGCGAATGCTGTTTGATTCAACAAGTGACTCCCGAGATTTTGTTATGATATTTGAAGCTATCAGAGCACGCCGTGCGCTGTGTTGAAAAGACTTAAAGGGAGGGAGGCGTTATGAACGACCCGCAACCTGGACGCCCGTGGTGGACACGCCGCGGTTTTTTACAAGGAAGTGCGGCGGTTACGGCAGGAATCTTCAGCTTGCACGGAAGGCTCGCTCACGCCGATGAGATACCCGACCAGTTCGACGGCTCGAAATTTCAGCTGAAGGCCCCCGAGCCCAACGCCAAATCCGGCGGCGTCTTGCGTTACGGCATTACGATGCGACCGCCGCATTTCGATGTTCACCAATCCGGGACTATCAACAATATCGGCTCGCAGGGGTGCATGTTCGACAATCTGATCCGGCGCGATCCGCGCGACAGCGGCAAGACGATCATCCCCGACCTGGCGCATAGCTGGGAGATCGCCAAGGACCGCAAGACCTACACTTTCTTTTTGCGGAAGGGCGTAGAGTTTCATGACGGCGCCGAGTTGACCGCCGAAGACGTGAAGGCGACCTTCGACCGCATCGCCAAACCGCCGCAGGGCATCAGCATTCCGCGCAGCGTGCTGTTCAGGGCGGTCAGCGAGATCAATGCGCGCGACAAATACACCGTCGAATTCAAATTGTCGGAGCCCCGTCCTTCCGCCTTTATCATGGCGGCGATCGCCAGCGGCTGGAATGTAATCGTCCGCAAGAAGACACTCGAGGACAACAACTACAATCTGCGCAAGGTAGAGATCTATCCCGGTACCGGACCGTTCAAGAGCGTCCGCCGCGTCGAGAACGAAGTCTGGGTCATGGCAAAGAACCCTAACTACTGGAACAAGGGGCTGCCTTATCTCGACGGTATCGAATTCTACCATGCCCTGCCGTTTTCAACCGAGCTCGGTTCTGCTATATTATCCGGGCGAGTGGACTACATCCGCATCACGGATCCGGTCACGGCTCGCAAGGCCAAGGCCACTCCCGGTTTGTCGACGACCGCCTTCAACCAGAGCGTCATTCAAGGCACCTGGGTCAACAGCAAGAGAAAGCCGTTCGACGATCCGCGGGTGCGCCGTGCGCTGCATCTGGCGTTCGACCGGCCGGCGCTGATCGATGTCGTCAAGGACGTGACGCCGATGCGGGTCGGCGGCTTCATCTATCCCTTCTCCGAATTCGCGACGCCTCCGGAGGAGCTCAGCAAACGGATCGGCTACGAGTCGGATACCGGCGCCGCCCTCAAGGAAGCGCGCGCGCTGATGGCGGCATCGGGTCATGCCGACGGCCTCAAGGGGTTGGATTTCCTGGTCCGCGACGTCGCCAGCTTCAAGCTCTGGGCGCAGGCCATCCAGGCGATGCTGCAGGAGGGGCTCAATGTCCAGTGCAACCTGCGCACGGTTGTCGAATCGGTGTGGTTCGACGACACCGCCAATGGGCATTTCGACCTCGCGATCGGCGCCATCGTGTCGACCTTGCTCGACCCGTCGGATTATTTCAATGCCTGGTACCGAACCGGCGGTCCGCAGAACTACTCGTTCTGGGACAATGCGAAATTCAATGCGCTGGTCGACCAGATCGACCGCGAGGTCGATCCCGCCAAGCGCGTGGCATTGGTCCGCCAAACCGAAGCCATCATGGAAGAGAACCCGCCGGTGCTCCCGGTGGCCTGGGAAAAGATCAACGACGTCTGGTACGACTATGTGAAGGGGCACAATCCGTACGATTACTTCGGTATATACGACGTCGTTCGTGAAGATACGTTCTGGCTGGACAAGGCGTAATCCGATGGCCGCGCCAGTGACCGGCGGGTGCCTGTGCGGTGCCGTCCGATACGAATCCTCGGGTGAACCGGTCTTTGCCCTGCTCTGCCACTGCCGCGACTGCCAGCGGCAGAGCGGCAGCGCCTATGCGGCAGCGGTGCGGGTCCCTGCAGCGAGCTTCCGGGTAACCCAGGGCGAGCCGAAGCTCTACGTCAAGACCGCGGATAGCGGCAATCAAGTATTCCGGGCGTTTTGCCCCGAATGCGGGTGCATGCTGTTCCTGCGGGTTTCGGCGCGGCCGGATCTGGTCGGCATCAGGGTCGGCACGCTCGACGACCCGAGCTGGTTTCGTCCTGACGCTGACATCTTCGTCGACAGCGCGCAGCCCTGGGATCACATGAACCCGGAAATTCCGAAATACGCCACCTACCCGCCCGGGAAGGCCTACGATCCGAGCTCATGACGACTCCCCATTGTCATTCCGGGCCTGCCCCTTCGGCGCATCCCGGAATGACATTTTGCTGAGTCCGTGGGAGTTCCGATGACCACCGTCCGCTCGGGCATTGGCGACAGGCCCAAGCGGCGGGAAGATTTGCGCTTTGTCACCGGCCGGGGCGGCTACCTCGACGATCTCGCCGTCGAGGGTCTAACGCATGCCGTGGTGCTGCGCTCGCCACACGCGCATGCGGTCATCAGGTCGGTCGACCCCGAAGCGGCGCGGGCGGCGCCCGGTGTGCTAGCAGTATTGACCGCTGAGGACGCGCGGGTTGATGGGCTGCAACCGTTACGGCCTTCCGCAGAAGCGAATGCCACGACCGGCGAGGGGTTCGCCTTCGCGTTGCAGCCGCTGTTGGCGTCGGTCAAGGTCCGCTATGTCGGCGAGCCGGTGGCGCTGACTGTCGCCGAGACCCGCGCGCAGGCGCTCGACGCCGCCGAGCAGGTCGTGGTGGACTATAGCCCGTTGCCGGCGGTGACGACCGCCGCAGCCGCCCGTGCTCCGGGAGCACCCGAGATTTCGCCTGAAGTGCCGGGCAATCTCTGCTTCGATTGGCGAACCGGCGACGGCGCCGCGGTCGCCGCAGCGTTCGACGTGGCGGCATATGTCGTCGAACTCGATCTCGACAATCACCGGATCGTCACCAACCCGATGGAGCCGCGCGGCGTCATTGGGCTTTGGGATGCGGATCGCGGCCGTTACACGGCCTATGTCTCGAGCCAGAGCATTCACGCGACGCGCGACAATGCCGCGCGTGCATTGGGTGTGCCGCCCAGTGCAGTGCGGTTTGTCGCGCCCGATGTCGGCGGCGGCTTCGGCGCGAAGAATTTCATCTATCCCGAGCATGCGCTGATCCTGTGGGCGGCGCGGCGCGTCGGCCGCCCGGTCAAATGGATCGCCACCCGTAGCGAGGGTTTCCTTTCCGACCATCAGGCGCGCGATCATCGCGCCGTGGCTGGTTTGGCGCTCGATGCCGATGGCCGCTTTCTGGCATTGCGCGTCAACAGCGTCGCCAATGCCGGTGCCTATCTGGTAAGCGCGGGAGGTGTGCAGACTTTCCAGTACGTCCATCTGCCGGGGACAGTCTACCGCATCCCGGCAATCGAGCTGCAGGTCAGTGCCGTGCTGACCAATACGGCGGCGATCGGTGTCACCCGCGGTCCGGGCTTTGCCGAGGCGGTCAATATCATCGAGCGGCTGATCGACAAAGCGGCCCGTCAATGCGGTTTCGAGCGCGCCGAGCTGCGGCGCATCAACATGGTCCCGCCCGACGCAATGCCGATGACCAACACCTTTGGCAATACCGTCGACAGCGGCGCGTTCGCGCAGACTTTCGACTATGCACTGGCGGCGGGCGACGTCGAGGGCTTTCCGGCGCGGCGCCGGGAGAGCGAGGCACGGGGCCTTCTGCGCGGCCTCGGTTTCGCGTACCACATCAAGGGGACCGGCGGCTCGCCACACGAAAATGTCGATATCCGCTTCGAAGCGGACGGCACCGTGTCGTTGATCACCGGCACGCAGACGATCGGGCAGGGCCACGAGACGACCTTTCCGCAGATCCTCGCCGATCGCCTCGGACTGCCGAACGAGCGCATCCGGCTGGTCCAGGGCGACACCGACCGGATCCCGCTGGGCGGCGGGCACGGCAGCTCGCGGGCGACCTATATGGGCGGCACGGCGATCTGGCGCGCCTCGGACGAGATCGTTGCCAAGGGCACCCGGATCGCCGCCGACGCGCTGGAGGCGGCGGAAGCCGACATCCGCTTCGAAGACGGCCGGTTTGTCGTGTCGGGCACC
The DNA here is from genome assembly GCA_963700185.1 of uncultured Alphaproteobacteria bacterium. Taxonomy (GTDB): domain Bacteria; phylum Pseudomonadota; class Alphaproteobacteria; order ATCC43930; family CGMCC-115725; genus AP-15. The sequence goes on from CAVOWP010000002.1 coordinate 73,147, forward strand.
GACCGCTCGGTGGCATTGCTCGATGTCGCCGCGATCGCGCGCGACAAGGGGACGCCGCTCGACACCTACCACGCCTGGACCCGCGAATGGATGACCTTCCCTAATGGCGCCCATGTCGTCGAGGTGGAGATCGACCGCGACACCGGCGAAGTGAAGCTCGCCCGCTACACCGCCGTCGACGATTACGACGTGCTGGTCAACCCGATGATCGCCGCCGGCCAGGCGCACGGCGCAATCGCGCAAGGCGTCGGCCAAGCCCTGCTCGAGCACGCGGTCTACGACCCCGCTTCCGGTCAGCTGATCGCCGGCTCGTTCATGGATTACGCCATGCCGCGCGCCGACGACCTCCCCTCCTTCGCCCTCGGCTTCAACGGCACCCGCTGCGCCACCAACCCGCTCGGCGTCAAAGGCTGCGGCGAAGCCGGCGCCATCGCCGCCTTCCCCGCCATCGCCAACGCCATTGCCGATGCGCTCGCGCCTTTCGGCGCTCCCGATCTCGCCGGCCCCGCCACCCCGTCGCGGATTCGAAACGCAATCGGCGCTTGATCCGTCTCGATGGACTGGGTGAGTTCTGTCCTTGCGATCGAACCGAGCGCTATTTCCACGTCGTTGCGATACCGACCTTCGGATGAAGGGCGGCTCGAGCAGCCCGATGGTGTCGCGCCGCACGTAGCGGAAGCCCGTGCCACGGGACCCGCGCAGATACTTGCGGCCCGCCGAGAGCATGTGGCAGCCGATCCTAACGTGCGCGGCGTAGAGCCGAACGCACCGGGGGTTTCGCACTAGCAGTAATATCCGAATTGAAGCTAGTCACGTGTTGGCCAGCTCGGGGTGGCTTTTTTGCGACCTGTTGCCGAGCGCTGTTCCCTGACGCCGCAAATGCAAGCCGTACTGGATCTGATCCGGCTCCCAGGCGCGAAGCGCGGCGACGATGTCGCTGTTCCGCCTCAATGCGTTTGCGAGCCCGAGCGCATTCGCGGCAGCCTTGGCGGTGCTGGCGGCCGTGTGCGGCCGCGGAATGAAGGCCGCGTCGCCGATCAGGGCGATACGCCCGATAGCCATCTGGCGAACCGACAGGTCTTCGATCGACTGCAGAAAGGGTTCGTGAGTCGCGTCGACAAGCATGCGGAAGGGGAGCGGCAGGTCCCTGACGGCGGCTTGACGGAGATCTGTTTCGGCAGCCGCCGAAATGAGCCCCGGCGGCACCGAGGACGTGCGCTGGCGGCCGTCGCGGTCCGTCAGCAGGTCGGTGCGCCGCGCGTCGGTCGCGTTGCGGTACCAAACCCAGTTGTAACGACGTTGGCCGGGGGTGATGGCCTCGTGAGCCCCAGGCACAAGGTAAACCAGCATGTGGGAGTTGGGATATTCGAAGAAGCTGAAGCGATCGCGCAGCAACGCAGCCGCGGCTTCGCGGAGATCGGGTTCCTCAATGAGGCCGCGCCAGGCAATGTAGCCAGCATAGTCGGCCCGCACGTCGGGCATCAGCTGGCGTCGGACAAAGGAGTTGCCGCCGTCAGCGCCGACGAGCAGATCGCCGCGCGCCTGCCGGCCATCGGCGAAGCAGGCCAGAATGCCGTCCTGATCCTGATCGAAACCGACAAGCTCGGCCCCCTGGTGATAATGGTCGGCTGAGAATGCCCGGCGCATCGCCGCGAAAAGCGAGGTCCAGGACGTCATCATCTGGCGCATAGGGATGCGGTGAGCAATGCCGCCCTCGCGGTCAAGGTAGATGCGTTCGGCCGCTTCCACCCCGAGTGTAGTGTCATAGGGGACGCCACTCCTGCGAAAGGCTTGTAGGACGTCAGGCTGCAGCACGATACCGCCGCCGCGGCTGTCGAGATCGTGCGGCGAGCGCTCGAAGATGTGGACATTCCAATCGATAGACCGGAGAAGGAGGCCGGCGAACAGGCCTCCGAGCGAGCCGCCGATGACGACGGCGCGGCGCGCGGGTGGGTGCGATTGATTTTCCATGGCGCACCCCTCATTCGGCGGCAAGCGGCTCGACGGCAGCCGCGGCCCGGAACGCAGCCGCAAGGAGAGCAGACGTGCGCGCGCCGGAAATGACGACGTTACCGATGCGAAGCAGTGGCACGCCCTGGATGCCAAGGCGGTGAGCTTCCATTTCGAGCTGCCGGACCTGCTTGGCACCTTCACCGTCATCGATGACCGCGGCCACGCGCGCGGGCGGGAGGCCAGCGTCCGCACCGATCCGTTTCAGGAGCTCGGGGTCCGACAAGTCGAAAGCGTCGGTGAAATAGGCGGTAAACAGCTTGTCCGCGAGCAGTGTCGGGTTTCCGGCTTCGCCCGCCAGTCACATCAGCCGGTGGGCCGCGAACGTGTTCGGGGTCCGGGTGATGCGATCGTACGCAAACTCGATCCCGTTCACCTTTCCGACCGCCTCCACTTCGGCGTCCATCGCCTGCGAGCGTTCCCAAGAGCCGAACTTGGCTGATCGGTAGACCATGCGGTCCATGCCCTCGACCGGCATATCGTGGTTAAGCTCAAAGGGCCGCCACTGCAGATCGACCTGGACCTCCGGCGGCAGGGTCGCGATGGTCTTTTCGAGGCGGCGCTCGCCGATAAAACACCAGGGGCAAATGAAATCGGACGTGATCGTGACGGTAACGCGCATGACGTACCTCGCTGATCTGTGCCCCGCCAATATAATACTGCTGCTAGGCCTCTATAATCGGTCTAGAATGGGATAGATCGTTGCGCATGGCGCAAAGAGAATGGATAAATTGGCGGCCCTGACGGCCTTTGTTCGCGTCGTTGAGGCGCAAGGGTTCGCTCCCGCCGCCCGGCGGCTCGGCCTCGCGACCTCGTCACTGACGCGGCAGGTCGATGCGCTTGAGAACGAATTGCGGGCGCCGCTGCTGAATTGCACCACACGCCGGGTCACCCCGACCGAGGCCGGGCGTCTTTATTACGCGCGGGCCGTGCGCCTGCTCGACGATCTGGCGGCGGCTGAGGACGAAATCTCGGGCCATGTAGCGCCCTACGGCACCTTGAACATCAGTGCGCCGGTCACATTTGGGCGGCGCTATTTGGCTCCGATACTGCCGGAATTCGTGCGTCAATGCCCCGCCGTGACCCTGGATGTCAGCCTCTCGGACGCAGTGGTGGACCTAGCGGCGGCCGATATCGACGTCGCTATTCGAATCGGACCCGTAGGCAATACAAGCTTGATCGCTCGGCAGCTTGTGCCGCAGCGCCGCGTCCTGTGCGCCGCGCCTTCTTATCTTGCAGAGCGCAGCGTGCCGGCCGCGCCCGGCGAACTTAGCGCCCATGATTGCCTTATGCTGGCCCATGGCGATAGCCGGCGGAGCTGGCGGTTTGACGGTCCGGGCGGGCCGATTGAGGTCGAGGTCGCGGGTCCACTGCGGTCTGACAACGCCGAATTGCTGTTGACGGCAGCGCTGGCTGGGGCTGGGGTCATCCTTCTCCCGGACTGGCTGGTGAAGGAGGATTTGCGGGCGGGCCGGCTCACCGAACTGCTCTGCGGTTTCACGGCGGAGCGGACCCAATCGGAAGGTGAGATCCGGGCGGTTTGGCTCGCAAATCGGCGAGGTTCGCTGAAGGTCAGCGCCTTCGTGTCGTTCTTGTCGTCGAAGCTGCAAGCGACCCGGGAGGGCTGACACCGGCTCCCGCGGAGGGACGAAACTTCCCAGCTTTGGAAAGAAAGAACCTGGGCGCTTGCCGTGACATCAGGAGCGGCGCCAAAGTGCGCCGCTTTTGCGGAAAGATCCCGGCGCGGGCGTGAGTTGACGTCCGGATCGTATCGAAAGAATTCTAGCCCGTCACTACCTGGACGAAGCGCTCCACCTCGGACTCGTCGTTGTAGTAGTGGACGCTGGCGCGGACGAGCGCGTCCAATCCGCGCGCGGGCAGATCGAGCGCGGGCGCGCCGCAAGTTCGTGGCGGCAATGATGCCAGGCATGGACCGGCTCCGCGCGTGCAGTCAGCCGCGCGGGGGTTCGATGCAGCTTGCCAGATTCCGCCTCTGGTGCCCCTGCGCATCGAAATTGGCGGGATCGAGCCAGTGCTCGAAAGCCGCCTTGAGCGCCGGCCATTCGCTGTCGAGGATCGAGAACCAGCAGGTGTCGCGGTTGCGGGCCTTGTAGACCGTCGCTTGGCGGAACATGCCTTCGTATTGGAAGCCGAGACGCTGCGCCGCGGCGCGCGAGGGAGCATTGAGCGAGTCGCATTTCCATTCGTAGCGGCGATAGCCCAGGTCGTCGAAGACGCGGCGCATCATCAGGTACATCGCTTCGGTTGCCGCCGGGGTGCGCTGCAAGGGCGGCGCGTAGTTGATGCCGCCGACCTCGATGACGCCTGCCGCCGGATCGATGCGCATATAGCTGGCGACGCCGACGGCGCGGCCGCTCCGGCGCTCGATGATGGCGTGAAACAGCGGGTCGTCGCCGGCGGACGCGCGGTCGAGCCAGAGGCGGTAATCCTCGAGCCGGTCGAAGGGCCCGTAGGGCAGATAGGTCCAGTTGCGCCCCTCGCGGTCCAGCGAATTGGCGGCGTGGAGGTCGGTCGCGTGGCGCGCCGGCTCGACCGGCTCGACAATGCAGAAGCGGCCTTCCATTGTGCTGCGCGGCGGGCGCAGGCATGCCGTCCAATGGGGTAAGGGGAACCCGATCGGCTGCCCCAATTCATTGAAATGTTCGGCCATGGCCGGTCCCTCTCACGCCGCTATACGGTAATCGCACCTTCGAGATAGAGGACAGCTTGGCCGGCGATCGTGATGCGGTCGCCGCGCAAGGTGCAGGTGAGCTCGCCACCGCGCGTCGAGATCTGCCGCACCGTCAGCTGCTCTTTGCCGAGCCGCGTTGCCCAATAGGGCGTCAGCACGCAATGGGCGGATCCGGTGACCGAGTCCTCGTCCACGCCGTAGTTCGGCGCGAAATACCGCGAAACAAAGTCGACGCCATCGCGGCCGGGGGCCGTGGCAATCGCATTGGCGCCCTCGACCCGGCGCATCGCGCCAAAGTCAGGCCGCAGCGCCGCCACGTCTTCGGCGCGGTCGTAAACCGCCAGAGTGCGGCCGCGCGCGACAAAGCTCTCGGCCGGCCAGGCGCCGAGCGCGGCAAGCACTCGCGGATCGGCTGGCGTCCCCTCCGGCGGCCAGGCCGGCAAGTCCATGGCCAACAAGTCGCCGTCGCGTTTCACCTCGAGCGGCCCAACCTTCAAGGTGTCGAAAGTAACCGAGCGCCGTTCGGGTGCGAGAATACGGGTCACCACATAACCCGACGCGAGGGTCGCGTGACCGCACAGCTCGACCTCGATGGTCGGCGTAAACCAGCGCAGCAGGTAGCCATCGCCCTGCGGCACAAAGAATGCGGTCTCGGCGAGGTTGTTCTCGGCTGCGATCGCCTGCATCGTCGCGTCCGGGAGCCACTCGGAAAGTGGGCATACTGCCGCTGGATTGCCGCCGAACAGCCGGCTGGTGAAAGCATCGATTTGGTAGAGCGGGATACGCATGAGAGAGGCCTCAGGGTTGCCAGAAATGCTTGTCGCACTCGCGATCGACGTCCGAGCGGCTCAATCCGACATCGCGCAACATGCGGTCGTCGAGTTGCAGGAGCAAGTGTCGGCCCCGCGCCCGTTCCCGCCAATCCTGAAACCGGCTCAGCAGGTTCGGCAACAACCGACGCGGAGCGGCGGGCCCGCGGACATTGAGCAGCTGGAAGAGGCTCTTTGTATCGATCCAATCTCTATGTACCATAGGTCTAAGCTCGTCATTTAAGCGTCAACGAATCAAATTGACTCGGAATGATTTGTCAATCATAAACTTGTCACCATGACAAATTGGATGCCCGATCTATCGGGCCGCAATGGACCGCGCTATCGCGCTATAGCCGAGGCCCTGGCAGAGGATGTGGGGAGTGGCCGGCTGGCCGCCGGAACGCAGCTGCCGACGCAGCGCGATCTCGCCTGGAAACTGCACGTCACGATCGGTACGGTCAGCCGCGCCTATACCGAGGCCGAGCGGCGCGGCCTGATTGCGGGCGAGGTGGGTCGCGGGACGTATGTGCGGCATTCGGCTGGTGTGGTTCCGGTGATGCCCGGCGACATTCTCGGCGAGACGCAGGATCCCGATTTCATCGACCTCACGATCAATCGACCCTGCGCCGCCGGGGAGGGCGTGGCGATCGCGGCGGCGCTGCAGGGACTGGCCGCCGACCCGGACCTCGCGGCCCTCCTCGACTATCAGGCCCCGGCTGGCCGGCATGAGGACCGCGTCGCAGGGACCAGTTTCCTCGAGCATTGCGGGCTGGCCACGGCGCCCGAGCAGGTCGTTGTGACGGCCGGCGGTCAGCACGCCATGACTTGTGTCATCGGCGCCTTGACCCAGCCCGGCGATGCCTTGGCGGCTGAAGCGTTGACCTACCCTGGCCTGCGCGCGCTGGCGAAGTTATTGCAGTTGCGGGTGGTCCCGATTGCCATGGACGAGCAGGGGCTGGTCCCCGATGCGCTCGAGGCGGCCTGCCGCGCCGCGCCGGTGCGCGCCCTTTACACCATGCCGACATTGCACAGCCCGACCACCGCCACGATGCCGGCAGCGCGGCGACAAGCCGTGGCGGAGGTAGCGCAACGGCACGGGGTATTGTTGATCGAGGATGACGTTTACGGCTTTCTGCTGGACGAGCCATTGCCGCCGCTCGCGCGTTACGCGCCGCAGCATGGTATCTACATTACTTCGACCTCGAAGAGCCTGATCCCGGCTTTGCGCGTCGGTTACGTGCATGCTCCCCAGGCGAAGATCGAGCCGATTGCCGCCGCAGTGCGCGCCACGATTTATTCGGCGCCCCCCTTGATGGCGCGCATCGTCGCGCGCTGGGTCGCGGACGGCACCGCGGAGCGCCTCGCCGCCGAGAAGCGCAGCGAGACGCGGACCCGTAATCGCAGAGCGCGCGAAATCCTCGCCGGCGTCGAGGTCACCGGCGATCCCGCCGCCGCTCATCTCTGGCTGACGCTGCCGGAGCCGTGGCGCGCCGACGATTTTGCCGCAGCGGCTCAACGCGGCGGGGTCGGGATCGTCCCCGCCGCCGCCTTCGCCGTGACTCGTCAGCCGCCCAACGCGGTGCGCATCTGTCTCGGCGCCCAGACCACGGCCGAGCGCGTGGAACGAGGCATTGCACGGCTCGCGGCGCTGCTCGCCACTCCGCCCGAGCGCTATCTGTCGGTCGTATGATCGGCTCGGTCGACCCCAAGGTCCGGTGCTCGGGCGAACCCAACTCCCGGGCGAACTCAACGATCAACGATCTCAGAATGGGGGCTCCCACCGAAACGCAATAAAAATTACACTTATCGGTTGCCGCTCTTTTCTCGGAGCTGCCGATTTCGCGAAAGACGCTGCTCAGATTTGCTGGATGGCGGAGAGCAGCCATTGGCCGCCGCGGCGGCGGACGAAGGTCCACATCTCCTCGGCCTCGACCGGGCTGCGCGGGTCGCCGCTGACCAGCCAGTCCGGGTCGCCCGGCGAACGCCCGAGCCGGACGAGGTAGTCGATCGCCCGCCATTTGAGATAGGCGGTGGCGTATTGCAGGTCGCCTTCTTCCCAGCTCTCGGTCAATTCGCCCTTGAGGAGTTCGACGTCGGAGACGATGTTGCGCACCCCCTGGCTGGCGTTGCGGGTCAGTTCCTCGGAGAAATAGCTCAGCATTTCCGGCGTCATCAGGGGCCGCAACCGCCCCAACTCGCCCGTGCTCCACGCCTCCTGCACCGCGGCGTGGATCGCCTGAAACGCCTGCAGGTCGGCGTCGGAAAGGTTGAGGTCGCGGCCGCGCTCGCTGCCCGCCGGGGCGGCGGCAGCGCCCGCCGAGCGCGGCGGCCATCCGAGGCCGCCGCCGCGCCCGCCGGTGGCGTAAGCACGGCCGCGGAACAGCCGGACCGCGAAATAAATCAGCAGCCCGATGATCAAAAGCTGCAACAGCATGCCGAGCATCGAGGCCCCAGACCCGCCGCCCTCGCCTGCCGCCCAGCCGCTGTGCCCAAATAGCCAGGAGCCGATGAACCCGCCGGCCAGTCCCGTCAAGAACGGGTGGCGTTGAAAGAAACTGCCGCCGCCAAAGGCAGGGGTGGGTGCCGCAGGGGCAAAGCCGGGCGGCCGCGACGGCTGGGGAAGGGGTGTGACGCTGCGGCTCAACGGCTGCGCACCGTTGTTCTCGAAGGTGCGCGACCCCCGGCTTCCCATGCTCGACGAGCGGCCGCCTGCGGAGCTGCCGGCACGCGCCTCAGCGATCGCCGGGGCCAATGCGAGGGTGGCGGCGATAAAGACCGCCAGCAGGATGCGCCAGTTCAGCATCCGGTTCGACATGATACGCTCGTCCAAAAGCTCGCGAGGACAACCAGGATACGCCCGATATGGGCACGCGCCCATACTGGCGGAAGAATGGCTCGCCGCAGCGGAACGATTTTTGGCCGAAGGCGTCCCCCCCGGGCTGCGCCAAGGCGGCCGGCTTGCTTGCCCGGCTTGCTTGATTGTCGGGCTCGCTGGCCCCAAATATTCTGCCAGGTGCATGGTGAGTGACGGGTGCCGAATGGGCCAGCCACCACTCTCGCTCGGTGCAGAGGAGAAAATGCATGTCGCGGCTGTCGCTGTTCAACTCGCCGCTGCTTTTGGGGTTCGACCATTTCGAGCGGGCGCTCGACCGGGTCAGCAAGGTATCGGCGGACGGCTATCCGCCCTACAATGTCGAGCAGCTGGGCGAGAACGCCCTGCGAATCACGCTGGCTGTCGCTGGGTTCCAGATGAGCGACCTCAGCATCACCGTCGAGGACAACCAGCTCGTGGTGCGCGGCAAGCAAACCGACGACACGCAGCGTGTCTACCTGCACCGCGGCATCGCGGCGCGCCAGTTCCAGCGGTCATTTGTTCTCGCCGAAGGCATCGAAGTCAGTGGCGCATTGCTGGACAATGGGCTGCTGCACATCGATCTGGTCCGTCCCGAGGCCGAAAGCCGGGTGCGAAACGTCGAGATAAAGATGGGCTCGACCGCGGCCAAGCATGCGCCGGTCGGTTCCGGCTCGTGAGGCGGGCCGGCGCTGCCGCGATCCGAGAAAGGGTTTAAGAAATGAAGGAAATCGAACGCATCCGGCACATGTCGTCGCGCGAACTCGCACTCTTCGGGATGCAGGACCTCGCCTATGTAAAGCCGGTGATCGTCGATGGCGTCAACGCCTTTGCGGTGCACGCCGCGGACGGCACGCAAATCACCGTGCTGCCCGACCGCGAGATCGCCCTGGCGACGCTCCGCCAGCACGACCTCGAGCCGTTGAGCGTTCACTGAACGAGTGGCTTTGCGCTAGGCGGGGTGCGTGGCGGCATCGGTGAGGAGCGCGAAAAGCGCGTCGGCATTGTCGGTGCCGCGCAGCTTTTCGCAGACGGTACGGTCTCGCAATAATCGAGATACCAGCGCCAGCGCCTTTAGATGATCGGCGACGGCGCCTTCCGGGGCAAGCAGCAGAAAAATCAGGTCGACCGGCTGGTCGTCGATTGCTTCGAACGGGATCGGCCGCTCGAGCCGGGCGAAGATCCCATAGAGCCTGGTGAGCCCGGGCAGCTTGCCGTGCGGAATCCCGACCCCCATCCCGATCCCGGTGCTGCCGAGCCGTTCACGTTCGATCAGCACATCATAGATGGCGCGCTCGTTTTGGCCGCTCATTGCCGCCGCGCGCTTGGCGAGCTCTTGCAGCGCATGCCTTTTGTTTGCTGCGCGCAGTTGGGCGACGACGCTGCGCGGCGTTATCAGATCCGCGATATCCATCTTTCTCGACCCCCCGAGCGTTTGCTCAGGTTTAGCGCTCGGGCCCGCAACGGGTCAAATCGCGCCCCCACCGGGCATTGAGCTTCACCGTGCTGCCAGACCGCTCGACAGCGCTGGTCATTCGCGGCGTATGACTGAGGAGGCGTTTCGACGCGTCGAGCGCGCCGCGTCCAGCTCAGGGTCGATCCATCCGATATTGCCGTCCGTCCGACGGTATACGAGATTGAGCTCACCGTGCGAGCGGTTGCGAAACAGCAGGACCGGCGCCTCGGCAAGATCGATGCGCATGGCCGCCTCGCCGACGGTGAGGCTCGGCAACTCGGTACTCATTTCGGCAATCACCGCAGGTGCGCCGTCGACGTCACCCGTCTCGGCTTCTTCCCTCTCGGCTTCTTCTCCCTCGGCTTCTTCCCTTTGGGCTTCTTCCGGCTCGGCCCCGTCCTCTTCGATCGGCGCCAGCACATAGTCCGTTGCCCGCTCGCTGGCCGGCTCGCGCCCCTTCGCATGATGGTCACGCAGGCGGCGCTTGTAACGGCGCAGTTGCTTTGCCAAACGCTCGGCAGCCGCGTCGAAGGCCAGGTAAGCCTCTGACGCGGCGGCACGGGCGTTGACCACAATGCCGCGGCCGATGTGGATCGAAATTTCAGCCCGGCTCAGATGCGCCTCCTTCGAGACGATGACGTGGGCCTCGATCGCCGTCTTGAAATATTTGTCGAGAATGGAACCGAGACTGCCTTCGATGTGGCGTCGCAACGCCTCGCCGATTTCGGTCTGCTTGCCGGTCACGCTGAGCTGCATTGCTCCTATTACCCTCTGCGGGCCGGGTTCGGCTGCCCGACCAAAGACGTGGGAACGCGGCCCTACCCGATCAAGCATTGCGCCAATCCTCCTCGACCCGCCGTCAAGGCGAAAGCCAAGACTGCCGCGCCTTTACATTTCGAGCAGCTTTTCCCGGCGGCGTTGAACCGAAGAAGGAATCCGCATCGCTTCGCGGTATTTGGCAACAGTCCGGCGGGCGATGTCCACCCCGTGCTCGCGCAGCAATTCGACGATGTGCTCGTCCGAGAGCGTGTTGTCGGGCGGTTCCGCGCCGATCAAGCTGCGGATACGATGGCGCACGGCTTCCGCCGAATGCGACCCGTCGCCGCTGGAAGCCGGGATCGATGACGTGAAGAAATATTTGAGTTCATAGAGTCCCCGCGGTGTCGCCATGTATTTATTGCTGGTGACCCGGCTCACTGTGCTCTCGTGCATGCCGATGGCATCGGCGATGTCACGCAGAATGAGCGGTCGCAGCGACTGGACGCCGCGCCGGAAAAAGCCGTCCTGTTGACGGACGATTTCAGCTGCGACTTTGAGAATTGTGGTCGCTCGCTGGTGCAAGGATTTGACCAGCCAATTCGCCGCGTGCAGCCGCTCGGTCAGGTAATCCTTTTCCTCCTTTTTGCGCGTCGCCCGGCGGATTTCCGCGCAATACCTGCTGTTGACCAGCACACGCGGCAGGGTCTCGGAATTGAGTTCGAGGATCCACCCCCCCTCGGGTTGAGCTCGCATCAAGATGTCGGGCACGACGGGCTGGGCGAGCGGCGGATCGAAGGCCAACCCCGGCCGCGGATCGAGGGATTTGACCTCGGCGATCATGTCGGCCACGTCTTCGGCATCGACACCGCACAGCCGGACCAGTGCAGCGATGTTGCGGGCCGCGAGCAGCGGCAGGTTGTCGAGCAAAGTCTGCATCGCCGGATCGAGCCGGTCACGGTCACTCAATTGGAGGGCGAGACATTCCGCCAGGTCGCGGGCGAAAACGCCCGGAGGGTCGAACTGCTGCAGTTGGCCAAAAACGGCTTGGACCCGCCCGATATCGCATCCGAGGAGTTGCGCCGCGCCGTCGAGCCCGGCGCCCAGGTAACCCGCCTCGTCGATCAGATCGAGGAGGTGGAGCGCGATGACCCGGTCGCTAGGGTCGTTGAGATCGGTCCCGATCTGCTCCAGCAGGTGCTCGCGCAAGGTGCGCGGGCGGGTTGCCGACTGTTCGATGTCCGGCCGGCTCCCGTCACCGGTCCCGTTGCGGCCGTGCCACGAATAAGGCCCGCCGCCAAAATCGGCTGATCCATCCCCCTCCGTACCCGCAGCGGCATGCCAATGTTCGGCCGCCTCGGGGGTAAAATTGCCTGCCATCGCCTCCGGCAAGGGCGGCGCCGGGCCCTCTGCGTTTGCCGCGCTGTTAGCCGGCGCAGGCTGTTCGAGCCGCGGCTCGCGGCGTTCGAGCAACGGGTTCTGCTGGATCTCCGCGTCGATGTATTGCGTCAGCTCGAGGTTGGAAAGCTGCAGCATCTTGATCGCCTGCTGCAGCTGGGGCGTCATGACCAGCGTCTGGGTCTGGCGAAGCTCGAGCCGTTGAGAAAAACCCGTTCTGTTCACATCCCGCTCCGTTTAGGAGCGGCTTATAGGCTAAACCTATCTCCCAGGTAAACGCGTCTGACATCCGCGTCGGCAACGATCTCGGCGGGCGCGCCCTCCATCAGCACCCGACCTTCGTGCAGGATATAAGCGCGGTCGACGATTTCGAGTGTTTCGCGCACGTTGTGGTCGGTGATCAGGACGCCGATCCCGCGGTCCTTCAGATGAGCGACCAGCTCGCGGATGTCGGCCACGGCGATCGGATCGATCCCAGCCAGCGGCTCGTCGAGGAGGATGAAATGCGGCTGGGTCGCAAGCGCCCGGGCGATTTCGCATCGCCGCCGCTCGCCGCCGGACAGCGCCATAGCCGGCGCCCGCCGCAGATGAGTGATCGAGAACTCGGCGAGCAATCCATCGAGCATGGACTGGCGCAAATCGGCCGCAGGCTCGGCAATTTCGAGGATCGCGCGGATGTTCTGTTCGACGGTGAGGCCACGAAATATCGAGGCCTCCTGAGGCAGATACCCGATGCCGAGCCGGGCGCGCCGGTACATCGGAAGATCGGTGATGTCACGGCCGTCGAGGCTGACCGCCCCGGTGTCGGCGGCGATCAGACCGGTGATGATGTAGAAACAGGTGGTCTTTCCCGCGCCGTTGGGGCCAAGTAGGCCGACGACTTCGCCGCGCTGCACCGAGATGTTGACGTCGCGCAACACAGGCCGCCGCTTGAAGCTTTTGCCCAGCCCCTTGCCGAGGAGACCGCGGTTGTCGGCGACCAGCCGCGGCCGGCGCCCAGATGCTCGAAATTCGGCGGCTGCCTGCTCGGCCCGCGGCCAGTACCGTTCGCCGCTCCGGTTCACGGTTTTGGCGCGCCGACGCGGGGTGCCCCGCCACCGGGTGTTCCGGCTGGGGCCGTTTGATCCTGCCGGACGAACAAGCCCTCGACCCGCGTCGCCGCTGCGCCCGGCTTCGTCGGAGCGGCCATCATGCGGCTAATGTTGTTGTTCAGATCCATGACGGCGTACTCACCTCTGACCGTGTTGGGGCCGCGCGTGACGGTGACGTTGCCGAGGAGCGTCGCGATCCCGCTGTCCGCGTTGTAGACACCGTAATCGCCGCGGCCGACATCGGTCTCGGTCGAAACGAGGACGTGGCCCTGGGCATCGACACGGCTGATCTTAGAACTTTCGTCGGTGTCGCCGAGCGGCATTGCCGCGTTCCGCGGCTTTGCCTGCGCCGCCGCCGGCGCAGCTTTCTCGGGCTTGCCGGCGGCCGTTGGCGGCTTGTCCTTTGTCATGTGAGCGGTCAACACATCGGCACGGATGACCTTTGTATCCCGTATCGCAACAGCGTCGCCGCGCGCGACGGCGATCTGTTTCTGGTCGTACCATTCGAGGCTGTCGCGCGCCGTAACGACATCGGTTGCAGTCGTCATCTTCAGCGCCTTGCCGGTGACGATGCCGATCTGCTGGTCGACGTCGTAGACGGCTTGATCGCCGACCACGGTCTGCCGCTCGCCCTTGATCGTGACGTGGCCGTCGGCGTCGAGGCGGTAGATCTCGGTCTCGCCGCCCGTCCCCTCGGCCCCCGACCCCTTGGCCTCCGCACCCTTGGCCTCCGCACCCTTGGCCTCCGCACCCTTGCCCTCCGCACCCTTGCCCTCCGCACCCTTGCCCTCCGCACCCTTGCCCTCCGCACCCTTGCCCTCCGCACCCTTGATCGGGCGGTAATGCGCGGTCAAGGTATCGGCATGCACTTCGGTTTTCCCGCGTTTCGCCATAGCGTTTCCGCGGGCGATGTAAACCTGCGCATCCTGCTGCCACTCTATGCCGTGATCCGCCGAGACTTCAATCGGCCGATCCTCCGAGACATTTCCGAGGCTCAGTCCTTGTGCGGGCGCGCGCGGCGAGCCGGTAAGCCCGCCGACGCAAACCAGGCCGGTCAAAGCAATCGCCTGAACCAAACGGTCAGCCTGCATCGGGCTTTGCCCTGACGCCCACGGGGGGTTTTGCCGAGGGCGGCTTGGGGTCGCGTTTGGCCAAGCTGGGAGACTTCACGGCGGGATCGGGCTTCGCCGCCGGCGTCGGGGGTGCCGAGCCAGCAAGCGGCTTGGCGGTAACTGGAGTTTCGGGCGTGATAGCCCCAGGGACAATACCTTCTGGCCCCACGGCCGCCGCCTCGAGTGCGGCCGCTGTCTCGGTTATCGCAGCGGGAAGGGTTGGGGGAGTGGCAGCCGGGTGGGCGACCGGCTTCGTCCCTTTCAGCAAGAGGTTCGATTTCCCGGTAAAGACGATCGTGTCGCCTTTATCGAGGACACGAAATCCCTGCGCGGTAATGTCTCCCGAAGGACCATGCCCAGTTACCGGGTCGGTACCCACGGCGCTGTCGGCGGCAACATCGACATGGGCGGCGTTCGTCACGAAGCGCGTGCCGTTCTCATGGATTAGGTTGACGTCACCGAACAGGTCGAGCAGTTGCGCCTGAGATTGATACATCGCTGTTGCGGCGGTCACCACGACCAAGGCGCCGTTGTGCATGGTCATTTCCGCCCGCGGGCGTTCCAGCGACATCAGGTCGTCTCGGTTGGATGCTTGCCGCCCGACCGCCGATGTCACGACATAGGGACGGTTGTAGCGGTCCACCCCGGCATAGCGGGGGTTGAGCATTCGCAGTTCGTGCGCCTCGCGCAAGTCGATAACCGGAAACCCGAACCGCACGCTCTCCAGCAGCGGAACCAGCCGCGGCCAAATTGCGACCAGCACCAACAGCGCGACACCGATGACGGGCAACAAGCGCTTCAACAGTGTGACACGACGGCTGTAGCGGTCGATATGGCGCGGGCGCCAGCCCGACGCCGGCCGGGCCGGCGTCAGCAAAGCGGCCGGCAGGGTGTGTGCGGCGTGGCTGTTCAGCGCGCTCATGGGTACGCCTGCCGACGGGTCATGCGATGCCGGCCCGCAGGCAATCGTGCATGTGCAGAAAACCGACGGGCCGTCCTCCTTCGTCTACAACAAACAGCGAGGTGATCGCGAACCGGTTCATCACGCCCAATGCGTCAGCCGCCAATGCCGCCGCCGCAATGGTTTTGGGGTTCTGATGCATGACCGCCCCCACCGTCTGGCGAAGGAGCGCATCCCCCATGTGCCGGCGCAGATCACCGTCGGTGATCACGCCGATGAGGCGCCCGTCCGTCCCGCACACGCCGACGCAGCCGAAACTCTTTGCCGTCATGACCAGGATCGCCTCGGACATCGGTGCGTTTGGCGGCGCCAAGGGCACCTCGTCTTCCGGATGCATGATGTCGCGGACCCGCAATAACCGCCGCCCGAGGCGGCCACCCGGGTGATAAAGACGGAAATCGGCGGAGGAAAAGCCCTTACGCTCGAGCAGGGTCAGCGCCAGCGCATCGCCGAGCGCCGCCATCATCGTCGTCGAGGTCGTCGGAGCCAAACCCATCGGACAGGCCTCGGCGGCAGCCGGGAGCACCAACACGACATCGGCCGCCGCGGCGAGGGTCGATCGCGCGCCACCGGTAATCGCGATCAGCGGAATGTTGCACCGGCGCGAATAAGCGACGATGTCCGCGAACTCGGTCGTTTCGCCGGAATTCGACAAGGCGAGAACGGCGTCTTCGGAGCCGATCATGCCGAGGTCGCCGTGGCTCGCCTCGACGGGGTGGACGAATTGTGCGGGGGTGCCGGTCGATGCCAGGGTCGCGGCGAGCTTCCGGGCGATGTGGCCGCTCTTGCCCAGTCCGGTGACGACAATGCGCCCGCGCGCGGCGGCGCAAGTGTCGACGGCAGCTTCGAATGCACCGTCGAGCGCTTCGGCGAGGCTTTCAAGCCCGGCGATCTCGGCGCGGATGACGCGGCGGGCAACCGCGAGATCGGCGTTCGCCGTAGCCTCCCGCACGCGCTTCTCGGCCACCACGAAATCGCTCATGGCGTCCGGATGACCCGTTCGGTTCGCAAAATCGATACCCCCCTTCCCCGGCACGCACAAGTTCACGCACAAGTTAATGTGCGAAGATGTCTTGCTCCGACCAGCCTCCGAGATCAAGCAGAACGCGATGCGGCAAGAAGTCAAAGCAGGCGCCGGCCAATTGCTCGCGTCCCTCGCGCGCCAGCATCGCGTCGAGTCGGCTGCGCAGCGCGTGCAGGTGCAGCACGTCCGAAGCGGCATAGCGAAGCTGCTCTTCGGTCAGGGTGTCCGCTCCCCAGTCGGAGCTCTGCTGCTGCTTCGACAAGTCGATATTCAGAACGTCCTTGCACAGATCGCGCAACCCGTGCCGGTCGGTGAATGTCCGCGCCAGCCGCGAGGCGATCTTGGTGCAATAAATCGGCGTCGCCATGACGCCGAGGTAATGATAAATCATCCCGAGATCGAAGCGCGCGAAATGGAACAGCTTGGTGACGCCGCGATCGCCCAGCAGCTCCCTTAGTCGCGGCGCCGCGTAGGCCCCCGGCGCGAACTGCACGAGATGTGCGTCCCCATCGCCGGCCGACAGCTGGACGAGGCACAACCTGTCGCGATGCGGGTTGAGCCCCATCGCCTCGGTGTCGATCGCGACAACGGCTCCGAAGTCGAGCCCTTCGGGCAGATCACCGCAATAAAGTCGATTGGTCATCCCGGGCAACAGCCCGCCGCGCCCCGAGGTGGTGCCCAGGAGAAGACTCGAACTTCCACGAGCTTTCGCCCACTAGAACCTGAATCTAGCGCGTCTACCAATTCCGCCACCTGGGCGTCTCGGGACAGCCGAAATAAGCCGCACAGCCACTGATGTCAATCTACGGTCGTGACTCAGTGATCGTCGGCCCTAGCGCCAAGGCACCTGGGGATGCGATTGCGTACCCCTGGCGTGCCGTACGTACGGACCTATACGCTTGACGTAAAGCATCGGATAAACTCCGTGCTGGCTACGACGGACGCAATGGCAAGAGGCGCAAGCGCCGAGCAGACGAGTATATGCGAAACCTCCTCAACCCTGAAAGGCTTTGATTTTCCGGATCACACACCGCGACAGTCTGCCCTGGATTCTGGCGAACGGCCTCTATTGCCGGAACTCGGATCGAATCGATCCGAATTTCGTCAGCATCGGCAACCCTGATCTGATCGTCAATCGCCACAATCATCCCGTTCCGGTCCCACCGGGAGGAACCCTGAGCGATTACATCCCCTTTTATTTCACGCCGCTGTCTATGATGGTGTACAATATCAACACCGGCTTTCGAGGAGTTCGTAAGCGGTCTAATGAAGAAATCGTGGTTTTGGTTTCTTCTTTGCGGGAACTGGAAAAGAATGGGGTCAGGTTCCTGTTTACCGATAGGCACGCTTACCTGCGTTATGCGTGTTATTACGATAGCTTGGATGACCTTTCCAAAATCGATTGGATAATTTTACAGAATAGGGATTTCAAAAGGGATGCCGAGAACCCAGAAAAGACGGATCGGTATCAGGCAGAGGCCCTTGTGTACAGGCATCTGCCAACCAGTTCCCTCCTGGGTATCGCGTGCTGTAGCGCGACGGAGCGTGATAATGTTCAAAGACTAGCAGATAACGCGAGCGTTTCGCTTCGCATCATCAGCCAGCGGGGATGGTACTTCTGATGATCACGTTCACCCAAGGCAACCTTTTGGACGCTGAGGTTGAGGCCCTTGTCAACACCGTCAACACGGTTGGCGTGATGGGCAAGGGCATCGCTTTGATGTTCAAGGAGGTGTTTACAGAGAACTTCAAGCTCTACAAGCGAGCGTGTGATCGTGGCGAGATCAGGGTGGGCCGCATATTCGCTACCGAGCGGAAAGATGTTATGGGCGGCCCGAAGTGGATCGTAAACTTCCCTACGAAGCAGCATTGGCGATCGCCATCCAGACTGGAATGGATCGAGGAGGGCCTAGCCGATTTACGACGCTTCATTGAAGAACACGCTGTCCATTCAATCGCATTGCCCCCGTTAGGCAGCGGCAACGGTGGCCTCGATTGGCAGGAAGTTCGGCCTCTTATCATGAGAGAGCTTGAGCGACTGCGGGAGGTATCGATTATTGTGTACGAACCCACCGCGAAATACCAAAACGTGGCCAAGCGCGAGGGAAAGGAAGAGTTGACGCCGGCGCGTGCGCTCATGACTGAGTTAATACGGCATTATTGGGTTCTTGGCTTCGAGTGCACAATGCTTGAAATTCAGAAGCTCGCATATTTCCTAGAAAGGGAAATCGTTTCCAGAGATCTAGATAATCCGCTTCAGTTGGAATTTCGCGCCGATCAATTCGGGCCATTTTCTCCTAAGCTAAGACATTTGCTAAATGCCCTAGACGGCAGTTATTTGCACTGCGATAAGCGCTTGGCGGACGCGGGCCTCTTAGAGGCTGGCTCGAAATGAATTGAGTGATTTCAGTGTGTTGTGATACCCGAGCTGTGTCAAGAAGCACGGGGGAACACAAGATGTGGACTGAAACCACTCGCGAACAGTATCGGCGGGAAGGTTTGCGTTACGCAAGCGACATGACGGACGCCGAATGGGCAATGGTCGAGCCGCTTATGCCGGCAGTAAAGCGGCTGGGGCGGCCTCGCAAAGTGGATCTGCGGGGCGTTGTCGAGGGGCTGCTTTACATCCTGAGAACGGCCTGCCCTTGGCGTCTGTTGCCGCACGATTTTCCAAACCGCTCGACGGTGCAGCGCTACTTCTATGCGTGGCAAACCGATGGACTGTGGGAACGGATCAATTTCGTCCTGCTCCAGCAGGCCCGCGAACAGGCTGGCCGAGAGGCGAGCCCCTCGGGCGGGGTGATCGACAGCCAGTCGGTCAAGACCACCGAGAGCGGCGGGCCGCGCGGGTACGACGCCGGCAAGAAGATCAACGGGCGCAAGCGCCACATCATCACGGACACCACCGGGCTCCTGGTCGGCGCCCAGGTGCACGGCGCCGACATCCAGGATCGCGACGGCGCGGTCGGCGTGCTGGCGTCGATCCGATATCTCTTCCCCTGGCTGCGCCACGTCTTCGCCGATGGCGGTTATGCTGGCGAAAAGCTGGCGACAACCCTTGCCGGGATGGGGCAGTGGAGGCTTGCCATCGTCAAGCGACCAGATGAGGCCAGAGGCTTTTGCCTGCTTCCCCGGCGCTGGGTAGTCGAGCGAACATTCGCCTGGCTGGGTCGCAACCGGCGGCTGGCAAAAGACTTCGAGGCGACGATCGGCAGCGCCGAGGCATGGCTGTATCTGGCGTCGGTCCAGCTCTTGGCGCGCCGTCTTGCGCGGACCGGATACCACTAATGGATAAGTAAACGAAAAATACACAACTATCACAATTCCTAGTCAGGCTCTTAGACGTCATCGGCTATGATGACAAAAAGATAGACAGAGTAGTACTCTATCTGAACTCTGAAGCCAAAGCTTATCGCCCAGCCCTAGACGCTACCACTGCCCTAATCGAAGGCTTCGAATCGCCTTTCGGTATGGAACTTCTAAGCACTTTGGATTGGCTTCTCTCTCATGAAAGAGTGTCGCCGCGACTTGATGATATCAAGAAAGGGCTAAAGAGATGGCGAGGCGGCGTTGGAGCCGGGGCTCGCAAACTCAGGTTGTTCGATGATCGGCTAATCGCATTGGCGCTTAAGCGCCTTAAAGCG
The DNA here is from genome assembly GCA_963700185.1 of uncultured Alphaproteobacteria bacterium. Lineage (GTDB taxonomy): Bacteria > Pseudomonadota > Alphaproteobacteria > ATCC43930 > CGMCC-115725 > AP-15. Next base: position 92,954 of record CAVOWP010000002.1, read on the forward strand.
ACCGCCGCGCACACCGGAGCTTGATGAGAATGCCGAAGGGTACGCAGCGCCAGAACGACCCGCAGATACCGTCGCAATGCGATCCGCGTCGCCAAAATTCTGACGGGCGAGGTCGAGGAGGACATGGGCTATTCGGGCGAGGGGGTTCACCTTGGTCGAATTGTAAAGCGAAGTCGCTGGCGAAGTTCAGTAACTGCATTGGCTTACCGCTTGCATACGATGGACCTGATGACGGATTGGAAATACGGGCGACCTCTGCATGAAGACATCCTCAAAAAGGATATCATCTGGAGGAGCCAATTCCAATCGAGCGAGGACGCTCGATCGTCTGCAGAAGATCCTGCGCGCGCTCTGGGCTGAAAAGACGACTTAGGCTTCACTTGCCCGCGATCTTCGCCTTCCTGAGGAGGAGGTTAATGGTCTGATCTTTGGCGTAGCGTGCGAAACTCGGACGAGACCCACTGCGCCTGTGCCGTTGTCAAGGTCCAAGACTGAACCTCGTTGCGGTGATCATGATCCAGAAATTGCCTGATTCGTATCGTAGTTTACTATCGATGACCGCTTCGTCGCGAACGAGGTTGAAGGAGACGCGTCGGAATTCTTCAACCTCAAGTGGAGTTCCCGCTGCAGATTTGCTGCAGGTGCAGCAGCGGTTAATCATCGACTCAACTTGAACTTGCGAACGATGGTAACCGAGCACATCGGCTCGAGGGGACTGATCCGCGGAGACGACCCAAAGCTTCGCCGGTCGGGGACGCTGCGATATAGCAGACGCTACACGGCCCGTAGGAGGGAGTATGAGAAGTCGTCGGACGGCGGTGCTTGGCGGATCCGGGTTTATCGGCCGCTATGTCGTCAAGCGGCTGGCCGCTCGCGGCGATGTGGTGCCGGCCGGCTGCCGCAACGCGGATGAGGCGAAGTTCCTGCGGCCGATGGGCGATGTCGGGCAGGTCGAACCGCTGAGCGTCGCGATCGACGATGAGGTCGTGCTGCCGGCCTTCCTGGCCGGGAGCGGTGCGCTGGTCAATTGCGTCGGCATCTTGCGGGAGAGCGGATCGCAGACCTTCGAGAGGGTCCACCACACCGGTCCGGCGGTGCTCGCCCGGATCGCGCGGGACGCCGGGGTGGAGCGATTCGTCCATATCTCGGCAATCGGGGCGGAGGCGCGTTCCGCTTCCGCCTATGCCCGCACGAAGGCGGCGGGTGAGGCGGCCGTGCGCGATGCCTTCCCCACCGTGACGATCCTGCGGCCCTCGGTGGTGTTCGGCCCGGAAGACCAGTTCTTCAACCGCTTTGCCGCGATGGCGATGATCATGCCGGCGCTGCCGCTGATCGGCGGCGGGGAAACCCGGTTCCAGCCGGTCTATGTCGGCGATGTCGCCGATGCGGTGATCAGATGTCTCGAGGATTCGGCGACCGCCGGGCGCACCTACGAGCTCGGAGGCCCCAAGATCTATACTTTTCGCGAATTGCTCGAACTGCTTCTGCATGAGATCCGGCGCAAGCGCTGGTTCATCGACCTCCCCTTCGGCGTCGCCGGGTTGCAGGCGCGATTGATGTCGATTCTCCCGAACCCGCCGCTGACACAAGATCAGGTCGAGCTGTTGAAGCGCGACAACGTTCGTCTCGCCGCGCGCCTTGACCCTGTCGAGCCTGGGTATCGCGCCGACCCCGGTGGAGGTCATTTTGCCGACCTATCTCGACCGCTTTCGGCAAGGCGGCTGGTACGAGCGGCGGCAGTCGGCGTGAGCCGGCTTTGACAACCGGACCTGTTTCGTTAAGGTCGCGCCGATTTTACTGATGGGGGCGACATCATGGCAGCGCTGGGCAGGATTTTGTGGCTCATCGCCGCGCTCGTTTTGGGAGGCAGTGCGATGGCTGCGGATCTGGAGAACACCCTCTACATGGATGTGCCCGCCGGGCGCGTCGTCATCGAGATGCGGCCCGATCTCGCGCCGGAGACGGTTGCGCAGATCAAAAAGCTGGTGCGACAGGGCTTCTATGACGGCATCGTTTTCCATCGCGTGATCGACGGCTTTATGGCGCAGACCGGCGATCCTAAGGGCGACGGCACCGGCGGCTCGGGCCACAAGCTCAAGGCCGAGTTCTCCGATGAGAAGCATGTGCGGGGCGTCGTCTCGATGGCGCGCGCCTCCGACCCGAACAGCGCCGACAGCCAGTTCTTCATCATGTTTGCGCCGGCGCCGTCGCTCGACGGCAAATACACGATCTGGGGCAAGGTCACCTCGGGGATGGAATACATCGACCAGATCAAGAAGGGTGACCCCGTCCGCAACGGCACAGTCACCAACCCCGACAAGATCATCAAGATGCAGGTCGCCGCCGACGCGGAGAAGAAATCGTAGCCTACTTCCGGTGGTAACCCCTCACCCTCCCGCTGCGCGGGTCCCTGTCTCGTCCGCTGCTGCCCCCACCTTTCCCTCCCCCGCAAGCGGGGGAGAGTTGGGGAGGGGGCTCCGCGGGTGGCGGCAATCCGGCTGGGTCGCCTCGCTCGCCGTTTACCGCGAGCCGCGGCTGATCGCGGTGTTGCTGATGGGGTTTGCGAGCGGGCTGCCGCTGGCGCTGACTTTTGGGACCTTGTCCTTTTGGCTGTCGGAGGTCGGCGTTTCGCGCACCTCGATCGGCCTCTTCGCACTGGTCGGAATTTCCTACAGCCTCAAATTCCTGTGGTCGCCGGCCATTGACCGGTTGCCGATCCCGATCCTGACCGTCCGCTTCGGGCGGCGGCGCGGCTGGGCATTGGCAATCCAGCCGGCTCTGGCGCTCGCCATTCTGGCGCTCGGCTTCACCGATCCGAGATCCGATCCCGGCGCGACCGCGCTCGCCGCCGTCATTGTCGCTTTCCTGTCGGCGAGCCAGGATATCGTGATCGACGCCTACCGGATCGAGCTGTTGCGGCCCGAAGAGCAGGGCGCCGGTGCCGCCGCGACGCAATGGGGGTATCGCTTCGGCATGCTCGCCGCCTCGGCCGGAGCGCTCTATGCCGCGAGCTTTTGCGGCTGGAGCTTCGCCTATGCGCTGATGGCCGGGCTGATGTTCGTCGGAATGGCGGCGGTCTGGTTCACCCCCGAGCCGGGGGGCATTCGCCCGCTCGAACCCGTGCCTGGGGATTCGCCGCTTACTCGCGTCGCAGCCTGGCTCGAGCGAGCCGTTGTCGCGCCCTTTGCCGATATGCTCGGCCGCCGCGGTGCACTGGCGATCCTTTCCTTTGTGATCCTCTACAAATTCGGCGACGCGCTCGCCGGAACGATGTCGAACCCGCTCTACGTGTCACTCGGCTTCACCAAGGTCGAGGTCGCCAATATCGGCAAGGCCTACGGTTTTGTCGCGAACCTCGCCGGCCTCGCCGCCGGGGGCGTGGTCGTGCTGCAGTTCGGCATTTTCCGGGCGCTGCTCGTCTGCGGCGTGCTGCAGATGCTGTCCAACCTGATGTATGTGCTGCAAGCGTGGGTCGGGCACGATGTGCCCACCTTGGCGCTGACCATCGGGGTCGAAAACCTGACCGGCGGCATGGGATCGGCGGCGTTTGTCGCCTACCTCTCCGGCCTCTGCAACTTCGCCTTCACCGCCACCCAATATGCACTGCTGACCTCGCTCGCCGCGATCGGCCGCACGACTTTGTCGGCCTCGGGCGGCGCGCTCGCCGACATGCTCGGGTGGAGCCCGTTTTTCGTTCTCGCAACCACGGCATGCCTACCGGGACTCCTTCTCCTCGTCTGGATCATGCGGTCGGAGCCGCCCATCAGCCGTAGGAGAACAACCGACCGCGGTGCCGTTTGAGCCACGCCCGCGCCGCCGCGCTGTCGGGCGACAGGCCGTCCACCAAGCGCCAAAATCGCGGCCCGTGGTTCATCTCGGCGAGATGCGCCACCTCGTGGGCGACGACATAGTCGACGACCGGTTCGGGCGCGAAGACGAGCCGCCAGCTGAATGAGAGATTCCCCCGGCCGGAGCAGCTTCCCCATCGGCTTTTCGTATCGCGTACACCGACCCGCGCCAGCTTGCGTCCGATTCGCGCCGCGAGGCGATGCGCCCGGTCGGCGAACTCGGCGCGCGCCATCGCCACGAGGTGATCGCGGACACGGCGCCCGACATGCGCCGGATCGCCACGCACTCGGATCTCGCCGTCACGGATCGCTACTAGCGGCGCCGTTGGGTCGTCCTCGCGCCGGATGCGGTGGGGGATGCCGAGCACCGGTACGACGGCCCCCTCAGCGAACCGCACCTGTTGCGGCAGGGCTGCTAGCCGGGCGGCGATCCATCCCTGCTTAGTGGCGAGAAACCGCAAACCATGGCTCGTCGGCACGCCGGGAGGCAGGACGAGCTCGACCTTGCGTTCGGCCGCATCGATCCGCAGCGCGATCCGCCGCGCCCGCGGGCTGACCCGGATCGAAACGCGAGCGTTGGTATCGTACGCCGCCACAGACTGCCCTCGGGTCTCTTCCAGTGCCAATGCTCTACCCAACCCGCCGTGAATTACGAGCCTAGCGCGGTGGCGGTGGGTCGAGAAGCACGCGCGAACGGCGGTCTGGAAGCGCGGGCGCTGGTCTTTAAGATCTCCCCTCGGGAGGATCCAGGTGCCGAATCGGTTTAATCACGGGGCTTCCCGATCGATGAGGTGGATAAACGAACCGAAGACGGATCCTTGTCGCAAACCGCAGGCGCCGAGGCGTTCTTCCGCCGAGCCGAATACCGAAAAGAGCGGGGTGGCGGCCCCTTGCCGAGTAATTGTTGCGTGGTGAAATTCGTGTCCGCGAAAAACGGCGCCGGCGGTGCCGAGCGGAGTGCTGGTATGCAAAATCGCTCGTCGATAACCAAGATGCAGCCGCCGTTCGGCAAAGCTCGTCACCAACGGCAGCAGTCCCGACATCTGCCGACTGAACCCTTCTCTATCGATGAGAGCGTCGCCGAGAACCATATAGCCGCCGCACTCGCCATAGATCATAATTCCGTTGGCTGCCGCTTGGCGAAGGCCGGTCATGAAAGCCTCCGCCGATGCGAGGCGATCCGCCCAAAGCTCGGGGTAGCCCCCCGGCAGGTAGACGGCATCGGCATCGGCGCCGGGCCGCTCGTCCGCAAGCGGCGAGAAAAAGGTGAGTTCTGCACCCTGCCTCCGCCAGCCCTCGAGTACGGCGTGATAGGCGAAACAGAACGCCTCGTCGCGGGCTACCGCAATGCGTCGACCAAGAGGCAGCATCGGGACTGCTCTCGCCGGAGCAGTCAGAGCCGAACCGAGTGCCACGCTCAACAGGCGCCCGACATCGACGGAGGTGCCGATATGCGCGGCACAACGTTCGATGACGGCGTCGGCATCGCTGTTCTCGGCCGCCGGCACCAGGCCGAGATGACGCGACGGGAGAGCCAATCCGGGATCTGCGGGCAAGATGCCGAGACAGGCTAGACTGGGCAAATGCCGAGCCGCCGCGCCTGCGAGCAGCGCGCCGTGGCGTTTGCTCGAAACCCGGTTGAAGATCACACCGGCGAGTGGAATCGAGGGCTGATGATCAGCGAAACCGCGCAACAAGGCAGCAACCGACGCGCCTTGCCCTCGCGCATCGACGATGAGCACGACCGGCCAGCCGGTCACGCGGGCGAGTTCGGCAGTCGAACCGGCCTCGCCGTCGTGGCCTGTCCCATCGAACAATCCCATGACGCCTTCGCAGAGGACGATATCGGCGTCGGCCTCGAGTTCGGCGACGAGCCCCGCGAGCATAGTCGGCCGCATCCCCCAGATATCGAGGTTCCGGCAAAGCTTGCCGGAAGCCGCAGCATGGAAGGTGGGATCGATGAAATCGGGCCCTGTTTTCGCCGTCACGACGCTTAGCCCGCGCCGGGCCAAATGTCGCGCCAGACCCGCGACAACCAAAGTTTTACCACTTCCGGAAGCGGGCGCGGCGAGGATCAGTCCGCGCCCGGTCACGACGGCTCGCCGCGGTCCTGCGGCGCAAGCCCGCCAACCCAATCGAGGGCGGCGCGCAAGCCCACCACTCGGCCGATGATGACGATCGCAGGAACCTGAATGTCGACCGTCGTCCTCGCGATTTCCCCCAGCGTCGACACCACCACCGATTGTGCGGGTGTGGTTGCCTTGCTGATGATAGCCATGGGCTCATCGGATCGCCGCCCGGCCTCCAGCAACCGCGCGGTAATTTTCTTTAAATGCCGTGATGCCATGTAGAGCACGAGAACCGGGGCGCCTCGGGCGATGGCGTCCCAATCGAGCCCCCCGGGAACGTCGCCATTGCTGTCGTGGCCGGTTAGGAAGGTGACCGCGGAATTGGTATCGCGATGGGTGACCGGGATCCCAGCATAAGCCGGTCCGCCGATCCCGGCGGTAATTCCGGGCACGATGCGGAACGGGATGCCAGCGCGAGCGAGCGCCAGCGCCTCCTCTCCGCCACGCCCGAATACGCATGGATCGCCGCCCTTCAGACGCAATACCCGATTGCCGGCCTGCGCTAGTCGGATCAGCCGCGCCGAGATGTCGGGCTGGCTCGGCGAGGGTCGGCCGCCGCGTTTGCCCGCATAGTCGAGCATCGCGCTGGGCTTGGCCAAACGCAGGATCCGCGGATCGACCAACGCATCATAGGCGACGACGTCGGCGCGCTCCAACGCGTGCAGCGCCAGAGCGGAGAGAAGCCCCGGGTCACCGGGCCCGGCCCCAACGAGCCATACGCTGCCAGATTCGAACTCCGGCAGACCAAGAAGGGCGCTGTCGATCACTCCGAGACCGCTTCCGGAAAAAAACGGTGGCTCCCGCCCCTGCATGCGAGCAGGAGTTGGCGGGGTGGCTGTCGGCATGCCAGAAGGTAGTCATCCTAATCGGTTTTGCTAAGATCGGTTTATGGCACCCGATGTGAGCCCAGCGCTGCGCCGAGGTTGGACGACTGGCGCTTGTGCTGCCGCGGCCTCGCGGGCCGCCTTCGCCGCGATGCTCAAGGGACGATTCCCCGATCCTGTCGCGATCCGGTTGCCACGCGGCGGCTCGGCGCTTTTTCCACTGGCCCTAGCGGAACTGAGCGGTATCGGCGCCCGCGCCGGTGTCGTCAAGGACGCCGGCGACGACCCCGACATCACACACGGCGCGCTGATTATCGCCGAAACCGCGTGGGCTGCGCTCGGCTCGGGCATTAGGTTCGTTGCAGGGGAAGGGGTGGGCACGGTGACCCGGGCCGGTCTTTCGCTCGCGGTCGGCGAGCCGGCGATCAATCCCGCACCGCGCACGCTGATCCGCGACATGCTTATCGATGCGGCCGCGGAAATTGGCGCGCCCGCGCCGGACATAATCGTAACGATCTCTATTCCTGGCGGCGACCGCCTTGCCGAGAAGACGATGAACGCGCGGCTCGGGATTGTCGGTGGGCTCTCTATCCTCGGCACAACCGGCATCGTCGTCCCTTACTCATGCTCTTCGTGGATCCACACCATCCACCGCGGAATCGATGTCGCCCGCGCCGCTGGCCTCCACCACATAGCGGCGGCGACCGGAGCGACCTCGGAGCGCGCCGTTCAACGCCTTTACGACCTGCCCGATCATGCCTTGATCGACATGGGCGACTTCGCCGGCGGTACATTGAAGTATTTGCGCCGTCACCCGGTGGAGCGGCTGACGATTGCTGGCGGCTTTGCCAAGCTCGCCAAGCTCGCCGCCGGACATCTCGATCTGCATTCGGCGAGAAGCCGGGTAGATATCGCCTGGCTTGCCGGGATGATGGGCGAACTCGATGTCCCGCCGGCGACAACGGAGGCGGCGCGCGCCGCCAACGGAGCGGCCGAGATCCTCGACATTGCCGGCGACCAGCGAAAAGCGCTGGCCTGCGCCATAGCCGGGCGGGCGCGCGAGGTGGCGCTGGCGACGATATGCGAGCAGACCGCTGTAGAAGTTGCGATCGTTGACCGCCAAGGCGGCTTCCTTGCGCGGGTCGGCACGTGGCGGAGCGGCTCTTGATCCTCGGAGGGACCGGCGAGGCCGCGGAACTCGCCCGCGCTGCTACGGCACGCTTTGGCGATGCGCTGGAGATTATGACATCGCTGGCCGGGCGGACCGAACGCCCGCGCCCTCTTGCGGGCCACGTCCGCATTGGCGGGTTTGGCGGCGCGGCGGGTCTTGCCGCTTATCTGACCGAACACGGCATCGGACGGCTGATCGACGCCACCCACCCCTTCGCCATCCGGATCTCGGCCGCGGCTCACCTGGCTTGCGAGCAGGCGAATGTCCGCCGGTTGATGTTGCGGCGCCCCCCTTGGCACCGTCAGCCGCTCGACCGCTGGATCGAAGTCGATGGTGTCACGGCCGCTGCCGCGATCGTCGATCGCACGGGGCGGCGTGCCTGGCTCACCCTCGGCGCCAGCGAGATTGCCGCTTTCAGTGCCGCGACCGCAGTCCACTTTCTGGTACGCCTCGTGGATCCGCCGCGCCATCTCCTGCCATTGCGCTCCTACGAGGTGATCGTCGGACGTGGGCCGTTCTCTGTGGCGGAAGAGCACGACCGTATCGAGCGCCACGCGATTGATGTGCTCGTCTGCAAAGCGAGTGGCGGCGCGGCGACCGAGGCGAAAATCATCGCCGCCCGGGAGCGCGATCTCCCCGTCATCATGGTTCGGCGGCCGCCGCCCGAGCTCGGCGAAGGGGTGGACACCGTGGAGAAGGCGCTCGACTGGCTCGCCGACTCCTATCGCGTTCCCGAGGCAAGGAGGGTGTCATGAAAACTCGCCTGACCGCCGTACTCTTGCTGGCTGCGCTCAGTACTCCTGTGCTCGGCTCGGCGGCGCGTGCCGATGTCAGTATTTTCGGGGGGTATTGGGAGAATGTGGCGCGCGCCGCCAGCCAGAACGATGCGGCCCGGGTCAGGTCGCTAGTAGCCAATGACGGAAACCCGAACCAGACCGACGAAGAGGCGCGCACCGGGCTGCATTATGCCGCAATGAACGGCAATCTCACTATCATCGCTATCCTGATCAAGGCCAGCGCCAAGCTCGATGCCAAGGACAAGCTCGGCAACACGCCGTTGCACCTGGCAGCCGATCGCAATCAAGTCGAGGCGGCAAAACTTCTCCTCGACGTCGGTGCCCCGGTCGATGCGGAGAACAAGAATGGCATGACACCGCTGATGGTGGCCGCCAATCGCGGGAATATCGATATCGTATTGGCTCTGCTTGCCAAGGGCGCCAGCGTCAATAAGACTGATTTTACCGGCCGTGACGCCGCAGGATGGGCGCTCGAGAGCCACCGCCCGGCCGTGTTGCAGGCGATAAAGCGGGCGCAGACCGCCAAGCGGTGATAAGGGACGCGCCAGAGTCCATAGTTTTTTCGAATACGGCGCAGGTGATCCGGTATTCGGCGACTAGCCAGTAGAGCCGCGCCATCGAGCGCTTCCATCTTTCGAAGGACAGGAACGGCACGGGAAAGCGGCAGAAATGCCGAAACAGAATCCATGGCCGCTCGCGAACCGCATCGCGATACGACACCCCGGCCCCGAGGATTGTGGCTTCGAGCAGGCGGGCATCCGCAAAGAGCGCGCCAAGTTCCGCGGGGCTCGGCCGGTACATCGTATCTATCGGGTCGCGGTGATAGGGATAACTGAACGGCACCGTGACAAAGACGAGCCCGCCTGCTGGCAGAAGATCTAGACAATGCTGTGCCAACCCTCGGGGTTCGACCACGTGTTCGAGCAGGTTGCAGCACAGCAGCGCCTTTGGCCCAAGCGCGCTCAGCCGGCGAACATCGGCAGCATCGGTCAGATCCGCCCGGATATCGACGCCCGGCAATTCGCGCATATCGATATGGAGAGTCTCAACACCGCGGCTGCGCAACGGGCAAAACACCTCGGAATCGATCCAAGGCTGTACCGCGTTACGCACCACGGCCGAGCTGCTGCCGAGGTTCAGCACCGGCGACAGACGCTCGGGCGGGAACGCGTCGAGCGCGCGGCGGAGCCAGCGGGCTTCGGCTTCGAACATCGCGATCTCGATCGTCCCCCGGAAAGCGACACGATGCCTCAATCCCTGATCGCTGCGAAGAGCGATCTGCGTCATCCGGCTTGCTTGAACGGCACACCCGGTCGCGGGCATTCTTCTGCGAAGTTGGTGGCCATCATCGTTCCGTGTTTCAGTCGATCGCACCGCTGCCGCCTCGCCTCGATGCGAGCGCCTTTACGGCGGCTACGCCGCTCAACGCGTTTTTCGCTTGGAACAAGGCGCGGTATTTTCGTGACCGTCGATACTACATCGCCCGTGACATCCATAGGTTGCTCCAAGAGTACGAGGGCGAAACCGAGATCTGTCTCGCTCACCTGGCGTGTCGGCCAATTGTTCGTTGGCGCTTCGGCCAACGAATTGGGCTGTCCGTAACCAACCTCCGCGCGGCTCGCGAACTCGTCGAGAAATCCCAGCATTCGCCAGCCGTGGCGGCAGCGAGCCGCCTCGTCCATTCGCTGACGGCCAGCATAGGCGCCGACGATCCCGCCCCACACGCCGCGGTATTCCGGGCGTTCGAAGATCTGGCGAGCCATGTCGATCTGGACAGAGTGGCCGGATTGCGGCCCTCCGGAAAATTGGCTTCCCGGCCATCGCAGAACGTTCTGATCATAAAGCTCGGCGCGCTCGGCGATTTCATCCAGGCGCTCGGCCCGATGCCGGACATCCGGCGCCACCACGCGAGCGACCGGATCACCTTGCTGACGACGCGACGTTATGCGGAGCTTGCCGCACAAACGAAGTTGTTCGACGACATTCTGATCGATCGGCGACCAAAGGCGCTCGATCTCCGGGGCTGGCTCGCGCTCCGCCGAACACTGCGGCGCGGGCGCTTTGATCGGATCTACGATCTCCAGACCTCGGATCGGTCGGGCATCTATGCTTGGCTGCTATGGTTGGGGCAGAAGCCGGAGTGGTCCGGGATCGTATGGCAGTGTTCTCACCCGCACGCCAATCGGCAGCGAGACCGGCAGCACACGATGGACCGCCAGGCCGAGCAATTGCTGATGGCGGGAATCTACCCCGTCTCGCTCGTGCCGTGGCTGCCGACTGCGGGGTCTCTACCTGCTGCACTTGCCGGCAAGCGCTTTGTCGTGCTGATTCCGGGCTCGTCGCCCGGCCACTTGGCGAAGCGCTGGCCGGCCAGTCGATACGGCGATCTGGCGATAAAACTGAAAGGCGCCGGTTACCTGCCTGTCCTGGTGGGTGTCCATGGCGAAGCGGATCTCGGCCGCATGATCTGCGATATTTGCCCCGGCGCCGTGGACCTCATCGGGCGCACCGACGTCGCCGCGCTCGCCGCTCTGGTAGGGTCGACCGCCCTGACGGTGGGCAACGATACCGGCGCCACTCATGTCGCCGCCGCTGGTGGAAACCCGGTTGTTGTCCTGTTCTCGCGAGCCTCCGATCCAGGTCTGTGCGCGCCGCGCGGCAAACTCGTCCATGTCCTGATGGAACCCGATCTCGGCGATATCTCAGTCGAGACGGTGTTCGCCACTTGTATGGCACTCGCCGCTACACCAGCCGAGTGATCTGACCAGCGGTACTGTGGATTCCTACCTTCCACATTTGACCGATATCCTCGCGCTCGGTGTAACCTGGGCCGTCGGAGGATTACTTCTATTGGCCGGCGCCGGCCTGACCGGCAATCGCGGCGCGCCCGAATTTCAGATTGCTGCAGGGTGGGGCGCCTTATGCCTATTGCTGACGAGTTGGGGTGTCTTCGTGCCGTTGAGCATGCGGCTCCCTGCGGCCGCTTTTGGCCTCGCGGCCTTGAGCATCATGTTGCTGCCGAAACGGCGGCCGAACGGGGGCGCGTGGCTTGCACTGGGTAGGATGCTCGCGGTCTCTTTGCCGCTGTGGCTGGTAATCGCGCCGCTCAGACCGTCCCAGCCGGACACCTTTCTCAACCTTTTGCCCAATGCTTTCTATCTGATCGACTATGGCTTGCTGCCGACCGCGGCCCGGCCTCCGAGCCATTCGCTCCTGCCGGGAGCCCCCTACAACACACAGTTCTTGAGCTTTCTCGGTTCGTTGCTCGACGCCGACTATCCCGCAACAGGCATGTCGCTGGTCAATGTCATGCTCCAACTCGTGGCCGGGCTTGCGATTGCCCGCGCACTCGGTCCATCGGCGACATCGTCGGCAAGGCCGCCGGGTTGGGGGCTGACGGCGCTCGGCTTTTTGCTGGCCACGCTATTCAACCCGGGTTTCGTGCCGCGCATCCATTTTGCTGCCTATGGCGAGCCGGCGCTCGCCGCAATGGCGGTCCTTGCCGCCTGGCTCTTCGTATTGGCACAAGGCGAAATGGCCCGGGGAAACCGGCCGGCGCAGTTTCTGCCGCTGGCCTTGGCTCTGGCAGCAATTGCCAACACAAAGCAGACGGGTATCGCGCTTGTCGCCGCGCTCGCCGGGGCTGCCCTGATCAGCGCCGGGGCCGAGCGAAGGGTACGGCTTGCGGTGTTGAGACACACGGGACTGGCGGTTTTGCCTGCACTGTTCATTTTCACGATCTGGCGATATCACGTCGGCCATGCGGGGGTCGACGAACTGACGCTGCTGCCTTTTGGCGATTGGAATTGGACCCATTTCTCCGATACAGCGGCGAGCGTTCTCGGCGTCGTATCGGGAAAATTACTCTATTTCGGCTGCGTCGCCGCTGCGATCCTGGCCCTGCCGTTTATGTGGTGGCGGCAGGGTTGGACGGCGACCTCTCGACTTCTGACATTCAATGCGGCGTTGTTCGGCCTGTACAACATATTTATCTTTACAACCTATATTGCCGCGTTTCCGACCGAGATGAGCAGTGCGGCCCATTCCTATTTCCGCTACAATACTCAGTTGTCGTTGGTTCTCGTTCTGTCTCTGGCATTGACGGTCGGTGATCTCTGCGCAGCCGCCCGGATCTGGGAGAGGCCATTGCAGGCCGCCAATGCCGCTGCCCTGGGGCTTGCCCTCTTGGCGCCCATAGCGTTTGCAAAGCGGCTGCGCTTTGACCTCGATATGCCGCAACCCTTGGTGTGGGACCTTGCAAAGAAGCTATCGCCTTATCTGAGCAATGGCGACCGCCTGGCACTGCTGTTGCCGGGCGACAACGACAGCGTGGCCACGATGATCTCGGGAGTACTGGCCGACACGCCGCCGCGCCGTCATATGCTGGACTTGCTGCGCCGCAATACCGCCAGTGCGGCGACCTTAGACGAAGCAGCCCGTCTCGGCTACCCTCTCGCCTTGATTTCATGCACGCCGATCGGATTGGGGGATCTGCCAGCCGACCAAGCGGTTCTTCTCCGCCATGATCCGGATGGATGGCATCTTCTTGCGGCTTGGCCCTACCCTCCGCATGCCGCTGAGCGGCGATGGCAGCACATTCTGTCCTGGGGTCCGCTCTGCCGCAGCCAGTAGCTCTTCGCGCCTCATCCTTCTGGGCTCCCGCAGGCGGCATCGTGGACGACCGTGAATATCTCGAAATTCGGCTGCTTGAAGAATGACCGCAGACACTGGATGGGCGGCTCCTCCGATGGCTCGCCTCCGGTCACGGCGAGAAAGTCATACTGCTGGAGCGTCTGTGGTAGCCCCGCCGTTTTTGCCGCGTCTCGGCCGGTTACGACAATAGACCAAAAATCCTGTGGCGTCGCCGCGTCCGCGAGCACGTCGTATGACGGCTTCAGCGCAATCGGCTGCTGTCCTTTATTGGCAAATAGGGTCGGGACAAAGGCCCCGCGCCGTGCCACCGCCAGCACCGCCAGATGCACTCCCGGAACCGGCACGAAATTAACCGCGCTGGCGGGATAGGCGACGGCCAGCTTGGCGCCCCGCGGCAGCATGTCGATGCCGGCCAAATCGGCCGAGTAGATGCGATCGGCGCGCAGCCAAACGTATTCGATGACGGCCAGGCGCACCACCAGCAGCACTGCCGCCGCCACGCCGATTGCGGCCGCCGTGCGTCGATTGGGGAATTTTGCCGCGCTCGCGGCAATCAGCAGCAGGAAGGTTGCGACCGGCAGCCGGTGGTCGGCACCCGAGCCGCCATAGATCTGGCTCGGCAATAACAGATAGGCTGCGAATACAAGGCCGACAGCTCCCCCCAGTCGAGGCGCCAGCCGGAGCTGTCGCGTTGCGGCGAGCCACCCGATGAGCCCAAGGAACAGAGCGAAACAGACGATGTCGAAGGCGCGATCGTAGTTGTCGAAGACACTGAACAAGAGATCGGCTTTGCGCCAGAACGCTGCATAGCTGATGCCGCCGGCCGCGGCCGGGTGCCAATAACCGAGAAACAGCACCGCAGGAATGGCGAACTGCGCGCCGGCAATCGCCGTTCTGCGGCCTATTGCCAGCCAGCGGCGGACACGCAGTTCGCCGCGAGCCGGCGACAGCTCGATCCCGATAATGACCAGTACGTAAAAGCCAAAGGCTGCGATATGGCTGAGATAGCAGGCGAGCGCGACGAGTGACGAAGCCAGGGTCCTGAGCCACCAGCGCTCGCGTTCGAGGGCCAGCCACAGCGCGGTACCGGCGAGGGCGACGCCGATCCCAAAGAGGTAATTCAGAAAGCCCCACAAGAACATTCGATTATAGAGCAGCAGGAATGCAAGCAGAGGCCACATTCTCCACACCCCTGTGGCCACGCGATTCAGCAATATCGTTCCACCTGTGATCAGGCCGAAGATCGCGACCAAGAACAGCCTCGACGCAATGTCCAGCGGCATCAGCTGTGCGAGCGGCGGCACGATGAGATCTTGCGCGAGATTAGGCAGCGGCTCCCAATGCACCGCATAGAATTGATTGCCGCCCTCGCTGAGAACGTGCATGCGAGCCAGATGATTGGGATAGTCAAAGAGCGGCGGCAGCACCGTCGAGAAGAACGGCACTGTCGCCAGAAGCATCAGCAGCGCAAAGGCGCCCCAGACCCGGAGGGCTGCGCGGCGTTGCGTCAGAACCGCTCGACCCAGGGCCGCAGCTCGATCTCCCAGGCCCAGGCCGAGCGCGGCTGATGCAATAGGTGCAAATAAGATGCGGCTATCGCGTCGGGATCGA
The DNA here is from genome assembly GCA_963700185.1 of uncultured Alphaproteobacteria bacterium. Classification (GTDB taxonomy): domain Bacteria; phylum Pseudomonadota; class Alphaproteobacteria; order ATCC43930; family CGMCC-115725; genus AP-15. The sequence continues at coordinate 107,987 of CAVOWP010000002.1, forward strand.
GCATGCTGTCGGGGCGGTCCGGCGCCTCCGTGCGGCCGGGATTGCGGATCGCCCCGTCGATCACGAAGTGGCCGATATGGATGCCCTGCGGCGCCAGCTCGCGCGCCATGCTCTGCGCGAGGCCGCGCAGCGCGAATTTCCCCATCGCAAAGGGCGCCGAGAGCGGATAACCCTTGACGCTCGCAGAGGCGCCGGTGAAGAGGATCGCGCCGTGCTTTTTCGGCAGCATCCGGGCGACCGCCTCTCGAGCCACGAGGAAACCGCCATAGGCGCTAACCATGAGCGCTCGCTCGACTTCGGCGGGCACCAGCTCGGCCACGGGCCCGCGGGCGCGGGCGCTGGCATTATAGACCACCACATCCGGCGCCCCGGTTGCGGCCTCCACTGCCGCGAACATCTGCGCCACCTGGCCCGGATTGGTTGAGTCGCAACTGAAAGCCTTCGCGCCGGTCTCGGCGCAGAGGGCGCCGAGCTTTTCCGAATTGCGGGCCGCAAGCGCCACCCGCAGGCCCTCGCGGGAGAACAGGCGCGCCAATGACGCGCTCAAGCCCGATCCCGCGCCGACGATCAACGCGGTCTCATAAGTCAGGTTCGGCATGTTCGAGTCCTTCGCTAAGTTGTTCTTTGCGTTGCCGCGGTCCGGCAAAAGCGGTGACGACACCGTGCAAGGTGCGCAGTTCCTGCTCGGTGCACTGGGCGCGCTGAAACAGGCTGCGCAGGTTGCGGACCATGCTCGGACGGCTCTCGCGATTGCGCAGAAAGCCGTTGCGGACCAGCTCCTCCTCGAGATGCTCGAAGAAGTTGAGGAGCTCTGTCTTGGTAGCCGGCCGGCTGCCGCCGCGGCGCAAAATCTCGGGCGGCGCGGTCACGGCTGACGTGAACCACTCATAGCCCACGATCAGCACGGCCTGGGCGAGGTTCAGCGATGAGAAGCCGGGGTTGAGCGGCACGGTCAACACCGTGTCGGCGAGCGCCACGTCGTCGTTGAGGAGGCCGGTCCTCTCCGGCCCGAACAAGACCCCGCACGCCTCGCCTGCCGCCATCCGGGCCCGCATCTCCGGCGCCGCATGGCGGGGGGTCACCTCGCGCCGCACCATGCCGCGATCGCGGGCCGTCGCCGCATAGGCGTGGACGAGATCCGCGATCGCCGCGGGAATGTCCGGGTAGAGGCGCGCCTTGGCAAGAAGGGCATCGGCGCCGCTCGCCGCGGCGATCGCCTTGTCCGAAGGCCAGCCGTCGCGTGGACGCACCAGCCGCAGATCGTCGAGGCCGCAATTCATCATCGCCCGCGCGGCGGTGCCGATGTTCTCGCCGAGCTGCGGCTCTACCAGGATGATAGCGGGACCATTGGTCACCGTCTGCCGGCGATGATCGGTGCCGGCCATCCTTAGTCCTTCCGCCACCAGGTCGTCGTGCCGTCCGGCCGGTCTTCGAGCAGGATGCCCTCGCCGGCGAGCTCGGTGCGGATATGGTCGGCCTCGCCGAAACGGCGCTGCCTACGCGCCGCCGTCCTCGCGGCGATCCGCCGCTCGATCCGCTCGGCATCGGCTTTCGCGCTGCCTTGCAGCCAGTCGAGCGGCGGCCGGCCGAGCAGCCCCATCAACTGGCCGCCGGCTTCGAGCGCCCGCTGGAGCGCGGACCGCTCGGCGTCCGAGCTCGTCCGGTTGATCGCTCCGGCGAGCTCATGGAGGTGCGTCAGGGCCAGTGGTGTGTTGAGATCGTCTTCGAGCGCGTCGCGCACCGGCCGCAGCGCCGCGTCGGCTTCGCCAAATCGCTCGAACACGGCGTCGCGCGGCAGGGTCAGCGCGCGGTAGAAGCGATCGAGCGTCTGCCTCGCCTGGCGCAGCCTCTCGCTCGTCCAGTCGAGCGGGTCACGATAATGCGCGGTCAGCAGCGCGAGGCGGATCGCCTCGCCCGGCGCCTCGTCGAGCAACTCGCGAACGGTGCGGATATTGCCGAGCGACTTCGACATCTTGGCGCCGCCATCGGTGAGCATCTCGTTGTGCATCCAATACCGGACGAACGGGCGGCCATCATGCGCGCAAGTGCTTTGCGCAATCTCGTTCTCGTGGTGCGGGAAGACGAGATCGAGCCCGCCCCCGTGGATATCGAAGGTTTCGCCCAAATGCGTCTCGCTCATCGCCGAGCACTCGATGTGCCAGCCTGGCCGGCCGCGTCCCCAGGGACTGTCCCAACCCGGCAGATCCGCGTCGGACGGCTTCCATAGCACAAAATCGGCGGGGTCGCGCTTGTAGGGCGCAACCTCGACCCGAGCGCCGGCGATCATGTCGTCGCGGCTGCGCCGCGAGAGCTGCCCGTAATCGGGGTCGGAGGTGACCGAGAACAGCACATGGCCTTCGGCCACATAGGCGTGCCCGCCGGCGATCAGCCGCTCGATCATCGCGATCATTTGCGGGATATACTCGGTCGCCCGCGGCTCGATATCGGGCGGCAGCGCGCCGAGCGCCGCCATATCCTCATGAAAAGCCGCCGTCGTCCGCGCCGTCAAGGCCGCGATTGGCTCATTATTCTTGCGGGCAGCGGCGTTGATCTTGTCTTCGACATCCGTGATGTTGCGAACATAGAGCACGTGCTCGCGCCCGTAGACGTCGCGCAGCATCCGATAGAGAACGTCGAAGACGACGTTCGCCCGGCCGTTGCCAATATGGGCGCGGTCATAAACGGTCGGCCCGCAGACATAGAGGCACACGCGCTCGGGATCGATCGGTTCGAAGGGCTCCTTGCGGCGCGTCAGCGTGTTGTAGAGGGTCAGCGGCATGGCTAGGGCGTAGCAGATTGCGACCCGCCGGTCCACGCGATCGATCGTCCCGAACTGAAGCCCAACCCCTTACCTGGCACAAGCAAAACTTGCATCGATTATTACGCTCCGCTGTATCTGCAGCGAGTTTGCAGCGGGACTCTCCCTAAAGTCGAAGAATGCAAATGGCGTCGCTGGCAATCCGCCGACCGATTCAGGAAACCGCCAGGGGTTGGACGTTTGCCATACAAAAGAGGCAAATCTAGGACGACCAAAATGAAACAATACTTCTCAGCGAGTTACCGCTGCTACGCGATAGGGGTCGGGAAGGGTTCGAGTCCTCCCCGCCCTCCGAACCGTGCGTGCGGTTCTCCCGCACACGGCTCTCCAGTCGGTGGTTTCCTCATCGGGAGTGTCTCGCTTGCTCATAGGCCGCCTCGAGGGTGAACAGTCCTTGGGCCGCGAAGAACGCGTTGGGCCAGCGTCGATGGTCGGCTTGGCATCGTCCGAAGCCGGGGCGCTTTTCCTGCTTGCGCAGAATGGCGCGCAGCCGTCTGCGGACAAAGCCGTCGAGGACGCCGAACAAAGCTGGTGTGGCGTGTTGGAAGTAGCCAAACCATCCCCGAAGCATCGGGTTGAGGTCAGTGATGATCCGCTCCAGGCTATCACCCCGGCTGCGGCTCGTCATGCCTCTGACTTTGTCCCTGAGCGCCTTCAGGCTCTTCTTGCGCACCAGTCGGCGACCTGCCTCGAACCGGTAGCCAAGGAACTCGAACCCGGTTCCCGGCTGGCGGCTGTCGCCGACCCGTGTCTTGTCTGGATGGAGCGTCAGGCCATTGGCCGCGACCCACGCCTCGACTTGGCGAAGGGCGGCCAGGGCCTCGTCTTCCGTTCGGCACAGGATCACAAAGTCGTCGGCGTACCGCACCATCCGGCAGCCGCTCTGTTCCATCAGGAGGTCGAGCGCGTGCAGATAGAGGTTGGCCAGCAACGGCGAAATGACCGCCCCTTGGGGCGTTCCCGTCGTCGGTGCCCAACGCGCCATATCCTTCATGATGTCCTGCTGGAGGAAGCTTTCAACCAGCGACAGGACCACCCCGTCGCTGATCGCGCTCGCCACCAGGGTCATCAGCTTGTCATGCGGGATGGTGTCGAAGTAGCTCTTCAGGTCGGCATCCACCACCCAGGTGACCCCCGCCTTCAGCAGCCGGTCGACTTCTCGCAGTGCATCCTTGCAACTCCGTCCCGGACGAAAGCCATAGCTGCCCGGCCGAAACTGGACTTCAAAGATGGGCTCGATGACCATCTTGAGAGCCGTCTGCACGATCCGGTCTTTGACCGTTGGGACCCCCAGCGGACGGGTTCGCCCGTCGCCTTTGGGGATCTCCACCCGTTTGACCGGACACGGCTGATAGCTGCCCCCCTTCAGACCCGCCTGAAGTTCCTGCAGATATCGTTCCGCTTGGACCGCAAACCGCTCGATGCTCTGACCATCCACTCCGGCCGCCCCTTTGTTCCGCGCGACTTTCTGCCACGCCGCTTCCAGGGTTGCCGGGCGGATGAGCTTATCCATCAGGCTGTACCACTTGCCTCCTTTGACGCCGTTGACCAGCGCCGACACCATGCGCTCCGTCCAGATCGATGCTTCTACCCACCGCCAGTCAGGCCGGCCGGCTTCTGTCTCTTGCGTAGCCCTTGCGGGCACTCCCGAGACGACTTGTTGCTCGGTTCCGAACTTCACGTCTCCACCTTCCTGCCCCCCTTCCCTCGAAGCGGTTTTACTTCCCGCTCCTCTCCACGGCCGACGCCGCATCGCGGTACTATGAAGGCTCTGACTCCTGCCGCTCTCACCCAGACCGGCAGGTCTCTCCGCTTACTCCGATTTGCTTTCTCGACATTCCGCCCCCAACCACGCGAGCTGCCCGATGGTCGCTTTGTCAGTCGCCTCAGCGCCATCGGTTGCTTCCAGGCTTCGCCGCGAAAGAGCAGGCTCGCCACAGCATCACGCCGAATCAGGTTCGGCATCCCCCGCTTTCGCGAGGGCAGGCTCTACGGACTGCCGGTTCACCTCCGGTTGCTCCCCACCCGCCTCACGGCGACGCAGTTACCTTCGATTACGGAGCTGCGACCAGCTCCGACACGGACTTGCACCGTGCCAACAAAGCGTCCTCACGGACGCACTCTTTCCCGCGAAAGCGGGAATCCAGGGGCTGCAAGGCCGCAGCGGTTGCCCCCCTGTTCGAGCCAGGGGCAGGCTCTGGACCCCCGCTTTCGCGGGGGCGACGATAACCCGTGAAGGCCGACTTCATTTGGGTCAGTCTTAAGCCGCCGGAAAGGAGAGATAGCGAGATGGAGATGCAGGATCCCGCGCACCCGGGCGAAATTGTCCGGGAGGAGTGCCTTAAGCCTCTGGGCCTTACTGTAACCGCGGCGGCCGAGGCCCTTGGCGTCACGCGCAAGGCGCTCTCCGACCCTGTTGAACGGCCATACCGGGGTTTCGCCCGAAAGCCTTATGCCTTTGCTTCCGGTGAGATCAACATATTGTAAGGGAGAGGCTGGTGCGCAGCGGCGATGCCGAGGAGGGATCGGAATGCGGCATGCCGGGTGCGCCGGCGGTTGAAGCGGAAGACGAATTCATCGAGGTAGGATTGGAGGTGTTTGCGACGCAGCCCGTGGTAGACGCCCAAGGCCCACACCTTGAGGTTGGAGAAGATCCGGTGAACCCAGGGCAGGACGATATGGGCGGCCATCTTGCCGACGACGTGGGGATCGTGGATGACGCCGGCGGTGCCGGGATATCCGGACCAGCCATCGGTCTTGGCAGTAGCGCCGGGGCCGAGGTTGGCGGCGAGGAAGGCGTGGAGGCTGGCAGCCGAGTAATCGGCGACCTTGCTCAGGCGGATGCGGCCGGGGCCGAGGCCGCCGTCCTCTACCTCGACGGCACCGACCACCAGCATTTTGCCCTGATGGCTGCGCCCGCCGCCGCCGGTGACCGGATCGTTTTTGCTGCGGCAAGCGATTTCGGTTTCATCAACCTCGACGAGGCCGGCAAGAGGGCTGCGGCCCGGGGCGAGCATGCTGCTGCGCAGCTTGGCGCAGATCAGCCACGCCGTCTTGTAGGAGCCGAAGGCGAGCTGGCGCTGCAGTTGCAGAGCCGAGATGCCGTTGGAGTGGGTGGCCATCAGATAAGCCGCCCAGAACCAGGCGGTGAGCGGCAGCTTGGAGTGATGCATGATGGTTCCGGCGGTGACCGAGGTCTGGCGACCACAGCCGGCGCACTCATATGTCCAGGCCTTGGTTTCCAGCCGCCAGGCTTTGCCACCGCCGCAGACCGGGCAGACGAAACCGTCGGGCCAGCGCATCGCTGCAAGATATTGAGCGCAGGCGGCCTCATCGCCGAAGCGCTGTTGGAACTCGATCAAGGAGCGTGGAAAGTCGGTCATCGTGGCTACCGGAAGCGGTTATGTTCGTGATTTGTTCTAACACGAACTCACCTCCGCGGCTACAACATTTTGTGGTCCCGGACGCAGAGGGATAAGCCTTTCGCCCGATATGGCGATACGACTGGAACAAGTGTTCGCCAGCACAGCCGATACTTGGCTGCGAATGCAGATGCAGCGCGATCTGTGGGAAGCCCGCCAACGCTCCGACAAGATCAAGGTCAACCGACGCTTCACCACCGCGGCACTCTGTTAGGGCCGAAATCACCAATGTCACATTTGCGACAGGTTGGGTGCCTTTGAGAAATATCTTCGATCAATATTCGCAGCCGGAAAATCGCGTCACGCATGCGTTGCTGACAGCGATCAACGAAGATCGGAATTTATTGGGCCTCTTTCTGCGCGAGCTTATTAAAGCGAAGGCTCCTGTAGACCCGCGCAAGCTCTCGGTGTTGGAGCAGCAATATCCCGGAGACGAAGAACCGAGCGAGGAAGAGCTTGATCGGAGGGGGATTCCGGACGGGTGGATTTTCGACAACGACGGATGGTGCATCTTCATCGAAACCAAGGTGATGGCGAGGCTGGGTGCTGACCAAATCAATCGTCACCGTCGTACGGCTGAACGACGCGGCTTTCAGAGTATTACTGCGGTCGCAATTGCACCCCTCCCTTTCCTTCCAGCAACTCTTCCCGCAGACACCGTGCTGCTCGAATGGAGGTGCGTCTACGTGTGGCTTCGGCAACATCCCGAGAGCAAGTGGGCAGCCAGGACGGCAGATTACTTGGAAATTGTCGAAGCGAAACTGATTGAAACTAAACAATTCGTGGAGGGCACCTTGACGATGTTTTCAGGATTTCATTTCGGGCACGATCACCCTTTCACTTACCTTGAAGGCAAGCGCGTTCTTTTGTTGGCGCTGGACGAGTTAAGAAGCCGCCACGACCTCATGGATCGTCTAGGCATGAATCCGAAAGTGGCGGGCCGCCCGGCTATTATCGGCAGTCAAGGAGACGCCGTTTGGGATTTTCTTTCGCTCTCGGCAGCCCCGGAAGCAGTAAACTTCACCAAGTACCCTCATTTGACCTTGAACGTCGGGTCTCAAGCAATTGAAGCGATGGTAACCGTGCCCCATGCCGTGAACAACGTCATGCGGCACAACCTCATCAAGTTAGGCGAGGCCGGATTTCAGGCGCTGGCAGGGGAAATCGTCAACAATCTAAACCCGCTGCTGCATGATCACGAGGGCGCGACGCCGTGGTTGAGGGGCGTTCAGCGGCGATATCCATCGCAGAGAGCAACGCCATTCGTCGATGCACGGATTGATTTCGACTTGCGCACGGCAATTCCGTCCGGCGGGCCGCCCAAGACACAGCCAAGATGGCTCTCTGCGGCTTACGGTTCCTTCGTCAACAAAGAAAGCTCGAACTACCAGATTCAGACTGGTGTCGTATTCCGCTACGAGCGCTGCCCGGAGCTTCGGCAGCCCGATGCGGTTGACCTGATCGCGTCGGCATGGATCGCCTGCAAGCCACTTGTCGATTTGGCGCGGTAAGGGTCAGCCGGATGTGGCAACCTCAATAGCATCGGCAATCGCGGTCGTTGATGGCGCAACGACTCGCCCAGCTTAGTCATGGGCTTTTTAGACCTTGCGTTTTTGCGTCTTCAGGGCGGTGTGAAAGCACCGCGTCGTTTGGGGCTAGTGCTCAGATCCAGTCAGATGATTCAGTTCATACGGTTGAGGGCGGCCCAGCGTGCGGTATCGAGCCGATCGGATGTGAATCATCTGTTTGCTTCTGAGCACTAGCCGATCGCGACCGGATGAAGTGGCAATGCTTGGCCGTCCAGTCCGGTTGTGGACAAGCCGAGATGACGCAGCACCGTTGGTGCGATGTCGATCAGCGAGGAGCGGGCGGGGTGGGGGCCGGGGGCGAAGCCCCCGCCGAAGACGAAGAGGAACGGGCTCTGCTCGTTTTTGCCGAGGCCGCCATGCTGGCCGAAGCCGGTGGCGTCCTTGGGCTCGAGCGCGTCGCGCACGACGGGGCTGTAGCCGGGCACGCCGTGCGGATTGGTCCGGTCGTCGGGCTTGAGCGTTACTGCAATCTGCATCGGGGAACCCGTCGGTAGACCAGCCGCGGCCAAGCCCGGACCGACGAAGGTGCGCCCGACCCAGCCCTGGGTTTCGAGAAACCGCGCCACCTCCCCGACGAGTGCACCGGCAGGATCGGCGAAATAGAGCAGGGCCGATGTGCCGTTGGGTGCGACGACGACCTCCGACGATGTCGCGGCACCCTTCAGCCCGGCCTCGATCAACAGCTCATCGAGATCGATGGTCTCCGCGACCGTCTCCATTCCGTGATCCGAGCCGACGACGAAGAGGATGTTCTCGCCTGCCGGATCGAGCGACGCCACGGTCTCGGCGACGCGGCGGACATTCTCGTCGGCGCTCGCGATCGCGCGGCAATGCGCCGGCGAGCCGAGCGGGAAGTGGTGGCCCGTATAGTCCGGCTCCGAGAGCCACAACAGCGCGATTGCAGGGGCGCGCCCGCGGAGCACTTCTTCGCAGAAGCGCTCGGTCGCGGCGCCGTCGCCTTCGGCGCCCTTCGAGATCGCTAGACCCTCCGCCGCGGGCAGCGGCCGGCGGCCGGGCCCAAAGCTGCCGGCCGGGTTGTAGACCCAGCCAAAGCCGTCGGGGTCGAGGAAATAGGCGGCGCCCGGCGAGACGTTCGAGATCGCGATCGCGGTTTCGCCGGCACGGCTGACCCGCTCGGCGAGGGTCGGCATTTGCAGGGTGCGGCCGGTCGCCCGATGCAGGCGGTCGCGAAAATCCGGCTTACCGACCGATAGGCAGACGAGCCCATCGCCCTCGTCGAGCGCCATCGTGTTGCCGAGCAGGCCGTGGCGCGCCGGCAGGCACCCGGTGGCGATCGACGCGGCGCTGGTTCGCGTCGTCGACGGGAAGACGCTCCTGTGGTTCGCAAACCGCGCCGAGCGCTGTCCGAACGCGCTCAGGAACGGCGCATCACGCGGCGTGATCAAATCCGCCCTGAGGCTGTCGCAGATGACAATGACGGCGCGTTTCATAGGGGGCCTCTCCCTTGGGCATCCGGGTCGCGGGCGAGGATGCGTTCGCGCAGCTCGGGCGGCAATGGTGTCTTTCGCCCGTGGCGTTGACCACCAGGATCAGCACCGCCCGCCCGAGGGCGCAAAGCCCGTCGCGCCACACCGCATATTCCATGTCGAAGCTGGTATGTCCGAGGCGAACCGTGCGCGCGGTGACCAGGATCTCGTCGGCATAAGCGAGCGGGCGATGGTAGCGGATGCCGGTTTCGGCGATCACCGGACCCGGCGTATCCGGCGACAGCGGCGCGAGGGCGACGGCTTCGAGATAGCGGTTGCGCGCTTCCTCGAACCACTCGAAATAGGCGCGGTGGTTGGCGTGCCCGAATGGGTCGCATTCGCTCCAGCGCACCCGGTGCCGGATCGCAAACGACCATTCCGGCTCGACCCCGAACCGTGCCCAATCCGATGTCATGACGCGCCTTGCGGGGCGCTGAGCCCGGCGAGCGGACGAACGTCGTCGAGAGTTTCGAGCGCGAACACCGCATCCCACAACGCCGCGGCCTGCTCCGGCGGAAGGTCGTGCATGGATTGCCAACAATTCTTGAATTTGGCTCGCACAGCTTCGGGCGCCAGCGGCCGCTCGGGGCTGCCGAGCACCGAAGTTACCGCGACGGCGACGGTTCGGCCTTCGGCGAGATCGATCTCGACGCGCTGCGGCAAGAGCGCGTTGGGGTCCGGGTTGCCATCCTCGATGACCGTCAGACGGCGCGCCAACCTCAACGTGTCCGGATCGGCAAGCGCGGCCGCGGTGAAATCGCCGAGCCCGACATCGCCGCGGCGCAGGCAGACGGCCCCGACATAGGGCAGGCACAGCCGGGCGTAGCCAGTCGTCATGTCCTCGACAGCCGGGCGGCCGACTAGCCGCGCCGTCAAAGGCGGCACGCGAAAACGGCAGGCGACGACCCGATCGGCAGTCACCCCGTCTTCTGTCATCAGGCGTTGCAGCCCGTCGATGCCGCCATGCGTGGCCCGCCCGCTTGGGAACGGTTTGTGGCTGAGCTCGGTGATGCGCCAGCGCTCGCCGAGTTCGTCGAACGGCGCGGGATCGGCCTTGCCGTCGAACAAAGCGAAATAGCCGAAATCCCCGGAGATCGGCGCATGAGGCCCGGGCATGCCGCGACGCGCCAGCTCGACCGCGGTGACGGCGCTGCGGGCGGCAAAACCCATCTGCATCGCCAATTGCGGCGTTCCTTCGCTGTGCGCCTGCATCGTGCCGGCGCACTGCCCATAGTAGATCCCGATCGCGTCCCGCAGCTGCGCGCCATCGAGGTCGGCCAGCATTGCCAGCCCCACGGTGGCGCCGAAACCGCCGGCATTGGCCGGCCGGAAGAAGCGCATCGGCGCGCGCGAACACAAGCCCAAATTCGCCGCGACATCGACCGCGACGACAAGCGCGCGGATCAGGCGGGCACCGGAGACGCCGCCTTCCCGTTCCGCCCATCCGAGGAGCACCGGCAACCCCGCCGCCATCGGATGGACGACCGCCGCCTCGTGTACGCAGTCGAATTCCTGGGCATGGATTTGATAGGCGTTGAGCATCGCCGCGTGCACGAACGGGAGCCTTTCGCCGCCGCCGAACACCGTCGCCTCCTTCGCCCCGCCGATGCCGGCGAGCATGTCGAGGATCTCGCCACGCCATGGCGTTCGAGAGCCGGCTATTCCGACGGCCAGCGTATCGGCGATGAAAGTCTTGGCCGCGGATCGCGCGGCCTCGGGCACCCCGTGTTCGGCTACGCGGTTAACGTGGGCAACAATCTTGTCGACGACGCGGTCCTGCATGGCGCAGCCCCTCACCCGAGCCCTCTCCCCGCAAGCCTCCTCCCTAACCCTCCCCTGCACGCGGGATACACAAGGGTGAGGGACAGCTGGGTGAGGGACAGTTGGGTGAGGGGCAATTTCAAGCTGCGGCGAGCTTGGCGAGGTCGGCGACATCGGTGAGATGATCGAGCTCGGCAATCGTTTCGCGCAACTCGCGCGTCCGGGGGGCACCGAGCAAAGGCTCGACGAGCGCATCGAACTTTGCAGCCAGCCGACGACCTTGATCGGCGATGTCGGCGGCGGGAATGCCGGCATCATGGCGCGCCGTGAGCCGGCGACCGTCGGTCAGCTCGATTTCGAGCTCGCTCAGAGTCTGTGGCCAGCTGTCCTGCCAATCTATCTCGACCTGCTCGCGCAGCCTTACCAGAGCCGGGTCGCGCGCATTCTCGGCGCTGTAGGCGCCGAGGCTCGCCGTATCAATCCCGGCCAATGTCATCGCCACGGTCTGGCGCAGGCTGAACTTGCTCTGTAGGCCGTCTATGGGAGCGGGGATGTTGCAGACTCGCTCGCAACTGCCGTCGAGCCGCAAGGTGATGCGGGCAACGGTTTTCGGAACCAGCCGATGCTGATCGCGCAGCTGACGGGCGCATTCGATAGGCGCATGCGTCAGATAGCAGGCGGCATGGTATTTGAAGAGGTTGGCGAAAAGGTGCAGCCCGCCTTCAGGCGTGGCCAGGGCGGCATCGGGCGAGAAATCCGGCCCGTGGGTCGGAGCGAAACCCTGGACGCATTCGATAACATCGGTTCGACTTGAAAACCCACGCGCGGCGAGGCGCGCCGCCAGCAGCCCGTTCTGCGCCGCCTTGCCGGCATGGAACGGCTTGCACATCGTCCCGAACTGCGATTTGAGCCCGGCCGCCTGCGTCCCTGCAATGCCGAGCGCCGCTGCCGTACCCATCGTCTGTAGCCCCAACAACCGCGCGCAGGCCGCCGCGGCGCCAAAGCTGCCGATCGTGCCGGTCGAATGAAAGCCGAGACTGTAGTGCCCCGGCCGCAATGCCGCACCGATCCGGCAGGCAGTCTCATAGCCTGCGACAAACGCCGTAACGAGGTCTCGGCCGGAAGAACCTTTGAGTTCCGCCAAGGCGAGCAAGCCCGGCAGGATCGCCACCGAGGGGTGGCCGGGCATCGCCATATTGACGTCATCATAGTCCAGCGCGTGCGCCGCTGCCCCGTTGACGAGCGCTGCCGAAATTGCCGGCAAGCACATCTCATGGCCAATCACACTCGCTTGCGGCGCGCCGCCCGCCTCCGCCATTTCGCCGAGCAGTATTCTAACGAGGGGATCGTCGGCGCCGGCGATGGCCACTCCGAAATAGTCGAGAACGCACTGCCGGGCGAGTGCTCTGGCAGTCTCTGGAATATCTTCGTACCGCAGGTCTGTCGCCCGAAACGCCAGAAACTCAGTGAGTTTGTTGTGTATAGCGTCGGTCATTGTGCTCTCCGTGTTCGGATGGTATTCGCCGCTCACCGGCCCTTGAAGCGGGGTTTGCGCTTCTCGTTGAACGCCAGCACGCCCTCGCGCCGGTCTTCGGTCGGGACCATCCGGTTGTAAGCCTCGATTTCCAGCATCATGCCGCTCGCGAGATCCATCTGCGTGCCGAAATGGATCGCGTGCTTGGCCTGCCGCACCGAGATCGGAGCGTTGTCGGCAATGCGGCGCCCGGTCTCGATCGCTTCCTCGACGACGCGGCCCGGCGCGCAGAGGCGGTTAACCATGCCCCATTCGTGAGCCTCGGCGGCGGTGAATGGGCGTCCGGTCAGGATGATTTCTTTGGCCCGACGCTCGCCGACGGCGCGCGGCAGGTTTTGCGTCCCGCCGGCGCCGGGCATGATGCCGAGCGTGACCTCGGTCAGCGCGAAGCGGGCGGTCTCGGCGGCGTAAATAAAGTCGCAGCACAGCGCCAATTCGCACCCGCCGGCATAGGCCGCGCCGTTGATCGCGCCGATGACCGGGACCGGGCATCCGATGAAGGCGCGGATCATCCGCTCGAACAGCAGGTGCTGGTCTTGCCAGGCCTCGTCGGTCATGCCGTTGCGTTCCTTGAGGTCGCCGCCAGCGCAAAACGCCCGCTCCCCCGCGCCGGTCACGACGATGCAGCGCTGGTTTGCAGGCGTCGCGTTGATGGCATCGAAGAAGGCGAGAAGGTCGCGCCCCATCTGCGTGTTCAACGCATTGGCCACCTCGGGGCGATTGAGGGTCAGCAGCAGCAATCCCTCGCCGCGGTCGTCGATCCGCACCGTCTCGTATTCGCGATCCATTCGAATGCCTCCGCCCTGCGGTGCTCTCGCGACTATAGTCTTGCACGACGCCCTTGCCGAGATCAGCTTCCTCTTCGATGAGCGACCAACCCGCGATCGGCCCGCTTTCCGGCCGCCGCATTGCCCTCCCGGAAACCCGCGAGCTCGACCGGCTCGCGCGCATGTTCGAGGAGCAGGGCGCCGAAACCGCGCGCTGCCCGCTGGTGGCGATCCGGGATACCCCGGATCCCGCGCCGGTGCGGGACTGGCTGATGCGTCTGCCATCCGATGATCTGGTGTTGTTCACCGGCGAAGGACTGCGGCGGCTGCACGGATTTGCGCAGCGGTTCGAACTCGAACCGGCGTTTCTGGACGGGTTGCGGGCGGCGCGCAAGGTCACGCGCGGTCCGAAGCCCGAGCGGGCGCTGCGCGAGCTCGGGCTCAAATCCGACCTGCGCGCCGCGGAGCCGACGACCGACGGGCTGATCGCGACGTTATCGAGTGTCGATCTACGGGGCCGGCGGGTCGGCGTGCAGCTGTATCCGGGCAATCCCAACACCCGTTTCACCGATTTTCTCCGGCAGGCTGGTGCGGAGCCCGACCCCGTCCTGCCCTACGTCTATGCCGCCGCGGCCGATGACGAGAAGGTCGTCGAGCTGATCGATCGGATGGCCGATGGTGCCGTCGATGCCATTGCCTTCACCAGCTCGCCACAGGTGCAACGCCTCTTTGAGGTCGCCGCGGCAACCCGGCGTGAAGAGGCGTTGCGAACCGCGCTGCAGGGGATCCAAATCGGCGCTGTCGGTCCGGTCGTTGCCGAGGAGTTGCGGCGGCGCGGGATCGAGGTGACGGTCACTCCCGATCACGGCTATTTCATGAAACCGTTGGTTTCCGCATTTCTCGCCGCATTCTCGCGATAGCTCTACGATTCGTCGCCGAGCGGCATCACCTGTCGAAAGGAGAGCGCTGATCGGCCACGCGCGACGGCTGCCGCTTGACAGCAACGGGGTGCGATCGAGACTGCACAGCCGATTGGTGGCCCCTACCTTGAAGCGGACGACCTTGTTGCAGGATCTCGCATTCAATTCAGTCGCCTTCGATGAAGGCGATATCCGACGCTGCCTTCCCGGGAGCTTCGAGAAAGGGCGTTCCTATCATCGCAAAGGTGCGGTTCGTGACCTGCGCGCGGACAAAGGCGGGCAACGCCTGATCGCCTCGGTCAGGGGAACGCGGCCACGCCCCTATCACGTCTTTGTCGAGATCGATGATTCCGATCCGGTCGTGATCTCGGGTCGATGCAGCTGTCCCGTTGGATGGAACTGCAAGCACGCCGCGGCCGTGCTGCTCGAGGCATTGCGCCACCCGCCATCGGTCGAGCGGGCCGAGGAAAATGTGCTCGATGGCGCGATCGGGGGCTGGCTGCACCGGCTGCGGCAGGCGGTGCAGCCGCCGGTCTCGCCGGAGACAGTTGCCTACCGTCTCGACTGGCCGAGCGCACCGGGCTCGCCTTTTGTCATCGACCTGCGGGTCGTGCGCATCCTGAAATCGGGTGAGTGGGGCGCCGATCGCGCGCTGCCGGTGCAGCAATTGCAGAATGCGAGCGCCAACTACATGACCCCCGCCAACCGCGCCATCATAGGGCTGCTGCAGGGTGGTTCGTGGAGCTCACAGCTTCAGCTTTCCCAAGATCCCGAAATCGCCGATCTGACACTGCGCCGGATCCTCGCTACCGGCCGCTGCCGCTGGCAGAATACCGCCTCGCCGCCATTGGCATTGGGGCCGGACCGCCCGGGACGGCTATCCTGGCAGGTCGGTGCCGACGGCCGCCAGACCGTTGGCATCGCGCTCGACGATCCGTCTGCGGTGGTGCTGGCTTCGGCCTCACCCTGGTATGTGCTTCCGGCCGAGCACTTGGCTGGCCCGATCGCACTCGATTTGGCTCGACCGCTCGTAAGGATCGCATTGTCGGCGCCGCCGGTCACCAAAGCGCAGGCCGAGGCGGTCGGCGCCGCCCTCGAACGCGAGTTGCCGGGCCTCGCCTTGCCGCGGCCGCGCTCGGACATCGTCGAGGAGATCCGCAAAGATCCGCCGGTTCCGATCCTGACGCTCGTTCAGCGCAAGCGAGGCTGGAACTATTGGGGCGTGCGGACGAAGGAGTGGGACGACAATGTCGATCTGGCGCTCCTCGGCTTTTCGTACGGCGGCGTTGTGATCGATCCGCACGACCGGCGGAACGAGTTGCGCGCCTTTGAGGAGGGGCGGATCCTCGTGCGGCGCCGCAATCGCAGCGCCGAGCGGGGAGCGCTGAAGCGCTTGCAGGAACTCGGGTTGCAGGCCGTCGAGACGTTCGAAGCGCAAAATCGCGACGAGGACCGAATTGCCTTCGGTTTTGCCGAGGGGCAGCGGGATTGGCCGAATTTTGTGTACGACGCCGTACCGCAACTCGAGCGCGAAGGCTGGCGGATCGAATTCGAGGACGGTTTCCGCTATCGCGTCGTCGATGGCGCGGGCGAATGGACCGCCGAGCTGGAGGAAGGCAGCGGGTGGTGGTTCTCGCTCGATCTCGGGATTGTCGTCGAGGGCGAGCGCGTGGCTCTGCTGCCCGTCCTGAGCTCGCTGCTTGCCCGGTTGCGCGATCGCGACGTGCCGAGCGAGCTCGACGCTTTGGCGCATAACGGCACGGTCTTCGGCAGGCTCGAAGACGGCCGGCATGTGGCGCTCCCGCTTGAGCGCACCAAGGCCATCATGGCCACCCTTGTCGAGCTGTACGACCCGAAGAACCTTTCCACCGCGGGCAAGCTCGGGGTTTCGGCTGGTGAAATGACCGGCCTCGCCGCGCTCGAAGCGGCGACCCGGCTGCGCTGGCTCGGCGGCGAGCGGCTGCGGGAATTGGCGGAGCGGCTGTCGAGCTTTTCGGGGATCGCCGAGATCGAGCCGCCGGCCGGACTGCTGACCGAGTTGCGTCCCTATCAGCGCGAGGGGCTCAACTGGCTGCAGTTTCTGCGCGGCTACCAGATCGGCGGCATCCTTGCCGACGATATGGGGCTCGGCAAAACCGTGCAGGCGTTGGCTCATTTCCTTGTCGAAAAGCGCGAAGGCCGCCTCGACCGGCCCTGTCTCGTCATCTGCCCGACGAGCGTCGTGCCGAACTGGCTTGCCGAGACGGCGCGGCTGGCGCCCGAATTGCGCGTTTTGTCACTGCATGGTCCCGATCGTGCGGACCGCTTTCCCGAGATCCAAGATGCCGACCTGGTAGTGACGACCTACGCGCTGCTGTCGCGCGATGCCGACTGCCTGCTGCCTATCGAATGGCACATGGTCGTGCTGGACGAAGCGCAGGCGATCAAAAATTCTGCCGCAAAGACGACGCAGCTGGTCTGCCGCCTCGACGCCCGCCATCGGCTGTGTCTCACCGGGACGCCGATGGAAAACCATCTCGGCGAGCTGTGGTCGCAATTCGCTTTTCTCATGCCGGGACTGCTCGGCAACTCAAAACGCTTTGCCCGCGTGTTCCGAACCCCGATCGAGAAGAAGCAGGACGGTGAACGGCGCGCCGTGTTGTCGGGCCGTTTGAAGCCGTTCCTGTTGCGGCGGACCAAGAGCGTGGTGGCGGCCGATCTGCCGCCGAAAACCGAAATCCTGCGCCCGCTCGAACTCACGGGCCCGCAGCGTGACCTTTATGAGACCGTGCGCGTCGCGATGCACGAGAAGGTCCGCCGCGAGGTCGCCGAAAAGGGGCTCGCCCGCAGCCACATCGTCGTGCTCGATGCGCTCCTAAAATTGCGCCAGGTGTGCTGCGACCCGCGCCTCGTCAAGCTCACCGCGGCGCGTCAAGTGAGTGCCAGCGCCAAGCTCGAGCACCTGATGGAGATGCTCCCGTCATTGATCGAGGAAGGCCGGCAGATCCTGTTGTTTTCGCAATTCACCAGCATGCTCGACCTGATCAAGCCGGCGCTGGCTGAAGCCTGCATCGATTTTGTCGAATTGCGCGGCGACACGAAAGATCGCGCCGCCCCGGTCGCACAGTTTCAGAAGGGCAAAGTGGCGCTGTTCCTGATCAGCCTCAAGGCCGGCGGCACCGGCCTCAATCTGACCGCGGCCGATACGGTGATCCATTACGATCCCTGGTGGAACCCGGCCGTCGAGGACCAGGCGACCGACCGCGCCCACCGCATCGGCCAGGACAAGCCAGTCTTCGTCTACAAGCTCGTCGCGCAGGGCACCGTCGAGGAACGCATGCTCGAACTGCAGCAGCGCAAAAAGGCGCTCGCCGCCGGAATTTACGACGCCGCGGGCGGCACCGGCGCCGGCCTCGAAGCCGGCGACATCGAGCGCCTCTTCGAGCCGCTCGGGTAAATCGTAAAGCTCAGTATCTCACTGGATCGTTTGCAGCCCGAGAAAGCGTTCCATCGGTTCGAAATCCCGGTCGCTATGCAGCAGGGAGTGACCGCGTTCGACGCAGAACGTTCCAATGATGAGGTCGATCGTTTTGCGCACCGTGATGCCTTGCCGGCGGAGAAAGCGGTAGTTCGCAGCCGTCTTAACGGCTAAGGGCGGGTCGAGCAGAGAAACCGGCTCGAACCGCCCAAGGGATCTTTCGACGAGCTTTGCCTGCGCTTCGGTCTGCAAACCCTGCAAAACTTCACAAAGTATCAAATCGCCGATCAAAATAGGGCTGTTTGGAATCAGTTGTCGTAGGCGAGTGACGGGTTCAGTTACGACATTGTTCAGGAGATCGATCCAAACCGAGCTGTCGACAAGGATCACGTGAAGTCGCGGTCTTGACGGCTTTCGTCAAGGTTGCCCTCCCATTGCACCTTTCCAGCGAGATGCAAAATGTCTTCCTGTCTTTTGAGGCGTATTAAAATTCGAAGGCCCGCCTCAACGACCGCGCGCTTGGTTTTAAGGCCTGTAAGGCGGAGGGCTTCCGACATGAGCTTTTCGTCGATCTCGATGTTGGTTCGCATAGCCTCCCCACAGGGTGTACGATTTGCTTCAAGCGTACACATAGCTACTACGCCCGGAGCCCGCAAGAACCTCCGACCAAATCTCCAACCGTGATCGCTACTTCTGGCCCAGCACTGCCGATTTTTTCTACTGCTTACCTGTGCAATCCGGCTCTAGGATCTCGCGCAACGTGGTCCAGCGCGCAAGCTTAGCGGAAAAATCGATCGTGGCATGCGCCGGGCTCGTCGAGGGCAATGCGAGATAGTTGAGAGCTGCGCGGCGCGCGAAATGGCGATCGTATAGGCGCCTGGCGGTCGTGCCGTTGAACGCGACGGCGCGGATCAGCGGATGCTTGTCGAGCAGCCGATCGATCGTATTCGGCCGCTCCCAACGAATTGTGGTGTCCGCGCTCCTCTCGCGTTCGCCAATCTCGCAGACGTCCCAGACTGCGATCCGATGCGCCGTCAGAAAAGCCACGCGTTCGGTGTAATTCGATGCTCGCGGCTCGCCGAACAAAGCGAAAATAATAGGCCAGAACAGGTTGCGCGGATGGGCGTAATACTCGCCTCGACGCAACAACTCCTCACCCGGAAGGGTACCCAGGACGAGCACGCGGGCTTGTGCATCGACAATGGGCGGAAAGCTGCGTTTGGCAGGGGCGGCCGACGCGGTGCGGCCGGGCCGGGCTTTCACTCTACGTAACGGCCGAGACGAACCGCCGTCTGGCCCTTTGCGAGACGACGCGATGGCATGATCAATACGCAATCGTCATACGGCGTGCGCACCTCGCACCCGTTGTCGTGGCCGATCAGCGTACCCTTGGGCGACAGCACCTCTAGGCCGCGAAAATCCTGAACGAATTCGAATTTGTCGCCGGTGATCGTGACCGCCTCGGTTACCTGAATGACGCGCTGCCGTGGATGAGCATCGAAGTCGGGACCGGCGAGCCTCTCGGCGTCATCACGCGTCAAGGTGCCGAGAGCCATCAGAAACCGCAACATGACATCGGTCGCGATCTCGGCGGCCCGGCGCTCCCAGTGCTGGCCGCTCTCGATCAATAGCGCGGTTTTGGATGCATGCGGGTCGCCAAACCCGCCGTAATCGCGCATCCGCGGCCCTGCAGCATGGCCGGCGTCGCACATGATCAGCTCCGGGATGCCAACTTTCCGGGCCAATGCAACCGACCTTTCCAGGGTGCCCGCCAGCATCAGCGGTCCTGTCGCATACTGCATCGAGTGAATGTCGAGCAGGAAATCGGCGGTATCGACAATCGGACGCAACGCGCGAGCGCGCGTCAGTTCCACCGATTGGCGCGGACCGTCGAGCGTCGTCGGCGACCAAAGGCGATTGAAGTCCTCATCGATGTAGCGCGACGCCGTCGGGATTCGCGGGTCGAAGCTGTGATAGGCGGCAACGTTGTCGAACGCCAAGCTCAGTTTACCCTGTCTTGGGCGCAATCCCGCCCGGAACAAGCGGTCGAGCGCGATCGCACCGCAAATCTCGTTGCCGTGGGTCAGGGCACTGATCAGAACATGCGGTCCGACGATTGCGCTGTCGAAGGTCGTGACATACTCGATACCGGTATTGCCGGTTCGGTAAGGCTCGATATCGGGCGGGGTGAGTTCGACCGCATAATTCAGCTCAGGCACACAACGCTCCCGGTCCCCAGGTTCGATAGCTATCATTGTGCACCCGATCCGCCCTTGTCGTCACGCCGACAACGGGACGCAGGTGCGGATCTTCACGCGATCTCCGCACGGTCGGATCCTCACAGCTTCGTTGCTTGCTCGCGGATAGGCCCATGCGTAGATTTGCCCGATCGAGGTGCGCATCCGATCGAACACTGAGCCGCCAAGGCGCGGTGCCCGTTCCTGCAACGAGCGAGCTTGACGACATGAGCTTCGAGATTCCCGGGGTGCTGTGGCGCCGAGACCCGAAAACGGCGGAAGTGCCGCTCGTCTTCGAACTCGCCGCACAGTGGGTCCGAGTATCCCGAGGATTTTAGCTTTTCCTGCTCACTTGATATTTTGCGGATGGCCGAGGACTCTATGTCGACGAACTCTATGCGGCAGCGCCGGAATTGGGCGCCACCTTGATCGGCGCCCTGTTTCCTCGCAGTTACCTCGATCCAAACCGGGCGGCGGACGATCTCGACACGTTGCATATCGACGGCGCTTGGCCGACGCCTGTAGCTCCCTCGCACCGGACGCGGGCTGGCCTTGGCCTGGTCCGTCGCGTTGCGAGACCCGGCATCCCGATTTACGACCGCAAGCTGACCGCCCTCGAGGTCATGGCTCGGGTCGAGCGCTGCCACATCCCCTACCATCGGGTGCTGGAGGAGGCTTGCGATCGCGCGCATCGAAAATTCGGCACGGTTTGGCATGTGAACTGCCACTCGATGCCGTCCCAACGCCGAGGCAAAAAGGGCGGGCACTGTGCAGATTTCGTATTGGGCGATCGCGACGGCACGACCTGCGCACCGGAGTTCACGAATTTCGTCGCCGGGGTATTGCACGAACGCGGGTATACGGTCCGTATCAACGAGATTTACAAGGGGGTCGAAATCGTCAAGCGGCAAGGCCGTCCGGCGGCTGCCCGGCACAGCCTGCAGATCGAGGTCGACCGTGCCTTGTACATGGATCAGAAGACGCTGGAAAAGACCCGCGGATTTAGCCGTCTGCAGGAGGACATTACCTTTCTAATCGCAGCGCTGCGCGAATTTGCCACCGCCCGCATCGAGCAGCGCACCTGCGCAGCCGCGGACGATTGATCTGGGTGCTTGGTCCTGTGGCGTCACTGGAATAAGTAGTGGAGGCTCGATGGCAAAGATTCCGGAAGTTTTGCGGCCCCATGTCGACACCGCCTTTCCCGCCAATGTGTGTCTGGTCGGCAGCGTGCTGCCCAACGGGTTTGCGCAGATCAGCCCGCGCGGCAGCACGATGGTGTTCGACGATACGCACATTGCGCTGTGGGAGCGGGGCAAAGGTTCGACCAACGAAAACCTCGCGGACGGTACACCGTTGACCGTGTACTTCCGCAAGCCGCAGTTACGCGAAGAGGGCGTGCTTCCGAAAGGCGGGATTGCGCGATTCTACGGGCACGCCCGGACATACCGCTCGGGCCCGATCTACGAAGAAGTGTGGCGGCGCCTGGTCCAGCCTGAGAAGGACCGCGATCCGCACAAGAGCGGGTATGCCGTCTTGATCGAAATCGACAGGGCAGAGGATCTCGACGGACAACCGCTCGGGCTCTCCTAATCCAGAAATGGCGCAGAACGGGACAGGTCATCGTGCGGTCCTTGTTTTTTGTCTCGCACTCGGCGGATTACTCGGATTGGCGAGTCTCATCGAGCCGCAGAAGGCGGCGCTGAAGGACCAGCTGCGTTCAGCCCTCCACCTCCTACTCGGAAAACGCCCGTCACCGGCTGTCGCTCGGGAGAGGGTTTCCTGATCGGCCAGCGGAGCACGGGGATGTCGCCATGATCGAACCCGAGTGGCATCGCGCTAATCGTGCCAGCTGGGACGAGCGTGTCGGCGTCCATATCGGCCCGAGCGGCTACGATCTCTCCGACCTGCGGGCCGGTCGCGGTAAGTTGAATGCGATCGAGGAGGCGGAGCTGCCTCCGGTCAAGGGCAAGCGCCTCGCCCACCTGCAATGCCATTTCGGGGCGGATAGTCTAACGCTGGCGCAGCGTGGCGCGGAGGTAACCGGCCTCGATTTCTCGGCCCCTGCCATCGAGGTAGCGCGCAACCTGGCTGGGGAGCTCGGTCTTGCCGACCGCGCGCGCTTTGTTCATGCGGACCTCTATGACGCGTTGGCGGCGATCCCGCCGCCCCATCGGTTCGACATGGTGTTCGTCACTTGGGGCGCCATCTGCTGGCTGCCCGACATCGCTCGATGGGCGCAGATCGTTGCGGCGCTGTTGCGTCCGGGCGGATCGCTCTATCTCGCCGAAGGCCATCCCACCGCCTACGTTTTCGATGACGCCACGGGCTCTCCGAACGGCATGCCGAGCCTGCTCGCCCCGTACTTCTCACGTGAGCCGATGGTCGACACGGAGGGTTGCGATTACGTGGACCCCGACGCTCGGCTCGCCAACGCAGCCATCTACAACTGGATCCATCCTTTGGGCGACGTCATCACCAGGCTCATCGCCTCGGGCATGACATTGGACTGGTTGCACGAGCACGATGCGGTGCCCTGGCAGATGTTCAGGATTCTCGTGAAGGATCCGTCCGGCCTTTACCGTTGGCCCGACAGGCCATGGCTGCCGCTGGCCTTCTCGCTTTCCGCAACCCGCGGTTAGCGATGGTTCAGGAAGCGAATTGTTCCTTGATCACCCGCTCTTCGAGGTTGAACTCGCGGTCGTAGAGCAGCGTCGTCTTGGTGTGCCGGTTCTCGTGGATCTCGACGGCGACGACGTCGCGTGCCTCGGTGAAGTCGGCGACGGCGCTGACCGGCCGCTTGTCGGTTTCAAGCGCGTCGATGCGGACTTTCGCGTGGTGACGCAACAGCGCGCCGCGCCAGCGCCGCGGGCGGAACGCCGTGATCGGGGTCAAGGCCAGAATGCCGGCGCCGAGCGGGATGATCGGCCCGTGCGCCGACAGATTATAGGCGGTGCTGCCGACCGGCGTCGCTACCAGAATGCCGTCTGCCATCAGCTCTTCGATGCGCACGACGCCGTCGACAGTGACGCGAAGTTTCGCCGCCTGCCGGCTCTCGCGCAGCAAGGAGACTTCATTGAAGGCGATCGCCCGGCATCTCTCGCCGCGCTCGCAGGTCGCGATCATTTCGAGCGGATGCAGCACGACCGGCTGCGCCGCGGCGAGCCGCTCGATCAGCCCGTCGGGCCGGTAGGCGTTCATCAAAAACCCGACGCTGCCGAGATGCATGCCGTAAATCGGAAGGCCGGTGGACAAAAAGCGGTGGAGCGTCTCCAGCATGAAGCCGTCGCCACCGAGCGACACGATGATTTCGGCATCCTCCGGGGGAACGCAAGAATGACGGCTGCACAGCTCTTTAAGCGCCTGCTGCGCGGCCTCGGTATCCGCCGCGACGGCGGCGATCCGGGGTGGCGGCCCGGTCACCCTCCGTCACCCGCCGGTCACGCTCATATGGCGGGCGATGGCCGGACGGTTATGGCGGCGGTCGATGATGAAGTCGTGGCCCTTCGGCTTGCGGTCGATCGCCTCGCGGATCGCCGCTTCGAGCACCTCGTCGCCTTCGGATTGGCGCAACGGCGTGCGCAGATCCGCTGCGTCCTCCTGGCCGAGACACATGAAGAGGGTGCCGGTGCAGGTCAAACGCACGCGGTTGCAGCTCTCGCAGAAATTGTGGGTCAATGGGGTGATGAAGCCGAGCCGCCGGCCGGTTTCACGCACCGTGACGTAGCGCGCGGGACCGCCGGTGCGGTAATCGGTCTCGTCGAGCGTCCATCGCCGCTGCAATCGGGCGCGCACCATGGACAGCGGCAGGTACTGGTCGAGCCGGTTTTCGCCGCCGATGTCGCCCATCGGCATGACTTCGATGAATACGAGATCGAAGCCCTGCGCACCGGTCCAGGCCACGAGATCGTCGAGCTCGTCCTCATTGACGCCCGCGCAACGCCACGGCATTGATCTTGACCGCGAGCCCGGCAGCCTTCGCCGCCGCGAGCCCTTCGAGCACCGCCTCCAGCCGGCCGCGGCGCGTGATCTCGGTGAACTTCGCCGGGTCGAGCGTGTCGACCGATACGTTGACCCGGCGCACGCCGCAATCGCGCAGTTCGCCGGCGTAACGGGCGAGCTGGCTGCCATTGGTCGTCAAGGTCAGCTCGTCGAGCGCGCCGGTGCGGATATGCCGGCCGAGCGAGCGGAACAGGCTCATGATGTTGCGGCGGACGAGCGGCTCCCCGCCGGTCAGACGAAGCTTTTTGACGCCAAGCCGGATAAACGCGCTGCACACCCGGTCGAGCTCCTCGAGGGTCAGGAGCTCGGATTTCGGCAGAAACGTCATCTCTTCCGCCATGCAATAAACACAGCGGAAGTCGCAGCGGTCGGTCACCGACACGCGCAGATAGGTTATCGCTCGTCCAAACGGGTCGATCATGCCTGGCTCGCTCGCACCGCGGCTCGTCTTGTTAAGATAGGAGCGCCACCGGCTGATGTCGCCCCCAAACTCGTCATGGTCATCCCGAGCTAACCCCGGTGGTCCTCCGCGAACCAGTCTCCCAGAACCTGCTCCTCGCTGAAAGATGCCCGTCGCAGGGACGGTACGTCCAACCGGTCGATCTCGTCGAATTCTTCAAGATCCCTGATGGCGAGCTCGACAGCACGTTGCGTTTCGTCCTCGATTAGATGCGGAACCTCCCGCCTTAGGCTCGGGTTTTTCTCCAGAATGCGATCGATCTCCGCTCTAGCCTGACGGATCGTACGCCGCCAACCTTTGCGCGGATCGACCGCGGGGGAATGCGCGAGCTTCACCTGATGCTGGATGATCCTCGAGATCTGGCTTTCCACGGCGAGCCGAAGTGAATTGCCCAAATCCTCGATCTCCTCGGCGAGGTGCTCCCAATCGAGCTTCTGGTTGGACCCGGTATGCGCCGCGGCACGCAACGCTTCGACTTGCTGCTTCGACCAGAGGACGAAATCCTCATCGTAGAGCCGTTTCGTATCCATCATGCCTGATGCCTGCTCTCGGCGACTGGCCCCGATAAACAACATCCTACATAATCCTTGCCATGGAAGAATTCACCGTCCGACCCCGGCCCGACGACCCGCGGCTCACCCGCACCGTCGCCGGCATCGATCACGAAGGACGGCGGGTCGATACCGCCGTCGTCATGGAGCGGCCGCTCACCCTGTTCCTCAACGGGCGCGAGATCGTCACGATGATGACGATCGGCGATCATCCCGATTATCTCGCGATCGGCTATCTCCTAAACCAGAACATGCTGCGCGCAGACGACCGCATCACCGGCATCGATTACGACGAGGAGCTCGAGACGGTCGTGGTTCGCACCGACCGCGAGACCAATTTCGAGGACAAGCTGAAAAAAAAGACGCTGACCTCGGGGTGCGCGCAGGGCACCGTGTTCGGCGATCTGATGGAGAAATTCGACGAGGTCCGGCTCGACCCGAACGCTGTATTACGCACCTCATGGCTGTACGCGCTGACCCGCAAGATCAACACCGTGCCGAGCCTCTATCTGGCCGCCGGGGCGATCCATGGCTGCGTGCTGTGCGAGGAGGATCGGCCGCTGATCTACATGGAGGATGTCGGCCGGCACAACGCGATCGACAAGATCGCCGGCTACATGCACCGGCATCACATCTCCCCGGCGGGCAAGATCTTCTACACCACCGGACGGCTGACCTCCGAGATGGTGATCAAGACCGTGCAGATGGGCATCCCGATCCTGATCTCCCGCTCGGGCTTCACCGCCTGGGGTGTCGATCTCGCGCGTCAGGCCGGGCTCACTCTGATCGGCCGAGCGAAAGGGAAACGGTTCGTCGCGCTCGCCGGGAGCGAGCGTATCGTCTTCGACGGGGATATCAGGTCCGTCGATGACGAGCATCCGCGCCTGGCGCGCAAGGCAAGCGTCGAGGAGGACGCGGCGTGAAAATTGTCGGCTTGTTGCTCGCCGGCGGACAGTCCCGCCGCATGGGCGGCGGCGACAAGGCGTTGCGGCTTATCGGCGGGGTCCCGCTGCTCGAGCGAGTAATCGAGCGGATGCGGCCGCAGGTCGAAACGCTCGTGCTCAACGCCAATGGGGATCCCGCCCGGTTTGCAAGCTTCGGCCTCCCGGTAGTGTCGGACAGCGTTCCCGATTATGCCGGGCCGCTGGCCGGAGTGCTGGCGGGGCTCGACTGGGCGGCTGAGCACCGTCCGGATTGTGCTTACGTTGTCAGCGCCGCAACCGATGCACCGTTCCTGCCGAGAGATCTCGTCTCGCGGCTCGTCCGCGGTATGAGAAAATCCGGCGCGGACCTCGCTTGCGCAGCGTCCGGCGGTCAGCCGCATCCGGTGATCGGGCTGTGGCCGGTGCGGCTGCGCGAAGACCTGCGCCACGCGGTCGTGGACGAAACGATCCGCAAGGTCGATGTGTGGACGGCGCGCCACCGCCTCGCGACCGTGCCCTTCGCCAGCGAGCCGATGGATCCGTTCTTCAACGCCAACCGGCCGGAAGACCTCGACGACTGCGGCGGCGCTCCTCGCCGCCGAAAGCGGCCGGGGGCTTGCTAGTGAAACGCCGTCGCAACCGGGTTGAGGAAGTCGAGGGATCGTTCGTCGGGCAGATGGGAAACGTGCATCAAAGCCGGACGGCAGACTGACGCTCGCGGTGATACCAGGACGGCTTTGCAGCCCGAGCGGATGATCGCAGATGGCCCGGCACGGTTTAGACCGTTTCAAACCGCAAACGGCTGTCGTCAACGTTGTCGAGCCCTCATCTTTTTCAGCCGAGTGTCGGTATGCCGCTTCGACCGGCAAGATCGATTTACGGGTCTTGGAACTGCTGTCGGCGCGTCTCTGTCATGAGTTGAGCGGACCCATCGCTGCAATCAATAATGGTGTCGAGCTGCTCGCCGAGGAGGACCCTGGTCCCGGCTCCTCGTCCAACCCGGCCTTCCTGCACGATGCCGTCGCATTGGTCAGCGAGAGTGCGCGCCGCGCCCGCTTCAGGCTGCAATTCTACCGGTTTGCTTACGGGTTCAGCTCGGGCTCAGCAATCGCAGGCCCGGCACCGCATGAGATCGCCATTGGCTTTTTGGCAGCGACCAACATCATCGGCGATTATGCGGAGGTGATCCGGGTGCTGTCGCCCGACTGGCAGAAACTGGCCTGCAACCTGCTTTCGGTCGGGGTCGATGCGTTGCCGCGCGGCGGTCGCCTGGTTCTAACCGACGGCCCGCTCAGCCTCGAAGCGGTCGGGGAGCCCGCCACTCTGTCCGCTGAAGCGCGCGAGGCGCTGATGCTCATAACGCCTGTTGCCGATCTCACCGCTCGGACGGTGCAGCCCTATTTCACAGGGCTGCTCGCCAAAGCGCTCGAGCGCTCTCTGATCGCGACCGCGGAGCCCGGACGGGTCCGGCTCGGGGTCGTCGTTCCCCGGTAAGGACCCGGCTTAGCTCATCCGGGCCGCTACGCTGCTGCCGTGTTGCGCCGTGCGGCCGACATATCGGCGTTGGCAGTGGCACTGGCCGTCGGTGTGCCGGGCAGCGGCATCGGATCCCTCAGAACATAGCCGCGGCCCCACACCGTCTCGATGTAGTGGCTGCCGCCGGTGGCCTGGGCGAGCTTTTTGCGCAGCTTGCAGACAAAAACGTCGATGATCTTTAGCTCGGGCTCGTCCATGCCGCCGTACAAGTGATTGAGAAACATCTCCTTCGTCAACGTCGTGCCCTTGCGCAGGCTGAGCAGTTCGAGGATTCCGTATTCTTTACCGGTCAGGTGCACGGGTTGGTCGTCGACCGAGACGACGCGGGTGTCGAGATTGACGACCAGCTTTCCGGTCCGGATTGTCGATTCAGAATGGCCCTTCGATCGGCGCACGATCGCCTGTATGCGCGCGATCAGCTCCCGGCGGTCAAAGGGCTTCGTCAGGAAGTCGTCGGCGCCGAACCCCAGCCCCTTGATCTTGTGGTCGAGCTCGGCCAGCCCCGAAAGGATCAGGATAGGCGTACTGACCCTCGCGGCGCGCAGGCGTCGGAGCACCTCATAACCGTCGATGTCCGGCAGCATCAAATCGAGGAGAATGATATCGTAATCGTAGAGTTTACCGATCTCTAGGCCATCCTCGCCAAGATCGGTCGTATCACAAATAAAGTTCTCATTAATCAGCAGCATTTTGATGCTGGCTGCGGTTTGTACATCGTCCTCGACTAAAAGCACGCGCATTAGAACCTCCGGGTTTCGGCCGGTTATCATGCCGGCGGGCCTTGGTTAATCAGAATTACCAGGATTAGTTAACAAGTCGTTTACTGGTAATTCCGAGGTGTTGGACTCGCGATCGGAGATCGCGAAACCGAGTGGGGGCCAGATTGCTTTGGGTAACTGGTCGGTCGTCCCTCGTGGCTTTCCCATCGGGCTGCGCAGACACCGGCCCGAGCTATCGTTGGAAAACACCAATTTGTTCCAATTCCAGCTGAACTTGCCTCCGGGTTTTGCGGCATCAGAAACTTTAGCACGAGAGACATCAACCCCCTCCTTATCGAGGCTTACGGTCTGCAAGCCTCACATCATTCGGACACTTCATCATCGAGAGTGTGACCTGCGTCACACAGCCGACAAAACTTTGTCTGATCGAACATCAGACTGAAAGCCAAGTGGGTACGACACGACAGTGGCCTCAAAAACGCTGGCAGCAACTAGCGCCCTCGGGTCGCAACTTTTATTACTCTATTGGCGTCAGTTAGCCGTCCCGCGGATAACGAGGCGCATCGGCGATTTTTTCCCAACCACCGTCAAGCCACCTCGGGACAAAGGTCTCCTTAATCCTCTAGTCCATTGGACCGGGCCTTTCTGCGCACGATTTCTTCTGATTTCCTATACGAATTAATCGTGTTGGACGGCATGCGTCTCAGAAAATTTTTCGGGAGATGCAATTTAGGCGTTCAGGTGGGGCTGAGCTGGAAACACGGGTGCCGTTTTGGTTGATAGCCGACGCAGCTCCCGCGGCCAGTCGCTGGCCCGGACGCGGAACAAGTAGGTTGGTACTAGCAAGTATCCTCAGTCGGGGCTCGCGCACTGCCGACCGCCTCTGCCGGCGCTTTATTCCGAGAACTTGTGCATCGAGCCAGCGGCAGCCCGCAGAGCGCAGCGCTCCGACAAATTCAACAAGCCGAAGTGGTCGAGCTCGGCCCCGACGTGGTCGATGTCTTCGTGACCTGGGTTCCCGGAACGCCGTCCGCGACTGCGTGACACGCGGCCATGTGGCCGGGTGCAGGAAAGCGCGGCTCGGGCACGGTAATCCGGCATTCGGCTATGCGCCGGGAACATCGTGGCGCGAAGCTGCAGCCCTGCGCCAGCCGGCGCAGGTCGGGCGGGCTGCCGGGGATCGCGTCGATGTCGCGGTCGCGCGGCTGGCCGTGCACGGTCGAGGCGAGGAGGCCCGCCGTATAGGGGTGAGCCGGAGCGCTGAAGATTTGCGCGACCGGTCCGCTCTCGACGATGCGGCCGGCATACATGACCGCGATCGTGTCGGCGATCTCGGCGGCGACACCGAGATCGTGCGTGACGAAGATCATCCCCATGCCGAGATCGCGCTGCAGCCGGCGCAGCAGGATCAGCACCTGCACCTGCACTGTGGCGTCGAGGGCGGTGGTCGGCTCGTCCGCCAACAGCAGGCGCGGGTTGCACGACAACGCCATCGCGATCATTGCACGCTGGCGCAGGCCGCCGGACAACTCGTGTGGGTAGGCGTCGAGCCGT
Source organism: uncultured Alphaproteobacteria bacterium (assembly GCA_963700185.1). Taxonomy (GTDB): domain Bacteria; phylum Pseudomonadota; class Alphaproteobacteria; order ATCC43930; family CGMCC-115725; genus AP-15. The sequence continues at coordinate 137,721 of CAVOWP010000002.1, forward strand.
CGCGCGGGGGACGGGATCCGCACCAGCTCCAGCAGCTCCAGAGCGCGCTCGCGCGCCACATTCGGGCCGCAGCCGGTATGGCGGCGCACCGCCTCGCCGATTTGCCGACCGATCGTGTAGACCGGGTCGAGCGCCGTCATCGGCTCCTGGAAAATCATCCCCACAAGGCCGCCGCGCAGGTCGCGCAGCGTCGCGCGACGGCATCGCCAGGACATCCTGCCCGTCGATGCGCACCTCGCCCTCGATCCGCGCGCGCCGAGGCGGCAGCAGGCGCATCAATGCGCGCAGTGTCACGCTCTTGCCCGAGCCCGATTCTCCGAGGATGCACAGGACCTTGCCCGGCTCGACCGTGAAGCTGACGCCATTCACGGCGTGCACGGTCGCCTCGCGGGTCACGAAGCGCACCCTGAGGTCGCGCACCTCGGCCAGTGTCATCTCAGATGGGCCCATATCCGCTGTGGCCGGACAACGGATCGCGCATATGGCATGCTGCCATATGCGATTGCGGCCCCTGTGAGGAACCGAGCGCCGGATCGGTCGTCTCGCACACCCTCTCGGCGAACGGACAGCGGGTGTGAAAGCGGCAGCCGGAAGGAGGGTCGATCGGGTTGGGCGGATCGCCGGTAATCGGCGGCTCCTCGATGCGCTGCGCCGGGTTCATCGATGGCCGCGAGGCAAGCAGCGCGCGCGTGTAGGGGTGCAATGGCCGTTCGAAGATGGCCTCGATCGGGCCGATCTCGACGACCCGGCCAAGATACATCACGAGTACCCGATCGCTGATGTACTGGACGACGTTCAGATCGTGGCTGATGAAGACATAAGTCAGGTTGAACTGGCGCTTGAGGGCGCGCAGCAAGTTCAGCACTTGCGCCTCGACCGATTTGTCGAGCGCGGAAACCGGCTCGTCGAGGATCACCATGCGCGGCCCGGTGGCCAAGGCGCGGGCGATGTTGACCCGCTGCTTCTGGCCGCCCGACAGCTCGTGGGGATAGCGCGGGCCGAAGAGGCCCGGATCGAGCCCGACTTTGCCGAGCATGTCGCGGGCGATACCGCGCGCCTCGTCTTTCTTTTTGCCCTGCACAAAGGGCCCGAACGCGACGGAATCGCGAACCGGCATGCGTGGGTTCAGCGAGGAGTACGAATCCTGGAAGACCATCTGAACCTGCCGGCGCAGCGCGTCGACGGCAATGCCAGTAGCGACGCCGACGGGATCGCCATCGAATACGAGCTCACCGGCATCGGGTTTGACGAGATGCAACATCAGGCGTGCAAGGGTGGATTTGCCGCAGCCCGACTCCCCGACGACGCCAAGGGTCTCGCCCTTGCCGACGGTAAACGATACGCCGTCCACCGCCTGGACCGACTTTCCGCCGCTGCCTTTCACCGGGAAATGCTTGCGCAGATCGCGGGCGATCAGCATCGGCTGCTGCAGGCCGCCGCGGTCGCGCGGATCGCGGATTTGTGCGCTCACCCGCTACATCCGCACGTCCATCGCCGCGCGCAATCCGTCGCTGACGAGATTGCAGCAGATCGAGGTGATAAAGATCGCCAAGCCGGGCAGCGCGCAGACGAAAGGAACAACGTAAATCGATTGACGCAAGGTGCTGAGCATAAGTCCCCAATCCGGTACCGGCGGCCGCACGCCGAGACCGAGAAAGGACAGGCCCGAGGCGAGCAGGATGCTGACGCTGATCAGCGACGACGCATAGATGAACACCGGTCCCAGCACGTTGCCAAGGACGTGGTAGCGGATGATCGTTGTCGTGCGGGCGCCGCTGGCGCGCGCCGCTTCGATGAAGTCGAGCGCGCGGATTTGGGTTGTCGCCGTCTCCGCGACGCGGCACATCGGCGGAATGAAAACGAGTGTCAGCGCCAGCATGCCGTTGGCCATGCCGCCGCCCATCGCCCCGGCGATCGCGACTGCCAGCAATACGGACGGAAACGCATAGAACACATCCATCGTGCGCATGATCGCAGTGTTCGTGCGGCCCCCGACAAAGCCGCCGACGACACCCAACATGCCGCCGGTCAATGAGGCGATCAGCACCGGCACGACGCCCATCATCAAGGACACGCGGCCGCCATAGATCAGCCGGGACAGCATGTCGCGGCCCAATTCGTCGGTGCCGAGCAGATGCCCGCGCCAGCCGAACGGCTTCAGCCGGCCGACGATGCTTTCCTTGAATGGATCGAACGGCGCGATCAGCGGTGCGCAGATCGCCGCCAATCACGATCAGCAGCACGATGGCGGCGAAGAACAATGTAACCGGATCGTGCCGCAGCCGGTAGAATACCGACTGCCAATAACCGCGCACCCGTGTCGCCGGGATCGCTTGTTCTTCGAACCCCTCGTCGCGGCTGATCGAGAACGATCGTGTCGGCCATCAGGCCTTTCTCCCAGCGGTCCGAAGTATACCGTCACCCCCGCGAAAGCGGGGTGATCTAGGGCCGACGCTGGAGCCCTGCCACCCTGGATTCCCGCTTTCGCGGGAACGACGGAGAGTTGCATGCGAGCGGATTCTGGCCGAGCCGCTCACACGCCGCCGGATCCTGGGGTCGATCAGCGATTGCAGCAGGTCGACGACGAGGTTGGTGGCGACGAAGACCAGAGACAATACCAGGATCGTACCCTGTAATACCGGCACGTCGCGGTTGATGATCGCCTTGCTCAGAAGAAAGCCGCTGCCCGGCCAGGTGAAGACGGTCTCGACGAGGATCGAGCCGCCGAGCAGGTAGCCGAACTGCAGCCCCATTACCGCCATGACTTGCGGCATCGCGTTCTTCAGCACGTGGCGGGTCACCGCCCATTCCGACAGACCCTTGGCGCGCAATGTCTGGACGAAATCCTGATTGCGTACCTCCGCCACCGCGGCCCGGGTCGTGCGTGCGAGTATGCCGATCGGGATCATCGCCAAGGTGATCACCGGCAATATCAGGAACTGGACGTTGCTCCATTGCAATAGGCTGAAACCGGTCGAACCGTTGGGCCCCATCCCGGTCGCCGGCAACAGCATGTATTCGACGGCAAACACAATGACCAGCACGATGCCGAGCCAGTAATTCGGCAGGCTGACACCCACGACCGCCGCCCCGGTCACCACGCGGTCGACCCAGCGGCCGGCAAAGGAGCCGGCGACGGCGCCCATCACATAGCCGGCGAAAAAGGCGAGCGGTACTGCAAACATCGCAAGAAGCGCGGTATTGGCCAGTGCCTCCGAGACTTCGAGAAACACCGGCCGACGGGTGGCAATAGAAACGCCGAAGTCACCGGTCAATACTCGACCAAGCCAAATCAGAAACTGGACCGGCAGCGGCTTGTCGAAGCCGTAGGCGTGCTTGACGATGGCGATCGTTTCCGCTGTCGCATCGGGCGGCATTACGGTCTGCAGTGGGTCACCGGGCGCGATATAGACCAACGAGAAGCAGACGACGCTGACCCCGAACGCGATCGGGATCGCATAGAGGATGCGGCGGAGGATGTAGCGGATCACGGCTCGACGGAGACCGGTGTCAGATCCTGAAACCAGCTCTGCGCCTGCACGAAGCCGTGGACCTTTGGTGAGAGGCCCCGCGGATTGAGGTCGTGCGCGACAAAGATCAGAGCCGCCTCCTCGTTCATCGTCTCGTTCAGCTTCGTCAGCAATGCAAGCCGCTTCACCTGGTCGAACTCGCCAAAGATCTGCTCGACCAACTTATCCACGTCCGGGTTGCCGTAGTGGCCCCAATTGCTGCCCCTGGGGGCCCATTGCGCGGTCCAGACGTGGCGGATCAGCGCGTTGAACGGATCCTGGGTCTGGCGGCTGACGTTGATCGCATTGATCTGCGGATAATCGTCTACCCCGGCCCGGGTCAATTGCAGCAGAGCATTCCAGTCCATCGTTTCGAGCTTCACGTCGAAACCGACGGCATCGAGCTGCGACTTCACCAGCTCGTTCATCGGCAATGGCTGCATCTGGCCCGAGCCCGAGGTGGAAATCGCGAAGGTCACCTTGCACGGCAGGCAGCCAGCCTCTTTGAGCAGCGCCTTGGCCTTGTCAGGATCGTATTTATAGAGGAGCGGATGCCCGTAATAGGGCGTCGACGGCGGCACTGTGGAGTAGCCCTCGAGCATCAGCCCGTTCAGCAATTCCTTCATGTCCTCGCGGTTCAGCGCATAATTCGCCGCCTGCCGCACGCGCTTATCGGAGAACGGGCCTTTGACGAAATTGAGCTGATAGCTCCAGTTGTGCGGATAGACTTCAGTCACGATCTGCATACCAGCGGCTTTCAGCCGATCGATCGCATCGGGCGACGGCGCCTCGATCCAATTCACCTGGCCAGACAATAATGCCGCCGTGCGCGTCGAGGCTTCCGGCATCGGAATCAGCACCAGCCGGTCCTGCTTCGGCACCCGCGCTTTGTCCCAATATTCCGCATTCGGCACGAATTCGAGGCGCTGGTGCGGCACTGCCCGGTCGTAGCGGTAGGGGCCAGTGCCCGACGGGCGCAACGCATATTCGGCCCAGTTGTAATTCACCTCCTTGGCGCGGCACCGGCTGATCATCAGCACATAGCTGATCTCGTAGGGGAACAGCGAATCCGGCCCTTTGGTGTCGAACGCCACCGTGTAGTCGTCGATCTTTTGCACTCCCGCAAAATTGCCGAGATAGGAGCGCGCCTGGGCAAATTGCGAAGGGTCGAATTCGGGCGCCTTGTCGTTGGTCGAACGACTCAAATTCCAGACCACATCATCGGCTTTGAAGTCGCAGCCGTCATGCCATTTGACCCCCTGGCGCAGCTTGAAGATCCAGCGCTTGGGATTAGCCTCGTCGACCTGCCATTCGGTCGCCAAACCCGGCTTAATATCGGCGGCTTTGTCCGATTTCGAGAGATCCCACAGCACTAAAGAGTCGTACAAATTATAGCCGACGAACCGATAGCCCTCGAAGCCCTGGTCCGGGTTACCGGTCGTGATCGGCAGATCGCCGGCGGTCATCCCAACTATGAGTGTGCCGCCCGCCTGCACGGCGGTGCTGGCCAGTGTGATTCCTGCGCCCAATACTAGAGCCGCGATCATACGCTGGATCGGCGCGGTGCGTCCTTCGAGACTACCGCTTCGCAGCCTCCTCAGGATAAGCGTCTTTTCCAATGCCATCAAAAACTTACCTCATGCTGAGGAGCGACCGAAGGGAGCGTCTCGAAGCACGCACCGAGCCAATGCAGCCGGCGTTAGGGGGCGACCGATACCGGTGTCAGATCCTGGAACCAGTTCTGCGCCTGCACAAAACCCTGCACCTTCGGCGACAGCGCGCGCGGATTGAGGTCATGCACGACAAAGATCATGACCGCCTCGCGGCCTTCCAATTCGTGCAGCTGGGTCAACAAGGAGAGCCGCTTTTCTTCGTCGAACTCGTTGAAGATCTCGCTGATCAACCGCTCGGCTTCGGGGTTTTCGTAGTGCCCCCAATTTGAGCCCGCCGGCGCCCAATAAGCCTTCCCGACCAGCTTGATGATCGCATTGACCGGATCGAGCAGACCGCGCGAGAAATTCAGCCCGTCATAATTCGGGTTCTTGTCGACTCCGCCGCGATAGACATCGAGCAACGTGTTCCAGTCCATCGCCTGCAGGTCTGACTTCGAAACCGGCCTCTTCGAGTTGGGCCTTGACCAGCTCGTTCATCGGCAAAGGCTGCATCTGTCCGGAACCCGAGGTGGAGATCCCGAACGTCACCTTGCATGGCAGGCAGCCGGCTTCCTTGAGCAATGCCCGGGCTTTCGCTGAATCATGATCGTAGTTCGGCGGATGTCCGTAATACGGCAAGGTCGGCGGCACGACGTCGTGTTCCGGAATCGCCGTGCCGCCGAGCATATCGACGACGTCCTGCCGGTTGATCGCGTAGTTGGCAGCTTGGCGCACCCGCAGATCCTTGAATGCGCCACGCACAAAATTCAGCATGTAGGGCCAGTCATGCGGATAGACATTGGTGACGATACGCATCCCCTCGGATTTCAATCGCGGGATTGCGTCGGGCGACGGCGCCTCGATCCAATTCACCTGACCCGACAATAGCGCAGCGGTACGGGTCGATGCCTCCGGCATCGGGATCAGCACCAGCCGGTCCTGTTTGGGAATGCGAGCCTTGTCCCAGTAGTCTTTATTCGGCACCATTTCGAGCCGCTGGTGTGGCACAAGGCGGTCGAATTTATAGGGACCAGTGCCGGAAGGGTGCAGTGCGTATTGCGCCCAGTCGTAATTGAGCTCCTTGGCCCGGCACTGGCTGACCATCATCACGTAGCTGAGGCTGTACGGAAACAGCGACTCGGCAAAATTATTCTCGAAGACCACGGTGTAATCGTCGATCTTGTCGACCGATTTGATGTTGGTCAGCCAGGTTCGGCTGTAGGCGAATTGCTGCGCCAGGAAATAGGGCGCCTTCTGATCCGTGCGGTATTGGTAGTTCCAGACCACATCGTCGGCCTTGAACTCACATCCATCGTGAAATTTGACGCCGTGGCGGAGATGGACGATCCAGCGCTTGTGGTCGTTGGGATCGATCTCCCAGGAGGTGGCGAGGCCAGGCCTTATTTCCGAGGGCTTGTCGGATTTCGACAAATCCCACAGCAGCAGCGAATCATAAAGATTGTAGCCGACGAAGCGGTAACCCTCGAAACCCTGGTCAGGATTGCCCGTCGTGACCGGGATATCGCCGGCGGTCATGCCAACGATCAGAGTCCCCCCTGCCCAAGCAATCGGTCCTGTAAACAGAGTAAAACAGAGGGGAATTGCAGCCAGCACACGCGTAAAAAAACAGGTCGGCGGCACTTCGACCAGCGTGTCGCAATGCACAGCCATCGAGTTTCCTTCTGCGGCGGGTTACGGTGATGTCCTGCGCTAATGAGCAAAGGACGTGCCAAGATTTGCCTTTGTGAACCCCTGTACCTGTCTCGTCGGTAAATTTGGACATTCACTGCCCATTTGCTCAATTGCTGAGCAACTAAGTTTGCCAGATCGTCGTCAGCGGTAACTGCGGCCAATTGGTCTCGGCGACGCCTCTTGATCTAGATCAAAGCCGGGGGCGGCCACTTTGCTCTCTGCTGGCGCGTTATCGCCAACTATCCTGGACCAATCCCGCTTCGGCTAATTCGGTGACCATAAAGCCGGTCAAGAAATTGGCGCGGCAAAACCAGCAATGCGAGGACATCGCCCATACGGTGCGCTCAGGCGGTACGCCGGTTTGCACCGAGCACTATCATTTCACCAGCTGCCTGCAGCCGGACGGGACCTGGAAAATCGCGTGAGCTTCGGTCGTATGGAGGCGCGGCATATGAACCCGGCTCCGGCAGGGAAATTATCTCCGTCCTCAACAGCGCGAACGACATGACGATCGCGACTGTCCGCGAAGACAGTCATCCGCAGGCGACGACAGTCACCTATGGCGAACGCAGCCCGAGGCGTCAGCCAAGCCCGCCGGATGCGCTATCAGTAGCTCGGCTTGGCCGCAAATGGCGTGAGCTGAAGCTCGTGCGTCCAGCACGATCGGTCCTGCGTGTGCAGGTACCAGAACCCCTCCGCGATCTTGACCGGATTGATGATCAGATCGCGGCGGTTCTGGTTCCGCGGCAATGCCCGGGTGCCGGGTGAGTCGATGGTGCCGTCGATCACGACATTGGCCACATGCACGCCGTGCTCGGAGTATTCCTCGGTCAGCACCTGCGCCAAGGTGCGCATCATGACCCTGGGATAGTACAGCGACTGTCCGGTCATGCGCTTCTTCCCGCGCAGGGAGCTCGAGTTGTTGGAGAAGAAAAACGACCCCGCGCCTTTCTTCCGCATCGCCGGCAATACTTCCTTGGCGACGAGAAATGGCCCGCGGCAGGCGATGTGCAACGCCGTGTCCAAGATCTCGACCGGGACGTGCTCGAGCAGTTCTTTCTCGGGCGGAAGATCGCGGCCTTCGAGGTACCCCGCATTGTAGACCAGAACGTCCGGATCGCCGGCTTCGTGACGGATCGTGGCGAACGCCGCCGCGATCGAGTCCTGTGAGATGAGATCGAGTTCGACGATCATGCAGTCGCCGCCCTGCTCGCGGATCGCCGCCGCCAGTCCCGACGCATTGGCCTGGTTGCGGGTCGTCAGCACAGTGAAGAAACCCTCTTGCGCGAATTTCTGCGCAACGGCGCCCCCGACGCCCCAGCGCACCCCGACCGGCAGTTCGCTGTCGTCGACTGGGTGGCCATGCGCCAGCAAGGTATTGCGGCCCTCCGCCTGCCACTTGGAGGTGGCGCCGATCACCACGGCGACTTGCTTACCCTTCGTGTCGGTTTTCATTCACGACTTCCTTTCTTGTGTCGTAGGCCCGTAGGGCGGATGAGCAAAGCGTAATCCGCCATCGGCATCGGCGGAAGGCGCTTCGCTTTTCCGCCCTACTCTCGTTTCGAGGTTCAAGCTGCCCGGTCCCAGCCCCACCAGGCGCAGAGCGCCTCTCCCATGAAGAGTTGCTTGTCCTCATCGCTGAGCCACGGCAGTTCCTCGGTGAACATTGTCACGCACTGGCGCCAGGAGCACGGCATTTTCGTGATGTCAGTGCCCCAGAACATGCGATGCGGACCAAATGCATCGTAGACCTGCCGAAGATAGATGTGCAGTGCCGGGAACGGATAAGCCTCACTGGAATAGTGCGGCACTCCGGTCGCTTTGACTGCGACATTGGGGAACTTCGCCAATGCGAGAAGCTCCGGCATATGGGTCATCGCCGCGGCATCTTTGAGCGTACTCGTGCCTCCTCTGCCGCCGAGGTGATCGATCGTCAAGCGAAGTCCGGGGTGGCGCTGCGCGATCCGGCCGAGCTCCGTCAGCGAGTCCGTCGCCAGCGCGGCGATCGGAACGCCGGCGTCTTCGGCCGCCGTCCAAAGCCAGTCGATTGTGCCATCGTGCAGCCAACGCCGTGCGGGATCGGAGAGGAACCCATACCGTAGACCGAGCATTCCCGGCTGTTCTCTCCAACCAGCGATGCGAGCGCCGGATTCCGGTCGATCGAGCGGCACCGAGCCCATGATCGCGAACCGGCCGGAGTGGTTCCGCACCGCCTCGAAGGCCATTTCGGTCGAGTTTGGGTCCCAACCCGGCGGATGAATAACGGCGGCATCCACACCGGCTTCGTCCATCAAGAGAATGGCCTCCTCAGGCGTAAAGGCGGTCACCTGTCGATGCGAGAGGTTGCTCGGCAAGCCGCTTCCCCAGAGGTGAATTTGGGCGTCGACGATCTGCATCGGCTATTCCCTTCACGCCGCCGCGGCGGGCCTACGTCCTTGAAGGACCTCGCGGATCGCGGCGATGATCCGCTTGCGGTCCGGGAAGACTTGATTTTCGAGGACCGGGCTATAAGGGATCGGCACCTGCAAGGCGCAGACCCGCTTTACCGGGGCCTGGAGCCGCGTGAATGTCGCCGCATCCTCGGTGGCAACCGCAGCGACTTCCGCCGAGAAGCCGGCGGTCGGCCCCGCCTCATCGGCGATGACAAGCCGGCCGGTTTTCTGCACGGAGTTGCGGATCGTTTCGGTATCGAGCGGCACGAGCGTGCGCGGATCGACGACCTCGACCGATATCCCCTCCTTCTCCAGCTCCTCGGCCGCGGCGAGCGCCTCGTGCACGAGCCAGGCGAGGGCGACGACAGTTACGTCGCTGCCCTCTCGTTTGATGTCGGCCTGGCCGAAGGGGATCGTGTAGTCCTCCTCCGGCACCGGCCCCTTGCGCGTCATCAGCCGGCTCGACTCGAACGAGATGACCGGGTTGTTGTCGCGGATCGCCGTCTTCAGAAGCCCTTTGATGTCGTGGGGCGTCGACGGGAGAAACATCTTCAACCCGGCCACATTCATGAACATCGAATAGGGTGACTGCGAGTGCTGCGCCGCGACCAGTCCGCCGCCCCCGACGGCCGCGCGATAAAGGATCGGGAAGGTCACCTGACCGCCGAACATGTAGTGGATCTTCGCGGCCTGATTGACGATCTGGTCCATCGCGACAAAGCAGAACGTCACCTGCCGCCAGTCGACGATCGGGCGGAAGCCGCAGCCGGCCGCGCCGATCGCCATGCCGGTCAGCGCCGCTTCGGTGATCGGCGTCGCCCGGACGCGCTCGGCGCCGAACTCCTTGAGCAGCGGGGGAAGCGCGTCGGTCGACATGTAGAAAATCTTGGGATCGCGCCGCATCTCCTCGGCGACGGCTTCGACGGCAGCCTCGTTATACGTCAGCTCTCGCATCGTCCGATCCTCCCGTCAGGCACAAAAGAGAACGCTTTTAGCGCAGAGGACGCGAAGGCGTCAGAATCTCTTCGCGACCTTCGCGTATCCTCCGCGGCCTCTGCGTTAAAGCTTTCACTTTTTTCTAATCATCAGGCCGCAAAGGCGTCTTCGGTCGCCTGCTCGGGCGTCGGGAACGGGCTCGCTTCGGCGAAGGCGACGGCAGCCTCGAGAGCGGCCATAATTTCGCGCTCCATGGCCTGCATCCCGGCGTCGTCGAGGTCGCCCTGCTCCCTCAGCTGGCGCTCGAGTTGCGTGACAGGGTCCTTTCGCTGCCACGCTTCACGCTCCTCAGGGTCGCGGGGGTCGGGTTGCCCCCGGCGCTCGGTGTGGGCGCGCTGGCGGTAGGTCTTGCATTCGATCAAGGTCGGGCCGCCGCCCGACCGCGCCCGATCGACGGCGCGGTTTGCCGCCTGGTAGACTGCGAAGATGTCGTTGCCGTCGACCACGACACCCGGAATGCCGTAGCCGGCCGCGCGCGCCGCCACGTCGCTCAAAGCGTGGGTTGCGGCGGCGGCGGTCTGAGCGGCATACATGTTGTTCTCGCACACGTAGAGCATCGGCAGTTTCCACGTCGCTGCGATATTGAGGCACTCGTGGAAGGGGCCGGCGTTCGATGCGCCGTCTCCGAAGAACGAGACCGCCACACCGCCCTTCCGCTCCATCTGCGCCGCGAGACCCGCGCCGGTGACGATCGCGATGCCGCCCGCGACGATGCCATTGGCGCCGAGCATGCCGATGCCGAAATCGGCGATGTGCATCGAGCCGCCTTTGCCCTTGCAGTAGCCGGTTTGCCGCCCGTAGAGCTCGGCCATCATGCGGTTGAGGTCGGCGCCCTTGGCGATGCAGTGGCCGTGGCCGCGATGCGTCGAGATGATCCGGTCACCGCGGTCGAGCGCCGTACAGACACCGACCGCAACCGCCTCCTCGCCGATGTAGCAATGCACGACGCCGTAGATCTTGCCGGCCTGATAGTCGGCCGAGGCGCGCTCCTCGAAGCGGCGGATCGTCAGCATCCGGCGCAGCATCTCGCGCTGCGTGTCGGGCGGCAGGTTCGGCGAAAGGCTTTGTGTTGAGAGGCTCATGGGGCGTGATCCCTCCAGGCCGGTCGGGGCGCGTTCATGATGGGCCAGCGCCGTAAGGGTGGCAACCGGAACCTCGGGATCAAAGGCCCAGGTCGGAAAGGCCCGCGTGATCGTCGGGCCGCCGCCCGAGCGGCCAGTGGTATTTCCGGTCGGCTTCGACGATCGGCAGATCGTTGATCGAAGCAAAGCGCCGCAGCATCACGCCAGCGGCATCGAAATCCCAATTCTCGTTTCCGTAAGAGCGGAACCAGTTGCCGCTGTCGTCATGCCACTCGTAAGCGAACCGCACGGCAATCCTGTTGTCGGCGAAAGTCCAGAGTTCTTTGATCAGGCGGTAGTCGAGCTCGCTGTTCCATTTACGGGTAAGAAAGGCGACGATCTCGTCGCGGCCATTGATGAATTCCGCCCGGTTTCGCCACCGGCTATCCTCGGTGTAAGCCAAAGAAACCAGGTGCGGATCGCGGCTGTTCCAGCCGTCTTCCGCCAACCTGACCTTGACGATCGCAGTCTCGCGGGCGAACGGCGGGATCGGAGCAGCCATTGAAACCTCCTTTGCCAACCGGCGGGGGAACGCAAACTGCCCGAGCCCGCTGCGACCCACAAGCAGCAATTGAATCGGCGAGTCGCTCTCTGCTGCATCTGCAGCGAATCTGCAGCAAAATCTCTCTCTTTAGTTGAAACCCCTATCCGGATCCGGTGCCCGCGATGCAGGCCGCGCGCACGATTTGAGGCGGGCTTCGACAAACTGCAGTATGCCATGAGAAATGGTCAATTTTATGGCCCGGACCGCGCCGGGCTGGTGGTTATGACGCCCAAGGACCCTCGTCGATTTGATCGAAGCGGCGCGCTCTCGGCGTTAGCTTAGATGTGCTCTAAATTGGAACGGCACCCACCGCTTTCGCAGGAGTCCACATGCCCACCATTACCACCACGGACGGCACTGAGATCTTCTACAAGGACTGGGGTTCGGGCCAGCCGATCGTGTTCAGCCATGGCTGGCCGCTGTCGGCCGATGATTGGGACGCGCAGCTGCTGTTCTTTCTCAATCATGGCTATCGCGTTATCGCCCATGACCGCCGTGGCCATGGCCGTTCGACCCAGACCGGCGATGGCCACGACATGAACCATTATGCCGACGACCTGGCGGCTCTGACGGCGCATCTCGACCTGAAAAATGCCATCCATGTCGGCCGTTCCACCGGCGGCGGCGAGGTCACGCACTATCTGGGCCGGCATGGCGAAAGCCGGGTAGCCAAGGCGGCGCTGATCAGCGCGGTGCCGCCGCTGATGGTGAAGACGGCGGCCAATCCGCAGGGCCTTCCCAAGGAAGTGTTTGATGGCTTTCAGGCGCAACTCGCCGCCAATCGCTCGCAATTCTATCGCGACGTGGCGGCCGGGCCTTTCTACGGCTACAACCGCCCGGGCGCGAAAGCCTCGGAAGCCGTCATCCAGAATTGGTGGCGCCAAGGCATGATGGGCGGCGCCAAGGCCCATTACGACGGCATTGTCGCCTTTTCCCAAACCGATTTCACCGAAGACCTCAAGAAGATCACCGTCCCCGTGTTGGTCATGCACAGCGAAGACGACCAGATCGTGCCTTATGTCGCCGCCGGGCCGCTGTCCGCCAAGCTGCTGAAAAACGGAACCATGAAGAACTACAAAAATTTCCCGCACGGCATGCCCACTACGGAAGCGGACACGATCAATTCCGACCTGTTGGCCTTCATCAAAAGCTAGCCGCCGCCATAAATTCCAGGTGCAACCTGGACGCCTCCGACGTCGGGTGCCGCCGGGCAATCGTTTCGAGAAGCTCCGCGGCAACCTGGCGGGCCTCCATTCGATCCGCGTCAACGATCAGTGGCGGCTGGTCTTCCGATGGGATGGCGGCCGTGGGGAGGCAGAGGGCGTCTATCTCGACGACCACAGCTACCGATGAGGCGATCCATGCTGATGACGAAGCGCAAACCGGCCACGGTCGGCGAGATTCTCGTCGAGGAGTTCATGCAGCCGATGGGACTGACGCAGGCCGCGCTTGCCGAGGCCATGGGGGTGCAGCGCAAGCACGTCAACGAGCTGTGCAAGAACCGCCGCAACGTGACGGCGGCAACGGCGCTGATCCTCGCGCGCGTATTCGGCAACAGCCCCGATTTCTGGCTCAACGTGCAGCGGCGCAGCGATTTGTGGGAGGCGATGAACAGTCCCCGGGAGCGCGAGCGCATCGAACGTGCAAAGCCGCTGGCCGCCGTCGCCGCGTGATCTCGGCTCTCGCTCGGTGAGCGTGGATTTGAGGAGGAGGCCGCGGTCGGCCATGCTGCGGTCCAATACCGCGAGCCGCTCCTCGTGCTGGCTGCCGCAGATGATCTCGCCGATTGCCGGCGCCAAGACGTCCATCGCCGCGACGGTGCGGCCGTCGTCGTTGACCCGCATGTAGAAGGCTTTGATGTCCTTCGGGTAGTTCATCACGATGACCCGCTTTCTTTTGCGCATTTTTCCGTCAGATGGTGTTCGTGATCCGATTGCAGGTCTACCAACCGAGAGGAACGGGTCGTGATCGAGATACTGGAAGGCTTCCCGGACGGTGTCGTGGCGGTCGTCGCCAAGGGGCGCGTGACCAGGAGGGACTACGACGAAATCCTTATCCCAGCCGTCGAGGCAGCGTTCAGGCGCCGTGAGAAGGTGCGATGCTACTACGAGCTGGGGCGCGAATTTTCGGGAATGGATGCCGGCGCGGTATGGGAAGACTTCCGAGTCGGCATCGGGCATCTCTCGGGCTGGGAACGGATTGCCGTCGTGACGGATGTCGACTGGATCCGGCTGGCGATCAACGCGTTCCGGTTTCTGGTTCCCGGAGAAATTCGGATTTTTTCAACGAGTGGGGTTGCCTAGGGACGGCGTTGGATCGTGGCCGGGCTGCAGTGAGGATCGCCCAGGGGGCAAGGCCGCAGCATCGGCGTGATCCCTCGGGGCCGGTCGGGGCATCTTCATCATGATGGGCCAGCGCCGGAAGGGTGGCAACCGGAACCTCGTGCCCGCGCTACGAGGCCAACCGACCGTTCCCGGGCCATTCCGGCGGAGGCCATGCGGCCCCACCCCCGCCTTGTCCCTAGGTTATTTGCGGATCTCGGCTTCGGCCTTTGCCATCGTCGGGTGTGCACTACACGCCCCGCATTCGGGGGCGCTGAGCCAAATCGTCCCCAAATCCTGGTTGGAGTAGTGGCTCGGGCCGATCTTCCAGCCGTGCACGTAGGAGCGCAGCGGCACTAGCCGATTCCACCAAAACGAGTGGATATAATGCGCCTCCTCGTCCAGCACGCGCTGGTTGTACTGGAGCATTAGAGCGCGTTGCTTCGCCAGATCCGTCTCGTGGAGCATCTTCTCGTAGATATCGAGTTCTTTCGGATCCTCGTAGTAGCCGTAATTCGAACTCGGTGACGGAGCGTGGCAACCAGGGTTGGACATCCAACACCGGGTTGACCATGCCGTGGCAACTGCCACCGGTCGAGACGCTAAAATCGCCGCCGCGCAAGGCCGCGAACCAGGGACCGGTCGGCACCACATTCTGAGTGACGTGCAGGCCGATCTTGCTCCATTGATCGATCAGCCAAGTCCCGAGATATTTGTACGGCTGATCGACGTTGCGGTTCACCAACTCGAAGCTGAGGCCTTCGGCGCCTGCCTCTTTCAGCAACCGGCGCGCTTCGGCTTGTGACTTCTCGATGTCGGGCCAGAAGCCGGCGATGCTGGTGAGCTGCTCTTTGTCGGGTGCCAGCGGTGATCCTGGAAAGACGAGGCTGCCGACGGTGTGCATCAGGCTCACCTTAGAGAGGCCTGGCGCGCTGCCCCAGCGGTCGAGTGCCAGGGTCAGGGCGCGACGCACCCGGACGTCGTCGAACGGCTTCTTCTGGTGGTTGATCCAGGCCCCCAGCGTGCAGTTCCAGTCGCTCTGCTGCACGACGATCTTATCGCCAAGTTCCTGCTTCAGCTGCTCTATCGCCGACGGCGGGTAGCCGCGAAACTCGGTCGCGGCGCGGTCGGCGCGGATCGCATCGAGCTGCACCGCCTGCTTCGCCGCATAGATCCCGATGAAGCCGTCAAGGTAGGGCAGCCCCTGATGGTAGTAATGGGGGTTGCGCCTTCCTTTGATTAACTGACCCGTTTGGAATTCCTCGAAGACGAATGGGCCAGAACCCATGATGTTGTGCTCGTACCAGTGGGGGTCCTTGTCGAGTATTTTCTTCTGATAGATCCAGTTGTAGGGGTCAGCCAGCGCCGGCAGGAACGCACTGGTGGCGAACTTTAGATGAATGACGACGGTGTGCGGGTCGGTCGCCGCGATCTTGTCGACCATCATGAAAGTCGATGAGCGCGGGCTTACCACCCCTTCCGGCGGAAAGGCGATCTTGTTCAGGCTCGCCGCGACGTCCTCAGCGGTCAGCTCGTCGCCATTATGGAACTTGACGTCGTCGCGGATCTTGAAGGTGTAGGTCTTGCCGCCATCAGTCGGCTGCGGCATCTCCGTGCACAGGTCGCACACGATGTCGGTAGTCGATTCCGGATTGTCGGGATTGATCCGTATCAGCACACTGTAGAACGGTGCCGCCGAGTGGATCGTCGCATAGGTTTCCTCGCGTTGCGCGTCGAAACTCGGCGGCAAGTTCCGCCGGGATCATGTAGGACAGCGTACCGCCATATTTCGGCGTTTCCTCCGCCTGTCCGGGTACCGTCGCCATGAGGGCGAGGGCGACACCGAGACCGGCCGCCCAGAAAATCCTGGTTTCATCGCTTCCTCCTGTTCGATCGACCCTATTGCTGAGTCTATGCGTAATAGTATAGGCGCGATGCAAAAATGTCTATTGTGTTTGCGCCGAAATGTTTGCCGGCAACGTGATCGAGACAGCGGAACCGACCCGCCTGCTCAAACCCGGTCCAGGTGAACCGTGAGCCGATGGCGGCCCGTGGAGGCGCGGGCGCCGCGGCGGATGCCTCAATACCGCGCGTTTCCGGGGGTGCGCGGGAAGGGGATTGCGTCGCGCACGTTGGCGAGGCCGGTGACGTAGGCGAGGATGCGCTCGAAGCCGAGGCCGAAGCCGGCGCGCGGCATCGTGCCGTAGCGGCGCAGGTCGCGGTACCAGGTGTAGTGCTCTTTGTCGATGCCGCGCTCGGCCATGCGCGCATCCAATACCTCGAGCCGCTCCTCGCGCTGGCTGCCGCCGATGATCTCGCCGATCCCCGGCGCCAGTACGTCCATTGCCGCGACCGTTCGGCCGTCGTCGTTCACGCGCATGTAGAAGACTTTGATGTCCTTCGGGTAGTTCATCACGATGACCGGCTTCTTCGCGTGCTTTTCGGTCAGATACCGCTCGTGCTCCGACCGCAGATCGACGCCCCACTTCACCGGGAATTCGAATTTCTCGTTCGCCCGCTCGAGCACTTCGATCGCTTCGCCGTAATCCATATGCACGAATTCCGAGCCGACGATCCCCTCGAGTTTCGCGACCAGCCCCTTCTCGATCCGCTCGTCGAAGAAAGCGAGATCTTCCTGTCTTTCCTTTAGTAAGGCCGCAAAGGTGTATTTCAGCAGCGCTTCCGCCAAGGCCGCATTGTCGGAGAGGTCGGAGAAGGCGATCTCCGGCTCGATCATCCAGAACTCGGCGAGGTGGCGGCTGGTGATCGAGTTCTCGGCGCGGAAGGTCGGCCCGAAGGTGTAGACCTTGGTCAGCGCCAGGCAGTACGCCTCGACATTGAGCTGCCCCGAGACCGTCTGGAACGGCTCGCGGCCGAAGAAATCCTGCGCGAGATCGACCTTGCCCGGCCGCGGTCACCCGAGGGCGAGATAGTTTGCTGGGGAGAGAATGCGAATCCCGCGCCACGGATCCATCGAAAGCAAGTGACGGGCGTCGCTGCTAACGATCACATCCGCTCTACCGGCCGCAGCCAGAGCCAAGTACTTGTCGTCCTTTGGATCGTGGCACTCCCGCACAGTTTCAGTCGGCTCGATCCGCTCGGCGGCAAAGACGACAATGTCGAGAATCTGCTGGCGCCGCCCAACCGAAACGAAACGATCGAACTTGGGACGGAAGATAACCTCACGGTACTCGTCCTCGACCGCCTGCGAGAGGATCAGCCGGTTGGGTGGATCGACGGCGCGCAACAGCGCCCGCTCCGGGAGGCTGTTTGCTTTAAGGGCGGCGGAGACGAAGGTCGACGCGTCGATGACGACGATCAAGCCTGCCGCTCTGCCTGCCATTCACCCAGTTCGGCGTCGATCTCTTCGTCAGTCAAGCCCTGTGCGCGCGCTTCGCGCTTAGCCTTGGCGATCGCCTCCGCAAGGGCATCGCGGGCGCGCCCGCCTTTGAGCAGACTGCTCAGGTAACGACCGACCGCTTCGCGACGGGCTGGGCTCTCGAGAGCCTTGGCAGCCTCGGCATCGACTGGGATCATCACGTCAACCGTGTTGTCCATAACGGGCCTCCTCGAGCCTACATATAACAGTTCCGGCTGAGCTACACACGTACGATTGGTCCAGAATTTGGGCAAGCTCGATGGCGAGCTATGAATGTTTGTTGCAGTAATGCGCTGCGCTTTTGCACCCTACGCCTGATGCGGTATCACCACTCGATGAACCGGGTCATTCTAGAGTTGTTACGTATTGGGGGGCTCGCGTCCGCATGGTCTCCCGCGCTCTCCGCGCATTGGCCGACGATTGCTCGAAGGTTCTGCCGTGCTGCCGTTGTTTGTTGACGCGGCGTTTTCCAGAGGCCAGATCACGTTCCCAGTTGCGGTGCAGAGCATTCACATCGACCGGCCCGTCTCGCCCACGTACGGCACGCTCTGCCTCCAGAACCTCCGCGGTTGTCAGAATGTCGATGTCATAGGCCCGGTGACAGGTCCAACAAAGACGGACCGTATGATGGCTCCTGTGGAGGTGTGCATTGGTCAGCAGTTCTGCGATTGCAAGCCCGCATATACAGCAGCAGTCTTCCATGCCGGGTAAAGCCGTTCTAATATAATTGTGCATCTAGAACTCTCATTGTTTCGTCTATTCCGAAATCGTGCTGCGGTTCATGTGGTAGCTGTGCGCAAACTCAGCGACCGGCCCCCGTTCTCGCGCCGCCCGAGCGCCCGGCGGAGCTTCGAGGGTCGCCCAGCCGTTCCGGCAGTTGGCCGTAGCTTGAGCATTGCCCCCTGCCCATCGGGGAAATACTCCTGCCCTAAATGTCGGCTTATTATGCACGCATAATTAGAACAGTCGAGAGTTTTCGGCGAATGGGTTGCGTGCGGACGTCTTCGTCCTGGTGGGCGCCAGAGACGCGAGCCCTGCAGCAGGCATTAATACCGCGCGTTGCCTGGCGTGCGCGGGAAGGGGATGACGTCGCGCATGTTCGCGAGGCCGGTGACGTAGGCGAGGGTGCGTTCGAAGCCGAGGCCGAAGCCGGCGTGGGGCACCGTGCCGTAGCGGCGCAGATCGCGGTACCAGGCGTAGTGCTCCTTCGTCGATGCCGCGCTCGGCCATGCGCGCGTCCAATACCGTCGAGCCGCTCCTCGCGCTGGCTGCCGCCGATGATCTCGCCGATGCCCGGCGCCAGCACGTCCATCGCCGCGACCGTCCGGCCGTCGTCGTTGACCCGCATGTAGAAGGCTTTGATCTCCTTCGGGATAGTTCATTACGACGACCGGCCTTCTTCGACGAGTGTCTCGGTCAGATAGCGCTCGTGCTCCGACTGCAGGTCGATGCCCCACTTCACGGGGAACTCGAACTTCTCGCCCTTCGCTGAGGCCGCTTCGAGGCACCTGGATCGCGTCGCTGTAATCCATACGCTCGAACTCGCGAGCGACGAATCTTATCGAGTTTCGCGACCAGCCCTTGTCGATGCGCTGGTCGAAGAAGGCCAGGTCGTCCGGCCGCTCGTTCAGCAACGCTGGAAGATGAATTTCAGGAAGCCTTCGGCCAAGGTCCGCATCATCGGAGAGGTCGGCGAACGCGATCTCCGGCTCGATCATCCAGAACTCGGCGAGGTGGCGGCGTCGTGTTCGAGTTCTCGGCGCGGAACGTCGGGCCGAACGTGTAGACCGGCTCAGCGCCAGGCAGTACGCCTCGACGTTGAGCTGGCCCGAGACCGTCAGGCTCGCCTCGCGTGCCGAAGAAGTCCTGCGCGAAATCGACCTTGCCTGCTCGGGGGTGCGCGGCAGGTTCGCGAGATCCAACGTCGAGACCCGGAACATGCGCCCGCCCCCTCGGCGTCGCAAGCGGTGATGATCGGCGTGTGGACCCAGAAGAACCCGTGCTCGTCGAAGATACCGGTGGATCGCCTTTGCCAGGCAGTGCGCGCACGCGCGTCGCCGCGCCGATCACGTTCGTCCGCGGCCGCAGGTGCGCGACCTCACGCAGGTACTCCAACGTGTGCGGCTTCGGCTGGATCGGATAGGTGATCCGGGTCGTCGACCGAACCGATCACGTCGAGCGCGCTCGCCTGCACCTCGAACGGCTGCCCCTTCGCCGGCGACGGCGACGATCATGCCGGTCGCCTCGACGGCGCAGCCGGTCGACAGCTGCAGGACCTCGCTCTCGTAATTGGGCAGCGGCGCTTCGGCGCGACGACCTGGACCGGATCGAAGCACGAGCCGTCTGAGACGCCGAGGAACGAAAGCCCGGCCTTCGAGTCGCGCCGGGTGCGCACCCAGCCCTCGATCGTGACCGGCGCGTCCTGCGGCGCCTCGCCGGCCAGGATCTCGCGCCCGCTGAGCTCTCGCTTGTTCATCGATCCCACCGAATGGATGGCGTCCCCGACAGG
>CAVOWP010000003.1:0-23810 GCA_963700185.1 uncultured Alphaproteobacteria bacterium
CTGCACCTCCCTGATCGAGTATAGCCCAATGAGGCGAGAGATCCGAGGGCCTGTAAACGCATTCTGACGCCCGCTGGCGAGCCATATTCGACGTGGACAGGGTTTTTCGCCGTCTCAAAAGAGATCGCCACCCACAGGCTCGGCCAGCGAGTTTTCGAGACCTACCGCTGCAAGCCCTTCGGGCTCGCAGAGCCGAAGCGCTCGATTCATCGAGAGAAACGGTGCGATGTATCCGTTGTCGTTGTCGGTTCGACCCGGTTGACGGCCTAAGGAAGAGCGATAATGACCCGAATTGCACCCTGTGTGATTGCCGCGTTAGCGTTGGGCCTCGCGGCCTGCACAAACCCCTATGATCCTGTTCAACGTGGCCTTGGCGGGGGCATATTGGGAGCGGCCTCGGGAGCGGCCATTGGAGCCGCGGCGGGCGGCGGGCCGGGAGCCGCCCTCGGAGCAGCGATCGGCGGGGCAACCGGGATATTTGGCGGAGTCGCTAGTACACCTCCACCCCCACCGGGCACCTATTTCGGATACCCAGCCTACGGACCTGCTGCTTACGGATATCCGGGCTATGGATACCCAGGCTACTCGGGCTGGGTCACGATGTGTCCGGAACCGGCAGGCAGACCGTGGGCCGCATGATGCTGTCGATCACCACCATGGTGCCGGCGTGACAGTGCGGACATTGCCGCAACGACCGCCCGGTCAACGCCTCGAACCGCTCGCGGTAGTCACCGGTAGGTTCGGCCGGTGCGGCTGGCGCCATCCTGAGCAGCTCCCGGCAGCGCTCGAGTTTCCGCGCGCGGTGACAGTTGCCGAGGAAGCCGTAGTAGCGGATGCGATGGAACCCATCCGGCAGGACATGGATCAGGAAACGGCGGATGAACTCCGCGCCATCGAGCGTCATCGTCTTCTGGCGGTTGCCGTCTCGGTAATCCTTCCAGCGGAAGCGGACCTTGCCGTTGTCCATGGACAGCAGCCGGTTGTTGGAGATGGCGACACGGTGGGTGTAGCGTCCGACATAGTCGAGGACCTGGGCTGGCCCGGCAAAAGGCCGCTTCGCGTAGACCACCCACTCGGTGTTCCAGACCGGCGCCAGATACCGCCGGAACGCGGCTGGTTCATGAAGGTGGCGGTGCGCGGTGAAAAAGTTCAGCTCCCCAGCGGCGAACGCCTTCCCCAAGTAGTGCAGGAACAAGCCCCGGAACATCTGCGACAGCACCGTGACCGGAAGAAAGTATCCTGGCCGGCAGGCGACCCAGCTCTCTCCATCGGGCGCGATCCCGCCGCCAGGAACCAGAAAATGAACATGCGGATGGTGTTGAAGGGACTGCCCCCAGGTGTGCAGCACACCCAGGAAGCCGATCTCCGCGCCCAGATGCTTTGGATCGGCGGCGATCTTACGCAACGTCTCCGACGCCGCTCGGAACAGGATATCGTAGACAACGGTCTGGTTCTGGAAGGCGATGACCTCGATCTGCTGGGGCACCGTGAACACGATGTGGAAGTAGGGCACGTCGAGCAGTTCGGCCTGACGGTCCGCGAGCCATTGGGCGCGCGCGAGACCCTGGCACTTTGGGCAACTTTTGTTGCGGCACGAGTTGTAAGAGACGCGTTGATGGCCACAATCGCCGCACGCCTCGACGTGACCGCCAAGAGCGGCGGTGCGGCAACTCTCGATCGCGAACATGGCGCGCCGCCGCGCGGTGGACAGCGACGCGCCATTCTGATCA
Source organism: uncultured Alphaproteobacteria bacterium (assembly GCA_963700185.1). Classification (GTDB taxonomy): domain Bacteria; phylum Pseudomonadota; class Alphaproteobacteria; order ATCC43930; family CGMCC-115725; genus AP-15. The sequence continues at coordinate 1,731 of CAVOWP010000003.1, forward strand.
CGGAAAGCGGGGCCGAAGTGGCGGAACACGTCCGCCACTTCCAGCCCTTCGCGGGCCACGAACCAGCCGTCAGGCGGGCACGAGATCCGGTACGGTTGGCACGAGCACGTCGAGTGATTCCAGCGGACTGGCCGTGGCGCAGACCTTGCTGGTGGCGATCATGAGATACCGCGCCGTGGTGCTCAGATTACGATGGCCGAGCAGCAGCTGGATCGTACGTAGATCAGTGCCGGCTTCCAGCAGATGAACGGCAAACGCGTGGCGCAATGAATGCGGCGAGACCGGTTTGCCGATGCCGCACTGTTCTCGCACCTGCCGGCAGGTGAGATCGATGGTGAGCGGTGAGACCGGCTGGCCAGGTAGGCGGCCGGGAAATAGCCACTCTCTGGGGTGAGCCCTCTTCCAATAGTCCCGGAGCATGTCGAGGAGTTTCGGCGGTAACATGACATAACGGTCTTTCCGGCCTTTACCTTGCTCAACCCGGATGACCATGCGCTTGCTGTCGATGGCGGCGGGTCTGAGACGGACGGCTTCGGAAATCCGTAGACCGGTCGCGTAACAGATGGTCAGAATGATACGGTGCTTCAGGTTGTCGACGGCGCCCAGGAAGCGTGCGACTTCTTCCTGGCTCAGCACGACGGGAAGCTTCTTTGCCTGACGCCCGGTGGGGATGTCGTCCTCGACAGCCCAAGGCCGTTTGAGGGTGGTGTGATAGAAAAACCGGAGCGCGGAGACCGTGACGATGACGGAACTGGCCGCGAGGCGTCTTTCCTGGGTCAGGTGGAGCAGATAAGTGCGGATCTCAGGTGGCCCGAGAAGGTCGGGCGATTTGCCAAAATGGCAGGCGAACCGGACGACCTGTGCGACATACACACGTTGGGTGTTCGGTGTCAGGTTGCGGATTTGCATGTCCTCGATCATGCGACGGCGAAGCGGGCTCATTGACAACTCCTTGTGAGACGACCAGCGCCACAGGGCGCCGGCGCATCGTCTCGCAATGGAGTTGTCAGACCAGAGGGACGTGCTGGACGGTTGCCACACCTAGCCTATAAAATTGAAAATGCGTAGCTTAAATCAAAGAACTACCGCGCAGCGGTTTAGTACAATGTCCTTTATCGACATTAAGATCATCGCGGATCCCAATTCGCTCGTTAAACCAATTTCAGATCACTGTGAGGGATTTTTTGCCGAACCGCTTCGATGGAAGTCATCACGGACCGAGATCGGAGCACGACCACGACGGTGAGCAATCGGCTCTACGACAAACTGAGAATCTACGCCGATCACAACCAACTGCGCACCCACATTCACAGGACTGATCGACCAAACACAGTTGACGACAGGATCGTACAGCTCCTGACGCAAATCACCCCCGGCGAGCGGCGCCTCACTGCCGCCGAGTTTCAAAATCTGGCAGACGTACCGCCGGAAGCCGAGTGGTTTGCCACATCAAGAATCCCAGCACAAGGCGTGCTTACCAGAACGCGATCAGCGACTTCATTCGCTTCGCCGGAATTGCCCGACCCGAGGAATTTCGTACCGTAACCCCTGCGCATGTCATTGCCTGGCGCGACGACCTCGAGCGACGTGAAATCGGCTTCGCTACCAACAAAAGAACTTTCGAGGGCGCCACGATCCGGCATCGGCTCGCGCCACCATCGGACTCATTCACGATTACCTCGAGGCCGCCTGGCATGGTGCTGAGGAGACCGGCGCCTTCTTTCGGCCGATCCGCAACAACCGCAGCGGTCGGCTCGACAAAGCCATCACGCCTAATGGCATTTACACGCTCGTCCCGACCTATTCCGCGTAACTCGGCTTCAACATCCGCCCCCATGTGCGCTGCGCGCGACGGCCGCCACCAATGCCCTCGAACCAGGCCAACATAGCCAAGGTCCAGGAGTGGCTTGGGCACGCCAATGGCGCCACTACCTCATCTACGATCACCGAAAGACGCGCCCGGAGGACAGTCCGACGTTCAAAGTCATTACTGAGAAGGTGTAACGTAGCGTCCTTCGCGTCGGCGGTGTGCGGTCCGCACCGCTGAAACGCTAGGCAATCGACCTGAGCTGAAATTGAGTTCAGCAGGTTCGAGAATCATGTCCGCAGATGCTTATGATTAGCCAGGTAGTATATTAGATTAATGATCTAGATTAGGTATACCAAGGATAATCCAGTCACCTTCCTGGAACGCCTACCCGCTTGTTGTCGTTTGATCGATGGAGATCCGCAAAGCGCAGGAGACGCCTGGCTTGACGCAGCTCGTCAACGATGCGGGACACATGGTGCAGAAGCTGGGCGTGGAGGCATTGCCGGCGAGAGTACGCGCGGCCGGAACGGTACCGGCGCAGCCGCCGCAACCCGCTTCGGCTCCGATGCGGCGCTTCGGTGCCGGCGTATTGTGCGCCGGGCTTGCGGCACTCGCAGCGATCGCCGCCTATCGTCTGCTCGAAAGGCCCCGCATGACGGCGCCGGCAAATCAGGAGGAGCCCGAACATATCGGAGCGGCGCGATATCTCAATGGCGCCGCGGCGATCCTGTCCTTCAGCGTCCTGACCGACAGCGCAATGGAGCACTACCGAGGTGCCTATCACAATCCGGCGATGTATTTGCCGCCGATTGTCGCCGGCGCCTCGCTCGCCAACAGCCTGCGCATGACCTTGACGCCGGCGCATTTCGGCGTCGCACGAACGGCCCTCTGCGGTCTCGCTCTTGCCACTGGTCTCGGCGGTTTCGGGTTTCATCTCTACAATATCGGCAAACGCGAGGGCGGCTTCGATTTCTTGAATCTGTTCTATGGCGCGCCACTCGGCGCGCCTTTCGCGATCACGCTCGCTGGCCTCGCCGGGCTGGCCGCCTCACGTCTCGTTCTGGAGGGCGAACAAAAACAATCAGGACGCCTTCTCGGGCTCCCAGCGGGGCCGCTTCTCGCCTGGAGCACGGCAGCGGGGCTGATCGGCACAGTCGCGGAAGCGGCATTGCTGCATTTCCGCGGCGCTTTCCACGACCCGTTCATGTTCTTACCAGTGACTTTGCCGCCGATGACAGCTGTCGCAATGGCATTGGCCGCCGTCAAGCCCGACGCCACTCGCTGGGCTAAACCGATGTTGCAGGCGACTGCGGCAATGGGGGTTGCCGGTACCGGCTTTCATGCCTACGGCGTCTCCAGAAACATGGGTGGTTTTTACAACTGGAGCCAGAATTTGCTGAACGGTCCGCCATTGCCGGCTCCGCCGTCATTCAGCGGCGTTGCGTTGGCCGGACTCGGCGCCATCAAATTAATGGAAGCGCATCAATGAGCGAGGTTTTTGGTCATCGCTTCCCAACCTACGATGTTCTGGACAAATGGGATTCACCGTCCTGGAACGAGCAGACGCGGGCCGTCGTCAGAAAGCGACTGGATGAAGTACCGGACAGGCGTTTCTTGACCGAGAACGAGTGGAAAATATTGGTTGCGGTGTGCAATCGTTTGATCCCGCAGCCCGACCGCGCCAATCGCCCTGTTCCAATCGTGCCGTTCATCGACGAAAAGCTGGATAACAACCAGGGCGACGGCTATCGCTATGAAGGGATGCCGCCAATGCGGGAAGCATGGCGGCAAGGCATCAAAGCCATCGACGAGGAAGCCCGTGCTCGTTGGGGGGGAGGTTTCCGCGAGCTGCCGCACAATCAGCAAGATGCGGTGCTGCGGGCGATCCAGCACAACGACATCCGCAGTGACGCCTGGCAGGGTCTACCGGCCAAGCAGTTTTTTTTAAGCCTGCTGCTGCACACCGCGGTCAGCATCTATTACGCGCACCCGGCGGCCTGGAGCGAAATCGGTTTTGGCGGCCCTGCCTCACCCCGCGGCTATGTCCGGCTCGGCTTTGATCGCCGCGACCTCTGGGAAGCGGAAGAGCGCCATGACGGATAGGCCGCGGGCAAAGGACGGGCGGGCGCCAGACGTTTTTCGCCACGGCGGCTGGATCCCGATGGGCTGTTATCGTGACGAGGACGAGGTCGATTTTGCGATCGTCGGCACCGGCGCCGGCGGCGGCACGCTCGCCTGCAAACTCGCCGAGGCCGGGTTTTCGGTCGTCGCCTTCGATGCCGGCCCCTATTGGCGGCCGCTCGAAGATTTCGCCTCCGACGAATACGAGCAGAAAAAGCTTTTCTGGCTCGGCGAGCGCATCACCGGTGGCGCGGATCCGGTCCAGCTCGGCGACAACAACAGCGGCCAATCGGTCGGCGGCAGCACCGTGCACTTCCAGATGGTCTCGCTGCGCTTTCGCCCAGAGCGGTTCAAGGCCCGCTCGCGGCTCGGCTATGCGGTCGACTGGCCGATCGAGCCGGAGGAGATGTGGCACTATTACGATCTGACCGAAGAGGCGCTGAAGATCGCCGGGCCGGTGAATTACCCGTGGGGCCCGCCGCGGGGGCGCTATCCCTACCGTCAGCATGAGATGAACGCGGCCGGGCTCGTCCTGGCGCGCGGCTGCGAGGCGCTCGGCGTCAAATGGGCGGCGACGCCGCTGGCCACTGTTTCCGCGCCACGCGGCAAGTCCCACCCTTGCGTCTATCGCGGGTTCTGCAAATTCGGCTGTTCGACCAATGCCAAGCAGAGTGCGCTCGTCACCTGGATCCCGTGGGCGATCAAGGCCGGGGCCGAGATCCGCGATCTGGCGATGGTCGGCCGCATCGAGCTCGGGCGGCACGGGAGCGTCACGGGCCTCGAATACCATCGCGAAGGTCAATGGCGCCGGCAGCGCGCAAAAAATGTCGTCGTCGCCGGCTATGCCATCGAGACCCCGCGTCTGCTGCTCAATTCCGCCTGCCCCCAGTTTCCCGACGGGCTGGCCAACAGCAGCGGCATGGTCGGAAAATTCTTCATGGTCCAGTCGAACCACGCGGTTTACGGGACTTTCGACGAAGAGATACGCTGGTATAAGGCGCCGCCATCACTGGCGATTACCGAGCATTGGAACTACACCGATACCGGCAAAGATTTCCCGGGCGGGTACGCCTATATGAGCCAGGGTCCTTTGCCGATCGAATGGGCTGACACAGTGACCGGGCAGCACGGCCTGTGGGGCATGGAATTGCGCAACGAGATGGCGAAATACAACCATCAAGCCGGTCTCAAGATCGTCGGCGAGGTATTGCCGCAGGAAAAGAATCGCGTCGAGTTGACCGACGAAACCGACGAGTACGGTCTGCGCATTCCTCGCATCACGTTCTCCTATGGCGAGGAGGACAGAAAGCTGTACCAGCACGCGATACGCTTCATGTCCGCCGCTTTAGAGGCGGCCGGCGGCAAGGACATCTGGTCTGCGGAGGACACCGCCCATCTCGGCGGCACCTGCCGGATGGGCGCCGATCCCAGGCTGAGCATCACCGATGCCGACGGACGCTGCTGGGACATTCCCAATCTGTGGATCTGCGACGGCTCGCTGTTTCCGACGGTGGCGGGGGTCAATCCGTCATTGACGATCCAGGCGCTCGCCTGGCGCATCGGCGACCGCATTCGCGAGCTTGCGCGGCGCGGCGAGTTGTGAGGGCCTGGTGATGGATTAGATCGAGCAATTGCCGACCAGCGAGACTGCCCCAGCCCAGTCGCCGAGCCGCCCCGTCCGCCGCCGACGGCAGGGAACAAGACTGCGTGGCGCAGTGGGGCCGCACTCGCCGCGTTCGGAGTGGCTGCCGGTGCGCTGGCATTTGCTGCCAGGCCCGGCGTTCGCGGTGCCGGCCGCGTGGCTCCTGGCTTTGCCCCGGCGGACAGAACGTTAGGCTGGGCTTCGCCTGCCGTTTTGGGGACCAGCCCGCACCGCCGGTTTTACGCCGGCACCAATCTCGCCCAAGCCGTGACGGTCGAGGATCTGCGGGCAATGGCGCATCGGCGGCTGCCCGGCTTTGCCCTTGAGTATCTCGAAGCGGGCGGCGAGGACGAGGCCGCACTGGCGCGCAATATCGCTGCGCTCGCCGAGTGGCGGTTCCTTCACCGCTCATTGGTCGATGTGTCGCGTCGCGATGTCTCGACGATGTTGTTCGGCCAAAAGATGACGATCCCCGTCGTCGTGGCGCCGACCGGCCTCAACGAGTTGTTCTGGCCGCATGCCGATCTGCGGCTGGCGGAGGCTGCAGCCGCAGTCGGCGTTCCCTTTGCGCAGAGCACGATGTCGAACGACGACATGTCCCGAGTCGCCCGCGTGCGGGGGCTGCGCTACTGGTGGCAGCTCTACGTCTTTGGGCCACCCGAGGTGCATGAGAGATTGATCGAGCGTGCGCGCAACGCCGGCTGTGAGGCGCTGATCGTCACTGTCGATGCGCAGATCTATGGCAACCAGGGAGTGGTACAAGCGCACCACTTCGAGCCCGAAGTCACTGAACTGGAGCTCGCGGTTCGACGCGCTGATGCACCCGCGCTGGTTCGCCGGCGGGATTTTGACCCACGGCATGCCGAGCTTTGAAAATGTCATCGAATTCGTCCCCAGAGCGACAGGCGCCGGATTTTTCGACAGCGCCCACTGGATCCGCTCGCAGATGGATCGGGCATTCTCATGGGAGACGATCGCCCGGATACGCGAGCGCTGGCCGCGCAAGCTGATCATCAAGGGACTGCTGAGCGTCGAAGACGTCGTGCGCGCGGCCGAGATCGGCGCCGATGCGGTCGCGATTTCCAACCATGGCGGACGGCAGCTCGATTGGGCAGTCGCGCCGCTCGACCTTCTTCCGGCAGCGCGCCGGGCGGTCGGTGACCGGATCACGATCCTGGTCGATGGCGGCTTCCGCCGCGGCACCGACGTGATCAAGGCGCTGGCGCTCGGCGCCGATGCGGTGTTGGTCGGGCGTGCGGTGCTCTACGGCGTCGCCGCCGCCGGCAAAGACGGCGCCAAGCGCGCGCTCGACATCCTGCGCGAGGAAATCCTGCGCGACCTCGGCCTCTTGGGCGTGCCGTCGATCGCCGAGCTGCAGCCCCCGCCTGCTGGTCCATTCTCGACCTGCGCGAGCAGAAGGTCACGTCCCTGACCGGAGCGCGACGAAGGCAACAGCGGCCGGGCACTGCGCATGCCGCCGCACCGCAACCTTGCCGTGAGTCGGCGTTGGCTCGGCGGGTGAGGATACCCGCACTGCAAGCGATTGTACGCGCACATGAACAACGTGAACCGGCTCCGGCCGATGCCGTCGCACCTCATCACCTACGAGGGCGAGGCCATTGCTGATCGCCGATCTCGACCGGCTTTGTCGGCGGCGGCGTCGAAGGCTTTTATTATCGGCAGACCCGGTTTCTGTCGAAGATGCGTTTCACTGTCGACGGTGAGTGCGCCGCTTGCCGTTTCCGCCTACCCGGTCGACAGCTACTCATTGATCGCCTATTACCTGGCGGCCTCGCCTGCCGGCGGAAAGGCCGGGCCACAGCCCGACAAGGCCGAGAGCGCCAGCGAAATAGTCCAGCACGGTATCGAGATGCAGATCAACCGATTTGTCGGCGGCGGTCTGCACCACGATGTCTATGTGATCAATCACGCCCTGGCTCCGGCGACCGATCGTGCTTTGCTGGGAACTCGACGCCGATTTCGCCGACCGCACCGAAGCCGAGAACGGCGAGCGCCAGCAAAATGCCCCGATCGAGCGGCAGTGGCGATTGTGCGAGGGGGACGGCGAACTCGCCTTCCACTACCGCCATCCGCAGCTCCGGCACGCCACCGAGATCCGCTTTTCCGGCTCGGACGGTTTGCTCGAGAAGGACGGGATCGTCTCCTGCATACTGAACTTGGCGCCGCAACAGCCGGTGAGCCTCGGCGTCGATGTAATACCGGTCTTCTGCGAGAAGCCTGTCACGCTACGGCACGGCCGCGACGCGTTCGCTGTCCGTGCCGGGTGAGGCCACCAGTGACGGCGGATCTGCAGATGATCGCCTGCAACGAACCGGTCCAGCGCGCTTGGGACCGCGCCGTTTCCGACCTCGCCTCGCTGGCGCTGCTCGAGGGCGAAGGCGTCGCGCGGCGGACCCCGGCGGCGGGCGTCCCGAAATATGTCGCGCTGTTCGGCCGCGACGTGTTGAATGACGGCATTCCAGGCAGGATTTCTCGCTCCCGCGATGCTGCGCGCGAAGTCCCTTCTGCCGCATTGCCGAATGGAATGCCGACGAAATACGACGACCGGTATGACGAGCAACCGGGGCGGGTCATTCACCAACGCCAGCTCGGGCCCGTTGGCGCTGCTCGAAAAGAACCCCTTTCTCCACTACTACGGCGATTACACCGCTCCCGGATTGTTCCTGATCGACCTGGCCTGGGATCTGGCGCTGACCGGCGACAAGGAATTCTTTCTGTCGATGCGGGACAAGGCGCTGCCGCACCCTCGAGTGGATGGATCGCGACGGCGACCGCGACGGCGACGGTTTTTACGAATACGCGACCAAGGCCGGATCCTGGGGCGAGAAGAACCAGGGATGGAAGGATTCCGGTGACGCCATCCTCTACGAGGATGGACAGGATGGTCGAAAATCCGATCGCTGTGTTGAAGTCCAGGGTTGTTATTACGCAGCCAAACAGCTTATGGGGCTGGCGTTCGCGTCGGTCGGCGAGGAGCGCCGGGCGGCCGAACTGCTGGCTCAGGCCGAGCGGCTGAAGCAGCGCTTCAACGAGACATTCTGGATGCCGGAGCACCAGTATTTCGCGCTGGCTCTCGATCCCGACAAACAGCTCGTCCGCACGATTGCTGCGGATCCGGGGCAGTGCCTCGTCTACGGGATCATCGACGACGACAAGGCCGAAGCGGTGGCCGCCCGGCTGATGATGCCGGATCTGTTCAGCGGCTGGGGTGTTCGCACACTGTCAACTCGGCACCCGACGTTCAACCCCTTTGCGTACCATCTCGGCTCGGTGTGGCCTGCGTCCAATGGCATGATCGGTTTCGGGTTGAAGCGGTACGGCTTCAACTCGCAATTGCATCGCTGGCCAAGGGGATCTTCGACACCAGCCGAATATTCGATCTCGACCGCTTGCCGGAGGTCATGGGCAGCCATGCGCGGGATCGACGGCACCCGCATCCGGGCATCTACCGCGACGCCTGTTCGCCGCAGGCCTGGTCGGCCGGCGCCGATCGTCCTGCTCGTCCAATCGATGCTCGGGCTGCATCCCGGTTGCGCCGCGGCAAACCTTGATCATGGAACCAAATTTGCCCGAATGGCTGCCCGAGCTCACCTGTCGAACATTCGGATCGGAAACGCGCGGGTAGGTCTGCGTTTTCGCCGCGACGCCGCGGGTTATACCCAGCACGAGATCGTCGACCAGCAGGGCCCGCTGCGCATCAATCGCTCGCCATGCACGCCACCGCGGTCGATCGGTTCGCGCGTTACGTAACGGAGGTGGTCTCGGGCTGATTTAGCACCAGCGACCGTGCAAGCACTCAACTGCACGACAAAATGATCGCAACTTGCTGAGAGGCGGCGCTACCCTCACCCACCAAGCCCTTCGGGCTCGGTCCTTCTCTCCCGCGGTGCGGGAGAGGAGCTTTTGCTGAATGCTTCGTAGCCCCTCTCCTGCACTGCGGGAGAGGGTGGCGAGCACGGCGAGCCGGTGCGCGATCTCTCGATTCGACGAGGACATATGAAACCCGCAAACCTGCTCTTCATCCTATGCGACGAGCACGACCCGCGCGTGCTCGGCTGCGCCGGCCAGTGCCGATGATCCTTGCCGGGCCCGAGGTGCCGGAGGGCTTGGTCTGCCATGAGCCGGTGTCGCTGGTCGATTGTTTCCCTACCGCCGTCGAGTGCGTCGGCGCGCCGCCGCATCCCGACGATCACGACCTGCCGGGCGCATCGCTGTTCGACCTCGCCCGCGGCACCGCGCCGCGCCGGACCATCCTGTCGGAGTATCACGCCGCCGGCGCGACGACCGGCGCCTTCATGATCCGCAAGGGCCCGTTCAAGTACGTCCATTACGCCGGCATGCCGCCGCAGCTTTTCGACGTCGATACCGACCCGCAGGAGGCGCGCGACCTCGCGGGGAGCCAGGCTACCAGGGTCTCGTCGCCGATTGCGAGGCGGCGCTGCGCCGCGTCGTCGACCCCGACGACGCCGACGCGTTGGCCAAGGCCGACCAGCGGCGCGCGCATCGCCGCTATGGGCGGGCGCGAGGCGATCATCGCCCGCGGCAGCTTCGGCTATTCGCCGACGCCGGGGACGAAGCCGGTGTACAATTGACCTGTTCCGTCCCGCCAGATCAAGACGGCCAGCCGCGGCGCGTTGCGTAATCGGTCATGCTGAGCCCGTACAGAAACAATAACCAGAAGAAGCCGCCGCCGGCAAAAAGCCATTTCAGCGACGGCGGGCCTTTGAGGCGCATGAACAGGATGAAGATGATGGCCGCCTGGGTCGCCGCAATGCCGAACTGGATGATCGGGGCATACATGCCGAGCCCGAGAAAGGCGGTCCGTACACTGACGCCGGTGAGCAGCACCAGCACCAGCCACGCGATGACGTAGAGCAGTGCCGGTTCGTGCTTGGCCGCCGGATTTCATGAGCGGCCCACGAGGTAGATGCACGGAAATAAGAAGATCCAGACCGTGTCGACAAAGCTCCAGTAGAGGCCGACCACCTCCAGCGGCGCGTAATAGGCGGGGGTCAGATCGCCGCGGCGCACGCGCCACAGCATGTAAAAAATGAGGCCGATGCCCGATCAACAGATGAAGCGCGTGCAGCGGCGTGGCGATGAAGTAGAATACCCAGAACAGCTCGCCGGCCGGCGCCTCCGCCGGCTTCATGATGAAATTGATCGACGGCACGTCCTGATGGGCAAAGTCCAAGTACCATTCAAAGCCTTTGACGCAGACGAAGGCGATGCCGAGACCCGCGGTGGCGAGCAGCCAATTTCTCAAATGGCGGCGGCGCCCATCGGCCGCCGCGTCGATCGCGAGAACCATCGTCAAGCTGCTGGTCAATAAGAGCCCGATATTGACGCTGCCGCACCACAGCACCGCGTCCTTCCCGGCCGTCGGCGAATTCTTTGGGATAGGCGTTGCGGTACACGAAATAGGTGAAAATCAGCGCGCCGAAAAACAGTGTCTCGGTCGCGATGAACACCCACATGCCGAGCTGTGCCGTCTCGCCCTGCTGAGACAGCGTCGCATATTGCATCTCGGGGTGAAGGCTACGCATTCACCGACGCCGTTCTGCGCCGTGAAGCCGCCGTCCTCGGGGTCGTAGAGGTACGGCCCGGCGGTCACGACGGGTGTACGTTCGAAATTGTCCTTGGGGGGCGGTGACGAGGTCTGCCATTCGAGGCCGGTGGCGCGCCACGGGTTGGGGCCCGCCCGCTCGCCGCGCAACAGCGACCAGCCGAGATAGCCGAGCGGCAGGATATAGGCGACGGCGAGGATCGAGGCACCGGCCGAGGACAGCACATTCCACGACTGCCATTCCGGCGGGATAGGTGTAATAGCGCCGGGGCATGCCGAGATAGCCCAGAATGAATTGCGGGAAGAAGGTGAGATTGAAGCCGACGAAGGTCAGCAGGGCGGCCATTCGCGCCCACATCTCGGGATAGAGCCGGCCGGTTATCTTCGGCCACCAGTAATGCAATCCGCCGAAGAAGGCGCTGACCGTGCCGCCGACCATGATGTAGTGGAAATGCGCGATGACGAAGTAAGTGTCCTGCAGGTGCACGTCGAGCGCGACGGTCGCAACGATCAGCCCGGTCAATCCGCCGATCGTGAACAATAAGATAAAGCCGAGCGCATAGAGCATCGGCGCATCAAAGGTGATCGAGCCCTTGTGCAGGCTCGCCGTCCAGTTGAACACCTTGATCGCCGACGGCACGGCGACAAAGAACGTCATCAACGAGAACACCACGGCGGAATAGATCGAGATTCCCGCGGTGAACATATGATGACCCCAGACAAAGAAGCTGATGATCGCGATCGACATCATCGCATAGGTCATGCCGGTGTAGCCGAAGATCGGCCGCCGAGCGAAGCAGGTGATGAGCTCGCTGACGACGCCCATCGCCGGCAGGATCATGATGTAAACAGCGGGATGGGAATAGAACCAGAACATGTGCTGAAACAGTATCGGATCGCCGCCGCGCGACGGGTCGAAGATGCCGACGCCCATGAACCGTTCCATCGCCACCAGAAGGACCGTCATCGCCAATACCGGGGTCGCGAGCAGCATGACGAGGCTGACCGCATAGATCCCCCAGACAAACAGCGGCAGCCGCATCCAGGTCATTCCCGGGGCGCGCAGACGATGGATCGTCACGACGAAATTCAGCCCGGTCATGATCGAAGAAAACCCGTTGATGAACACCGCCAATGTCGCGGCAATGACATATCCGTTCGCAAACAACGTCGAGTAAGGGGTGTAAAAGGTCCAGCCGGTGTCGATGCCACCCATGATCAACGCGTAGAGCAGCACGAGGCCCGACAAGATTGAATACATACCAGCTGGCGAGATTGATCCGCGGAAACGCCAAATCGTGGGCGCCAATCGCCAACGGCACGATGAAATTGCCGAGCGTGGTCGGGATCGAGGGGATCAGGAAGAACCACACCATGACGATGCCGTGCATCGTGAACATGCGGTTGTAGATGTCGGGCTGCAGCAGGCCCTCGGGCGTCGCCAGATGCAGGCGAATCAGTGTCGCGGCAATGCCGCCAATGAAGAAGAAGAATGTGATCGAGGCGAAGAACAACAGCGCGATCCGCTTGTGGTCCTTGGTCAGCAGCCACGAGCTGATCGTGTTTTCGGAGGTTACATAGCTGGTCGGGAGATCGGCGGTGATCGTCGCCATCGCGCGCGCTTCCTATCTGGCAAGGGATTTGATGTAGGCGATCAGCTTGACGAGATCGTCCTCGCCGAGCTGGCCCGCGAAGTCGGGCATCACCGGCGGATAGCCGGCGACGGTGAACGTCCGCGGCAGCAGGATGCAGTCGCGGAGATAGCGCTCATCGGCCCGCACCGCGGAACCGTCCTGCAAATGCACGATACTGCCGTAGACGCCGGCCAAGGTCGGGGCATGCACCGTGCTGTTCTCCCCGTGGCAGCCGCTGCAGCCGTGTTCGCGGAACAGTGCCTCGCCCTGCTGGGCGAGCGACTCGTGGACGCCCTGGTCCCTGAGCCAGCGCGCAAACGCGGCCGGCTCCATGACGACGACTTCGCCCCTCATATGCGCGTGCTGCGTGCCGCAATACTCGGAACATTCGATCTGGTAGGTGCCGGTCTTGGTCGCCTTGAACCACACCGTCTCGTATTGGCCGGGCACGACGTCGTGCTTGATGCGGAATGCCGGAATGAAGAAGCTGTGGATGACGTCCTGCGACGCCAGCACCAGCCGCACCGTCTTGTCGACCGGCACGTGCAGTGCATCGATTTCGCGCTGGCCGCCCGGATGCTCCATCTTCCACATCCACTGCTTGCCGACGACATAGACTTCGAGGTCGCCGGGCGGTGATTTATAAAGCCAGATATAGACCGCCGCCCCCCAGACAAAGCCGATCAGAAAGAGCACAAGCGTGGCGGTGGTCCAGCCGATCTCCCAGTGCCAGGTTTTCTCCGTCAGGTTCGCACGTGATGCGGTGCTGCCGGCGCGATAGCGCAGGCAAAACCCGAACATCATGCCGACGACGGTCATCAGGATCAGGCCGCAGACTGCCAGCTCTGCGATGTAGAGCGCGTTGACGACCTCGCCGTTGACGGCGGCGGTTCTCGGCCAGAACGGTATCCAGTGATACATCGCCGCCTCAGCCGTGGCGCCGCCGCCGGATCGCGACGAAGACGGCGATGCCAGCCGATCATCGCCACAAGATTGGCGGCGACGAAAGCTCCCTCGATCGGCAAGCTGTAGCGGCCGAGCTGCGGGGTGTCGCCGTGACACAGCAGCAGCAGTCGCGTGAGCGGGCCGACGGCTTTGCCCTGCGCCGCATCAGCGAGCGCGTCCTGCAGTTCGGTGGGCTGCGGGTTGACGCCGAGCATGTACCGGCTGATCGCTGCCGTCGGCAGCGGCCACGACAAAGCCGGCCGGATGGATGTATTGCTCGAGCGCCGGCTCGTACCGATAAGGGAAGCCAACGGTATCGGCGACGCTGCTCCACCGCCGACTTGCGGCCCAGTCAGAAAATGCCAGCCGTCATTCCCCGCCGAGTGCTGATAGGCCTGAGATACTTCGATCTTGGCGGCCGCAAGATCGGCCGGCTTGTCGCGTGGATCGATGCTGATCACCACGATCTGAAAGTCGCGACCGGCATCGAGCGGCAGCGCACCGAGCCCGACGGCGAGGTTCTCCAGGGTCAACCCGCACAATGTCTTGCACCGCAGATAGTCGAGAACCAGCACCACCGGCTTGCCGGCAAAAAATCGCCCGAGCGGCACTGCGCTGCCCTGATCGTCGACGAATTCCGAAGCCAACGGCAAATGCGCGCCCGGGTGCGGCCGAAACGCGAATTCGGAGAAGTCCTGACCGGCGAGCGCACTGCTTGTCCCGCCCGCCAATGCCAGAAGCGCCAATACCAGCACGGCCGAGGTGGCTCTCACGGCTTTCCTCGCGGGAAGCCGTCGATCCCTTCCTCGGCGAGCTCGCGCATCGCCTGCTCGATCGGGATGTGGACGACGCCCTTCTTCTTGTCGATCCAGTAATAGGTATTGAGACGCTTGTCCTCATCGGCGAGAAACTGCGCAAGATCCTCTGACGGATCGGTCTGCAGGCGCGGTTGCGGCGGTTCGACCGTCAATGCGCGGCTGACGTCCGAGACGGCCCGCGGAAATGCGCCGATCAGCACAAACGGCGCGATCACCAGAAAGATGAGGGTCCCGAGCAATACCAGACCGACCGTCCCGAGCGGCCAATCGGATTTCTCGAAAGCGGTCTTCGGATTGTCTTCGACGCGCTCGGCGATCTCAGCCATGGTGGATCTTCCAGGAGTGGATCGCTCCGAGACTCGACTGCGCCCGGGTAGCGCAGTCCCCACAAGAACGGCAGCAGCATGAGCCCGCCGAGGGCGAGGATCGCGGCGGCATCGAGCCAGAACGGGCCGGCCTGACGAAACTCGGGCAGCACCAGCCACCACTTGTCGGCAATGCGGCTGATCAGCATCAGCGAGCATACGGTCGCGACGACGCCGCGGCTCCGCTTGCCCGGGTGCGTGAGCAGCGCGAAGAACGGTACAAAAAATCCGAACCCGACGGAGACGAAGAGCGCTCCTGTCCAAGGGCTCGGCGATCCGGATCAAATACCAGGGGATCTCCGATTTGAGATTTTCTTCCCAGATGATCAGAAACTGCATGAAATCGACGTAGGCCCAGAAGATCGTCGTCGCGAGGAGGATGGCGGCAAGATCGGCCATGTGGTCGCGATGTCTCCCTCCGAGACAAGGGCTTACGGCTACCACGAGGAGCACCAATGCGAGCCCCGTGTTGAACCAGCCGGATCCGGCTATCATCGGGAATATCGACGACCAGAACGTCGGCTCCAGCGACAGGATCCAGTCGATCGAGGCGAAGGCTGCGGAGAAAGCCAGCACGATAAGCCCTACGCCACTCAGCCACGACAGCGCCGGCGCAATCGGCTCGCCCGTTCTGCCGCGGTCCCCACAGCGCAAAGGCCGCGAGAAGGTTCCACAGCACAATGTAGACCGCATAGCGCAGCAGAAAGGCGTCGGGATTGAGATAAAAGGTGTTGCCGAGGGTCGGCGCGGGGTGCGTCCAGCTGTAGAGCTCATGCAGCCCGATAAAGGCCGGGATTCCGGCGAGGCTGGCGATCGGCATCGTCGCAATCGCCGCGTTGAGCACGGGCCGGGCAGTCGCCATCCATTCCCCACCGCTCAGGTCGTGCACCAGCACCAGGGTCACTCCGGCAAACGGCACGCCGAGCCAGAACAGAAACGCGCAGAGCCAAGCGCGGAAGAAGCCCGTCACATCGATTGCAGCGCCGACCGCGCAGCCGACCACGCCGAGAACGAACGAGCAGAGTGCGGCCAGGTTTAGTCGGGCCCAGGCACGGTCCGCAGTTCATTGGAGAGCCTGCCGCTTATCGGGCGGGACGTCGGTGATCCGGGCGCTGCCGCTCGCCTGCAATGCCCGGATATAGGCGGTAATTGCCCAGCGATCTTCCGGCGCAACGCGGTCGGCATACGAATACATCGCGCCATAGCCATGGGTGATGACATTGTAGAAATGCTGGTTCGGCGCATCACGCAGCCGCGCGATGTAGTAAGAGGCCGGCTGCGGAAACCCGCGCTCTACGATCATACCGTGGCCATCGCCGACCTTGCTGTGGCACGGCGCGCAGTAGATGTCGAAGCGCTGCTGTCCGCGCTGGAGGAGCACCATCGTGACCGGCGGGACCGGTGACGGCTTCTCGTCGCGCGCGACGATATCCGGCGGGGGCAGCGCCGGCCAATTCGCCTCGGCGCCGTAGGGCAGCTCATAAGGCAGCCGCTTCGGCTGATTGGCCATGTTGTCGCAAGCCGCCAACGCGATGGCCAAGCTTGCGACAGCAATAGCAGGCCTCAGCTTCACGCGGACACCTCGGCGACGCTCTCGGCGCCGTTCCGCTCAAAGATGCGGCGGATGCGCTGCGGCTCGAAGCTCGGGTCGTGCGCTTCCACGCACAGGACGAAACGGTCCACCGAGGCCCGCTCGAACTCCACGGTGGAAAAGATCGGATGGTAAAGACGCGGCAAGCGGCAGAACATCAACAGCCCAAAAAAGCCGGCGGCGACTGCGCAGAGAACCATGAACTCGAAGGTCCCGACCGTAAAAGCCGGCCAGCTATTGTACGGACGCCCGCCGACATTGAGCGGGTAGTTGAGGGCTTCATCCCAGTACTGGGTGAAGTAACCCCAGACCGCACCGAAAACGGCGCCAAGAAAGATCACTAGCGGCAGCCACATGCGGCGGCCCGGGCGCAGCACCTCATCGAGCCCTTCGACGGGGTAAGGGGTATAGGCCTCGACTTCGCGAAAGCCCAATGACCGGAGTTGGCGCGCCGCCTCGATCAAGGCGTCGGGGGAAGCAAAGCTGCCGGTTAGCGCCGAACAGCCCGCGCTCGCTCATTTCGTCTCCCCTTTTGCGATGATCTCGCGCACTTCCGAAATCGAGACCATCGGCAAGAAGCGCATCATCAAGAAGAACAGGGTCAGGAACAGGCCGATCGAGCCTGCCAAGGTCGTCCAATCCCATAATGTCGGATAGAACACCCCCCAATAGGACGGCATCCAATCGCGGGCAAGGTTCGGTATGACGATGTCAAAGCGCTCCAGCCACATGCCGACGATGATGCCGGCCGAGATCAGAAACAGCAGGATTTCGCTGCGGCGCACGACCGGCAGCCACAAAAGCTGCGGGATGATGATGTTGAGGCTGACCCTCGCCCAATAGGTCGGGGCGTAGGTGCCGAAGACGGTGTCGAGAAACGCAGTGCGGTCGGCAATATTGTTGCCGTAAATCGGTCCCCATCCCTCCCAAAAATAGGAGAAGCCGAGCATCACGCTGCCGGTGAGCATGATCTTGGCCATGGCATTGAGGTGATAGGCAGTAATGATGTTCTGGAACCCGTAGCCGTGGCGCGTCATGATCGTCAGCATTATGATCAGCGCGAGCCCGGAGATGACCGCGCCAAAAAAGAAGTAGGGCGGGAATTGAGTGGAGTGCCAGCCAGTGGTGAGCCCGCCGGCGAAATCGAGACCAACGACGCTGTGCACCGAGATGACCATCGGCGCCATGATCGCGCACATGATCAAATAGACGCTCTGGTGGTTGCGCCAGTGGCGCGCCGAGCCTCGCCAGCCGAGCGCCAGAATGCCGTAAAACATCTGCTTTCGGCGATGTTGCGCCAGGTCTCGCACAGTGGCGAGGTCGGGCAATAGCCCGGTGTAATAGAACATTATCGACATCAGGATGTAGCAGAGCAGACAGATGAAGTCCCACCACAGCGGGCTGCGGACCTGCGGCCACACGCCCATAACGTTCGGATACGGGAACAACCAGTAGAAGAAGCCCTGCCGGCCGAGATGCATGATCGGCATGATGCCGGCAGACGCCGCTGCGCTCAGCATCATCGTCTCGGCAATGCGGTTCGTCGCCGAGCGCCAGGGCGAGCGGGTCAAGTAAAAGAGAGCCGAGACGATTGTGCCGCCGCTCGCCAGTGCGATCCACCAGACATATTCGGCGATCGCAAAACCCCAGGCGACCGGGATAGCGACTCCCCAGACGCCGATCCCGTTGATGAAGAGCCACGCCATAGCTACGACGAGCGTCAGGAACAGCGCAAGCGAGATGCCGAAGCCGATCCACCACCAGCGCGGCGCCTGCGGGCGCAGCACGCGACCGCTGACCTCCTCGCTCAGCGAGCGCAGAGTTACGCCCGGTTCGACGACCGGCGCGTCGCTCGGGAGATCGATAAGGTTCATGCCTTCTCGCTCTCGATCGCCGGGTTGGGATTGCGGATCACCGCGGCATAGCTGGTGCGCGGCCGCGTGTTGAGCTCTTCGAGCAGCACGTAATCGAGCGGGCTGGCCTTGCGATGAGCGACGGCGCTCTGCGGATCGTTGCGATTGCCGAAGATGATCGCCTGCGTCGGGCAGCTCTGCTGGCAGGCGGTCTGGATCTCCCCATCGCGGATCGGGCGATCTTCACGGTCAGCGTCGATCTGCGTCATGCGGATGCGCTGGATGCAGTAGGTGCATTTCTCCATGATGCCCCGGCCACGCACGCTCACTTCCGGGTTCCACGATTCAGCGGGCCGGTCATTTTTGATGGCGTAATCGAAGAAATTGAAGCGCCGCACCTTGTAGGGGCAGTTGTTCGAGCAGAACCGCGTGCCGACGCAGCGGTTATAGACCATCAGGTTGAGGCCTTCGTGGTCGTGCACGGTGGCATGCACCGGGCAGACCACCTCGCACGGCGCGTTCTCGCAATGCATACACGGCATCGGCTCGAACGCGATATCGGGCGCGTCCGGTGACCCCAAGTAGTAGCGGTCGATGCGCAGCCAATGCATGATGCGGCCCGCCAGCACCTGATCCTTGCCGACCACCGGTATGTTGTTTTCGGCCTGACAAGCGACGACGCAGGCCTGGCAGCCAATGCAGGAGTTCAGATCGATCGCCATTGCCCAGGCGTAGCGCGGGTAGCTGTAGTTGGGATAAAGCGATTCCTCGTTTCTCTGCTGCTGGAGAAATTGCGGGTTCTTCTGGTATTCGGCGAGGGTGCCCTCATGGATCAGATCACGCCCGGCAACCCGGTCGTGGCCTTGCGTCGTGGCGAGGCGCAAAGTATCGCCGGTCTTGCTGAGAGTGGCCTGCGTGAGCCACGGCGCTCCGATGCTGCGCAAAGGGTAAGCATCGAAGCCGACATCGACGCCGAGCCCGCCGGCTCGCCGACCGAAGCCGAGCGGCAGGGTGATGCAGTCCGGGGCCTGGCCCGGCTGAACAAAAAAGGGCGCCCGCACGCTGTTTCCATTTGCCGCGATGGTCAGCACGTCCTCGGTCTTGATGCCGAGCCGATCTGCCGTCGCCGGCGCGATCAGCGCCGCATTGTCCCAGGTCAGCCGGGTGAACGGGCGCGGCATCTCCAAGAGCCAGGCATTGTCGGCAAACCGGCCGTCCCAAACCAGCGGATCCGGACGGAAAAGCACGGTGATTGCCCCTTCGGCCGGCACCAGCGGTGGCGAACTGCCCGCAACATCGGACTTTGGAGCGGCCGTGACCGGAGCGGCGGTGCTGTCCTTTACAAGGCCGCTGCGGAGGGATTCGTGCCAGAACGCCTCGAAATCACCCACCCCTGTCTGCTGCGCGTGCTGCTGCCAATACCCGCGCACCAGCGCGTAATCATCGGGTGACGTGTCGGCCAGCAGCACAGCCAGCAGTTCCTGCGCCGAATGGCCCCCGTACAGCCTGCGTACCTGCGGCTGCTGAATTGTGACCGTGCCGTCAAAGGCGCGAGCATCGCTCCAGGCCTCGTATTCGTGCGTCGCCGGGATCAGCCAGGTGCTCGCCTGCGCCGTCTCATCGGCATAAAGGGCGAGGCTGACCGACAGCGGCACGCGCTTCAGCGCGGCCGCGAAGTCGAGATCGACGGGAGCGCTGTAGAGGGGGTTGGTCTCCAGCATCAACAAGGTGTCGACCTGGCCGGCCGCCATGTCGGCGACGAGTTCCTGCAGCGATTGCTGCTGCGGCATTGGCGACACCGCAACCGGCTCGATCGGCCGGATCGTCTTGCCGAACGCTCCCAGCGCCACATTGATGGCATCGGCGAGGAGATGCACCTCGACCGGCTGCTCGCGCCCGGCGTGGACCAGAGCGCGGCCTTTGTGTTGCGTGAGGTCCTGCGCCGCCGCGGTGAGCCAGGATGCGTCCTTTGCCTGCGGCTGGGCCCGCGCCTGCGACCCGGCTCCGACCGCGGCGGCGAGATGGCGCATGCCTTCCAGGATCTCTTCCGGCCGCATCGGCAGCCGATGATCGGCCTTCGCGCCGATCAGGGTCGGCGTGCTCTCGATCGCGTAGACCCGGGTGATCTGGCCGCCGTTTTCGTCCGGGCGCCGGCGCGCGGCAAATTGCCGGGCATAGGCGAGCCAGCCCGGCACGGCAGAAATCAGATCGCTCTCGACCGCAAAGATCACGTCGGCGGCGCCGACATCGAAGACGCGCTCGACCGGCCGGCCGAATGCACGCTGGGACGCGGCAAACTCGTTGTCGCGATGCAAGGGCTTCCATTGATGCCACCGCATCGCCGGGAATTGCTTCTGCAGCACTGCGATTTGCGCTGCAAGCGAGGGGGAGGTGACGTTGCCGGTCAGCAGCCGCAACCCCTCGCCGCCGCGCGCGAGAAGCCGGTCGCGGCGCTCATAGAGCGCCGTGACGAAGCTCTCCCAGGTATCGATCTGCCCCTTGCCGACGATCGACTGCGCGCGGCGCGGGTCATAGAGCGTCAGGATCGTCGACTGCATGATCGCGCTGGCGGCGCCGAGGCTGGCAGGATGGTTGGGATTGCCCTCGACCTTGACCGGCCGCGCCATCTGGTGCGCAATCAGGATCCCGGTCGCATAGCCGCCTTGAGTCGTTGCAGTCGCGTAGTAGCGCGAGCGGCCGGGCACGATCCCGGGTGGCTGCTCGACATAGGGGAGCAGCTGGCGCGGATTGGGCTCGGGGCCGCAGGCCGACAACCCGCCCAATGCCATCGAGGCCGCCATAAGTTGCAGAAACCGCCGCCGGTCGAGAGCGCCGAGCACGTCTCGGAAACGCGGCACCTCGCGTTCGACAGCTGCCGCGAATTCCGGTGTCTCCGCCAGTTCCTCAAGGGTGCGCCAATAATTTCGGCCAAGCCCGCTCATCGGTGGCACACGCCGCAATCCGACAATGTCTCGGGATGAATGTGATACTCCGCCATCAGTTTCTCCCCCGAAGGAGTATCTGCGGTGCGCTGCCAATGCGGGTTGAACACCTGGTCGCGCGGACGCAGATGCGGCGCCGGATCGCGGTGACAGGACAGACACCAACCCATATAAAGCGTCGTTGCCTTCCGGGTTAGCGGCATGTCGCCAATCGGCCCGTGGCATTCGGTGCAGCCGACGCCCTTCGCGATGTGGATGCTGTGGTCGAAGTAGACGTAATCCGGCAGAGTGTAGACGCGGGTCCAGCGCAGCGGCTTGCCCTCGGAGAGGCTCTGGCGCACCGGCGCGAGAATCTCCGCATTGGTCCAGATCTGCGAATGGCACGTCATGCAAGTATGGGTCGGCGGGATGCCAGCGTTCTGGGAAATCTCGACCGTCGTGTGGCAGTAACGGCAATCGAGGCCTAGCCCGCTGACGTGGTGCTTATGGCTGAACGGTACCGGCTGCGGTGGGATGTATCTTAGCTGACTGTTGTAGCCCATGACCGGCACGACCCAGATAAGGATCAACAGAAAGACTGCAACGCCGGACGCCCCGAGCAGGGCCATGTTCATGAACATGTTGGCCCTCGGGCCGAAGATCGCCACCGGTTGCTCCGTAAGCCAACGCTCCGCTCAAACGCGAGCAAACATGCTTGGTTCCCGAGCATCGAGGCATTTGCTCTGGCGCGCTGTGTTGCCGCAGTCGAGCTGTTTCAACTGAATGATCTAGC
>CAVOWP010000004.1:0-90856 GCA_963700185.1 uncultured Alphaproteobacteria bacterium
AGCGCAGCCGCGCGCAACACGGCCAGCTCGGGCACCTGGCGCCGGCCGCCCCAGTCGATGCACTCTTAGGGATCGCAAGAGACGCGCCGGTAGAGTGAGCAGGCTTCGAACCCCGGTCCGCCGTCGGGGAAGCGGAGTTGAATAGGCAGAAAGGCCAGCTACTGCGCGAAAGTGTCAGTCGTCGTACTCCATCGAGATGTCCTTGCCGGTGTAGTCGGGCATGAATGCCGCCGCGACGAGGCTTACCGCCGCGCACGCTGCGATGTAGACCGAGATCGCATAGCCCGTCTGGTAATGGGCGAACAGCGCGGTGGCGATCAGCGGAGCCGGCCCGCCGGCAATCACCGAGGCCAGTTGATAGCCGAGCGAGGAACCGCTGTAGCGCAGTCGAGGCGTAAACGCCTCCGCTATCAACGCAGCCTGCGGCCCGTATTGCATGTCGTGCGGGATCAGCGACAGGACGATCGCGATGAACACCGCCGAGGGGATCGCGGTATCCACCATGCCGAAATAGAGGAAGCCGAACAAACCGGTCGCGGCAGCGCCGATAAGGTACATCTTCTTGCGCCCGATGCGGTCGGAGATGTGCCCCGACAGCGGAATGCTGACGAACGAAACACAGGCCGCGACCAGCACCGCGCTCAAGATCAGGTTGCGCGACATGTGCAGGGTGCCCACGGCATAGGCGAAGATGAATGCGGTGAAGATGTAGAATGGCGCCTGCTCTGACATGCGCAGCAATGCTGAAAGGATGATTTCCTTCGGTTGTTTCTTGATGACTTCGATAATGGGGGTTCGCTCGATTTTGTTCCCGTTCACGAGCTGCCGGAACGTTGGTGTCTCGAGGACCCCGAGCCGGATCCATAGGCCAACCCCGACCAGCAAGATGGAAAGCGCGAACGGAATCCGCCAGCCCCAGGTAGCGAACTGATCGCCTGACCAAGCGCTGAAGGCCAATATCGAAAGGTTTGCCAGGAACAGACCGCTAGGCACACCGAATTGCGGCCACGATGCGACCAATCCGCGCTGGTGATGATGACGTGACCATTCCATCGCCAGCAGTACCGAACCGCCCCATTCTCCACCGACCCCGATCCCCTAAATCATGCGCAGAACGGTCAAGATCACTGCGCCCCAAATGCCGATCGACTGGTAGGTGGGAACAAAGGCGATCAGAAAGGTGGCGATTCCCATGCACAGCAGCGTGGCGATCAGCGTCGCCTTGCGTCCGATGCGGTCGC
The DNA here is from genome assembly GCA_963700185.1 of uncultured Alphaproteobacteria bacterium. GTDB lineage: Bacteria > Pseudomonadota > Alphaproteobacteria > ATCC43930 > CGMCC-115725 > AP-15. The sequence goes on from CAVOWP010000004.1 coordinate 1,242, forward strand.
CGTAATGGCCGAATATTGCAGCCCCGATTGGGCGGCCAACAAAACCGATGAAGTAGGTGCCGAAGGCTGCCAGCGTCCCGGTGAGTGGATCTGCGTTGGGGAAGTAGAGCTTACCGAAGATCAGCCCGGCCGCGGTACCGTAGATGAAGAAATCATACCATTCGATGGTGGTGCCGATCGTCGACGCGATGACCGCCTTGCGCAGCATTGCGCTGTGCTCCGACGGGGACAGCGTCTCGTAGGTGGCGGCGCTAGCCATCAACATTTTCCTCCAGCATTTCCTCGTCCCTCGGGGACAAACTCCGCTGTTTCCCCTGCGCGAACAGTCTAGCCGGGATGCTATTCGAAGCAAGCCGCTATCGACTGGTAAACGCCGCAACCGTACAAGACGGCATGCTCCCTTTGCCGAACGGATCTACGGTCCGGCCAGTCGGATCGTGCCGGGATTTGTCGCGAAACTGATCGATGGTTGAAAGATATCACGACGAAGGCACGGAGGGCGCAGAGTCATCAGATTTCTCCTCTGTGCCTCCTGTGGTGAAATTCTTTTAAGCGGCAAGGCGGGGTTTGACATCCTCGCACAGCAGCTGCATTGCGGAGAGCACCTGTTGATGCGGAATGAGGCCGCCGCAATTGAGTTCGGCGAGAATGCCGGTGAGGCCGATTTCCCGGCGCAGTGTTTTCAGGCGTTCGGCAATTGCCCCGGGAGTGCCGACCAGTGCGTGATTGCGCAAGCCATCCTCATAACGCAGGTTGCGCAGCTGGTCGACGCGCCGCATCCGCCGGGCGGCGGTTTCCGGGTCGACCAGCCGCGCCGCGCCTTCGAGCAGGTTCGCCTGCTCGTGGTAGAAATGCATGATGCTTTCCTTGGGTTCGGCGCGGGCGCGCTCCTCGGTCTCGGCGAGATAGGTCGGCGCCGAGACGAAGACCTGCCCCAGGCCGGGATGCCCGGCTTCCTCCCAGGCGTCGTGATATGTCTGGATCTGCTTGGCGAGGTCATCCCAAGTCGTGTGGCGCACAGAGGCGAAAATCGGCGCACCGCGCCGGCCGATCGCCGGGAAGGTGTCGGGCGTGCTGGCGGCGATGCGGATCGGCGGCGTCGGCTGCTGGTAGGGCTTCGGCACCACTGCGACGTCTTTGAAGCTGTGATACTGGCCGTTGTACGAGAAGCTCGGCGTGGTCCACGCCTGCTCGACAATGTCGAGGATTTCGCGGAAGCGGTCGCGGCTTTCGGCATAGGACACCCCGTAGGCCTCGTAGGTCTGGGCAACGCCGCTGCGCCCGACACCAAAGATCAGCCTGCCGTGGCTCAGCTGATCGACGGTCGCGGCCTCCTCGGCCAAGCGCAGCGGATGGCACAGCGGCAGGACCTGGACGGCAATGCCGATCTTGATGCGCCGGGTGCGCGCGGCAATCGCGCTGGCGATGCTGAGCGGCGCTGCCAATACCGACCGCCGCGGCTCGAAATGGAGCTCGGCCAGCCACATCACATCGAGCCCCAGCCGCTCGGCCGCGTCGACCTGCTCCATCGCCTCGTCAAAGGCCTCGCTCTCGGTCCGACCCGGAAGTGACGGAAACTCGTGAAACATGCCGAATTCCATGGGTGCTCCTGCTGCCGCCGAAAAAACCAAACCTAGCCAAGCTCGCCGCTGCAAGCTATCCTGATTAGCAAGCCGCTTTGCCCCTACGATGTTGATGACAAGGCGACTTGTTCACAATTTGTGTGACGATCGTGAGACATTTGCCCGGCGCTCGATTACCTAATCTATAGTGAAAGAACCAAGGGGATACGAAGTCATCGACAGTAGAGCGCAAGTTGGCGAATTTGCGGAAGACAGGGCTGTGGCGCGCTTCCGGCGCAGTTTTCGCCTACTTATCAACAGAGTTATCCACAGGTGAATTTTCGCGTGCTTACCCGCTGCCGATAATTCAAACTGAGGCGGTCAACGCCACCAACCCCGGATTCCCCATGCCTCAAGAAGTCGTCTCCGAGCTTGCCCCGACCGGCGTACTGCGCGCCGCGATCAATATGGGCAATTTCCTGCTGGTCACCGGACGCACGCCATCGGGCGATCCCGAGGGGGTGTCGCCCGACATGGCGCGGGAAATCGCCTCGCGTCTGGGCGTCCCCGTCGCCTATGTGCCTTATGCGCGGCCGGGCGAGCTTGCGGATGCTGCCGGGACCGGCGTCTGGGACATCGGGTTGATCGGCGCCGAGCCGCAGCGCGCCGAAAGGATCGCCTTTACGCCCGCCTATGTCGAAATCGAGGCGAGCTATCTGGTGCCGGCGGGCTCGCCCCTCAAAAGCATTGCCGACGTCGACAAGCCCGGTGTGCGGATCGCGGTAAGCGCGCGCAGTGCTTATGATTTGTGGCTCGCGCGCAATATCAAGCATGCCGAAGTCGTGCGCTCCGAGGGTGGCGGCGGTGCCGCGTTCAAGCAATTCGTCGACGACAAGATGGACGCGCTCGCCGGGTTGCGCCCGGGGCTGCTGTCGGATCTCGAGAAATTGCCCGGCGCGCGCATCCTCGACGGGCAGTTCACCGCCGTGCAGCAGGCAGTCGGCACAGCGCGGACGAATTCCGCCGGCGCCGCCTTTCTACGCGACTTTGTCGAGGAAGCGAAGAAATCCGGGCTCGTCGCCCGCCTAATCGAGCGCCACAACGTGGTCGGCCGCCTCTCGGTCGCCCCTCCGTCCTAGAACAGTCGCGAGCTAGAACAAACGGTGGGCGCCCGAGATGGCAGATGAACTCGCCTTTCTGACAATCGCCGAGGCGGCGCGACTGATCGAGCAAAAGCGGCTTTCGCCGGTCGAGCTGACGACCGCGCTGATCCAGCGCACAGAGGCGCTCGACCCGCAGCTCAACGCATACCTCCTGCTGACCGCCGACCGGGCGGTCGACCAGGCTCGCCAAGCCGAGGGAAAGATCATGGCGGGCCACTATCGCGGCCCGATGCACGGCATCCCGTTCGGGCTGAAGGACATCTATTCGACCGCCGGGATCCGCACGACGGGTCATTCCCGGATCTGCCTCGAAACGGTCCCCTCCACCGACGCCACGACCGTGCGCAAGCTGTACGAGGCGGGTGCCGTCCTGACCGGCAAGCTCGCAACCCACGAATTCGCGCATGGCGGCCCGTCATTCGACCTGCCCTGGCCGCCGGCCCGCAACCCGTGGAACCGCGAGCACTTCACCGGCGGCTCGTCGAGCGGCGCCGGTGCCGCGGTGGCGGCGGGGTTCGTTCCGGCTGCGCTCGGCTCCGACACGGGCGGCTCGATCCGCGGCCCCGCGGCGCTGTGCGGCATCGTCGGGCTAAAGCCTACCTACGGGCTGGTCAGCCGCTACGGCGTTTACGCGAACTCGTTCAGCTTCGACCATGCCGGCCCGATGACCTGGACCGTCGAGGACTGCGCGATCGTGCTGCAGGCGATCGCCGGGTACGACGCGAACGACCCGGCCAGCGCCGCGCACGCGGTGCCGGATTACCGCGCCGCGCTGACCGGCGACATCAAAGGCCTGCGCATCGGGGTTGTGCGCCATTTGCACGAGGATGATTGTGCAGTCACACCGGAAGTGACCGCGGCGCTGGAGGGGGCGCTGGCCGTGCTGCGGTCGCTGGGCGCCACTCTCGGCGAGGTGCGGCTACGGCCGGCGCAGGACTATTACGACGTCAAGGTCACGATTGCCGAAAGTGAACTGCTCGCGGTGCACGAACAAGCCTTGCGCACTCGGCCCAGCGATTTCGGCGAGGATTTCCTCGGGCGCGTGCTGCCCGCGGTGCTGATAAGCGGCCGGGATTATGTCCAAGCCCAGCGCGAGCGGCGGCGAATGCTGGCCGAAATGGCGCCAGTCTATGCCAATTATGATGTGGTGGTGACCGCGACGGCCGGCGCACCGGCGCCGCGCCTCGGCGCTTGGCGCACGATCGAATTCTGGAAACGGGCGTCACTCACGACACCGTTCAACGTAACCGGTGGCCCGGCGCTGGCGCAGTGCATCGGTTTCAGCAGCAACCCGCTGCCATTGTCGATGCAGGTCGTCGGGCAGCCGTTCGACGACGCGTCGGTATTGCGAGTGGCGCATGCCTATGAGAAGGCGACATCCTGGCGCAGCAAGCGACCCCAGCTCGACCCGCAGGCCGAGTTCTCGACTGCGCTGCCGCCGGTCCCCGATCCGGAGCCCGCCGAGATCGACGCGGCCACGAGGGACCGGGTTGCGGTCGCCTGCCGCGCCGCCGGTCTGACCTTGTCCGACCGCCAGTTCGAGATGGCGTGCGCCGCCGCGCCTTATGTCATCGCGATGACGGAGCGCCTCTACCGCAACCGCCCCCATAGCGAAGAGCCCGCCAACGTCTTCCAGTTCGAGTAACCAGCCGGAGAAGCGCGGTGCGTCCTTCGAGACGGTCGCTCCACGCTCTCAGGATGAGGAAATGTCTCAATACCATGAAGAACTCACCTTATCCTGAGGAGCGCCTGGAAGGCGCGTCTCGAAGGACGCACGACAGCAATGCAGCCTAAAATGCGTCGAACACTTGCTGGATCGCCGTATTTTGGCTGCCATCGGCGGACAGCAGTACCAGGACAGGCGTTTTGATGCCGGCGGCCCGCCACGCCTCGACCCCGTCGCGTATCTTGGCCGGCGGACCAAACAACGTGCAGTCCGCAAGCCACCGGTCCGGCAGGTATTTGGGGATGTCCTCCGTCCGCCCTTCCGCCACGGCAATTTCGATTGCGGTCATCTCCTCGACGTAGCCGGCTTCCTTCCAGTAATTTCGGTAATACGGCATCAGCGCGTAGTTCGTTACGGTCCGCCGCAGCACTGCCTTGGCCTCGGCCTCGTCGTCGCAGATGCAGGTGCGGATCCGATTGCCGATAAAGAAGCTCGGGTCGTCGCGCCTGGTTGCGGGAATGGTGCCGAGCGCGTCGCCCATGTGGGACAGAGAGGCGTTCGCAAACACCACGCCCTCGGCGATCTCGGCTGCGAGCGCGACCATGCGGCTGCGCAATGCGGCGAGAATGATAGGAGGCAATGCGCCGATGCCCTCGAAGGATTTCACCTTGGTGACGAACGCGCGGATGTCGGCGAGCGGCCTGCCTGGGGTTACCCCCATTCGGGCATGGCTCGGCGGGTGCGCAACCCCGATGCCGAACTGAAAACGCCCGCCGGACACTTCGTGCAGGTAGGCCGCCATGTGGGCGAATTCCTCGGCCGTCTGCGCATAGATCGGGGCAATCGCGGTAGCGAAGAGAATGCGCTCGGTCGCGAATGCCAGGCCCAGGCACTGCGCCATATTGCTGTATTGGCTCGAGACGGAAATGCCGGCAAAACCGCGCCGCTCGATCTCGCGAGCGAGATCGAGCGTGGCACGCCGCTGCCCCGGTTGGGCGACAAGATTAAGGGCGGGGAGCTGCGCGGGCATGTTGGGGCCGCTACCGCATCGTCGACTTCGCCGTGGGCATGATACGCGTCACGACCATGGCGGAGCGATCGAGGCAGTTCGGAACGCGCGGCGCTATCTCGCTCTTCCAGTGGTCGCTTTCGTAAACCGCCTTGTATTGCGCCTCGCGCTCGGCTTCGCTTTCGAAGCGGCGCAGCCAGACATAGACGGAATCATCGGTTTCGCCGCGAAAGCTGCCGCAGATGACCATGCCCTTCGAGACCTGGAAGGGAATGATCTCCTGCTCCATGATCCTGACCCACTCATCCATCTTGCCGGGCAGGACCTTGTATTGGCGGAGTTCGTAAAAGGCCATGTTCCTCATCTCCTCGGCGTTATAGGCCGGCCATGCTAACGGCAAGGCACATGCCTACGCCAGCCAGTTGAACTGCGCGTCCGGTGCGGCCAGCAGCTCGGGCGTGCAGCGCCGCGCGATTTGCGAATGCTGGACGCCGGAGATTTCGACCCGATAGCGGCGCGCCAGGTTCTCAACTCGAGCTGGCTCGGCGTTCACCAGATGCCGAGCAGTCAGTTCCCCCACTTTGCGCGAGAAAGGGCCCGTCTGCTGCTCGATATAGATCACCCGAAGGGCACCCTCGCGCTCCGGTTCCCGCCGCAGGCGGTCGCCGAGCCAAGCCTCGATGACCTCCAACCCCCGCAGTGGATCCCCGCTCGCGGGGTCCCTGCCATAGAGCCCATCGAAGACATAAAGCTCGTCGGGTGACCGGGATGCCTCGGCAATGACATCGACCGCCGGCATGCCGCCGCCGGAATGAGCCGAGAGAATGAACCGGTCCAATGCGAAGGCACGCGGAGCGCCGGCCGCAGCGGACGACACTGCGCGGGAGAATCGGGATAAGCCGTAGTCCACCAGCCGATCGATGCCGCCCGACAGCAGGGCCGGAAAATCGTAGTAATAATGCCGGATCCAATTCCCGCGGGGCAGAACAGCAAGGGTCGGCCGCGCCCTGCCGGACAGATCGAGGCCGCTGCGCTCGACCTTTTCGGTCAGCGGCATCTCACCGCCCTGTTGCGAAAATCCGTGCAAATGGACGACGACATCGAGCGCTTCCGCCGAAAACGGAATCCGGTTCCAGCGCAGAAAACAGATCGGGCTGGGTGCCCGCATGCGCCCCTAGCACAGGGGTGTTGTCCAGGTAAGCTTCACCCGGCGAAACGCCGCTATCGGACAAAGCGACAGAGAGATCTTGCATCGGATGCTCCTGAGGTCGGACATCGACCTTCCTGTCTTCGAGGTATAGAAAGAATCTGAAGAGTGAGGAGAACGGACCGTGGGTTGGCTCGACGGGCAAGTGGCGTTGGTGACGGGCGGCGGCTCCGGCATCGGCCGGGCGGTGGTCGCGCGGTTTATCGCGGAAGGGCGCACGTGTCGGAGTTCTCGACCGGGTGCCCGGCCGAGCCGACGAGCTGCGGGCCGAGTTTGGCGACGCCGTCGTCGCCGTCACCGGCGATGTGACCCAACTCGCCGACAACAGGCGCGCCGTCACGGAGACGGTGGCGGAATTGGGTCGGCTCGACGTCTTTGTCGGCAACGCCGGGGTGTTCGACAACTTTCCTGTCGCTCGCCGAGTTTCCCGAAGAGACATTGTCCGAGGCCTGCGACGAGCTGTTCGGCGTCAATGTCAAGGGATGCATCCTCGGCGCCAAGGCGGCTTTGCCCGAGCTGGCCAAGACGGACGGCTCGATGGTCTTTACCGCATCCGTGGCAGGCTCGAATTCAGGCGGCGGCGGGCCTCTCTACACCGCCTCGAAGCACGCGGTCGTGGGGTTGATCCGGCAATTGGCCGTGGAATTGGGACCGCGCATTCGGGTCAATGGAGTCGCGCCGGGCGGCACGATCACCGATCTGCGCGGGCTTACGCTTCTGGGGCAGGACGGCCGCTCGCAATTTGCCGATCCCAGTATCGAGGAGCGGCTGCGGGCCAACAATCCGTTGCAGATCGCGCTGGCGCCCGGCGATCTCGCCGGCGCCTATGTATTTCTGTCCTCGCGCACCAATGCTAGGGGCATCACCGGGACGATCCTGACGGTCGATGCCGGGGCCACTCTCCGAATGCCGCGGCGGGCCTGAAGCAGAGGAGGCAATCCGAATGACCGCTGAAATGAACCGACTGGTCGATGACAATAACGGTCTCGTCAGCCGCCGCATCTTTATCGAGCCGGAGATCTATGAGCAGGAACTGGAGCGGATCTTCGCCCGCTGTTGGCTGTTCCTGTGCCACGAAAGCCAGATCCCGCAGCCCGGCGATTTCCTGACGACCTACATGGGCGAAGACCCGGTTCTGGTGGTGCGCGACAGTGACGGCCGGGTGCACGCTTTTCTCAATGTCTGCCGGCATCGCGGCAATCGGCTGTGCCGCGCCGATAGCGGCAACGCCGCGAGCTTCACCTGCGCCTATCACGGCTGGACCTACCGCAACGACGGCCGGCTCGTCGGGGTGCCGTATTTGAGGGAATTCTACCGCGGCGAACTGGAGCGCGAGAACTGGGGTCTGGTGCCGGTTGCGCAACTGGACGACTACAAGGGATTGCTGTTCGCCACCTTCGACCCGCAGGCGCCGCCGTTGCGCGAATACCTCGGCGAAATGGCCTGGTACCTCGATACGTTCTTCGACCGCCGCGAGGGCGGGATCGAGGTGGTCGGCACGCATAAATGGGTCATGCCGTGCAACTGGAAGTTCCCGGCGGAAAATTTCGGCGGCGACGCCTATCACGTCCAGTGGACCCACCTCTCGGCGATCCAGACCGCGTTCAGCTCCGGGGTGGGGACCAAGCCCACTTCAACCGGCAGCATGGTCTCGCCCGGCAACGGCCATATTCTGATCTGCGTCGGGCCGAACGATGTGGGCGACCCGCCGATGCCCGAGATTCTGGAATACGAGAAGGCGATCCGCCCGGAGGTGGAGCAGCGCCTCGGCGCCCGGGCAAAGCTGATCAACCCGATCGTCGGCACGATGTTCCCGAACTTCTCGATGTTGCGCGCGACCTCGCGCAGCTTCCGCGTGTGGCACCCGCGCGGACCCGACAAGACCGAGGTGTGGTCCTGGATCTTCGCCGACAAGGCGGCCCCGCCTCACGTCAAGGAGGCGATCCGGCTGGCCGGCGTGCGCGGCTTCAGCCCGTCGGGCACCTTCGAGCAGGACGACATGGACAATTGGCAGGAATGCACCCGTACCTGCCGCGGCGTCGTGTCGCGACGCATGGCGTTGAACAACCAGATGGGGCTGGGTCACGAGCGCTTCGACGAGGACCTCAAGGCCTCGGCCAGCGATCTGCGCATCAGCGAGAGCAATCATCGGCAGTTCTATCGGCATTGGGCCCGGATGATGGACGCCGAGAGCTGGGCCGAGGTCTAGAACATGGGCGACGAGCTGATCCGCGAAGTCGAGCAGTTCCTCTACCGGGAAGCCCGTCTGCTGGACGAACGGCGATTCCACGAGTGGCTTGCAGCTGTTCACCGACGACGTCCGCTATTGGATGGTGACGAGGAGCAATCTTTATCCCCGGTCCAGCAAAGCCATCGCCATTCTAAACCCGGGCCGCAACGTCGACGAAACCGCCGACGAGGATGGACTGGCCATATTGGACGAGACCAAAAAGACGCTCGAGGGCCGCATCGCGCGGTTGGAGACCGGCATGGCTTGGGCAGAGGACCCGCCGTCCCGCACCCGCCACCTGATTGCCAATATCGAGGTCGCGCCGGGCCATACCTCGCCGGAACTCGAGGTCTACTCGAACTTCATCGTCTACCGCAACCGCTCGGAGACTGAGCAGGATTTCTACGTCGGGACGCGGCGCGACATCCTGCGCCGCGTCGACGGCGCGCTGCGCATCAGCAGCCGCAAGATAACCCTCGACCAGAACGTGCTCGTCGCCAAGAACGTCAGCATCTTCTTCTGATCGGCCGCGGCAAGACCCTCACCCGCCTCGCTGAGGGCCATTACGAGGAGCAGCAGGGCGACGCTGCCAATGGCGATGCCGTACCCGATGCGCCGGGGGTCCCTCCCTCCTGCCGCTTTGCTGGTTAAAGGATGCCCTCCCGGCGCAGCGCCTCGACCTCCCCCGCGCCGATCCCGAGCCAGTTGTGCAGAACCTCGGCACTGTCTGCCCCGAGCGCCGGCGATCCTTTTAGCCGCACCGTCTTACCGTCGACTCGCACCGGCCAGGTTGCCATCTTGTAGTCGCCGTTGTGGTGATGGACGTTTTGCATGACGCCGCGCTCCTCGAAGCTCGGCTCGTTCTGCAGTTCCATCGTGTCGAATACCGCGCCCGACGGCACCCCGACGGCAATGAGCTTCTCCATCGCCTCGCGCTTGTCGTGCTGGCGCGTCCATTCGCCAATGATCGCGTCGAGCTCCTTTTCGTTCTTGACGCGGACATCGCCGGTCGCAAAACGCGGGTCCTCGATCAATTCCTCGCGCCCGATCAATTTCATCAGCCGCGACCAGTGCTCGGGATTGGCCCGGCTGGTGGTCAGGTAGACATAGTCGTTGGGACCACCGCCCTTGGCTGGGTAAAGCCCCGACGGCGCGTTGTTGCCGCCGCCCGATTTGGCGCCGTTGCGCCGCGCCGCTCTGCCCGTGCGCGCCATCGTCGCAAAGCAGGTGCGCATGTAGTGGATCATCGCGTCCTGCATCGCCACCTGCAGGCGCCGGCCGTGGCCGGTCCGGTTGCGCTCGTGCAAGGCGCCGAGGATCGTCGCCGCCATCAGCATGCCGGTGCCGGTGTCGCCAAAGGAGAGGCCCGGTTTGACCGGCGGGCGGTCTGGCTCGCCGGTGACAGAGATCGGACCGCCGGCGGCCTGCGCGATCATGTCGAAGGCCAGCCCCTTCTCGTGCGGGCTGCCGGTTCCGAACCCCTTGATCTGGCAATAAATGATGCGGGGGTTGATTTTCTTTACCGACTCGTAGTCGAGACCGAGACGCTCGATCGTGCCGGGCGCCATGTTTTCGACCGTGACATCGGCCTTCTTCAGCATTTCCTTGACGATATCGAGCCCCTTCGGGGATTTCAGATTGATCGTCAGCGACTTTTTGTTGACGTTGAACTGGTGGAAATACCACGGGTCGTCATCGGGCTTGCCGGGACGCAGCCGGCGGCCGGGATCGCCTCGCCCCGGGTTCTCGATCTTGACCACCTCGGCGCCGAACCACGCCAGCACCTCGGTCGAGGTCGTGCCCGCCTCGAACTGGGTGAAATCGACCACCTTGACGCCCTGCAGAAAATCGAAGTCCTGGACGCTGTCACTCATCGCTGTTCCTCCCGATGCACACAAATCCTGGCACACAGCGTGCGCCTTCCTGCGCCCCGCCGCAACGCCTTCCCACTGTGCCTAGCTCCGCCCTCGCGGAGCCTTCCCCTTTGCGGGTTTTACCAGCGTCCATCCTTGCCCGGGCTTGGTCGTGGGGAACAGGGGTTTACCTGCCGTGGAAACCGCCTTTTCGCCAGTACGCCCTCCACCTGGACCAACCTGCTCGTAGATACCAGACCGCGGTGTGGCAGCGCCGGGGGGCATCCTGACATCGATCTTCGAGCGCGGCAGGACCCCGTCCCTCGTCGTCTTGCTCATGGTGTGCCCGTCCCTTCTCGAAACATGGACTTAAGGTTAAGTGATCGTATCCTGCTCCGCTAGCGCGAGCAGATCAGCCCGCTTGGGTAGATCGCCAGTAGGGAAATGCTTTCGGTCTAATTCATGCTGCAGTTGCATCAGCTTTCGGCGGCGTTCGGTGATTTCCTCGTTGGTGAACTTGGCAGAAAACACGCCTTCCCACTCAAAAAGGGCTTCGATGAAAAGAGCGTCGAGGTCGGTCAGCAAGGCATTTGCCGCTTTCTGTCGTGCAGTATGGGGGATTGCATCCTTGAGAGCGTCTGCGAGCTGCGACGCTGCGATGATCGCGCCCCACACAAAGGCGTATTCTCTCCAAATGACCCAACCGGCAATGCTACCGCTAGAAGCAACCGCGCGGAGAATCGCGATCCGTGTGACCCAGGTCGAAAGAATATCTCGGTATCGTCGAGTGTACTCGCATCGCACCTTGAGCTGAAATAGTTCCCTGAAATAGAGTTGCTGCTGCCGATGCTCCGGCGCTTCCGAAACGTCCGGAGTTTCAGGAGTTTCGGTGTGTCAGCCTCATTCACATTTCGGCATCCCATCAGCGCGCCCGCGCCATGGCGCGCCTGCCGGTCTTGCCTATATCCTACCGTTTCGGCGGGTGGGCGCGGACGAATTCCTCGTTGACGTCGGCACCCCAGCCGGGGCCCTTGGGCAGTACAAGGTCCCCGTTCTCGATGACGGGCGGCACGGTGACGATGTCGTCCTTCCACTTCACGTCGTCGATGTCGATCTCCATGACTTTGAAGTTCGGCGCGACGGCGCACATATGCGCGCTGATCAGCGACCCCAAATGGCCGTTGAAATTATGCGGCGCGACATTGACCTCGTAGGCGTCGGCCATCGCCGCGATCTTCAGCGATTTCGAGGATCCCGTTCCACGCCACGTCGATGATTGCGAAATCGACTGATTGGTTCTCGAAATACGGCCGGAACTGGCGCCGGCCGTACAATGATTTGCAGGACGAGATCGGCGTGCGGGCGGAGCGGCGGATCAAGGCTAGCCCGGCCGGGTCGTAGAGGTCGATCTCCAGCCACACCAGATCGAGGGGCTCCAATGCCCGCGCCAATTTGATGTAGCCGTCGATCTTGTAATTGAAATTGGTGTCGAGATGCAGCCCGACATCAGGGCCGGCGCCGCGCCGGAACGCCTCCAGCTGCGCCACCGCCGCGTCGACGATCCGGTGATCGACGTTGAGCTCGGGAAAGCCCGGCGGGTTGCCGGTGCCGGGGCCGTACATATAGGGCGTGCCCTTGTCGAAGCGGATCAGGTTGGTCTTGAGGCCCTTGAAGCCCCTGCGCTTTACCTCCTCGCCGAGCGCGACGATGTCGTCGAGCGAGCGCACCGGGTCGACCCCGGCCCATTCCCTGATGCGGTCGGCATGGCGGGCGCGGTAGGTGCCGCAATGCGACCAGTAGAGCTGCAGGCGGTCGCGCACCGGCCCGCCCAGCATCTCGTAGACCGGCACGCCCAATGCCTTGGCCTTGATGTCGACGAGCGCGTTCTCGATCGCCGCGATCGCCATCTGGTTAACGCCGCCGGCGGCCTGCCGGGTCGCGGCGTAGAGATGCGCGCTGTGGCGCTCGACCGGCCGCGGGTCCTGGCCGATGAGGAAGCGCTCGGCGAGCTTCTGGATGACCCCGGTCAATCCTTGCGCGCCATAGCCCTCCATATATTCCGACCAGCCGACGATCCCCTCGTCGGTGGTGATTTTGAGAAACGAATTCACCCGCCAGCCGGCATCGCAGTGCAGGTCTTCGACCTTGACGATCTTCATCGGCGTTTCCCCGAGAGTTCTTTACAACTGTGCGATGCCGGCCCGGGCGCAGTCTTCATCCTGCTGCGAGGTGCCGCCTCCCACCCCGCAGGCGCCCTCGACAACGCCGTTGCGGATGATTGGGACCGCTCCCTGGCCCATGATCATGTGCCCGCCCGACGCGGCGGCAATCCCGCGCGGGGTGGGCTGGTCGGCGCGCTCTGCCATCTCGCCGCTAGGCCGCCCGAAGGCCGCCGAAGCGATCGCCTTTCCCTGGCTGCCGTAAGCGCTTGCCCAGATCGCATTGTCCATCCGCTGCAATGCGATCAGCCGGCCGCCGCTGTCGCAAACCGCGGCGCTGATCTTGATGTTGAGCTCCTGTGCTTTCGCCAGGGCGCCGCGAATGATGCGATTGGCTTCTTCGAGTGTCAGACTCATCGATCTTTCCTCCCCAGAAGGTCTCGTCTTCACTTATAGCGAGGCTTTGCAAATACGAAAAGCCGCAGTTCCCGCCGCTTTCGTATTGGATCGTGGGACCGTATGCTCGTGAGAGGCGGCTCGCCTTGAAGGAGGACACTGATGAAGCCCGAAACGGTAGGCATGTCGTCGGCGCGGCTGGCGCGGCTCGACGAAGTGATGAAGCGGCGTTACGTCGACGGCGGCTATCTGCCCGGCATGCTTACCTACGTCTATCGCAAGGGCCACCTCGTCCACACCGGCCTGTGCGGCCAGATGGACATCGAGCGCGGCAAGCCGATGCGCGAGGACGCGATCTTCCGCATCTACTCGATGAGCAAGCCGATTACCGGGGTTGCACTGATGATGCTGGTCGAAGAGGGGCTGATCGGTCTCGACGACATCGTCCACAGCCATATTCCGGCGTGGAAGGACCTTGGCGTATACGCCAGCGGCCTCCCGTCGCTGCTGCTGGACGCGCCGCCCAGTTTTATCACCACCCCCGCCTCGAGGCCGATGAAGGTCATCGACCTCGCGACCCACACCTCCGGCCTCACCTACGGCTTCATGATGCGCAGCGCCGTCGACGCCGCCTATCGCAAGGCCAAAGTTACCGACCGTCAAACCGAGGGCGGGCTCCGAGGAATGATCGACCAGCTGGCGCAAATACCGCTCGATTTCTCGCCGGGGACGGCGTGGAATTACTCGGTGTCGATCGACGTGCTGGGCTATCTCATAGAGAACTTGTCGGGCATGAGCTTCGGCGAGTTCCTGCGCACGCGGCTGTTCGAGCCGCTCGGCATGAAGGACACCGCGTTCTGGGTGCCGCCGGACAAGACCGAAAGGTTCACCTCGTGCTATCAACCCGAGGGAAAGGGGCCCGGGCTGAAATTGCAGGACGATGCACGGGAGAGCACCTACGCCAAGCCGCCCAAACTCGAATCGGGCGGCGGCGGCCTGGTGTCGACGGCGCAGGATTATCTGCGCTTCTGCCGCATGATGTTGAACGGCGGCGCCTTGGACGGCGTGCAGATCTTGAGCCCCAAGACGGTTGCGCTGTTCAGCCTGAACTACCTGCCCGACGGCCGCGAGATCGCCGACATGGCATTGCCCGGGATGTTCAGCGAATCCGGCTATGCCGGGGTCGGGTTTTCTCTCGGCTGCGGCGTCAATGTAAACGTCGCCAAAACCTGCCTGCCGGGCTCGCTCGGCGAATATTTCTGGGGCGGCGCCGCTGCGACCGCGTTCTGGATCGATCCCACGGAAGAGCTGACGGTCGTCTTCATGACCCAGGTGATCGGCAGCGAGGCGCGCCTGACCTTGCGCCGCGACTTGCGCACCCTGGTCTATTCGGCGATGACCGAATTGTTCGCGTAGGGAGACAGCAAAATGGAGTTGAGGGGCGCGGTCGCTTTGGTGACGGGCGGCAATGGCGGGCTCGGGCAGCGCATCTGTCATGCGCTCGCAAAGGAGGGTGTGCATATCGCGGTCATGTACGCGCAGAGCCGCGACCAGGCGGAGGGGGTCGCGCGCGAGCTGGCGTCGCGGCATCAGATCAACGCCGCGGCTTTTGGCTGCGACATCACCGACCCTGAAGTGGTAGAGCGGGTCGTCGGGGACGTTACCGGCCGGTTTGGCCGTCTCGACATTCTGGTCAATGACGCCGCCTACAACATCGCGATCCCGTTTCCAGACCTCGACACACTGACAATGGAGGTGTGGGACAAGATCATCGCGGTCAACCTGACCGGGCCGATGCGCCTGATGAAGGCGGTGGCGCCGGTCATGAAGCGACAGGGACGCGGCCGCATCGTCAACATCTCCTCCGTGTCGGGGATTGGGCCGACCGGGTCGTCGATCGCCTATGCGGTGTCAAAGGCGGGCCTCATCCACCTGACTCGTTGCATGGCGGTGGCGTTGGCGCCCGAGACATTGGTTAATTGCGTGGCGCCGGGCCTGCTGGAGGGCACGCGCGCGACTGCCAATCTCCGGCCCGAATTTATCGAGCGCTCCGCGTCCACCTCATTGCTAAAAAAAGCCGCCGACAAGGATGACTGCGCCGACATGGTGGTCACGATGTGCCGCACCGAAACGATGACTGGCCAGACGATTGTCATTGATTCCGGCCGCTACTTTCACTGACGATCGGAAAGGCCCCTCGCGAATGGACATCTCCGGCAAGACCGCCATCGTAACCGGCGCTGCTTCGGGCATCGGTCTCGGCATTGCGACAGCGCTCGCCGAGGCCGGCGCGAATGTGGTTATGGCCGATATCCAGAAGGATGCGGTCGAAGCGGCGGCTCATGGCCTCTCCGGCACCAACAAGCGGGTCATGCCGGTGCGGATCGATGTGACGCAGGAGCAGTCCGTGCTCGATGCTCTGGCGGAGGCCGAACGCAATTTCGGCAAGCTCCACATCGCCTGCAGCAATGCCGGCGTTCCGATGCACGGTACGAAACTGGTGGACGTGCCGCGCAGTGATTGGGAATTCGTGATCGGCGTCAACATCTGGGGCGTCATCCACGGGATCCGCCACTTCGTCCCTGCGATCCTGAAGCACGGGGAGGAAGGGCATATCGTCAACACCGCCTCGGTCGCCGGCTTCCAGAATCGCCGCGGTACCGGTCAGGGGCCGTATTCGATGAGCAAATACGCCGTGCTCTCATTGTCCGAGGCATTGGAGCACGAATTGGAAGGCACCAATATCGGCGTCTCGGTGCTGTGCCCTGGTCCGGTCAACACCAACATCCCGCGTGGCGCCCGCAACCGCCCGGACCACATGGGCGGCCCGCAAACCCGCGCCAGTGAAGAAGCCGTGTTGGCCGAACGCCTCGCCACGACAGGTCTCGATCCGAAGAGGGTCGGCGAACGCGTCGTCGACGCGATCCGCACAAAGACGTTCTACGCCTTTGTCAGCGCCCTCCCCGCCGAAATCATCAAGGCCCGCCACCGCCGCATCGAAGACGCGCTCAACAGCCCATGGGTCACCCATTACTGACCGTTGCAGGCCGGCGCAGCAAACATGGGCCGCCGGCGCGGTATCATATTAGCAATATTTTGTCAATTTCATAAATGGCCTAACACACGCCACCCTCCTCACCGTCATGCCCGCGAATCGCGGGCTATTCGGGGAATTCAACGCGGTTGCGAAGGATACTGTCAGTTCAACCTTAGAGCGCTCGGGCCGGGCTTGGGATCTCGGAAAAGAGCCCCTCTCCGCCCTTAAGGGGGGAGAGGGAGGGGCCCGCGCAGCGGGAGGGTGAGATGGGCGGCGCCACGAACCGGCTCGTCGGCCCCCTCACTTTACCCTCTCCCCCCGGCCGGCGGGGGGAGAGAATAAAGTGGGCAAGGTTTCGCGAGAAATTCTCTGCCAGATTTTCGGAAGTCCCTGGACTTTCCCCGGACACCCTTGCGCGGAAGCGGGCATCCACAGCAGCGATCCCGGTGCCTACAGCCCTGGGCCGCCGTTTTCGCGGGGAACGAAATTAGGGTCACACCACTAGCATGTGGCTCCTTTATGTTATGCTCTGTGCGATCAGAGGGAGTTCGAATGATGACCGAAGCCAAGCTCGCGCCAAACCTTCCCGATTGGATGGTCGAGCATGCGAACCGCTACCTGTCCAGCGGCGGCGCCGACGGGCACATGTACAAGATGACCCAGCCGGGCCGGCCGGAGATCGCAGTACCGGCGCTGCTGCTGACGACGACCGGCCGGAAATCAGGCGAAAGGTTCATCTTCCCGCTGTTCTACGGGAAAACCGGCGACAGCTATATCGTCGTCGCCTCGAAAGGCGGCGCACCGCAACACCCCGGCTGGTACCGCAACATCCTCGCCAACCCGGACGTCGACGTGCAGGTCGGCACCGCGAAGATGAAGGCGCAGGCCAGGACCGCCACCGGCGAGGAGCGCGCGCGACTGTGGGAAAAGGCGCTGGAGTTCTGGCCGCCCTACGCCGATTACCAGCGCAAGACCGAGCGCGAGATTCCGGTGGTCGTGCTGGACCCCGTGCGCTGACATCAACGGCACCGCCCAAGCTCCGCAGCAGCAAGTGAAGAGCACGCGGCCACGTCGCTGGTGAAAAGGCTGCCTAAAGAGACGGGAGGCACCGACACCGTGGCCACCATCTGCCGCACCGAGACTATTGACCGGCCAGACGATGGTTATCGATTCCGGGCGGTATTTTTACTGACGCCTCGAGAGCCGCCATCACGCCGTCGGGACCAGACAGGGCGATTTCGACTCTAAAGCGGACGTTTCCTGATGCCCGCTGCCCCCGCTGGCCTACGCCAGCTTTTCGGAGCATGCATCGGGGACTCTGAGGGGAGTGTTATAAGAAGTCCCCAAAGAGCGACGGCAAGGAAGTCTCGATGCCATCTTTACGACCTAACCTCGTCAAGCGGATAGCACGACTCCCGAAACCGGCGAACGTCGCTGACGCGCTTCAACCGTTGTTCGAGGCTGTCAGCAACGCCATACATTCGACCCAGGCTCGCTTTGGCGAGCGCGTGGACCGAGACGGTCGAATTGTGGTGACCGTCTCTACAGACCGGAAAAAGGAGAACGTATCCGCGAGTGTCGAGGACAACGGGGCCGGTCTCGACAACGATAACTGGGAAGCCTTCGTCACCACAGACACCGACAACAAAATTGCGATAGGTGGCAAGGGTGTCGGTCGTCTTATGTGGCTGGACTGTTTTCAGCAGATCTCCGTGGCCAGTGTCTTTACGGAGGGCTTGAGCTTCAAACGTCGCCGGTTCGAGTTCGTGCTCGATATGACCGACCAGATCAAAGATCTCGTTGTAGAGGACGACGATAGGGCGACGCGTTCATTCTTCTACGTCGAGTTCAGGGGTCTGCGGAACAACGGGTATCTCGACAGGTTCCCCGGCCGGGGTAGCTTTGTCTTCCAGCACCTGACGTCACACTTCTTACCGACATTTATCGGCAAGAGCTGTCCTCTGATCTCGGTCCGCGTTGGGGACGACACTCGGGAATACCCGTCGGCAATCAACGAGATTGTCCGGCGCCGCGCCCCGGAGGCGACCATCCCGACTGAAGAATTTGGTCATCTAATGTTGACGATGATGGAGTGCGACAAGATCGCGAGTGCCGACCTGAAGGGTTCCCATTTCGTCCACTTTATTGCGCATGACCGGACCGTCTATTCGCAAAGCATCGACGCGAAGTTGGGTCTGAAATATTTCGGCCCTGGGGAGGACAGAGTTTTCCATGCTATCCTCCGGGGCGAGTTCCTCGACAAGAACGTCAATCAGGAGCGGACTAAGTTCCTGTTCGAGGAAGTAATCCTCGAGCGGATGATCAATGAGGTATGCTGGCCGCACGTCGAAGAGTTTCTATCGGAGCCTCTTGCCAGACTGAAGGGCGAGCAGCGGGCGAAGATCGAGGTCATTACTGCGACTTACCCGTCCGTCTCATTCGGGGAAATGGAGGAGCTTCAAGCCAAGGTTCCGTCTGGCGAGCTGAAGGACGATGCGCTCTACGGTCACCTCGCTCGCGAGCGCTTTAGGCGAGACGAGCGGCAGGCCCAGAAGAATTCGTTCCGTGTTGACGAGGCTGAAGGACCACACCGTCGACGCCGACACCTTCGCCTCGGCGATTAAGGAGGCCGGAAAGGCGATAGAGGAGGCCGAACAGCGTAGTCTCGCCGAATACATTGTGCGCCGGAAGGTGGTCCTCGATTTCATCGACATCCTCCTCCAGAAAGTTCGGGACGACGCGCGCGACTCTATCCTACCAGCGGGAGGACATTCTCCACTCCTTTATCTGTCCGGTTAGGGTCAATACCATTCAAGGAAAGGGCCGCAAGGTGGAGCCGGCGGCATCTCACGACCTCTGGATCGTCGACGAACGGCTTACTTTCGCGCAGTACTTCAGTTCGGACGTCGAATTCTCCGCGCTCGCGGAGGCTGCGGACAGCGATGACCGTCCCGACGTCCTGATCTTCGATTACGTGCACGGCCTACGCCAGACCGAGGAGCCATCCAAGGTCCTCCTTGTCGAGTTTAAGAAGCCAGGCCGGACGAACTACCCGGACGATGAGCACCCTCAATTTCAAGTCGAGCGGTACGTTCGGCGGCTCCAGTCGGGCGACCTGCGCGATGTCCGGGGGCGACCAATTAAGCTCGACCAGAATACCATCTTCTACTGCTTCACTGTGGCCGACATCGTGGGCAAGCTTGACGATTGGACCTTCTCATGGCAGCGGACGGCAGATGGTCGTGGACGAGTCTATCGACCCAATAGCGGTTTTCTCGGCTCCATCGAGCTCGTCGGTTGGGACGACCTTTTGAAGGATGCGCGCGCCCGCAACCAAGCGTTTTTCGATAAGGCGGGGATCTCGGGCAAGAGCTTCTTCAGCGCGGACTGAGATCGATCTAGGCGCAAGCCATAATGTTGGGCGCAAATACGACCAGGTAAATCCTCGAACTGAATGGATCCATGTCGGCATAGCCGAACGGCGACTTTCCACCGAAGCGGACTTTGAGCGCCCGTGCCATCACAGCGGCCCGCGCTGTTTTGCGGAAGGAGGACTCGCGCGGGTCACGGCTCAGAGGCGGTTGTCGCCCACTCGGAGCGCCGCAGAGATCGGACTCGCGCACACACCGGGCGTGCGTCCTGCGCACAGCATGATTTATCATGACCCGCATGAGCGCCGAGCCACCATGCGATCCCCGCGGAGCGGCTAACCTTTTGCTCGATATCATTGAGCAAAAAGGCCAACGGGCGACCCACATAGACCTGCAAAAGCTCCTGTACTTCGCGCACGGGCGTTTCTTGATCGGCTCGAGTATACCGCTTGTCACCGGCTATTTCGAGGCATGGCGACGAGGGCCGGTCCACCCGACCGTCTACAATGCCTTTAAGGAAGCCGGCCCTCTCCCGATCACTTTCCGAGCTGAACGTACCAATCTCGTCACGGGTCAGCGCTCGATCGTGCCACCGCCCGATTCGCCATTAGTGCGAGAGCACCTCGATCTGGTAGCAGTCTTCTATGGGCGGTTTACGACTGGGCATCTCATCGAAATCTCGCACGCCGCTGGGGCTCCGTGGGATCTGACCGTAAAGCGGACGAACAGCATGATAACGCTCGGCATGCGTATCCCCGATGATGTGATAAAATTGGCCTTCCGAAGACACAAAGTGGCCATTGGTTTGACCAGTCCGGCTGGAGACACCCTTGAAGATACGCCGTATACCTGAGACCGATTTGGCGAACATCGGCCCGATGAATGTCGACCTGAAATATCGGGCGTTGCGCGATTTCAGGGAGGGCTGGGGTCCGTTCTCTTACGACCCAACGAAATTGACCGCCCCGGATACTTTTAATGCCCAGCTGGAATTGTTCGGCGGCGCCGAGCCAACTAGTCTCGATCAGATTCGACGACGCATTATCGCGCTGTCACGCCGCGGCGATGAGGAGGCGACTGCGAACCTCGAGGTTACCGAATGTTTGCACAAGTACGCTGTAGATAACAACGTGCGGGCCAAGCGGTACGACATCTCGCCCTATAACCTCGGCAGCGCATTCGGAATCAAATATTCGTTTTGGCTTCCGCTGGTCCTCTTCGCAGACGATCGGCTTATGATTCCCTTCATCGACCCCCGTCGTACACGCGGGCTATCTGCGATCGGGCGCCGCTTTGCTTTCTCGATGGCGCACCACCGTGCCCGCGTTCTCTATCCGGATCTCGCCGATGCCGAGCTCGCGATATTCACGTTCCCAGTGGTAACAGACGCCTCCGAAGGGGGTTGCCGTCGGCTGCGGACTTACGTTGCTGGCGACAGTTCGCTCTTTAGTTACGAAGAGCTCGACCAGATGGTCGCGGAGACCTATCGGATTTGGGAGCAAGTCCTTGCCGAGCGCCGGGATGAAGCGCGGCGCACCGGCGGCGGCCTGAGGGGCTCGCTACTTTAGCCGAGATTCTATCGAAAGTTGTTGAGGCTGGGTGCGAAGTGCCGCTTTTGGCGCACGCTCGGCATCGCCGCCGCTCAAAACGACCGCTTCCCGCCCTTCTGCGACAGTCCGCTGGCCTGGGCGGAACGGCCCAACCCGACTAATGTGGCGGTTTGAGACGCCTAGGGGTTGACGGCGGCGACCTGAGGTTCGGTGAAGGGCTCGGTGCGGTGCACGACGCCGTCGGCGTATAATTTGTCTATGGCCCCCTCGGGGAGGCCCAGCAAACGCGCCAATATGTCGGTCGTGTCATCGCCGATCGACGGCGCGCCGCGCCAGATCCGCCCGGGGGTCAACGACATTTTCGGCACGACGCCGTAGACGCGGATCGGCACGCCCGATTGGCGGTCAAGCACCGGCACCGTCATCTCGCGCGCGGCGTAATGGGCGTCCTCGTATTGGTCGCGCGTGTTGAACACCCGCGCGCAGCCGATCTTCGCCGCATTCAACTCGGTTTCGACCTCGAGCGCGGTGTGCGCCGCGCAATATTCGCGCAGCCGCCGGTCGAGCTCGCGGCCCTTCTCGGAATTCACCGCCGCTGCATCTTTCGAGCAGGCGTCATAACTGTATTCGACCGGGTCGAGGCCAAGAAACCCGGGCACCCGGTCATAAATCGGCCCGCCGAGCGCGCCGATATAAACCCACCCGTCGCTGCACCGGAACGTGTCATAGGGCTGGAATCCCGGCGGGCGGTTGCCGGTATGTCCGTAGACCGCGCCTTCGCCGGTGAAGAGCGGCAGGGTATTGCCATTGGTCTGCGCCACCGCTTCGTATTGCGCGAGGTCGATGACCTGGCCGCGCCCGCTCTTCTTCACCTCCCACAGCGCCATCATCGTTGCCGCCCATCCGGTCAGCGCGGTGACGTAATCGCCGGTGTAGGTCTTGGCCCGCTGCGGCGGACCGGCCGGGTCGCCGGTGAGGTTCATCATGCCGCCGAAGGCCTGCGCGATCGCGTCGTAGCCGGGGCGGCCGAGATAGTCCTCCTTGCCGTATTGCCCGTAGGTGCTGACCCGCACGATGACGAGGCTCGGGTTGACCGCCAGCGCCAGCTCGTTGGTGATCCCGTTGCGTTCGAGCGTCCCGGGCGCCGACGATTCCATCCAAACATCCGAGATCT
Organism: uncultured Alphaproteobacteria bacterium; assembly: GCA_963700185.1. Classification (GTDB taxonomy): domain Bacteria; phylum Pseudomonadota; class Alphaproteobacteria; order ATCC43930; family CGMCC-115725; genus AP-15. The sequence continues at coordinate 23,619 of CAVOWP010000004.1, forward strand.
TCCACAGCGCCATCAACAGTTCGATCCCGCGGGCGTGCTTCAGATCGAGGCCCATCGACAGCTTGTTCTTGGTGACCTCGGCCTCGTCGCAGCCGTGGGGCCGCGGGCCGCGGGTCAATTGCGGCGAGGTAAAGCGGAACACATCGCCGCCGGGACGCTCGATATGGATCACCTCCGCGCCGAATTCGGCGAGCTTCGTGCCGATATAAGGCTGCGCGATCAGCTGCCCGGTGCCGACAACACGAATCCCTTCGAGTGGCCCGAAGGCGGGAACGACGCACGGCGTCGCCGGCCGCTTCAGGTTCTTGATCCAGTCGGGGATGGCCGGTTTCAAATCCTCGATCGTGTCCTCGTGTTTGATCAGCCGTGGATCATGCGCCATGATTTTCGCTCTTCCTGTCATGCGACATGACCGCCAAAATAGCAGAAAGCCGGCGCAACGGGGTTGAGCAGATGCGAAAATTGGGCTGAACTCTCGGCCGAAGGGCTTTCGCCGGACAACACATCGTGAAAGGAGAGAATGCCATGCCGTTTTACCAAAAAGGCGACGTCCGCATCCGCTACGAGGAGGCGGGCTCCGGCTTCCCGCTGCTGGTCACCCCCGGCGGGGGCTTGAATTCGCGGGTCAGCAATTGGCCGACCGCGGTGATCAACGCTATGGAAGAATTCAAGAACGACTTCCATTGCATCACGATGGATCAGCGCAACGCCAATGGCGGCGAGTTCAACCGGTCCGGTTCCGGTCGAGAACGCGTGGGACGCGTTCGCCGACGACCAGCTTGGGCTGATGGACCATCTCGGCATCCGCGAATTCTTTTATATGGGCTACTGCATCGGCGGCTGTTTCGCCGGCAAGCTGCTGCAGCGCGCGCCCGATCGCGTCGTTGCCGCGGTGTTTTGCCAGACGGTCGGGGATCGGCCGGAAGATCCGGATGTCATGTACCGACACAGTCACCAGAATTGGCTGACCGAGTTCCGCACCCGCCGGCCGGAAGTGTCGATGGACACGATCGAGAAGTATTTCCACAGCCTGTGGCGCGTGCAGTCGGATTTCCTCTACAGCGTGCCGCGCGCATTCATCAAGAACTGCCGTAAACCGATCCTCGTCTTGCCCGACGACACGCCGTCGCATCCGCTGCAGACCTCGATCGACGTCGCGTCGCTGGCGCCCAACGCCGAGATCACCGTCTTCCCGTGGCGCGAGCCCCCGGAATTGAAGGAACGGACCATCGACCGTGTGCGCACCTTCCTGCGGGCCCATCAACCAATGAGAGCAGCGGCCCAGTAAGACGGCGGCCGTAGGGCGGAAGAGCGGAAGCGTATTCCGGCAATGCCCGCGGAATGCGCCCGCTTTTCTTCTCACGCGTGCATATAGGCTTTGGTGTCCAGCTGGCGCGCCGTTCGAACGCGAGGGCGCGCACGCTTCGTGGGAAATCTACGGGCGAGTGGAAAGACGATCCGGCGCTGCTGGAGACGGCGATCAAATACCTGCCGGCCTAAAAGGTAGCCGTCCTGTTCCAGTTCACCCGCGACCCGGCTTATTTCTGCTTGTCGGCGTCGAGCACCGCGGCGATGCGCTCGGGGTCGGCGGCCAGCGGCGGGATGCCGGCGCGCTCGACCTGCAATAGCTGGCCGACGGTGCTGTTGCGGGTACCCCAGCCGCGGTTCATCGCTTCGGTCAATTCCTCATAGACCAGGTTGGCAAGGCGCATCGGCACCCCGACCTCGCGCCCGAGACCGACCGCGAGCCCGACATCCTTGTGCAACAGCCGCAATGCGAAATCGGCCGGGTCGTGCTTGCCTTGCAGGAATTTGTCGCCGAGCCGGTCGAAGGTGCGCACCCGGCCGGTCGCGCCCTGCCGCACCGCCGCCCACAGATCGACCGGGTCGACGCCGGCCTTGACGCCCATCGTGAAGACCTCGGCGAGCGCCGCGCCGAGCACCGCGCTGGTGCAGTTGTGCACGAGCTTGGCGATCGAGCCGGCGCCGATCGGACCGATATAGGCCGCCTGGTCGCCCATTGCGTCGAGCACGGGTTTGTGCCGATTAAAGATCTGCTCGTCGCCGCCGACCCAGATCGCCATCTTGCCGCTCGCGGCGCCGGAGGGGCCCCCGCTGACCGGCGAGTCGAGCATGTAGAAATTCTTCTCGGCGAAGGCGGCGTGGATCTTGCGCACCGTCGCCACCGAATTGGTCGACATGTCGTAGAAGGCGGTGTCGGGGCGCATGCCCTCGATGAGTCCGTCCGGGCCCAACGCCACCTGCTCGACATCGGCCGGCACCGGCAGCGAGGTGAAGACGACTTCGCTCTGCTCGCCGACCTGCTTTGGCGAATTGGCCCAGACCGCGCCGTTCGCAAGGAACGGCTCGGCCGCGGCGCGGCTCAGATCATGCACGACAAGCTCGTGCCCGGCCTTCTGCAGATTGGCCGCCATGCCCTTGCCCATCATGCCGAGCCCGATAAATCCGACGCGCATCTTCCCCTCCGCTTTGCCCATACCGCTGCGACCGAGTTTTGCCGCGCTCCGCGCCCAAGCGCAAGCAGGGGCTGGGGCCGCGAGGCATTCCCACGCTCAGGGTAATCTGTCAGGCCATCGCCGGGCGCTGTGCAGTATGGTGATGATCTGAACTACGTGACCCTTTACCCGATAGGGTACAATATACGGTGTACCCGGGATGACGAGTTCACGTGTGCCAGGCACTCGACCCGATCGGCCGAGGGCCGCAGATCCCACCAAGCGCGTCACCGCTGTCCGAATTCGCTCGATCATGCGGATCGCCGCGGGCGGGTTTTCCGCGGCAATGCGCTCGCGAATGTCTTCGAGTTGGCGAAAATAGCGGGGAGCATACTCCAGGCGACGAGGCGTCACCGTGGCTGCAACAGCCGGTCATATCGCTCCTCAGCCTGTTTTTCGGACAGAGCTTCGCCTAAGTCGAGCTCCTTTATCCCAGCCGTGATCTCGCCAATCTGCCACTCGTTGAGTTCGACGTACGCAGCGATCGCTTCTGCCGCGAGAAACGATTTCGAGCGCTTGGTGCTGCGTGCCAGTGCCTCGAGCTTTGCTCTCAACACGGCGTCGATCCTTGTGGTTATGACCGTTGTGTCGGGTGCGCTCATGTCACATCATGCTTCTATTTGATTTAAATGTATACAAATGCGTCTTCTCGGTCAATTACCTCCTCGAGCGCTCCGATCTGGCGGTTCTTGAAGCTGCCCAGCTCGAAGGCTGAGACGCGACAACTTCGCGTTGAACACATTCCCCCTGATCCACCTGTTTCTTCAGGACGAGAGCAGGTCGAAACTCTCGAAATGGTTGTCGGTGCGGTTAGGCCGAAGTGGGTCTCGCCTAGAATTGCAGGTTTCGTCGTCACGTTCCGTTTCACTCCACGCGTCCGGTTTCGCCTCTGAATAGCATGCGATTGTGGCAATTTAAGCGGAGCCGTTTCCGGGCTGATGCGGTGGTCTGCGACCATTGGCGGTTGCGCGCCGACACCGCTAGGAGACTCGTGCGGCGGAAGAGTTCAAGCGCTTCCGCGAAAGCCGCCGCAGCTTCGCCACGGCCGAACCATCCGAGGAGAAGGTCGAAGCGATCCGCTCGTCACGCATGGATCGGCGGCACGCCCATCTCGACAAGTTGCTCGACCCCGAATAGCGGAAGCCCCTGCCGATCCCCAACCCGGAGCCGGGCCTCGTCATCTCCTATGCCTATCTCTGGCATCACGAGCACCAGGCGGGACGGGAAGAGGGACAAAAAGACAGGCCGGGTGTGATGCGCGGCCGTCAATAGACGTGAGACCTGCATTTGCCTTTACCGTTTTGAAACCATTGCTTCCTTGACTCTTTGACTGTCGACGCTAGGCTCGATACATGAAAACCGGACACCCCGCCGATGCCCTTATCCCCCCCGGCCTGCTGGCCGAAATAGAGGCCGCCGCTGCTGAGGAGCGCCGTCCCGTGCGGGAGCTGGTCGGCGAGGCGGTCGAGCGGTATCTGTCGGAGCGGCGCTGGTTCCGCAGGGGCGAGGTGCACGCCAAAATCGCTCAGGGGCTGGAATCGCTGCGGCAGGGCAAGGGCCTTGATGGTGAGTTCGTCATGGCCGAGCTGATAGCGGAACTCGACGGGCCAAACCCCGCGCGCTAGTGCCGGACTACATCCTCTCTCCCGAGAGCAAAGACGACCTCCGCGAGATCCGGGACTATCTGGCCAGCCAAGCCGGACGGCGCCTCGCCCGGTACGTGTTGCAGGAAATCACCGCGGCCTTCCGCCTGCTGGCCTCGCACCCGGAGGCCGGCCATTTTCGCGGGGATCTGACCCCGCTGCCGGTTAAATTCTGGCCGGTATTCTCGTACCTGATTGTGTACGATCCCGCCGCGCGTCCGCTCGCCATCGTGCGGGTGCTGCACGGCCGGCAGGATGTCGCGGCGATCCTCAGCCGAGAGGCGGAATAGCGTAGGGCGGGTGAAACCTGCCGCCTCTCGCGTCCTTTTCGGCGGGTTCCGCTGCGCTGCACCCGCCCTACGCATCTGCGCTACGCCGCCAGCCTTTGCCGCGCAGCGGCTTTTCGCACGATCGGTAGGGAGTAGTAAACTGTCACCGTAATATGGAAACTTCCATTGATGGGGCGGACGTTTGCCATTTATACCATCGCGACGCAGTATGATGCGTAATCGCCACTTGGCTAGTAGAGCTTTTGATGGCCGAAAGAGAGCCAGTAGCCTTCTTGAGTTATGTTCGATCCGATGACGCTCATGATTTTGGAAGGATCTCAGAGCTACGACGGAGCCTTGAGGGTGAGGTCAAAATACAGACCGGCCACGTTTTCCATATTTTCCAGGATCGGAACGATATTAGCTGGGGCGAACAATGGAAGGAAAGAATTGAAAGTGCTCTGCGCGGAGTGACGTTTCTTATCCCGATCGTGACGCCGAGCTATTTTCAAAGCCCTTCCTGCCGATCCGAATTCCATACTTTTCTAATTAGGGAAAGAGAGTTGGGTGAAGAGCGCCTGATATTACCTATTTATTATGTTTCGTGCGATGAGATGGACAGCGATCTCGAATTGGCCGACGAGATTGCCACTGTGTTGAAAGCACGAAATTGGGCAGATTGGCGGGGTTTTCGGTTCACGGAACTCACGTCTTCGCAATTACGCGAGCAAATCGCTTCGCTAGCAAAAGCCATAAAATCTACCATAAAGGCACTCGAGGCCGTACTCGCAGCAGCGGAGAGCACTGTCAGCACGGTTGAAAGCGCCCCACAAATAGGAGCGCTGCCCCCAAGTCCCGCAGCGCCTCCTTATCGCCCCGAAGTGCCAGCAATTCGGATAAGCCCTGGTATGTTATTTAGCGAGCAAATCTATAATGAAGTTATCGAACATCCTTACTACGCCTATACTACAGCATATGACGAAGTTGTAACACCATCCGAAATGCTTCAACCGACCGAAGCAATGGCCCTTCATTTAACGTTGCTTAAATATTTGCGAAGTGAGACGGCCCTGGTTAAGTCCGAAATTTCGATACGATCTACAACCATAGAAGAAGCAAGCAAAAATCAGGAACTTGCCATCATGTTTTTGATCGATAATTCAGGTCACTGCTGTCCGGTTAAATAAGGTGAGTGTGCCTTTAACGGCCTGTTTTCAAACGTAATTTCGACGATTTAGCGTGGTGTCGATTTGAACTCGATCTGGCACTTTTCGGAGGGTTTCCGAGGAGGCGCCGGTGAACAGTGGCAAGACGCTTTTCGCCCAACTGATGGATTTTCTGCCGTGGAGCACGTTCACGCGGATTGTGGCGCGGTACGATGGCGATCAACGGGTGCGGACGCTGTCCTGCGCCGAGCACTATCGGGCTATGGCGTTCGCCCAGTTGACCTACCGGGAGAGCCTGCGCGACATCGAAACCTGCTTGTCGGTGCAGGCCTCGAAACTTTATTCCATGGGCTTCCGCAAACCGGTGCGGCGCTCGACGCTGGCCGATGCCAATGAGGCGCGCGACTGGCGCATTTACGCGGAGCTGGCCCAGCGACTGATCGTCCAGGCGAGACGGTTGTACGCCAACGAGGATTTGGGTTTCGACCTCGCCAACACGGTCTATGCGCTCGATTCGACGACCATCGACCTTTGTCTGGCGGTCTTTCCGTGGGCGCATTTCCGCACGACCAAGGCGGCGGTCAAGATGCACACGCTGTTGGACTTGCGCGGCAACATCCCGAGCTTCATCCACGTCTCGGACGGCAAACTGCACGACGTTCACGCGCTCGACCTGCTGCTTCCCGAGGCGGGCGCGATCTACGTCATGGATCGTGGCTATGTCGATTTCACCCGGCTCCACGTGCTGCATCTGGCCGGAGCCTTCTTCGTCACTCGCGCCAAATCGAACATGGACGCCCATCGGATCTATTCGGCCCCAACAGACCGGACGACCGGTATCATCTGCGATCAGACCATTGCACTGGATGGTCACTACACTAGCCAGCATTATCCCGAACACCTGCGGCGCATCCGCCTGAGGGACGCCCAAACGGGAAGAACGCTGGTGTTCCTCACCAACCAGTTCGGATTGCCAGCGGCGACCATCTGCGCGCTCTACAAAAGTCGCTGGCAAGTCGAACTGTTCTTCAAATGGATCAAGCAGCATCTACGGATCAAACGGTTCTTCGGGATATCCGAAAATGCCGTGAAGACCCAAATCTGGATCGCCGTCTCGGTCTACGTCCTCGTCGCCATCGTCAAGAAGCGCCTCAGTCTCGACGCTTCGCTCTACACATTGCTCCAGATCCTCTCGGTCACACTCTTCGAGAAAATCCCCTTGGATCAAGCGCTTACCGGAGACGACACCAAAGACGATACTTCGCAAATAACTAACCAATTGAATTTATTCGCTTATTAACCGGACAGCAGTGAATTCAGGTAGCATGAGAGGTACGAAAATTCTCGGAACAGCTTGCTGGATATCAATAATCTCCGGTATTCTCGCGCAATTCAATATTTCTACAGAGGTAGCCGGTTTTACAACCCGTGCGTGGAAAGGAGGAAACTCTCGCGAGCTTTGGATAAGGGACGGAAAGCGAGCCAGACCGGGCCGCTTGAACGATGTGCGGTACATTATTTACAAGAGCTTCGAGCAAACACAACAGGAAGCCGACACAAATTTCGGTTTGATGCTCCGGGAGGGCCTGCTCAAAGAGAACATTGATGGCGAAGCACTTCTGTGGGGATATTCTCGGCTTGTTGCTCGCTCGGAAAAGCGGAAAATATTAATAATGATTTCAGACGGCGCTCCCGTTGACGACTCTACTTTGTCAGAAAATCCGGGAAATTTCTTAGAAGCGCATTGCCGGGCGACCATAAATCGGATTCGGTTGGAACAGACCATCGAACTTTATGGTGTAGGCATTGAGTTCGATGTTTCTCGATATTACGGAGCGGGGAGTCCTACCTTAAGTGCCCAAGCGGTCGGCCCCGATTTGCTTATAGTCACTGCTTTGGCTATCGAGCAGAATTGGAAAGACGCGGCATCGATTCAGAGAAAGAGCGCGCCGAGGCAGTCGGCAAAATCGCCGCGAACTCCAAGGCGACGTAGATCGAAAACAACCTCTCCTGGATTATTGACACCTTCGTCGCGTGAAGAGCGCACCTGAACTGCGTCTGCTGCTCGCCAGCCTCGGTAACGCTCGCGGACGAAAATAAACAGCAAGGTAGGGCGGGTGAAACCCGCCACCTTTCGCGTCATTCCGCCTCTCCGCCCGCGTTTGCTATGCCGCCGCCAATCTTTGCCGCGCGGCGCCTTTTACCATCGCCGCGCCCTTCTCGGCGATCATGATCGTCGGCGCGTTGGTGTTGGTTGAGGTGACGGCCGGCATTACCGAGGCGTCGATGACCCTGAGCCCCTCGATGCCGTGCACGCGCAATTCGCTGTCGACGACGCTCGTCGGGTGCGAACCCATCATGCAGGTGCAGCTGGCGTGATAGCAGGTGCCGCCGTTGCGCCGCGCGTAATCGAGCAATTCGTCGTCGGTCTGGATTTTTAGGCCGGGCAGGCTCTCTTCGCGGACGAACCGCTGCAACGCGGGGGCGGCGAACATTCGCCGCGCCAAGCGCAAGCCGCCGATGATGGCGCGCCGGTCGGGTTCCTCCGACAAATAGCGCGGGTTTATTGCTGGCGCGTCACCGGGCCGGTTCGACTTCGCTTCGACATAGCCGCGCGACAAGGGCCGCATTTGCCAGGCGCCGGCGCTGAGGCCGGGGGTTTCCTCGAGTTCGCCGATCTGGCCGTTCTTGAAGCTGCCCGGCGCGAAGGTGCATTGCACATCGGGGGTCGCCGACTCCTCTAATACTTTGACCGAGGCGGCGACGATCGAGGGGCTGTAGGTCAGCATGCCTTTGCCGGTGAAGAGCCAGCGCATGACCTCGCCGGCCAATGGCAGGCCGCGCGAGCGTTCGTTGGCGGTCTGGGCGCCGACGACCGGGTAGGATACGCGCGCGACATAGTGGTCCTGCATGTTCTTGCCAACGCCGCGCAATTCATGCGCGACCGGTACGCCGATCTTCGCGAGATGCTCGGGATCGCCGACCCCCGACAATTGCAGGATGTGCGGCGAGCCGATTGCGCCCGCCGACAGGATCACCTCGCGCGCCGCATCGGCGCGCTCGACCACCCCGCCCCGCGAGAATTCGATGCCGGTCGCGCGCTTGCCGTCGAACAGGACGCGGTGCACCAGCGCCTTGGTGACGAGCTGGAGGTTCGGGCGCTTCAATGCCGGGTGCAGATAGGTGCGCGCGGTCGAGGCGCGGCGGCGGCCGCCGCGGGTCTGCTGGCACCAGCCGATGCAGTCCTTGTGGCCGGGCGGCAGGTCGTTGAGGTCGTCGCGGTATTCGAGCCCGATCTCCTTGCCGGCCTCGAGCACTGTCGCGCAGATCGCCGGCCGGTCGGTCTTCGAGGTGAAGAGCGGCCCCTCCTTGCCGCGCGCCTCGCTGCCGTCGCCCTCCCAGCGTTCGGCTTTGCGGAAATAGGGCAGGCAATCATCCCACGACCAGCCGCGGTTGCCGAGCTGCGCCCAGTGGTCGTAATCCTCGGGCTGACCGCGGATGTAGATGAGCCCGTTGATCGAGGACGAGCCCCCGATCACCCGGCCGCGGGTGTAGACGATCGCGCGGCCGTTGGTGCCGGGGTCCGGTTCGGCCCGGAATTTCCACGTCAGGGTATCGTGGTCGAGCATCTTGAAGAACCCGGCAGGGATGTGGATCAGCGGGTTCCAGTCGCGCCCGCCCGCCTCGATCAGCAAGACTTTCGTAAGGGGATCCTCGGTCAGCCGGTTGGCCAGCACGCAGCCCGCCGAGCCCGCCCCGATGATGATGTAATCCGCCTGCATATTCCGCGCTCCCTCCGGCTGCTTATTCGCGTACAGTTTAGTTACGAGAATGCCAGGGGAGCAACGGGCGCCGTTGCTCAGGCGCGCATGCGCGAGATATCGCGAAGAACGCTCGCTTCCAGCTCTTTCTCGTCGAGGCGGTGCTTCACCAGGTCACCGATACTGACGATGCCCTTCAGCTCGTTCCCCTCGACAACCGGGAAGTGACGGATGCGCGCTGTCGTCATCGTCGCAAGCACGGCATCGATGCGATCGGACGGGCGACAGGTGAGGACGGGCATCGACATCAGTTGTTCGACCTGAAAGCCGAGCACGGCGGCACCGTCATGGGATATCGCCTTGATGAAGTCGCGCTCCGAGAAGATGCCGACCGGTTTCATCCACCGGTCCTCCACGACCAAGGCGCCGATGCGATGCTCAGCCAGCTTGCGGACCGCAAGTTCGACGCTGTCCGCGGGGTGTACCCTCTCGACGTGATGGCCCTTGGTCCGTAACACATCGGAAATAAACATGGCTGCCTCCTACTACTCTGAGCGCGACCCGCTCGCGGGCGGTTTCTCGACTGTCTAGATGGTGATTCGCCGATGCATTAGCCAAGGGATGCAGTACTGTAGGGCGGAAGAGCGTACGCTTATCCGCCCTAGTAAAGGAGGAACTGCCATGCCGTTCTATGAAAAAGGTGATGTCCGCATTCATTACGAAGAGGTGGGCTCCGGCTTCCCGCTTATGGTCATCCCCGGCGGCGGGCTGAACTCGACCGTTGCGGGCCTCGCGAACCACCCCTTCAACCCGATGGAGGAGTTCAAGGGCGAGTACCGCGTCATCGCGGCGGATTTGCGCAACGCCAATGGCGGCCAGTCTACGGGGCCGCTCGAGATCGACCGGCCGTGGGACGCCTACACCGACGACCATATCGGCCTGATGGACCACCTCGGCATCCGCGAGTTCATGGTGCTGGGCTTCTGCATCGGCGGCCCGTTCATCTGGAACCTGCTGAAGCGAGCGCCCGAGCGCGTCGCCGCCGCCGTATTGGCGCAGCCTTCCGGCTTCCGCCCGACGATGCCCGACCTCTTTTATCAGAACAACATCAAGGGCTGGGCGCCGGCGCTCATTGAACGTCGCTCCGACATCGCGATGGACACGGCCGGCGCCTTCCTCGACAAGATGTACCGCAGCAACGCCGACTTCGTGTTCACCGTGGCGCGCGATTTCGTGCGCAACTGCCGGGCGCCGATCCTCATACTGCCCGACGACGTGCCCGCGCACCCCTACGCGGTGGCGTTGGAGAGCGCGCATCTCGCGCCCAATGCGCAGGTCAGCATCTATCCGTGGAAGGCGAACCCGGAACAGATCCAGCTCGCGCTGCGCCACGTGCGCGCGTTCCTCAAGGCGCATCGGCCGGCGACTGCGGCGCATCAACCTCTGGCAGCCGCCGCCCAATAACTGCCGTGCCATGGCCCCTGGGCTTGGCCCGGGGCCTCACGGCCACGCGCGGAACATGATTTGGTTGTGAGGCGTTTACCCAAGGCGTTTCGGCATGTTTGGCGGAGGGAGCGATGCGAACATCGTTGAAGGTTCTGACGGTCACCTCGGCTGTCCTGGCGGCGGGCACGTCGACAGCGGCAATGGCGACGTCTCATTGTGCGGCGGGCTACAAATATTATAACCACGCCTGCCATCCGGTGCGGTCGTCGGGGCACGGAAACTCAGCATCCGCACCGGCGCGATCACCGGGCTATGGAAACCCGGTAACCGGCGCGGTCTCTGGGATGGAGGCCGGGGGCGCGAGGGGGGCTGCAAGCGCCGGTCCTGTGGGTGCCGTCGTTGGCGGAGCGCTCGGCACCGCGGGCGGTGCCGCCAGCGGTACCACCAATATGCTTTTGGGCCACTAGGCCACTGACGTTTGAGGCCCTGTAGGGCAGATGACCCTGGTGAGAGCCGAGGTCATCCGCCGGTGGTCGACGCAGACTGCTTTTCAGCCGACCCGCACGAATTTGTCGACGCTACGGTTCTGCGTCAGACCGGCGTAGATGTCGCCCTTCGAGTCGACGCCGACGCCGTGGACGTGGCGGCTCTCCATGCGGGCGAGCACATTTCCTTGCCCATCGCGGACGCAGACATAGGCGGGGTTGCCGTCGTCTTCCTGCTCGGCGATGTAGAAATTGCCGTCCTTGCCGCGGGTGATGTCGTTGGGGCCGCCCATGCCGGTCCACTGGCCGAGGAACTCGCCGTCGGGCGTGAAGATCTGGATGCGCTTGTTCGAGCGGTCGGCGACGTAGAGCTTGCCGTCGTCGTCGAAGGCGATGCTGTGCGGCAGGTGGAACTGGCCCTGCGCCTTGGCCCGGCTCCCCCCAGGATTTGACGAGCCTTCCGTCGCGCGTGAAGCGGTGCACGCGGGCGTTGCGGTAGCCGTCGGTCACGTAGAGGTCGCCGTTGGGGTGGGCGATCATCTCGGTCGGGTGGTTGAACGGCCCCGCCGCGCGCTCCGCCAGCCAGTTGGTGACATTGCCGGTATCCGAATGCTGGCCGCGCGTGCCGAGCTCCAACGAGGAGCTTGCCGTCGAGTGTGAACGACTTCGCGACCGAGTCGGAGCGGTCGGTCGTGTAGACGGTGTCGCCGACGATTTTCAGGCCGTGCGGGTCGGTGACCTCGCCGCTGCCCCAGGCGCCGAGGTACTTGCCGTCGCGGTCGAAGACCACGACCGGCGGATCCTTGCGCTGGAACACGTAGATGCGGTCCTGCGCATCGGCCGCCACCCGGCTGACCAGCCCGAAGGTTTGCCCCGCGGGCAATTTGCAGAAATCGCGGATCAGCTCGTAACTGTATTCGCCTGCACCAGTCTGTGCCATGCCTTTTCCTCCCGAAAACGAGGACGTAAGAAACGGGGCTCCGCCCCGCGCGGAACGCGATTCCATTCTACACCGTTAGCACTCCGGTGGCGGCGCTCTGCCGCTGTTTGTGCATACTTCGCGGAGGTAGCGATGCCAACAAGGTTCAAGGTTCTTTGCGATCGCCGTCGCGCTGGCGGCGGGCACGTCGAGCGCGGCGATGGCGCAATGTGCGCCGGGTTACTACTATGCCAACGGCGTCTGCCAGCCGGCCGGGGCGCCGGGTTATGGGAACCCCGTCTCCGGCGCAGTGTCCGGGGAGGCGGCCGGCGCAGCGCAGGGCTATGGCAGCGCCGGACCCGTTGGCGCGGTCGTGGGCGGCGCGCTTGGCACCGCTGGCGGTGCGCTTCAGGGCACCGCCAATATGTTCACGCCGCCGCCCGTAAGGTGCAACTACGGCTACACCTATTACAACGGGGCCTGCGTCCCAGCTCGCTAGCTTCATCAATACGGGTCGCCGACAAAGATAAAAGTAGTGCCGGTCACGATCGGGGCGCTGGCGCCGACGAAGGAGACGTTGGCGTCCTTGACCTGGCGTGACCCGGCGCGGCCCGAGGCCTGCAGGGCGCCTTCGATGATGTGCCACAGGCCGTGGATGCGGCCGGTGCCGAGGCTGCCGCCAAAGGTGTTGAGCGGCAATTCGCCGTCGAGTTCGATGCGGCCGTCCTGGATGAAATCGAGCGCCTCGCCTTCCTGGCAGAAGCCGTAGGATTCGAGACCGTAGATCACCGAGGCCGAGAAGCCGTCGTAGATCTGCGCGACGTCGACGTCCTTCGGACCGAAGCCGGAGCGCTCCCAGGTCAATTTCGCCGAGCTGCGGCCGCCCTCCATGTAATCGGCGAGGCTGCCGATGCGGCCCGCCACCTCGAAGTGCAGCCGCTGGCCGTAGCCGGCGAGGTAGGCCGGCCGCGGCTTCAGGTCGCGCGCCCGCTCGGCCGTCGTCAACACGATCGCGACCGCCCCCTGCACCGGGATGTCGCAATCGAACAGGCAGAACGGATACGCCACCATCCGCGAGTTGAGGTAGTCCTCGCGCGTCAGCGGCGTGCCGTAGAAATAGGCGTGCGGATTGTGCTGCGTGTGGCGGCGCTGCGTCACCGCCAAGGTCGCCATCTTCTCGCGGTTCTGGTTGTGCCGCTCGAGCCAGCGGGTATAGGCGACCGCCATGCCCTGCCCCGGGCCGCCGAAAGCCGTAGGGCGCGGTGAACTGCGCGGCGCCCTGCGCATAAGCGCCGGGCAGGTTCTGGTAGGTGCCGCGCGGGTTGTGCATCGCCCGCCACACCACCGCGTATTTGCACACCCCGGCGAGCAGCGCGTTGACCGCCTGCTGCACGGCGCCGCCGATGTTGGTCGTGCCGACCTGGATGTGCCAGGTCGAGATTCGGGCAATTTCAGCATCGCCATCATGCAGTTGACCGACACGATCGAGATGCCGTCGACCTCCGCGTGGCCCGGTCGCCGGCAGTTCCGGATAGGTCGCCAGACCGTCGATGTCGGACATCTGCAGCCCCGAATCGGCGACCGCCTCCTTGACGGCGGTCAGCGCATGGGCCGCGAGCGGGATCTCGGCCGAGCGCGTGACTTTCGAAAAGCCGACGCCGCTGACCGCCACCTTGCACCGGTTCTCCCACATCTGGCCTTCCCCTTACTCACCCGTACAAGCGTACATTTGGCGAATTGCCGGCGGGGCTCACCCCCTCGCAACCCTCCCCCATCAAGGGGGAGGGCTCGGAAGGCTCGGCCGCGCACTCCCTCCCCCTCGATGGGGGAGGGCTGGGGTGGGGGTCGATGCGGCACCGACCCCGCGAGGCGGAACTGCGGCAAGGTGATGTCGTCGTTCAGCTTCTCGAAGACGACCTCGACGCGCCGCCCGACCTTCGCCTCGGTGTATTCGGCGCTTCCAAGAGGTTGCCGGCGAGCAATGCGCCGGGCGCATCGTCGAGCTCGACGATGATGCTGGCGTAGGGCACCGCGGACGCGAAGCGCTTGTCGCCGGTGTGATACATGATCGTGTAGGCGTAGATCGCCCCGGCGCCGCGCACCGGTTCGAATTTCAGATCGGTCGAGACGCATTGGGTGCAGGTCGCATAGGGCGGGTGCTGGAAATGCCCGCAGCTCTGGCAGCGCTGCAATTCCAGAACGCCGCGCTTGGCCGCATCCCAGAACGGCTTCGTCCACTCGTTCGGCACCGGGATCGGCCGGGTCACCTTGCTCCAGTCGCTCATCGGCGGGATTATCCTCTCTCCGCGGGGAGCCCGGAGATATTGAAGGGAGAACGTCTTGGCGACGCAAGCAGGGATCGCGGCCGGGCCGGGAGAAATGATGGGCAATGCCGGACCCGGCATGCTGGCGGGCCTCAGGGTGATCGAAATTGCCGATGAGCGCGCCGAATATGCCGGGCTGTTGCTGGCCGGATTCGGCGCCGAGGTTATCAAGATCGAACCGCCCGAAGGCAACGCGACAAGGCGGATCGGCCCGTTCTTCGAGGACAGGCCGGGTCTCGAACGCTCGCTGTTCTTCTGGAACTACAACCGGAACAAGAAATCGGTGGTGCTGGATCTGGGCGAGGGCCGCGGGCAGGAGGATGTGCTGCGGTTGCTCGGCGGCGCCGACATCCTGCTCGATGCGAGCTGCGGCGCGCTGAATGAGGTCCTGGCCCACGATCGCGCTGTACTTAACGCGCGCTTCCCGGCGTTGGTGACGGCGCGGATGACGCCGTTCGGCGACGACGGCCCATGTGTCGACTTCAAAAGCTCCGACCTGATCCACCTCGCGCTCGGCGGCGTGATGATGAATTGCGGTTACGATCCCGACCCGACCCTCGAATACGACACGCCGCCGATCGCGCCGCAGATCTGGCATGCCTATCACATCGCCGGCGAGCAATTGGCGACCGCCATTATCGCCGCGCTGATCCATCGCGAGCGCACCGGCGAAGGCCAGGATGTCTCGGTGGCGATCCACGAGGCGGTGTCGAAGAACCCCGAGCAGGACATTATGTATTGGGTGATGCGGCGGGTGCCGCTGTGGCGCCTGACCAACCGGCATGCCGCCGAATTTCCCAACCACTCGCCGGGTATTTGTCATACCAAGGACGGGCGCTGGTTCATCACGCACGGCATGGGCGCGCGCGACCTGAAGAACCTCGTGCCGCTCTTGACCAAATACGGCGCCCAGGCCGATCTGCAGCCGCCGCCGCCGGATGCCGATTTGCGCGCGCGGCAGGTGCCCGGCACTGCCGGCAGTGACGAGACGCGGGCGCATATGCTCGATGTCGTGCAGCGTTTTGTGCGCGCCTGGACCTATAAGGACATGCCGTGGCGCGAGGCGCAGGACGCCGGGCTCCTCTGGGCGCCATTGCGCAAGCCGCACGAGAACGCGCTCGACGAGCATTGGCTCGCCCGCAAAACCTTCGCCGATGTCGAGCACCCGGAGCTTGGCCGCAGCTTCCGCTATCCGACCAGCAAATGGCTGAGCAACAAGACCAGTTGGCAGGTCGGCCGCCGCGCGCCATTGCTCGGCGAGGATACCGAGGCGGTGCTCGGCGAGGTGGTCCGGCGCCCGAGAATACCGGCGCAGCCGCGCCGGGTCGAGAACCCGCGCCTTTCGGCATTGCACAACAAGCCGTTCCCGCTCCAGGGAATAAAGATCCTCGACTTCGCGTGGTTTCTCGCTTCGGCCGGCGGCACGCGGTTTCTCACCGCAATGGGCGCGGAGAGCTTTAAGGTCGAATGGAAGGACAACCCCGACACGCGGCTGGCGGCGATGGCGCCGGTCGGCGGCCGCGCCGCACGCGACGCGGCGACTGGCCCGCTGCCCGGAGTTCGCGACTCCGACATGGGCGGCCAGTTCAACAACAAGAATGCCGGCAAGCGCGGCATCTCGCTCAACATCCGCCATCCCAAGGGCCTCCAGATCGCCAAGGACATGGTGCGCATCTGCGATGTCGTGGCCGAGGGTTTCTCGCCCGGCGTTTTACAGCGCCTGGGCCTCGGCTACGACGTGCTGAAGTCGATCCGGCCCGATGTCATTTACATCCAACAGTCGGGCATGGGCGCGCACGGCACTTACGGGCGGATGCGCACGGTCGGCCCGGTCGCCGCGGCCTTTGGCGGCCAAGGCGAAATGTCGGGCCTGCCGGAGCCGGCAATGCCGGTCGGTTGGGGCTATTCCTACCTCGACTGGATGGGCGCCTATGGCTACGCGCTGGCGTTGCTCGGCGCGATCTATCACCGCGAGCGCACCGGCGAGGGCCAATGGATCGACGCCTCGCAATGCGAGTCCGGCATTTTCCTGACCGGCGCGACAATCCTCGACTGGTCGGCCAATGAGCGCACCTTCCGCCGCTACGGCAACCGCTCGCCGTACAAGGCGGCGGCGCCGCATGGCGCCTATCGTTGCCAAGGCAAGGACCGCTGGATCGCGATCGCCTGCTTCACCGATGACGAATGGCGCGCATTGGCGCGGGTCGCCGGGCATGGCGAATGGCTCGACGACCGGCGTTTCGAGTCATTGGAGCACCGGCTCCAGCATCAGGATTCACTGGATGCAGCGGTCGAGACCTGGACCCGAACCCAAGACCGCTGGGACTGCATGATGAAATTGCAGCGCGCCGGGGTACCCGCCGGGGTGTGCCAGAACTCCGAGGACCGCGTCGATACCGACCCGCAGTTGCAGCACTTCAAGTGGCTGACCGAAGTAACCGGCACCAAGATCGGCACCTGGCCGATCTATGAATTGCCGATGAAGTTCAGCAAGACCCCCGCTCATATCGGCGGCCCGACCAATCGTGGCGCGCCGTGCTATGGCGAGGACAATATGTGGGTCTTGACCGAGCTGCTCGGCCGCACCCCGAGCGAAGTCGAGCGGCTCGCCGAGGATGGCGTCATCTGATCGTAGAACGGCAAATCGAGGCTAGCGGAGCGCTTCTACTATTTCGTCTTGAAGGTGTATTTGCAACTTGGAGATACGATTTCAGCCGTAAGGCTATTCCCTTGGATGTGCCCCGTCATCTGTACAACTCCCCTTCGCAAGCGGGCAGAGGCTTTGAACATTCCATTTTGATCAACCTTTCCGATTAATGAGGTGTTGAAGCGCGGGACATACTTAAACCGGACTTCGCCCCTGGATACCGTCAGAGGGTAAAGCGCTCCCAAAGGAGGCGTGGTGCAATCACCACTCGTTTCTTTAGTGAGCGTAAGTTCTCCCATGTATTGGCCATCGAATTTAGCCGAGCCCTGCGCCCACGCGACGCTCCCCAACCCCGTGCCGAGTAGGAGGCCCAGTCCCAGCGATCTCAGCATTCCGTTCTTCCCGTTAAGGTTTCGCTTGCAGGATACAAGATCTCCCGTCCGCGCGGTACCGCCCGGCACGAGTGTAAGCTAAGCTGGCCCGCGACGTGGTCCGGCAGCGTGTGTTTGCTGGCAGATCGAGGAAAGGCGGGAGGGAAGACATGTCGATATTGCAGGATAAGATCGTGTTGGTGACGGGCGCGGGGGCGGGGATCGGGCGTGCCACGGCGCTCGCGATGGCCGAAGTCGGCGCCAATGTCGCGGCCGCCGACATCGATCTTGCCGCGGCGCAGCGGACCGCCGACCAGGCCGCCGGCAATGCGCGGCAGGCGATCGCGATCGAGGCCGATTGCGGCGACGTCGCGAGCATCGATGCGATGATCGCGCGCACCGTCGCCGAATTGGGGCGCCTCGACGTCATCGTCAACAATGCGGGGGTCACGCGCTATGCGCAAATCATGGACCTGACCGAGGCGGATTGGGACCGCATCCACCGGGTCAACGCCAAGGGCGTGTTCTTCTGCCTGCAGCGCGCCGCCCGCGAGATGATAAGTCAGGGAAGCGGAGGCCGGATCATCAATATCGCCTCGATCTCCGGACGGGGCTATCCCGGCGCCTCGAACGCCGCTTACGCCGCCAGCAAGGGCGCGGTCATCTCGTTGACTTGGATGGCGGCGCAGCAGCTTGGCCGGCACAACATCAATGTCAACGCGATTTGCCCGGGCGTGACCCGCACCGAGCTCGGCGCGCGCAACGCCGTAGAGCGGGCCGCCGAGCGCGGCATCACGGTCGCCGAACTCAATGCCGAGGCCGAGGCACGCATTCCGATCGGCCGCGCCAATCAGCCGGAAGACATCGCCGCGATGGCGGTGTTCCTCGCCTCCCCCGCCGCCCGCAACATCACCGGCCAAGCCTATAATGTCGACGGCGGGCTGGTGCCGAGCTGAGACTCCGGCGCGTAGTGCCGGGAGGCAGCCGTCGTCTCAGCAAAAGGCGGAGGCCCAGGAGAGCCGTCGAAATATGCGGTGTTCAGCCGGGCCCCTCTCCGCCCTTCAGGGGGGAGAGGGAGGGGCCCGTCGCGCAGCGACGGGAGGGTGAGGTGGGCGGCGGCGCAGACTGGCTCGTTGGCCCCCCTCACCCCGCCCTCTCCCCCCGGCCGGCGGGGGGAGAGGGGTAAAAACTCGGTCCGTATGTCGAGCCCCTCTTGAGGGTCCCCGCGCTTCCCAAACTCCTGAGCGGTCGGCTGCCGTTCTTTTATGGTTGGGTCATCCTCGGCTGCCTGTGCTGCGCCGGTTTCTCGCGGCAGGGGCCGGCGGTCGCCACATTGTCGATCTTTGTCGAACCGTTGACCCGCGAATTCGGCTGGTCGCGCGCCGCGCTCTCGGGGGCGGTGTCATTGGGCGGGGTGCTGGCGGCGCTGACCTCGCCGTGGATCGGCCCGCTGGTCGACCGGTACGGCTCGCGCGCGGCATTGTCCCTGGCAGTGCTCGTGACCGCAGCGGCGATGATGCTGCTGTCGGTGACCCAGTCGCTGCTGGTTTTTTATCTGCTGTTCTGCATCGCCCGGATGATTTGGGCCGGCCCGTTCGATCTCGCTATTTACAGCGCCGTGAATAATTGGTTCGTCGCCCGCCGCGCCTTCGCCACGTCGATCGCCACGGTGGCGCAGGCGGTCGGTCTCGTCGCGATGCCGCTGATCGCACAGCTCGCCATGCAGCAGAGCGGTTGGCGGTTCGGCTGGCTGGCGATCGGATCGCTGACCCTGGTTGTCGGCTTTCTGCCGGTCTGGCTCTTCATGGTGCGCCGGCCTGAGGATCTGGGGTTGCTCCCCGACCGGCAATCCGCGGCGGACATCGCCGGCCGTCAGCCGCTGCTCGACGAGCCGAGTTTCTCGCGCCGACAAGCCGTCGGCACCGCGGCGTTCTGGCTTCTGCTGCTGTACACCGTGCTGGTCTATCCGGTACAGGCCGGCGTCAGCCTGCATCAGGCGGCGCATCTGATCGAACGCGGCGTGGCGCCGACAATCGCCGCGGCTATCGTCAGCACCTTCTCGCTGAGCTCGGCCCTCGCAAGCCTTGCTTGCGGGTTCCTGCCGCGCTCCTTGCCGATCCGCTATCCGATGGCGCTCATCGGCGTGCTCCTGACCCTCGCGACATTGCTGATGGTCGGAATATCGTCGGCCGGACAGGGATATGTTGCTGCCGCGATGTTCGGCTTTGGCATTGGCGGGCTTTTGACATTGCTGCCGATCGCCTGGGGCGATTATTTCGGCCGCGCGAATTACGCGGCGATCCGCAGCGTCGCGCTGTCGGCTCAGGTGCTGGCCCAAGCGGCAGGCCCGCTGCTCTCGGGCGCGCTGCACGACTGGACCGGGAATTATACGTTGTCCCTGCACTGCTTTGCCGTGCTCTCCGCGCTCAG
This sequence comes from uncultured Alphaproteobacteria bacterium, assembly GCA_963700185.1. Classification (GTDB taxonomy): domain Bacteria; phylum Pseudomonadota; class Alphaproteobacteria; order ATCC43930; family CGMCC-115725; genus AP-15. Next base: position 43,596 of record CAVOWP010000004.1, read on the forward strand.
CATCTTGGCGGCCCTCATGGCGCGCCGGCCGAAGTAACCCTGTCGGGGAAGGGACCAGGAAGGCGAAGCGAAGCAGCACGTTCGCGCCGGCTGTTGCAAGTGCGGGCGGATGCACTATAATTCATCCGATCGGCTCGGGAGGTACGGCATGGAACGTGGGCACCACATCGACATTCGCAACGTCGCCTACTTCCACCATGTCTACGACAGCGAACAGCCGGACATGCGGCGCCTTTACGAGCAGGCCAAGATCGATCAGTGGAACGCCGCGACGGATATCGACTGGGAGCAGCCGCTCGAGGGTGACGGCGGTCTGATCGCCGATGATCTGGTCGATATTCACGGGACCAAATTCTGGGATCGCCTGTCCGAGGCGCAGCGGGTAGAGCTCAACCGTTGCGTCAGCCGCTGGCGCATCTCGACCCTGATGGCCGGCGAGCACGGCGCCATGCTGGTCTGCAGCCAGCTGGTCGAGAATGTGGTGGGCCAGGACGCCAAATTGTTCCAGGCGACGCAAGTCGTCGACGAGGCGCGGCACAATGAGGTGCTGCACCGCTATGTGACGTTGCGCCTCGACGGCGAGACCTACCCGCTCGCCGGCAATGTCAGGGAAATCTTCGATACCCTGCTCGGCACCTCCGCCTGGTACCTGAAGACAATCGGCCTGCAGCTCGTCGCCGAGACTTTTGCCGTATCGCTCTTCCGCATGCTCGCCGAGTCGTCGAAGGATGCGATCCTGCGCCAGGTATGCCGGCGTATCCTGCAGGACGAAGCGCGCCATATGGGGTTTGGCATGCTGTCATTGCCGTCGGTCGTCGCCGAGGCCTCGGCGGCGGAGCGGCGCGAGATGGAAGACTTTGCGGTGTGGGCATTGAACCGCACCTTGCGCGGCATTTTCCCACTCGCCGCCTATGAGGATATGGGGTTCGACCGGGCCGACATCGAAGAGATCAAGCTGCTGCGGCGCGAACGCGCCGCTGGCGGCGACGAGACCGCGTTCCGCAAATACTTCCGCCGCGACCTGCACGCCGGCCTCGTCCGCAACCTGCGCAAGGTCGGCGTCCTCACCCCGCGCATCGAGCCGGACATCGCCTCGCTCGGCATCTCGCTCGCCGCATAATACCCGCTCGGCTTGCCAATCTCAGGGGCTTCGTGTATCTGCGGGGCTCCAGCGCTGCCGTAGCTCAGTGGTAGAGCACTCCCTTGGTAAGGGAGAGGTCGAAAGTTCAATCCTTTCCGGCAGCACCATATTTTTACCCCGGCAGAACTACGACAGCCTGCCAATCGGCGCATGGGCTGACCCGGAGCCTGCCTCCGGGCGCCGCCACAACCGGCGGAAGAGCAACCAACCGAAGAGGCAGGGTATAAGCAGCACGAAGATCGGACACAGGAGAACCCCAGTCGCAACGATCAGCCACTGTGCCCCAATTGACACCCTGCCCATAGGTTGATGACCCGCGACGATTGCAGCGGAGCGGCCCCCCTGCGCTCCGGGGCTTGGTCTAGGCCGAGCCGTTACCGCAGTTGCGCGACACTGGGCGGGGCAGCGTAGGCCAGCTGACTCGGGGTACTCAGGATCATCTCGGGCCGCCCGCGAAAGAAGCTGATATGCCCGGTAACGCAAACCCGCTGCCCTTGGAGTGCCATTTCTGGTGTTCCGAATTTTGCTCGGTCGTGTCCGTAGATCACTGCGGTCAGCGCCGCCTGCGGATTTGGTTGATCCGGGTTCACCAGGGTGAGGAATGTCGGGTTGGCCCGCGTGCCTGCCATATAATCGGCAGCTGCGACCAAGCCGCAGACCGTGGCAGTGCGGCCGATACTGGCCATTGCCGCCGTGGGGTCTATTGAGACTGCGCCGGCCGAGAACGCCCACATGCCGAATGCCGCCGAGGCGATCGCCAATTTTGCCGAATACATTGTTTTCTCCAATGCTTGGGGGGCGAGCAACATGCCGGGCGAGGATTTACGATCGAGTTAAAGGGGCATTCGGCCTCATTGACGGGCGCGGCGATGACATCACGCCCGTTCAAGTTGTATAAACGGTTTCCCTTGCAGACTGCAGCCTCCTCTTCCCCCGGAGGCTCAAATGCGTGTCATCCCCGTCTTACTTGCGGCGTTAACGGCTTTGGCTGCCGTATCGGCACAGGCAGCCCCGAACCCAAACCTGGAAAACTGGCTCCCGCTCGGCCCCGCTCTGTCCTTCGCGCTGGGTGATCAAGGCTGCGAGCACGGCTGGCATCAAGCCCTCTGGCGCGACTGGCGCGGCGATTGGTGGTGGGGTCCGTGCGTGCCCAATAGATGACCTGGTTCCACTCGGCGGACGCCTCAATGGTTTGGGCATTTGAAGTCGCACGGATCTGCCTTGCCATCTTCGGTTGCGTGGCGGCAGGTTGGGCCGTGGGGTTCGGAATGGGATACCGCAGAGGTGTGAACGACACCATTGTGCACGAGATCGCCTGCGCCGAGCAGCGGGTCAGTGCGGAGTAGATTTCCGCGGACGCCACGGTGTCATTGGTGCAGCAACCCGGCGATTGCCGCGCTCATGCAGGTCGCGATCGTGCCGGAAACGATCGAACGCAAGCCGAGCTGGGTGATCTCCCGGCGGCGCTCCGGAACCATCGCGCCAAGTCCGCCGACCAGGATGCCGAGCGAGCCGAAATTGGCGAAACCGCAGAGCGCGTAAGTGACGATCAGTCTTGCTTGCGGGCCGAGCGCCTCCTCCGGCAATTTCGCGAGATCCAGATAGGCGACAAACTCGTTCAGCACGGTCTTGGTGCCCATCAGCGCCGCCGCCTCGGCGCTCTCGGCCCAGGGCACGCCGATAAGCCACATCACCGGGCGGAATGCGAGTGCGAACAGTTCCTGCAGTGTAATGCCGCCGGGCAACTGGCCGAGCAGCATATTGACTAGCGCGACCAGTGCCACTGTGACAATCAGCACGGTGACAATACCGACCAGCGGCGCCACTCCGTCCCTCGTGCCCTTGACCAACGCGTCGAAGGCGCCGGCCGGCTCCTCGCCGACGGCAATCTCCGCCCTGTCCTCACTGGGCGCGAACGGCACCATCAGCGCCGCGACCGCCAGCGCAGCCGGCGTGCTGATTACCGAGCAAATCAGGATGTTGCCGAGCGCGTCCGGGAGGATCGGGCCGAGCATTGTGGCGTAAACGACCATCACCGTTCCGGCGACACCAGCCATACCGCAGCTCATGACGGCGAACAATTCGCCGCGCTGCATCCGCGCAAGGTACGGCCGTATCAGCAGCGGCGCCTCGATCATGCCGACATAGATGTGAACCGCCGCACCGAGTGCGAGTGCGCCCGATATGCCCATGCTCCGCCGCAAGACCCAAGCGAAAGCTCGAGTGACCGCCTGCAATATCCCCCAATAATACAACAATGCCGACAGTGCGCTGATCGTCAGCACCAGCGGCAGCACCTTGAAGGCGAGAATAAAGCTCGCGCCTTGTGTTGTCTCGATGAACGGCAACGCGCCACCGCCGAGATAACCGAACACAAACGCCGTCCCCCGATCCGTCGCCTCCTGCAATGCCAGCGCCCCGCGGTTCAATAACAGCAGAACATGCGAGGCCGGCGGAAAGCGCAGCAGCAATACCGCGAGCGTCGCCTGCAATCCTAGCCCTACAATGACGGTGCGCCACGGAATACGCCGCTCGCGATCGCCGCGCCGCCGTTCGCCCAGCGCCCAGGCCAGAACAAGCAGAACCAGAATGCCGAGCAGACCGCGCATCGCTATAACCTGACTTGCCTCGTAAGGGCTACCCTCACCCACCAACCCCCGACCCTCACCCGCTCAAAGATCTCCCTCTCCGCCCTTGGGGGCGGAGAGGGTCACGAACTCGCGACAAGCGAAATTGTATGTGGATCGACTTGCTGGCGGGGCTGTCGAGATGGGGCATTCTGAGGATTCCGCCCGGCTTCTGCACCCAGGTCGCCTGCGAACCCAGTAGGGCGAACAGCACCGCCGGCCGCCGCAAAATCGCACAGATTTCGCCGCATTTCCGTCTCTCACCACCCTCCGCCCGACATCGTCGAACCGTCGCTGCTCAATGAGAACCGAGATTTACCGCACAGAAGTTAGAGGACGCCACCCAACAAAGGGCCCCGGTCGCATGAATTTGGCGCGTTCCTGCTCGAAGTAGGTTAAATTCGGCGCGGGAGTTAGCGCCGTCCGAGCAATGACCACCACGACCGCTACCCGCCGTCTCGCCGCGATCCTCGCCGCCGATGTGGTGGGCTATTCGTTGCTGATGGGTGCGGATGAGGAAGGCACGCACGAACGGTTCAAAGCGCATTTGCGCGAAGTCGTCGATCCGAAGATCCGCGAGCATCACGGCCGAATCGTCAAGACCACCGGCGACGGCGTGCTGGCGGAATTCGGCAGTGTCGTCGAAGCGGTGCGGTGTGCGAGCGAAATCCAGCAGGAAATGGGGGACCGCGATCGGGATCTCGCCGAGGAGCGCCGCCTGCAGTTTCGCATCGGCGTCAATCTCGGCGACGTGATCGTCGACAGCGGCGACATATATGGCGACGGTGTCAACATCGGCGTCCGGCTGGAGGGGTTGGCGGCGCCAGGTGGCATCTGCGTCTCGGGCACGGTCCGCGACCATATCGGCGACCGGCTCCCCTACGCCTTCGAGGATATGGGTGAGCAGAGCGTCAAGAACATCGCGCGGCCGGTGCGAGTTTATGCGTTGCGACCCAAAGGCCTCACTGCTGCGCCGGCCCGCGGATTGCCGTCGCGGCCGGCCCGGCGTTGGTGGGCCGTGATCGGCGCGCTCGCCGCGGCTGCCCTTGTCATTGGTTGCATTGCATGGTGGTTTTGGCCGGCGCCGGCCTTCTTCTCCATAGCCGGGAAGCCATCGGAGCAAGCAACTGCGTCTGCAACACCGATGCCTGCAGCTTCGGCGACCACGTCGATCTCGCTGCCGCTCGTCGCACCGCGCTTGTCCATTGTGGTGCTGCCTTTCGCCAATCTCAGCAACGACCCCGACCAGCAATATTTTGCCGATGGCATCACCGAGGATCTCACGACCGATCTGTCGCGGATTCCAGATACGTTGGTGATCTCTCGCAATACTGCTTTCACCTACAGGAACAAACCGGTCGACACAAAGCAGATTGGCCGCGAGCTGGGCGTGCGCTATGTGCTGGAAGGGAGCGTCCAGCGTTCGGGCAGCCAAGTGCGAATAAACGCGCAGCTGATAGATGCCGAGACGGATGCGCACCTCTGGGCAGAGCGGTTTGACCGCGACACGGGCGATCTGTTCGCCCTGCAAAACGAGATTACGAGTCGGATCGCGGTCGCGCTGAATGTAGAGGTTCTTACTGCTGAGGTCGCTCGCGCGGCCGAGAATAATCCCGACGCGCTAGACTACATCCTTCAGGGACGTGCGGCTCTGGCGCAGCCGACTGGGCTCGACAGCTATTGGAAGGCGATCAACTCGTTCGAGCACGCGCTGGCACTCGATCCGCAATCCATCGAGGCGAAGGGCTGGTTGGCAAATGCACTCGCCGGCCGCGTTTTAGATCTTCACCCGAGCTCATCCTTGAGGGATTTGAAACGCGCAAATGCGCTGGCAAGCCAAGCCCTGGCGGCATCGCCCCGCAGCACGCCTGCGCATCTCGCCAAAGGCCAACTGCTTCGGGCGGAGGGGCGCTGCGATGAGGCCATTCCCGAATTCGAGATGGTGATCGCCGCAAATCGTAATTCCTCGGGCGCACTTTCCGCTCTTGGCGAGTGCAAGCTCCTAACGGGAGCGATAGGCGAGGCAATCCCATTAGAGGAGCAGGCGATCCGTCTCGGCCCCCGCGATCCTTACGTCTTCAACCGGTATCTCGTGATTGGCAAGGTGCATCTGCTGCAATCGCGCATCGAAGAGGCGATCCTATGGTTGGAGAGGGCGCGCATCGGCAATCCGGGATCACCTTGGCCACACAACTGGCTCGCCTCCGCCTATGCGCTCAAAGGCGAGACCGATCGTGCCGCGACCGAACTTGCCGAGGCCCGCAAACTATTGGGCAAGGGTTCTTTTTCGAGCATCGCCCAGATGAAGGCGATCGGAAATTTCGGGGTGCCGGAGACCCGCGCCTTGTTCGAAGCCACTTATCTCGCCGGTCTGCGCAAGGCCGGAATGCCGGAGGAATGACCGACGGTGCCGGTTCGCCGGGCGCGGGCCATTGCAACGCGATCGTATGAAATTGGCGCGTTCCCGCTCGAAATAGGTTAAATTCGGCGCGGGAGTTAGCGCTGTCCGAGCAATGACCACCACGACCGCCACCCGCCGTCTCGCCGCAATCCTCGCCGCCGATGTGGTGGGGTATTCGCGCTTGATGGGCGCGGATGAGGAAGGCACGCACGAACGCGTCAAGGCGCATCTGTGCGAGCTGGTCGATCCGAAGATCCGCGAGCATCGCGGCCGCGTCGTCAAGACCACCGGCGACGGCGTGCTGGCGGAATTCGCCAGCGTTGTCGACGCGGTGCGCTGCGCCGGCGAAATCCAGCGCGCGATGGCCCAACGCGATCTGGATGTCGCCGAGGAGCGCCGCCTGCGATTTCGCATCGGGGTCAACCTCGGCGACGTGATCGCCGATGGCGGTGACATTTATGGTGACGGCGTCAACATCGCGGTGCGGCTGGAGGGGTTGGCAGCGCCGGGCAGCATCTGCGTCTCGGGCACGGTGCGCGACCACATCGGCGACCGGCTCCCTTACGCCTTCGATGACATGGGCGAGCAGAGCGTCAAGAACATCGCACGGCCGGTTAGGGTCTATGCGGTGCGACCCGAAGGCATAGCCGGCGTGCCTATGGCAGGCCTGCCGTCCAGCACGTCAAGTCCGCCCCCCATCGCTGCACCACGCCTGTCGATCGTAGTCCTGCCGTTTACTAATCTCGGCGACGACCGGGAACAGCAGTATTTTGCAGATGCGATCACCGAGGATCTGACAACCGATTTATCGCGGCTCGCGAATATGTTCGTGATCTCGCGCAATACCGCCTTCACATACAGGAACAAGCCAGTCGGCACGAAGCAAATTGGCCAAGAGTTGGGCGTCCGCTATGTGCTCGAAGGGAGCGTCCGACGGTCAGGCAGTCGGATCCGCGTCAACGCTCAACTAATCGACGCCGAAACTGGCGCACATGTGTGGGCCGACCGATGCGACTGCACCATGGCCGATCTGCTCGGTTTGCAAGATGAGATCACGACATGGATCGCGAACGCTCTTGGCGTCGAGCTGATCGCCGCGGAGGCCGCCCGGCCAACCGAGCATCCCGACGCTCTCGACTACATTCTCCGCGGACGCGCGGCATTATTGAAGCCCCAGACGCCAGACACCTATGCAGAGGCAATTGGCTGGTACGAGCGCGCGTTGGCGCTCGATCCGCAATCCGTGGACGCGCAGAGCCGATTGGCCGGCGCACTCGTGCACAGGGTGCACAGTGGGATGTCCCGCTCGGCCGCGACCGACATCTCGCGGGCGGACGGGCTGGTCGGCGAAGCCTTGGCGGCGTCGCCCCGTAGCGCGTATGCGCATTACGTCAAAGGCAGCGTGCTGCGCGCGCAGAACCGATGCGAGGAGGCGATTCCCGAATTCGAAACGGCGCTTGCGTTGAATCGCAACATAGTGGGCGCGTTACACGAACTAGGTTGGTGCAAAATCTGGGCCGGGTCGATAGAGGACGCGATACCGCTCGAGGAGCAAGCCATTCGCCTCAGCCCCCGCGACTTCCGGCATCGGCTGGCGGTACTTACTGATTGGGACTGTGCATCTGCTGCAATCGCGCACCGACGAGGCGATCGTCTGGCTCGAAAAGGCGCGCAGCGCCATTCCTGCCGCAGCGGTCATTCGCCGCCGCCTCGCCGCCGCCTACGCCCTCAGAGGCGAGACCGAACGCGCCGCCGCCGAACTCGCCGAAAGCCGCAGGCTGGCCGGCGACGATCGTTTGAGCCTCGCCCCCGTGAAGGCCAGCCGACGGTTGGGGGTGCCGAAAACCCGCGCCTTGTGGGAAGCCACTTATTTCGCGGGGCTGCGCAAGGCCGGGATGCCGGAGGGATGACCGACACCACCGGTTCGCCGTGACCCCTGACATCGGAGCCTGGGGCTGTGCCCATAAAGGTGTATATTCGACGTCTTTTCTGTGCATCGCGTAACCTGCACAAACACGTGAAAGGAAGGGCGTGCGATCCCACGACTTTAGCAATAACAGGCGAGCGTTGTGATCGGATCAATTTGAATCGTATCAAACTATGCAGCTTTTGGCGGCGTTGTGGCCGCCCTAATGGGCTATTTCATTCGAGGTGGTTTACCCTCGGGAAGAAACATCGTCCTCACCACTGCAACATAGTTGGGATGGTTGACGAACCGCCCTATCGACATGTTGTCGTTGTCTTCAACGTTTCGCCATTCGATCTCATCATCGGGTCGAATGTGCAACAGCTCCTTTGCCCATTCGCGAACCTCCTCTATAGCAGCCTGACTGGTCCAGTGAAGTCGCTCGGAACGTCTGATAATCGCCCCTTCGACAAACTCCGGTCGCGTGGTTCTGAATAGGACGGCCCCCCAGACGTATCGATCTTTCCGGTAGACCATCGGCTTCTCTCGTATCTCGCTCGCCGCGAATCGAAATGCAATTATGGTTAATGCTTGTCAAGTATGGTTAATGCTTGTCAAGATTTTTTGGGGCAGTGTTGTGCCAAGCCCACCGATGGCGGCCGGCTCACAATATCCGGCTCACAATATGAGGACCGAAATGCCGCCCGGGCCGGCTTTGGACATGACAAAGACGTAGGCAGTTGCCCGGCTGCGACGGTCACGCTGGAATGGTCAGCGAAATCAACCTTGCGGCCGCGCGGTCGAGGCGATCGAGGTGGCGGCAGGTGTCGATTAGTTCGGCGAATTGCGCTTCGCTGATGGCGAGGCCGGGGGTGATCGGGCGGATGCGGCGGGCTTGTTCTTCGAAATCCCAGATGAATTCGCGGCCGGTGCCTTCTCTGGTGAAACTGCGGCCGTCTTTCGTGAAGACCGTGATCCCTGGGCCGAACAAGGTGCGGCGCACGGTCGGGATCAGGGTCACGCGGTGCATCAGATCGAGCACGGCGGGCGGGTCGGCTTCGCCGGTGCCGGGCCTGTCGCCGCGCAATAAGGGATAGCCGCGCTCGGCGGCGCCCCAGGCGGTGAAGTACTGAGTGCTGCCGACCTGCGGCGGGCTCTCGATGCCGCGGCTGGGGAAGGCCGGGCTCGGATATTCCGTCTCGAGCCAGTTAACGAGCGCTTCGATACGGTCGATGTCGTCGTAACGGAGGTTGTGCTCCTCGCACAGCCTCGCCGTCACATCGACATGGGCGATGTTGTAGCCGGCGGTCGAGTAGATGCGGTAGAGCGTCTCGAGGAAGATCCAATCCCGGCCGAGGCCCTCGGCGATCTTGGCCATATCGGTGCGGTTCGCGCCTGTAAAGCTGTAGCGCAATTCGCCGCGGTTGTTGCCGGCATAGGCGTGGTAGAACCCAGCCTCTCCCTCCAGTACCGTCTCGCCGCCCGGCGTACCCTGCTTGGCCAAAGCAACGGCCAGCAAGGCATTGCGCACGGCGCCGCCCTCGCGCAATGAGCGGCCGCCGCTGCGCGCCCCTTCGAGATTGCCGGCCGCCAGATTGACGCATTGCGCAATCGCGCTGTGGATCTGATCTTGGTCGAGGCGCTGCAATTTGGCGGCGGCGACCGCCGCGCCGAAGATGCCGAACACCGGCCCGGCGTGGAAACCGCGCGACATGACGGTCGGGATGAACTCGGCGGCCATGCGCTCCATGACCTCGTAGCCGGCGGCGACAGCGGTGAGGAACTCCTTCCCGGAAGCCCCGGTGATCTCCGCCGCGACGAGGGCCGCCGGCAGGATCGCGATGCCGGGGTGGGTCAGCATGCGGAATGTGTCCCACTTCCCGCCAGCGAAGATTGTCTCCGCATTGACGAAGGCGGCCCCGGCCTTGGTCAGCTTCGTGCCGTGGCACAGCACGGTCGCGGCACCGCCGCCGCCGGCCTCTTCCTCCTGCATCAAAGCCAATGCTAGCCGGCTCGCGGTCGTGTCGCGGGCGACCAAGGCCGAGCTCAGCGCCTGCAGGGTGACGCCTTTCGCCCGGTCGACGACCTCGGGTGGCAGGCTTTCGTGCTGGAGGCCGGCTACGAACCCGGCAAACTCTCGGCTCAGCGACATGATGGGTCCTTTCGCGGGGACGGCATCGGCCTATCTTAGCTGTCGATGAACCAAACGCCCATGCCCCCCTCTCCCCGCCCGCTCCCGCACAGCTCGCATTGGGGCGCCTTCTCGGTGCTGGTCCGCGAGGGCGGCGTCGAAATCGTGCCGCATCCGCGCGACCCCAACCCGTCGCCGCTGCTCGGCAACATCCCCGCCTCGGTGTCGCACCGCGCGCGGATCGCCCGGCCGATGGTCCGGCGCGGCTGGCTCGAAGGCGGTCCCCGGACCGATCGCGGGCGAGGACGGGACACGTTCGTCCCGGTGGACTGGCCGCGCGCGCTCGATCTCGTCGCGGCGGAATTGCGCCGGGTTTACGCGGCGCCTGGCCCGCGCGCGGTCTTCGGCGGCTCCTATGGCTGGGCGAGCGCCGGCCGCTTCCACGACGCGCCGCGCCAGTTGCACCGGTTTCTCAATGTGGCCGGCGGCTATGTCCGTTCGGTGGGCAGCTACAGCTCGGGGGCCGCATCGGTGATCCTGCCGCACGTCATCGGCCCGCAGGAGGGCGTGGCCGGCAACAACGTCAGCTGGGACGAGCTGGTCGAGCATAGCGCGCTGGTGCTGGCCTTTGGCGGCATGGCGCTGAAGAACAACGATGTCGGCGGTGGCGGGACCAGCGAGCACATTGCGCAAGGCCGGCTGCGCGCCGCCCGCAGCCGTGGCGCCGAATTCCATCTGATCGGCCCGCTTCGCGACGATTTGCCGGCCGACGCCGAGGCGATCTGGCACCCGATCCGTCCCGGCACGGACGTAGCGCTGATGCTCGGCATCGCGCATACGCTGGTGACGGAAGGCCTGCTCCACTGCGAATTCCTCGAGCGCTACTGCGTCGGCTACGAGATCTTCGAGGCCTACCTCCTCGGCCGCGACGACGGTCAGCCAAAGGATGCCGACTGGGCGGCCGCAATTTGCGGCATGCCTGCGGATGAAATCACCGGATTGGCGCGACATGCCGCCGCCCGGCGCACTCTGATCACGTGCTCCCAATCACTGCAGCGCGCCGAGCATGGCGAGCAGCCGGTCTGGATGGGCGTTGTGCTGGCGGCGATGCTCGGCCAGATCGGATTGCCGGGCGGCGGTTTCGCCTATGCGTTGGGATCGACCTCGAACACCGGAAAGCCGCCATTGGCGGTGCCGCTTCCGACATTGCCGATCGAGCGCAACGGCGTTGCCGATTTCATCCCGGTGGCGCGCATCGCCGACATGCTGCTCAATCCGGGAGCACCGTTCGACTTCAACGGCCAGCGGCTCACTTATCCCGACATCAAGCTGGTCTATTGGGCTGGCGGCAACCCGTTCCATCATCATCAGGATCTGAACCGGCTGCGCGACGCCTTTGCGCGGCCGGACACCGTCATCGTGCATGAATCCGCGTGGACCGCGACCGCGCGGCACGCCGATATCGTATTGCCGGCAACCGTCACCTTGGAGCGCGAGGACATCGGCGGCTCGCCTGGCGATCCGCTGCTGGTGGCGATGCACCGGGCGGTGCCCGCTTATGTCGAGGCGCGCGACGATCACGACATTTTTTCTGGCTTGGCGGAGCGTCTCGGCATTGCCGAGCGCTTCACCGAGGGCCGCTCGGCACGCGAGTGGCTGCGGCACCTCTACGAGCCGACGCGACGCGCGCTGTTGGAGCATCGGGCGGAGGCTCCCGAGTTCGACAAGTTCTGGGAAGCGGGCGAGCTGGTACTGCCGACCCTGCCTTGGGACGGGGGAATCGTTCGGTCATTCCGCCGTGATCCCGTGGCAGCGCCCTTGCCGACGCCGAGCGGCAGGATCGAGATCGCGTCCGCGAGGATTGCGGACTTCGGTTACCCGGACTGCCCCGGACATCCGAGCTGGGTCCCGCCCACGGAGGACCCAAATTCGCGTTTTCCGCTGCAGCTCGTCGCCAACCAGCCGGCGACCCGCCTGCACAGTCAATTGGATTTCGGCGCCACCAGCCTCAAATCAAAGATCAAAGACCGCGAGCCGGTCCGCATCCATCCGCAAGACGCCGCGGCGCGAGGCATTGGCGGCGGCGACATTGTCCGCCTCTACAATGATCGCGGAGCGTGCCTCGCCGCCGCGGTGCTGAGCGAGGCATTGCGCCCCGGTGTCGTCCAGCTCTCGACCGGAGCCTGGTACGACCCCGAGGACCCCGGCAGCGAGAAACCGATGTGCGTGCACGGCAACCCGAATGTGCTGACGCGCGACACGGGCACATCGAAGCTGGCGCAAGGCTGCACCGGACAGCTCACTGTAATCGAGATCGAGCGGTTCGAGGGCCCATTACCTCCGGTAAAGGCGTTCGATCCGCCGTGAGGTTTCTCGGATGAACGATCGCGGAGGGTCAGCGCGATCCAGTTAAAGCGGTAATCTCGGTCACCAGCGCATCGGTGCAGCTCTGGCGGCAGTAGCCGCGGATGCCGATCAACGACTGTTCGTGGCGCTCTGCGCTGGTAGTGGTGCAGCCGTCGGCGACGAGGGTTACCAGATAGCCGAGATCGCAGGCGTCGCGCACCGCGCTTTCGACGCATTGGTCGGTCATTAGACCGGTGATGATTAGCGATCGTATTCTGAGATTGCGCAAGACGTAATCGATATTGGTCGAGATGAAGACGCTGCTCGACGTCTTGCGGAATATCATCTCGTCATCGGCCGGCGCGATCCCGTCGACGACGTGCGCCTCCCGCGATCCGCGCGGCACGTCGATGCCCGAGATCTTGTAGTCGAGGCTGCGGTCGCGGCCGTCCCGGGTCATGTTCTCGATCACCGAATACATGACCTCGATGCCGCTGCTCCGGCAGGCGGTCTGCAGGCGCCTGATATTGGGAAGCACGCCGTCACGCAAGCTCCGGCGGAAATATTCGGCTTTCCCGACCTCTGCCCTGACGCAGTAGTTCTGCACATCGATGACTAGCAACACCGCGTGCGCTGGGTCGATCGGCACCTCGCGGCTCAGTGCGCTCATCGGCGCAGGATTTCGGCATAGGCGGCGGGCAGCAGCCGGGCAAGGCGCTCGGCCCATTCCCTTTGGCCGGCCGGCTCCGTGATCAGATCCTGGCGGATCTCGATCTCGACATGCGGCAGCCCGCGCCGCTCGCCATGCACCGGGACGGTGTAGTCCGTTAAATCACTGACTTGATACGGCTCGTTCTCGCCGACCATCAGGTCGCCTTCGGCACGCAAGAGTTCGGCGAGAGCATGCGCCAGCCGCGGGTCGCGGTTGAACAACACCGCTACATGCCATGGCCGCGAGACGCCTTTGAAGACGGGGGTGAAGCTGTGCAGCGCCACCAGCGCCGAAGCGCGTCCCGCCGCCGCGCGGCGGTCGAGGGCCGCCGCTATTGCATTGTGATAGGGGCGGAAGATTGCGTCGACCCGGGCGGCCCGCTCAGCCTCGTCGAGGCTGCGGTTGCCTGGAATCTCGGTGGTTTCGCTGATCTCCGGTATCGAGCTCGGAACATCGGGGTCGCGGTTGCAGTCGATCACCAGGCGCGAATAGGTCTGCAGGATCACCGCCGCGTTCAACAGGCGAGAAAGCTCCCGCCCGACGGCGCCGATGCCGATATCCCATGCGATGTGCCGCAGCGTCTCGGCTTCCGGCAGGCCGAGCCTGCCGAGCCGGCGGGGAAAGGCGCGCCCCGCATGCTCGCAGGTGAGAAAGAAAACCGAATCTCCTGAACTCGTTCTCCAACATCACCGGGCTAGGTTCGTCGGGGTCGAGCAGCGCTGCCTCGGTCATTGTCGTCAATAAACCTCGGCGTAGCGGGCGCAGAGTTCGGCCGGCGACAGCCCCGCCATTTTTTCTGCTTCGACGCGCTTGAACCGCATGTAGGCATCGAAATTGGTGGGACCGAACCAGCCGGCCACCGTCTTGTTGGCGGCGAGCCGGTCGAGCGCCTCCGGAAGAGAGTGGGGCAGGTGCTTCGGCGCGCCCGATGTCGGCAACTCCAGGCCACGGCGGAGCCCGTCGACGCCTGCGAAGATCACCGCCCCGAGGGCAAGGTAGGGGCTCGCCGCGGCGTCGGTGGCGCGGAACTCGAGGTGGAACTGGCGCGTCACCTCGCTCGGAGTCGCGGCAGCGAAGGTCGGACAGATGCGCAGGGTGGCGGCGCGGTCCTGGCGCACCAGATCGATGACGGTCGGCGCCCAGGCATTTGGCGTTAACCGAAGATAGGAAACCGGCGAGGGCGCGGTTATCGCGCAGATCGCGGGCATATGGTGTAAGACGCCGGCACAGAAGTGCTGCGCCGGTTTGCTGAGCTCCATCGGCTCGTCGGGGGCGTGGGTCGCCGACCGGCCCGCGGCGTCGATGAAGCTCATATGAATGTGCACGCCGTTGCCGACGAGCTCAGGGTCGGGCTTTGGCGAAAAAATCACGCGGTGCCCCAGCCGATGCGCGGTGGCGCGCGCCATCTCGCGCGTGACGACCGCATGATCGGCGGCGGTCAGCGCCGGTTGCGGCATGACCGTCACCTCGAACTGGCGCGGGCCGTATTCGGCGAGAAACGTGTCGGGAACCACCCCGGCGGCGCGCAACGCGGCGGTGAAGGCCTCGCCGAAACCGTCCTGCCGGCGAAAGGCCCCGAGCGCGTAAGCGTCGCCGGCTATCTCGGATACGCCGGTGTAGAGGAATTCCTGCTCGAACGCCGCCACTAGCCGCAGACTCGCCACGTCGTCGAGTTGCTTGACGGCGCGCCGCAGAAAATCCCGCGGGCAGCATTCCCATGGGCTGCCGTCGGTATTGCAGATGTCGCCCAAAAAGAAATGCTCGATCGCCGACCCGTCGGCGAAATCGACCCGCACCTCGACCGCGGGGTCGGGCACGATCATGAAGTCTCCGGCGGTGCCGAAAGGCGTATCCCAGATCGGCCCGAACGGCGACATCATCAGATTGCTGCCGGTCCAGCCGACACCCTTCTTCAGCCGCGCCGTCAGCTCGCGCGCCGGAAAGCCCTTGCCGCGCACCAGCCCCGAGATGTCGCAAGTCGCAACAAAGACAAGCTCTTCCCGGATCATGCCACCGCCAAAGGTGCGTAGCGGTCCAGGAGTTGCAGGATCTCGTCGCGGCTCAGATCGGGGATTTCGAGTAGTGCCTCGGCAATGCCGGCTCGGCGGTATTCGGCGAGGACCGCCTCGTCGGGCGACGCACGGAACACCGAGATCATCAAGGATTTGGGATCGCGCCCTTTGGTCTCGGCCATCCGACGCAGGCGCTCGACAGCGCTCTTGGCGGTGAAGTCGCCGACCGGGCGCGGGATCCAGCCGTCGCAATAGTCGACGATGCGGCGCAAGGTGTAGTCAGTCTCGCCACCCAACAGGATCGGCGGGTGCGGGCGCTGGGCCGGCTTCGGCTTCGGCCACGACCACATCGGGTCGAAATTCACGAACTCGCCGTGGAAGGAGGCCTCCTCCTCGGTCCACAGCGCTTTCATCGCCAGAATGCGCTCGCGCATCAGCTTGAATCGGGTCTCGTAACGGGCGCCGTGGTTCTCCATTTCCTCGACGTTCCACCCACCGCCGATGCCGAAGATGAAACGGCCGCCCGACAACTGGTCGAGGCTGGCGACGCATTTCGCCGTGACGATCGGGTCGCGTTCCGGGATCAGGCAGATGCCGGTGCCGACCAGCAGTTTCTTGGTCGCCGCCGCGGCAAACGAGAGCCCCACAAACGGGTCATGGGTATGCGAGTACTTCTTCGGCAACTCGCCGCCGCCCGGGAAGGGGGTGCGCCGGCTGGTTGGGATGTGGGTGTGCTCCGGCACGTAGAGCGAGCCAAAGCCGCGCTCTTCGAGCGCCCGCGCCAGTTCGACGATGTCGATGCCGTAGTCGGTCGGGAAATAGAAAACGCCTACCCGCATGATTCCTCTCCGGGTCCGGTGGTTGTCGGCTAGGATGACATAGTTACGAAAGTTCGACCATGGAGGAGAGCCATGCCGGTCGCGACTGTCCGCGGTGTCGAAATCAACTACGAAGTGCTCGGTGAGCGCGGGCCATGGGTGGCGCTGCAGCCGGGCGGCCGGCGCGCCCTTGCAGGGGTTAAATCGCTCGGCGAGAAGCTCGCCGAGGCCGGCTGCCGAGTGCTGGTTTATGACCGGCGCAATTGCGGCGCCTCCGGCGTCTCGTTCGACGGTGGAAATTCCGAGAACGAGATCTGGGCCGAGGACCTCCGCGCTCTGTTGTCACAGCTCGACGCGCTTCCAGCGTATATCGGCGGCAGCTCGTCGGGGTGCCGCCTGGCGTTGTTGTTGGCGCTGCGCCATCCGGCCGATGTGCGCGGCCTATTGCTGTGGCGGGTGACGGGCGGTGCCTATGCGGCGCAGCGCCTGGTCGAGAATTACTACACGAGTTTCATCAATGCGGCCCAGCAAGGCGGCATGGAGGCGGTGTGCCTGACCGAGCATTTCGTCGAGGTGATCGCCGCCAACCCGGCGAACCGCGCGCGACTGACGGCGCTCGACCCGCAGCGCTTTACCGCTGTCATGGAAGAGTGGCGGCGCGCCTTCAACGAAGGGGCGCATCATCCCGTTATAGGACTGAGCCCTACTGAGCTGCGCTCGCTCACGATGCCGGCCTGCATCAGTCCCGGCAACGACCGGGTGCACCCACGCCAGCCCGGTCAGGCGGCGCATCGGCTGATGCCGAACAGCGAATATCACGAGGTTCTGACCGAGGACCGTCCCGATCTCGATGTCGCGCTCGAGGACTGGAACGCCAAGGAGGGTCTGTTGGCGGCCATCTTTATCGATTTCCTCAGGCGAGCCGAGCGCCGCGGCTGAGCTCGCATCAAAGATGGCCCGTGATTGTTGGGAAAGGTGCGCTGACGAAATCCCCGATCTGAGTAATAAGGGCAACAAAGGCCATCGCGAGCAGCGCGACGATCAGAGTGTATTCGATCGCGGTAACCCCGCGTTGATCCGGGATCAGAGCGAGTACCGCCCCGGCCCTACCCTTGATCCGGTGCTGCCAGAGTGGAGGGCCGCACATCGCTGTCTCCGTTGACAATCGGTGTAGCCGATCCTGGCGCGCAATTCGTAGCAAACGGTTAAGCCGCGCGAGCAGCCGCCCGGCTCATGTCGGCGGCTCATGTCGAATGCACCACGGTTAATCCTTCCCTAACCCACCTTCCTTATTGGTGGCCGCCTCCCGCGGCGAGCGCCGATCCGGCCGAAGCCGTCCATCGGAGAGGCCGTGAAAACTACCGCGCTCCGCTTTCTTGACGTTCTCGGCGGCGCGCTCGACCGCAATCGCGTACTCACCTATTGCCGAAATCCTGCTCGCGGCCGAGACAGCGGTGTTTCTTTTTCTCGTTGCCGGAACCCATGGGCTGATCGTGCCGCTCGCCGGGCCGACCAGCACCGATTTCGTCAGCTTTTATGCGGCCGGAGCCCTGGCCGATTCCGGTAGCCCGGAACTGGCCTACGACCAGGCCGCCCATGACGCCGCGGAACAGCACGCCACCGCGGCCGGAATCGAGTACCGGTTCTTCTACTACCCGCCGGTCTTCCTGCTGCTGTGCGCCGCGCTCGCCCGTCTGCCGTATCTCGCGGCGTTCCTGGTGTTCGAGGTGGCGACGCTCGCCCTCTGCCTGATCGTGATGCGGGAGATTTTGGCCGAGCGCGGCTGGTCGGCGATCATCCCGGTATTGGCGTTCCCGGCAGCCTTCTGGGCGATCGGCCTGGGGCAGAATTCGTTTCTGACGGCGGCATTGTTCGGCGCCGGCACGTTGTGGATCGACCGCCGGCCCATTCTTGCCGGGTTTTGTTTTGGGGCGCTCTGCTACAAGCCGCATTTCGCGCTCCTCGTCCCAGTGGCGTTGCTCGCCGGACGCGAATGGCGCGCTCTCGGCGCGGCTTTCGGATCGGCGGCAATACTCTGCGGGTTGTCCTTGATCGTATTCGGCTGGGCGACCTGGCAAGGTTTTCTCGCCGCCGCCGCGGGGTCGCACGCGACCTACGCGTCTGGCCGCATCAATTTCGGCGGCCTCATCACCCCGTTTGGAGGCGTGCTACTGGTGGGCGGAACCCCGAATGCCGCTTATATGGCGCAGGCGGCGGCCACGCTCGGCGCGGGGTTCCTCGTAGTGCTCGTGTGGCGGCGGCGCGGGCTTCCGCTGCCGATCCGGGCAGCGACGCTTGCCGCAGCGACCCTCGTCGCAGTCCCGGTGGCCTTGATCTACGATTTGATGCTCGCAGCGGTCGCGGCGGCTTGGCTCGTCCGCGACCCGGCCGGGCTTGCCGGGTGGGAAAGGGTCGCGCTCGCAGCGGTGTTCGCGCTCTCCATGATGCCGCCCGGTCTCGCCGAGGCTTGGCGCGTGCCGGCCGGGCCGATCGTGGCCTTGGCCCTCCTCGCCTTGATTGCCGCCCGCGCTCTGGGCACCCTCTCCTCGATCGGCCGGGTCGGTGCAACTTTGGCGTGATCGGCGTGGTGCGCGCCCAAAAGCTTTTGGTCCTGGGCGGGATCGATTAGCATTCCGTCACCTGCCGCATTCTTTGCATCACGAAAGGACACCGACATGCCGAGTTTTGAGCACCACGGCGCGCGCATTTATTACGAGGAGTTCGGCCAGGGTTTCCCGATCCTGACTTTTGCGCCGGCGGGGCTGCAGTCGGTCATCGACGTGTGGAGCCAGCCCTCGGCGCCAATCAACCCGACCACCGAGTTCGCAGACAAATTCCGTGTCATCGCGATGGATCAGCGCAATGCCGGCGGCCAGTCCCGCGCTCCGATCACCGCGCAGGATGGCTGGGACAGCTACACCGCCGACCACATCGCCCTCCTCGACCATTTGCGCGTCGACCGGTGTCATCTCTACGGCCAATGCATCGGCGGGTCGTTCATCCTGAACCTGATCGAGGCGCAGCCCCAGCGGGTCCAGAGCGCCGTGCTGGCGCAGCCGATCGGTCGCGTCGGCCCGATGGCGCCCGGCCGCCCCGCCCGGTTCAACGGCTGGGCGGAAACCCTCACCGACCACCCGGAGGCCACCCCGCAGGTGCTCGACGCGTTCTGCCACAACCTCTACGCCCCCGGTTTTGTCTATTGCGTCGATCGTGCCTTCGTCTCGAGGGTCCAGACACCATGCCTCGTGCTGGCCGGCAACGACGAAGCACATCCTTATCCGATCTCCGAGGAGCTCTCAAAGCTGCTCCCCAATTGCGAGTTCATCCCAGAGTGGAAGACCGGCGCGGCCCTGACCTCCGCGAAAGCCCGCGTCAAGGAGTTCCTGTCGAAGCACACGCCGGCCCGGGTGTAGCCCGGCGGGGTTGCTAGCGTTCGTGCGGCATTCACTTTCTGGCGACTCTGCAAGGCTGGTCAGGAAGGGGTGATCTTTCGCGCAAGACGTCACGGAAGTAGGCGGCGCGTCTTACGTCCTAATCGGCCAAATGCTCGGTCGACACTTCGATCGCCCATATGTCGTCCTGGTGGAACAGGAGGTGAGCTGCGTTATCGTTATGTCACCGCATACGGGATCACGAGTGATTGGGCGGGACGACGACGCAGGGGAGTTGGCGGTGGTTGAGACGCGCGCAGGCGCCCGACGCGGCGCTCGCCGACAAATGGGCGAGGCGGGCGCGATAGAGGACCTTGTTGCCGAACGGCGCGGTGGGCTGCAGCGCTAGAGCAGCGGAGTGGAGCTCGTGTGGCGCCTGGGCGCGGGCGCCCTCCGCCACCGAGCGGGCCAGGCCCGGACTCGCGAAGGCGCCTACCTGGATCGCCCAAGCACCGCCGGGCTCGGCAGGATGGCTCGGCTGTTGCCGCGGTGACGGCGCGGCGGGTCGGTAATAGGCCGCGGGGGTCGCCGCGGCAATCTGGTGGGCTCTTGCCGGCGCCGGGACGCGAATCGTCCCGATCGAGGCATGGCCGTCAGCCGACGCCATCTTCATCCCGGAGGCCGCGGGCGGCGGAGCGGACCCGCAACGATCGTTGGAATTATAGGCCGCGTTCCTGTCGCATTCGTTCGCCGCAACCTGCCGAGCCGAAGCCGCGTGCGACACCGTTGCCGGCTGGGCGAGTGAGGTGCATGGGTGGCTGGGATCGTAGGCCGCGTTCACGTCGCAGCCATTCGCGCCCAGTTGGGGGACCATGGCCGTTTGGATCGGCGCCGGTTGCTCTGCGGCGTGCAGCAGGGTCGTGCAGGGATGGTTCGGGTTATACGCGGCGTTCAAGTCGCATCCCGCCGCCAGGCTGGCTATGGTTGGCCTCTGCGCGCGACCAGAGCGGGCGGAGGCATAGACCGCGAAAGGCCCTGACCGCGGTACGTCGGTGCCGAGATTGGGCGTGATCGCGGCGAGATAGTTTACTGTCTCGTCCGGCAGAGCGGCTTGTCCGGCCAGGTAGCTGTCAACCCGATCGGGACCGGCGTTATAGGCGGCCAGAAAGCCCGGCGCGCCGAACCGATCGTACATTTCTCGAATATAGGCGGTGCCCGCCAGAATGTTGTTGTGTGGGTCGTACGGATCGTCGCCGAGCTGGTAACGCACCCGCAGCCCCTCATAGGTTGCGGGCATGACCTGCATCAGTCCCATAGCCCCGACCGGAGAGGTAGCCTGTTGCTCACCGCCCGATTCCTGATGCATCACCGCCCGCACCCAATGCCCGGGCACGCGAAATCGCGCAGCGGCCTCGCGGATATAAGGGCCCCAAGGATCCTCCGGCGGGCCGGGCGGCGGGTAGTAGCGCTGTGGCGACGCCCACTTCCAGCCGTCCGCGCCAATTTCCATCCGCCCCCCGCCGGGACCATACGCGCCCTGCTGGCTGCAGGCGGCGACGAGGAGGATCGGCAACAGCCGTAACATCGCTAGCAGGCGGCGCACCCCGATCGGCGCCCGGTAAACGAACCGGTCAGACCTGTTCGAGAAAGGCATTCCGTCCCACTCGCGGTTGATCAAGGACACACGCGTTAGCGCTATCGAAATCACAGGACAAGGTTTTCTGTTTCGCCGCCCGGCGGATCAGGGAAAGGAGTTGTCGGCTGGCTGGGCGAGGGCAGCTTCGAACCCGGCGCGGAAATGGCCGCATTCAAGGCCGCTCGACCAAATCATAAGATCGCAACCGGAGGCGGGATCTCGCTCGCGCAGATCGAACGGGTCACGCTTTTTAAGCCCGATCAGCGTCGGCTATTTTGGTCGTGTGCTGGCCGGAAATGCAAATCGCGGGTGGTATTCGGTCAAGAGTAAGGGACAACCAGATGAGCGAGATGAAGCGGCAGTTGCACCTCAACCTTTTTATTCACAGCCGCGGGCACCACGAGGCCTCCTGGCGGCATCCGGCGTCGTCGCCGCTGGCGTTGACCGATATCCGCTACTACCAGGATCTGGCGCAGCGGGCCGAGGCGGCCAAGTTCGACTCGATCTTCATCGCCGACCAGCTCGCGCTCGCAGAGGACGTAGCGCGGGCGCCACGAATCTGGCTCGAGCCCGTCACCACCCTTGCTGCCTTGGCGATGGCAACGAGCCGGATCGGGATGATCGCCACGGCCTCGACCACTTATACCGAACCGTTCAATCTGGCACGGCAGTTCGCCTCGCTCGATCACATCAGCAACGGCCGCGTCGCCTGGAACATCGTCACCTCCTGGCTGGCCACGGCTGCGCGCAACTTTGGCGGCACCGGACAGGTGAGCCACGCCGACCGCTATGCCCGGGGCGAGGAGTTCATGACCGTGGTCAAGGCGCTGTGGGACAGCTGGGCCGAGGACGCAGTCGTCGATGACCGGGGTGTCGGACAGTATGCGCGGCCCGAGCGCATCCGGCCGATCAACCACCGCGGCGATTTCTACCAGGTGGCCGGACCGCTGAATATGCCGCGCTGTCCGCAGGGGCGGCCGGTGCTGGTGCAGGCGGGATCTTCCGATACCGGCCGCCGCTTTGCGGCGCGGCACGCCGACGCCGTATTCACGGCTCATGTTGCAAAAGCGACGGCGCAGGAATTCTACGCGGACCTGAAGGCGTTATCGGCGGCCGAGGGGCGGTCGCCCGACCAGGTGATAATCCTGCCCGGTCTCAGCCCGATGATCGGCTCTACCGAAGCCGAGGCGCAACGCCTGGCGCGCGAGATCGACGAGCTATGCGATCCGGAGGTCGGGCGCAAGCGGCTGTCCGGCCGGTTCGGCGGGCATGATTTCTCTCGCCTGCCATTGGACCGCCCGCTGGTGCCGGAAGATTTCCCGGACCCCGGCTCGGTCGAGGCGGCGCGCAGCAGGACCGAGGTGATCCTGAACCTGGTGCGGCGGGACAAGCCGACGCTGCGGCAATTGCTCGGCTACCTCGCCGGCGCCCGCGGCCATTTCACCACCGCCGGCACGCCGGAGCAGATCGCCGAGCTGATCGAGGACTGGTTTTCCGACGGCGCGGCGGACGGCTTCAACATCATGCCCCCGCTGCTGCCGGCGCAGCTCGACGTATTCAGCGCGGAGGTGATACCGCTATTGCAGCAGCGCGGGCTGTTCCGCATGGATTACGCCGGGATAACGCTGCGCGAGCATTACGGCCTGGTCTGGCCGAAGAGCGCCTTCGCCCCTCGGGAGGCGTAGCGCGCCGATGCGGTCGCCGATGCAACCGCAATGCCGCCGGGTCTTGCCGGGTACCACCAATTCCGGGTAAATCTTTGACAGGGCAACGCGACGCAACGACCGCGGAACGCCCGTCTATCAGGGAGTTCACGATGAT
The DNA here is from genome assembly GCA_963700185.1 of uncultured Alphaproteobacteria bacterium. Taxonomy (GTDB): domain Bacteria; phylum Pseudomonadota; class Alphaproteobacteria; order ATCC43930; family CGMCC-115725; genus AP-15. The sequence continues at coordinate 66,518 of CAVOWP010000004.1, forward strand.
CCTGGGGAGATTTGCGCGCGCGGCGCTGGGGGCGTTGGCCGCGGCCTTGCTGCTCATACCGAGCAGCCTGCAGGCCGAGGAGGCCGGCAAGAAGATCAAGATCGGCGTGGTCTACGACCTGAGCGGCCCGTTTGCGGGGGGCGGCTCGGAGCTGCAGTACCTCGGCGCCAAGATCATGATCGACTGGTTCAACGAGCATGGCGGGATCGACGGCTACAAGGTCGAACCGGTTTACGCCGATGCCCAGAGCAAGCCCGACGTTGCGATCAACGAGGCGGTCCGCCTGATCGAGCAGGAAAGGGTCGACATGCTGCTCGGCTTTTTCTCCTCTGCCGAATGCGTGCCGACCGCGGCGCGGGTCGAGCAGTTCAAGAAGTTCATGTGGATCACGACCTGCATCGCCTCGCCGGTGCTGGAAGGCCGCGACCTCAAATATGTCTTCCGGCCGCAGCCTTTCGGGCGCCAGTGGGGTCTGACCTCGACGGCGATGGTCGCGGAATACTCCAAGCCTCAGCTCGGCAAGGACCCGAAGGATGTGCGGGTGGCCATCATCCACGAGGATGGGGCTTACGGCACCGATGTCGGGAAGGGCAATGTCGAAGGCTCGAAGAAATACGGTTTCCAGGTCGTCCTCGACGAAGGCTATTCGGCGAGCACCCCCGACCTCTCCTCGCTGGTCACCAAGCTGAAGCGCGGCCGGCCCGACGTGATCTTCCATACCGGCTACAACCCCGACATCACCCTGTTCTTGCGCCAGGCCCGTGAGCTCGGACTGCGTTTCTCGGCGCTCATCGGCCAGGGCGCCGGCTATGGGGTTTACTCTAAACTCAAGGAGACCGTCGGCAACGACGCCGACTTTTTCTTCAACGTCGACCCGATCTCGATCTGGCAGACTAATCCTCAAGCGCTGAAGCCCGAGCTGGCGCCGATCATCAAGGCGGTGGGCGACGCTTACATGAAGGCCAAGCCTGACACCGTCATCAGATCGGCGCATGTCGGAATGGCCGCGTCCAACACCTATGCCTTTTTGACCGACGTACTCCCGCGTGCCGTCAAGAAGTATGGCGGCATCACCTCGGACGATTTGCGCCAAGCAGCGCTCGACACCGACCTGCCTGACGGCTCGACGATGCTCGGCTTCGGCATCAAGTTCGAGCCGCCCGGGCAGCCGATGTCCGGCCAGAACGAGCGCGCCTATCCGGTCGTCGTGCAGTATAGCGATGATCAAAGCCATGTGGTCTGGCCAAAAGAGCAGCAGCAGCGCGAGCCGGTGCTGAAGCTGCCGGCGAGCTCGCCCTACGCGCTGAAGTAACCAGTCCCCGTGCTGGAGGTCAGCGGGCTGGTCAAGCGCTTTGGCGGCTTTACCGCGGTCAACAACGTCTCGTTCGCCGTGGAACCGAGCGAAATCCTGGGGCTCATCGGGCCCAACGGATCCGGCAAGAGCACGATCTTCAACATGCTCTCCGGCACCCTGGCGCCGACCGCCGGCTCGATCCGCTTTCACGGGCGCGAGATCGCCGGTCGGCCGCCGCACCGCATCATCAATTCCGGGATCGGCCGCACCTTCCAGATCCCCCGGCCGTTCCAGCGGTTGTCGCTGTTCGACAATGTCGCGCTCGCCGGATATTACGGCCAGGGCCGGCCCTCGCGGGCCCAGGCCTTTTCTGCGGCGGAGCGGGCATTGGCGCTGGTCGGCCTGCCGGCCGACCGCACGATGCCTGTGGCCGGCCTCGGCGCCGCCGGGCTCAAAAAGCTCGAACTGGCCAAGGCCTTGGCGACCCAGCCCAGCCTCCTCCTCGCCGATGAGAGCCTCGGCGGGCTCGACGAATCCGAGATGGACCAGGCGGCAGACATGCTGCGGCGCATCCGCACCGAGCTCGGCATCACGATCATCTGGGTCGAGCACATCATGGGTGTGCTGATGCGGGTCGTCGACCGGGTCATGGTGCTCGATCACGGCGAGAAGATCGCCGAAGGTTTGCCACGGGCGGTGGCAGCCGACCCGCGAGTGATCGAGGTCTATCTGGGAACGGACGCCGGCGCCGTGCAGGCTGCGTCTGCCGGGCGCGGCTGAGAACGTGTGCGCTGCACCGGTGCCGTGCGTGCTTCGAGACGCGCCCACTGGGCGCTCCTCAGCATGAGGTGAGTTACCGATGGCATTGAGAAGGAACCTCATCCTGAGGAGACCGCGAAGCGGTCGTCTCGAAGGACGCACGGCCCGCGTCCAGCCGGACTTCAACAGGCTCTAGCCTAGCGCCGCCGATGCTGGAACTCGCCGCGGTCGATGCCGGCTACGGCACTTTTCAGGCCCTGTTTGGCGTCTCGCTCGAGGTTCGCCTCGGCGAGGCGGTGGCGGTGATCGGCCCGAACGGTGCCGGAAAGACCACCTTGATGCGGGTCATTTCCGGCCTGATCCGGCCGATGCGCGGCACGATCAGCCTCGAAGGCGTCGATTTGCTGAGCACCCCGGCGCATCGCATCGTCGAGTTGGGGATCGCGCATGTGCCGGAAAATCGTCGGCTGTTCGCGCGCATGACGGTCGAGGACAATCTGCGGATGGGCGCGTACCCGCCGTCGTCGCGGCCAAAATTCCAGCAGCGCCTCGCCTTTGTTTACGAACTCTTCCCTCGCCTCCTCGAGCGCCGGCGCCAGCTTGCCGGCACATTGTCGGGCGGTGAGCAGCAGATGTGCGCGATCGGCCGCGCGCTGATGTCCGAGCCCAAGCTGCTGCTGCTCGACGAGCCCTCTGCCGGGCTCGCGCCGGTGATCGTGCAACAGGTGTTTGCGTTAGTGGAGCGCATCCGCGAGAGCGGGCTGACCGTCCTGATCGTCGAGCAGAACGTGCGGCAGATATTGCATGTCGTGGACCGCGCCTACTTGCTCGAGGCCGGCAGTATTCGCGCCACCGGCGCCGCTACCGAATTGCTGGCGGACGAAATCATCCAACACGCCTATCTCGGCGTCTGACAGGCTCACCGGATATGATGGAAAGAGCATCAGTAGGTTATCCGTCATTCCCGCGAAAGCGGGAATCCAGGGCCTCAGGGCTACATTGGTTGCCCTGGACCCCCGCCTTCGCGGGGGTGACGGGGAATACGCCGACATCAGCCGGCCATCTCAGCGTGGCGTTTAAACGGGGAACCGCCGCGTGATGTTCGGGATTTTCGACGTTTACCTGCTGGAGGCGCTGGTCAACGGGGTGCTGCTCGGCGGTGTTTTCGCGCTGCTGGCGCTGGGTCTGAACCTGGTGTTCGGCGTCATCGACGTAGTGTGGATCTGCTATGCCGAGCTGATCATGCTGGGCATGTACGGCATGTACTTCCTCTATGCCGTCTATGGTGTGCCGTTTTTGCTCGCCGCACTGATTTGTATCGGCGGCGTCGCGGCCCTTGGCGTGGTGCTGCACCTCGCGGTGATCCAGCCGCTGCTCGGCACGCCGCCGATCAATCAGCTCCTCGCCACGGGCGGCGTGTTGTTCTTCCTGCAGAGCGCCGCGACGGTGATGTTCGGGATCGACTTCCGCAATCTCGGCATACGCCTGCCAGTGCTCGATGTGGCCGATATGTTCATCAGCTATGCGCGGCTGCTGGCCTTCGGTGCGGCACTGGCGGGGATGGTCGCGCTCTATTTGTTTCTCGCGCGCAGCTATACCGGCGCGGCGATCCGGGCCATCGCGCAGGACCGCCAGATCATGCCGCTGATGGGGGTGGATAGCCGGCGCATCTATGTCATCACTTCGGCGATCGGCGGCGCGCTTGCCGGCCTCGCCGCCTGTTTGTTGGTCTTGCAATACGATGTGCAGCCTTTCGTCGGCCTGACCTTCGGGCCGATTACTTTCCTGATCTGCGTGCTCGGCGGTCTCGGCAATATGATCGGCGGGTTTGTCGCGGCCTTTCTGTTCGCCGAGATCATCTCGGTATCCGGCCTCTATCTCGACCTCGAATGGGGCTACGTCTTTGCCTTCGGGTTTTTTGTCGTGCTGATGTTCATCCGCCCGCAGGGCCTATTGGCGCGCCGCTCGTGAAAAACTGGGTTTCCTGGATCGTTGCGGCGGCGGTGCTGGTCGCGCTGCCCTTCGTCTTTCACGATCCCTATCCCCTGCACATCCTCGTCCTCGTGCTGATCTGGTCGTCCCTCTACACCTCCTGGTCGATGATGGGACGCTTCGGACTGGTTTCGCTCGGTCATGGCGGGTTCATGGGCATCGGCGCCTATGTCACCGCGTTGTCGTGGAATTATCTCCATGTCAGCCCATGGATCGGCATTCCGCTGGCGATGCTGGCGGCGGCGGTCGCGGCGCTGCTGATCGGCTATCCCTGTTTCCGCTTCCGCATCACCGGGCACTATTTCGCGCTGCTGACATTGGCGCTGAGCGCCATCGTGCTGCAGGTCATCACTGCGACGCGCGACATCACCGGCGGCTCGCTCGGCTATACGCCGGAGCGCTACAATGGCGGCAGCTCGATTTATGCCGTGCAGTTCCTCGGCAAGGAGACCTGGTATCTGATCGCGCTCGGGATCTGGGGCGTGGCGCTCTTGATCCGCTATCGGGTCGAGCGCAGCATGTTGCGCTATGCGCTGGAGGCGATCGCCGAGGACGAGGACGCCGCCGCCGCAGCCGGCGTGCATGTGACGGCCGAGAAGCTCAAGATCACCGTGTTGAGCGCGATGATGACCGCCTTTGCCGGCGCACTCTATTGCCAGTACCAAATGTTCATCTCGCCCGACACGGTGAGCGGCATCGGGGTGTCGCTGCAGATGGTGTTCGCCGCGGTCGTCGGCGGGCTTTACGTGCCGCTGGGGCCGACGGTCGGTGCGGCGATAACCATCTTGTTGACCGAGACATTGCGCATCTCGTTCGGCACCGCGGCGGTCGGATGGGACAATCTGGTCTACGGCACTCTGCTGGTATTGTTCATCATCTTTCTGCCACAGGGCCTGCTCGGCTCGGTGCTGGCCGGACTGACCCGAAGGGAGGGTTTTCGACATGGCTGAGCCACATGGTCCTCTGCAGGGCGTGAAGGTTGTCGCCTGCTCTACCGCGCAGGCCGGCACGGTGCCGTACATGCTGATGGCCGATCTCGGCGCGGAGGTGATCAAGATCGAGGTGCCGGAGGTCGGCGACAATTCTCGGGGCTCGACCGTCCTGCCCGGTATGCCCAGCACCTATTTCGAGACCAACAATCGCGGCGTGAAGAGCCTCACCTTGAATCTGAAAGCCGCGGAGGGCCGTGAGATCCTCCGCAAACTGGTCGCAAACGCCGACATCTTCGGGCAGAACTTCCGGCCCGGCGCGGCAGAGAAGAACGGCTTCGGCTACGAAGAATTGAGGAAGGTGAACCCGAGGCTCGTCTACATTTCGATCTCGGGCTACGGCCCCAAGGGCCCGCATGCCGATCTGCCGGGCACCGATTCGATGGCCCAGGCGCTCGGCGGCATTGCCGAAGCCTATTCGACACCGGGCCAGCCGTTGAAGACCGGCATCGTCTCCGTCGCCGACGAAACCTGCGCCATTCTCGCCTTCGGGGGCGCGCTCGCTGCGCTGACCCACGCGCGCAGCACCGGCATCGGCCAGAAGGTCGATTGCTCATTGCTCGGCGGACAGATCCGCCTGATGGGCTGGACCTTGACGACCGCGATGTGGCGCAACCGCGACCCGGTCACCGGCCAGGCCCGCGTCACCGGAACGCCGGAGCGCCCCGGCCTCAGCGCCAGCTTCAACGACCGCGACGGCAAGCCGCTGGTGTTCCAGCTGAACGGCGCGCGCAAATGGCGCGACGCGATGACCGCGCTCGGCTTTTACGAGACCCTCGAAAGGGCTGGTTTTGGCGATCTCGGCGTCATTGTGTCATCGGAAGAAAAGCGCGCCACCTTGCTGCGCATGCTGGACGAGTTGTTAGCGACTGGGCCGCGCGACGATTGGGTCCCGCGACTACGCGGCGCCGATATCGTCGCCGCTCCGATCAACACCTTGCTCGAGGCCTCCAACGATCGCGACGTGCTGGCCAACGGATACGTGACCGAAATCGACTACCCCAAATACGGCAAGCGACTGAAAGTCCACGGCTCGCCGTGGCATTTCTCCGAAACACCGGCCCATACCGGCATCGCCCCGGAACTCGGCGCACACAACGACGAAATCCTCTCCGAGCTCGGCTACACCCCGGCGCAGATCGAGGGCTTCCGGGAGAGAAAGATCATTTGACGTGCGGGCGGCGCGCGGCGACCAGAAAGATCGTCGCCGGCAGTCGGATCGGGCCGGAGCTGGCTTCGGCGGCGAACGCCGCCTCGATCTCGCGGGCGATCGTCTGGCGTGTCGCCTCGTCGGGTTTCTTCTCCTCGACCAACCTTGCCGTCGGTCCCATCATTAGTGCTTGTTGCGACTCTTCTTCGGGGCTGCCGCAGATGATCGTCGGATAGGCCCGCTCGACCGCGATCTCGGCGAACCCGGCCGTGGCGAGAACCCGGCGGATATAGTCGGGGTCGCCGAACGCGAGGGGGCCGGGCTCGTGAGCCGGCGGCGGCGCCGGGGGTCCCAGATGTCGGAGCGCGATGTCGTAGGAGATCAGCCAGTGGCGGTTCTCGGCGAGCGGCGCCCAGCAGGCGAAAACGAGGCGCCCGCCCGGCTTCAGCGCCCCCATTATGTTGCGGAAGGCCGCTGTCGGATCGGCGAAGAACATGACGCCCATACGCGAGGTCGCGAGATCGAAGGCGGCGGGCTCGAACGCGAACACCTGAGCGTCGCCCGGCAGCAATGTCACATTGTGCAGCCCGCGTTCGGCGACCTTCTGCCGCGCCGCCCCAAGCATCGGCTCGGAGATGTCGACTGCGACCACGCGGCCATGCTCGCCGACCGCCGCGGCGAGCGGCACGGTCAGCGCACCGGTCCCGCAGCCGATTTCGAGGATGCTCTCGCCGCCGGCAAGGTCGAGACGCGCCAGCAATAAAGCGAGGCTTTCCTGGTTGCGCCGCTCCCTGAACCCTGGGGTGGCAACCCAGCGCGGCCCGGCGACCGTATTCCAATAGCGGCGCTGCGCCGCGTTCGCTTCGAGGGCTTCCCCGGCCATTGAAAATTCCTCCCCTCTCGGCCCGCATCCCGCCGATCTTAGCGCAGCCAAGCGCGACGCGGCCAGGGTATCGAGTTACGTGTCCATCGGACCCTGCCAGTGCTCATTCAGGCTGGACGGGGATTACGTACTGGAGTCCAGCGTTCCGGGCATCTATCGGCCGGCGACATTGCCGGTGGCCGGACCGGGGATGATCGCCGGAGGTGGATGGCATAGGCGATGTGGTAGGATGAGTGGGACGCAGCCCCAAGGTGATCCTGAGGCATGCAACGGAGCGCTGAAAATAGCGCCGCACTGAGCGCCGGCGAGATAGCGCCTGAGTACGGCCGCGGGGCGGCGCTGTCGATCAGGCTCAGCGCGGCTATCGTAACCGCGACGGTCGACCAGCCGCGCGTTCTGACTGTTCGCATCGGGCGTGAGCCGGTCGAGGCGCTGCCCTCCGGCCCGCTGGAGGTCGAGCACCGTACGCTGGAGGTCGGACTGCGCGCCTGGGTGGAGCGGCAGACCAGCCAGAGGCTGGGCTATGTCGAGCAGCTCTACACCTTTGGCGACCGTGACCGCACCGAAACTGGTGAGGCGCGCCCGGGCCGGGCCCTGACCGTCGCCTATCTGGCGCTGGTGCGCGAAGCGCGTCCGAGTGGAGTCGCCGAGGCGCTGTGGCAAAACTGGTACCGTTTTTTCCCATGGGAGGACTGGCGTTCCGGAAGGCCGGCGGCGCTTGCCCCAGTCGAGGAGCGGTTGCATTTGTGGGCAGTCCAAGCAGCGACCGAATTGGAGCGGCGGCTGCGCGAGGAAAGGGTCGGCCTCGCCTTTGCGGCTTCCTGGAACGAAGAGCTGGTGCTTGAACGCTATGAATTGCTTTACGAGGCGGGTCTCATCCAGGAGCGGTGGCGCGATCTCGGACGTCCGATGCCATCGGAAGACGGCCCGGTCTTCGGGATGCCGATGGCGGCCGATCACCGTCGCATCCTCGCCACCGCGATCGGCCGCTTGCGCGGGAAGATCAAATACCGCCCGGTCGTGTTCGAGCTGATGCCGCCGGCATTCACCTTTCTGCAGCTGCAGCGCACGGTCGAGGCGCTGTCGGGCGTGCGGCTGCACAAGCAAAACTTTCGGCGCCTGGTCGAGCACCAGGGTCTGGTTGAGGAAACCGGCGGGATCAGCGCCACGACGGGCGGGCGACCCGCGCGTCTCGTGCGCTTTCGCCGCGAGGTGCTACTCGAGCGCCCGGCGCCCGGTCTGCGCCTGCGTGCCGGCCGTCGTTCGATGACATCTGTCACCAGCGCGTAGGCTGCGCGGTTTTCGTCGCACATGATCGGCGCTTTTACGGGGGCGGGTCACTCCGCGGCTTCCCGGGCGTCCTCGATCAATGCGCCAGGCGCCGGCGCCAGCAATACCGCGGCCTCGACCTCCGGCAGCACCTCGACCCCGCGCAATCTGCGGTCCATTGCACGGCGGCGGACGCCGGCTTCTTCCACGACCTTCTGCGCCTCGTCGAGCTTCTTGTGGACCTTGTCGAGAACGCCGCCGAATTTTTCGAATTCGGTCTTGACTCCGGACAGCACCTGCCAGACCTCGCTCGAACGCTGCTGGATCGCCAGGGTGCGGAAGCCCATCCGCAGCGATGTCAACAGCGAGACCAGCGTCGTCGGCCCTGCCACCATGATGTGGCATTCGCGCTGCAGCCAATCGACGAGCCCAGGCCGTCTTATCACCTCGGCGAACAGCCCCTCGGTCGGCAGGAACATGACCGCGAAATCGGTGCTGTACGGCGGCGCCACGTATTTAGCGCAAATGTCCTTGGCGGCGCTGCGTACCCGCGTTTCGATGCCGCGCAACGCCGCCTCTGCGGCTTCCAGATCGCCTCGCTCTGTCGCTTCGACCAGCCGGTCGTAGTCCTCTGTCGGATATTTGGCGTCGACCGGCAGCCACAACGGCATCTCACCGTCGCCCGGCAGTCTGATCGCAAACTCGACCCGCTGATTGCTGCGCGGCCGCACCTCGACATTGCGCGCGTATTGATCGGCCGTGAGGATCTCCTCGAGGATGTTGCCGAGCGCCACCTCGCCCCAGGTTCCCCGCGATTTGACGTTGCCGAGGATACGCTTCAGATCGCCGACGCCAGTCGCCAGCGACTGCATCTCGCCGACGCTTTCGTGCACCCGGGTCAGCGAGTCGTTGACCATCTTGAACGACGCGCCGAGCCGCTGCTCGAGCGTCCCCTGAAGCTTTTCGTCGACCGTCTGCCGCATTTGCTCGAGTTTCTCGGCATTCTCTGAACGCAGCACGTCCAGGCGGCCTTCCACCGTGTTGCGCAGCGCGTCTTGCTGGGTCTCGGACCTCCGCGTGAGCTCCGTTACCGCTACACCGAGCCGGTCCCCCAATTGCTGAAGCGTATGCTGTACCTCCTCGCGCAATGCCTTGGCGCTCGCCGCCGCCTCTTCGCGTAACATTCTCGAGCCGATGGCGCTCTCTTGCCGCCCGCGTGCAAGCTCGTCGCGCAAACCTTGCTCGAGCCTCGCCAAAGAGGCTTCGAGGGTCTGCTGTTGCGCGGCGGGGTCGAGGCGGAGGCGAACAAATATCGCCGCCGTGAGCGCCGCCCCGACGATCGCGACGGCGAGACTGAAAGCCGGGAGCAGCTCTATCGACACTTGGGCTCCCGAATCCGGAGGGCTAGCTCACGACCCGACCGGGGACTGTCATGTGAAGAACATAGAGCGAACATGGGTCCGAAATTAAACCGGTCCCGGCGACGATGTCGAGAAATTCTGTATGAGTGGGATTAAACTGTGGTTATCGCGGGTTTTCCGGCGGCCTCGGCGTTCGCAGGTGGCCGCCCGAATAAAACGCGAGCGCCGCAGCGATTCGAAAATTTCATCCAGCGAGGTTTGCCTCGATGCCCAAAGAAACCAAAGGCTTCGCCATGTTCCCGCACGATTGGCACTCGACCGATTACGTCGCGGAGTGGATCACGCGGGACGCGGCTCGAGACCCCGAGCGGCGCCCGCTATTGCGGCAGATGTTGTCGTTTGCGCCGTTTCCGCGCGATGCCGAGTTGGAGGTGCTGGACGTCGGCGCGGGTTATGGCGCGGTCAGCGAAGAGGTGCTGCATGCCTTCCCGGCGGCTCGCGTCACGCTGCAGGATTATTCCCGGCCGATGCTCGACCGCGCCCGCCAGCGTCTCGCCGTTCGTTCCGACCAGCTTCGCTACGTCGTTTGCGACCTCACCGACCCGTCATGGCCGCAACAGGTCGGCGGCCCCTTCGACCTCGCGGTCTCTGCGATCGCGCTGCATAACCTATGCGACGACGAGAAGATCTACGCCTGCTATCGGGCGATCCACGATCTGCTCGGGCCAGCCGGCTGTTTCTTGAACTGCGACCGTTTTGTCGAGGGCGTCGAGGCGCATCTGGGAGCGCTGCGGGGGGCAGGTTTCGGCCGTGTCGAGTGCCCCTGGCGAGAGCCGCCTCGCGCTATCACGGTTGCTACTCGGATCGGCAGCTAGCCCTGCCATCCTGCCCTGCGCAGGCCATGCGATCAGGGAGCACCCTCGACCCATCCCGACGAAAATCCGGAGCAGTTCGAGAGCGATGGGTGGCCGAAAGGCGTTCACGTGCAGGGCGCGGACGGCGCAACGGGCTGGAACAACTTCCGCGCCGGTATGATGCTGCACCAGGATTACCGCGATATGATGATCAAGGATCCGCCGGCTCGCGCGGGCGTCGGTCGGCCCGGCCAGTCTCCCGCCGACGCGAATGAGACGGCGACGATGCTCCCGAACCGGGGTCTCGGCGAGGAGGCACTGCACCGGATCGTCGTGGTGGGCGGCGGCGCGGCCGGGTTGGAGCTCGTCACCCGGCTCGGCGACCGCCTCGGCCGGCGCCGCTCGGCGGGGCGCGCGTCACGCTGGTGGAGTGCGCCCGCACCCATCTCTGGAAGCCGTTGCTGCACGAAGTAGCCGCCGGCAGCCTGGACCCCGGCGAGTACGAGGTGAACTACCTCGCGCAGGCGCATTGGCACGGGTTCCGCTATCACCTCGGCGAGATGATCGGTCTCGATCGCGCCGCCAAAGAGGTGCATCTGGGCGCCACCTTCGACGACGAGGGGCGGCAGATCACGCCGCCGCGGTCCGTCGGTTACGACACGCTGGTGATCGCGATCGGCAGCATCACCAACGATTTCGGCACCCCAGGCGTCGCCGAGCATGCGGTGCCGCTGGAGACCCCGGCCGAGGCGGAGCGCTTCAATCGGCGCCTGGTCAATGCCTGCATCCGCGCCCAGACGCAGGACGGCCCGGTGCGTCCCGGCCAGCTGCATGTCGCGATCATCGGCGCCGGGGCGACCGGCACGGAACTGGCCGCCGAGCTGCATCGCACCATTGCGCGAAGTCGTCGCCTACGGGCTCGATCGCATCGATCCGCGAGCGCGACATCCGCATCGTGCTGATCGAGGCCGCGGACCGCATCCTGCCCGGTCTGCCGGAACGCATCTCCGAAGCGACGCGCCGCCTGCTCGACCGTATGGGCGTCGAGGTCCATACCGGCGCAAAGGTGACCGAAGTGACAGCGGACGGCCTGACGCTTGGCCGACGGCACGTTCATCGCGTCGGAACTGGTGGTGTGGGCGGCGGGCGTCAAAGCTCCGGAGGTGTTGCGAGCACCTCGACGGGCTGGAGGTCAACCGCATCAACCAGCTCGTCGTCGAGCCGACATTGCAGACCACGCGCGACCCCAACATCTTTGCGATCGGCGACTGCGCCGCCTGTCCGCGCGCAGGACGAGCCCACCCCGGTGCCGCCGCGCGCGCAGGCCGCGCACCAGGAGGCGTCGCACATGGTCCGCCAGATCGAGCGCCGATTGCGCGGCGAGGCCCTGCTGCCCTATTCATACCGGGACTTCGGCTCGCTGGTGTCGCTCGGCAAGCACAGCACAGTCGGAAACCTGATGGGGTTCCTGTTCGGCCGCGGCATCTTCATCGAAGGTTTGTTTGCCGGGCGTGATGTACCGCTCGCTGCGCATGATGCACGAGCGAGCGCTGAATGGCAGTCTACACGCCGTGCTCGGCTTGCTGCTCGCGAGCTCTGTCGCGCCGTACCGGCCCACTGGTGAAGCTGCATTGAGCGGCGCTCGCTCAACCTCCGCCTAGAAAATCCTTCGTCCATTGCTGATAGTCGTCGGCGCGCGTGACCTGCCGCATCATCTCGGGTGAGGCGATGTTCTTCAGATCGCGCGGTGCGACCCCGTCGCGCAACGCCTTCAGCGTGTCGTAGACCGCCTGCACCGCAGCCGAGAAAGGAGCGTGCGTCTGCAATGCGACCCGGACCCGATGCGCGCCGAGCCAGTCGAGATCGCCGAGCTGGCCGCTGCCGCCGCCGAGGATCAGCGGGATCCTGATCGCCGAGGACACCGCTTCGACCGCCTCGGCGGTAACGCCGCCGGCGAGGAACACCGCGTCGACCCCGGCCGCCTCATAGGCCTTGGCGCGCTTCAGGGTCTCGCCGAGATTGGCGATCGCCAGCGCGCTGGTGCGCCCGGCGATGACGAGGTTTTTGTCTTGGCGCGCCGACAACGCCGCCTTCATCTTGCCGACACCCTCTTCGACCGAGCTCAAGCTCGGCTTGCCGCCCGATCCATAGGGCCGCGGCAATACCGTGTCCTCGATCGACATCGCGCAAATGCCGGCCGTCTCCAACTCCTCGACGGTGCGGCGCACATTCAGCGCATTGCCGTAGCCGTGGTCGGCGTCGACCAGCAATGCCAAATTGCCGGCGCGGCAAATGCGATACGCCTGAGCGGCGAATTCGGTCAAGGTCAGCACGACGAGGTCGGGGGCGCCGAGCACCGACATCGACCCGATCGAGCCGGAAAACATCCCGACTTCGAAGCCGAGATCCTCGGCGATGCGCGCCGAGATCGCGTCGTACACCGATCCCGGATGGACGCAACGGTTGCCGGAAAGGATTGCGCGAAAGCGCTCGCGACGTTCGGTCCAGTTCATTACCTATCACCCCATTTCTTGTCTTCAACCGTCTGCTCTTCGACCTCATAGAACTGGTCGAGACCGACCAGCGTTTCGATTTCGTGCCGGGCAGCGACGCATTCCTCCCGGCTGAGGCCGCCATACTCGCCGTTCTGCTTCAGCTCCATCAATGCCCGCTTGGCGTGATGGAAGCTGACCAGCAAATACAGCAAGGCGTCGATGCAGGCCTTGTAGCCCATCTCGGCCAATTGCTTCGAGCTCGGGGTCGGACGGTTGTCGCGGTTGCCGAGGCTGCGGACATAGACCAGCGGAACCTTCGCGAGCTTTGTCGCCTGCTGCAATTCCTCCGGGGTGCGCGGGAATATCATTCCCATGTCGGCGCCGGCATCGGCCGCCATGTTGATCCGGGTCACCGCTTCATCGAGCCCTTCGAAGCGGCAGGAATCGCTGCGCGCGATGATTACGAAATCCTTGTCGATGTCATCGCGCCGGCGGCAGGCGAATTTGATCTTGTCGACGAAGTCCTTCCGCGGGATCACATGCGCGACGTATTTGTGGTAATGCGCCCGCTTGGGAAAGAGCTGGTCTTCGATGTGGATGCCGCTGATGCCCGCGTGGATGAATTCCTCGACCGTGCGCATCGTGTGCAGAGGCTCGCCAAAGCCGGCGCCGGCATCGGCGACGACCGGCACGCTGACCGCCTTGGCGATATCGCCGGCGGTGCGCACCTGCTCATCCATCGTCAGCAGCGGCTCGGAGGTGCAGCGCGATCCGCCGGTCACGAACCCGCCATTGTAGACGGTCTTGAACCCGAGGCTCTCGATCAGCCGGCCGCCGAGCGGGTCATAGGCGACGGGCATGTCGATGAACTGCTCATCGGCGAGGAGCCGGCGCAAGGTCGCGGTCCGATTGATCATGGCGTCCTCCCGGAAGAAGCCTGCCCGAACAGCTCCCGATTGTGCCGAGATCGCGCCCCCGGTCAACCCGTTGCTGTATTCGAGGAGTAGAGGCCGATGGTTCCCGACATCTTCCACCGGGATTTCAAGCCGATCCCGTATTGGTGGGAAGCTTACACGCCGACCAGTGGGGACCTCGTTGACGTGCCGAGAGCGGCGCGCGTCGCAATCGTCGGCGGCGGATATGCCGGGCTGTCGACGGCGCTCGAATTGGCGAAGCACGGCATCGACGCCGTCGTGTTCGAAGCGAACGAGCTCGGCTTTGGCGCCAGCACCCGCAATGGCGGCGCCGTCAGCGGCGGCGTCAACATCGGCAAGAGCTTCACCGGACGGAGCGCCGATGTGGATCCCGAGCGGGCCGAACGGCTCTTGTCGGACGCCGCGGACGCGTTTGGCCTGATCGACCGGCTGATCGGGGAGGAAAGGATCGATTGCTTCTGGGAAAAGCCCGGCCGCTTTGTCGGCGCGTGGACAAAGAAGCATTTCGACGCGCAGACACGGCGGCTCGCCGTGCTCAATTCGGCCGCGCAGTCCGGCGCCTACATGGTGCCGCGGGAGCGGCAGCGCGAAGAAATCGCCAGCGACTATTACTTTGGCGGCATGGTCGTCGAGCGGTCCGGCAAATTGCACCCGGCGCTCTATTACAAGGGGCTGCTCGAGGCCTGCCGCCGGCGCGGTATCCCGGTCTGCGCCAACTCTGCGGTCGCGGGCATCCGCCGGACCGGCTCTGAATGGCGCCTCGAGACCGGCCGCGGAACAGTTTCCACGGGCGATGTGGTGATCGCGACGAATGGCTATACCGGGGGCCTTACCCCGGCGCTGAGGCGTCGTGTGGTCCCGGTCGCCAGCCACATCATCGCCACCGAGGAATTGCCGCAGGATGTCGCCCAATCCTTGATCCCCAAGGGGCGGAGTTTGTCCGACACAAAGCGGGTATTGTGCTATTACCGAATGTCGCCGGACGGCCGGCGCATGGTGTTCGGCGGCCGTGCGCGGTTCACGCAAGTCGACCCGACGGTCAGCGCGCCGCTCCTCCACCGCTACATGACCGATCGCTTCCCGCAGTTGCGCGGCGTCAAGGTGAGCCACGCCTGGACCGGCAATGTCGCCTTCACCCTCGACGCGCTGCCGCATATGGGCCAGCAGGACGATCTCCATTATTGTCTCGGCTGCAACGGCAGCGGGGTCGCGATCATGACCTATCTCGGCTGGCAGACGGCGCGCAAGATCGCCCGCGTCGCCAACTATTCCTGCAGCTACGATACCGAGGATTTTCCCGACCACCCGCTCTACTCCGGCAATCCCTGGTTCTTGCCGGTCGTCGGCGGTTATTATCGGCTGCGCGACAATCTCGACCGACTGCTGGCGTGACCCGAACCCTTCCGAGAGGAGATCTGAGATGGATTTCGAAACCTACAAAAGCTCGCTCGCCGAGGAGGCGCCGCCCGAAGGGCTGAGCATGGCGGCACAGGCGCTGTGGTGGGAAGCAAAGGGCGACTGGCACCTGGCGCATCAATGCGCGCAGAAGCAGCCCGACAGCGAGGGCGCCTGGGCGCACGCCTACCTGCACCGCGTCGAAGGCGATCTGCGGAACGCCGGCGGCTGGTACAGCCGCGCCGGCCGCCCCGCCTCGACCGCGCCCCTGAAGGACGAGTGGGAGACGATCGCCCGGGCGCTCCTCGCATAGCCGCATATTGCCGGGACGGCCCTCCCCCGAAGGCGCGCCGGCTGTTTTCGCTGTTTTTGCAGCGAATTATCAGCCATCGATACGTGGTTCGCCGCACAAACCCTGGCGCGCTGTCGCTATAAAGGAAGGAATAACAGCCAAAAGAACAGTGGAATAACAGCGAAGCAATAGCAAAAAACAAAATCCGCGGCCAAGCGCCGCGCTCCTTTGCAAGCAGTGACGTCGTCGGCTGCGGAATTGCCCACGAGGAACGAGTGGCGAATCGAATCATTTTGCGATATTAGCATGGTATTGTAAATTAATCAAGGTTAAACACTGATTCGGTCGCGCACCGAGCAGGGACGCGCCACTTTACAACTGTACGGTGCCGGCGTACATTCCGACATCATCGTTCGGGGGTGCGGCACCGAGGCTTGTTGCCCCTCATCACCAACTTGAAATGCGACCGCGCCTGCACGTAGCGCATCTCGGTCAGCGGCAATTGGTTGCTGACCTTCGACATTCGGCAGGGCGAAATCTTCGACCTCGACTTTGGAGGACTACCACTGATGAGCCGCGCACCCGCGAGAGATGGAATGGCCCCGCCGCACCCGGGCGCGTTCATCCGCGAGGAAGTTCTCGACGAACTCGGGCTGACGGTGAGCGGCGCGGCAACGGTGTTGGAGGTGCGCCGCGCCACCCTCTCCGACCTCATCAACGGCAACGCCGCCTTGTCGGCTGAAATGGCGCTGCGGATCGAGAAGGCGTTCGGCGTCAAGATGGAAACGCTTCTGAACATGCAGGCGTGGTACGACGCCTACACCATGCGACAACGGGCCGGCGAGATCGCCGTCAAGCCCTACCGGCCCCCTGTCCCCGAACCATGCTGACCAGCGTAGTCGCAACCCAAGATATTTGGAACAAACTCAAGGCGCTGATAAGGTTTCCCTTTTCTGTTCCTAAATTCTGCTCCAGCAAGCGTAGGGCGGAACAGCGCAGCGCATTCCGCCTCCATCATCGCGTTTGGACCCCCCGCCTTCCAATCGCTGCTTGCTCCCACGCTCGTATCACAGCCGCTCGCCCGTCTGTTGCGGTTCATCGCTGCCTCCCCTCCAGCCGTCGGGATACAGGCCGCGCTCTATGCACCGACGAAACGACGAATATGGCCAATCCGCCGGATGCTCCACAAGACCGTGTTTGACAGGATTGAAATGTGTGTAGTCCATGTGAGCCGCGAAGTCCCGATCGTCGCGTATTGTGTGCTCCCAATACCGAGGCTGCCAAATGCCGCGTTCGCCGCGGCTGGTCATGACCGGTTATCGCGGCTCGCCGGCGGGCAAACTTTTCACGAATGCGATTTTGATTGCGCGCCACCGACCTGGGAAGTCGGAATCGCTCTGCGGCAGGGTCCACACCCAATGCATATGATCGGGAGGACGACCCAGGCATCGATGCGGAAAGGTGCGTTGGCGCGCATCCGGGCAACCGCCTCGCGCAAGATGTCGATCTGCGCCACCAACAGATCCGACCGGCGGTCGAGCAGGTTGACGGTAAAGAAGAAGGTTCCGCCCGGAACCCGATTGCGGCGATAATCCGGCATGCCGGGAGTATGCTCGAGCTTTGGGTGAGGCGGAATGCGCTCCGCTTTTCCGCCCTACGCTTGCTGCCTGATCCAATTTTCGCACACCAGAGTGTCGCTTCAATCCGAACGTCCTCTAGAGTGTAGAATGTGGTGTTCGTCACTTCGAAGATGCTCGAAAACCGATTTGATGCCTCTGCGGCACTTGTGGGTTCTACAGTGACTCGGGGCCACAGAACCAAAGGTCCTACAGCCCCGGTGAGAACTGTAAATAATCCATCAGATTCGTAACTAGGCGTGGACCATGCCGGTGCGGTCGAGCAACGGCGCGAAGTAATGGAACGTTAGGACGCTTTCTGCTGTGCCACCGTCAACTTCTCAACCTAGGAAGTCCCGTTAATAATATCTCGCCTATCTAGAGATGTATTTCGTTAACAACGTGAGACAACTACTCGCCGAGGCGATTGTAGCTGTGGCCTTCCCCCGATTTTACGAGACGTGTCAGAGATGAAGTTAGATCCCGAGGAGCAGATTATCGCGGCCGCATTCGAACAAGCGGAGCTTGACGACGCCAATGAGCGCGGTGTTGCGGCTCGGATAGAATTCCGGCCAGAGGGGCACGCGAAGGTGACTTTCACCATTTCGCGAGAGTTCGTAGAGACGGCCAGGGCGCTCGATTGGACGACTGGGGAACTCGTCGCCGAGGCGATCGGGATAGCCATCCCCCCGCGCGTTCGACATAGCCCGCCCACTTCGCCGACGCTGGCACTGACGGCCTACCGCTGCCCCCGATCACCGATTGAGATCTCGGGCTCGTCGGATCAAGGCCGCTCGCCGGCCTACCTCCCGGACCGCGCTCGACCTTAACGCCGAATCAAGCCTTTGCCGCCGCGACCGCCTCGATTTCGATGAGCCACTGCGGCGCGACGAGCGCTTTGACGATGATTGTCGCCGAGCCCGGCCGTGCGTCGCCGAAGTGCTTTGCCCGCGCCGCGCCGGCCGCGGCTACGTCTTCCGGCCGCACCAGGTCGGTGGTGATCTTCACCAGGTCGCCGGTCCCCATCCCGGCGTCCGCGAGGATGGCGATGATGTTGCGCCAGCAGGCCTCGGCCTGGGCTTCGATGCCTTGGGGCACGGTGCCGTCGGGCAACACGCCGACCTCGCCGGAGATGTAGAGGAGCCGGGAGCCCTCGGGCACCTCGACCGCGTGGCTGTAGGGGCCGAACGACGCGGCCACCGTATCCGGCGTATGGCGGATGTTCATGCGTCGGGTCCCTCAAGGCGTCGGCATATCGGTCGACTTCAATCGGCGCTTCGGTACGAGGTTGGCCTGAAAAAGGGTCCGACGCAGTTCTGCGTCGCGCTCTAGATTTTTTTGCTACGCTCGCCGACCCCTTCCTATTACCAGCTAACCTCCTGACATTTTGGAGCGGGCGAGGGGATTCGAACCCCCGACCCCAACCTTGGCAAGGTCCCGAACGGCCTATCCGGCGCTATCCTACTCCATCCCGCACCCCTATGGACCGCTGCTTTTCCTACCACTTCCTGATCGACCTCAATTCGCCGATATCCGCTAACGTCCCACCCGCCCCATTCAAACTGCTTACAGAGTGCTTACATTCGATCGGCGCTGTGATAATGTAAGCAAATCCGGCGTGCATAGCGAGTGGATCATGAACAAGCTAACGATACAGGCCGTGAAAGCCCTTGAAATGCCCAAGGCGGGGCAGACCTTCCTGTGGGACGGGGAGCTGCGGGGCTTCGGCGTCCGGGCGATCCCCTCGGGGCTGAAGACGTTCGTGCTGCAATATCGCAATGCCGAGGGCCGTAGCCGCCGCATGGTCCTGGGCCGGTTCGGCGTTCTGACGGTCGAGCAAGCCCGGGATAAGGCGAAGATCAAACTCGGCGCCGTCGCGGAGGGTGATGACCCGGCAGAAGAAGTGGGGCGGAGTGAAACGATCACGATGGCCGAGGTCTGCGATTGGTATCTGGCGGAGGCCGAGGCCGGCCGCATTCTCGGAAGGCGAAACCGCCCAATCAAAGCCTCCACCCTCGCCATGGACCGTAGCCGGATCGAGACGCACATCAAACCGCTTCTTGGGCGCCGACAGATCCGCGCCCTCAAGCTTGCCGACATCGAGGGAATGCAATCCGACATCGCGGCCGGCAAGACAGCCAAGCCGCGCGCCGCTGGCCGCGGCGGTGTCACCTCGGGCGGTGGCGGTGTGGCGGCACGGACCGTGTCGACCTTGCAGAGTCTTCTCGCCCACGCCAAGCGCCTTGATGTGATCGCCTCCAACCCGGCAGACGGCGTGCGCAAACTTGCCGGGAAGAAGAAGGAGCGGCGTCTCAGCGTCGCCGAAATCAAGAAACTCGGGCAGACCATGCGTGTTGCCGAACAAAACGGCGAGCACCCAGTGGCGCTCGCCGCCGTGCGCCTCATGCTCCTGAGCGGCTTCCGCATCTCGGAAGCCCAGGGCCTGCAGCGGGACTGGCTGTATGCGGACCAGGGCTATGTCCATTTTCCGGATACCAAAAGCGATGGACAGGTGCGTGTGATCGGACCAGCCGCAGCGCGACTCGTCGCCAGTCAGCCGGGCCGCAAGAACTCCCCGTATCTCTTTCCGGCTGACACCGGCGACGGCCACTACACGGCCGCCAAGGGCTGCCTTGCGCGTCTCTGCGCCAGCGCGAAGATCGAGGGCGTTACCCCTCACACGCTGCGTCATACCTTCGGCAGCGTCGCCGGAGACCTCGGCTTCTCCGAACTGACGATCGCCGCCCTTCTTGGCCACGCCGCCAGGGGAACGACGCAGGGCTACGTCCACATCGACGAAGCGCTGAAGCTCGCCGCGTCGCGGACCTGTGAGGAAATCGCCGGCCTGCTCGCCGGAGAGGAAGCCACTGCCGATAAACTCGCGGCCTGAAGCGAAGCGTTCAAGCCAAGTCGACCGCCGCCGCTACAGGCCTTTTGGCGACGCCGTCGCTGTCTCGCAGCGGCGAGACGCGATATGATGTTTCCGGGTTGACGCGAGTTCAACTAACCATCAGGTGAAAGAGTATCGCGACGTGGTTGACTTCAAGAAATTGCGGGAAGCCAAGGCTAAGCCGAAGCCCATCAACCCGCGCGAAATCTTCAATGCGATGCCCAAGCCGCCAGGGATCAACAATCTCTATGTGCAATTCTGCTTGCGGAGGTGATCGCTACCCGGTCGACCCCTTGAAGCGGTGGGGACCCCCGCCGGCCGCCTTCGCCGACGAGCCCCGCCTCAAGTTGTTTCAGGCCCCCTGCACGCTGGTCGCATCCCGCTTTGCGCTCGACGTCGGCCACTCTGGCGCGGCCGCCCGCATGTCAGCGGCTGCGCCGTTCCCGCAGCGGTCGTCGAGCCGACCGCTCCCGTGACATGCGGGCTTGTCACCGCGCCCATCCAGCCTCCGTCGCTCACAAAGCGGGAAACGGAGGTTCAGATGTGCAGGGTTCTCAACAAGCACGCGGCCGGCAGGCATGACGGCGCGATCTATATCGGACGCGGCAGCAAGTGGGGCAACCCGTTTCGGATCGGCGTCGATGGCGATCGGGCGGCCGTCATCGCCAAGCATGCCCGCTGGCTGCGGGATCAGCATCACCTGCTGCGCGCGCTCGACGAACTTCGCAGCAAGGATCTGCTGTGCTTCTGCACGCCGGCGGCATGCCACGGCGATCTGTTGCTGCGGCTCGCCAACGCGTCGCGGGAGGAGCGCGTCGCGTGGTGGCGCTCGGCGGCATGATCGCCGCCCACATATCCCGGAGTCGCGGACCGGCAAGGTGGCTGGGCGGAGATCCGATCGACCGCCGCCGCAACCGGGGCCGCGGCTTAGAGTGAGAGCCAGGCCGGGTCGGCCGTGACGGGTTGGGAATTGCGAGAGAGGTTCGCGGCGCCCGTCGCGGAGACCCGCGATGTCACGTTCAGCCGCTCGCGCTCGTGCCGGTCAGGACCGGACGAGCCTCTATTCCGAAATTACCGACAAGATCATCGCCGAGCTGGAAGCCGGCCGTGTGCCCTGGGTTCAGCCCTGGGGGACCGCCCCGGCGAAAGCATCGCTCGCCATGCCGAAGAACGCGGCGACCCAGCGCCGCTACTCCGGCGTGAACGTGTTGATCCTCTGGGGCGCCGTCGTCGAGCGCGGCTTCGCCGGCCAGAGCTGGCTCACTTTCCGCCAGGCGCTCAGCCTCGGCGGGAATGTCCGCAAAGGCGAGCACGGCACCACCGTCGTCTATGCAGATCGCTTCATTCCCGATGACGAACGCAAGCGGGCGGAGCGCGACGGCGATGAGCCCGGCGCGATCCCGTTCCTCAACGATTCACGGTCTTCAACACCGATCAGTGTGAGAACCTTCCCGACGGACTGATCACCGCCCCGCCGCCCGTGTCCGAGGGGCTGATCCTGCCCCAAGCCGAGGTGTTGATCGCCGCGACCGGCGCCGAGTTCCGCGTGGGTGGCGATCGCGCCTTCTACAGCCCGGCCCACGACTACGTTCAAGTGCCGCGGCCCGACGCCTATTTCGAGCCCATAAACTGGCACCGGACGGCCCTGCATGAGCTCGGTCATAATGCCGCGCGCTGGATTATGCCGCAAGGTCTGATCGACGGCAGGCAGCGCCTCACCGGCCACGCGGCAGGTTCGGCATAATCAGAGCGTTTCGAGGAAGGCGAGCAGCTTGTCATTCGGGCGATATCGGCCGGGTCTAGCCTCTCGGCGCTGCCAACCGAGACAACGCTTTCTCCTTTATTCGCAGATCGGCGTGAACGTAAACCTGCGTCGTCTCGACGGATTCGTGGCCGAGCCAGAGGGCGATTACCGTCTGATCGACGCCGTGCTGCAGTAACTCCATCGCCGTGCTGTGCCTAAGGATGTGCGGGCTGACGCGCTTGGTCCGGAGCGACGGGGACGACGCTGATGCGATTTGTGCGTACTTGTGGACGAGGTGCCCCAGCGCATCGCGGCTTAGCCGGTCGCCGCGCATCGACGGGAACAGCGGCTGATCATCGCCGCCGCGGCGTTCCCTCAACCATTGCTCCAGCAACTTAACAGTGTCGCGCCGAAGCGGTGTGCACCGCTCCTTCCGGCCCTTGCCGTCGCATCGGATGTGAGCTCCGGTGCCCAGCACCACGTCTTTGCATTGCAAGTTGATCAGCTCGGACGCCCGCAACCCGGTCTGCAGGGCGAC
Source organism: uncultured Alphaproteobacteria bacterium (assembly GCA_963700185.1). GTDB lineage: Bacteria > Pseudomonadota > Alphaproteobacteria > ATCC43930 > CGMCC-115725 > AP-15. The sequence continues at coordinate 88,974 of CAVOWP010000004.1, forward strand.
CAGCAGAAGCACGTAATCGCGGCGCCCGACCCACGTGGAGCGGTCAGGGGCGGCAAGCAGCGCTGCAATCTCTTCCCGATCAAGGAAGGTCACCGTTCGCTTGACGTAGCGCTTGCCGGGCATGGTTAGGATGCGCTGACACTGCAGCAGGTGGGCGGGCTCGTTCATCGCGACGTAGCGGAAGAAGGAGCGGATGGCGGCGAGCCGTGTATTCCGACTACGGGCGCCGTTCTGCCGAGCCGTCTCGACGTGCACGAGGAAGTTGCCGATCAGCTCTGCGTCGAGGTCCTCGATCCTGAGCCGGGTCGGAGCTTTCCGCCGTTGCTCGCTGGCAAAGCGCAAGAGTAGGCGGAAGGTGTCGCGATATCCCGCAACCGTGTTCGCGCTCGCCTCCATTTGCGTACATAGGCGATCGGTAAAGAAGCGCTGGAGCAGCCCCGGGAAGGTCGAGGCGGTCATCGGCGCGCCCCCATGTCCGAAACTCCGGTAACTCGCTCAGCGGCCAGCTCGAGCAATTCCGGGACCGCTTCGATGTACCAGTAGGTGTTCTCTGGTTTGGTGTGGCCGAGTATAAGTTGTCAGCTTGATCATCTCGCGCGCCGGATCCTGGCCCGCGCGGTACCAGCCGATGATGGTCCGTGCGGCGAAGGTGTGTCTCAGATCATGGATGCGCGGCCCGCGACCATGGCGCCAGAACCGCTGTGCAGGTCGAAACCGAGGCGCTGGCAGACGAGCGCGAAGTTGGAGCGAGCGCTGCAATCGTCGGGTCGGTCACCGTGCTCTCGTCGCGAAGAAGGATTGCGGACCAATCGAGCAGCCGGCTCCTGGCTCGTCGACATAGGCTCGCAAGCGTTGTGTCACGCTGCTGTCCATCGGCACCAGCCGAGCCTTGCCCAGCTTGCCCCGGTCGGATTACACACGCCAATCTCAAGATCGACGTCGTCGGCGTCGAGTGCGAGAGCCTCGCTGATCCTGAGGCCAGTCGTCGTCATCGAGGCCGAGAGTGTCGAGAAAGTCTGCCCGCGGAGCCAAATCGAAGGAAGGCCTGGCTGCGGCGGCGACGATGTTGGCGATCTCATCGGCGCTGTAGATATGGGCGAGCGTCGGGCCCGGTGCGGGAGCAGCCAACGCGGCGGCACCCTCTACTGGCGCCTGGATCGAGGCCTTGCAGCCACTGCGCGAACACCCGGACCATGCCGAGGCGCGCTGCCCAGGTCTGTCGGCTTGCTCGACCAGCTTCGCTGCCACGTAAGGAACAGGTTGGTGCTGATGTGCTCGGCGCTTTGGCTTCGGCAAAAACGATGAAGCGCCACAGCACTCTCGTCGTCCTCAGGTCCCAGCCAAGGCTGCGGCGGATCCTGAGGTAGCTGATCCAGCTCTTCGCGAAGGCGGCTCATTACGCACTCCTGCGACTGGCCAGGGCTGCGCTATCGAGCGCAAGCCCTCGACGTCGAGCTTGGCGATCATTGTTGACGCGCACGAACGGTGGCGCCGAGCATGTCGCTGACTTCGGCCAGCGACGCACCCTGGCGGGATCGAATTGGTTGCCAGGCTGTGGCGCAGGACATGGGAGCCCACGAATCGGTGGCGGCGCAATTCCTGCGCGGGCGAACGCGTCCTTCAGGATTGTGTTGAGAACTTTGCTGTCTTTGAAGGCACCGTGCGGCGCGGGCGCCGTGACGAACAGCGCGCGCGAGGTCGTATAATCATCGTGGCGGATGTAGTCGGCCAGCGCTTCGCCGACGTCGGGCGGGATCGGCACGCGATCGGTGGTTCCGGCCCTTGCCGCGCACGACGAACTCACCGCCGCGCCAATCGATGTCATCGAGCTGGATCGCAATCACCTCCAGCGCACGAAAACCGAGACGCGAGAAGGATCGTCA
>CAVOWP010000005.1:0-25479 GCA_963700185.1 uncultured Alphaproteobacteria bacterium
CCGAGGGTTCGAAACCTTCTCCCTCCAGCGGCGAGTCGCCTGCGAACCTCACTTTCGGGGGCGGATGCCCTCCCGTAGCGGTTAAATTAGCTAGCTGCTACTGGACTTGCTTGAGGCTTATCGCGAATTTCGTTGGGAACAAGTGTCAGGTCTGCGCCGCTAGAGGAGTTGACCGTTCGGGACTTCTGCTCAAGGTCCTCAAGACGACGCCTAAGCTCCCGGATGGCCTCCTCGACGGTAGCCGCGTGATCTCCTGGCTTAGAAGGCCGTCCCTTCGCGTAAAACTCGTTGACGACCTTTCGTAGCGCGGCCGTATACCAGGTTTGATTAGGATCAATAAATTTTTCCATCTCCGGGCTCTTGCGCATACGTTCATGAGCATAGGGCTGCCAGCAGTTTTTCCAGGAATCGTGCGGAAGATTTTGCCGCTGAAGACATGCATGCTCGATGACCCCGAAAATCGCCTCGCTCATTATATCTATTTCTTTTCGCAAGTTCTCTCTGTTATCTTCCAAGTTAGAATATTGCTTGCCATTGTAGAAATACGGATAAAGGTGCGGATTTTGCATGAAAAGTTTTACGACTTCATTGTAATGCGCATATAGCCTGTCCTGGGTCGCCCCTCGAATATTTTTTCTCAGTTGGATGACTTGATAGCCAATGACTATGAAGCCAATCAACGAGGCCAATGCCTGGACGGCGGCTGCCCATGTAGCTTGCCCTCCAATGTAGTCCATTTTGATCTCCCTGAGGATTTGTTCCTTGCGGGCACAATACGAAGTTGGCCGGTCAGAGTTTCATGCCGGAGCGAAACGTCCTTCTGCGCGGGGGATAAATGAGCGGAGTCGCGGCAACACTGCCAATGCCTGCATGGTCGCGGTCGCCATTTGTCATCCTCTCAGGGCAGCTTGCACTGCTTTGGCCCTATATTGCGCCTCTGCGTTAACTCTGTATGTGAGCCAGCTCACACATTTCCGATCGCATCGCATTTTTTGCTTTAAGGTTTTGGGCGCGTCCGGCTTAACGCCGGCCGGGCTCTACGCGCCCACCGTGGGCGGGCCCCCCGCTGCCGGGATCGCCAAGATCCTCTTCTTCATCTTTGTCGTCGCCTTTATAGTTTTCCTCGTCCTTGGGCTTGTGGTGGGCTCGGCAATCTTCTAGTGGGGGTGGTCTGCGACAACGAACTTTGCACGACCGACATCGAGCTTGACGCATTGAAGGAGGCGCTCGACATGAATCGATGGATGAGCGGCGACACGAGCAACCCTCCGATTTACGACAAGATTGTACGCGCACTAGAGATGCGCGCCTCCACGCTTGGCGGACGCCTCGGCCTGAGCAGGGCTATGCGCCGGGCCAAGGCTACAGGCTGCTTCGGCCTGCTAGCAGTCACAGCCCGGCTGACAAGCCGGGCGTAGGCGCAAGGCCCCTAAGGAAATGGAGATGCCCGACGCCCCGAATGATCTTGCAGTCACATTTCGAGAGGCAGCGGAAAACGAGCAGATTGTTCGCGCGCGCTTTGCCGTCCTCGATACTGCTTACGTGGTTTTCACACGACTAGCCGACCTTCTTCAGACCAGTGGATGGATTGGCCGGGATTGCAAAGAGCTTGCCGCTGCGCTCCTAATTAGACTTGCTTCTGAGTTGTCGGGCGGCATCTCTCTGCTAATACAGAATTCGCACCTGTATGCAGCAGGCGCGCTGCTACGGCAATTAATAGAAATCGAGTATCTATTGTTTCTTGGATACTCTGACCCCGTCACACTTGAAGGTTGGTACGAAGCTAATGCAGCAGAGCTTCGTAAAATATTTTCGCCGCAACAAATGCGTAAACGCGCTGACGGGTTGTTTCGAGACAAGGAATATTGGCTTCACTGTGAGATTGGCGGTCATCCGCACCCTACGAGGTCTCGTATTCTACTCTCAGCATATGCTGCGCCCGTGCCACCAATTGCGTTCTTATTGCCGGATACCGTTCAGCATCTCCGCCGCCTCTGGACTTCGGTCAAACTGCTTTTGCCAAAGCTCAACATTGGAGAGATCGCTTTGAAGGAAAGTGGTCAACGGCTCAGCGAGACCATTGCGCACTGGGAAACAATCGAGAATCCCACGGTCTTGTCCTTCGACGGAATACCGGCCTAGCTGTAGGGCGCGCGCCGAAGTGCGCGTCAGTCTCGGCATCAATGAGCTGGGCGTTGATGCGGACCTGCTTGCCCGACCGCTGGATGCTCCCTTCAAGGACATAGCGCACGTCCAGCTCGCGGCCGATCTGCTTCGCGTTGACCGGCTTGTCCTTATAGGTGAACGCGCTATTGCGCGAGATCACGAGCATGTGCGCTATCTGCGACAGATCGGTCGTCAGATCCTCGGTGATCCCGTCGGCGAAGTATTGTTGCTCCGGGTCGTTGCTTAGGTTGGCAAAGGGTAGCACGACGATCGAGAGGCGCGGTGCGACGTGGGGCTGCGGGATAGAAGTGGCGGCAGCCGCTACCGCCGCGGGCGCCGTGGCAGTGGGTCTCGTTGCAGACCAGCCCCACCAGGTGATGACGGCCGAGTGGCGCCGGGTTAGGATCGCTCGGATGCGTGTAGCGCCCGTAAGTATTGGCTTGCCACACTTCGACCTTTGCGAACCGACTCTCCCGCAAGGTTCAGCACCCGGCCCATGACATTGAGCATCTGCCCTTCCGCGCGACCAGACCGACCGGGTACTGTCGTCAAATCGGAGGTCTGAGGCAGCTCTGAAAGCGGATAAAAAGGTCCGAGTATTTGGTCCGGGGTTCGCTGCAGCGCGGCTTCGGCAGCGGTAAGCGTGGGCGTGAAGACCACGCCGGATCCGGCGAGCACGGCGGACATCAACAAAATTTCGCGGCGACCGAGATCGCTGATCGAATACATCGCCATCTTGCTTCCTCCATGTTCATCAGGTGATCTATTCCACGCCGGTAGCAGCGACATCGATCAGCGCAGCCACGGCATTGATTTGCTCCTCATTGAGCGGGCCGCGCAGACGCGCAGTCGCAACGCCAGCTTCAGATTTTCCATCGCTCGCAAAATTTGCGGGTGCAGTGCCGCCGCCGTAGGCGCGGCCAGTCTCGACCATGCGGTTGAATAGAGGATCGACTGTACGGCGGTTCGCATCGAGGAAAGCCCGACCCTCCGCGGTAATCTCGTGCAGCTTCTTCGCACTCTTGCCGGAAAACACTCTACTACAAGAGCGCCTATCGCGAACTTAAACCCGACGCCGAGTGCGCCATCCGAGAGGGATTGGAAGGGGCCGCCTTCCCGATCAGCGAGCTGCGCTCGGCGATCGGACGCGGCCTGGAACGCGGCGGCCGCAATAGGACGTATGATTGGTAAGTGGTCGGCCGGGGGCTGGTCCGTTTGGTCCGCTGGCATCCGCACCGAGACCGATGAGGCGATCACCCGGTTGTTCGCTAAAACCGAAGAGGCGGACCGCAAGGTGGTCAATGCGTGCCCGGCGGGAGTGCCTTGGGTTCCTGACGGATATGCGAACGCCAAGTTTGTCCCCGCCCACTGCCAGGGCGAACCGGCGAAATAAACGGTTCGCCGAGGCGTCGCCACCGGCTGGGCTCGCGATTTTGGCGCTCGCGTCAATGCGCTGGCTGAGCATACCAGCCGGTAGCGCGCGCCGGCCGATCGTGCGCTAGGTCGACGCGGTTCGCACGTGACTCCTCGCTGGAGGGAGACGGATTCGAACCCTCGGTCCCCCATGAGGGCATTGTCAACTTAAGCAGGGGTGGTATCCTCCTGCCGTCGGTGGCGCGGCGGTTCGGTGCAGAGAAGTCCTTGGCACGCCTATAGGGCTGCCCCCGCTCAAGAGAGAGGGCCAAGAAGGTCGACTCGACCGAGTTAAGTTGACAACGCCCGCCCGCCTCATCGTGTCCGATGCGATGATTGCGGCAATCGGCAACGCAGCCCGGACCGCGACGAAGCTCGGCGCAGCGACGGTGAAAGGCTACGCCGAGCCCGTGAACATCTGGCGACTAGGTTGAGGCCGGCAGTGGTGAGGATAGCGTGGCGGTACCGCCAACGGGTGCGGAACTGCCACCCCGGTGTTTGGGTGGGGCGTTGCCGAGCCGGCGCGCTGGGAAACGGGCTCGATTTTTGGGGCGCGTCCTTCGAAGTTGGTTACTCCCAGTCATTTTAATACGGTCTTAACGGGATCCGGCAGAGCCTCGCTTAACACCCGCTTTAGGAGTTTAGCGGAGTAGAGCATGCCGGCCGACGATCTGCCCATCGAACCCGATAGACTGCCCGACGCACCGCACGAGAAGACGCCGATCGCGGCGCGGGAGCGGCGTGAAACCGAACGACTCATCACCGACTGGGAACGGGAGACACGACAGCTCGGGCATGCTCTCGCATTGATGACGCTCGATGTCTCGGCAATGACGGGCCCGAAGTGGGCACACCGCTTTATCATTGCCGTCGATCCGGTCGTCGAGGACTCGTCCTTCCTTTTCTACGGCGCGAGATTCGCCTCGCTCTTGGGATTGCCGGAGACGCCAAATCATTCCATCCCGATAGTCGCCCAGCTGCCGACGCAATACATCCCGGTGTTCACGAGAGGCTGTATTACCTCGACGCTCTCCAGCTCAGCCGTCCGGATGCAGGGCGCGGTTGAGCGCGAGAATGGCGGACAAGAGCTCTACGGAGCAGCGTTCATCCGCTTGCGCCTCGATGGAAACCGTCAGCAGCACTTGGTGCTCGGCGCCTTCAACTGCCGCGTGGCGGAACCCGCGAAGGTTTAGCGTATGCGGAAGTGGTACCGCTCTCACCGGCCGAACGACTTGGAATTGCTGTGGCGCGTCTTGGGAAGGGCGGCTCTTCTCAAAGCGGGACCACGAGTTCGAATCCGCCTTCCTCCAGAGGTGAGTCAAGGGCGAACCCGCCGAGGCTATGCACACAATCTGGCGGCACCCGACTTGTTTGCCGATTATTCCAAAAAGCTTCGCAATATGAAGTGATACTATCTTTGCATGCAGTCGTGCAGTCGATATCTTTTTACGGCACAAACCCCATCGGAGGTCCGATGCACTAGCTAAAGCTAGGCCTGGGGGTCGATCTCGGGAGATCAGGGCATGAGTGCGCAGCATTGGTTCACCTACCGGGGCACCGAGATCTTTAATGTCGGCGACACCGGCGCCTACAGCTACAAGACCGGCCATGTCGAGCTCGACGCCGACGGTTGCCCGAGAGCCTATCATCCCGACGACACCGGCCTCAACTTCTTGGCCAATGCCGGCTTTCCGCATGGCGGCTGGCGGTCCGTGCTCGTCGTCGATCCGCAGGACCCGAGCCGGCCCTTTGTCCAGCAGAAGGGGCCCCCGATTACGTCCCGCGGGCCGAGCCGGCAGACGGTCTGGCCGGCGGCAAGGTGGTCAAGCTCGACCGGGTCGAATGGGTCGTGTTGCCGGATCCTTTCACCAAATCGGCGCGCTTTGCAGCGGGGCGAGGTCGACATGATCGACCAACTGCCGCACGACCAGATACCGGTCCTCGAACACGCGCCAGGCGTCGTGATCGGCAGGGTGTCGCCGATCGACTCCTATGGCATCATCCGGCCCAACAGCCTCTACCCGCCATTCAACAATCCGAAGGCGCGGCAGGCACTGGCGCTTGCCGTCGATCAGCGCGAATACGCGAGCGCCGCCTTTGGCGACGAGCGATGGTGGCGCGAGTGTTGGTCGTTCTTCGTCTGCGGCAGCGCCAACGGCACCGAGGCGGGTTCGGAGACCTATCGCAAGCAGGATCTGCCGCGCGCCAAGGCACTGCTCGCCGAGGCCGGCTACAAGGGCGAAAAGATCGTCCTGATGAAGACGGGGGAGATCCCGAGCATCGGTGCGCTCGGCGACGTCACCGCCGACAATCTGCGCAAGATCGGCGTCAATGTCGAGCTCACGGTAAGCGACTGGGGAACGATGGTCGCGCGGCGGGCGAAGAAGGACCCGCCGGATCAGGGCGGCTGGAACCTGTTCCACACCACGGTCGGCGGCACCGCGATGTTCTCGCCCTTGACCAATTTCGCGATCAACTCGGGCTGCGACGGCGAGAACTGGTTCGGCTGGCCGTGCGACGCGAAGACCGAGGAATTGCGCAGCCGCCTACATCCGCGCTGGCGATGAAGCGCCGAGCCGGGCGGCGCTCGAAGCGCTCCACCGACGTTTATGGGAAGTGCTGCCGGATATCCCGGTCGGCCAATATATCCAGCCCTCAGCTTGGCGCTCCAATGTCACCGGCGTGCTTCGGGCAAATCTGATCGTATTCTGGAACATCTACAAGAATTGAACCGGTGCCGGACGCGGCTCTCGATTGCCGAACCTCCTGAGGCGCGGGTCTGGCTCATTCCGCCTCGCCCGCTGCTAAGCGCAAACCTGACAAATAAAATTCTCGGCGGATAGGGTCGCGCCAATTATCCGCGCCTGGCACCACCACGTTCGTCAGAGTGCGCAATTGCCTGACCACTTCTCGCGCTTCGTCAAGACGACCCATATGCGCGTAACAGGACGCAAGAAATCGGTAGGTAGGGACCCAATTCGGCTTTTCTTGCAGCGACCGAAGCAACGTAACCCTGGCTTCGTCCAGCCGTCCAGCAAAGAAGTGGGCCACTCCTATTCCCATGAGCGGATTAGCTCGTTGCTCGCGAGGGTTTAGGCGCAACGAGGTCTCGAAATGCTCTATCGCCAGATCTGGCTCCCCCGCCCAAGGCCTGAGCCAGCCGCTCCACTGCCAACCGCGAGCAGAGCTCGGATTAAGCTGTAGTCCGCGGTCAAGTAGGGCAATCACGACATCGATTTCTTCGCCGAAGTAGCCGAGTGTGTAGGCCACACTGCTCAGGACGTTCGGATCGTCACCAGCGAACTGAAGGGCCCGCCGCGAGAGATCGATCCCCTTGCGGCGGCTCGTTTCCGGATCGTCGGTCCAGTTGTTGACATGCAGTTCGAAATGACGCGCCGCGGCCTGCGCCAAGGCGGCACCGTAGTGGGGATCACGCTCGATGGCCTGCTCAAGCAACTCGAGCGAGCGGATCGTTGTACTCTTTTCCCAGGACAAAGCGAGGGCGTGGGCGCGTAGGTAAAGATCATATGCAGTCAAGTCAGTGGTCGGCCGTTCTGCCGACCGCGCGGCTTCGGCGAGCTTGTAGCGTCGGCTCAATCACCCCGGCGACGCTCATCGCCACTTGGTCTTGGAGCTCGAATACGTCTTCGAGCGCGCCGTCGAAGCGCTCGGCCCACAGATGCGCGTCCGGTCTCGGCCTCGATCAGCTGAGCGGTGATGCGCACGCGATCGCCGGCCTTGCGCACCGAGCCTTCGAGCACGTAGCGCACGCCGAGTTCGCGGCCGACCTGCTTCACGTCGACCGCTTGGCCCTTGTAGGTAAAACTCGAATTACGGGCGATGACGAACAGCCAGCGGATGCGCGACAGCGCGGTGATGATTTCCTCGACCATGCCGTCGGCGAAATATTCCTGCTCCGGGTCGCCGCTCATATTCTGGAACGGCAGCACCGCGATCGACGGCTTGTCGGGGAGCGGCAGTACAGGTGGCGCCGGCGCCGCGTGGGCTCTTGCCGGTACTGCTGGCGTCGCCAACCCGATAGACGCGCACCGGCCGGGCGATGTTCTTGACCTGCTGCTCGCCCAAATCCTCAAAGTGTAATCGAGCCTGTCACGTACCTGATCACGAACCCTTGCGACGCAGATCCCGCCCGGCTCGGCAAGGGCTTCCAATCCGCGCCGCGATGTTCACGCCGTCGCCGAAGATGTCGCCACCCTCGACGATGACGTCGCCGAGATTGATCCCCATGCGGAACTCGATCGGCTGTTCGCGGTGAGGTGGTCGCGTTGCGCTCGGCCATCGCCTCGCTGGACCTCGACCGCGCAGCGCACCGCGTCTACTACGCTGGCGAACTCGGCCAGCAAGCCGTCGCCGGTGTTCTTGACGACGCGGCCGCGGTGTTCAGTGATCTTCGGATCGAAAGCTCGCGCAGGTGGGCCTGTAGGCGCCTGTGTGTCCCCTCCTCGTCCGCCCCCATCAGACGCGAATAGCCGGCCACATCGGCGGCGAGGATCGCGGTGAGGCGGCGGACGGAAACCATGCGCCGAGTAGCCTACCCTGGTCAGGATTAACCCCTGACCGCATAGATATAGCACAACTCGCTACCGGCGACACGGGCGCAAGCGCAGCCCGAACATGCGCCTGAAAGACCGCTTCGCTTCTAAACCCCTCGCCTTCCGTTTATCCTCGGACCGGATCGGATCGATGGCCTACGCGAGACTATGATGGGAAGAAGTCAGGTTCGCACTGACTCGCCGCTGGAGGGAGATGGATTCGAACCATCGGTACCGCATAAGAAACAACCCTTTTTGGCTGCCCCCGTTCGGTCCCGCAATTCGCCTTCCGCAACAAAAACCGGCTCTTTCGTGCGGGGGACCGATGGTTCGAATCCATCTCCCTCCAGCGGCGAGTCTCAAGCGAACCTGACTTCCTCCTGTCATGGCCTGCCGTCGTCCTGCGCGCCAGCCCTTCCCCGAGCATCTGCCGCGCGAGCGGGTGATCGAGCCGAGACCGACCGTTCAACGAGGTGAGCGAGATCTACCTCGCCGGTGAGCATTCGGTAAGGCGTGTCGGCCTCGCGCAGCAGGAGGAGAGCGCTCGTGAAGAGCCTCCTTTAGCTACCGGACGCCAAAACGGGTCTTGCCGACAGCGGCGCGAGCGCTATCTTTCGCCGCCGAACGGCTTTATCCTCGTGCTATCGCTCTCCAGCGCCAGACGATCGATACCCGAGGCGCGTCGCTTTCCGTCCTGTTGTTGCTGAACTCGGGTCGGGCGCGATAAAAAACGGAGGCAGCTTCGATGGCCAGCTTTCCGTATGCATGGGTCGAGGATGCCCGCAACCTCGACAATGCCGAGCAGCTTCTGCACTCGGCCCATGGCATACTGCTGGAAACCCCAGCCATAGGCCGACAACGCCGAGAGAGATGAGGTAGAGCACGGTGCCGACATTGGGTTCCGGTCCCGTGGTGCGCTCATTTGGGGGATCAGGGAGCGTACCCGGTGCTTTGGCAGATTGTGACCCCAGAGTCTCCGGGGCGCACTTCGTGCCGCGAGTTGCCGCGCCAGCTTGTCGAACGACTGCTTTCCGAGCATTCGGGGGTGCACGTCGCGATAGCCCTTTCCGCAGCGCATCCTAGAATACAATCGGCGATTGGCGACCACGACAAGATGCTGCTCGGCGCACGCGAAGACTGTTGGATTTGCTGTCTCCGATCGGGCGCGAGATCGCCGGCCCGGCACAAGGAACCGCGTAGGCTCCCGTCTGAGCAACGGACGAGCATCGAATGATCTAATTATGGTCTGGAAAGTGAGCAATCCTCCGGCCGATATCCTGACGTGCCGCTTGGTGATCGTTTAGTGCGTCTTACTGTTCGGGTTTCGTCTTCGAGCCCAGCAGCCAGCCATCATCCCGCAGCGGTGCCGAAACCTAAAGGAGGGCTTGCGGGCTGTTGGCACAGATGATGTCGATGTTCAGCGCCAACAGCGCGCGACCGAATTGCGTCACACCGTCACCGCCGGCAGCATCCTTGCTGTTCACCCGAAAGATGCCGTGCTTGTCGCTGTAGAACGCGACCGGCTTGCCATGCTCCTCCAGATAGATGCGGGTCGTCCGGAATAATCAAACGCCGATTCCGAGGCGACGAACCGCAGCTGCATCAACCGGCTCGTCGCGTCATCCACGAAAGCGAGCAGCGTGCACGGCGGGCCGCGATCCTCGAACCAGGCGTGCTCCGAGCCGTCGATCTGTACCAGTTCGCCTAGGCAATCGCGCCGCCGGCGCGGCCGATGCGGCGAGGGCAGACGATGCCGACGGTCCTGCCATAGCCCATCGGCGATCATCCAACCGCGCAAGGTCTCGCGCGACACCGAACAGCCGTGATGCTCTGCCAGTTTCTCCGCCGCCAAGCTCGGGCCAAAGTCGGGCTGATCACACAACGGCGCCAAATCGGCATTTTCGTCATTTCCCACCGATCTGCGCCGACGGGCTCGCGATCGGCGACAATCTCGCTCGTGTTTGCACAAATCCTTCTGACGGGGGACCGAGGGTTCGAATCCATCTCCAGCAGCAAGTCCGTCTCTCGTGTGACCTTATCTTCGTGGTCAAAAACCCGGCTTTCCGCGCGGGTTTCCGGGCTACGTTCCCGGCGCCGTCGGCAGAGAGCCGCAGTCTTCGTCATCATAAGTCAATTCACCAATCGGGGCTTTGTCAGGATAACCGGATGGCCAGGGAGGGAGGTGCGAGTAGGCTGACCGGATGATCGAACTCTCATACCCTCGTCACCGGTTTCCTCCGGTTGTCATCCAGCATGCGGTCTGGCTCTACCTGCGCTTTACGCTCAGCTACCGAGACATCGAGGATCTGCTTGCCGAGCGCGGGCTCGACGTCTCCTACGAAACGGTCCGGAGGCTGGGTGCTAAAGTTCGGACCGGCTATCGAAATCGCCGGCGGGATCGACCTATTTGCCGATCGTCGATATCAAGGCGCAGCCAAGGACCGCGTTGTGACAGCTGATCAGGTAGTCGCGCGGAAACCCGATCTGATCATCGGCTCGCGGTGTGGGAAGAAGTTTCGACCAGTGCGAGTTGCGGCGCGGCCTGGCCTCGACCGCATTCCGGCGGTGCAGCATCAACATCTCTACGAAATCAAATCGTCCTTGATTTTGCAGCCCGGGCCCGCCGCATTGACCGATGGCCTCGCGGAGCTTCAGAAGATAATCGAACGGTGAGCAACTCGCCGTTGAAAGCTCGCGCCGCCTCGACTGAAAAAGCATCCGTTCGATCTCGACCGCACTGCACACCGGGTCCCCTAGACGCCATCGTCCTTCCCGTGCCGCTTATGTGGAATAATGTCCCTTATCGGATAGTGTGATATGGTTAACCGGGTCCGCGAGAGGGGGGAAATGGACGCTCTCAAAAGAATCCGAACGGATCACCTTGGTCGAAGGGACTGAACCTCCTGGAGAGGCATGTCTCGAGCGAGGAGGCTAAGAGACGTTTGCGGCAGGCCTTCATCCAGAAAGCGTGGCGACGAGCCGCTGTTCGCCTTCCATTATGATGAAGCCGATATCGAGTGGATGACGGGCTCGGTCAAAATTCCCAGGAAGCGGGATCGCTTTTGCCCCACGTTCTCCAGGGCAGAGTTCAACGCTTATTTCTTTGAGGAAACTGGACAAACCAAAGCTGCGATCGCGGCACTCGGGTTGAGTACGAGCCCTGCGGCCGACGCGACGGGGCTTAGGACGCCCCCGTGGTCAACCCCGCTTGATCAAGTGTTGAGCGGTAATGGACCTGGCACTCTGAATTATGCCTTGCGGTCGATCGCCGACACGACCGGGGTCAACGCCAGCTCGTCGACCGCAAAAGCGAAACCAGAGCCGGAGCAGACGAGTCCAAAACCATCCGGCGAAATTTTCTCGCTTAAGCCGACCGTGTACGGGGTAGGTGTCGATCTCAAGGAATTGGCACGCCGTTTCCGCGCATGGCGTGCACGGCGACGAAGCACCTCATCATGACCGTGCCAGTTCTTGCTGTTGCATCGCCTCGAGCGCCTCCCGGCGCTCGTTTCCGCCGCCGGCGAGCGCGCCGGGCGTGCGCTTTCTCGATCAAAGAAGTGTGCGCGGATTGTCGTGGCCGAGACGCGCGCGAGCGCGCGGCGGGTAGTAACGTCCGATGGCCGACCGGCCTCGGACGCGCTGGATGGTGCGAACAGTGAGGCCAGAAGTCGCCGCAAGCGCCTCCTGTGACCAATAGGAGGCCTGCCTGATGGCATGGGTCCACCAAGCAAGGATCGAGGGATCAAGGATCGAGGTGGTGTCAGCGCACATCGTTCACTTCGTATTTGATGACTGCTCCTTTGATTTAGGTCCTACCGCTCAATTCCGACACGACACAACCCCGACAGATTGGGGCAAGTTTTGCACCGGAATTCTGCACGCGCTAAGCCGCTGCACAGCCTCGATCCCTACCACGGCCGAGAAGTCTTGAATTTCACATCGCGACTGCGATCGTGAGGAATGGAGCCTTCCGATCCCAACTTATCCGATATATTGCGGCGACAAAATCCCACTGCCGCACGATGGAAGCAAATCGCGCCTGGGCCGAAACAGTGTTCAATTGACAGCCACCGCCAGTCATGACGGTAAGCTGGCTCCACGTCTCGGATTCATTCAAGAGCGGCGATCCGTATGATCGGGATGTTGTTCTCCGCGCGCTGGTACACTCGGTAGCTGAGTTTCGCAGCCGTGGCCGACAACCGGATCTGATTTTTGCCACTGGCGATGTGGCTCATAGCGGCCAGGAAGACAATATCAAGCCGCGGCCCGGTTCTTCGATGCGCTTTGTGCCGCTGCAGGGGTCGATAAGCCGCGCCTCTATGTCATTCCAGGTAATCACGATATTGACCGGTCTTTGTATCAGCGTCTGGCGAGGACAATTGGAGCGCGGGAAGAGGCTGATACTTACTTTCGGACCGAGCATTCCCAAACCCCACATCACGCAAAAACAGCGCGCTTTTCAGCAGTGGTACGATCAATACTTCGACGGCATCCGGAGATTTCCCCAGACCTCCGACTTGCGGGCCGGTGGAGGTTGTCCAAATCGGGAATCTAACGATGCGTCTTGCAGGTTAACAGCGCTTTATTCTGCCAGGGCGACGATGATCATGCGAAGCTTTGGATCGGCCGCCGGTGCCTCGACACTGCCGTGGAGGAACTAAAGAAGCTTCGGCGCCGCCCTGAAGATCGCGCTAATTCATCACCCGCTTGAGTGGCTTCATGAGGTGGAGCGCTCAAACATCAGGACAGCGCTTCAATCGAACGTCGATCTCGTTCTGCGTGGGCATCTCCACAAGACGAAGCAGTCGCTGGGATAACAGGCAACGCTCTGCACATGGCGGCCGGCGCAGCCTACCAGAGCCGCAAATGGCCCAACCGAGCGCTATATGTGAGCTTTCGCGATGGTGACGTCGACGTCTTCCCCGTCCGCTACGAAGATCAGCCTCGCGAGGTATGGACGGTCGATCCAACGTTCTCCGTTGAGCCGCCCTATTCGAAAACTTTCGCAATTCCATCGGCCACCGGCGGTGCGATGGCACTGACCCAATTACCTGAGAGAACATTTGAACAGCCGGGTCTCCCGCGGTTTCGCAGCACGATCCCATCGCGCCGCAACCTGCCCTTTGTCGGTCGTGAAGAGGCTATCGCCAAGTTTCGCCGCAAGCCTCGGGGACCCCTCCACGGATGCTGTAGTCGTCCTGCACGGCACGCCGGGTGCCGGGAAGAGCGAGCTGGCGCGAGAATTCGCACGGCGCCATCGCAACGCCTATCCGGGCGGGACGTTCATTGTCGAGGCCGGCAAGCAAGCGATTATGGTCGATCTCGCGAGGCTCGGACAAACCATACTCGGCCTGGACGTCCTGCCCGGCATGCGCTTGGAAGACCAGGGCTTGCAAACGCTATCGGCGCTGGGTGCCGCTCCGACGCTGTTGATCTACGATAATGTCCAGGCAGCAGACGTTGTTCTGCCGTGGCTGCCGCCAACCGACATGCCATGCCGCGTGATAATGACCACGACACTTGATCGCTGGGACGCCGGGTGGCTGGAAGTGGAGGTGACACCTCTCTCACACGAGGCGTCGCTAGAATTGATCACGCGCCTTTCGGGTCACGAGGTCTCAGTCCGATATGGCGAGCGGCTGGCGCAGCTGGCGGGCGGCCTACCAGTTCAACTCGTGCCCGCGGCTGCGACGCTCGCCTATGAAGCGCGCCGCGGCCGCCTTGATGCTGCGTCACTGACACTGACGCGTGAAGCGCAGGGAAGCTTTCTCGGCGTCTACAAGCAGCTTGAGCCGACGGCTCAGTTGCTGCGTGCGTGCGGCCGCGCGACTAGACCCTCTACGCATTCGGCGCGAAGAACTACAACGCCACATAACAGAGGCAGTTGGTTGGAGCGCTGGCGAATTCCAGCGGTCGCTCGATGCTTGTCTCGATCTGCATTTGCTACAGGACGGCGCCGAGTTTCGGATGCACCACACTTTGCGGCGTTCGTGCTCGATACGCCAGCGTCGGAGGAGATTACCGTTGCCCTTGAATCAGGTCGTGCGCGTCCAAGCGAGACGGTTCGTCGAGGTGGCGCAGGAACTGGTCGCCGATCCGAATCGTTATCTGGTTGCACCAGCTGATGGCGTTTTTCCCCGATCCCAAGCGGTGGGTTAATGTTTCGATTAATGACGGAGAGACGGTCGGCTGCGCCCTTCTGGAAATCGGTTCGTTTGAGGCGGCGCGGCTCTGGTTCGAGCGCGCCGTCGAGGCCAAAGAGCAGGGCGACATCCATGGCCGCGTCGATCACGAGAGCCTCGGCGGCAGCCTGCACCGGGTGGGTTACTGCCTGTCGAGCCAGGGCCAGTTCGAGACGGCACAGCCCTGGTTCGAGCGCGCCGTCGGGAAAGAGCAGGGCGACATCCACGGCCGCGTCGATCACGCGAGCCTCGGCCGCAGCCTGCACCAGGTGGGTTACTGCCTGTCGAGCCGGGGCCGGTTCGCCGCGGCGCAGCCCTGGTTCGAGCGCGCCGTCAAGGCCAAAGAGCAGGGCGACATCCACGGCCGCGTCGATCACGAGAGCCTCGGCGCCAGCCTGCACCAGGTGGGTTACTGCCTGTCGAGCCAGGGCCAGTTCGAGGCGGCGCTGCCCTGGTTCGAGCGCGCCGTCGCGGCCAAAGAGCAGGGCGACGTCCACGGCCGCGTCGATCACGAGAGCCTCGGCACGCAGCCTGCACCAGGTGGGTTACTGCCTGTCGAGCCGGGCCAGTTCGAGGCGGCGCAGCCCTGGTTCGAGCGCGCCGTCGAGGCCAAAGAGCAGGGCGACATCCACGGCCGCGTCGATCACGCGAGCCTCGGCCGCAGCCTGCACCAGGTGGGTGACTGCCTGTCGAGCCAGCGGCCAGTTCGCGGCGGCGCAGCCCTGGTTCGAGCGCGCCGTCGAGGCCAAAGAGCAGGGCGACATCCACGGCCGCGTCGATCACGAGAGCCTCGGCAGCCAGCCTGCACCAGGTGGGTTACTGCCTGTCGAGCCGGGCCAGTTCGCGGCGGCGCAGCCATGGTTCGAGCGCGCCGTCGCGGCCACAGAGCAGGGCGACATCCACGGCCGCGTCGATCACGCAGAGCCTCGGCAGCAGCCTGCACCAGGTGGGTTACTGTCTGTCGAGCCGGGGCCAGTTCGAGGCGGCGCAGCCCTGGTTCGAGCGCGCCGTCGCGGCCAGAAGAGCAGGGCGACATCCACGGCCGCGTCGATCACGCGAGCCTCGGCACCAGCCTGCACCAGGTGGGTTACTGCCTGTCGAGCACCGGTCAGTTCGCGGCGGCGCAGCCCTGGTTCGAGCGCGCCGTCGCCGCAGCAGAGCAGGGCGACATCCACGGCCGCGTCGATCACGAGAGCCTCGGCAGCAGCCTGCACCAGGTGGGTTACTGCCTGTCGAGCCAGGGCCAGTTCGCGGCGGCGCAGCCTTGGTTCGAGCGCGCCGTCGCGGCCAACAGAGCAGGGCGACATCCACGGCCGCGTCGATCACGCGAGCCTCGGCCGCAGCCTGCACCAGGTGGGTTACTGCCTGTCGAGCCGGGTCAGTTCGAGGCGGCGCAGCCCTGGTTCGAGCGCGCCGTCGCGGCAGCAGAGCAGGGCGACGTCCACGGCCGCGTCGATCACGAGAGCCTCGGCGGCAGCCTGCACCAGGTGGGTCACTGCCTGGCGAGCCAGGGCCAGTTCGCGGCGGCGCAGCCCTGGTTCGAGCGCGCCGTCGCGGCAGCAGAGCAGGGCGACATCGACGGCCGCGTCGATCACGAAAGCCTCGGCAGTAGCCTGCACCAGGTGGGCAACTGCCTGTCGAGCCAGGGCGAGTTCGCGGCGGCGCGCCCTGGTTCGAGCGCGCCGTCGCGGAAGCCGAGCACGGCGACATTCACGGCCGCGTCAATCACCAAAGCCTCGGCCGAAGCCTGCACCAGGTGGGCGCCTCCCTGTCGAGGGCGGGGCAGTTCGAGATGGCACGCCACTGGTTCGAGCACGCTGTCGCGGAGGCCGAGCAGGGCGACATTCACGGCCGCGTCAATCACCAAAGCCTAGCGCAAGCTTGCACGAGGTGGGTTACTGCCTGGCGAGCGCGGGGCAGTTTGAGATGGCACGCCCCTGGTTCGAGCAAGCCGTCGCGGAGGCCGAGCAGGGCGACGTTGACGGCCGCGTCGATCACGAAAGCCTCAGCGTAAGCCTGCACCAGGTGGGCAACTGCTTGTCGAGGGCGAGGCAGTTCGAGGCGGCACGCCCTTGGTTCGAGCGCGCGGTCGCGGAAGCCGAGCAGGGCGACATTGACGGCCGCGTCGATCACGAAAGCGTCAGCGTAAGCCTGCACCAGGTGGGTACCTGCCTGTCGAGGGCACGGCAGTTCGAGGCGGCACGCCCCTGGTTCGAGCGCGCCGTCGCCGAAGCCGAGCAGGGCGACATTGACGGCCGCGTCGATCACCACAGTCTCAGCGTAAGCCTGCACCAGGTGGGTACCTGCCTGTCGAGGGCAAGGCAGTTCGAGGCGGCACGCCCCTGGTTCGAGCGCGCCGTCGCCGAAGCCGAGCAGGGCGACATTGACGGCCGTGTCGATCACCACGAGCCTCGGCCGAAGCCTGCACCAGGTGGGCAACTGCCTGGCGAGCGCCGGCAGTTCGAGGCCGCGCGGCCCTGGTTCGAGCGCGCCGTCGCGGAGAAAGAGCAGGGCGACATTCACGGTCGCGTCGATCACCAAAGCCTCGGCCGAGCCGACAGCCAGGTGGGCTACTGCCTGGCGAGGGCGGGGCAGTTCGAGGCCGCACGCCCCTGGTTCGAGCGCGCCGTCGCGGGAGAAAGAGCAGGGCGACATGCACGGCCGGGTCGATCGATCCACCAAAGCGTTGCACGCAGCATCAATGAGGTTGCGTCTTGCTTAAGACGACTCGGTCGCTCTGAAGAAGCGGACGGCCTGGGAAATACGAGCATGCAACTTGCCGCAATCGGATATTCTATCTCGTCGAGACTGACTTGTGCGACGGCTGACCCGTCAACCGGTTTGGCGGTGCGGGGTCGTGGTTATCGTTCGCTCTAAGGGATGGTGTTCCGGGAACAAGGGTCCTATATGTAAAGGGGCATCCGAATGCTTAGCGGCGCTCACATCACAAGGGATTTAATTGATGGCTAAGGACACGCGTTTCCGCCCGGCACGCCGACGCCAAGGTCGGGCATCTACGAACAGGTTGGACCGCGCGGCGGACGGACCGGCGAACAGGCCGAAAATCGACACGGGGGCGTCCTCTCCCTCCTACCATGAAACCAGGGTATAGGTGGGATCTGGTTAAACCCGCGCACCATAAAGGGGATAAGTGACGCCTACGGCCGGGCCGGGCCAATAAAAATGATGCGAGGCTCGGCGCATCGAGGCTGCGCGGCGCCACGGACGCCCGGTATCGAGCGCTTACGATGCACTGTCGCATAGCGTGCATTGGAAAGTGATCTCAAAGTCTCCACAAGATCAAAATGGGGGACCAAGTAAGCCTAACCCGGTCGCGACATGGGGCCAACATTCACGGACGACGGTATCCTTCTTATTCTTTTGGCCGGCAAGGACAAGAACGGCCACGGCTATGTGCTGGCCGACATCTCAGGGCGTTACCCGCCGACCGAGTGGGCCCGCCTGGCGATCACCGCCTCCACATGGTCCACCAGCTCGGCGTTGCCGGTTATGTCGAGACGATCCGCGGTAAGAATGGCGGCCTAAGACTGGCGGTGCGTCCGGAGGCGATCAATCTGGGCGCGGTGGTGCGCCGGGTGGAGCCCGACCTCGATCTCGTTCCCTGTTTCAATCCTTCGGGGACTTGCCGGATCCGCCCGGTGTGCGTGCTCAAGGGCGTCTTGGGCGACGCACTTGATGCGTTCTTCGCGGTTCTTGATCGCTACACACTCGCCGATCTTATCGCACCGCGAAAGGAATTGGCTGGGCTCCTCGGCATGTCTTCGATCTCAGCCGAGATGACCAAGAGTTCAACGGGCAGGAAGCAGCCGGCTTCAAGACGATCCCGCGCTCCTGCCTGAGCTGCCCGCGTAGGTCGGGATGTAACGTGGATTTCTGGCGGCCCCCGCTCCCGGCGCGCCCGCCTCGCCTACCCAAGGTTGTTCAACCTGAACTGGGCGCGCCGTACAACCTCGGCGATGATGCCTTCGTCGAGGGACGACAAGTGATGCGCCATCTCCTCCTCGGTATAGATCTGAGCGACACACCCGCAAAAGACCTCGATGCACGGCCTCTGCTGCAACTTGCTCGAACGGAAGCGATTGACTTTCCGACCACTGCTCGAGCGTCAGCGCGACTGCGGCATCGAACCGCTCCTCGCCCGCAGCGTCGACGTATTGATCTGCCATTATGCATCCCCTCTTGCAGAGTTCGACACGAGGCCGCGCGGTCGCCGGCGATCGCTCGCGCTGCCAGCCTCGTAAGATCACTTGGCGGATTCGACGAGAGAGACCTCGCCGACGATGTAGGCGATGTTGCCGCGGATCGACCTGCCGATGAAACAATGATTGCGCGCGGCGATGGCGGCCTTCTCGTAGGCTTGGCGTTGCCCGGCGTCGGCACCATGGATCGTCGGGCGCACCGTGACGGTCGTGAATTTCACCGCGCCCGGGTCGCTGGCGACCAGCCCCTCGGCACGTATCGCGAGACAGGATTGCGGCAACCCGGCCGCGCGCAGCATCTCTGCCAGCGTTACGCTGTAAGAGGACGCAGCCGCGGCGACGAACAAATCCTCGGGGCTCATCCCGACCCCGGTTCCGCCCATTAAGCGCGGCTCCGATACGGTAGTGCGCACTCCCCCAACCGTGATCTCACCCACTATTTGATCTGCCCGCCATTCCAGATCGACGTCGAACCGCAGCGCGCTCATCACGATTGTTCCTTGTTATGCAACGAGCCGCCATTCGTGCGTGGCGCGCCAACGCAGGTAACAACGGTCCAGCCCGGCGCATTGCTCGCAGGAAAGGTATCCGTCGAAGCGGTCTCGGATCGGCCGGAGGTCGGTACCGCGGCGGTAGGATGGGGCGGCGGCCCGGAAAGGCGGCTGATCATCTTGGGCGTGTTTGTCATCTTGGGAACTCCACCTGGATGAAAACTAACGAACTTTCCCGTTGCCGTGCAACGCAGGCGGCTCGTAGCACAGCATTTTCGCTACCAGCCTCCGAGCCTCGACCGGCTTCCCGCGTGGCTGCCGTGCGCGCATCAGTTGCGTCGCGAGGTCGAAAGCCTCTCGTTGCGCCCTGCGTTCCGAGATGGCCTGCCGGTAGGTCTTACGAACAGTGCGATGTAGATCCGCTTGCATTCGGTTCCCCTATTATCAGCGGACTTGCCGATTGCTTGAGCGTGTGCCCTCAAAGCCTTCACCTGGAAGGGACGGCCGATTCCGCGCCACCAACCATCGAAGGCGCTTGGCCGGTGACGGAAGAAGACGAATGGTTAGTGTCGGGAATCACTGGTTCGCCGCGACGTGGCTTTGGGTCGACTTCGACAACCCGAAAAATCCTGGTCTGCCCGTCGAATTCGGTTATTGGAATCCACTCACCAGCGATGAACCGATCGTCGTCACGTCGCAGGATTGCTTGGTCGCTTGCCTCTCCATGTCCGAAGGCGAAATACCAGCCGTGGCGATCGTGCTTCAATTCGCCACGCCACTCTTCTTGGGCCAAAAGCGGCAAACACTGTTGCCATGCCGGTGTTGGTGCCACGCTCTGTAATCCAGCCGGCGATCAGACGTGAGCGGCAGCATTAATTCATAGCTGCAGGCCGTGTTTCCGTTGGGAACTTCACGGCTGTGTGCAAGTTCGAGTTTGACCTCATACAGCATGTCGTTTTCTCCGCGGCTGGATTGGGTTCGAATCAGGGTGGCCTTATGGCGGCTATCGGTGGGCGACACAGCAGGGCGTCGCCGCGAGACAGGCTTTCGCTCGCTGACCAGGACGATCGAACTCCTCGTTGGCCTGAGCGGGCCGATTGCTGGGCAGTGTCTCGCCCTGTGACATCCGGTCATCGTTCACACTACCGATGGGCGGCTTCCCGTTGGTTCGTTCGCCCGTGAAGTGGACGAGCTGGGATGTGTCGCGGAGCAATTAATTCCTCCACGGATGCTCCGTTCTCGGAGGGGCAGCGGTGACGACAGCCTCCCTCTGGTGGCGCCGACGATCCGCGAGGACGCTCCGGCGGGCGGGTGCGAAGCGGATGATGAAGCAGCCGAAGATTAGCGTAACGGCCAAAACAACAACGGCCGTCATCGAGGCGAAGTGGGCCAACTCTGTGGTGTGAAGGATCGCTGTCATTTGCCGCTCCGTAAGGGAAGGTGTACGCTCGGTGAAACTCACGGTGCGGTGATACTCGGCGCTTCAGCAGCGCGATGCCACAGCACCGGACATTGATCCCAATCAATGATCGCCGTCGCGCTGCGGTCAAATTCCGATGGCGAGAGCGGCAGGCACCAGGAGGCAGCCATGGCACGAGCAGCGGCAATTCCGGGGTCGGCGGAGCATACTGGCGAGCCGTTTCCGTTAATCGACAAGCTCGGCTCCTATCTTCCGCTATCGCCAGAGGAGGTCGCGTTCCCACGTGGCCTCCATGGGACGAAAAGGCGGTTCGATCGTCATCGCGATATCATCGCTCAAGGTCGTCCTTATCGGAGCGTCTTCATTCTGTGCAGCGGCTTCGCCTGGCGGTACAAGATCCTCCCGGATGGTAAGCGACAGCTGTTGAGTTTCGGATTGCCGGGTGATCTGATCGGTTTCCCGGCATGCTTTTTCGAGAACGCCGTAAACGCGACTGGTAGCCTTACCGAGGTGGTTGTCGCGACGGTTCCCTTCACGCTGCCGAGCCTGTTTTGCGAGGTTCCCCCGCATCGCTATTGCACTGTTCTGGATGTCCGCCCGCGAGGCCGCCATATATGGCGAACGCATTGTCGATATCGGTCGCCGTTCTGCCTATGAGCGGCTGGCGCATTTAATACTCGAACTGCTGGTGCGGCTGCGCGCCGTCGGTCTCGCCGATGAGCTGTCCTATCTCCTTCCGCTGACCCAAGAGATCGCCGACGTGCTTGGCCTCAGCGGCCCGCACGTCAGCCGGATGCTGCGGTTACTGCGGGAAGAAGGATTGGTCACTATCGAGGGGCATCGCCTGACCGTGCGGTCTCGAAGTCGCTGACGCTGCTTGCCGGTTTCGACGGCGACTATCTAGCCCGGAACCGGATCCCGGGTTTGCCGTGAGGACGTGATTATCCGCTCGAGCCCGCGCGGCGATAGCTCGGATCGTCAGGGGCCCGCACAGACCTGAACCCCAGAGGACTCCATTCCGGAGCCGCCACTTGCCAAAGGGCGCGCCATCGCTCTATCCCGACACCCTTTTAAATATTTAGGGTCGGCCCCAGACGATCGCCGACGCGATCGGTAACGTGGCGCCTCACTATCGAGATGAGACGAGCGCGCAATAGGCGACCTCGCGATGTGGTGGCTTGCCATCCGCGAGTACATAAAATCCGCGACTACTTCATCCCTCCGCCTGGGTAGTTTCCCGGTCATCTGAAATTGGGATACCGAAGATCTCAAAGAAGCCGCGGCGTCCGGAGGGGGTGATCGCCACGGCGCGGCTGCCTTTTACGCGGTCGATCCAGCCAAGTTCGAAGCAGCGTACTGCCACTGCCGCCCCGACCGCACCTCCAAGGTGTCGTCGCCGCTCACTCCAATCCAGGCATGGCCGGCAAAATCGACGCCGTTGGCTTGCCGCACCGGCGAGGTTAAGACCGAACTCGCCGAAAAACCGAGTGCCGTCAGCGGTGACTTGCCCGCCGTCGTCATCCAGCACGATATGCCCTCGTGAGAGAAGGGCGTCCGCAAGCGCCACACCGAGACGACCCGCAAGATGGTCGTAGCAGGTCCTCGCTTGGCGCAGCGCTTCGTCGCTCCGAGAAGGGGGGCGATAACGGGGCGCTCCGTCCGCCGCGACCGCCATAAGACCCTCGAGCATCTCAGCGACCTCGGGCGAGGCGAGACGGAAGTAGCGGTGCCGGCCCTGCTTCGGAGCGCGAGAAGCCTAGCTCCGACGAGCTTGCCCAGATGCGCGCTCGCGGTTTGCGGCGCGACCCGAGCGGCATAGGCGAGTTCGCCCGCGGTCAGCGCTTGGCCAGCCATTAGGGCCAAGAGCATGTTCGCTCGCGCCGGATCCCCAATCAGCGCGGCGATTTCGGCAATGAAGGGTCGCGTCGTCATGCTGGGAGGATAGCACTAATCCACCGCGACGTGTGCCGGACAAACACTTCGTCCGACACCGAAGCGATTGGGCGTGACAGCGTTGCCGATCCGGCCAAGTCTTGAGGCGACGTTCGCCGCCTTGGAAGTGTTACAGCGTGTTGAGCGACGATCAGGTGGTTCGGGAACCCGCTGCCGCAAAACCAAACTCACCGCGCGCCTGGTTCATGGTAGCGGCGGCATTTCTCGCGAGTTTTATCGTTTTCGGCGTGATCTACAGCTTTGGCGCCTTTCTCAAACCGATGGCGGCCGAATTCCACACCAGTGCCACCGCGGCCTCTGCATTCTTCTCCATCACCGCCGCGGTCTATTATTCACTGGGCGCGTTGACGGGTCGTCTCGCAGACCGCTTCGAGCCGCGCATCATCGTCGCGGTCGGCGCGTTGATGCTCGGATCCGGCCTCTGCATTACCGCTTTGGCCGACCATATTTGGTTTTGCTATCTGGCCTATGATATCGGCGTTGGTGTCGGCGGCGCCTGCTGTTACCTGCCACCCTGGCGATCATCGGTGGATGGTTCGTCCGGCATCGCAATACGGCGCTTGGCACCGCCGCCGCCGGCACCGGATGCGGCACGATGGTGCTCCCTCCGCTTGCCGCCGCACTCATCCAGCGTTGCGGATGGCGTCGGACAAACATTATTTTCGGCCTTGCTGCCAGCGTTGTGCTGCTCGGATGCGCCATCGCGGTCAAATCACCGCCGATCGCGCGGTCAACCAGCCCGGCTGGGCGTTCGCTCAGGAATGTCTTTCGCTCACGTGAATTCGTTCTGCTCTACATCTCGTGGGTGCTGGCGACGACTGCGCTGTTCGTGCCGTTTGTGTTTCTGCCGGCGTTCGCCCGCGATCACGGCGCCAGTGAGGTCGCGGCCGCAACTCTCGTATCCGTGATCGGCGGCGCGAGCATCATTGGCCGGTTGGTTTTCGGCCCAGTGGGTGACCTGCTCGGGGTCCTTCCGTTGTTCAAACTGACGGTGTTCACGATGGCGATCAGCTACATCATTTGGCTGTTCTCATCTTCGTACAACTCCTTGGTGATTTTTGCGGTGGTGCTCGGCATCGGCTACGGCAGCCGGACCGCCAGTGAGGCAGGCTGGATAGGGGGAATTTACTTCGCCGGCTACGCCGCCTCCGTCCCGATATTGGCGGGCGTGACCGACAGGATCGATGGCCGCTGGGTATTCGCAAGCTGCTCCCTACTCGCCGCCGGCGCCAGCTTTGTATTTGCCGGCTGCGCAGACGGGTTCTGGACGGCGCTTGTATTGCGATTCCTGAACGGCGTCGCACTCGCGGGTGTTCATATGCCCGGCCTAAAGCTCCTCGTGGATCGCGTCATCGGTCGGGCGCGAGCGCGCGGCACCGCGATCTACACCTCGTCCTATGCACTCGGCAGCGCCGGCTCGTTTCTGGTTGCCGGCATCGTCGATACGACCTTCGGCTGGCGCGATACCTTCATCGTAAGTGGAATTGTGCCGTTGTTGGCGGTCGCGGCGATCACCCTATTGCCGGCGGTAGCAGAGCCCTTGCCGGCCGGGGCTTTCGTCCTGGATTTTCGGCCTGTGCTACGCGATCGCGCCTTGATGGCGTATGTGCTGGCCTTTGCCGGCAACACCTGGGAGGTGTTTTCCGTGCGCGTCTGGTTTGTGGCCTACCTCGCCTGGACCCTGAGCCTACCCCATAACTACCTTCCCTTACCCGGGTTGGCAGTGATCTCCGGGCTCGCCTCTTTGGCAGGGTTTCCGGTCAGTATCGCCGTAGCAGACCCTGGTATTGCGCTACGGCCGGCGGGTGATCGTTGCGACTTGCCTAACCTCAGTGCTGGTTTGCCTGGGGCTGGCTGCGACGGCGGGAGGGCCAACCATTGTGGTGCTGCCGCTGCTGGTGCTGGCGCAGATCACCAGCATCGCCGATGCCGGCGCGCTCTCCAGCGGCGCGGTCGCGGCCGCAGATCCGGCACGGAGAGGGGCGGCGCTTGCCGCTTATGCCTTTACCGGCTACACTTCGGCCTTTGTCGGTCCAGTCGCGGTCGGTATCGCGCTCGACCAGTTCGGTGGTGCCGGCAGCCCCACGGGTTGGACTGCGGCGTTTGCCACCATGGCTTTGGGCTCGACGGCCCGCATGGGCGATGCGGGGTGCCCGCACTGATTAACCAAACCATTATGTCGCCGGGATTCGCGTCTCTTCTCCACCGAGTTTCGATGGCGAGATAGGGCCGGCGCCGGGAGACGGCCCATGGCGCGAGTAGCGGGGATCGCGAAGGCGGCGGAACACGCGACGGAGACGTTCCCGCTAATTGACAAGCTGGCCTCCTGCTTGTCGCTTTCGCCGGCTGAAATTGAGTTCCTTCGCGACCTCCATGGGCGGAAAAGGCGGTTCGGGCGCTACCGCGACATCATCGCCCAAGGCCGTCCTTATCGCAACGTCTTCATTTTGTGCAGCGGCTTCGTCTGCTGTTACAAGATCCTCCCCGACGGCAAGCGACAAGTCCTCAATCTCGGATTGCCGGGCGATCTGATCGGTCTTCCGGCGTGCTGCTTCGAGAATGCCGTTAACGCCGCCAGGAGCCTTACCGAGGTGGTTGCCGCGACGGTTCCGTTCCAGACGCTCTACGACCTGTTTGTAAGGTTCCGCCGCGTCGCCGTCGCGTTGTTCTGGGTGTCCGCCCGCGAGGCCGCCATATCTGAAGAACACCTTGTCAATGTCGGTCGCCGTTCTGCGTATGAACGGCTGGCACATTTAATCCTCGAATTGCTGGTGCGGTTACGCGACGTTGGCCTCGCCAATGAGCTGTCCGTAATCTCTTCCGCTGACCCAGGAGCTGATCGCCGACGTCCTGGGCCTCAGCGGTCCGCATGTCAGCCGGTTGCTGCGATTATTGCGGGAAGAAGGACTGATCACCATCGACGGACATCGCCTGACCGTGATCGACCTCGAGTCGCTGACGCAGCTTGCCGGTTTCGAAAAGGCTTATTTGGCTCGGAGCTGGATCCGGGTCTGCCGTGAAGGCGCTGGATCCCAGTGCGCGCGGCGATAAATGCGCTATCTTGTCCTCGATGATCGCGCT
>CAVOWP010000006.1:0-44036 GCA_963700185.1 uncultured Alphaproteobacteria bacterium
TGGCGCATGTCCCGCCGCCGCAGGCCGATCCCAACGCACCGTTTTCGATGCTGGCAACGACGCTCGATTACGACCCCTATCTCGGCCGGGTGCTGACGGGGCTCATCCATTCCGGGGTGGCGCGCCTCAACATGCCGGTCAAATCCTTGGGCCGCGGCGGCCGGGTGATCGAGCAGGCGCGGCCGACAAACTGCAGGCGTTTCGGGGCCTCGAACGGCGGCCATCGAGGGAGGCCGGCGGGCGATATCACCGCAGTTGCCGGGCTCGCTCAGTACAACGTCGCCGACACGATCTGCTCTCCGAGGTCAAACGCCGCTCGCCGCGATCCGATCGACACCGCCAACGTCAGCGATGACCTTCTCGGTCAATGATAGCCGCTCGCCGGCCGCGAGGGAACGAAGGTGACGTCCGCATGATCGGCGAGCGTTCTACCGCGAGGCCGAGGGCACGTCGCGATCCGTCGCGAGAGCACGGAAAAGGGCGTTCGAGGTCGCGGGCGCGGCGAGTTGCAGCTCGGCGTGCTGATCGAGACGATGCCGGGCGCGAAGGCTTCGTATCGTCGACCGCGCCCCGCGCGCCGTTCACGACCGATTCGGCGATGGGCGGAGGCTCGAGCCGATCGAAGAGGCAGTGGTCGATGTCGACGAGGAATTGGCCGGTGTCCTCGTCGAAGACGATGAGCCGCCGGAAGGCGGGAATGCAGGACGATGAGGCCCTCCGGCGGCGTGCAAGTCCTTCTCCTCACTTTTTCGGCCCGTCGCGCGGCCTCATCGGCTTCCGGCACCGAGTTCCTGACCGATACGCGCGGCACCGGCATCATGAATCACCTCTTCGACGGCTGGGAGCCCTGGCAGGGCGACATCGAGCACCGCGCCACCGGCACCCTGGTGGCCGACCGCCAGGGCCGCGCCACCGCCTATCGGCTGCGAGAACCTGCAGCCGCGCGGCACGCTCTTCTGTCGCCGGGCGACGAGGTCTACGAGGGCATGGTGATCGGCGAGCACGCCCGCGGCAACGACCTCGACGTCAACGTGACCAAGGAGAAGAAGCTCAGCAACATGCGCGCGTCGGGCTCCGACGACATGATCCGCCTGATCCCGCCGCGGTTGATGAACCTCGAGCAGGCGATCGCTTATCTCGCCGATGACGAGCTCGTCGAGGTGACCCCGCAATCGATCCGCCTGCGCAAGCGGCTGCTCGACCCCAACGACCGCAAGCGAGCGAGCCGCGCCGCCGCGGCCGCGGAGTAAGGAGCCGCGGTGACCCGGCCGAATTTGACATTGTCGAGGTGGTCCTTATAGTTCGGCCAAACCGAAATCGGACTTCGAGTTTATGAGCAGCAAGCGTCAGGAACCGAAATACAAGATCAACCGGCGTCTCCAGGTGAATTTGTGGGGTCGGCCGAAGAGCCCGCTCAACCGGCGCGAATACGGTCCGGGGCAGCATGGGCAGCGGCGCAAGAAGCCTTCGGATTTTGGCACGCAGCTCGCCGCCAAGCAGAAGCTGAAGGGCTATTACGCCAATATCGGCGAGCGCCAGTTCCGCCGGCTCTACGCCGAGGCGGTGCGGCGGCGCGGCGACACCGGCGACAATCTGATCGAGCTGCTCGAGCGGCGGCTCGATGCGGTGGTTTACCGCATGAAGTTCGTGCCGACGCCGTTCGCCGCGCGTCAGCTCGTCAACCACAGGCACGTGCTCGTCAACGGCCGGCGCATCAACATTCCGTCCTACACGGTGCGCGACGGCGACACGGTCGAGCTGACGGCGAAGGCGAAACAGATGGCGCTCGTGCTCGAGGCGTCCGGATCCGGCGAGCGCGACGTCCCGGATTATCTCGAGATCGACCACGACCGCATGCGGGGCCGGTTTATCCGCGCACCCAAGCCCACCGATGTGCCTTATCCGGTGTCGATGGAGCCCAACCTCGTCATCGAGTACTATTCCCGCTGATCCTTTAGCCCATCTGCTGTAGTTCTACAGCCGCGCCCGCCGCGGCTTTTTCCGTTGCGCGATCGCCTTCCTGTTCCACACTGATGGCGGCGCGCCCGCTTGCGGCGGGCGCCATCTCGACAGGCGATTGCGATGCTCATCCTGCACCTCTCGATCGTCCTCTTGCTGATCATCGTGAACAGCGTCTTTGCGATGGCCGAGATCGCGCTCGTCTCGGCGCGAAAGGCGCGCCTGGTGCCACTCGCCGAGGCGGGTAATCGCGGCGCCCAGGCGGCGCTCGAACTGAAGGCGGATCCCTCGCGGCTGCTCTCGACCGTCCAGATCGGCGTCACCTTGATCGCCGTGCTCTCCGGTACTTTCGGGGAAGCCACTTTGGGCGACCAGCTCGAGCGGCAGCTCGGGACTTATCCCGGGTTTACCGCGCGATACGCCCATGTGATCAGCATGGCGGTTGTCGTGATCGGCATCTCGTATTTCTCGCTGATCCTCGGCGAGCTGGTCCCAAAGCACATCGCGCTGCTCCACCCCGAGCGGATTGCCGCTACGCTCGGCCGCTTCATGCGCGCGGTTGCCCGGGCGGGAGCACCGATCGAATGGTTCTTGAGCGCATCGAGCGATTTTGTTCTTCGACTGCTGCCGGTCCGGAGCCAGGGAGCCGCCCCGGTCACCGACGAGGAGATCACCTTCATGCTGCGCGAGGGGGTTGCGACCGGGCATATCCCGCTCGCCGAGACCGCGATCGTCGAGATGGCGCTGCGCCTCGGCGAGCGACGCGCAAGCGCCGTCATGACGCCGCGGACGCAAATCGAATGGCTCGACCTCGACGATTCCGAGGAAGACAACCGGCGCAAGATTCGTGAGAGCAACTACTCTCGGTTTCCGGTGGTGCAAGGCGGTTCTCAGCAGGTCATCGGGATCGTCCAGGCCAAGGACCTGCTCGCCGCGTGCCTTGCCCAGCAGCCTCTCGACCTGCGCGCCGCAACCAGGCCGCCGCTCTATCTGCCCAACACGGTCACGGTGCTCCGTGTGCTGGAAGTGTTCAAGACTTCGGGTGAGCCGATGGCGCTGATCGTCGACGAGTACGGCGACCTCGAGGGACTGGTCACGCCGAGCGACATCCTCGAAACACTGGTCGGCGATATCCCGGATTCGCCCGAGGCCGATCAGCGCATCGTGCGGCGCGACGACGAGACCTGGCTGATCGACGGCATGGTCGGGCTCGACGAGTTGAAGCAGGTGCTGGGGATTTCCCGCTTGCCCGGCGAAGACCCGGACTTCCATACCCTCGGCGGCTATTTGATGGCCCGCCTCAATCGCGTCCCGATGGAAGCCGACCGCATCTCCGCCGGCGACTGGCGCTTCGAGGTCGTCAAAATGGACGGCCGCCGGGTCGACCGGGTACTGGTGACGCCGCTCAAGGGCAAAAGCCGGCGGTGATAAACGCGGCTGACGCTCCGCACCTCCACTTTGGTACGCTTTAGCGGGGGAGACGATGGTGCTATGAAGCCGTCATGACCACCCGCGGTGCGAATCCAACAAATGAGGTCAAAACCATTCCGGAGCCGCAGCTCCGTGTCGTCGGCCGAGCTGGGGTGGCTGGCGGCACCGCGGGTCGGTCGTGTGCCGACACGAGAGCACGCCGGCGCCCTTTTGACCCGGCTCCGGGATGAAGGAGAACGGTGAGCATCGACAGCCCCTCGGCCAGAGCACCCCGCGAAATGGCTTGGCTCGCCGAACTGCGGGCCGATATGCGCGCGTGGCGATGGGTGGCCGGGGTTTTGGCGACCCTGTCGCTCGCGTTGCTCGTCGCTGCAATCATTGCCCGCGACCCGCCCGATTTTTCTGGTATTTCGATTGTTGCGGTCGTGCGCGACGGCGAACGTCACCCGGTCTGGGCGATCCGGCTCGCCCGCGCCGCTCATCAGATTGCCGCCGACACTCTGCGGGACGAGCCGGCTCCGCCGGGACGCGTTTACCAGCTGTGGCTTTTGGTCGCGGACCGGACCGGACCGCGTCAGCTGGGCCTCTTGCCCCCGTCCGGGCGCAAGTGCATTGCCGTCTCTCCAGACAATGCGCGCTTGTTGGCCGGCGCCGGCGAACTCGTGGTTACGCTCGAACCCGCCGGCGGCTCGCCAAATCGCGAGCCGACCGGCCCGCCGGTGTTTCGAGGGGCTCTCGAGAGAGCCGGCTGAATGCGGTCTCGGCCGCGTGAATTTTCAAAGCCAGCGTGAATTTTCGAAGAATGTCGCTAGTTCCTTTCCCGAGGCGTGTTGCGCCACTGTTATAAGGTGTGCGACACCGCGGCGGTATAATTGAGGCGGCCAAAGCGACGGCGAGGAATCATGCGGTAATGGCCCCGTAGCCGCGATCGTCATAACGGTTTCGGGTGCCGTAGGTGAGATCGTCGAGAGCATCTTCGGCGTTCTCTACCCGGCGGCACGAAACCCGCGGTGACTTCGGTCAAATCTGAGAGGGACGATTTGATGGCCCCCACCGGCTCGATCGACGAAATCTGCATCAACACCATCCGCACCCTGTGCATCGATGCGGTCCAGAAGGCCAAGTCCGGCCATCCCGGAACGCCGATGGCGATGGCGCCGGTGGTTTACACGCTGTGGCAGGAATTTCTGCGCTTCGATCCCGACGATCCGATCTGGCCGAACCGCGACCGCTTCGTGCTGTCCTCAGGCCATGCCTCGACCTTGCTCTATTCGATGCTGCACCTGACCGGGGTCAAATCGGTCAACGAACAATACGAGCGGCTCGGCACCCCGTCCGTCGCGCTCGACGACCTGAAGCGGTTTCGGCAGCTCGGCAGCAAGTGCCCGGGTCACCCCGAGTATCATCTGACCTCCGGCGTCGAGACGACGACCGGCCCCTTGGGGCAGGGGATTGCGACCAGCGTCGGGATGGCGATCGCGGCCGACTGGCTTGCGCGCCACTTCAACCGGCCGGATTTTCCCTTGTTCGATTACGACGTCTTCGCGCTGTGCGGCGACGGCTGCATGATGGAGGGCGTCGGCAGCGAGGCGGCGTCCTTGGCCGGCCATTTGGGGCTCGGCAACCTCTGCTGGATCTACGACAGCAACCACATCACGATCGAAGGCAACACCGCCCTCGCCTTCAGCGAGGATGTCGCCGGCCGGTTTCTCGCCTATGGCTGGCATGTCCAGCGGGTCAGCGACGCCAACGATCGCGAGCGTGTCGCCGACGCGATCACCGTCGCGAAGCGGATCGATGATCGGCCCAGTCTGATCATCGTCGAAAGCCATATCGGCTACGGCGCGCCGCACAAGCAGGACACCTCGGGCGCGCATGGCGAGCCGTTGGGCGAGGCCGAGGTCAAGCTGGCCAAGCGCTCTTATGGCTGGCCCGAGGACGCGCAATTTCTCGTGCCCGAAGGCGTGTACGAGCATTTCGCCGAGAACTTCGGCGCTCGCGGGAAGAAGCTGCGGACGGAGTGGCTGGCGCTGTTCGAGCGCTACCGCAGCGCCTATCCGGAACTCGCCGATCAATGCGAGCGGATGCAACGGCGCGATCTTCCCGAGGGGTGGGACAGGGACATCCCGGAATTCCCGACCGACCCGAAGGGCATCGCCAGCCGCGACTCTTCGGCTCATGTGCTGAACGCGATCGCACCGCGCTTGCCGTGGCTGCTCGGCGGCGCCGCCGACCTCGCGCCCTCGACCAAGACCCGGCTGACTTTCGAGGGGGCCGGTGACTTCGAGCGCGACAACTACAGCGGCCGCAATTTTCATTTCGGCATCCGCGAGCACGCGATGGGGTCGATCTGCAACGGCCTCTCGCTGTCGAAGCTCCGGCCGTACGGCTCGGGTTTCCTGATCTTCTCCGATTACATGAAGCCGCCGATCCGGCTCGGAGCTATCATGGAGCTCCCTGTCGTTTACGTCTTTACGCATGATTCGATCGGGGTGGGCGAAGATGGGCCGACGCATCAGCCGGTCGAGCAGCTGGCGGCGCTGCGCAGCATTCCCGGGCTGATCGTCCTGCGCCCGGCGGACGCCAACGAGGTGGCGGAGGCTTGGCGCGTCGTGCTGAGCCTCAAACACGAGCCGGCCTGCCTGATCCTGAGCCGGCAAAACCTGCCGACCTTCGACCGCACCCGCTATGCGGCGGCGAGCGGCGTCAGGCGCGGCGCCTATGTCTTGGCCGATGCCGGCAACGGTAAACCGGACGTGATCCTGATGGCCACCGGAAGCGAGGTGGGACTCTGCGTCGAGGTCTATGAGAAACTGACGGCCGAAGGAGTCGCTGCGCGGGTGGTCAGCATGCCGTCGTGGGAGTTGTTCGAGCATCAGCCGGAAGAGTATCGCGCGTCGGTATTGCCGCCCGACGTGACCCGGCGGGTCGCGGTCGAGCAGGCCTCGACACTCGGCTGGGAGCGCTATACCGGATTGCGCGGCACGATCCTCGGCATGAAGACCTTCGGCGCCTCCGCCCCGCTGAAGGAGCTGTTGGTCAAATTCGGGTTCACCGGCGAAAACGTCTATGCGGCTGCCAAGCAGCAGCTCTCGCGCAAGGAGTAGGGTGATGGCCAATCCGCTGAGGACGCTTAACGAATTCGGGCAGTCGGTGTGGCTCGACTTTGTCAGCCGCGATCTGTTGAAGAGCGGAGGACTGGCCCAGCTGATCGCCGAGGACGGCCTGCGCGGCGTCACCTCGAACCCGTCGATCTTCGAGAAGGCGATCGGTCACGGCGATGATTACGACGCGCTGATCGCCGAGGCGGAAGCCTCCGGGGATCTCGATCCCGGCGCGCTGTTCGAGGATCTCGCGGTTCGCGACATCCAGGAGGGCGCCGATACCTTGAATACCGTCTACGAGCAGACGCAGCGGCGCGACGGCTTTATCAGCCTCGAAGTCTCGCCCTATCTGGCGATGAACACGCATGAGACGATCGAGGAGGCCCGCCGGCTGTGGCACGAGGTGAACCGCCGCAACCTGATGGTCAAGGTGCCCGGCACCAAGCCGGGTTTGCCGGCGATCCGCACGCTGATCAGCGAGGGGATCAACGTCAACGTGACGTTGCTGTTTTCGCAGCAGGTCTACGCCGAGGTTGCCGAGGCTTACATTTCCGGGCTCGAGGCTTTCGCCAAAAAGGGCGGCGACCCGCACAAGGTGTCCAGCGTGGCGAGCTTCTTCGTCAGCCGCATCGACACCTTGGTCGATGACGAGCTCGACAAGAAGATCGCCGCAACCGCCGATCCGGCCGCCAAGGCAGAGCTGCAAAAGCTGAAGGGCAAAGTCGCGATCGCCAACGCCAAGCTCGCCTATCAGCTCTATGGAAAAATATATTCGGACGAGCGCTGGCAGCGGCTGGCGCAGCAAGGCGCCCAGACGCAGCGCCTGCTGTGGGCGAGCACCGGAACCAAGAACAAGGCCTACAGCGACGTTCTCTATGTCGACGAGCTGATCGGCGCGGACACCGTCAACACGATGCCGCCGGCGACGATGGATGCCTACCGCGACCACGGCCATCCGCGGCCCAGCCTCGAAGAGGATGTCGACGGCGCCCAGGCGGTGATGGATGCGCTCCCCAAAGCCGGCATCTCGATCGATGCGGTGACCTCGAAGCTCGTCGAAGACGGCGTGCGGCAGTTCGCCGACGCTGCCGACCAGCTCTACGCCGCGGTTCAGAAAAAACGCCGCACGGTGCTCGGGACCCAAGCTCAATTCGATGACTTACAAGCTGCCGGACGAGTTGCAGAAGGACGTCCAGGCTGCCCTCGAGGACTGGCGCAAGGAGGGCAAGGTCAGGCGGCTGTGGGCTGCCGACGCCTCGCTGTGGACCGAGGCGGACGAGGCCAACTGGCTCGGCTGGCTGGACATCGTCGACAAGCAGCTGAAGGGGATCGCGCACCTCCAGGACTTCGCCGACGACGTCAAGCGCTCCGGGTTCCGGGATGTGCTGTTGCTCGGCATGGGCGGCTCGAGCCTCGGCCCCGAGGTATTCGCCGAGACATTCGGCTCCAAGCCCGGCTACCCGAAACTGCATGTGCTCGACTCGACCGACCCGGCGCAGATCCGGCACTTCGAATCGCGCATCGATATCGGACGGACATTGTTCCTGGTGTCGAGCAAATCCGGCAGCACGCTCGAACCCAACATCTTCAAGCAATACTTCTTACGAGCGGGCCAAGCAGACCGTCGGCGCGGCGGAAGCGCCGAAGCGCTTCGTCGCCGTCACCGACCCGGGCTCGTCGCTCGAAAAGACGGCGCGCAACGAAGGGTTCCGCTGTGTGTTCCACGGACTGCCGAGCATCGGCGGCCGCTATTCGGTGCTGTCGGATTTC
Source organism: uncultured Alphaproteobacteria bacterium (assembly GCA_963700185.1). Taxonomy (GTDB): domain Bacteria; phylum Pseudomonadota; class Alphaproteobacteria; order ATCC43930; family CGMCC-115725; genus AP-15. Next base: position 8,265 of record CAVOWP010000006.1, read on the forward strand.
GGCATGGTGCCGGCGGCGGCGATCGGCGTCGACACGCGCGCCTTCCTCGAAAACACGGCCGAGATGGTGCGGTCCTGCGCGGCGAGCGCGCCGCCGGTCGAGAACCCGGGCGTGATCCTCGGCGCGATCCTCGGGACCGCTCAGCGGCGCGGGCGCGACAAGGTGACGATTATCGCCTCCCGCGGGATCTCCGATTTCGGCGCCTGGCTCGAGCAGCTTCTCGCCGAATCGACCGGCAAGCTCGGCAAGGGCATCGTGCCGGTCGATGCCGAGCCGCTGGGCGCGCCGGCGGTTTACGGCAATGATCGCGTATTTGCCTATCTCCGGCTCGCCGCCGATCAGGATGCCGAGCAGGAACGGGCGGTTGCGGCGCTGGAGGCTGCCGGGCACCCGGTGGTGCGGATCACGGTGTCCGACGTGATGCAGCTCGGGCAGGAGTTCTTCCGGTGGGAGATGGCGACTGCGGTCGCCGGCTCGATCATCGGCATCAACCCGTTCGATCAGCCCGATGTCGAGGCGGCCAAGGTCAAGACCCGCGACCTGACCGAGGCCTATGAGAAGGCCGGGGCGCTGCCCGAGGCGCGCGCGTTCTTCGAGGGCGACGGGATCAAGCTGTTCGCCGATCCGCGCAACGAGGCGGCGCTGAAGCCGCAGGCAACGAGCCTGACGGCAGCGCTGAAGGCGCATTTCGGGCGGATCGGCGCCGGGGATTACGCCGCCTTGCTCGCCTATATCGAGCGCAGCCCCGCCCATATCGACGTGATGCAGCGCATCCGCCGCACCATTCGCGACCGGACCCGGGCAGCGACTTGTGTCGGCTTCGGGCCGCGGTTCCAGCATTCGACGGGACAGGCCTATAAGGGCGGACCGAACAGCGGCGTCTTCCTGCAGATCACCTGCGACGATCCCGAGGATTTGCCGGTGCCCGGCCAGTCCTATACCTTTGGCATCGTCAAGGAGGCGCAGGCGCGCGGCGATTTCGAGGTCCTTGCCGAACGCGGCCGGCGCGCCTTGCGGGCGCACATCACCGGTAATCTCGATGCCGGTCTCGCCACGCTCGGCCGCGCGATCGAGCAGGCTTTAAATTAGGAGCCTGAAGCATGGACGTTCCGGTCGAGGACGCAATGAAAAGCTCGGCAGCACAGCAACGGGCGTCAAAGGCGCCGCCGTGCACCTTGGTTATTTTTGGTGCTGGCGGAGATTTAACGAAGCGACTCTTGATGCCAGCAATCTATAATCTGTCAAAGGCGAAGTTGCTGTCCGAAAAATTCGCGATCATCGCGGTCGACCGGACGCCAAAACCGGTCGAAGCCTTTCGCGATTACCTGGCAGAGGGGATCAGGAGCTTTGTTTCAGATACGGCGTCCGGGCCCGCGACCGAGCCGTTCGACAAAGCGGCGTGGGAGTTTGTCGCAAGCCGGATCACGCATTTCGCCGGCGACCTCACGCAGTCCGACACGTATGCGCGGCTCCACGAGGTCCATGAAAAGACGGCCGCGGAGCACCATACGGGCGGCAATGCAATCTTCTATCTTGCCGTTGCCAGCCAATTGTTCGGCACGATCGTCGAGCAGATCGGCGCCGTCGGCCTCGCGCAGGAAAAAGACGGCAGCTGGCGCCGCGTCATCATCGAAAAGCCGTTCGGCAGCGATCTCGCTTCCGCCCGCGCACTGAATGCGCAGATCCTGAAGGTGTTGTCGGAATCGCAGATCTATCGGATGGACCATTTCCTCGGCAAGGAGACCGTCCAGAACATCATGGTATTGCGCTTCGCCAACGGAATCTTCGAGCCGATTTGGAACCGAGATCATATCGACCACGTGCAGATCACAGTGGCCGAAACCGTCGGGGTCGAACTCCGCGCCAAATTTTACGAGGCCACCGGCGCGATGCGCGACATGGTTCCCAACCATGTCTTCCAGCTCTTAAGCTTGACTGCGATGGAACCGCCGAACTCCTTCGACGCTGACGCGGTGCGCACCGAGAAACACAAGGTGCTGGAGGCGGTGCATCCGCTCGATAACGCGGAAGTAACCCGCAACGCCGTGCGCGGACAGTACGGGGCGGGTGAGATCGGGGGTGCGCCGGTCAAAGCCTACCGGGAGGAGCCTGGTGTCGCTCCGGACAGTCAAACCGAGACCTATGTCGCGATGCGCCTCGGTATCGATAATTGGCGCTGGGCAGGCGTGCCGTTTTACCTGCGCACCGGCAAGAGACTCGCCCGGCGCACGAGCGAAATCGCAATTCAATTCAAGCAGGCGCCGTTTGCGCTCTTTCGCGACACTCCGGTCGACATTCTGACACCCAATGTCCTCACTCTCCAGCTACAGCCCGACGAGGGCGTCTCGCTGCAGTTCGGCGCAAAGGTCCCAGGCCCGGAAATCGCGCTCGGCGGTGTACGGATGAATTTTTCCTACAAGGATTATTTCAACACTGAACCAACCACAGGCTATGAGACCTCTCGTCTACGACTGCATGATCGGCGATGCGATACTGTTCAACCGGGACGACGGTGTCGAAGCGGGGTGGGCAGTAGTGCAGCCGATCCTCGATCTGTGGAAGAACGACAAGACCGTCCCACTCGAAATCTATCCTGCGGGCAGTGCCGGCCCCGAAGGCGGCCGACCAGCTGCTGTGGCGCAGCGGCCGGCAATGGCGCCCGATCACATGACCGTTAATCGCCCGATCCCATGAGCGGCCCGGTCATCGTCTCCCCGTCGATCCTGTCCGCGGATTTCGGCCGGCTCGCCGAGGAGGTTCGCGCCGTCGACAGGGCGGGAGCCGACTGGATCCATGTCGATGTCATGGACGGGCGCTTCGTCCCCAACCTGACGATCGGCCCGGTCGTCGTGGAGGCCGTGCGGCGGGCGACGGCAAAGCCGGTCGACGTGCATCTGATGATCGTCGAGCCCGAGCGCTATGTGGAGGACTTTGCCCGGGCCGGCGCGGATCATCTGTTGGTTCATTGCGAGCCGAGCGCGACGATCCATCTGCACCGGACCCTGGGGCAGATTCGCGACCTCGGGAAGACCGCAGGCGTTGTGCTGAACCCGGCGACGCCTCTGGTGATGATCGAATATGTGCTCGACCTCTGCGGCATCGTGCTGATCATGACGGTCAATCCGGGGTTCGGCGGCCAGCAATTCCTGCCGGAAATGCTCCCCAAAATCCGTGCGCTGCGGCGATTGTGCGACGAGCGCGGTCTCGACCCCGTCATCGAGGTCGATGGCGGGTTGAGCGGCGACAATGCCTGGCAGGTCCTCGACGCCGGGGCAAACGCCATTGTTGCGGGATCTCACGTGTTTCACGCGCCGGATTACGAGAGGGCAATTTCGTCGATCCGCAAGTCGGTGCGTCCTCGCCCATAAGGAGCACCAATGTCGCAAACGCCGGCCCGCGTCGAGGTCGCGAAAGATCCCGAAGCTTTGGCCCACCGTGCCGCAAGGTGGATCACCGATCTGGCCGCCGCCAGCCGCGGCCGGTTCGCGGCTCTGCCTGTCGGGCGGCTCGACCCCACGCCGGCTCTACCAGCTGCTCGCCGAAAGCCCGTATCGCGATGCCCTGCCCTGGGACCGCATCCACTGGTTCTGGGGCGACGAACGCTTCGTCCCGTGGGACCACCCGGACAGCAATTACGGGATGGTTCACGCCGCGCTGCTCGGGCGAGTGCCTGTTCCTCCCGGCAATATCCACGGCATCCCCACGGACGGCACGCCGGCGGGTGCCGCCGCCGCGTATGAACGGGTGCTGAAATCCTATTACGGTTCAGAAAGCCTCGATCCTACTCGACCGCTATTCGATATCCAGATCCTCGGGCTGGGACCAGACGGGCACACTGCCTCGCTGATTCCGGGGACGAGCGTGCTCGAGGAGCGGCATCGGTGGGTTGCCGAAGTAATCGGTGGCCGGCCGGAGCCCCGCATCACCCTGACCTACCCGGCGCTCGAGAGCAGCCGGCATACGGCTTTTCTCGTGGCTGGGGCGGAAAAGCGGGAGACGCTGTCCCGGGCTCTGGCGGGGGATCAGGCATTGCCCGCCGCGCGCCTACGCCCGGTCGGTGAACTGATCTGGTTTGTCGATGAGGCAGCGCGACCGCAGCCATGACCTCCAACCGTGACGAGCTGAAGCGCGCAGCCGCAATGCGCGCCATCGAGGAAGTCGAGGACGGCATGATCCTCGGGCTCGGAACCGGATCGACGGCCTTCTTTGTGGTTGAGGGGCTGGGGCGGCGCGTTGCCGCAGGGCTCCGGGTGGTGGGCATCCCGACCTCCGAGCGCACCGCAGCCCAGGCTCGCGGGCTCGGCATTCCGATCGCAACCTTTGCCGAATATCAGAGCCTCGATCTGACGATCGACGGCGCGGACGAGGTCGAGCTCGGGACCCTCGATCTGATCAAGGGGCTAGGAGGCGCCTTGTTGCGCGAGAAGATCGTCGCCGCGGCGAGCCGCCGGCTGGTAATCGTGGTCGATCAGGAAAAGCTGGTCGAACGCCTCGGCGAGCATACGCCGGTGCCGGTCGAAGTCACTCAATTCGGCTGGCAGGCGACCGCGGTCGCGCTCGCCAAGCTCGGCTGCATCCCCGAGCGGCGCTACACGGTCGGTGAGCAACCTTACGTCACCGAGGGCGGCAATCACATCCTCGATTGCCGGTTTGGCCCGCTGACCGATCCGGGCGAGGTCGAGAGAAACATCGCCATGACGGTCGGCGCGGTCGAAAGCGGACTTTTTGTCGGGCGCAGCTCGATGGTCGTCGTAGCGTCCGCGAGTGGGGTCGAGGTGTTAACGCCGCCCGCTCGGAGACGAGCATAGAAGTGCGAAGAGGCCGCCCCGCTGGGCGGCCTCTGTTGCACGCTCTCGAAGGGTTCAGCGCCCGGCTTCGCTACGCGACTGCCGACGCGGTGCGGATGAGCCCGCGTAAGGCTCGTCCTGGTGGAAGCTGGCGAGGCACTGCTGACGGAGTTCCGGATCGGTAATCGGGCCGCACTCCTTGCGCATCCGCGCCTGCCGGAACCCGCGATTGCTTTCGAGCAGCCGGTCGTATTGGTGGCTCTCGATCACGTTTTGCCGCGCCGACCAGTTCGACGGCGGGGATCCTTGCGGCCCGTTCGTCACCACCTCGGTGCCGGGCGCGCCGGGAGCGGCCATTTGGGCGTGGGCGGGCAGCGTCGCGACCGCGGTCAGGCAGGCGGTTGCGAAAGCTAAGCTGGTCGCAGTCTTCAGTAGCATGAGATCACCTCGTGAGGATGTTACCCCCAAGGTGGAAAACGCCCGAACAGCTTTTCCCGTTCCGCGCAAAGCGGTGTGGCAAAAAGCAGTCCTACATACGAGCGTAGAGTCGGGCCGCTCCTGCGGAGCGGCCCTCACAAGATCCTTGGCGGCTCAGCGGCCGTAATTGCTCCGGTAGTGCCGCGATGACGTCGACGACCCGGAAGCCGTCGTGCTCGCGCCAGAGGGCTCGTATTCCGCAAAGCTGCCGAGGCATTGCTGGTGAAGTTGTGGATCGGTAATGGGGCCGCACTCTCTACGCATGCGGGCCTGGCGGAAGCCGCGGTTGCTTTCCAGCAGGCGGTCGTAGTGCTCACTCTGAATGACGTTCTGCCGCGCGGACCTGTTCGGGTGCGGGGAACCTTGCGGGCCGTTGGTCATGACCTCGGTGTCGCCCATGCCGGCCGCGGAGGGCGCCGCCGGGTAAGCCGGATAGGGCTGCGTCGCCCCGTAGGTGCCCGCCGTCGGCGCACCGCCGGTATATGGGGTCAGGCCGGGACCACCGGGATTGGGACCCGGCAGCCCCACAGAGTTCCCGCCTGGGTCACCGGTCGGCTGCGCCGCGGCGGGTGCGGTCCCGTAGGCGGTCTGCGCGTGTGCGGCCGGCAGGGTCGCGATCCCGGTCAGGCAAGCGGCCGTAAAGGCCAAGCATGCTGCACGTTTGATCATCATGACTGTTCGCCTCGTTGCGTGTTGATCAAGCCGAGAACGAACAAGACCGTGTTCCCGATGCGTCCGGGCCCCGTAAAAAAAAGTAAATGCCAGAGCTCAGAACATCGGGTCGGCAAGACCGCGGCGGCGGCACGCGGCGCGCAGGGTATTGAGCACCAGGCAGGCAATCGTCATCGGCCCGACCCCGCCGGGTACCGGAGTAATCGCCCCGGCGACCGCGCTGACCCCGGCAAAATCGACGTCGCCGATAACCCGGCTGCGTCCTTCGGAATCCGACCGCCGGGTTTATACCGACGTCGATGACCGTGGCTCCTGGCTTCACCCAGTCGGCCTTGATCATCCCCGGCTGCCCGGCCGCGGCGATCAGAATGTCGGCATGCCGGGAGATCTCGCGGGCATCGCGGGTTTTGGAGTGGATCACGGTGACCGTGCAATCGGCCCCGATGAGCAAGGCCGCCAGCGGTTTGCCGACGATGTTCGAGCGGCCTAGAACGACGGCGTCGAGACCGGTCAGGTCGCGGTGCACCGAGCGCAACAACCACAGACAGCCTTGCGGCGTGCAAGGCACCATCGTCGGAAGACCGCTCCACAACCGTCCGACATTTAGCGGGTGAAAACCGTCCACGTCTTTGGCCGGGTCGATCGCAGAGACAATCTGGTGCGGGTCGATCTGACGCGGCAGCGGCAATTGAACCAGCACGCCGTCCACGCGGTCGTCCTTGTTCAGCCTTTCGATCTCGGCGAGCAGGCCGGCTTCCGAGATGTCGGCCGGCAAGCGAGTATCGAATGCGGCAATCCTCGAGTTGGCGCAGGCTTGGCCTTTGGCTCGGATATAGACTTGGCTCGCCTGGTCTTCCCCGACCAGAACGGTTGCGAGGCCTGGCGCAGTCCCAATCTCACTTTGCAGATGCCCCGCAACCTCGGCAGCGCGCTGCCGCAGCCCGGCAGCTATCGCCGCCCCGTCGATGACTGTTGCCTGCGGCACTCCGATCTCCTCCTTCGCCGACCTTTCAGGCGGCCGACACTACTCAATGGAGGAGATCGGTGTAAGAACCGTAAGAACCTGTCGTCAGCTAATGCCGTGATGACGGCTGGCGTGGGTTTCGCGGCGCTCGCGCGCTTCGGCGGTCTCACGACCGGCGAGCTCGTTGAAGTTGCTGAGCTCACCATTCGCGGTCTCTTCCTGCTAGAGCAGCGCCAGGTTCGAATCCTCGAATTTCTCGAAGAACTCCGCCCAGGAAATCTCTTCTACGGCCTTCGAATGGGTTCTGCGCACAGCGGCGGGGCGCCCCCGCGGGCTTCCGCCCATTTGCGGATTTCGTCGTGGTCCGTCGTGACCTTTGCCTGGGCCATGTCCATCTCCTTGGTTGGGCGCCGGCCCGCCGCTCTCTCCCGCACCGGGCCTCTCGCCCAGAACAGGGGCGCCAGGCGTCGAGTTCAGCTAGCCTCGTGCCGATTTGGGCCTGTGACGATGACGATCGCGAGTTATCAGTGTTCCGCCTGCGGGCGCGTCTACCCTGCCGACCGGCCAATGTGGCGGTGCGATTGCGGGGGTCACCTCAATTTGGCGCCCGGCCGCGGCTTCGGGCGCGGCGAGATTGTTACGGCGAATGCCTCGATGTGGCGCTACGCCGCGGCGCTCGCATTATCACCTCCACCGCGGGTCTCGCTCGGCGAAGGATTGACACCGCTCGTCCTGCGCGACTGGCAGGGGGTAAAGATCCATTTCAAGCTCGAATCACAAATGCCGACTGGCTCCTTCAAGGACCGCGGCACGACCGTGATGCTCAATCATTTGCTCGAAGTCGGGGTCGGGCCGATCCACGAGGATTCCTCAGGCAATGCCGGGGCCTCGATCGCCACTTACGCGGCGGTGGCCGGAGTTCCGTGCCGGATTTATGTCCCGGCCTCGGCACCCCGTGCCAAGCTGGTACAGATCGCCGCCTCGGGGGCCGATGTCCGGCGGGTGCCCGGCACGCGGCAAGACGTCACCGAAGCAGCGCTCGCCGCGGTCGGAGAGAGTTTTTATGCCAGCCACAACTGGCAGCCCTTTTTTATCGAGGGGACCAAGACGCTTGCGTTTGAATTATGGGAGCAGCTCGGCTTTCGGGTACCCGATAATGTTCTCGTTCCCACTGGCTATGGCAGCAATATCCTTGGGCTCGAACGCGGTTTCGACGAACTCGAGAGAGGCGGCGAGATTGCCGGGCGACCGCGGCTATTTGCCGTTCAGGCGGCGAATTGCGCAGCGTTTGCGGCGGCCTGGTCGGCGGGCGCGGACCGGTTTGTACAGTTCGCGGCACAACCGACTGTTGCCGACGGGATCGCCACCCCGAGACCTGTCCGTATTGCCGAGGTCTTGGCGGCGTTGCGCCGCTCGCGAGGCGGCGTCGTCGCGGTCGCCGAAGAGGAGATCGCGCCCGCGCTAGCCGCACTCGGCCGGCTCGGGCTGTTCGCAGAGCCCACCGCCGCCACGGCCGGCGCGGCGCTGACCCGGCTCCTGTCCAACGGGACCATCACGCCAGATCAGACGACCGTTGCCGTGTTGACCGGCTCTGGCCTCAAGGCGGCCGACCGGATCGGCGAGCTTCTTGGTATCGGAAGCCGGATATGATCGAGATCAGAGCGTGTACGCCCGACGATGCCGTTGCAGTGAGCACCCTTTTGGGTGAGCTGGGGTACACAATCTCGGTTCGGCAGGCGACAGAACACATTCGAGAGCTCAGCAAAATCAGGGCGGATCCGACTTTCCTCGCGATCGCGGACGGTCAGGTCCTTGGACTTCTCGCATTGCATATCTGTCGGGTGCTGCAATACCCAAGCCCGATCGTGCGCGTTACGGCCTTGGTGGTCGACCGACGGGCACGCCGCCGTGGAGTGGGCAAGCGGCTGATGGAGCACGCCGAACAGGTTGGCTCCGCCGCCGGCTGCGAATTCGTCGAGCTGACCTCGGCTATGGACCGGGCGGAGGCCCACGCCTTCTATCGCAGTATCGGCTACGAGCCGAGTTCGCTGCGCTTTCGCAAGGCGCTGGTTCGGCAGTGACGACCGCTCAATATCTGAGGATCGCGGCGGAGAGGCCGGGCGGAGGCAGCGCCTCTCGCGCGACGCGTATCACCGACCCGCCCTGACGCAAGGTCATCAGGGCGGCAAAGTCGAGGAGATCGATGTCACCATCGGCGGCGCTGCCGTGAGCGACGATGCGGTCTTCCGATTCATCGAACCATCCCCAAAGATGGTCGTCACCCGTCGGGAACAGAGTGTCTACCCGAGCGTGGGCGAGCGTTCCGCGCCGATCCACCGGGCTGCCGTAATGGGTCTCCTCGTAATCGGTCATCGCGCGTATCTTCCCGGCACCCTGCGGCAGATCGATCTCCGTATCTTCGGCGAATTCCCACCGGGACCCATGGTAAAGGCGGGTGTCTTTGGCGCTGATCGTCAGCAGCCAGAATAAACCGGCGTCCTCGAGCCGCGGGAGCAGCGGCTTGATATGGAAATGGTCCCCGAGGAAAGTCTCCTCCGGAACCGGGATCGGCAATTTGCGGATGCGGTCGAAACCGGGGGCGAGGAACACCGCCAGCCCTTGCTGCTGATGCCGCCAGAACTCTTCATCTCCGACCAGCGCCTCGGCCGGCGTCAATCAATCCTCGATTTCTGGCCTGCGTCGTGTGGCGGCGAGCCGTTCCGCCGCGGCGGACAACAGGTTTTTGAGCCGGATCGGGTCTTGCCGGATCTCGCGGCCGGCAAGATGCGTCGAGAGATAAATCGAGACGGCCGGCCGGGCGTCCATGGCCACCAATTCGTCCAGGTCACTTCGGCTGAACATAGAGCGCCCTCGGTGCGGGAAGGGACTTGCCTTTCGAACCTCGGAACCTAGCCGACCGTTCCCCGGCCGATTTTCGTCAGACCACAGGCATGACGTCTAACGGGTGCCGGACATTCTGCATCGCCTGGAAGGCGGGCATAAAATTGCCACAGAAAGGTGATATTTAGGAGGTCAGTTGCAACCGACGGTCGGTGAACGACATACGCGGCCGCAGCGAGCATCGGACCCTGGGAGATAAGCTTTGGACGCCGCAGATATTTTCATACGCCAGCTGACGCCCGGGGATGCCGCCTTATACCGCAGCATTCGTCTGGAGGGCCTCAAGGAGAGCCCGGAAGCCTTCGGCAGCACGTTCGATGCTGAGTTTACCAAACCTTTGGCTTGGTTTTTTGACCGACTGAGCGGTTCTGTGGTGTTCGGCGCAATTCGCGATGCGAAGATTTTGGGAGTTGCGGGGTTTGCCGCTCGACGAGAACAGAAGGAGGCTCACAAGGCCCTGCTGTGGGGCATGTATGTCCGCCCGGACGCCAGAGGGGCCGGCGTCGCGCGCCGATTGGTCGAGGCGGTAATCGCTCATGCGCGCCCGCGCGTCGAATTGATCCAGCTCAGCGTGGTGGTGGGTAACGAGCAAGCACGCCGGCTCTATGTCCGCCTCGGTTTTGTCGAGTATGGGCTCGAGAAGAACTCCTTGAAATACCGCGGCAGGTACTACGACGAGATCCTGATGGCAAAACACCTCGGCTCCGCTTCGGATCACGACGCGATCCCCGCGGCATCCGATGTTGCCGCAATCCGTTCGAATCGAGAGGCGACGCTGTCCCTCATTCCCTGACGTTGAACCCGCGGCCGATGGTGTCGCCGTCGGGCTCACCTATCACGGAACGCGGGTTTGCGCTTTTCGAGAAAGGCCATCATGCCTTCGACCGCGTCGGCGGTCTGGAAGGCGAGGGTGTTGAGGTCGGCTTCGATTTCGAGGCCTTCGCTTCAGCGCAAAGGCCAGACCGCGATGGACGGCGTCGCGAGCGAGGCCTAGGGCACGCAGGCTGTAGCCGGTCATCTCGCGGGCGAAGCTCTCGCCGGCTCGAGCAGATCGCCGTCGACGACGCGGTTGACAAGGCCGATGCGTTCGGCTTCCTCGGCCTCGACGGTGCGACCGGTCAAGATGATCTCGAGCCCGCGCGCTTCGCCGATCAGCCGCGGCAGGCGTTGCGTCCCGCCATAACCCGGGATCAGGCCGAGCTTGATCTCCGGCAGACCGAGCCTCGCGCTGCGCGCAGCGAGCCGCAGCGTGCAGGCGAGCGCCAATTCGAGCCCGCCGCCAAACGCATAACCGTTGATCAGCGCCATCGACGGCATCGGCAGGGCGTCGAGCTTGGCGAAGATCGCCTGCCCGAAGGCGGCGCCCTCGCGCTGGGCTCGCAGCGAGCGGCCCATCAGCTCCTTGATGTCGGCGCCGGCGCAAAAGGCTCTGTCGCCGGCGCCGGTAACGAACAGCGCCCGCGCATCGCCGCCCGCTACCTGGTCGAGCGCGGCGTCGAGATCGCGCAGCAATTCAAAATTGAGCGCGTTCAGCACCTCCGGCCGGTCGAGCGTGACGAGGGCAAGCTCGTCGAGGCGGGTCAGATGCAGCGCCATCGGGTCCGAGTCCGGCTGACCAAACGCCCGCTGACCAACCCTGGCGCTACTGCGGGCCGCCGCGCATCGACGCCGGATGGCCCGGCAGCTTGATGCGCTGCGAGGTGTCGGTCAGCTTGCTTCCCTCCACCCGCAATACCCACAAATCCCCGTCGATAGAAGTTGCCGACATAAGACATATTGCCCGTCCGGGCTGAAGGCGACGCCTTCGGGCAGCGCGCCGACATTGATGCTCGCCGACATTGGTGACCTTCTTGCCGTCGATCCTTGAGCGCGGTGACGGCGCCGGCCGGGTGATAGAAAAAGGCGGTCTTGGGCATGTTCGAGCCGCGCGCCTCGACCGAGACGGCGAGATCGCCCTTCGGGCTGATCGCCAGGCCCTCGGGCGAATCGCCGACCGTCACGTGATCGATGACCCGTGGCGGGTTGGCCTCGAGGTCGATGACGCTGACCGTGTTCGACATTGCCGTCGGAGCTGCCGCCGTTGCCGTTGTCGGCGGTCAGCGCCAGCTTGCCGTCCGGCGTCACCGCGATGTTGTAGGGAAAGATACCGGCCGGCAGGTCGCGCTTGTCGTAGGTCACTTTCTGGCCGTCGATCGACAGCATCGCGACCTTGTTGGCGGCGGATTTGACGGCGAGCGCGTGCTTGCCGTCGGGCGTGATCGCGACCGCGGAAACCTGGTCGGTCGCGGCTGCCGACCGTCACGGTATCGAGGACCAGAACGTCCTTGCCGCGGATCGACAGGACCGAGATCGTGCCGTCGGCGCGATTGGCGACGAGCGCCAGATCGCCCTTCGGGCTGATCGCCATTCCCGAGGGCTGCTTGCCGACTGTGATCGTTCCGATCACGGCGGGCGGGTTCGCCTTCAGGTCGACCAGGAAGACCTTGTTGTCGGGCTCCAGCCGGTGACCCCATCCCTGAACGAGCGGCTCGAACGAGTTGGCGACGAGAGCGATCTCACCCGACGGGCTGATCGCAAGGTTGGTCGGCGGGCCCGACCACCGAATTCATCAGCGGTATCGTTGCCGCGATGTGCGGTGCCTCCGGTTTGGAAATGTCGATCACCGACAGCGTGTCTTTGCCGGGCTCGCGCAAGATCGGTTTGGCGTTTTCGTCCCAGCCCTGCTTCTCGTCGTTGCCGACGATCAGGATTTCGCTGGAAGCGCGGCGACGAGAGCTCCGACAGTCAGGCCGGATCCGATCGCACCGGCGCAATTCCGGTGCACCTGGAGAAACCATTTTCCCCCTCGACCCCATTTCCCCCCTACGCTGTCATGCCGCAGCTATCGCGGCGCGATGCTGCTCCGATCCGTTCCGCGCGACAAGCCACCCGAGCCGTCCCACCTCACCGACCTTGCCGGGCGGAGATCAGCGCCGAGCGGCAGGGGCGCGACAGCGACGGGCCGTTCTCTTCCAGGCACTCGATGATCCGGCCACCTCCAGGTGGCACGTCGCGGCAGTAGGTCCGAAAATCCGGGCCGCAGGCGCGGCGCAGCACCATCGCCTCCTGCCGCGGCGACATCGGCGGCGGAGAGGTTCGGGCGGCTGGCGCAGCCGGCGCCGGCGTCGCGGTGCCGGGCGCGGTAGTTGCTCTGGGCCGACGGCGCCGCATTGCCAGCGGCGCTGACCGCCCGCTGACACGGACTCCGAAAGGCTCGACGCGTTCTCTTGAAGGCATGCCAGCGACGCGGCAGCCGCCGGTCGGGACGCGCGAGCAATAAGGTCTGGTAGTCGGCAGGGCAGGCCTGGCGAAGCGCGTTGACCTGCGCCTGGGTCGGTTTTTGTGCAACCGCCGGGCTGACCAAAGCGAACAAAATGATAAAAAGGAATGCAAGCGAGCCGGTCCGATTGGCGTCCGATTATTCATGCTGAGTATTTCCTTCCCCGGTCACACCCGTATGGCGCCGTTGCGCAGGCGCAATTTCTTTGGAACGGCGTTATTGGCTGGCCGCGTGCCGGGATCAAAGGATTTTTTTGACGGCCGGGTCGAGGTCGGTCTCGGTCAGCCCCGTGCCGCCAACGGTATAGGCACCGACCAATGATGCTTCCGGCATAAGCGGGGCCAGAGCTGATCGCGCTCGGACACGCCGCGATAGCCAAGGCGCACGAGCTGATCCTGCTGGGCGGCACGCTCGGGCTGTTGAGCATCATCGCCGGGCTGATCTCGCGGCGCGTCGGCGCGCCGATGCTGCTCGTCTTCCTCGCTCTCGGCATGCTCGCGGGCGAGGACGGCGTGCTCGGAATTCCGTATGACGACTTCACCTCGGCTTATCTGATCGGCAGCGTCGCGCTGGCGCTGATCCTGTTCGAGGGCGGGCTCAAGACACCGGTCTCGATGTTGCGGCTGGCGTTCTGGCCGGCGGCCGTGCTGGCCACGATCGGCGTGGCGTTGACCGCCGCTATCCTCGGCATCTTTGTCTCGCTGGTCGACGGCGTGCCGCTCGTCGGCGCGCTGCTCGCCGGCGCCGCCGCCGCGCCGACCGACGCTGCGGCGGTTGCGGTGCTGTTGCGGCGCGCCGGCGCCGCGCTGCCGGAGCGGTTGCTCGCTCTCCTCGAGAGTCGAGTCCGGGCTCAACGACCCGATGTCGGTGTTCTTGACCATCCTGCTGCTGCGCCTGATCGCCGAGCCCGGCATCGTCGGCACTGGGCAAGCCGTGCTGCTGTTCTTTGAGGAAATGGCCGGGGGTGCGGTGCTCGGCCTGGCCGGGGGATGGGCGCTCGGCGCAATTGCTGAAGCGGCTGCCGCTCGAAGCCTCGCTTGCCGCCGTGCTGATGCTGACCGGCGGACTTGCCGTATTCGGTTTGGCTCAGCTCCTCGGCACCAGCGGGTTTCTCGCAATCTACTCGGCGGCGATGATGACCGGCGCCATCCGGCACCGCGCATCGGCAGGAGGTCGAGCATTTCTTCGAAGGGATGGCGTGGCTCGCGCAAATCGTGTTGTTCTTGATGCTCGGGCTTCTGGTGACGCCGCATGACTCGCTGCCCTATCTGCCGGGCGCGGTCATCGGGGCCGCGGTGCTGATCTTTCTGGCCCGCCCGATCGCGGTCTTCGCCTGCCTGCTGCCGTTCCGCTTCACTATTCGCGAGACCGCCTTCGCCTCCTGGGTCGGCTTGCGCGGGGCGGTGCCGATCTATCTCAGCATCATCCCCGCGACTCGTCGATCCCAACCGCGACCAGCGCCTGTTCGCCAGCATTTTCATCCTGGTGATTGCGTCATTGGTTGTGCAGGGTTGGACGGTCGGTGTCGCCGCCCGACTGCTCGGCTTCGGACGCGCCGCCGGCGAGCTAGGCGTCGTTCCCGCTCCGTCATAAAAGCGATCTCCGCCGGCGTTGATTGCCGGCCAAGAATGTCGTTGCGGTGCGGGAAGCGCCCGAAGCGCTCGATGACTTCGATATACGGGCACCCGTAACGACGCAACGAACCGCCGCGGTCGGGATTTCGCGGCAGGGCGTTGAACAGGGCCAGCAGAGCGCCGTTGGTCGAGCGATGTTCTCGCTGTGATGGAATGGCATGTAGAAGAACAACCGCCAGGCAGGCGGAACCATCTGGTCGAAGCCGTGTTCGAGCGCCCGGTCGCGCGACGGCGCAGCGCCGCCGCATCGGTCGCGTAGGCACGGGGCGTGCCGCGAAAGATATTGCGCGGCACTTGGTCGAGCAGCAGCAACAGGACTAGGGCCCCCTCCGGCGAAGCTTCCCAGGACCGCAACACGCCGGCGGCCGCCGCTTCGTAATCGGCGAGAAACTCGCGACGCAGCGCGGCGTCGAACTCGTCGGTGCTTTTGAACCAGATCGGGCGATGTTGCTCGCGGTCGGGGTCGCTGAGCGGACCGAACCAGAAATCGAGCAAACCCTGTGCCGTGGCTTCGAGCGGGTCAGACGCCAGCTGCTTCCGAAGGAAGAACTTTGAATGACCCGGCGGATAATCTTCCAGGGTGGCGAAACACTTGGTAGCCCAGCTTCTCGTAGAAGGGCCGCGCCTCGTAGCTGTGCGTCTCCAGCGTCGCAGCAAGGCAGCCGCGTTCGATGGCATATCGCTCGGCCGCTTGGAGCAGGCGGGTCCCACTGCCGCGCCGGCGCTCGGGCGAGGCCACCCAAAGGTGGGTCACATGCAGCCACCCGCCCCAGATGTTGCCGAGCAGACCACCCAACCATTCGCCGCGCGCACTCTTCAGGAAAAAACCCACCGGGTACCAGCTCGAATGACCTGTCGCCGCGATGTTATAGGAGGTGAGACTTTCGGTGACGAACCGGGTCAGCGAATTCCGGCGGCAGTGGATCGAAGACGATCTCAGGCGTTTGCACCTTACGCTCCCGCGGACGCTTCATCGAGGATGCGCACGAGGTGGCGGGCCTCGCGGCCGGTGGCATCGGCGACCTGATGCCGGCAGCTCGTGCCGTTGGCTGCGAGCAGCGTCTCGGCGGATGCCGCGCGTATCTTCGGCAATGCGCCGAGTTCGCCGATCTTTATCGACACATCGTAGTGTTCGGCCTCATAGCCGAAGGATCCAGCCATGCCGCAGCAGGTCGAATCGAACGTCTCGACGGTGAGGCCCGGGATCAGCTGCAACGCCTTTACCGCGGCGCCTACGGTGCCGAATGCCTTCTGGTGGCAATGACCGTGCAGCAATACCGTTCGGTCTGCCATGGCGGTCAATGGCAGCTGGAAGCGACCCGCGGCGCGCTCGCTTTCGACGAACTCCTCGAAAAGCTCGGCGCGGGCGGCGAGCGCCTTGGCTTGTATCCCCGGCAGGATCGCCGGGAATTCGTCGCGCAACGTCAACAGGCATGAGGGCTCGAGGCCGACGATCGGGGTGCTGGCTTCGAGGTAGGGTGTAACTGCATCCAGCATCCGCCGCGCCTCCTGGCGCGCCTCTTCGATGAGCCCCACGGAGAGGAAAGTGCGTCCGCAACAGAGGGGGCGGCCGCTCGCGGGATCGGGGCTGATAACGCGATAACCGGCGCGAACCAGGACCCGCTCGGCCGCACGTACGTTCTCCGGCTCGAAATAGCGGTTGAAGGTGTCGACGAGCAGCACGACCTCGCGCCCGCTCCCGGATGAGCTCCCTCGGTAGGAATGTGCAGACCAGCGCGGCAATTGGCGGCGGGCGCTCAGTCCGAACCGCCGCTCTCCGAGCTTTGCCAGCATCGGGAGCCGGTTCCGCAGGTTCACTAGAGGCGCAATGCGAGCGGCGTAGGGTGCATAGCGGGGCAAATACGCGATCAGCCGGTCGCGCTGGGTGAGCCGGTGGCGCTTGCGGTAATGGTGCAGAAACTCGATCTTCATGCGTGCCATGTCGACGCCGGTCGGGCACTCTCGCTTGCAGCCCTTGCACGAGATGCACAGCGCCATCGTCTCGTGCATGTCTTCGGAAACGAGCGCCTCGGGCCCGAGCTGGCCCGTCAACGCCAGCCGCAAAGTATTAGCGCGGCCGCGGGTCAGGTGCTGCTCGTCGCCGGTCGCGCGGTAGGAGGGGCACATCACTCCGGCGTCGCGGGCGCGGCAGGCGCCGTTGTTGTTGCACATCTCGGCAGCGGGGGCAAAGCCGCCCCATTCCGACCAGTCCAGCGCAGTATCGACCGGCAGCGCGCGGTACTCCGGCTTGAAACGGAACAGGCTGCGGTCGTCCATTTTCGGCGCCCGCACGATCTTGCCCGGGTTGAACAGCCCCGAGGGGTCGAAGGCGTCCTTGACCTCCTCGAAGGCGCGCACCATCCGGGAACCGAACATCGCCTCGTGAAACTCCGAGCGCACCAGGCCATCACCATGCTCGCCCGAATGCGAGCCTTTATATTCGCGGACCATCGCGAAGGCTTCTTCGGCGATCGCCCGCATCTTCTTGACCTCGAGCTCCTGCTTCAGATTGAGCACCGGCCGGACGTGCAGGCAGCCGACCGAGGCATGCGCGTACCAGGTTCCGTAAGTGCCGTGCTTCTCGAAGATGCGCGTGAGCCGGTCGGTATAATCGGCGAGATCCTCGAGCCGCACCGCGCAATCCTCGAGAAACGAGACCGGCTTCCCGTCGCCCTTCATCGACATCATGATGTTGAGGCCTTGCGCGCGGATCTCCCAGACCGCCTGCTGAAAGGCGGGGTCGACCGCCTCGACGACCCCGCCGGGAAAACCGAGATCGCCCATCAATTCGCCCAGGGCCTTCAGCCGCCACAGGTTTTCCGGCGGATCGTCACCGGCGAATTCGGTCAACAGCAGCGCCGCCGGCTCGCCTTGCACGAAGCGCTCGACCACCGGGCGGAACATCGGGATATCGCGCGACAAATCGATCATCGTGCGATCGACCAGCTCGACCGCGCTGGGCCCGAGCTCGACGATCCGCCGGGTCGCGGCCATCGCGCCATAGAAGCTCGGGAAATGGCAGATCCCGAGGACCCGGTGCGCCGGGATCGGCTGCAATTCGAGCTCGATCTCGTTGAAGAAGGCGAGCGTGCCTTCGGAGCCGACGAGCAGCCGCGCCATGTTGTGGCCGCTGTCGCTGATGCTGTCGATGTTGTAGCCGCCGACCCGCCGCAGCACCTTGGGAAAGCGCCGAGCGATCTCGTCGGCCTCGCGTTGGTGCAAGGCGCGCATGCGGCGCACCAGCTCGCGATAGCGCTCCGGCGTGGAGCCGCCATTGGAATCGGCTGCGAAGTTGCCGGGCACCTCGCCAAACCACGCCGTCGTCCCGTCGGCGAGCAACGCATCGACGCCGCGCACATTGTGCACCATGTTGCCGTAGCGCAGCGAGCGCGAGCCGCAGCTGTTATTGGCGGTCATGCCGCCGATCGTGGCGCGGCTCGCGGTCGACGGATCGACCGGAAAAAACAGTCGGTCATTGCGCAGCGATCGGTTCAGCCGGTCGAGCACGACCCCCGGCTCGACCCGCGCCCGCCGGTTCTCAAGATCGACCGAAATCACCCGGTCGAGATACTTGCTGCAATCGATGACGAGCGCCCGCGCCACAGTCTGCCCGCATTGCGATGTGCCGCCGCCGCGCGGCAATACCGGCACTCCCTCCTCGCGTGCGATCGCGATCGCCGCCGCAGCATCGTCGCGGCTCTGCGGCACGACAACCCCCAAGGGCTCGATCTGGTAGATCGACGCATCCGTCGCGTACCGCCCGCGGCTGAACGCGTCGAACAGCACCTCGCCTCGCATTTCACGGCGCAAGCGGGCTTCTAAAGGGGAGCCAGGGATGTTGTCGAGCGGCATGGCGCTTTCTCAGAGGGACCAGTCTCTTGCAATCAGACGCGGGTCCGCGGACACGCGTCAACCGCTATCGAGACTAAACGAGTCGACTATGCGCGCGGCGCGATCCCTTAGACAAGTCCAAACCCACGGAGACTCTGTCATGATCCTTGGCGTCCATCCACTCATCGCTTTGGGCGTGCTCGCCTCCACCGCCGCTACGGATGCGGCCTACGTGTTCTTCAATGCGGCCGTAAGCGGCAGGCGCCGCTTCTGGGCGGCGAACTGGAGCGCGATCTGGTATTTGCTGTCGGCGTTCGCGGTAATCAGCTACACCGAGAACGCGATCTACGTCGTGTTCGCGGCGACCGGCTCATGGCTCGGCGCGTTCGCCTCGGTAACTTGGCTGCGCCGGGAATACCCCGGGGACGCGCAAACGCGCCACAACCCACCATGAATGCAAGCGGATCAGGGAATGCAAGCGGATCAGGGAATGCAAGCGGATCAGGGAATGCAAGCGGATCAGGGAATGCAAGCGGATCAGGGAATGCAAGCGGATCAGGCCGCCGGCGCGAGGAGATTGATGGTCGCCAGCTACCGGGAGGCCCCAGTCGAGAGGGCCCGAGTCCGAGGGCAGAGCCTCGTGCCGGGCAAGACGGTTAGGCTCGGAATTGAATCATTTGAATGCCTCAGCACTAGCCTCTGCCCGTTGACCCCTACTCCACCGTGACGCTTTTCGCGAGGTTGCGGGGCTGATCGACGTCGGTGCCTTTGAGAACGGCGGTGTGGTAGGCGAGGAGCTGGATCGGGATCGCGTAGAGTAGGGGAGCGACAAACGGGTCGCAATTCGGCACGGCGATTCCGAAGGCGAGCCGGTCGGCGAGCCGTGTAACCCCCGCTGCGTCCGAGATCATCACCACGCGGCCGCCGCGGGCCATCACCTCTTCGACATTGCCGAGGGTCTTTTCGAAGAGATCGTCGTGCGGCGCCAACACGATCACCGGCACGTTCTCGTCGATCAGCGCGATCGGCCCGTGCTTCATCTCGCCGGCGGCATAACCCTCGGCGTGGATGTAGGAGATCTCCTTCAGTTTGAGGGCGCCTTCCAGCGCCAGCGGATAGGCGCTGCCGCGGCCGAGATAAAGCACATCGCGGGCCTCGGCGATCTCGACGGCGATCTCGCGGATCCGCTCGTCGTGGTTCAACACGTCGCTGGCGCGCGACGGGATCTCGGTCATGACGCCGACCAGCTCCGCCTCGCGCTCATGGCTGATGGCGCCGCGCGCCCGCGCCAGCGCGACGGTGAACGAGGCGAGGACTGCGAGCTGTGTCGTAAAGGCCTTGGTCGAGGCGACCCCGATCTCGGGGCCGGCCAGGGTCGGCAATACGACATCGGCCTCGCGGGCAATCGAGCTCTCCGGCTGGTTGACGACGGCAATGATCTTCTGCGCCTGCGCCTTCGCGTAGCGAAGGGCTGCCAGTGTGTCGGCGGTTTCGCCCGATTGCGA
Organism: uncultured Alphaproteobacteria bacterium; assembly: GCA_963700185.1. Lineage (GTDB taxonomy): Bacteria > Pseudomonadota > Alphaproteobacteria > ATCC43930 > CGMCC-115725 > AP-15. The sequence continues at coordinate 28,355 of CAVOWP010000006.1, forward strand.
TACGAAGATCGCGGCGCCGCCGCGCGGCATCGCCGGCGCCCGGTAGCGGAACTCCGAGGCGATGTCGATCTCGACCGAGATGCGGGCGATCCGTTCGAGCCAGTATTTGGCGACGATGCAGGCATGGTAGGCGGTGCCGCAGGCGATCATCGTTACCCGCTCCAGCTCGCCTAGTTCGAAGGGCAACTCCGGCAGGTGCACGGTGCGGGTAGCCGGGTTGATCAGGGCGTTAAACGTGTCGCCGATCGCCGCCGGTTGCTCGAAGATCTCCTTCAGCATGAAATGACGGTAATTGCCCTTGCCGATCAGCGCGCCAGAGGCCGCGGATTCGCGGATCGGGCGCTCCACTTCGGTATTGGCGGCATCGAAAATAGTCACCGCGCGCGACGTAACGACCGCCCAGTCGCCTTCTTCGAGGTAGGTGATTCGGCGGGTCAGCGGCGCCAGCGCCAATGCGTCGGAGCCGAGGAACATCTCGCCGTCGCCATAGCCGATGGCGAGCGGGCTGCCGCGGCGGGCTCCGATGAGCAGATCGTGCTCGCCGGCAAATAGAAAGGCGAGCGCAAACGCGCCGTCGAGCCGCGCCAAGGTCTTGGCCACCGCCTCGCGGGGCGACAGCCCTTGTTCGAGAAAATGGGTCGCGAGGATGGCCACGGCCTCGGTGTCGGTGTCGGTGCGGAAGACGTGGCCGAGCCCTTCGAGCTCGTGCCGCAAGGCCTGGAAATTCTCGATGATGCCGTTGTGGACGACCGCGACCGTGTCGGTGGCGATCGGGTGGGCATTGGTTTCTGTCGGCAGACCATGTGTGGCCCAGCGGGTGTGCCCGATGCCGATTACCCCCTGTACCGGCTGGTGGTCCAGCCGACGGGCGAGGTTGGCGAGTTTGCCTTCGGCGCGGCGGCACTCGATGCGCCCGTCGACCAGGGTCGCGATGCCGGCCGAATCATAGCCGCGGTATTCGAGGCGGCGCAGCCCTTCGAGCAGCCCCGGCGCGACCGTATCCCTGGCGATTATGCCGATGATGCCGCACATCAGCTCTTTCTCCGCAATCTTGCCCGGATCTCGGCCGCGCGCCCCGGCTTGTCCACTTGCTGCCCGCGGGCGATCGACAGCGCATCGGCGGGAACATCCCTGACGATCACGCTGCCGGCCGCGACGATCGCCCCGTCGCCGACCTTGACCGGAGCCACCAGCGCCGTATTCGAGCCGATGAACGCGGCCTCGCCGATGATCGTGCGGAATTTGTTAACGCCGTCGTAATTGCAGGTGATCGTGCCGGCGCCGATATTGGTGCCCGCGCCGATATCGCTGTCGCCGATATACGAGAGGTGATTGGCCTTCGCTCCGGCCCGAGTTCGGGCCGCTTTGACCTCGACGAAGTTGCCGACGTGAACCTCCTCCTCGAGAACCGCTCCCGGGCGCAGGCGAGCAAACGGACCAACCCGGGCGCCGGCCCCGACCGCCGCCCCTTCGAGATATGAGAACGAGCAGATCCTCGCCCCCTCCCCGACCGTCACGCCGGGACCGAAGGTGACGTTCGGCTCCACCACGAGATCGCGCCCAAGTCGCGTGTCGGCGCTCAGAAACACGGTCTCCGGCGCGATCAGGGTCACTCCCGAATCCATCGCGGCCCGCCGCAGCCGGCGCTGCATCAGTGCCTCCGCGTCGGCGAGCTCGGCGCGAGTGTTGATGCCGAGCAGTTCCTCCGCCGGGAGCTCGACCGCTCGGCAGGCGAGCCCTTTCCGGCGGGCGATGGCGACGATATCGGTCAGGTAGAACTCGCGCTTGGCATTGTCGCTGTCGAGCGCATCGAGGAATTCGGCGAGGCGAAACGCCTCGATCACCATGATGCCGCCATTGACCAGGCCGATCGCCTGCTCCTCGGGGCCGGCGTCGGCCGCCTCGACGATACGCTCGAGCGCGCCGTCGGACGCCAGCACGAAGCGCCCGTAGGGGCTAGGGTCGGCGGGACGCATGCCCGAGACCAGGACCGCCGCCCCGGTGCGCCGCCGCTCCGCCAACAACTGCGAGAGTGTCTCGCTGGCGAGAAACGGCGTGTCGCCGTAGAGCACGAGGACGTCCTCGATCGAGCTTTGCGGCGCCAGGCGGCCATCGAGTGCTCGCATCGCCGTCCGCACCGCATCGCCGGTGCCGAGCGGCGGATCCTGCACGACGCTTTCGGCCGGAGCGACGATCGCGGCGACATTTTCCATCCGAGGCCCGATCACGACGAGGATTGCGGCCGGGGACAGCGGGCGTAACGCCTCCAAAGGATAAGCGATCATCGGCCGCCCGGCGATCGGATGCATCACTTTGGGCATGGCGGAATTCATCCGCGTGCCGCCACCGGCGGCAAGAATGACTGCGGCAAATGGCGATTGGCTCATCAACTAATAACCGAAGATCTTAACGGCGGCACGATTGCCCCGAGCTGCCGGAAATACAACACACAGATTGTTGCAGAATGCGTCAAGACCGCAGAGAATTTTGCGCTGGCATCGAACGCGGCGACATCTTGAGACCGGAAGCGTCCCAACCTGCTTAACGTGCGTTTTTTTTAATAAATCGGATTAGCTACGATGAGCGGTCCGTGAAGGCGCGCCCGTAGCGGGCGAACACATCGTTGAACTCGCGCACTGCAGCGCGCGGCCCTTTGGGGTGTGACCAGATCGCGCTGATGACGGCGAGGAAGTCGGCGCCGGCTTCGACCAGCGGCCCGCAATTCTCTTGCGTGATGCCGCCGATCGCGCAGCACGGGACGATGGTGGTGTCACTCCAGTCGCGCAGCAATTCCGGGTCGGCGTGGTGTTTGGCGGCCTTGGTCGCGCTTGGGAAGAAGGCGCCGAAGGCGACGTAGTCGACGCCGGCTTCGGCGGCGATAATGGCGCGGTCGCGGCTGGCGCCGCAGGTCACGCCGACGATGCGGCCAGGGCCAAGGAGGCGACGGGCTTGCGCATAGGGCATGTCTTCATCCCCGACATGCACCCCGTCGCAATCGAGCTCGGCGGCGAGGTCGGGGCGGTCATTCATGATGAATGCGACGCCTCGGTCTTGGGCGATCGGCCGCATCACCCTGGTGGCGCGTCGGACCGCGTCGTCCTCGACGTCCTTGAGGCGCAGCTGCAGGGAAGCGACATCGCCCCCGGCGAGCGCCTCCTCCAATTCCGTCGCAAACCGGTCGGGGTCGAGCGCGGGCGGCGTAATCAGATAGAGCCGCGTCGTCGCCCGCGTCTCACTTTGCGCCAAAGCTCAGTCTTTGCCCTGATAGATCTTGATGATTTTGTCGAGCATGGCCAAGGCCTCCTCCTTCGGCCGCTGGAAGGTGTTGCGGCCGATGATCGAGCCGTTGGCGCCGCCGTCGCGGACCGCGCGCACTTCGGCGAAGACGCCGTCGAGGTCCTTCGCCTCGCCGCCCGAGAAGACGACGATGCGCCGGCCGTTGAAGGCGGACTGCACGACATGGCGGATGCGCGCCGCCGGGGTCGAGATGTCGATCTTCTGCTTCTCGTAGACCGCCTTCGCCGCCGCGAGTTCGAGATGTTGGGTCGGCGGCTTGACCTTGATGATGTGCGCGCCGAGCTGGGCGGCGATCTGCGCGGCATAGGCGCAGATGTCGATCGCGGTCTCGCCCTCACGCGACAGGTTGCCGCCGCGCGGGTAGGACCAGATCACGACGGCAAGCCCATGCGCCTTGGCCTCGCAGGCCATCTCGGCGATGTCGCGCATCTGGTCGTAGGCGGCGTCGGAGCCGGGGTAGATCGTGTAGCCGATCGCGGCGCAACCGAGCCGCAGCGCGTCCTTGACGTTGCCGGTGATCGCCTGCGTGGCGTTTTCCTTGAAGCGCGACATGCTGTTGGCGTTGTTGAGCTTGAGGATGGTCGGGATCCGCCCGGCAAAGGTGTCGGCGCCGGCTTCGATGAAGCCGAGCGGGGCGGCATAGGCCGAAAGGCCCGCCTCGAGCGCCAGCTGGTAGTGGTAATGCGGGTCGTAGGCCGGCGGGTTCGGCGCAAAGCTGCGCGCCGGGCCATGCTCGACCCCCTGGTCGACGGGCAGGATCAACAGCCTGCCGGTGCCGCCGAGCCTGCCCTGCAAGAGGATACGGGCGAGGTTCGCCTTGGTGCCCGGATTGTCGCTCTCGTAATTGCTGAGGATCCGCTTGACGGGGTCGGTGAGTTCCATCGGCATTCCTTCCTGGCGAGTGGGGCGGCGCACCCTTTTCAACAAACGCCCGATCCCGCCTTTTTATCAAACCGGGGGAGATTAGGCGAGAACCTCGGCACGATGCCGCTCGACGCGCTGGAGCGCCGTCAGCCACCGCGATAAGACGGCCGGCCCAACTTGGAGATGGACGATGCCGAAATATCTCGCCCTTTTGCTGTCCGCCATCTTGGCCTCAGCGGGCGCTCTGTCGTCGGGCGCGGATACCGTCCTCGCGCAGGGGGTCCAGCCGAGCCTGCCTGGCCCACCGCAGCCGACCCCCAGCTTTCCGGCCGGGCCGCGGTCGCCCGGCGGCCCGCCGGGCGGCTCAGGCAATTATGCCGTCAGCTCCGCGGCAAACGAGCACGCCGCTTTTCTGTGGGTCGTGGACAACGTTCAGCACGCCGTCGTTTTGTGCGAAAAGACCGACGGCGGCAAGGATTTCACCTGCATAAAAAAGCCGCTGCCTTGACATAGGCGCCATCGAAGCGCGACACCGAGGGCTAGAGAACCTAATTGGCGCAACCTAGTTTGCGGGAACTCAGCGGATGGCGCTCTCCGATGTTAAGGCTCTTACTTTCGACGTGTTCGGCACCGTGGTGAACTGGCGGGACAGCATCGCTCGCGAGGCGAAAAGGTTTCTCGGGCCGAAAGGCCACGAGAAGGATTGGCACGCCTTCGCGGATCGCTGGCGGGCCCGCTATCAGCCGGCAATGGAGAAGGTGCGCAAGGGCGAGCGGCCGTGGGCCAGGCTCGACGATTTGCATCGCGAGAACCTGGTCGAGCTCTTGAAGGAATTTGAAATCAGCGGTCTCGACGAGGCCGACATCGACCACCTCAACCGCGCCTGGCACCGCCTCGACGGGTGGCCCGACAGCGTCGAAGGGCTCACCCGCCTCAAGCGCAAATTCATCCTTGCGACATTGTCGAACGGCAATGTCGCGCTGATGGTCAATATGGCCAAATACGCGGGGTTGCCGTGGGACGTCATCCTCGGCGCGGAGATTGCCCACGCCTACAAACCACAGCCCGAGGCCTACGACCGCAGCGCTGCGCTGCTCGACCTCAAACCCGAGCAATGCATGATGGTGGCCGCACATAACGGCGATCTTGTCGCGGCGCGCAGCCGCAGGTTTCGCACCGCCTTTGTCAGCCGGCCGCTCGAACACGGCCCCAACAAGACCAGAGATCTCAAAGCCGAGCACGATTTCGACGTGATAGCCGGCGATTTTGTCGATCTGGCAACCAAGCTCGGCTGCTGAGGAATTCCGGCCCGGGCATTAACCAAATCCACTCGCTGCTCTATTAATCGAGACGCTGCTTGGCGCCGATCACCTGCTCCTCGAAACTGGCAAAACGGTCCTCCTAAGGCCAATACGGTCCCCAGGTCCCACCCCAGTAACCCGATCCCCAATAAGGCGGGTACGAAGTCAAGACCCGCCGCGCCAGGCTTTCCTTCTGGAGACAACCGGCAAACGCATCGGTGCCGGCGTGAAAACCGTAGCCCACGCACGTCGCTTCATCCTCGCGGCGGATTTCTTCCGGCGAGACACAGGAGGCCAGAACCAACGCGCAAAGACAGCATGCGGACCCCAAGCTGCGCCTCGCCATCAAGAGAGGTCCTCTTCGTGTCAGTCCGCTCAGTGGCGGATACGCCGTGGCGGGTTCGATAACATGTCGCCCATTTACTGGCACGAAGGGTTCAGCGGGTCCGATCATCAAAAAGCCTTCCGGAACGTGAGCCCACCCGCGGTAGGGTGTCGATCTGGGGTTGACAGCCCCGCCTTCGCGACGCTCAAGCCGATCGATATCGCCGTCTTGCTGTTGCTGATCCGCGAGCACAACGGCCACAACAACGGCGGCATCGGGCTGGGGCTGAGAGAGATCGCAAGCCGATGCCATTGCAGTTTCTCGACGGCATCCCGAGCCCTCGACCGGCTGAAAAAAAGCCGATCTGATCACCGCCACGTACAAGGAACATCTCGTTCCCGAATTCGGCCGGCCCGATGTGGCGACGAAGTGGCGGATCAATTTCGTCAGCAACAGCGCGACGGCAACGCCGACAGCGCCGCCAGATGAGTCCACAATCAAAAGCGGCAAATTTGCAGCTTCAAAATCCAGAACTTTGCATCATCGTGACGCAAGGTCATTTGCCTGACACCGCCGCCGATTAGACTTTGGCGCCGCCGCCAAAATCTCGCTCAATCTGAAGCGCCGGCATCTCGACGGGAGCCAGCGCGCTCTGGTGGCGAGGCGATTGGCGACGTTAGAGCGCGGAGCAAATCAGCATACCGCAATTGCGGCACCCTCACAGTCGGAAGCTGCAGCGCTGTTGAATGTCAGCGAACTGTCAGTGCATCACGCAACTGTCGTCCGTGATCATGGCGCACCCGGGCTGGTCCAGGCGGTCGAGAGCGGCAAAGCCAACGTCAGCACCGCGTTCAGGGCCAGAGCTGATGTACCGATATCGGTACATGCACCCTGGCCGATCGGCCGCTGCCGCCGTCGGTCAGCAGCACAGGTGTCGTCGTGACCGCCCTGGCGTCCTGATCGCGTGGCATGGGGCGCCCCGCCGCCGCCGTCGTACCGGCAGTCGGTTGCCGCCGTCGGCCGATGAGCGGGCTGGGCCGGTGATGCGGTGTCTCTCAATGACGCTCACGACAGGGATCGCCGGTTGGTGTTCCCGAACAGCAGCGGCAATGTCGACAGCTTGGCGCGGGCTCGGGCCGCTGCAGTGCGCTGCCGGCATCACGACCGACCCGCGGCACCTAAAGCATGGGCTGCACTCACTGTGTCACGCCGCGGCGAGCCTGTTCATTGAACAAGGTTTCTCGCCAAAGCGCGTGCAGCGCTGATGGGCCACTCGACGAAGGCGCCTGCAATTGGGTCACTGCGGCCGGGTCGTCCGCGGCCGCCGGCCACAAATGGCGTACACGTCGAACGTCATATGGATCGCTCGTCGCGTAATATGGCTGGGCGCCGCCGCCGTCTAGGGCGGATCGCCATGACCGCCGCTGTGACCCATTTGCGGCGCTCAGAGTGAGGGGCGGGCAACCGCCCCTCCTCCACCCGCCTCGTCGCGTGAGAAACGAACACAACCGCCAACCGAAGCCTTTCGTCTGGACCGCCGATCCCGATCGCATCATCGAGAAGGTCAATCCTGAATACCAAGTGTTGGCGTCAGACCACTAGCTCCGCTCGATGCACACCCCGACGGCCCCTCCTACGACGGCACCGATACCGGCGCCGATCGGGCCCCCGAAACCGAAGCCGATACCGGCTCCGACTACCGCGCCGAAGCCTCCGAAGACGGCGTCGCCCTTGGAGACCGCCTGCGGGCTGCCAGCGCCTGCGGCCTTAATCGGCGAGGTGAGTGAACTGATGACGCTGGCGATGGCTAGAGCCGTACAGCTAGAACCGGGGTCGAGGGTCAGCATATTGAAGTAAGTCCTGGCCCGCTGGGCCAGCTTCGGGTCGTTTCCGTCCGGCGCATTGAAGAACATCTCCATGATCGCTGCCAATTCGGTCGCCTCCTTGGTTTGGAGGGCCTTTCGGGTGGCCAGCTCAGTGAAACCGGCCGCCAGCGCCTTACGTCGGTCCCCACCGTTCGCCACCAGCACGCGGCCAAGCTCGGCGCGCACCGCAAGGGTGAGGTGACCGGCACTGATCGCCAACGATCGTTGCTCCTGCGTATCCATCGACATGGCTCCTTTATGTGTACATCTATGAGATTAGGTTTTTGGTGGTGGCTTAGCGTGTGAGCCGTTTCACACTGCAATCAGAAATCTGATCCGACGTCGGATAGGCGCACCCGGTGTCCACCAGTGAGCAGCGGTTAACCACTAGCATCGGCGCCGGCGCAGCTGCCCATGTGCGGCTGATCGTGTGGATGTCGAGGGGTGCCATCATAACTGGCCGGGTTCACGTCTGAGTCGGCGAGCTATCTTGGCGCTGACGTTGTGCTCGATTTTTTTCCTTACGCTTGTGGACTTCTGCGAGAAACTCTTCGAATCCGGCGTCGCCGATCTCGGGGAGGCGCGTCATATGGCGGATCTTCGCCGGGCTGAATCCCATCTCTGCTGGGGTCAACGGCTTGTCGATCCCGGCAACGCTCTCGCCCGTTTTCAATCGCGCGATGCGGTCCCTGGCTCGGCTTATATTGCGGCCAAGATCGGTGGCCGCGATCTCGCCGGAATTCTTTCAAATTTATTGTCTTGATAGGGCGCGGTGCCGGGGACCCGCAAGCCGTCAACGATCGTCCAGGGCGTGCTGTACGAGTTTCGGCAACGAGGGCTGAGTCCGTTCGGGTTATAATAGACGCTTCTAGATTGCTCGTTGGTGAGTTTCGGAGCAGAGGGCATAGCGGGACCATCCCCAGCAAGCGTGCTGGAGTGGCCGCTTGCCCTTGCCGATCAGTGGTTGCTCGTCGGAGCCGCCCCGTCGCTTTCAGGCCCGTCTATCCGCGACATCGGTAGATCGGTTGCTCGCTACTTGACGGGACAACGTGTCGAGTCCCGGGCGGGGCTTGGCCTTCGAGCTTTCGCGGTGGCCTTCCGGTAGATCCCTGCCATTCTAGCAGCGCTGGACAAAGCAGCGTGCGCCGAGAGTGTATAGCCCTTCGCCTGGTGCTGCACATTTTTCGCAACAAATCGGGGCGATTTGCGTTTTTAACGCGACACCGGATTGCCAACGCGCGAACCTGTTTTGAAGAGTGGTAAAGGACCGCTATCCCATCCTGCTGAGACCCCCGAGACTGCCCCGTTCAATGGCCGCTTTGGGTCGATCCCGACCGGTGTCTCCCGACTGCGAAATGGCCCCTTACCCCATTGTGGCCATTCCCCGACGCCGGCCCGAGGTTGTGCCGGATTTTTCGGGTCCTTCATCAGATTAACCCTGCCATAGCGATCTGGTCGGGGCAACGAGCATTGTTCGGCTGCGAAGGCCCTCGTCGAACCTGATCTAGGGCCGGAGAAATGAGCGGGTCGGCGTTCCGCTACACGCCGATGCTGCCCACCACAACATCGCCGGTGGCGATGCCGATGCGTATGTCGATCTCCGGTAAACTGCGTTGGAGGCCCGCGAGGTCGGGTAACTCGGCGCGAAAATGCCGCGAGGCAAACAAGTTGATCCCAGGGGACGGCATCGCCGACCTGCTCAGCGTCTTTTTGATACCGCGCGGTCAGGCGCCTCCATTATGAGCCGCGGGACCCGGCAACTCGCCTTGATAACCGGGGGAATCGGGCGACGGGGAGAAACCCGGCACTCGGTAGCCCCTCGCATACATGCACTGCGCGTACATCGTGTCGTATGGCATTCCCCTTTGCGCGGCGGCGTATTGCCGGCAGATCGTCTGGGTCAGGGCTGCACGATCGTAACCGACGCCGGGGCCGGTTTGCGCGCTGGCGGCGGTGCCCGCCATAAACCACAGCAACGCCGCCGCCCGGCTGGCACACCAATAAGCTCGGCTACAGCAGCAATTCCGACAGGCCGCGGATGATGCGGTCGGGCCGGATCGGGGAGTTGCGGGGTAGCCCGACGCCGTAACCGTCGTGCCAGATCGCGTAAATGCCGAGCCGTTGGGGTGCCACGATTTCCCATTCAAGATTGTCGCCGACCATCCAGGTCTCGTCCGGCCCGACGCCGAGCACTTCCATCGCATGGTTGTAGGCTCGCTCCTCGGGCTTGCCGAAGCCGTGCTCGCCCTCGATCTGGATGTGGTCGAAACGGTGTTCGAGGGCGAAACGCACGACCTTGGCGCGCTGCGGCTCGGCGGCCCCATTGGTGATCAGCGCCAGTTTGATGCCCAACTCCTTCAGCCGGTCGAGGGTCTCGTGCGCATCGGGAAACAGCGACAATTCCTCGTCGTGCAGGGCGTTATAGGCGTCGGCCAATGCGTCACCGATCGCCTCAGTCGGCACCGGATGGCCGGCCGCCGCGAGCGCGGCAAAGGCGGTCGCCACGATGCGGCGGCGCGCGGCACCGGTGCGATGGCGCCAGTATTTGTGCCGCGCCGGATCGGCCCATAGTTCGGTCGAGGCCGCCTCGATCGCCGCCGCAATGACCGTCGCCTCGATCGGCCCGAGCTGGTCGGCGGAAGCGGCTATGGTACGTTGCCACTGTGACTGCGCCGGCCCAAACGCGACGAGGATCGTGTCGTCGAGATCGAACAGGATCGCGCGCGGCAATTTCATGTATCCATCCTAGCCGTATCCGCGGAGTGAAGCTGCCCGCGTTATTTCGAACGGCCGTAGCGTCCGACGATCTTCGCCGTTGCCAGCGTGTTGGCACCGAGGCTGAGCCCGACCTGTGCGCCCGAGGCGGTTTCGTCAAGCGGCAGCGATGGGACCTTGAGCGCGTATAAGGTGATCTCGTAGTGATGCGCGTGGTCGCCGACCGGTGGGCACGGCCCGCCGTAATGCGAAAATCCGAAGTCGGTCCGCCCCTGGATCGCGCCCGCGGGTAAATCCTTCGAGCCCTCGCTGCCGGCGCCGGCCGCCAGGCCATGGACCGAGGCCGGAATGTTGAACACGCTCCAATGCCACCAGCCGCTCCCGTTCTGGGCGTCGGTATCGACCATCGTCAGCGCGAAGCTCTGCGTGTCAGTGGGCTCGCCCGACCAGGTGAGCGCCGGCGAAACGTTCTGCCCGTTGCAGCTGCCGAGCACCTGCGCCAACGCCATCGGGCTGCCGCTCTTGACGTTTGTCGAGGACACTCTGAACTCCGCAAGCGCCGGCGTTGCCGCCGCCACCAATGCCGCTCCCAAAATCAGCGCGCGCATCCTGCCCTCCTTGACTACGGCTTCCAACGTTTTTACACGGCCTCGACGCAAATGAGCCATTCGCCCTTTGCTTATTCGATCACCTCGTCGGGCTGTGCCAGCAATAATCGCGGCCGATGGGTGAGTATTTTTTTACCACATCGATGTCGCGTTTAAACGGTCGCGGTGGGCCGGAATAGAGATCCGATGCGCCCAACCCGCCCTCATTGGATACGGCAGCCGCGATTTCAGGCGACGTGCGCATCCCCATCGGTGCCAGGATGATCGGCACCTCGACGCCGAGGAGTTCGCACAGGGTGTCTTCAACATTGTTCTCCGTTGCCGAAGGTGCCCAAAGAAGCGATCCTCGTCTCCTAGACCCCGGAATATCCGGGAAAGGTGCGGAATTGATCGCCAGTGAATGAGGGCTTGCTCGGCCTGAAACAGGCCGAAGCGGCGAACAGGGAGGCCGCCTATGGCGCGGACGGTGCAAACCATCGAGTCCTGTCCTATGTCGGCGAGGCTATGGACGAGGCGCGGATGGGACCGCTCCATTGGCGCGTGCTTGCCTTAGTGGCGGCCGGCTATTTCTTCGACGTGCTGGATTTCACGATTTTCGGGGCGCTCGTTCCCGATCTTATCCACTGCGGCTTTGTAACCCAGCAGCAGGTGCCGTGGATCGGTAGCACCACGCTCCTGGGCCTCTTTCTCGGCACGCTCGGCCAGGGCGAATTCACCGACCGATTCGGCCGCAAGGCGGTCTACCAGTTCAACCTGTTGCTGTTTGGGGTCGCGACGATCCTCGCCGCCCTGCCGCCGATCCCGAGCATCGGGTTCGAGCCCGGCCTGACCTGGCTGCTGATCTTCCGGTTCCTCGCAGGCGTCGGCCTCGGCGCCGAGCAGCCGTTGTGCTTTTCCTACACCGCCGAATACGCGCCGAAGCGCATCCGCGGCCGTGTCATCGCTCTGATGCAGTTCATCGGTGGCGCGTGGCCATGGCCAGTCGGCATTTTGCTGACGCTTGCGTTGCGCGACAGGATCGGCTGGCGCGGCATCTGGATCATCGTCGGCATCGGCGCCCTGATCATCTTCATATTGCGCTTCTCGTTGCCGGAATCGCCGCGCTGGTTGGCGACACACGGCCATGGTCAGCGGGCGCTCGACCTGTTGCAACGCATGGGCCTGCGCACCGTTCCGGTCGAAACTCTGTCGATCGACCCGGCAAGCCGCGCACACAGGGATCCGATCGCGACCGTGTTCCGCGACTATCCCGGCCGGGTCATCGCCGGAATGATCTGCTTCTTTGCGTTTTTCAGCATCGCGCTCGGGCTCGGCGCATGGCTTCCCAACATCCTCGCGGAACGCGGCTTCACGATCGCCAAGTCGCTGAACTCGATCTTCTGGATGACGCTTGCCTTCCCGTGCGCCAGCGCCTTCATGATGTACGCGCTGGAGCGCTTCGGCCGCAAACCCACTGCCGTGACCGCCTTCATTCTGACCGGCGTCTTCGGGCTGCTGTGGGCCAATGCGTCGAGCGAAGCGTGGTCCTGGCAATAGGATTTTGCATGATCTTCTGCACACAGTTGGCTGGCAATTCCTCGCAGATCTTCGTCTCCGAGGTCTTCCCGACCAACGCGCGTGCCTCCGGTTTCGGTCTCGCGCAAGCGGCAGGCCGGATCGGCGCCGCGGTAGCGATTCCGTCGATCCTATGGATTTATACCGGCTTCGGCCTCAACGTCGTTTTCGCAACGATTGCGGTCATGGTCGCGATCGCCGCGATTGCCGTCACCCAGGTCGGCCCCGAAGCTCGTGGCCTTGCCCTCGACGAAATTGCGCCGCCAACCGAATGACGTGAATATCGGAGAATCCAACGCGATCCATAAGGAAACTTGCGGCCCTGGAGATCGGCACGTTATGGCTCGCTTGGGCAGTACTGCTCGGGGAGGAACTGCAGCATGATCCCGGTCTCGGCGCGCAATATTGAATTCGTAGGCGCATCCTGGCTGAGGGCGGAATTGCCGGCGTGGAAAGCGACATCGCCTCTGTCGCGGAGATCTTTGCGTTACAGGGGGACGCGCATATGCGGGAGCTAGAGAAGGCATATCTACGATGAAGGCGCGTCACGCATAGCCAACTTGCGCCCGGCGGTGACTACCAGCGCATCCCCTAACACGGGGTCAGCTAAAATCGACCTGGTACGGGGACACCGATGCCAAACCCATCAGGTCGAGTGCCGCACGCCCAAGCAGACCATATGGGTTGCCGAGCGTCTCGGGTAACTCGAAATGGTTGTAATGCTCGCCGACCACCAGCTCCACCACCTTGCCGCTGGCTTCAACCGCGGCGGCGAATTCGCGATTCTGGCGCTGGAATTCAGGAAGTTCCGCAGGTGCCGTAGGCGACGACCAACGGCGCGTGCAGTCGATCGAGATGCCGTAATGGGCTCAGTGCGGCTACAGTGGCGTCATCGAACGCGACATAGCGGCTGCGTGCCGATAATCGCACCGGCGTCAGGTCGTACATACCACTGATGCACATGCCGCCCCTGATGATGTCGGCCGGCAGGTCGAATTGGCGCTGCCAATCGGTCGTCAGCGCGACCGCGGCGAGATGCCCACCAGACGATTGGCCACCGATATAGAGCCGATTGGGATCGCCGTCGAAACGAGCGGCATTCCTGTACACCCAAGCGACGGCGCGGCAGACCTGGTCGGGGAGAACCGTCAGGTTGCCGCCGACATCCTGTACCCAGGCGAAGTCGGGAACGACATAATGCGCCCCGGCGGCCAGGAACATTTCGGCTGGAGCTGCGAAATCCTTCGAGCGCCCGCTGCGCCAGGCGCCGCCATGGATGAAGATGAAGACCGGCGCCAGTTTGCGTCGGGCGCGGTATATGTCCAATCGCTCGATCTCAGCCGAGCCATGGGCGACGCGCTCGGGCTCGCCGATACGATGGCGCGCCAGTTCGCTGTCGCGGATTCGGCGTTTGATCAGTTGCTCACGGTTCGGGGCGTAGGCGGCCTGATCATACGCGGCATCGAGTGCGGCCTGGTCATAATCGAGGAATACCGACGGACCTTTTTCGGGCATCAAAATCTCACTTTTGTTCCACTCGTTATGAGCCATTAGCCATACCCGATATAGTCCATCGGCCCACCATCAACGTGAGCACCTGCGCTGTGACAAACCCCGACTTCGGCGATGCCAGGAAAGCCACCGCATTGGCAATATCGTCGTCCGTCCCGTCCGCCCTACCATAGCGCGCTCGCTCATATTGCGCACTCTCGCCTCGAATTCCTCCTCGCTGCGTCCGGCTCGTGCCATCTCCGTCACGATCCAGCCGGGCGCCACCGCGTTGACCGTGACTCCCCGGCGCCCCAGTTCCATCGCAAAACGGCGCGTCAGGATCAGTACCTCCGCTTTAGTTTGCCGCATAAAACGTCCTGCCGGGTAGTGCCGTGCCGATCGCCGCATTGGAGGCGATGTTGATGATACGGCCGTAGCCCCGCTCCTGCATACCTGGCGCGACGGCACGAATTGTGTGGATCACCCCATCCACATTGACGCGCCGCATGCGCGCCATTGCCGCCGGGTCGTAGCTCTCCAAGGTTGCCAGTGAAGATATGCCGGCATTGTTCACAAGGATGCTGACCGACCCCGGCTCGGCCTCGGTACGCATGACCATTCGCGCCACTGCGTCGGCATCGGCGACATCTGCCTGGATTGCAATAACGCGTCCGCCCGCCGCCGCGATTTCGGCGGCGACTGCTTCCGCCTCGGCCGTGCGGCCTGCAAATTGATGCAGATTGCTGCGCCTCGCGCTGCCAACGCTCGCGCAATCGCTCGCCCAATGCCGCGGGAGCTTCCAGTGACGATTGCTATTTGATCAGTCCAGTCCGCCATTTGCTCCTCGATCATGCCGCCGAAACGTGTATAGCGAACAACGTTCCTGAGCGAGTATCTCACCGGCCCAGTGTTCCGAACATCAGGTAAACGACCCCGGATTGCACAATTTAGGTGGTCCTAGTTTTGTTTTGCACCTGGTAATCGGAGCGAACCTGACAGTCACTCTTCGAGCCGCCGAGACTTTGACCGGCAGCTACGTCGAGTGTGCCGCAGGTGGTCTCGTCGCGCCGAGGCCCTGCGGCCTCACTCCTCCGGCACCCCAGCCTTGCGCAGACCAGCGAAATAGGTGGCTTCAAACAAGGCGTCGATCTTCGGGACGCCCCAATATCCGTGGGCCTTCACTGCGCGATGCTCGGAAAAGAACCCTCGCCCAACCGCTCGCGGGTCTCGGCAAGTTCGGTGGCGGCAAGATCTGTCTGGCCGTTGAGAGCATAGGCTGCGGCGAGCCAGACGTGTGGCCAAGGGGATCCCGGATCGCCGATGCGCGCCCGATCCAACCATACGATCGCTTCGTCAATGCGCGATTGCAGCAAATGCACCTTGCCAATCACGAGATAACGGTTGAAGATGTAGGGATCGCGGGGGCCAAGACGGATCGCCTGCTCCTCCAACGGGATTACCTCGTCTATCGATCCCGTTAGGAGCTTGCACTCGCCGAGCGCGAAGAGTGCGCCCGACGAGTTACGATTTGAGGCGATCACCATCTCGAATTCAGGAATGGCCTCGTCGCAGCGCCCTTCCACCCGCAGCAGTTGGCCTTTGGCGAGATGCGCAGGCGTGCTGCTGGGCGATGCTGCCAAGGCTTGGCTCGCCAGCGCATTT
>CAVOWP010000007.1:0-623890 GCA_963700185.1 uncultured Alphaproteobacteria bacterium
CTGGCTGAGGGGGGATTTCCCGGCGTGGAAAGCGACATCGCCTCTGTCGCGGAGATCTTGCGTTACGGGGGACGCGCGTAGCGGGAGCTAGAGAAGGCATATCTACGATGAAGGCGCGTCACGCATAGCCAACTTGCGCCCGGCGGTGACTACCAGCGCATCCCCTAACACGGGGTCAGCTAAAATCGACCTGGTACGGGGACACCGATGCCAAACCCATCAGGTCGAGTGCCGCACGCCCAAGCAGACCATATGGGTTGCCGAGCGTCTCGGGTAACTCGAAATGGTTGTAATGCTCGCCGACCACCAGCTCCACCACCTTGCCGCTGGCTTCAACCGCGGCGGCGAATTCGCAATTCTGGCGCTGGAATTCGGGAGTTCTCGCAGGTGCCGTAGGCGACGACCAACGGCGCGTGCAGTCGATCGAGATGCCGTAATGGGCTCAGTGCGGCTACAGTGGCGTCATCGAACGCGACATAGCGGCTGCGTGCCGATAATCGCACCGGCGTCAGGTCGTACATACCACTGATGCACATGCCGCCCCTGATGATGTCGGCCGGCAGGTCGAATTGGCGCTGCCAATCGGTCGTCAGCGCGACCGCGGCGAGATGCCCACCAGACGATTGGCCACCGATATAGAGCCGATTGGGATCGCCGTCGAAACGAGCGGCATTCCTGTACACCCGAGCGACGGCGCGGCAGACCTGGTCGGGGAGAACCGTCAGGTTGCCGCCGACATCCTGTACCCAGGCGAAGTCGGGAACGACATAATGCGCCCCGGCGGCCAGGAACATTTCGGCTGGAGCTGCGAAATCCTTCGAGCGCCCGCTGCGCCAGGCGCCGCCATGGATGAAGATGAAGACCGGCGCCAGTTTGCGTCGGGCGCGGTATATGTCCAATCGCTCGATCTCAGCCGAGCCATGGGCGACGCGCTCGGGCTCGCCGATACGATGGCGCGCCAGTTCGCTGTCGCGGATTCGGCGTTTGATCAGTTGCTCACGGTTCGGGGCGTAGGCGGCCTGATCATACGCGGCTTCGAGTGCGGCCTGGTCATAATCGAGGAATACCGACGGACCTTTTTCGGGCATCAAAATCTCACTTTTGTTCCACTCGTTATGAGCCATTAGCCATACCCGATATAGTCCATCGGCCCACCATCAACGTGAGCACCTGCGCTGTGACAAACCCCGACTCCGGCGATGCTAGGAAAGCCACCGCATTGGCAATATCGTCGTCCGTCCCGTCCGCCCTACCATAGCGCGCTCGCTCATATTGCGCACTCTCGCCTCGAATTCCTCCTCGCTGCGTCCGGCTCGTGCCATCTCCGTCACGATCCAGCCGGGCGCCACCGCGTTGACCGTGACTCCCCGGCGCCCCAGTTCCATCGCAAAACGGCGCGTCAGGATCAGTACCTCCGCTTTAGTTTGCCGCATAAAACGTCCTGCCGGGTAGTGCCGTGCCGATCGCCGCATTGGAGGCGATGTTGATGATACGGCCGTAGCCCCGCTCCTGCATACCTGGCGCGACGGCACGAATTGTGTGGATCACCCCATCCACATTGACGCGCCGCATGCGCGCCATTGCCGCCGGGTCGTAGCTCTCCAAGGTTGCCAGTGAAGATATGCCGGCATTGTTCACAAGGATGCTGACCGACCCCGGCTCGGCCTCGGTACGCACGACCATTCGCGCCACTGCGTCGGCATCGGCGACATCTGCCTGGATTGCAATAACGCGTCCGCCCGCCGCCGCGATTTCGGCGGCGACTGCTTCCGCCTCGGCCGTGCGGCCTGCATAATTGATGCAGATTGCTGCGCCTCGCGCTGCCAACGCTCGCGCAATCGCTCGCCCAATGCCGCGGGAGCTTCCAGTGACGATTGCTATTTGATCAGTCCAGTCCGCCATTTGCTCCTCGATCATGCCGCCGAAACGTGTATAGCGAACAACGTTCCTGAGCGAGTATCTCACCGGCCCAGTGTTCCGAACATCAGGTAAACGACCCCGGATTGCACAATTTAGGTGGTCCTAGTTTTGTTTTGCACCTGGTAATCGGAGCGAACCTGACAGTCACTCTTCGAGCCGCCGAGACTTTGACCGGCAGCTACGTCGAGTGTGCCGCAGGTGGTCTCGTCGCGCCGAGGCCCTGCGGCCTCACTCCTCCGGCACCCCAGCCTTGCGCAGACCAGCGAAATAGGTGGCTTCAAACAAGGCGTCGATCTTCGGGACGCCCCAATATCCGTGGGCCTTCATCTGCGCGATGCTCGGAAAAGAACCCTCGCCCAACCGCTCGCGGGTCTCGGCAAGTTCGGTGGCGGCAAGATCTGTCTGGCCGTTGAGAGCATAGGCTGCGGCGAGCCAGACGTGTGGCCAAGGGGATCCCGGATTGCCGATGCGCGCCCGATCCAACCATACGATCGCTTCGTCAATGCGCGATTGCAGCAAATGCACCTTGCCAATCACGAGATAACGGTTGAAGACGTAGGGATCGCGGGGGCCAAGACGGATCGCCTGCTCCTCCAACGGGATTACCTCGTCTATCGATCCCGTTAGGAGCTTGCACTCGCCGAGCGCGAAGAGTGCGCCCGACGAGTTACGATTTGAGGCGATCACCATCTCGAATTCAGGAATGGCCTCGTCGCAGCGCCCTTCCACCCGCAGCAGTTGGCCTTTGGCGAGATGCGCAGGCGTGCTGCTGGGCGATGCTGCCAAGGCTTGGCTCGCCAGCGCATTTGCACGTTTCAAATCGCTCCAGGATGAACTCGGGTGAAGATCTAACACGCGACCGACGAGTGCATTTGCCAACCAGCCCTTCGCCTCGATGGACTGCGGATCGAGTGCCAGCGCGTGCTCGAACGAGTTGATCGCCTCCCCGTAGCTGTCGAGCCCAGGCGGCTGCGCTAGAGCTGCGCGCCCTTGAAGGATGTAGTCTAACGCGTCGGGATTCTTCTCGGTAGCGCGAGCGACCTCTGCTGCAAGAACCTCTGCATTCAGCGCGACCGCGATCCGGCTCGTGATCTCGTTTTGCAGTGCGAACAGGTCGCCTGTATCGCGGTCGAATCGTTCTGCCCACAGATGCGCGTCGGTCTCGGCATCGATCAGCTGCGCGTTGACGCGTACTTGATTGCTTGACCGCCGGACGCTGCCTTCCAATAAGTAGCGAACGCCCAGCTCGCGGCCGATCTGTTTGGTGTCGAGCGGCTTGTTTCTATACGTGAACGCGGTATTGCGTGAGATCACGAGCATGTCCGCGATCCGCGACAGATCGGTCGTCAGATCCTCAGTGATACCATCGGCGAAATACTGCTGTTCAGGGTCGTTGCTGAGATTAGCAAATGGCAGGACAAGGACCGATAAGCGGGGCGCGACCGCAGGCTCCGGCGCAGCAAGGGCGGCCTGGCTACTTTCAGTGGCCAATCCGGCTGGGTTCATCGACCTGGGAGACGACGTGGTGACCGGCCAAACCCACCAGGCAATAACAGCAATGACGAGCGTAGCTGCAACCGCCGCTGCCACTGCCAGAGGGAGCGCGCGTCGGCGCTGTCGCGCTCCAAGAAACACACCGGGAGCTGGTAACTCGGCGACTGCTTCGGGGCGCAACGCATAGACCCGCACGGAGCGCGCGATATTCTTGACGGTCTGTTCTCCCTTATCCTCGAATGGATAAGGAAGTTTGTCTCGTATCTGGTCTCGTACTACTCGCGATACGCAAATGCCGCCGGGGTCAGCCAATGCCTCCAGCCGGGCGGCGACATTGACCCCATCGCCATAGATGTCATCCGGTTCGGCGATCACGTCACCGAGATTGATGCCGATCCGGAAGGTGATGCGCTTGTCCTCAGGCGTATCCGCATTTCGGTCGGCCATCGCCCGCTGGATCTCGACTGCGCACCGGACGGCGACGACGACGCTCGAAAACTCTGCCAAGAAGCCGTCGCCGGTGTTCTTCACGATCCGGCCGCTATGCTCCTTGATCTTCGGGTTGACCAGCTCCCGGAGATGGGCCTTGAGACGCTCATGCGTCCCCTCCTCATCCGTCCCCATCAGGCGCGAGTAGCCTGCCACATCGGCGGCGAGGATCGCGGTGAGGCGGCGCACAGAAGGCATTCTTGCCGACGGTGGATTGTCTAACCGAGCCTACCTCGAAACCTGCACCGACCCTAGCATTCAGTGAGCCGGATGGCCTCAAGCTTGGCTCGCAGCCCCTGCGCGTCGCTAGCTACATACTGCCACCGCCACCGCCATCCCCTCCGCCGTGCTCGGGCCTATTCCCGTTGCTCTCCGGCGAATAGGGCGCGTATGGGGCGCCGGCTTGGCCAGTGGTCCCTTGGGCGCACCCGGCGAGCGCCAAGACCACGAAGAGCGCGGCAAGCAGACTGTGCAGGTTCATTATTCCTCCGAGACGTTACCGCTACAGCGCGCCCCCTAAGGTCTGCCGATCAACTCGCTGCGCGGGCCGACATCAACCGTACGAGATCGTCCACCACAAAGCGGGCTTCAATGAGTTCAAGACCGGCCTCGGGGATATGCTCTTCGGTTCGCCGATCAAAGCTCGCCCCGTAGGCTCGCCCCTCAGAGGCTGACGGCGAGTGCGGAAGGCGCTTGCGAACCTACTCACCGGCGTCGAACGGCGAATGTCACGCGCAATTTCGCCGCGGAGCGGAATATCCGATCGGCCGTGGTCATCTATCACAGTCGGTGCGGTGGCGTAGGTGAGCGGCATCTCCGGCGGCGACCAGACGCCCTCGCAAGTATCTCCCACGCTTCGGGTCGAAATCGGTGGTGTTACGTGAACCAGACGAAATCGATCATCTCCGCCCTGCACGAATGCTAAGCGCACCCCTTGCAACTCGGGGTACGACGCGGGTCCAGTAGATTGCGGCGATGGCAGCGGGTGCAACCAAAGCTACCGAATTCCCAGAATGGATCGTCTCGCCTTTGTCGGGTATCCGCTTGGGGCGACGGAGCATGACCAACGATCACACGAGGCGCATCCAGAGCTTTGCTCCTGTTTTCAGTGGTGGATGGCATCAATTATTGCCGCGAGCCACGCCTTAGGTTCCGCGAGTTACGTCTTAGGTTCCGCGAGATCGTCTATGTCGGCGATGAACTCTTGTCCCCGACCATCCACTTGTCGTTCGTTGTCACCGATCCACCGAGCCGGCGCGTGATGGTAGGACAGTCCGATCGTGTGCGGATGCCGTCGTGAAAAGCCTTTAGGTTGATCGCTTTCGTGCGGACGACCCCCGAGCGCTCGGATCTCCTCAACCCGAAGAAAGCCAAGGATTAGGTGGTGACGATCTCGGCTGTCCTGTTGTGCGAAGAGACCGAAGAAAAGGAACACGTCGCTGACGCCAACTCCCTGGTTTGTGAGATGCCTCTGCGCTGCCCCAGTCTGACCAAAGGCGCACCGCCCGTCCTGAAACATCGGGTCTTCGTGGCAGAGGTTTTCCGCGCATAGCCGCCCCTTCGTCGTACGCGTCACAGTATCGCCCAGCCCCGCCAGAGCGGAAGTCGTTTCCGACCGCCTCATGGTGGGGATTGGCAAGCTGATCGGCTCGCCGTTCACGATCGGCGACGGCGATCGCCCAGCTGCACTGTCGAACCCTTTGCGGCTGAGGCACCTTCTGGAAAAGCGAGGCGGCAATGCGGATCATCCCTCAAGGGCGGCGGAGAGCCATGCTGACGGGAGCGCTCCGCGCGCTTGAATGACGCAGGCGTAGCGAATACAAGTGACACTTCATACATCTACCACGTGCTCGACAGCCATCCCATCCTTCCGATCTTACAGCGGCAATCGCGCCCTGCGGGACGAAAGGTCGCCGCTGAACCATCATGGGCTGGGTGTCAAAAGCCGCTTCGTGGCAGGAGGCTAAATTGCGCATCCTCGGATTGGCCTTGGTCGGGTCGCTGGCGCTGATAGTACCAATTGCAGCGCATTCTGCTTCGCCGGTATCGAATACAGCACAGGCTATGACGGGTCCAACGCACAGCGGCTTGATGCAGGTGGGATACGGGCATGCTTCGAACTGGAGCGCGGCGCCCGGCGGTGGAGGTGGCGGTCGGCACCCACCGCATTGGGGACCGAGCCGTTTCAATGGCGGTCGCTATGGTGGGGCAGGAGTTTCCAACTACTATATCTGGGTTCCCGGAAGCGCAATTTTTGATGATCCCTTCCCGGACTGGCGAGGCCCAACGGGCGGGTGGGGTAATCCGTAGCCGATCGGTTGAAAGCCCCCGCAATCAGCCAGGGCTTCTTCCGTGGCAATCGGGGGTGGTGGCTCATTACAGCGCCCTGCTCCCAACCACGTTTGGGTATTGCTATTGCCCGAAGGGCGTCAGCTACCGAGGCTCAGATTCATTGAATGAGCCGACACAGATCGCGCGCAATTCGACGTCTCTGATCGGCCCGCACTCCTTCCTCATCCGGGAGGCGCGATAGCTGCTGTTGGTGGCAACAAGATGATCGTAGTGCTGGCTCTTGCGGACGTTCTGCGCCGGGGTCTCGTGCCATCTCGGGTGGTGCTGCGGGTTAGTTGGGACGGGGGCCGCCTGCACTCAGGTGGCCGCCAATGCTATCAAACCCATCAGGGTTGGGATAATCACTCGCATTTTAGCCTCTTGTTGGGGGACAACGAGGCAGTGTGCGGGCGAGGTTATTGACAAAACCTGAAATAACCCGGTCAAGAATTTATCTGACGGGTCCTGTCCTCGCTTTTGGTTGGCAATTTCCTTTTCCGCGCCGCAGCTCGCGCAACGGCAGCTCGGGCGAGCCGCTCGAAGGTATCCGCAACCTGCAAGACCGCTCGGCTTGCGCCGGGATCGGTCAACTGTCCCGCCACCTCCCGTGCTTGCTCGGCACGATCCAGCCATTCCAGAGCTTCATTCGAGATCGCCACCATCGGGTCCTCCCGTCTTTACTGGAAAGTGGGCGTCTTGCCGCTAGGCCCTCGCTCGCAACTTGTTGCCTTACCGTAACCACACCGCAGCCAGTGACGAGACGGCCTGCCAGATCGCAGCCCAGAGCCCGAGCGAGAAAAACAAGGCCATCAGCAGCCCTGCTCCCGGCGTCAGTTTTGTAACCGCGGTCGTGGGTTCTGATCGAGATTGACCGGTATGACGGCTGCGCCGTTCGGCGAAGTCGTGGAATTTTGGGGCTGTATAACTGCTCACTGGCGTCTCGCGCTCGGCTCTTGTTTGAAATTGAGATCGAGTTTGACATATGGCTAACACTTGCCGTCAATCGATCGTCCCAGAAATAGAGCCCGGATATTTTATTGCGCTTTATTGCGCCGGTTGGCCCAGGCAGTGGCCGGGGACCCACTTGCCGTTCGCGTAGTCGTCAGGAACCCAGGGCACTCCCGCCGGGCACGCGTACCTCTGCGTTGTCGTCGGCGTGCACCCCGCCAGCGTGGCAATCGCTGCGACGCCCATTATGAGGCCGGCGAACATCATGGCGACAGAACACATGTCCATGTCCCTTCCTCTGCGGATGCATGCATTACCCGGCGGCGCGCCCGAGATCGCTGACGATATCCCGGCGATAATTGGCGGCGCCAGACAGGAAAGCGCTTTTTCCTGGAGCTTGCACTGTCCTGCTCGCCGATGCTATGCGGCGCGGCATCGAGCGTGCCGGTACAGACCCCACCGGTCCCCGCCCCGTGGCTGAAGAGGACTCTCGCCGGCACGGCTGTCGCCACCACGTCGCGTTGGAAGTCGGATACGACGTCTGCCGCACAAGCCAGCCACGGGCGGCTAGAATGTCATCCCGGATGAGATCGATCGAGGGAAACGATGACTTATGAGCATATCCTGGTTGAAAGGGAAGACGGTGTTGGCATCGTCACCCTCAACCGTCCCGAAAAACTCAACGCGATGAACCGAAAATTGTCGGGTGAGCTACGCGACGCTGTCAAAGAATTCGGAGCCGACGACGCGATCGGCTGCATCGTGATCACCGGATCGGGTACCCGCGCTTTTTCCGCCGGCGGCGACATCCACGAGCAGCGCGAGGACGACCGCCGCTTCAGTCAGGAACAGTTGGACGTCCGACGCGGCCGTGGCAGCTATGAAATCGCTGCAAGCGCCAAGCCGACCATCGGCATGATCAACGGCCTTGCTTATGGCGGCGCCGCGGTGCTCGCGTCTTCACTCGATATGCGGGTCGGCTGTGAGGATACCCGCTTCCGTTTTCTTGCGGCGGCTTACGGTCGGATTAACAGCACCTGGACGTTGCCGAACCAGGTCGGCTGGCCAATTGCTAAGGAGCTGCTGTTCACGGCGCGGGTCGTCGAAGCCGAAGAGGCGTACCGTATCGGCCTGTTGAACCATTTGGTGCCGCGCGAACAGCTGCGGGCGACGACAATGGACTTGGCCCGCCAGATCGCCGCCAACGATCGCGCCTCGGTTATCGGCATCAAGGCGCTTCTGCTGAAGCAGATGGCGCAGAATCTCGAACAGCAATGGACCGAAGAGCGGGAATACACGACGCATGTGGTCAGGGGCTCGCGGGCCGAGGAAGCCTTCCCGGAATTCATTGCGCGAAAGGGCCGGGCTCTCGGCTGACGGAACGCCGCACTGCCGTCCGGGATTTTACAGACCGGATGAGAGCTTTCGCAAGAAATCGCAGGCTGGGCCGCGCCGGCCGCCAAAAAAGGCCGCGTCCTGGCCGGACAGGATGAAACGCGCGCCCACGGACTAGTCGGTAGAGGCAGCTCATCTCATACGACGGGTGGATGCTTTTTGTCGGTAACGGCCGCACGTCACGATCGAGCGTTACAAGAGTGCTCACGGCGAGCGTCTCTGCAAATTGACATTCGATGATGGATCTCATGTGGAACTCGTCGAGCCGGTCGACATCAGGTCTCGGGTCAAAACTCGCATAGAGTGACGAGCGGCGATCGGTCGTCGCGTGCGGGTCGCCCCGCATGGAGCCGAGCCGATCCTGGCCAGGATAGACGATATAGCGGTCGCCGTCGCAGCGGCAGGTCAGCGGCTCTTTGAACGGTGGGTTGCGGCCAGCGCGTTCTTGCCGGCTTCAGTGATGCGCAGGCGACCGGGTCCGGTCGCATTGTCGGGGTCGTCCCAATACTCGACATAGCGGGCGTTGCGAATCGCAGCTACGAGGATCCGCGCCCGCCGGTCGCGGTAATTTGCAGCACCAATCGCTGATTTCTTCTGCCGCTCGCAGCAGGCGCTGCACCTGCACCGCCTGCCAGCGCCCGCCGCGGGTCGTCGGTATTCCGCGACTATTCGGTATTCCGCGACTATTCGGTATTCCGCGACTATAAGGACCTTGGCGATCCTGCGGCGGTGATCACTACTTCGGCGCGAATTGCCCGATAACCGGTGCGGGATCGGCGGCTCGGGATGCGGCCTTGGCTCTACGTAATATCTTGGCTTTTTTCGTTTGCCAGGTTGTCGACCCCGACCACCGAGCTTCACTCCCCGCGCCTTGGCGGCGGCAGGGCTGTCTTCGTCCGATCCGAAACGTCGCTCTTCCTCGGCGATCATCGCCATGATGCCGACCGTCAGTCGATTGGCATTCGGCATCTCGGCCGTGGTGAACGCTATGCCCGAGCGCTGCAACCTGAGCAGAAAGTGGGCGTCGCGGGCGAGGCAGTCGAGTTTGACGATGACCAGCGTTGCGTTCCGCATCCGACATTCGGCCAGCGCCCGCGCGAGCTGCGGGCGGTCGGTGCGCTTGCCGCTTTCAATATCCACGAACTCGGCGGTCAGCGACGCACCAAAGCCCGATAGGCAGGAGGCGACCGCGACGCGTGGCGCTTCAATCCCGAGCCCCGAGCGCCCCTGCCATAGACAGCGAACGAATTCTCTCGATCTATCGACTGGCGCGAGGGTACCGGCTTTCCGAAGTTGCTAGATGATGTTATGGCTTCAGCCAGGAGACACAGATGCCGATCGGGATGGGGTGGTCGCATCGGTCGAGAGCGCGAGTTCCCGCCGGTTGCTTCCCATGGGCTTCCCATTTGGAGCTGATGTCTGAAATTAGCCTCGTAACCTATTGAAAGATATGGTGGGCGCGACTGGGATTGAACCAGTGACCCCTACGATGTCAACGTAGTGCTCTCCCGCTGAGCTACGCGCCCGTGAACATGGTCGGGGTGGAGACGAGGGTGTAGCGAAAATGCCGACGGCAGGCAAGCTACGGGAGTAGAGATCAGCGCGCCGGGGCCCGACGCAGCGTTAAGCAGCGCCGGAAAGGAAAGGGGCGACGGCCCGCAGGAAGGCCTGCGGCTGCTCGGCATGGACCCAGTGCCCGGCACCTTCGATGCGCATGATCTGGGCTTGCGGGAATCGACGCCGGATCCTGGGTTCGTGCTCAGGCTGAATGTAGTTCGAACGGGCGCCCGCGACGAACAAGGCCGGCCCCGGATAGGCAGTGCCAACCGGGAGGTCCGGGAAGCCGACGATCTGAGAGAACCCGCGCTCGATCGCTTCGAGATTCAGGCGCCAATGCGTGGCGTGTTCGCCGATCACGAGGTTCTGTAACAGGAAGGCGCGTTCGGCGGGGTCGGGTACCGCCTCGGCCAACTGCAGGTCGGCCTCACTGCGTCGTCTCACACCGCGAAGGTCCACCGCTCGCATAGCGCGGACACAGGCAAGCAGGGTCGGCGGGTTGGCGGCCGGTGCGATGTCGACGACAACGAGCCGATCGACCTCGCCGGGATGGAGCAAGGCCATCAGCATCGCGACCTTACCGCCCATGCTGTGCCCCAAAAGCGCGGCGCGCTCGAAATCGCGGGCGCGCAACGACGCCCGCAGATCCTCGACCATTTCATCGTAGGACATGCCGTCGGCCCAAGGCGAGGCGCCGTGATTGCGCAGATCGAATGTCAGAACCCGGTGGTGGGCCGCGAGGTGTTGGGCGACCGACCGCCAATTGCGTCCGGAGCCGAACAACCCGTGCAGGATTGCTACCGGCGGCCCCGATCCGAATTCGTCAGCGGCGAGCTCGAGCGACATGCCCTTCTCCTTTCGCGGCAGAACAAAGATCCTGTTCTCTGTAAAATTCGGTAGAATTGGCGCGCAGTAATGATGGGGACGGCTTGCGGGGTAGACGATGCTGGGTTTGATGTCGGAGCGGCCGCTCCTGATTTCGGCGATCATCAAGCATGCGGCTGTGTTTCATCGCGACACGGAAATCGTCTCGCAGACCGTCGAAGGCGGGATACACCGCTGTACTTATGAGGCAGCCGAGCGGCGCGCGAAACGGCTCGCGCGGGCGTTGTCGAAGCTGGGGATCAGACCCGGCGACCGCGTCGGGACCCTCGCCTGGAACACTTTCCGCCATTTCGAGCTCTATTACGCGATTTCGGGGATCGGCGCGGTCTGCCACACCATCAACCCCCGGCTGTTCGATGAACAGATCGTCTACATAGTCAATCACGCCGAAGACCGGCTGCTCTTTGTCGATATCAGCTTTGCCCCGCTGATCGAGCGGCTGGCACCGCGTCTGCCGACAGAATGCCGGATCATCTGGATGACCGAGGAGGGCGCCGAGCCTGCAACCGGCCCCAGCCTCCCAATACACCCCTGCCATGAGGCGCTGATCAGCGCCGAAGACGAGGATTTCGAATGGCCCGAATTAGACGAGCGCACGGCCTCCTCGCTTTGCTATACCTCGGGCACCACCGGTAATCCGAAAGGCGTGCTTTACAGCCATCGCTCTACCGTGCTGCACGCATTGGGGATCTCTCTACCCGATGGGATCTCGATCTCGGCGTCTGACGCCGTCTGCCCGGTGGTTCCGATGTTTCATGTCAACGCCTGGGCAATTCCTTATGCCGCGCCCATGCAAGGCGCCAAGCTCGTGCTTCCGGGCCCGCGGTTGGATGGCCAGAGCCTCTATCAGCTCTTCGAAGCGGAGCGGGTCACGTTGAGCCTTGGCGTGCCGACCGTATGGCTGAGTTTCGAGGCGTACCTCTCCGCGACGGGAGCGTGCTGCTCGACGCTTCGTCGGATTCTGTCGGGTGGCTCGGCGGTGCCGCCATCGATGGTCGAAGCTTTCGCCGGTCACGACATCGATGTGCGGCAGGGCTGGGGAATGACCGAGATGAGCCCGCTCGGCACGACGGCCACGCTCAAGGCAAAGCATCTCGGCCTTAAGCCGGAGGCGCAGTTGAAAGTGAAGGCCAAGCAGGGCCGGCCGGTTTTCGGGGTCGAAATGAAGGTGGTCGACGATACCGGACAGCGACAGCCCCATGACGGTTCTTCGATGGGCGAACTGTTGGTGCGCGGCCCGTGGGTTGTCAGCGGCTATTACGAGGACGCCGAGGCGAGCGCCGCGGCGATGGGCGACGAGGGCTGGTTCCGCACCGGCGACGTCGCGACGATCGACCCCGACGGCTATATGCAGATCATGGATCGGCGGAAGGACGTCATCAAATCCGGCGGCGAGTGGATCAGCTCGATCGACCTCGAAAACGCCGCCGTCGCCCATCCCGATGTCGCCGAAGCTGCCGTCGTAGCTGTCCCGCACCCTCGTTGGGCCGAGCGGCCGCTGCTGGTCGTGACGCCGTTGCCGGAGTGTCGGCCGCAGCGCGATGACCTGCTCGCCTTTCTCGCGGAGCGTTTTCCGCGCTGGATGCTGCCCGACGACGTCGTGGTTCTCGACGAACTGCCGCACACCGCGACCGGAAAGGTGATGAAGATCCACCTGCGCGAGATGTTCCGCAACTACCCCCTGCCCGAGCGTTGATATGTCCGGCATCCGTCCCCATCCTCCGGGGATGAGGAGTTGTTGGAAGAGCGGGGTGCGTCCTTCGAGACAGCTGCTTTGCAGCTTCCTCAGGATGACAACCCTCATGCTGAGGAGCGTCCTTTAGGGCGCGTCTCGAAGCACGCATGCCGCGACTGCAGCGTAAGCCGAGATGAGCGTCATTGTCCGGTTTGCGCCGTCGCCGACCGGGTTTCTGCATATCGGCGGGGCGCGCACAGCGCTCTTCAATTGGCTCTTTGCGCGGCACCATGGGGGCAAATTCCTGCTGCGCATCGAGGACACCGACCGCGTCCGCTCGACCCCCGAGGCGGTCGCGGCGATCATCGACGGGCTCGACTGGCTGGGCCTGGAGTGGGACGGCGACATCGTCCACCAATTCGAGCGCGCGCAGCGTCATGCCGAGATCGCGCGGCAGCTGCTCGCCGCGGGTCACGCCTATTACTGTTATTGCACCCCGGCCGAGCTGGAGGCGATGCGCGAGCGGGCGCGGGCCGAGAAGCGTTCGGTCCGCTATGACGGCACCTGGCGCGACCGCGATCCGTCCGAAGCTCCCGCCGGAGTTGCGCCGGCCATCCGGCTGAAGGCGCCGCAGCATGGTTCGACGACGATCCGTGACCATGTCCAGGGCGAGGTTACGGTCGCCAATACCGAGCTCGACGATCTGATCATCCTGCGGGCCGACGGCACCCCGACATACAATCTTTCGGTCGTCGTCGACGATCACGACATGGGAATTACCCATGTGATCCGCGGCGACGACCACCTCAACAATGCCTTTCGCCAGAAGCAGATCTATGACGCGCTCGGCTGGGCGGTTCCCGAATTCGCCCATGTGCCGCTGATCCACGGACCCGACGGTGCGAAATTGTCGAAGCGGCATGGCGACCTCGGTGTCGACGCGTATCGCCAACTGGGCTACTTGCCCGAGGCTCTTCGAAACTATCTTCTCCGCCTCGGCTGGAGCCATGGCGACGACGAGATCATCTCGACCGAACAGGCAGTCGAGTGGTTCGACATCGACGCCGTTGGCCGCGCGCCGGCGCGGTTCGACTTCGCCAAGCTCGACAATCTGAATGGACATTATCTCCGCGCCGCCGAGGACGAGCGCCTCGTCGCGCTGGTAACCTCAAGGCTTGAAAAGCTGGTCGGAAAGCCGCTCACCGATATCGATCTCGGGCGCCTGCGAGAGGCCATGCCCGCGCTCAAGCTGCGCCCCAAAACTCTGGTCGAGCTCGCCGCCAACGCCCGTTTTCTGGCGGCGCCGCGGCCGATCCGGCCGGACGACAAGGCTGCAAAGCTGCTCACTCCCGATGCGCGCCGGCTTTTGGCCGAGTTGCTCGCGCGGCTAGATGGCGTCGAGTGGCAGCCGGAGCGCCTGGAGGACGAGGTCCGCGTTTTTGCCGATCAGAAGGGAACCAAACTCGGCTCGATCGCTCAACCGTTGCGCGCCGCTCTGACGGGTTCGCTCGCTTCGCCGGGCATCTTTGTCGTCATGAAGATCCTGGGGCGCGAGGAGAGCCTCGGACGGATCGCCGATGCGGCCGGATCGAGCGGTTGACGCGGGCGTTTGCCAAGCAGGCGTAAGCGGCCTATTTTGCAGTGCATCAGGCAACCGCCAGCAGGCTTAGCGATAGAGGTGGATCGATGGACGGCAACAACATGATCACCGGAACGATGACGCTTACCGACAATGAAACCGGCAAGTCGATCGATCTTCCGGTGATTGGCGGATCAATCGGCCCGCGCGTCATCGATATCCGCAAGCTTTATGCGCAAACCGGGCATTTCACCTACGATCCGGGCTTCATGGCGACCGCGGCCTGCCGCTCGAACATCACCTATATCGACGGCGATGAAGGGGTGCTGCTCTACCGCGGCTACCCGATCGAGGAGCTCGCAAAGAACAGCGACTTCATGGAAGTCTCCTACCTGCTGCTTTACGGCGAGCTGCCGACCGCAAACGAACGGCAAAAGTTCGTCCACGACATCACCCACCACACGATGGTGCACGAACAGCTCAGCACCTTCTTCCGCGGCTTCCGGCGCGATGCGCACCCAATGGCGGTCATGTGCGGCGTGGTTGGCGCTCTCTCGGCCTTCTATCACGATTCGACCGATATTCATGATCCATATCAGCGGATGGTCGCGTCTTACCGTCTGATTGCCAAGATGCCGACAATCGCGGCGATGGCGTTCAAATATTCGGTCGGCCAGCCCTTCATTTATCCGCAGAACTCGCTGAGCTACGCCGAGAATTTCCTGCACATGACCTGGGCGGTGCCGTGTGAGGAGTACAAGGTAAACCCGGTCCTGGCACGGGCGATGGATCGCATCTTCACCCTGCATGCCGACCACGAGCAGAATGCCTCGACCGCGACGGTGCGCAATGCTGGGTCGAGTGGCGCCAATCCGTTTGCCTGCATCGCCGCCGGCATCGCCTCACTATGGGGCCCCGCCCACGGCGGCGCCAACGAGGCGGTGCTCAAGATGCTGGCCCGGATCGGCGACAAATCCGGGATCAAGGAGTTCATCAGTCAAGTCAAAGACAAGCACAATCACGAAATCTTGTTCGGCTTCGGTCATCGGGTTTACCATAATTACGATCCTCGGGCGCACATCCTGCGCGACAGCTGCCACGAGGTTCTCGACGTACTCGGGATCAAAAACGAGCCGCTGCTCGATCTGGCGATGGAGCTCGAAAAGATCGCGCTCAACGACGACTACTTCATTACGCGGAAGCTGTATCCAAACGTCGACTTTTATTCGGGGATCATTCTGCGGGCTATGGGGTTTCCGACCTCGATGTTCACCGTTCTGTTCGCGATTGCGCGCACGGTCGGGTGGGTCGCCCAATGGACCGAGATGATTGCGGATCCCGATTCCAAGCTCATGCGGCCGCGGCAGCTGTTCACCGGTTCCGCACCGCGCCACTACGTTCCGGTCGAGAAGCGCGGTTGAGTTGATCTTTCACCTTCTCCCGTGATGCGGGAGAAGGTGAAAGCGGCTGTCGGCTTCTGAACCTGGACGCGCCTGCGCGCGCTGCTGTATCAAGGGGTATCGGACCCGTGGTGCCGCCGCGGCCTTCGCGAGAGACGATCACGGGTTTTTCGGGGAGGAGGTTGTCGCATGCCGGATTACAAGCTGATTTCCGCCGACTCTCACGTCAGCGAACCGCCCGATCTGTGGGCGACCCGCGTCGACAAGCAATACCGCGAGCGGGCGCCGCAGCTGATGGTCAACCCGCCCGGCAAGGAGGGCGCCTATTTCTATTACGAGGGCTACGCGCCGCACCCGATCGGCATCGGCCTCGGCGCCGGCAAGAGCCCCGAGGAGCTGAAGGAGTTCTTGACCAAGGCGACCTATGCCGATGCCCGGCCTGGCGGCTGGGACCCAGCCGCGCGGGCGAAGGACAATGAACTCGACGGGGTTGAGGCGGACGTGCTCTACACGACTCTAGGCTTCCGCATCTTCTGGCTCAAGGATCCCGGGCTGCAGACCGACTGCTTCCGCGTCTACAACGATTGGCTCGCCGAATTCGTCAGCTACGACCCGAAGCACATGGCCGGGCTGCCGATGATCTCGCTTTACGACCCGAAGGCCGGGGCGCGCGAGCTCGAACGCTGCGCCAAGATGGGCCTCAAGGGGGCGATGATCTGGTGCTCACCGCCCGAGGGCCAGCCTTACAGCTCGGACATCTACGACCCGTTCTGGGCGGCAGCGCAGGAACTCAAGATGCCGGTCAGCCTGCACGCGATCACCGGAATGGGAATGGAGAGCCAGTACAATTGGGGTGAGCGCTACATGCGCTCCACCGTGCTGTCTCACGAGGTCGAGAAGTCGTTCAGCGTGCTGATCTTTTCGGGCGTGCTCGACCGCTTCCCGGAACTGCAGATCGTCTCGGCCGAGAACAATATCGGCTGGCTGCCGTATTATCTGCAGCGCATGGACCGCGCTTTCGAGCGCCAGCGCATTTCTGCCGGCTTTACGAACAAGCTGAAGCCGAGCGAGTATTTCCAGCGCCAAATGTGGGCCACCTACATCGATGATTACGTCGGCGTCGCCAACCGACACTTCATCGGCGTCGACAAGCTGATGTGGTCTTCGGATTACCCGCACCAGGCCTCGACCTGGCCGCATTCGCAGGACGTCGTTGCGCGCGACTTCAAGGACGCCAGCCCGGAAGACCGCTTCAAGATCACCCGGGCCAACGCCGCCAGGCTCTACGGGTTCGACGCTTAAGAGCACCGCGGCTGCGAAGTGGCGGCCGTTTCCGCCCAGCTGCCGGAAGTGGTGCGCACGACGCTGAGCGAATTCACCGCGGCGGCGCAGCAGGCGTTTGCCGAAGATCTTCACTCGGTGGTGCTGTTCGGCTCAGCGGCCGACGGCCGCCTGCGAGCGACTTCGGATGTCAACCTCATCCTTGTGCTGCACCGCGCCGACCCGAAGAAACTCGAGGCCATCGGCGTAACCTACCGTTTCGCGCATGCCGCGATCCGACTGTCGGCGATGTTCATTCTCGAAACCGAGATCGGCGTCGCCAAGGACGCTTTCGCGGTGAAATTCGCCGACATCATAGCGCGCCACGAGGTGCTCTATGGACCCGATCCATTTGTCGGGCTCTCGGTCTCGCGCGACGCGGCCTTGCACCGCCTGCTGCAGGTGCTCGTCAATCTGCAATTGCGGCTGCGTGAGCGGTACGCCCTGTCGTCTGCCTACGACGAGCAACTGGCGAGGGCGGCTGCCGATGCCGTGGGGCCGTTGCGGGCCAGCGCAGCAGTATTGCTGTGGCTCGAAGCGGGAGCGAGGGTCGCGCCGCGCGACGCATTGCGGCAGATCGCGGACGAGACCGGCAGCTCGGCCGCGCTCGCCGCGATCACCGAGGCACGCGAGAGCGGCGCTGTTCCGGCCGTCGGCGCCACAGCTACGGTCGTTGGTGCGATCGAACTCGCGACGCAACTTGCAGAGCGGGCGGAGCAGCTCGTCTAGCTTGAGCGGATTTCGATCACATTGGCACCGTCATTGCGAGACGTGCCTTGCGCGGCGAAGCAATCTCGACCGTTCGAGCGCTCAGCGGCCCCAGATTGCTTCCCCGCGGGTCAAGCCCGCGGGTCGCAATGACGATTGGAGCGAATCGGAATTGCACTAAATGAACCCTTTCGATCTAAGCGGCCCGTCGTTTCTAGTATTCTATATCTGCGTCGCACTGATCGTGATAATCGCATTGAAGCTCGTGATCGACGAAGCGGAAGGCGGAGCGCCGCGGGCCCTGCCATTGAGCGACCCATACCAGATCGCCTGGTTGCGCGGCGGGACGCCGGAGGCTGCGCGCATTGCCGTACTGTCGCTGATCGATCGCGGCCTCCTCGCAGTAAGCGGCGACAACCTCGTCAATCTGGGCGCCACGCCATCCGTTGTTCGGGAACCGATCGAACGGGCCATTCTGGCGCGCTGCGCTCAATCCGGTACACCGGCGATCGCCGTTCTCAACGATCCTGCAGTCGAACGCGCCTGCGCATCCTATCGGACGCGATTGGAGCGCATGCAACTCATGCCCGATGCGGCAATGCGAGCACAGCGGTACCGCTGGCTCGCCATCGCTGCGGCGCTCCTGCTCGGCATCGCTCTCGGCAAGATCGTCATCGCCTTCGGCCGTGGCCGGTACAATGTGGAGTTTCTTATCATCCTTACGGCAATTGCGTTGGGGGTGGTGTGGTTTCTCGTCCGTCGCCGTCGCACTCGCCTCGGCAACAGGATGCTGAAAGATCTGCAGCGGCTCTTCAGGGCGCTCCGCCAGCGGGCCGCAACCATCCGCCCGGGGGCAATGACCAGCGATGCCATGCTATTGGCGGCAGTGTTCGGCATATCCGCACTGCCGGCCACCGGTTTCGCCGACTTCCTCGCGTGTCTACAAGAAAGCGGCCAGCTCGGGCGGCGGCTGCGGATCATCGTGCGGATCGGGTTGCGGGGGTGGAGGTGGAGGCGGCTGTGGCGGGTGCGGCGGCGGCAGTTGAGTGCCGCGACCGGTTCGGGCTCGGCTGGCGCCCCGCGCTCGCCGCCGGGATCCTCGCGCATCTCGACCGGATCGATCTGATCGAGGTCATCGCTGAGGATTATTTCGACGCGACGCGCCGCGATTTGCGGGCATTGCAGACATTGGCGGCCCAGGTGAGCATTGTGTTGCACGGCGTGTCGCTCGGCCTCGCCTCGACAGTGCGCGTCGAACCAAGGCGCCTCGATCGCATGGCGCGGCTGATCGAAGCGACCGGCGCCGAGAGGTGGTCAGAGCACTTGGCCTTTGTTCGCGGCGGCGGTATCGAAATCGGCCATCTCGCGGCGCCGCCGCGCAATGAAGCCTCGATCGAGGGCGCCTGCCGAAACCTCGAACGCGCGGCGCAAATCATCGGCCGTGCGCCGCTGATCGAAAATATTGCCACTCTGGTCGAACCACCGGCGAGCCGACTGGACGAGGCGGAGTGGATCGAGCGGATCGTCTGCGGGTGCCGGCGTCGGGCTATTGCTCGATCTTCATAATCTTTATGCCAACGCGATCAATTTCGGCGACGATCCGCATTCGCTGCTTTGCCGATTGCCCCTCGAGCGGGTCGACGCCGTGCATCTGAGTGGCGGGCGATGGATCGACGGGCCAAACGGGGCTCGTCGTCTGCTCGACGACCATCTGCACGACATACCTGCGGAGGTGTTCGCGCTCCTGTCCGAACTCGGCCGCCTCGCCCCGCAGCCGCTGACGATCATCATCGAGCGCGACGGGCGGTTTCCGCCAATTGCTCATCTTCTCGAGCAGCTCGACATCGCCAGGGCGGCGTTGGCTGCCGGTCGGGAAGCTGCCGCATGAGCTCGCCGGCATTGGAGGGGTTCCTCGCCCGGCTGTACACCGACGAGTCCACTCTCGCCGAATTCCTGCGAAGGCCTGCCGAAATTGCGCGGGCGGCGGGCCTCAGTGATGCGGAGGTGCTGGCGCTCGATGACGCCGATCATGTCGGGCTCGTCATGGCAACGAGGAGCTTCCGTGCCAAACGGCAGCGGCGAAGCAAACCACCGCGGGTTGTTTTGGCTGTTTTTCGGGCAGCAGCGATAATCGGCGGCGTCAGGCCTCCGCCCGCACCGGGTCGACAATACTGGCGGCGATATCGAAAATCGGCAGAAACATTTCGGGCTCCTGCGCGCCGGAGATCGCGTAGCCGCGCTCGAGGACAAAGTACGGCACGGCATGAATGCCGAGCCGGCGCGCACGCTGCTCCTCGGCGCGGACCTCGGCGGTGCCTGCACCGCCGCTCAAGTATTCGCAAGTCTCCGCCCGGCCGAGGCCGGCCCGAACGGCGAGCTCGCCCAAGGTTTCGGTAAGCCCGATGTCCAGGCCCTCGACAAAATGGCCCTGGAACAGGGCCTCGACGATGGGCTCGGCGCAGCCTTTGTCACCGGCGAGGCGGATCAGCCGATGGGCGCGCAGCGTGTTTGGTGTGCGCTGGATTCGCTCGAACGCGAATTCGATGCCCTCGGCGCGCCCCGCGGCAGTGATCGTCGCATAGAGCCGCTCGGCCTTAGCGGCGCTGCCGAATTTGGCGGACAGATAGATCTCGCGGGGGATCCCGTCCATCGGCAGATCGGGATTGAGTTCAAAGGCCCGCCACGACACCGTCGCGCTGATATCCGGGCGGAGAGCCAGCGCGCGCTCGAGCCGACGCTTGCCGACAAAGCACCAGGGACAAATCACATCGGCCAGAATGTCGATGTGCATGGTCTCCTCCCGCCGCTTGACCTTGGCGTCACCTCACATGAGGATGCCGGGATAATGCCGGCACCGGAAGCAGAGATTACCGTGTCATCGGTGGAGTCGCCGGGCGGCCGCAGCATCTATGATGCGCCGCACCTCGCGCGGAACGCGGCGAACTTCGCCGCACTGAGCCCTGTCGGATTTCTGTCGCGCGCCGCCGCGATTTACCCCGACAAGCTCGCGATCCTATACGGCGCTTCCCGCGTCACCTATGGCCGGTTCTATGAACGCTGCCGCCAGTTCGCGGATGCGTTGCGTCGGCGGGGAATACAGCGCGGCGATACCGTTGCAGTCCTGACGCCGAACGGACCGGCATTGCTCGAAGCGCATTACGGCGTGCCGATGGCCGGTGCAGTCCTCAACGCGCTAAATTACCGGCTCGACGCGCGGTCGATCGCCTTCATCCTGGCGCATGGGCAAGCAAAGCTGCTGATCGCCGACCGCGAATTCTCGCCGATCGTGAAGGAGGCGCTGGCCACGCTGCCGGAACCGATCCCCCTAGTGGAAATCGATGACGAGGTCGGCGGCGCCTCGCTCGGCGGCACGGAATACGAAGCCTTCCTTGGCGAGGGCGATCCCGTGGAAAACTGGTCCGGGCCGCAAGACGAATGGGATCCGATCGCGCTCAACTACACTTCCGGGACGACCGGCGATCCGAAGGGCGTCGTCACCCACCATCGCGGCGCTTTTCTGAATGCGATCGGCAATGCGATCACCTTCGGGCTCGACCGCGGCTCGGTCTACCTGTGGACCTTGCCGATGTTTCACTGCAACGGTTGGACCTATACCTGGGCAGTGACGGCAATGGCCGGGACCCATGTATGCTTGCGCCGGGTCGATCCCGCGGCGATTTTCACGGCGATCGCCGAGCACCGGGTTACGCACCTCTGCGGCGCCCCGATCGTCCTCAACATGCTTATTCACGCGCCGGATACCGCAAAGCGGCGCTTCGATCACGTCGTCGAGGTTGCGACCGGCGGTGCCGCTCCACCCTCCGCGGTGATCGAGGCAATGGAGCGGATGGGGTTTCGGGTCACTCACCTCTATGGCTTAACCGAAAGTTATGGCCCCGCGACAGTCTGCGCCTGGCAGGAGGAATGGGCCGGCCTGCCGATGTCGGAGCGCGCGGCGCGCATGGCCCGGCAGGGCGTCACTTACCTGACCCATGAGCGCCAGCGCGTCGTCGATCCGCAAACGATGGCCGATGTTCCGGCCGACGGCAGCACGGTGGGCGAACTGGTCTTGCGCAGCAACACGATCATGAAAGGCTATCTGAAAAACCCGGCGGCGACCGAAGCAGCCTTCGCGCACGGCTGGTTTCACACCGGCGACCTCGCAGTCCGTCATCCGGACGGATATGTCGAAATCAAGGACCGCTCCAAGGACATCATCATTTCGGGCGGCGAGAATATCTCCTCGCTCGAGGTCGAGGAATCCCTCTATCGCCACCCGGAAATCATGGAGGCGGCGGTCGTCGCCCGAACCGACCCGGTCTGGGGCGAGAGCCCCTGCGCCTTTGTCACACTCAAGCCCAATGCCGGCCCGGTGTCGACCGAGGACATAATTGCGTGGTGCCGCGCCAACCTGGCGCATTACAAAGTGCCGCGGACGATCGTTTTCGGACCGTTACCCAAGACCTCGACTGGCAAGATCCAGAAATATGAGCTGCGCGAGCGTGCCAAGGAGATCGCCTCGTGACCGCGCTCCCGAGCTTCGATCTTGCCGGCCAAGTGGCGCTCGTGACTGGCGCGTCGAGCGGCATCGGCCGTCACTTCGCCGCGCTTCTCGCCGCCGCGGGAGCGAAAGTGGCGCTGGCCGCGCGGCGGGCCGACCGGCTGGCCGAGCTGGCGGGCGAGATTGAGGCGGCGGGCGGCACGAGCCTGCCGATTCCCTGTGACGTCACCCGCTCGGACGATGTCGCGGCCGCCGTCGCGACCGCCGAAAGCGAACTCGGGTCGCTAACCCTCCTCGTCAACAATGCCGGCGTTGTCGTCTCGAAGCCGCTGTTCGAGCACACCGAGGCCGACTGGGACCACGTGGTCGACACGAACCTCAAGGGTGCTTGGCTGATGGCGCGCGAATTCGCGCAACACTTGATTGGGCTGAAGCGGCCGGGCCGCATCATAAACATCTCGTCGGTGCTCGGGTTCCGCACGATCGGCCGGGTGCCCGCCTATTGCGCCGCCAAGGCCGGGCTGACCCATCTTACCCATGTGCTGGCGATGGAATTGGCGCGGTACGGTATTCTCGTCAACGCGCTGGCGCCGGGCTATGTCGAGACCGATTTCAACCGTGCCTTCTTCCAGACCGAACCCGGCAAGGCGCTGATCGCACGCATTCCGCTGAAGCGCCTCGGGCAGACCGAGGATCTCGACGGTGCGCTGCTGTTCCTTGCCTCGCCAGCGAGCGGTTATGTAACCGGGACGGTTATCTCGGTTGATGG
Organism: uncultured Alphaproteobacteria bacterium; assembly: GCA_963700185.1. GTDB lineage: Bacteria > Pseudomonadota > Alphaproteobacteria > ATCC43930 > CGMCC-115725 > AP-15. The sequence continues at coordinate 22,972 of CAVOWP010000007.1, forward strand.
TGGACACGGCGTCGCGGCAATCTGAACCGCAGGTGGAGCGCCGCGCGGGCCTGGCGCGGTATCTCGTTGCCGCCAGCCGCGCGCTCGCCGTTGAGATTACCGGGCTCGCGCCGCTGCGAGGCGGCGCCATTCAGGAAAACTGGGCGTTCGATGCGCATTTCACCGGTGGCGTGCTCGCCGGCGACCAGAGGCTCGTCTTGCGCACCGCCGCCCCGACGGGAGTGCCCGCGAGCCTCGACCGATTGCAGGAATTCGCAGTGCTGAAGGCCGTCTTCGGGGCCGGGGTGACGGTCCCCGAGCCACTGTTCGCGAGCGATGATCCGGCGATATTCGGCAAGCCCTTCTTCATCATGCGGCGCGTCGAGGGGACCGCCGCCGCTCACCGGATCACCCGGGATGCTGCTCTCGATCCGGGGCTCCCGGCGATTGCCGAGCGGCTCGGCCGCGAACTCGCCCGGATCCATTCGATCCGGCCGCCGCGCGCCGATCTGTCATTTCTCGCTCCCTATGGGGAGGTTGGACCGGCGCACCAGATCCGCGCATTTCGCGCCTATCTCGATAATCATGCGGCGCCGCGCCCAGTGCTCGAATGGGGGATCCGCTGGCTCGAAACCCATATTCCGCCGCCGACGGACCCAGTCCTGTGCCATCACGATTTTCGCACCGGCAACTATATGCTCAGCGGCACAGAGTTGACGGGAATCCTCGATTGGGAATTTTCCGGCTGGGGCGATCCGCATGAGGACATCGGCTGGTTTTGCTCGAAGGGTTGGCGCTTTGCGCGGCTCGACCGCGAGGCCGGCGGCATCGCCGACCGCACCCCTTACTATCGGGGGTACGAAAGCGAGTCGGACCGGCCGATAGACGCGCCGAGGGTCTTTTTTTGGGAGGTGCTGGCGAGTGTGCGCTGGGCGATTATCGCGCTGCAGCAAAGCGACCGGTATTTGGTCGCGGGCGAGCGTAATCTCGACCTCGCGCTGACCGGTCGGCGTGCGACCGAGTGCGAATTGGAGATCCTGATGCTGCTAGACCCGGATGGAGCGCCGAGGAGTGCGTGATCTGCCGACCGGACCGGAGTTGCTGGCCCTCGCTCGCGATGTGCTGCTGCGCGACCTGATGCCGCTGCTGCCCCAGGAGGCGCATCTCGAGGCTCGGCTCGTCGCCAATAGCATGGCAATCGCCGAGCGCGAGGCGGTGACCGGTGACGAGCCAGCGCAGGAGATCCTCCGCGAGCTAGAGAAGCTATACGGCGAAGCGGGCAGCGGGAATCTAGGGCTGCTGGCCCGCTTGGCCCGCGACTTGCGAGGCGGTGTACTCGAATTGTCCGAGCCGCGTGAGCACCACGCGCGCGAGATTTTGTGGCGCCTCACCATTGCCGAGCTCCACAGCGCCAATCCGAGGTTCTTAAACGCCAACGGCTTCAACTAGCCGCGGTGGGAGATCAGACCGTGTCCCAGTCCCGTGTCCCGCAAGTCATCGACGCATTCGCCCGTGGGGAGATCGTCGTCGTTACCGACGATGATGACCGCGAGAACGAGGGTGACCTGATCCTTGCGGCGGTGCACGCGACGCCGGAGAAGATGGCGTTCATCGTCCGCAACACCAGCGGCATCGTCTGCGCGCCGTTGACTGCAGAGACGGCGCAGCGCTTGCACCTTTCGCCGATGGTCGCGGATAACGATGCGATTCACGGCACCGCCTTCACCGTTTCGGTTGACTACCGCCACGGCACAACGACTGGGATCTCCGCCGACGACCGCACGGCGACGATCCGTAACCTCGCGAACAACAATGCCGGACGCTCGGATTTCGTCCGGCCAGGCCATATCTTCCCGTTGATCGCCAAGGATGGCGGGGTGCTGATGCGCTCTGGCCACACCGAAGCGGCGATCGACCTCTGTCGGCTTGCCGACATCGAGCCTGTGGCGGCGATCTGCGAGCTGGTCAATGACGACGGTACCGTAATGCGTGGTCCGCAAGTCAGGAATTTCGCCAAAAACCATGGTCTAAAGCGCATTTCGGTCGCCGATCTGATTGCTTATCGCCAGGCGCGCGAGAAGCTCGTGACCCGCGTGGCCGAATTCACGGTGGCGAGCGAAATCGGCGATCTCGACGGCTACGCCTATGTGACGCCGTTCGACAAGGTCCACCACTATGCATTCGTCTATGGCACGATCGGCGATGGCAGCAACATCCCGACCCGGCTGCACCGCGCCAATGTCCTGGAAGATGTGTTCGGCGGCGCCAAGCCGATCCACGCCGCGCTCAGCCGGTTCAAAGCCGCCGGGCGGGGGGTCCTCGTCTACCTGCGCGACGGCACGTCGGGGGTGCCGGCCTCGCCGGTTTTGGAGGAGACCACCGGCTCCGAGCACGAGCGCAACGTACAGTGGCGGGAGGTCGGGCTCGGGGCGCAGATTCTGCGCGACCTGCGGATTTCATCGATACAGCTGCTGGCGACCCGCTCTCGCACCTATGTCGGGCTCGCCGGTTTCGGCATCGAGATCAGCGCGACCGAGCCGCTCGAGTAAGGGACGGCGGCTTTGCCGGCGCCGCGTCACACGGCGTCGGGTCCCTGTTCGCCGGTTCGGATCCGGATGGCTTGTTCGACTTGCAACACAAAGATCTTGCCGTCGCCGATCTTGTCCGTGCGGGCGGCGTCCTGGATGGCGTGGACCGCTCGTTCGACAATCGCATCGTCGAGCACGACCTCGACTTTGAGCTTGGGCAGGAAGTCGATCACGTACTCCGCCCCGCGATAGACTTCGGTGTGGCCTTTTTGCCGCCCGAAGCCCTTGACCTCGCTGACCGTCATCCCAGTGATGCCGACCTCGTGCAGCGCGTTCTTCACCTCGTCGAGTTTGAACGGCTTGATGATCGCTTCGATCTTTTTCATCGCGTCGCACCTCGCATTGAGCTCGGCGGAAATATCCGGGCTCGAACCATCGCCGTTGATCCTCCGAGGAGCTGAGCGCCCCTCGGAGAAAGCCCAATCGACTACTGGATTGCTTCGCCGTGAAGCGCCAGGTCGAGACCCTCGCGTTCAACTTCGGCGTCGACCCGAAGCCCGAGCGTAAGATCGATCAGTTTGAGCAGGATCAGAGAGACGACGACATCATAAACGACCGTCACCGTGATCCCGTAAAGCTGCACGAGCACCTGATGCGGATTGCCGTCGATCAGACCACTCTTGCCTTCGCCGCCGACCCATGCAACAGCCAGCACACCGGTCAAGACCGCACCGACCATCCCGCCGACGCCATGCACGCCGAAGGCATCGAGGCTGTCGTCGTATCTGAGCGCGTGCTTGAGGGCGGTCGTGGCCCAATAGCAGATGACGCCGGCCGCAACGCCGATGATCAGGGCGCCGCGCGGGTCGACAAAACCCGATGCCGGCGTGATCGCGACGAGCCCGGCGACCGCGCCCGAGATGATCCCCAGCACGCTCGGCTTTCCCTTCATGACCCATTCGGCGAACATCCAAGCGAGCGCTGCCGTCGCGGTCGCGATCTGTGTCACCGCCATTGCCATGCCGGCATTCCCGTTGGCTGCCGTTGCTGAGCCGGCGTTAAAACCGAACCAGCCCACCCAGAGCAGCGAAGCGCCGATGACGCTGAGCACGAGGTTGTGCGGCGGCATCGGTTCGGTCGCATATCCACGCCGCCGGCCCATGACCAGAGCTGCCATCAGGCCCGCAAAACCGGAATTGATGTGCACGACGGTTCCGCCGGCAAAGTCGAGTACTCCCGCATCATTGAGGAACCCATCCGGTCCCCACACAAAGTGGGCAATCGGACAGTAGACGCAGATACTCCACAGGCCGATGAACCACAGCAATGCCGAAAACTTCATGCGATCGGCGAAGGCGCCGCAGATCAGCGCCGGGGTGATGATCGCAAAGGTCATCTGGAAGCACATATAGACCGACTCGGGAATGGTCTTTGCCAGATCGTTGACCGAGTCGAGGGTCATCCCATACAGCAGGAACCGACTCGTGCCGCCGAGGAACGGAGATCCCGGGGTGAATGCGAAGCTATAGCCGATAACCATCCACAGCACCGTCACCAGGCAGGTCACCGTAAAGCTCTGCATCACTGTCGCCAGCACGTTCATCTTGCGGACCATGCCGCCGTAGAACAGTGCCAGACCGGGCACGGTCATCATCAGGACGAGTGCCATGGAGGTCAGCATCCACGCGGTGTCGCCCGAATCGAGCTTCGAGGCCGCCGTGGCAGCTGGCGCCGGTGCTTGCGCCACAGCCGAAATCGTTAGCAGCAGGAGCATCGACATGGCCAGCATCAGTCGTTGCAAGACAAGGTACGCGGATTTCATCAACTTCCTCCAAGAGACCGATCAGCGCGGGGACGAACCGTCTCCTGATCCATGAGCCGGGCGCGTTGCCGCTAGGTACCAAGAATCGTGCCAATCGACCCTGGACCCTCATCTCCATTTGGAGTCGCCTGCAACCAACCGGGCGCCGAAGTTCGGTGCGGCAAGCCGGGTTGCGGCGCTGCGGCAGAAGGAGCCACCGAAGGAGAGCCTGTAGGAGATTAAGATTTAGGCAGAATCCGTATTCTGGCACCCGTTGGGACTTGTTCGCGGCGATCAGGCTCTGACATCGCGGCGGCGGGCTCAACGCGCCAACAACGAAACTAGAAGCGCAAGCGCCAACAGAGCGGCCACGCCTTGCCACACTTGGAGTGGCGCGCGCTCGTACAGTGTGCGCGGCCGGCCAATTACGGTGGGAGCGCGTGCCGGTCCGGCCTCTATCTCGAACGCGAACTCGGTCATGTCGTGATAGCGCTTCGCAGGGTCGAGCGCGATCGCGCGCGAAAGCGCCGCCTGGACCCAGGCGGGAAGATCGGGCCGAAGCGCGGAAAAGTCCCTCGGCCGGTCGCGGCGGGGCGGACTGGTGGCGTCGAGATTGCCGTAGGGGTATTGCCCCGTGAATGCGCGAAACATCGTGACCCCGAGCGCATAGATGTCTGTCGCCTCGTTGCCGGCTTCACCCTCGAACATTTCGGGCGCCATATAGGCCCGGGTGCCGGGAATGTTATCGGGCGAAAATTCCTCCAGTCCCGGCACTCGAACGACCCCTAGATCGATCAGCTTCAGCGATCCGCCAGCTTCGAGGATTACATTGTCCGGCTTGATGTCGCGATGGATGATGCCGGCGCGATGCAGCGCCGCCACTGCGCGGGCCAGCTTGACCGCGATGTTCCGCCCTTCTTCCAATCCCAGCGCCGGACTGCGCGAAAGCCGCGTTTCCAGAAGCTCGCCCTGATAGAGCGGCATAACCGTGTAAAGGCAGGTCTGGCGTCCTGGCGGCTGTTCGATGACGCGCCCGACCCAGGGATTGTGCGCCCGAGCGCCGACCCAAGACTCGCGGACGAACGCCGCGCGGTAGGCATCGACGCTGGCGATTTCGGGTTTGGGGAACTTCAACGCAACGATGCCGCCCTCGATCTCGTCCTGTGCGCCGAACAGCCGCGTGTAGCGGCCATCGGAGATCGACGCCGTCAGAACAAATCCATCGATCGTTTCGCCGCGAACCGGCACGGGAATTACCGGCAATTGCAGGATAGCGGCGCTGATGTCGGCCGATCCCGTGGTCGGCAGCGCGACGACATCCAGAACCAGAGCGGTACAATTGTCGGTGCTGCCCGATCTGAGCGCGGTCGCAACCAGCGCACCGGCGGTATCCTCGGGAGCGGAGCGCTCGCGCAAGATGTCGGCGATAATCTGATCCGTCAGAAAACCGTGCACGCCGTCGCTGCACAACAAGAAGCGGTCGTGCAGCGCCATCGGTTGTGAGGCGTAGTCCAGGCGCACTTCCGCTTCCACTCCCAGCGCGCGGTTGAGCGTGTGCGAGCGACCAGTGCCGTCCTGGCGCACATGGTCTGTGGTAAGGCAAGTCATGCGATCGCCGCTCAGCCGGTAGGCGCGTGTGTCCCCAACATGCAGCAGGTGGGCGATGCGGCCGCGCAGCACCAGCACCGTCAACGTGCACCCCATCCCCGTCAGCTTGGGGTCCTGACGCCCCATGGTATTGATCCAGCCGTTGAGCGCACTGATGATTTTGGAGCCCGCTCGTTGCACCTCCATGGTCTCGGGCAGATCGCAAAATCCGTCCAGGAAGCCGCGCACCGCCGTCTCAGCCGCAATGCGACCTCCCTTCGCGCCGCCTATTCCATCGGCAATGGCAGCGATCACTTCCGGGCGAGGCTCGGGCAGCTGAGCGCCTGCCAGGGCGCCGGCGAAATCTTCGTTGGCCTTGCGCGGCCCGGTCTTCGAGGCGAATCCGACGCTTGCCCGTAAGCCGGTCTCAACCGTCGCCATGGCATCGTTTCTGCTGGTTGTCGGTATCCGCGGTTGCGCTCCAGCCGTCACCGCGTTTTCTCCAGGCGGCAACGAAGATGTCGAAAATACCCGCCGGTGCTCGAGGCAACACTTGCGGTAAGATCGCCGGATTCGCGGTCGAGCGTATAGTTGCCGCCGTCTTTGGGATCGAACCAGGCGATTCCGGCTCGTGTAATCTCGGCCGGATTGGAATCGACTGTGGCCTTTCCATAATCGATCACAATCTGCCAGGACGTGCCACTCACCGGATTGACGCAAGTGATCGCGGTCTCGCTCTCCTGCGCATCGCAGTTTATCGCCGAAACGGCCAAACAAGCTGCCACGCCGGCTATCGCCGCCGCTAGAACGCGGCTGTGGAACATGGCTCCTTTCATTTCGCGATTCGCCGATCCAGGCCCAAATCCACAATCCTTGTGAAGCAAGCCGTACATCGAAATCACCTATAAGTTCGACCACAGAAGCATAAAAACGGCGATCGCAGTTGCCTAGTTTTGAGGCAGATCCCCAGGCAATTCCACTCGGCAGGTCAATGCATGACCCGCTGACAAACTGCTTCGCGGGCGATCCGAGGACGCTATTCGGCTGGCACGGCTCTTGCCTCCATTCCTTAACGTGTAGGCTTATTCAACCGCACGTTTCTGATACCGGGTTTGTGCGCTTCTTCACGACAGAAAAGTTAGGGGACAAACAATGCTCGTACCATCACCCAAGTGGCTCGATTCCGGAAACAACGCGTGGCAACTGGCGGCGGCGACTTTTGTCGGCCTGCAAAGCATTCCCGGCCTCGCGGTTCTCTACGCCGGGTATGTCAAGCAGAAATGGGCGATCAATTCTGCGTTCATGTGCTTTTACGCGTTCGCCTCGGTCTTGGTCGTGTGGGTCCTATTCGACTACAACATGGCGTTCGGAGAACAATGGTTTCCGTTCCTCGGGAAACCGGCGTTTGCGACTTCCGCGAGCTTCATCACGGGCCAGGCGGTGGTTCCGGCGGCGGCCTCGGGCATGCCGGAACTGACCTTCCCGATGGCCACGCTGATCTTCTTCCAGTTCGTGTTCGCTGCGATCACGGTGATCATTCTCGGCGGCTCGGTGCTCGGCCGCATGAACTTCACCGCCTGGGTGATCTTCTGCCCGGTGTGGATAACCTTGGTCTACACTGTTGGGGCGTTCAGCCTCTGGGGCGGCGGCTGGCTCTCACAGTTGGGCGTACAGGACTTTTCGGGTGGTTACGTCATCCATCTCGCCGCCGGCACGTCCGGGTTCGTCGCCGCAGCCGTGGTCGGGCCACGCTTACGGGCAGATCGTGAGCAATTCCCGCCCAACAGCCTACTGGTTGCGTTGATCGGCGCCGGCCTCTTGTGGCTGGGTTGGAACGGCTTCAACGGCGGCGATCCTTATTTCGCCAACCACGACGCGGGTGCTGCCGTGCTCAACACCAACACGGCCACCGCGGTGGGCCTGCTCGTCTGGACGCTGATGGACAAGATGGCCTACGGCAAGCCGTCGATAATCGGCGCGATCAACGGCATGATTGCGGGCTTGGTGGCAATCACCCCCGCCGCCGGTTTCGTCAATGGCTGGGGCGCCATCATCATCGGTATCGTTGCCGGCATCATCCCGTGGCTTTCGATGAACAAGTTCCAGAAAACCGGTTTCATGATGAAGGTTGACGATACGTTGGGGGTGTTTTCCACGCATGGCGTTGCCGGCCTGACCGGGGGTCTGCTCGTGGGCATTCTCGCCAACCCGGACATGCTCGAATACATCGGCACCGACAAGGAGGCGCCCGGCGTCAGCGTCACCGGCCTGCTCTACGGCGACACGGGAACCCAACTTTTGGCGCAGCTCGAAGGCGCGGCGTTCATCATCGTCTACAACGCCATCGCCACGTTTATCATTCTCAAGGTGATCTCGATCTTCGTACCGCTGCGCATGAGTGACGCCCAGCTGGCGGTCGGGGATGACGCGGTTCACGGCGAGACCGCCTATGCGATCACCGTGGGGGAGGCGGCGGAATAGGGGTGGTTCGGTTAAATTTAGGGTGGGGCAGCGTAACCGCGCGCCCCACTCTCAGGATTTCGAAAAAATGCCTCTTTCTTAGTCAGAAGCTCCCGCCGCCGCTACCGCCGCCGGAAGCTTCGGGGCGGTGACGATCTCGCCCTTCAGCCGCTCGATGGCAGGTTCGTCCAGGGTCTCGGTTTCGAGCAGGGCCTCCGCGGTACGGTCGAGCAAGGAACGGTTCTGCTGCAGAATGCCGAAAGCTTTCTGGAACGCGCCGTCGACGAGTTGGCGAACCGCCCTGTCCACCGCTTCCGCGGTCTCTTCGCTATAATTGCGCTCCTGCGACGCCGGCGCGTTGGGCTGCAGAAAGGGGGAGCGGTCTCGGTCATAGGTCACATTGCCCAAGGCCTCGCTCATGCCGTAGCGCAGGACCATCGCACGGGCGATGTCGGTCGCACGGGCGAGGTCGTCCGCAGCGCCGGTCGATATCTCGCGAAAGACCAGCTGCTCGGAGGCGCGGCCACCGAGGAGTCCCGCCATCTTGTATTCCAGCTCGGGACGGGTCATCAGATATCGGTCCTCGGTCGGCCGTTGTATCGTATAGCCGAGCGCGCCGACGCCATGCGGGATGATCGAGACTTTGTGCACGGATTCGGTGCCCGGCAGCGCCAGTGCGACCATCGCGTGACCTAGCTCATGGTATGCCACCACCCGCCGTTCCAGCGGATTGAGCAAGCGATTGCGCTTCTCCAACCCGGCTACCATACGCTCGATCGCTGACGTAAAGTCGGTCATCGTGACCGCGTCGGCGTTGCGTCTCGTCGCCAGCAACGTCGCCTCATTGACCAGATTCGCCAGATCCGCGCCGGTAAAGCCCGGCGTCAGCGCGGCGATCTGCTCGGGCTTCACATCGGGGCCGAGCTTCGAGACCTTTTTCAGATGCACCGCCAGGATCTGCTCACGTTCTCGCTTGTCCGGCCGGTCGACGAGGATTTGTCGATCGAACCGCCCGGCGCGCAACAGCGCCGGATCGAGCACCTCGGGCCGGTTCGTCGCGCCGAGCAGAACAAGACCGCTCGACGGGTCGAAGCCGTCGAGCTCGGCCAGCAGCTGGTTCAAGGTCTGGTCTTTCTCGTCTTGCCCACCCCCGTAGAAGGGCCCGCGGGCGCGGCCGAGCGCATCGAGCTCGTCGATGAAGATGATCGCGGGGGCATGCTGGCGGGCCTGTTCGAACAGGTCCCGAACCCGTGCGGCGCCGACGCCGACGAACATCTCGACAAATTCCGATCCCGAGATCGAGAAGAACGGGACCCCGGCCTCCCCGGCCACGGCACGGGCCAGCAACGTTTTGCCGGTCCCCGGCGGGCCGACCAGCAAGACGCCCTTGGGCGCACGTCCGCCGAGGCGGCCGTACCTGACGGGATCTTTCAGAAAATTGACGATCTCGACCAGTTCGTCTTTGGCCTCGTCGACGCCGGCGACATCGGCGAACGTGACCTTAGTCTCCTTTTCGACATAGATCCTGGCGCGGCTCTTGCCGATTTGCATCAGCCCGCCGAGCCCGCCTTGCCCCATGCGCCGGATCGCAAACATCCAGATCCCGACAAAAACGACCGCCGGCAGGATCCAGGAAAGGAGATCCGCGATCCAATGGCTCTCGATGATACCGCTGTAGATTACCCCGTGCTTGGTCAGGTTCTCGGCCAGCTCCGGTGGCTGCACGCGCGTCGTGACGAAATCCTTGGTCCCGTTGGGCAGGGCCTCTTTCATGGTGCCCTGAATCTGATTCTGACTGATCCAGACCTCTTTAACCTTGTCTTCGTTGAGCAGTTTCTCGAACTGGCTGTACGGGATCGGCGCCAGCTTTCTGCTTTCCAGATAAAGGTCCTGGATGAGCAACATGCCGAGCACCGCCGCAATGACATACCAGAAATTTATGTGGAATTTCTTATCCGTCGCATCCATAAATGCCTGAGCCCTTATCTCGCGTAGCTTCCGCGAACTATATTGGCCCCGACGGACCTGGGGCGCATCATCGATTCGAATAACTCCATAGGCGCAAACGTTTCCTTAGCTAATACCGATCAGCATTGCCACTGCACGTTGTCCCCGTGACCAATTGAGCAACTAATACGTAAAAGAAATGTTCGGCAAATTTCAAGGGCGCGCACTCGTGTGCCGGGGAGAAACGGATCGCAGCGCAGCCATGCGCTTGAAAGCCGCAGGGATGCGAGCACCTAGGAGCGAATACCTAGATTTGTGGGAACTGAAGGCTGAGGAGAGCCAGGGAGACCAATTCATGAGGAAGTCGATCGTGCCAAAAGCGCTGGCGCGGAAAGCGCTTTGCCTGGTCGCCATGCTTGCGGCATCGGCCATAACCTATCCTGTCGATGCGGCGCCGGCGAGCGGCGGCGACACGGTTCAAGGCCTCTACGACACGCTGCTCAGCACGATGAAGAACGGCCGCATCCTCGGTCAGAGCGGGCGGTTCACGCAGATCGAGCCGGTCATCCGCCGGACTTTCGACATCCCGTCGATGACCCGCTTGTCGGTCGGCCCATCGTACTGGGCCGGTCTCAGCGAGGCGCAACGCCAGCAACTCACCGACAGCTTCGGCCGCTACATCTCGGCGATCTATGCCGATCGCTTCGACAGCTATGCCGGACAGAAATTGCAGGTCACCGGCGAACAGCCCAATCCGGGCGGCCTCATGGTCAAGAGCCAGATCGTCAAGGCCAATGGCGACCCGGTCAAGGTCGACTACCTGATGCGCCGCAACGGCGATGGCTGGGTGATTTCCGACATCTATCTCGACGGCGCGATCAGCGAGGTCGCAACCCGCCGCTCCGAATTCGCCGCGATCCTGCGAGCCGACGGCGTCGACGGTCTGATCGCCGCCCTCAACCGCAAGGCCGACATGCTCACCGGGACGACGGCGCGGTCGTTCTAACTTCTGCTCCGGGCGCGCCGCCCTTATTGCGGCGCCGTCCTCGCACACCTCTTGTCGAATCCCGTCCTCATCGGAGAGGGTAGGGCATCGCCCTACCCTCGAACCCGCGATGGTGATCCGATGAAGATTTCCGGTATTCGCTCTCAACTCGTTGCCCTGCCTGCCGACGAGCCGCTTGCCGACGCCGCGGAAAACCCGAACGCAACGCGCCCGATCGTCACTTTGGAGGTCGAAACCGACGAGGGGGTCACCGGGGTCGGCGTGACCTATTTCGGGGGCACGCTGAGCGGCGCGTTGCGGATGGCGGTTGAGGAACTCGGCGGGCTGATCGTGGGTGACGATCCGGTTCGCGTCGAGGCGGTCGTCGCGAAGTTGCGGGCCTCCGCCGGTTCCGCCGGGCCGGGCGGCATTTTTCATCTGGCCTTGTCGGCGCTCGACATGGCGCTGTGGGACATCCGCGGCAAGGCGCTGAACCTGCCGTTGTGGAAGCTGCTCGGCGGCGCGCGGGATCGGGTCCCGACCTATGCGAGCGGAGCTTTGATGCGTGGGCTCTCGCTCGACCGGGTCGTTACCGCCGCCGGGCGCCTGAAAGAGAAGGGCTTCCGGGAAATGAAGACGCAGCTGGCGCTGCCCGGCGAGACCACGCCCGCCAAGGAGGTCGAGCGGATGCAGCGGGTGCGCGAGGCCATCGGACCCGACATCAAGCTGATGTGCGACATCAACCAGCGCTGGCGGGTCGAGCAGGCGATCGACATCGGCTGCCGGGTCGAAGACGCCGGGGTCGGCCTGTTCTGGCTCGAAGACGTGACGACGGCGGACGACTATCCCGGCTTGGCGCGGGTCACCGCCGCGCTTTCGACGCCGGTCGCCGGCGGCGAGTATGTCTGGGGGATCGTGCCCTTCCGCCACATGGTCGAGGCCCGCTCGGTCGATATCGTGATGATCGATCTGGTGCGGGTCGGCGGAATCACGCAATGGATGAAGGTCGCCGGCATGGCCGAAGCCTTTAACCTGCCGGTCGTCAGCCACCTGATCCCCGAAGTCCATGTCCACCTGATCGGCGCAATCCCCAACGGGCTCACCGTCGAATACATGCCATGGCTGATGCGCCTCTTCGAAGAAGTCCCGCAACCGGTCGATGGCGCGCTGGCGATGCCGACCGCTCCCGGTCTCGGGCTCAAATTCGACCGCGCGACGATCGAGCGGTACGGCTTATAGGAGGCTTGATTGAGTTTAAAGCTTTTCGCCCTAACTTGCGGCCATCTAACCGGCGAGCTCGGCTATCTGATACAGGGCGGTGAGGGCAAGGCCGATTTGCCGATCCCCGCTTACCTGATCGAGCATCCGAAGGGGACGGCGCTGTTCGATACCGGCATGCATCCCGATTGCCAGCGCGACCCCACGGCCCGGGTCGGGCCGCGCGCCGCCGGCTTGTTCTCGTTTCATTACCGGCCAGGCGAGGAGATCAGCGCGCGGCTCGAAGCGATCGGCCGTGATCCGGCGCGGATTGATATCATCGTCAACTCGCATTTTCATTTCGACCATGTCGGCGGCAACGCGCTCATTCCCAACGCGGTGATGGTCGTTCAGCGACGCGAGTGGGAAGCCGGGACGGATCCCGATGTCGCCGCCCAGCGCGGCTTCAACCGCGCCGATTTCGATCTCGGGCACAAGGTGATCCAGATCGACGGCGAGCACGATCTGTTCGGCGACGGCAGCGTCGTCTGCCTGCCAACCTACGGTCACACCCCGGGTCATCAATCGCTGGTTGTGCGACTTGCTACGGGCGAGGTCGTGCTTGCCGCCGACGCCTGCTATTTCTGTCGGACCCTGCGTGAGCGGCGCCTGCCGCAGCCGCGGCTCGTCTACGACCGCGCCGCGATGCACGCCTCGCTCGACGAGCTGGCCCGCCGCGAGGCGGCCGGCGCGCGGATCTTTTTCGGCCATGACGGCGAATTCTGGAAAACCGTGCCGCAGGCGCCCACGGCGATCGCTTGATGCAGAACTTTGCCCGAAGCGACCTGGCCGTCGCCGCACGCGACAACGACGAGCTCGTCCTGTCCGACCGGCCCGGTCTCCGCCTGACTTTCAACCAAGCAACAATCAACCGGCTCGGAGTGACGTTATGAAAATCGCCAGCATCCAGACCGGGATCGTCCTCCTGCCGAACGACGAGCCGCTTGCCGGGTATTCCGAAAATCCCAATGCGACGAACCCGATCGTCACGTTGCGAATCCACACCGATGGCGGCTTAGAGGGATTGGGAGTCACTTATTTTGGCGGCGCGCTGACCGGCAGCTTGCGGCGCGCGGTCGACGAACTCGGCGCATTGGCGATCGGCGAGGACCCGATGCGGGTCGAGGCGGTCGCGGGGAAATTGCGGGCGGCGGCCGGTGGCTCCGGACCCGCTGGCATATTTACGATGGCGCTGTCGGCGATCGATTTGGCACTGTGGGACATCAAGGGGAAGGCGCTCGGCTTGCCCTTGTGGAACCTGCTGGGCGGCGGGCGCGAGCGTATCGCGACCTATGCCAGCGGCGCGCTGCGGCGGGGCCTCAAGCTCGAAGAGGCGGTCACCGCCGCCGGCAGGCTGCGCGAGAAGGGCCATCGCCAGGCCAAAATGCAGCTCGGCCTGCCCGGGGTCACCTCGCCGGCGCGCGAAGTCGAGCAAGCCCGGCTCATCCGCGAGGCGATCGGCCCCGAGATGGATCTGATGTGCGACATCAACCAGCGCTGGCGGGTCGAGCAGGCGATCGATATCGGCAAACGCGTCGAAGACGCCGGGGTCCGGCTCTATTGGCTCGAAGACGTCACGGCGCATGACGATTACGCCGGGCTCGCTCGGGTCTCCACGGCTCTGGCGACCCCGGTCGCCGGCGGCGAGTACCTTTACGGCATCGAGCCGTTCCGCCATATGCTGGAAGCCCGCTCGGTGGACATCGTCATGATCGACCAGGTGCGCTCCGGCGGCATCACCCCGTGGCTCAAGATCGCCGGCATGGCCGAAGCCTTCAACCTGCCGGTCGTCAGCCACGGCGTGCCGGAGATCCACGTCCACCTCGTTGGCGCAGTGCCCAACGGGCTGACGGTCGAATACATGCCCCGCCTCTTCCGCTTGTGGGAGGAAGTTCCCCAGCCCATCAATGGCGAGCTCGCGATGCCGACTGCGCCCGGCCTCGGGCTCAAATTCGATGAACAGGCGATGAGGACGTTCGCTGTCGCTTGAGCGGGCGGCTCACGCCGCCGCGGCGACGATGCGTAGCTGGTGGAAGCCGCGCTCGAGGTCCTCGATCAGGTCCTGCGGGTCTTCGAGGCCGATGTGGAGGCGCAAGGTGGGACCTTCTGCCTCCCAACGCGTCGCGGTGCGGCCCCGCACTGGATTCGTCGGCAAGATCAGGCTCTCATAACCGCCCCAGCTCGACCCGATCCCGAACAAGTCGAGAGCGTCGATCATTCCGTATACCGCCGATTTGGAGGCTGGTTTGAGGACGACGCCGAACAGCCCACTGGCCCCGAGAAAATCGCGCTTCCACAATTCGTAACCGGGATCTTCCGGCAAAGCAGGGTAGAGCACCCGTGAGACCTCGGGCCGGGTCTGCAGCCAGCGTGCCACCGCGAGCGCATTCTTCTCGTGCCGCTCGAGGCGCACAGAAAGTGTGCGCAGCCCACGCAATGCGAAATAGGCGTCGTCGGGGCCCGCGCAATGACCGAGATCGGCCGCCATCGTTCGCACCGGCAGATACATCTCCTCGTTGGTGATGACCGCGCCGAGGATCACGTCGGAATGGCCGACAATGTATTTGGTCGCCGCGTGGATCGAAACATCGACGCCGTGCTCGAAGGAACGGAACAGGTGGGGCGAGGCCCAGGTGTTGTCCATCAGCACCTTGGCGCCGGATTCGTGCGCCACATTGGCGATTGCCGGCACGTCCTGCACCTCGAAGGTCAGCGAGCCCGGCGATTCGAGATAGACGACCCGGGTGTTCGGACGCATCAGCCGGGCAATGTCAGCGCCGATCAGCGGGTCGTAATAGGTCGTCTCCACGCCGCAGCGGGTCAGCACCCTCTCGCAGAAGTTTCGCGCCGGGCCGTAGCACGAATCGACCATCAAGACATGGTCGCCGCATTTGAGGCAGGCCTGCAGCGGCGCCGTAATAGCGGCGAGGCCCGATGACATCAGCATCGCACGATAGCCGCCCTCGATGGCGGCCACCGCCTCTTCCAGCGCAAAGGTCGTCGGTGTGCCCAACAATCCGTAGCGGACAATGTCGAAGCGCGTGCTGGGGTCTCGTTTGGCTTCCCACTCCGCCATATTCGCCGACAGGATCGTCGAGGCGTGATAAACTGGCGGATTGACGGCGCCGTTTTGTGCCTCGGGATGTCGCCCGAGATGGGTGAGGAGCGTATCCTTGCGATATTTTCGGCCGCTGTTGCCGCTTTTCATAAAAACTACACTCCGTCATACGCGCACTGAACTTTGAAACTACATCGATTTGGGCGTAACAAGCAAAATGGCAGATGGGCGCGGAACTATGCCGGCGTGGAGGTGTTGCGCATACCTCGAATCTCGGGCGTTTGTCGGGAACGAAGGGGAGATACGCTGGTGAGACCAGTTCTTTTGCTTTCCCTGATGATTGTTCTGGCGGCCTGCTCGAGTTCGACCCCCCCTCCGCCTTCCGATCCGACGGCCTCCGCCGCAATCTTAAAAAAGGACTGCTCGGATCCGAAATGGCAGCAAGAGAATCTCGGTCTCTGGTATTCGGTCTGTCGGCAATCGCTGCGCTGGTGAGCGTGACCGGTTCGTTCAGAATTTCTTGAAACAGTCTTTGCCGTTCGCCTGCAGGACCCGGCAATCGACCACCACAGCCTGCGCATCCGGGGCGATCTGAACGGCGAAGCTTCTGCCGTCCTTGCAGCGAACGCTCCAATACGCCAGACCTTTTGCCTTACCGGTCGACGTCACCCCCATTGGAAACGCCGATACGGCGACGCAGCCTTTCCCGATCCCCTTACCCAATATTTTTGCCTGTTCGGCAGGTGGCAGCGCGAGAAGATGATCATGGGTTGGGTTTCCTGACCCCGCCGCCATAGCCGCGCCCCAGGCGAAACCTACAAGCGCCAAAAACAGCAAGGCCGACCCTCGCATGGGCCTGCTCAGGTGCCCGCCGGGATGACCGGCAACAAGATGTGCGAGGGGTGGGCCGCGTCGACGAAGACCCGGTTATGGGCGAGGCGCGGATGCTCCATCGCGCCTTCCGGCTCGCCCGAATTCGGGTTGATGTCGAAATGCGGAAAGTTGCTGCTCGCAATATCGAGACGCAGCCGGTGGCCCCGGCTGAACAGGTTGCCGATCGGGAACAGCTCGATCGTGATCGCGTAGACCTCGCCCGGCGCCATCGGCGTTGGCCGCTCCCAGCTGTCCCGGTAGCGGCAGCGCAGGATGCCCTCGCTCAGGTTCATTGCAAAGCCGTTCGGGTAATCTTCGTTTGGAGGATGCCCATCGATCAGCTTTGCCGTGAAATCCGTATCGGGGCTGTCGGAGGCGATCCACAGCCGCACCGTAACGGGTCCGGTAACCTCCAGGTCGCGCTCGAGCGGCGGCGTCGAGAAAACCAGTACATCGGTACGTTCGCCGAGCTTTCGCTGCTCGTAGGCGCCGCCGCGCATGACCGGCTCACCCGAGCTGAGCGCGCCGCCGATGGTCGGCACCGGATTGCGCGGGTCGGAGATGTAGTCGAGCGGTTGCGCGCCGTCATGCGGCGTTTCGCGGCCGAGGCTGCGATCGGAGTGCAGGTAGAACTTTGTCCACTGGGTCTGCGGCAACGGCCAGTCGGCAGCCGCCCGCCATTTTCCGCCGTGATCGAGCCGCCCCGCGGCGTTACGCCGTCCCGATCCCCCGCCCATCACAAAGATCCGCACCGTCGGTTCCGCTTCGACCCCGTTGACGGCGCCCTTAACCCAGCGGTCGAACCAGCGCCGGCGCAGTACGAAAAAATTCTCGGCGAGATTGCCGTCGACCGGAGCTGCCGAGCCGAAATCGACATCACCGGCATAGGTCAAAGAGCGGTCGCCGTGGGTCCAAGGCCCGAGGATCAGCTGAACCGGGCCGTGTTTCCGCCTCGAAAGGCCGAGGTAATTCTCCACCGCCGTCCGCGCATACGGATCGTACCAGCCCGAGAGGTTGACGACCGGCACGTCGGCATAATTGTCGTAATAACCTTCTGCGTAGATGCCCGGCTGCTTCCAGAAATCGTCGAAGGTGCCATGCGACCATTGCTCGAACAGGTAGTCCTCGTATTCCGGCGCCGCACTGAGCGGCGAATCGCCCTTGCGCCACGGCATCCGCGCTAACCACTCTTTGATGTCCTGCGCCCTGAGCGCCGCCTTGACGGCGGGGTCCCTGGCGTCGGCCAACGCGTTGTTGAAGGCCCAGGTCGCCTGTTTCAGATCGAAGGCGCCGCCGTGCCGGATGCCGCTCCGATAGGCATTGGAGAACCCGCCGCAATCGAGAAACTGCGCCGCCAGACCCAGCGGGTCGAGACAGCCGAGTGCGGCCTGGGTGTGAGCCGCGTAGGAGAGGCCGAAAGTACCGACCCGGCCGTTGCACCAGCTCCGCCTGACCAGCCAGGCGAGGGTGTCGCAGCCATCCTCGGCCTCGCTCAGATATTTTGTAAAGCGGCCCCCCGATTTGTACCGTCCTCGGCAATCCTGATAGACGACGGCGTAGCCGTGGCGCACGAAATAGGCTGCGACCTCGGCGCGCGAGCGGGGCGGTGCGGCGGCAGCCGTGCGCTCGGAGCGGCTCGGTGCAGATTTGTCGTACGGCGTCCGCTCCAGCAACACCGGAAAGGAACCGTCTCCGGGCGGACGATAGACATCCGTCGCCAAGCCGACGCCGTCTCGGGCCATGACGACGAGATCCCGATCGACGACCATTTCGCCTGCTCCGGGAATATCCAATCGGCTCACCACGACGCATCTTTGGGTCGCGCCCGACGGCAGGTAAAGGGCGGTGGTCTTGCAGATCCCCCGGCGGGACTTATATCGGTGCACATATTAACAAATTCTACTTGGAGAGACGCTCGGTGGACGAATGGCAGTCAGCGGACGAGCGAAATAGTCGAGAAAAGGTCAGCCGGGCGCGACAAGCAGCTGAAGACCTGTTCAGACCGACGCGGCCCAATGCCGATGCCGAGCCGCCTGGACCGGCGCCAAATGGTGCTGCGGCACACGAGCAGGAACCGCGGCGTCAACCACGTATTTTCACCGCGCCGCCGCGCCTCCCGCCGAGCCCAAAAGTGGAACCTCCAGTCGCAGCAGAGCCGGTGCGGCGAAGGGTGGTTACCAAACAGTCAACTCGCACTGTGCCTCCCTCGCAAATCGGCCGCGTCCGTGCATTGACGACTTACGGTATGACGCCATTGCAAGTCGCTGAGCTCTATAGCGTTACCGTCGGCGAGATCGATCGCATCCTCAAATCGCCGGTTTACGTCGGAAAAAAGCGGTAATGCCGTACTGCCGCTGCGGCAACGCATTCCCCGAGGCGAGAGCGCAGCTCGGTTTTGAATCCTGCCTCGAGTGCGGCACTGCAGAAGCCGCGGCGGAGACAGCGCGGCGCGCCCATATGATCGCGCCGATCAGCCACAAATCGGGCTACACCTATTTGGGTCCGGATAGCGCGGCGCAGCGCCAGCGTCTGCTCGAAGGCTCGGCGAAGACGCCGCCAATGGAAACCGGCGCACTGCCGATCGGCCAAGCCGCTCGAACGAGACGGATAAAGCGCAAGCGATACGAATTTGCCGGCTGGGAGTTCAAACCCGACAAGCGGGGCGTGCGACAGAAGCGGGCGATCCTTCGAGAATTCCCCGCCGACTGAGGCAATCAAAATGCAATTGGAGGAAGCGCCATGTCCGGTGGTCGTGCGTCGTCACAATCCTCGACGCGGATCGAGCAACTGGCTCCCGAGTTGGAGAGGATCGTCTCTCCGTCGGAGCCGATCCGGCATCTCGCCGACGGCTTCGGCGGCGCTTTGGGTCCGGCCGAAGGACCGTTGTGGTGGAAAGAAGGCCATTACGTGCTGTTCAGCGACATTCACAATGACAAGCGGATGAAATACGAGCCTGGCAAGGGCGTCTCCGTCGTCCAGGAGCCGACCAACCGGGCCAATGGGCTGACCCGAGATCTGCAAGGCAGGCTCGTTGCCTGCGAGCACGATTCACGGCGGGTCACCCGGCAGGAGCTCGACGGCAGCACTACGGTGATCGCCAACAGCTTTCAGGGGCACCGGCTCAACCGGCCCAATGACGTCGTGGTCAATTCTGACGGCTGCATTTATTTCACCGATCCATGGACCAGCCCGGCGGCGCCCGAGCAATGGGACCTGACGTTTTCCGGCGTCTACCGCGTCACCCCCGATCTCGGCAGTATGAGCCTTTTGATCGGCGATTTTGTATTGCCCAACGGCCTGGCCTTCTCGCCCGATGAGAGGGTGCTCTACATCAACGACACGCGGCGCGGCCACATCCGCGCTTTCGAGTTGTTGCCTAACGGCATGCTGGCGAAGCACACCGACCGCATCTTTGCCGATTTGCGCGGCGGCGAGCCCGGCGTTCCCGACGGCATGAAGGTCGATGTTGAAGGGAATGTCTATTGCGGCGGCGCCGGTGGTATCTGGATCATGGACTCAAAAGGTAATACGCTGGGCCGCATCGTCCACGGCGCTCCCGCCACCACCAACCTGGCCTTCGGTGGCGACGACTGGAAAACCCTATACTTCACCAGCCGCAACCATCTGGGCTCCGTGAACGTGAAGATCCCCGGTTTGCCGGTACCAGCGCAGAAGAACTAGCCACGGCGACGATGTGAACTGTCTTCGCAGATCAAGAAATCGAACAAAGTCGCGATAAAACGCAAACTTTCCTGTCTTCCCGGCGAAGGAGGGTGTAACCCAATCCCGCTTTTCTGCCGCACGTGTTCGTTCGCGGGACGCTCAACCTGGAGATGCATACGATCTGAGATATTGCTCGTCGGACTGGGCGGTGACGCCATGGATTTCATCGCGAAGGGTGGTCCTCCTGAGGCGTCCGGCTGCGGTCATGCGGTCGCCGGTGTCGCCATTGCTGCTGCCGCGGCAATACGGCGGCGCAGCGTCTCGGCCCAGGACAGATTGAGTGCCAGTGCCTGCAACAGACAGACCGCGCGGACTTTGTCGCGCCCGTGCACGAGAAACCGAGTCATTCCGCGATTTTTGATAATGCCGTGCGCCCGTTCGGTCAGCTTGCGCCGGCGGTAGACTTCTTGGCCTTCCTCGCTTGCCATTCGCTCTCGCCACGCCGTGACCGCCGGCGGCTCGTGGCGATGTTTCCAGCGCCGCTTGCGCAGCGTCTCGGCGGTGACATCCGAGCGCTCCGGCGCTGGCGGGCTATAGACCGTCAGATCGGGATAGCGCTCCGCCAGTGTGATGATGTCCTCCTGGGTCATCGCCGTGGTATCGGCCAGCAGGCGTTGCGGCACCCGACCGCAGCGCTCGGCAATTTTCGCCACCAATCCCGGTGCCAATCCGCTGTCCTTGCGTCGATCCGTCGGATCGATCGTCATGACAAAGCCGTTGGCGGTCGCCACTTGCACGTTCCAGGCCGGCGCTATCGCACCGTCGGCCAGCCGCATCGAGCGGGCCTCAGGGTCGCTGACCGAGACTTTGGGTTCGCCTTTCTCGGCTTCCTCTTTGGCGTGCGTCTTGGCCCGCGCCGCCTTCTCCTGCTCCAACTCCGCCAGTTTCTGCCGTGCCCGCTCGACCCGCTGGGCCCGCTCCTGCGCCGCCTGCAAGGCTCGCCTCTTGCGCCGCCGCTCCGGCTCCGCGGCATCGGTATCGAGTTCGCGCTTCAGCGCCGCCACCCGTTCGGCCACCGCTTGCTCGATACTCTCCAGCCGTTTGCGCTTGCACATCGAACCCCGGCCCGCCCAGGCGCGCGCCTTGGTCCCGTCGATTGCCATCTCCTCCAGGGTGACCAGCTTCTCGGCGATCAGTCCGGTCACGCTCTGGGTCAGCAGGCGATCCAACAACGCCGCATTCTCGCGTCGAAACCCCGCCAGCAGATCGTGATTGATCGGGGCGCCACCGCACAGCCAGCGATAGGCCGCGTGCTGCTGGCACAGGCGGTCGATCGCCCGCGCCGAACCGATCCCCTCCAATGTCGCATAAAGCCACACCGCCAATACCACGCGCGGATCGGTTGCCGGTCGTCCGGCAACCGCGTCACGTGCCTTGATCCGGTCGTAAAATTCGCTCAGATCCAGACCTTCGACAAACGCCCAAACCAGCCGCGCCCGGTGGTCGTCCGGCAATTGGCTGTCCAAGTCGACCATCTCCCAGCGCAGCTGAGCGCGGTCCGGACCGATCACCCGCACACCCTCGCCCATCCCACCCCCCATACCCCACTAATAGGCTTATACCACAGAAGTGAGACAAACCCTAGCGATGACCCCAAATCTTCGGGATTGGATTACACCCTCGAAGGCCGGGACCCATGGTTCCGCGACTCCAGGTTCTTCAATCAGTTGCAATGCCGCGCCCCAACTGCAGGGTCCGTGCTCCGGCGCGGTAGGCCCCGGCGTGCGGGTTCTGTCTCGGAAGATTGGCGCGATGGGGCGCGGCTGTGGCAAACTGTGTGCTGGTTGCGCAAACGGCTGATGGACGCCGATGAGTGAGAGCAAATGAGGATAGCGGTGTGGATTGTGCCGCGATGGACGGCGGCCGTACATTGGCGCGGCCGGCGAAGCGGAAGCGGCTCTGCTGGGGAGCAACCCGCCAAGGAATAGCCGGTCGGGAACTCACGGTGATGCAGCTGACGCCGAGCCGCGTGGTCTCGGCGGTGCCGACTGAAATCGCGACAAATCACCCTATCCGGTGGTGCGGTTTCTCAGAGCGCATGGTCCCACCCTAGCCTAGCCTAGCAATACGTTTGTTTGCAAAATGCAATGCCCCGCGGACTATTGGTATGGTCGCCGGACAGCTATCGTTCAACATCAAAATTACAGCCGCTACGTAGACATGATTCTAGTCCTGCAGGACTTGCGCAGGATGGGCGTGGGGGAGGTTCGGGACGAACCATTTCTCGCTGTCGCTGGGCCGCCCGTAATTTCTCTTGGCGCTGGCGCTCGAGGTCTTCTGCGGCTTTCGCCCTCTCTTCCGCTAACTGACGTTCCCGAGCCACCCTGCGCGACCTTGGGGTACGGCGACATTACGCCGGCCACCGCGATAGCCAAAATCATCGTAGTAATCGAAGTGATCTTGAATTATCTCATGGGAGGTATCTTCATAGCAATCCTTACACGACGCTTCTTGGGCTGAGGCTAACGCTGCGGTCATCCCGTGGACGTCAGTGAAGTCAGAAGCGCCGTCAACGAAGCCGGCGCGCCCGGCTAACTGAGCGACAAAGTAGAGATCAAGCCCGCCACTCCTCGATCACCACAGATGTATGGCCACAAGGTGACGGGGATTCGGGATTCGTCGCCGAACGCGGGAGACTTTTTCAACAGCCTGGTAGACTGGTCAGGACAGGCTGATTCAACCGACTACGAATGTTGCTGTAAGCTTTGCTACGATGTCTACAACGATCATTCCAAGTCCGCCACATACGCCCTTAAGAAGGTGATACCGATTCTCTTTTAGGTTCTTCGCAATCTCGATCTCGTCACCTCGGTTTAGCCTGATATAAGAGATCTCCGACCAGCTATCAATTGCCATTTCCGCGAAAAACGTCGACCACCCGGCCAAGGTATATGCGACGTAAGTGTCGAGAGCGGACCAGAGAAAAAATTGTGCTAATAGAAGCAGGCTTGCTTCCCCTCTGGTTATAAAATGCGGGAGGATGCTCATTACGATAAACGTCACAATAATCGCAGTACCGAACCGTCCTATTCTTGGTATCCAGTGGCTATGGGATTGGAATAATCTGATGACTTTGTTTTCCGTAGCACGAGGAATGGTTTGGAACCAATCATCTTCTACACTCAGAAAATTGCGCGCGACCGAGTAGTCCACGTACGTAATTTCCACAGATGCCGTGTTCTGTCCCATGAGCCTAATGAAGCGGGGCAGAGTAAAGGGAGAACCCATGTCTTCTCGCATTCGCCTCTCCAATGCGAGACGCGATACAACCCGGATAGAAACCGTGTAGGTTTGCGGTTTCGCAAGGTTTGGAAGGATCACTAGGAATTCGTATTTAAGAAGGACGCTTTATACTGGTTCGAACCCGCCATCTATTTGGACTTTAAATCGATCAAAAGTATTTAATTGATCTTTCGTGTTTTTAATACAGTAAACGGTGGAAAAATTAACTGGAGGATATCGCGTGGTATTGCTCCCATGTCTGAATTAAACAATGATGTATCCTGTTCAATGTCGTCAAACGTTAGATGAATGGGATCATTATAATATTTACTAATAATTTTGCATTGTCCCGTAAGTTCTCTATAAAGTTGTTGTAGTTGTTTAACCGTAATCTGAGCGCCGCCGATTAGGACGGTACTGTGTGGGGTAACATCGGCACGAGTCAGTCATGGCGGTATGCTTGCTGACGAGCTGTATTCTCACGAGCACCCACTCGTTGCGCCGCAGGTGTCGCATTTGAGGCAGGTGCCGTTGCGGATCAGCGTGAAGTTGCCGCATTCGTCGCAGCTGTCGCCTTCGTAGCCTTTCATGCGGGCGGCGCGGATGCGTTCCAGGCGGACGTCGCCCTCCGGCATTGGCGAGAGGGCGAGGGGGCCTTCGGTCTCGGAGTCTGTGAACACGGTGAGGGCGGTGGTGCGGCCGGCGCCGCCGTCGAGCACGGTCAATTTGTTGCGGACGAAGCCGTTGGAGGCGGCGCGCACCAGGTTCGATTCTGCCTCGCCCTTCCCGACCGTGTCGGGCATCAGGTCGCCGGGCTGTACGTGAGCCAGATCGCCGCGGTCGAGGTAGGAGATCGCCAATTCGCGGAAGAGGTAGTCGAGGATCGAGGTTGCCATCTTGATCGCGTCGTTGCCCTCGACGATCCCGGACGGTTCGAAGCGAGTAAACGTGAACGCCTCGACGAATTCCTCCAATGGCACGCCGTATTGCAGGCCGATCGAGATCGCGATCGCGAAATTGTTCATCAATGAGCGGAAGGCGGCGCCTTCCTTGTGCATGTCGATGAAGACTTCGCCGAGCCCGCCGTCTTCGTATTCGCCGGTGCGCAGATAAACTTTGTGGCCGCCGACGACCGCCTTCTGCGTATAGCCTTTGCGGCGGTTGGGCAGGCGGCGCCGCTCGTTCTGGCGCACGACGCGCTCGACGACCCTCTCGACAACGCGCTCGACGATCCGCTCGGCGATGAGGGGCGCGCGCGCGGCCGGTGACTGCTCGAAGAACTCCTCGGCTTCGTCGTCGCCCAGCACGCTCGAAGCCAATGGTTGCGACAGTTTCGAGCCGTCGCGGTAGAGCGCGGTCGCCTTGAGGCCGAGGCGCCAGGACAGCATGTAGGCGTCCTTGCAATCCTCGACCGTCGCCGCGTTCGGCATGTTGATCGTCTTCGAGATCGCCCCCGAGATGAAGGGCTGCACCGCCGCCATCATTTGGATGTGGCTGTCGACCGACAACGCGCGCCGACCGTTGCGGCCGCACGGGTTCGCACAGTCGAACACCGCCAGATGCTCGGGTTTGAGATAGGGCGCGCCTTCGAGGGTCATCGCGCCGCAACACCAGCTGTTGGCGGCGTCGATCTCGGCCCGGGCGAAGCCGAGCGCCGCCAACAGCTCGAAGCCGGGATCATCTAGCGCGCCCGGCGCGATCCCTAAGCTGTCGATGCAGAAAGCTTCGCCTAAAGTCCATTTATTAAACGTGAACTTGATGTCGAAGGCCGCCGGAAGGGCGGCTTCCACGGCGGCGAGCGCGCGGTCGTCGAACCCCTTTTCCCTGAGGCTCTCGTGGTTGATGCCTGGCGCGTCCCTCAGTGTGCCGTGGCCCAGCGCGTAGCGCTCGACCGCTGCAATCTCGGCGGCGTTGTAGCCGAGCGTCTTCAGAGCTTCCGGCACGGCGCGGTTTATGATCTTAAAATAGCCGCCGCCGGCCAGCTTCTTGAATTTGACCAAGGCGAAATCGGGTTCGATCCCGGTCGTGTCGCAATCCATTACCAGCCCGATCGTGCCGGTCGGTGCCAGCACCGTCGCCTGCGCATTGCGGAACCCGTGCGTCTCGCCAAGCGCCAGGGTTTTGTCCCAGCTGCGCCGCGCCGCCGCAGCAACTTCCGCATCCGGGCAGTTCGCCGCGTCGAGCGGCACCGGCGGGATCGACAGCCCTTCATACTCGTCGCCCTCTCCGCCCTCAGGGGGGAGAGGGAGGGGACCCGTCGCGTGAGCGATGGGGAGGGTGAGGTGGGGCGGAGCCGGCGTTTCCCCCACCTCACCCCGACCCTCTCCCTCCCAAGGGGCGGAGAGGGAGTATCTAACGCCATTCGCGGCGCGACGATGATTGCGGATGACCCGCAACATCGCCTCGCGGTTCTCGGCATAACCGGGGAAAGCGCCGAGCTTGCCCGCCATCTCAGCTGAGGTGGCATAACTCGACCCGGTCATCAATGCGGTGATGGCGCCGCCCAGAGCGCGGCCCGCGGCACTGTCGTAAGGCAGGCCCATCGACATCAACAGCCCGCCGAGATTGGCGTAGCCGAGCCCGAGGGTACGGAAATCGTAGGAGCGTCGCGCGATCTCTTTTGCCGGGAACTGCGCCATCAGCACCGAGATCTCGAGCACGATCGTCCACAGGCGCACGGCGTGCTCGAAGCCAGCGACGTCGAAGCTCCCATCCTCCCGGCGGAACGCCATCAGGTTGAGGGAGGCGAGATTGCACGCTGTGTCGTCGAGGAAATTGTATTCGGAGCACGGGTTTGACGCATTGATCCGGCCGCTCTCGGGGCAGGTGTGCCAGTCGTTGATCGTCGTGTCGAACTGCAATCCGGGATCGGCCGACGCCCAGGCGGCGTGGCTGATCTTGTCCCACAGCTCGCGCGCCAGCAGCCTCTTGGCGACCTTCCCGTCGGTGCGCCGGGTCAATTCCCAGGCGCCGTCGTTCTGGACGCGCTCGAGAAAATCTTTCGAGACCCGCACCGAATTGTTCGAGTTCTGCCCGGCGACCGTCAGGTAGGCTTCCAATTCCCAGTCGGTGTCGTAGGTGCGGAAATCGATCTCGGTATAGCCCTGGCAAGCGAACTGAATGACCCGCTGGATATAGCTTTCCGGGATCATCGCGCGGCGGGCGGCGCGGATCTCTCGCTTCAATGCCGAGTTCTGCGCCGGGTCGGTCCCGCCGCGACACGCCGCCATGATCAGGTTCAGATGGCGGGCGGCGAGCTTGGAGCCGGCAACGAGCGCGGCGACCTTCTGCTCCTCGACGACCTTCCAGTCGATAAACGCCTCGATGTCGGGATGGTCGATGTCGACGATGACCATCTTCGCGGCACGGCGGGTCGTGCCGCCGGATTTGATCGCTCCCGCAGCGCGGTCGCCAATTCGCAGAAAGCTCATCAGCCCGGAGGAACGCCCGCCGCCCGACAGCAACTCGCCGTCGCCGCGAATCTTCGAGAAGTTCGAGCCCGAGCCGGAGCCGTATTTGAAGAGCCGCGCCTCGCGCACCCACAGATCCATGATCCCACCCTCGTTGACGAGATCGTCGGCGACCGACTGGATGAAGCAGGCGTGCGGCTGCGGGTGCTCGTAGGCGCTGTCCGAGGCGTGCAATTCGCCGGTCTCGTGGTCGACGTAGTAATGGCCCTGCGCCGGGCCATCAATGCCATAAGCCCAATGAAGCCCTGTATTGAACCACTGCGGCGAGTTCGGCGCGCCGATTTGGCGGGCGAGCATCAGCCGGATCTCGTCGTAAAACGCCGAGGCGTCGTCCTCGGCGTCGAAATAGCCGCCCTTCCAGCCCCAATATGTCCAGGTCCCGGCCATGCGGTCGAAGACCTGCCGTGCGCTCGTTTCTCCGCCGTGACGGGCGCTCTCGGCCAGCGCTGCGAGACCCCCCTCGTCGGCGGTGCGCCGCCACAGCCAGGGCGGGATGCCCTGTTCCGCAACCGGCGCCAAACGCGCAGGCACACCGGCTTTGCGGAAGTATTTTTGCGCGAGAATGTCGGAGGCGACCTGGCTCCATTCGGCCGGCACCTCGAACCCCTCGGCCTGGAAGACGACCGACCCGTCGGGATTGCGGATCTCGCTGCTGGCGGTCCGAAACGGCACGGTCTCGTACGGGTCCCGGCCGGCCGTGGTAAAATGGCGCGCGATCTGCATTCCTCTCCCCAACCCCGTTGCCAGACGTAGTTGCTCGTCCGCTCCAGCCCACTAAATGTAGTCGGGGGCGTCGAATGGAGCAATTCATTTCGTGGGGCTTCAAGCGAAAGCACACCATATGTTGCGGGACGGCAACGCTTTACGCCCGCCTGGAAACGGTGCGATAAACCGGCCCGCGAGGCGAGGCACGGATGGAGCAATGACGCTCGGCACGCGTTTGTTGACTTGGTTGCGGGGCGAGTTGGTCGGCACCGACGCCTACGGCAACTGCTATTACCGTGAGCGCGGCGCCACACCGTTGCGGCGTGGCGGCGGCAGGTTCAGCCGCGAGAAGCGTTGGGTCATCTACAACGGTGAGCCGGAGGGCTCGAAGGTACCCCCCGAATGGCATGCCTGGCTGCACCACACGGTGAACGAGCTGCCGCGCGCCGACCGGCCGCGCTATCCGTGGGAGAAACCGCACCAGCCGAACATGACCGGCACGCCCTACGCCTATTACCCGCCCGGCTCGATCCTGCGCGGCGGCCACCGCCCGCGGGCCACCGGGGATTACGAGCCGTGGACCCCCGAATAGCGCGGCTGCGGCAAACATGACCGGAAATGTGATCGAGACGGTGATGGGTGCCGTCGTGCTGGTCGTCGCTGCGGTATTCCTGTTCTTCGCCTATACGACCAGCCAGGTCAGGGCCGTGCAGGGCTATCAGGTAACGGCTCAGTTCGAACGGGTTGGCTCGCTCCGCGACGGCGCGGATGTGCGCATCGCCGGTGTCAAGGTCGGGTCGGTCGTGTCCGAGACCCTCGATCCCAAGACATTTCTCGCCAACGTGCGGGTGAGCATCGACCCGGCCTATAAACTGCCCGAGGACACGGTGGCCGAGATCGTCTCCAATGGCCTGCTCGGCGAGCAATACATGTCCCTGGTTCCCGGCGGCGAAGACAAAACGATCCCGCCGGGCGGGCAGATCAAATTTACCCAATCCCCGGTCAGTCTCGAAAACCTGATCGGGCAAATGATCTTTTCGACACCCGGCGGGCAGAAGAAGCCGGGCGAGGGCGAGGCGCCGCAGGGCGCCGCTCCGAAGTAGGCGGGTTCGGGCATGTCCGACAACGACGGCAGCGAATTCCCGGTCTGGCGGACGCCGGAAGGCGAGCCGGTCTCCTGCGTCGAAAAGATCAAGGTGCTGAACGAAAATCTCGCCGAACTCGAGGAGCTGGCGCAGGAGGCGCTCGAGGATGCGGTGCTGATGGGATGCGACGAGCGGCAGGTGCGCGAGGTCCTTGCCGGCATCATCGCCGGGATCGTCAACCCCTACCGCAAGTGATTGCCAAGCAAAGCCTTGTCGCGGCGGCGCTGTTGGCGACAACGCTAGCGAAGCCGGCGGGCGCGGATATGACCCCGGAACCAGTGGCGCTGCTGGAGGGGCTCGACAAGATCACCGCGCGCGTCTCGAAATTCGAGGCGCCGGTCGGCGCCCCAGTGCAATTCGGCACGCTCGCGATCCGCGTCCGCGATTGCGAGAAGAGCCCGCCGGAGGACACGCCGGAGAGCGCGGCCTTTGTCGAAATCGACGAGACCCGCACAGGCGAAGTCAGAACCCGCGTGTTCAGCGGCTGGATGTTCGCATCGAGCCCGGCGCTGTCGGCGCTCGAGCACCCCGTCTACGACGTGACCTTGCTCGATTGCAAGGCGGCGAGCGGATCGCCGCGCACCGCCTCCGGCAGTGCAACCGGGAAGGAGGCGCGGTAGGCGAGCGCCTCGGCGAGCAGGCGATGATAGCGCGCGCGGGTGATTTCGATCCCCCCGAACTGCGCCAGATGCGGCGTCAGAAACTGAGTGTCGAGGAGGCGATAGCCGCCGAGCCGCAAGCGCGCGGCCAAATGCACGAGTGCGACCTTGCTCGCGTCGGTCGCGCGGTTGAACATGCTTTCGCCGAAAAAGGCGGCGCCGATCGCGACGCCGTAGAGGCCGCCGACCAGCACGTCCCCATGCCACGATTCGACGCTGTGCGCGGCGCCGTGGGCGAAGAGTCCCGCATAGAGCCGCACGATCTCGTCATTGATCCAGGTGTTGGGACGTTTTTCGGTCGCCTCGGCGCAGCCGCGGATCACCTCCTCGAACGCGCTGTCGCAGCGGATATCGAAACCGCCCTGCCGGACCACACGACGCAGCCGCTTCGGCACATGGAAGGCGTCGAGCGGCAGGATGCCGCGCAGCCGCGGATCGACCCAGAACAGGTCCGGATCGTCCGCCAATTCGCTCATCGGGAAGATGCCGGCAGCATAGGCGGCGAGCAGTATCTCGGGGGTCAGCCGCAATGCGCCTCGGCTCCGATTAGGCCGGTCGCCTGACGAAATCTTCCAGCCAGTGGATGTCGTAATCACCGTCGATGAATTCCGGAGCAACGGCGAGGCGCTGGTGCAGCGGGATCGTCGTGTCAATTCCGCCGATCACATATTCCTCGAGCGCGCGGCGCAGCCGCATCAGGCATTCGTCGCGGCTCTTGCCGTGGATGATCAGCTTGGAAACCAGGCTGTCGTAATAAGGTGGCACCTCATAGCCGTCGTAGAGCGCGCTGTCGACGCGAACGCCGAGCCCGCCCGGCGGGTGGTAACCGGTCACCCGGCCGGGCGACGGCAGGAAGGTGTTGGAGTTCTCGGCATTGATGCGGCACTCGATCGCGTGACCGCAAAGTTTGATGTCAGATTGGAGATAGCCACAGGGCACGCCGGCCGAGATGCGCAGTTGTTCGCGGACGATGTCGATGCCGCTGATCATTTCGCTAATCGGGTGCTCGACCTGCAAGCGCGTATTCATCTCGATGAAAAAGAACTCGCCGTCCTGATATAGGAATTCGAGGGTACCGGCGCTGCGATAGCCGATCTCGGCGAGGGCTGCGATTGCGAGCGCGCCCAGCCGCTCGCGCTCCGTGCAGCTCAGCGCCGGGGAAGGGGTTTCCTCGAGCACCTTCTGGTGCGAGCGCTGCAACGAGCAGTCGCGCTCGCCGAGATGGATGATGCCGCCCTTGCCGTCGCCGAGAACCTGGATCTCGATGTGCCGAGGCCGCTCGAGATGGCGTTCGAGATAGACCTCGCCGCAGCCGAAAAACGACGCCGCCTCGTTTTGCGCAACCGGCAGGAGACGGGCCAGTTCGGCGGCGTTTCGGGCCACCTTCATGCCGCGCCCGCCGCCGCCCGCGCTGGCCTTGATCAGCACGGGGTAGCCGATCTCGCAGACCGCCGCCTCGGCCGCCGCGACATCACGCACAGTGCCTGCCGAACCGGGAACCGTCGGGATCCCGAGTTTGCGCGCCGCATCTTTCGCGGCAACCTTGTTGCCCATCAGCCGGATGTGCTCGGGAGAGGGGCCGATGAATGTGAACCCGTGCTCCTCCACCGTTGCGGCGAAATTGGGGTCCTCCGCGAGAAACCCAAGACCAGGATGGATCGCATCGGCGCCGGTGATCGTCGCGGCCGAGAGGATCGCCGCGACATTCAAATAGCTGTCGCGCGCCGGCGGCGGGCCGATGCACACGGTCTCGTCTGCGAGCCGGACATTCATCGCATTGGCGTCCGCGGTCGAATGCACCGCCACCGTCTTGATCCCCATTTCGCGGCAAGCGCGGTGAATGCGCAGCGCAATCTCGCCGCGATTGGCGATCAGCACCTTGTCGAACATCGCGCCTACTCACCCTTTCGCCCTCTCCCCCCTAAAGGGGGGAGAGGGAGGGGACCCGTCGCGCCAGCGACGGGAAGGGTGAGGTGGGCTGGCGCCGGAGTTTCCCCCACCTCACCCCGACCCTCTCCGCCCCCGAGGGCGGAGAGGGAGAAATCGACTTCTCGGCGTATGATTTCCAACACACCCCCAATGATTTCCATCACATCCCCATTCCAGAACCGGATTACTCGATAGCCATGGCTGGCAATGTTGAAACTTCGATTTTGGTCTTTTTCGGCACGAAGGGCGTGTTGCCCGCGGGCAATCTCGACGACCAGTTTCGCCGCCGGACAGGCAAAATCCACAACGTAGCTGCCAATTGGATGCTGGCGACGAAATCGGTTCGAGAGCCCGAGCTCGCGCAGCTCCCGCCACAGCCGCTTTTCAGCCTCCGTCATATTTCGCCGCAGCCCTCGCGCGACCGTCGTTCTCCGCCGGACCCTCACTCGATCAGCATCAGGATGGCGCCATACTCGACTGGCTGCGCGTCGGCAACCAGGATCTGCGCGATGCGGCCAGGGCGGTGCGCGCGGATCTGGTTCATGACTT
Source organism: uncultured Alphaproteobacteria bacterium (assembly GCA_963700185.1). GTDB lineage: Bacteria > Pseudomonadota > Alphaproteobacteria > ATCC43930 > CGMCC-115725 > AP-15. Next base: position 54,849 of record CAVOWP010000007.1, read on the forward strand.
TCATCGCCTCGATGATCAGCAAGGGCTGTCCCTCGGCGACCGAATCGCCCAGGCGCACAAACGGCGGGTCTCCCGGTTGCGGCGCGAGATAGGCGGTCCCGACCATCGGCGCCTTGACCGAGCCGGGGTGCTCGACGGATAGGGAACGGGTTGCGGCCGGAGGAGGCGCGACTGGCGTCGATGCCGACCCCGGTCCGCCGGGGATGCGGGCGATTCGGATGCGGCGATCGCCGATCGCGTATTCGATTTCGGTCAGACCGGTTTCATTCATCAGCGCGGCCAGCGCGCGGATCAGGTCGGCGTCGGGGAAAGTCGGGCGGCGGCCGCCGATTTTCAACGATCGGCCTCTTCTGGTTCCCTTTCGATCAGGTTGGCCAGTGCATCGAGCGCGCGTTCGTAGCCCTGAGCCCCCAACCCACAGATAACACCGGTCGCCGCCAGGCTGACATAGGAATGATGACGGAAGCTCTCGCGGCGGAAAATGTTCGACAGATGCACCTCGATAACCGGCAATTCGGCGGCCAGAAGCGCGTCGAGCACCGCCACCGAGGTGTGAGTCAACGCTCCGGCATTGAGAATGATGCCGTCGGCGGATTCGCGCGCCTCCTGAATCCAGTCGACGAGCTGGCCCTCGTGATTGGTCTGCCGGAACTCGATCTGCAGGTCGAGCGATGCGGCGCGAGCCACGCACCGCTCCTCGATGTCGGCCAAAGTATCGCGGCCATAAACCGACGGATCCCGCACTCCGAGCAGATTGAGGTTGGGACCGTTCAAAATATAAATCGCAGGCAACAGCGCCCTCCCGAGCCGATTGGCCGTTTATAGCACGACCCCGACCGGTCGGGGAGAGGAGGGCCTCGATGGCCGAGCCCATCAGCACTATATTTGTCGCAAGTGACCAGCGAGCATGTTGGAAACCGAAATATTTAAGTCACCTGGATTGAATTTAATGTCTTCAGCTGCATATGCATTTCAAGATAGGGCGTGGTTAGGAATATCTTTTGTTACGATCGTCCAATAGTTGAGCGTGAGATCGCGCAACCTGGGGAAGCCCCATGATTATGGACACGCCAGTCCAATTAGACGAACCAGTCCAATTAGACGAACATCGTGGCATGGCTGCGCAAAAATCGACGGAAGTCCGCCGCCGCAACCATGAGGTCGAGGCCGATCAGGCCGCCCTGCGAAGCCGTCAAGAAAAGTTCGAGCGCCATGCGGTTGCCGCTCCGTCGACTACCTGGCTCGAGGCGGCAGAAAAGGCGCAATATTTGATCCAACTTTTCGCTGCGACACCCGAGGGACGGGACCCGCGCCGGCAAGAGCTGATAAGGAGGGTGCTTGACGACTTTGGCAGATTGGCAGGTGAAGCAGAGCCATAGGAACAGACGGCATGCTGAAGGATAGGACGGCGTTACATTTTCGTCGACGCGCGCTTTGGGGGCTGCGCGAACAGGCCCGCATCAATGCCGGCAACGATGTGACCGTTCGCCTGTGCATGATCGGGCTCGGAATAGCGATTGTCGCGATTGCGCCAGTCACCTGGGCGTGGAAAATTGTGCTGTTCCTGGTGATCATGTTTGTCGTCGGCATCGGCGTGCCGGTGATGTGGCGCGCCCGGCAAAATCCAAACTGATGCGCGCGAACTAGATCTCCGGCACCTCGTTCTCTTCGGCCCGCTCGGTGGAGCCGTTCTCGGTGGAGCCGTTGTCCTGGCGCGAGACAGCTCGTTCCTGCTGCCGCTTCAGTTTCTCGTCTTTTTTGGCTTTCTTTAGCCGATCGCGCTCCGCGCGCTCGAAGCGGTAATTCGTTCTGAACGCCACGACTCCCTCTCCCTAACGCACTCCAGTACGGCTCAAATCAGTAGCCCTCGCGCTCAAGGCGCTTGCGTAGCATCTTGCGATGCCGTCGGATTGCCTCGGCTTTCTCGCGCACCCGGCGTTCGGACGGTTTTTCATAGGCCCGCCGACGCTTCATTTCGCGGAAGGTGCCTTCCCGCTGCAACTTTTTCTTCAGGACCCGCAGCGCCGAATTAACATCGTTGTCGCGCACGAAGACTTGCATGAGCAGCTATCTTTCGACTTGTTGCTTGCCGTATCGGCGAGGCGGGGGAGCCGCGCGAATCAGCGCTCCTCCCCTGCTCGAAGCTAGCCTTGCTTCAAATTCACGGCCGAGGTCTTTCCCCGATCGCCGCGCTCGAGGTCAAAGCTCACCTTCTGCCCCTCGTGCAGATTGCCGATACCGGAGCGCTCGACCGCCGAGATATGAACAAACACGTCCTGCGAACCGTCCTCGGGTTGAATGAAGCCGTAACCCTTTGTTGGGTTGAACCACTTCACGGTTCCAATAGTCATAGATCTTCCTTCAAAAACAAAATTGCCGCCGCTCGGTGGTGAGCGGAGAGTCAAACTTCAGCACGGTACGGGGAGCAGGTCCGGTGCTCAATCGCGAGCTAGGGAGAGCAAGCCGAATCACAGGAAGCCGACGAACGGAGACATAAGCTCTCCAAGCTCATCTTGCAACTCGGCTGTGACGTCTCGGTTTGGATTTTGATGGGCCGGTCGTCCGCTAGACTGCGCCACCCGTCATGCTGGAACTTCAGTGCTACCGCAGACGCCAGGTGAAAACGGAGGACATCGCGAAATTCCAGACCGAGCCGACCACCGCTCCCGCCACGCCGGCCAGCCACCAGGTGTGGCTCGAGGTGAACGCGTAGGAGGCAACCCCGACATTTGCGATCGCCCCGATCCCGCAGATCAGGTAAAAAATCGCGAGGCCGCGCAGCAGTTTGAGCCCGCGCAGCCGCTGGTCGCGGTAGGTGAACTGATTGTTCAGGACAAAATTAGAGGTCATCGCCACCGTTGTGGCAATGGCCTGGGACGCGCTGAACCCAAACGCCAGCAAGTTGAGAGCGACCCACAGCGTAGCAAGATGCACGACGAGGCCTAACCCCCCGATCAGACCGAAAAGAGCAAATCGCACGGGAACGAATCGGCCGACCAGTTTATCGGCGAGCAGCATCCCGTATTCCCACGCGACCATCGTATCGAGCTTGCTTTCGCCGTGCTGCCGCTCCCGGAAGCTGTACGGAAGTTCCCTGACCCTCGGCGGGGCGGGCGACGAGGCGAGAAGGTCGAGCAGAACCTTAAATCCCTGCCCGGACATTCGGCGCAGCGCGGTTTCGAATATTTCGCGGCGGCACATGAAGAAGCCGCTCAGCGGATCGGCAATATCAGTCTTGCAGATAACACGCGCGACACGCGTCGCCGCCCCGCTCATCCGGACGCGGCCGCTGCTCCAATCGCCAACTCCCCCGCCTGCCACATAGCGGCTGCCGACCACCAGATCAACCGCCCCGCTGTCGAGCGCCTTCAGCATTTGTGGCAGCAACCGCTCGTCATGCTGCAGATCGGCATCCATGACGGCGATATAAGGGGAGGCGCAAGCTAGCACGCCTTCCATGCAAGCCGTCGCCAGGCCGCGGCGGCCGATCCGCTGCAGGCAGCGCACCCGCGGATTACGCCGCGCGAGATCTCGGACGTGCTCCGCCGTGCCGTCGCGCGAGTCGTCATCGACAAAAATCACCTCCCATTCGGCATCCGGCAGGACCGCAGTCACCAAGGACAGTAAGGGTTCGATGTTCTCGCGCTCGTTCAATGTCGGGATGATGATGCTCAGTACCGTCGTGACGGGTCGAGAGTCGGCGCTCTTCGGTCGCGGGTCGAGAATTGCGACGTCATCCATCCGCTTCTCCACGACAGGCTGGGTGGTCAAAGCGACCGGCCGAGAAGTTCGATCTGCATCGAGGGCGCGACGCGTCCGCGCGGGACCTCGGCCTTTATACGATAGATGACGAGATCGGCCATATAGCCTTTACCATAATTGGCGGTCATCGGAATCCGCTCCACTTCGGAAAACTCATCCGAGCCCAGCGCTTCTTCCAGCGCTTTCACCGAGGCGAGGTCGTCGTGATAGCGCGTCTGAAAGACGACATATTGGATGTGCAGGTCGCGAAGCGTACCGGTCAGTTCGTCCGGCTTCATCTTGTTTTCCTTGAACCCGTGCTCGACATAGACGGCAACTTCGCCGAGCAAAATTTTGTCGAGACGGACGACCCCGAGATCCCGGCGGCCGGAATAGGCGCGCATTGCGTATACAAAAGTGCCGTCGCGTGATCCCCAAAAAGCGACATTGGTCTCTGGCGGCGCCAATTGCGCCACCAATTCCGCGGCTTCCCGTATACCGGCAATAACGGGGACGGTGGAGGTCATCAGCGTCGATGCCAATATCCCCCCGGCAAATGCTAAAGAGACCCCATAGCGAAGACTGAACCTTGCGAGCGTTCTGTCGATCGCCAGCACTGCCATGAGCGCCAGGGGGTAGGTGATGAAGAGGATGTGCCGCGGCTCTTTGACCGCAATCATCGAATAAAAGGTATAGCCGACGAGCAGCCAACTGCCCAGGAAGATGGCGTCTGCGCGGGCGAGCCGTAGAGCCGGGGCGAACGGCAGCGCCAGCACATAGAGGCATGCGAAAACCAAAGTCGGCCAGGAAATCACCGACGGCAAGATGCGGACGTAATAAGTCAGCTCCGCGATGCTCCAACGGGACGCCTCCGCATCCGGGACCGCCGCCGCTTGATCAAGATTATAGCTGCCGAACGCGAAGAAGATGCTGACGAGCGGCAGCAACAATACGCCGCCCAGCGCAGCTGCTTGCAGCACTGGACGCTGACGAAAAATGCGCCAGCCGTAGGTATATGCGAGCGAAATTGCGATTGGCACAACGAAGAAGATGGCGTTGTATTTGGTATAGGCCGCGGCCACCGCGCAGATTACCGCTGCGAAGAGGGGCCGTCTTTGCGCACTCTTCAAATGGCCCACAAGGAACTCCGCGGCCCATACGAGGAAGGCGTAGGCCGGCACGTCGAGCATGATCTGGCGGCCCCAAAAGGCCACTTCCGGCGCACCGAGCAGCAGCAGCGCCACGGCCAGCGCGGGGGGTGGGTCGAGCCAATGCCGCGATAGGCGAAACGCTCCCCAAGCGAGGAGGAACAGAAAAGCCAGCTCGGTCAGCAATGCCGATGCTTCGGAGACGCCAAAGACCGCATAAACACCGGCTAAAACTCCATAGAATAATGGGGGGTAGAACAGGATCGTCAGTGCCGGCCACTGGCGATAATAATCGTAGGCAAACTCGGTCGGGTGACGCCAGGGAAGTTGCTGGATAAAATCGAGCACGAAAGCGCCGTTCAATGCGTGGCGCGACGCATCCGACCAATCGATATCACCGCGCTTTGGGAGGCCGAAATACATCCCCAGCGTGATCGCCAAGAGGAGAAAAATATATGTCCGATGGTCAAAGACGGCGGCTCGCCAATTTTCCGTGACCAAGCGAAATAAGCCGCGGCCGAGAGTCAAACCCACGCCTCGCCGTTCTCAACTAGCTTGGCGACCAAGCGAACAGCCGACCGCTGGCACTTGCGCGCCCCTTACCCGGAATAGAAAAAGCTCGCAGGGTCGAACACGTTCGTTAGGCGGAACGGCAAACTGGCGTAACGCGCTGGCGGTGCTTTCCGGAACCAGTCTCATCCCACTACATGAAAGAAGGAAGTGGTCAATTAGTGGGATCATTCTTACGAGCAACTCGGCCGCCTTCCAGCATGGCCATTCGTAATAGTGCTATTGTCGTCTGCGTGCCCTGGTCCGGCGTTAGTATTGGGAGATCGGATAAAGTTATGAGGGTCATCTCGGTTGAACCGCGGCCCGGTAGCAATCATTGCGATCGACCGGCCGGAAAAGCTTAACGCGATCAACCAGCAGGTTGCAGTTGACCTGTAATCAGTCTTCATAGTTCGACTACCCTAACCAACAGGTCGCGATTTTGACGGGCGCCGGCGGCCGGGCCTTTTCGGCGAGCACCGATATGACCGACCTGCCGCGCTCGGCGATGGTTGCCGACCTCCCACAACGAACCAACGGGACACCGCCGGGCCTGCCCGCCCTGGCCGGTCAACTGAGGGGAGGTTCTCAACCTGCCGTGGAGGCACTTACATGCTCGGGGCGAAAGCCGAGGCCGATGAGGCGGGCGGGGAGTCGCCGCAGAAACGGCATCCGCCCCAAGAGCCGCACCGCGAATGGCGGCGACATCTTTGCGGTGCTTGCCAGCACTCGGCCTATCACCCGGTTCTGCAGGACCACCTGAAGCCGCTGCGTCGCACGCGTCGGAAACTCGCGGCGGCGCTGCACGGCTTCGAGATCCCGCTGCGAAACCGAACCCTGGAGAAGCCGCGGGGTGAGAATGTTCGCGGTGGCGACAGCGTCCTGGATCGCGAGGTTGATCCCGACGCCACCGATCGGCGACATCGCATGAGCGGCGTCGCCGATGCATAGCAACCCGGGCCGGTGCCACGCCCGCAAGCGATCCACGGATACGCTCAACAGCTTCACATCGGACCAATCCTTCAGCTCGTCGACCCGGTCGCGCAGGTAGGGAGCGAGACCCGCGATCTCCTGCCGCAGAGCCGGCAAACCACGAGCCTGGATCTCGTCAAACCCGCCTTTCGCGATCACGATGGCGCATTGCCAATAGTCTTCGCGGTTGAGCATTACAAAGATGCGGCCGGTGTCGACTTGCCCGAGGGTCTGCCCCGGATCCTCCGAGCGGCGTGACAGCCGCATCCACAGCACGTCCATCGGCGCGCCGAGATCGATGACATCGAGACCGGCCCGCTCACGCAGCGTGGAATGGCGTCCGTCGGCGGCAACGACCAGATCCGCCTTGACCCTGATCTCTCCGCCGGGGGTCGTCGCCAGCAATCCGGTTACAACCCCGCTCTCGACCGTCAGATCGCGGGCTTCGGCCTCCATCTTCAACTGGAAGGCCGGAAATCTCTTGGCATGCTCGGCGAGAAAATCGAGGAAATCCCATTGCGGCATCAAGGCGATGAACCGGGAGTGGGTAGGTAAATGCGTGAAGTCCGCTACCTCGATAAACTCGTCTCCGATCTGCGCCCCGAGCGTGCGGACTTCCTGGTGCGGACGCTGCAGAAACTCGTCGAGCAGCCCCAGCTCGTACATGATCTCGAGGGTCGAGGGGTGAATTGTATCCCCGCGGAAATCGCGCAAGAAATCGGCATGTTTTTCGAGAACGAGAACAGAGATCCCGGCTCGGGCGAGCAGAAAGCCGAGCATCATACCGGCGGGGCCCCCGCCGGCGATGCAGCAGCGAACCGAAACCTCGGGATCCGTCATGACATCTCCCGCCTAGCTCACCCGCCCGGCCGCACCGGACTCGACCGGATCTGGGCCCGGTGGAACGGGGTCCAGATATTTAGATGGGAGGCGACGATGGTAAGTGGACCAGCTGGGCCGATTTCAGCTTTTCCAGCCGTGCTGTCTCCTTCGCCGTGATATAATCACGGTAGGCTGCACGGTCTGCGTCGGCCACGGTGGCCTGGGTTGGAACAGCACACACGGTCGGGCAGCGCGTCACCCCTTTGGTGCTCAAAAACGCGGCAACGGCTGCTTCGTAATCGGCCTCAGACATCGCGTATCTCTCCTCGGGTGAATGGTGCCCTCAGATAGCGCGCGGCGGGTTAATGATGGGTTTAGAGCAATACCTCTAAAAAAGTTTTAGAAAAGCCGGCTAACCCGTGCGAGTCGGCTGGCGTTTCGCACGATTCTCGCCGATATATGCGAGGCGGGGGGATTAGCAGGACGAGGTTGGACCTTGGTCCATCCCGATTGTACAGTGAGGTTTTGGGGGGTGCGGGGCAGTATAGCCTGCCCGGGGCCCGACACCGTTCGGTATGGCGGCAACACCTCTTGCGTCGAGATCCGCTGCGGCGATCACCTGATGGTCTTCGACGGTGGGACCGGGCTGCGCTTGCTGGGCAACGAACTGATGGCCTCGGGCCGGCCTGCCGACCTCGATCTCTTTTATAGTCACACGCATTTCGACCACATCTGCGGATTGCCGTTTTTTGCGCCGTGTTACGATGCAGCGAGCAGCTTGCGCATCTGGGCCGGGCATTTGAACGGCAACAAGGGCATCGAAGCGGTGCTCAACAAGATGATGATCGCGCCGCTGTTCCCGATCCCGATGGGCATCTTTACTGCCAAGATGGAATTCACCGACTTTGCCGCCGGCGACGTGCTGACACCCCATGCGGGAATCCGCCTTAGCACGGGGCCGCTCAACCATCCCAACGGCGCCACCGGTTATCGCGTCGAGTATGCCGGAAAGGTCGTGGCCTATATCACCGATACCGAACATCGGCCGGGCGAACTCGACCCCAATGTCCTCTCCCTCATCAAGGGTGCCGAGGTGATGATCTACGACGCCTCCTATACCGACGCCGAATTTCCAGCCCACAAGGATTGGGGACATTCGACCTGGCAAGAGGGCGTGCGTCTTGCCGATGCGGCGGATGTGAAGACCCTCGTGATTTTTCACCACGACCCCGGCCACGACGACGACTTCATGGACCAGGTCGCCGCCGAGGCGGCGGCGGCCCGGCCCGGCACCATCGTGGCACAGGAAGGTCTCGTACTGCGGCCGTGATAAGCAGCTGGCGGGACTACTGGCTCGCGGATGCCCGATCGGTTTCGCGTCGAAGTCGCCCCTTCGCAACACGTCACGGCCATAGACTACCCCGCCGCGGCGGGGAGCCGCGCGGGCGTGACATTGATCCTCGGACACGGAGCGGGAGCCGACCAGACGAGCGGCTTCATGGTCGCTTTCGCGAGTGCGCTGGCGGACCGTGGGATCGATATCGTCACGTTCAATTTTCTTTACAGCGAGAACCGCCGTCGCATTCCCGATCCGAACGCCAGATTGGAAAGCTGCTGGCGCGCCGTCATCGAGACCGTGCGAGGCCGGATTACCTCAGGCGCCGGTAAGCTGGCGGTTGGCGGCAAATCGATGGGCGGGCGTATCGCATCGCAGGTCGCCGCGGGCGGCGCCGGCGATTTGGCCGGGCTGGTGTTTCTCGGCTATCCCTTGCATCCGCCCGGCAGGCCCGACCGGCTGCGCGCGGCCCACCTGCGAGACGTCAAGGCTCCGATGCTGTTCGTGCAAGGCTCCCGCGACGCCTTTGGCGCGCCCGCCGAGCTGCGGCCGATCATCAGCCAGCTCGAGCCCGCCGCAGATCTGTTCGTGGTCGAAGGCGGCGACCATTCGCTCAAGGTTGCGAAGAGCGCTGAGGTCAAGCAACAGGACGTATATCGCGCTATCCCGGATCGGATTGAAACCTGGTTGCGGATGATCGTGCCCAGCCGAGGTTAATGGGTCAGGAGAGCGCGACGAGGGAGGGCGGGACGGCACCGCGCAGCAGGGCCTTGCGGGCTTCCCATTGGGTGGCAGGGTCGAGGGTTTCGAGGAACTGCGCCTCGCCGGCGGCGAATAGCGCTACGGGTAGACCGTCGCGGTACAGGAGGCGGTTGCCGGTCAGTGCGGCGAGCTTTGCCCCGGGGGTCAGGATGCCGACCAGGTTCAGCGGGTCGGCGCCGGAGAGCGAGACCCAGCTGCCCGAGGGAGGCTTGCGGCGAACCTCGCGCAACATGCCTACGGCTTCTGCGAGGGCGAATTGTTCGCCGGAAAACCCGGCGACAAACCGGCCGCCGCGGATCTCGCCGCGCGCCTCGAGCCGGCGATAGACGCGGAGCAGATCGCGCCATGGGGGCAGCCAGGGAGCCTCGCGCTCGATCAGGCGCCAGAAGACAACGCCATAACGCAGCAGCAATGTTCGTGCCAGATGCTCGACTGCCTCGGGTCTGGCTTGCACTTGCGACTGGAGCCGGCGCGCAAGAGCCCAGCGGCCGGCGCTTTCCATGCCGAACATCGTCGTGCGCCGCCGCCCTCCGGCAGTGAGTTTGCGCAGCAATGCGCGCAATCCGGCAAAGCTGTCCGAAGTGACGAGGCCAAGCGCCACCAGCTCGCCGAGAACCTCTTCGACTTGCGGACGCAACAGGCCGGTGCCTTCGACCAGCTCGTCGAAGAACGATGCGCCGTATTGGCGAATGAAGTCGACGACGGCCTGAGCTCGTGAAGTCGGGCGGGCCGGCTCCTCGACCGCCGACAGCGATGCCCACAGCCCCGCGTGGCGTCGCGCCAACAGAGTAATCGGGGTCGTCCGGACGGGGCTTGCGCTGCGCTCGCCACCGTTGCGCGGCCGCAGGCGAGCCCAGGCGACACGTCCGGCCAGGCACTGATCATCGAGCCAGGACGGCTCGTATGAATCGAGCCGCGCAGGCAGGATCTCGGTCTCCCAAGCACCGGCCGGGGCCTCGAAACCCTCGAGCTGCCGCACCAAGACTTCGAGGGCGTCCGGCCCTTCCATGCGAGTATCCGCCGTAACCCGCTGCCAGCCAAGCAGGAAACGCAAGAAGTCGCGGGCGGCGACCGGCTGGATCTCGGCGCGCAGCCGGTTGACTGTGTACCGATGGACCCGCGCAAGCAGCCGCCGCTCGCACCATTCCTGGGTGTCCGCGCCGGGCGTAAAGCGCCCGCGCATCGCAAAGCCCTCAGTTTCGAGTGCGGCCAGCGCCGCCGAGATTTCCGTTGGCTCGATCCCCAGCGGCGCGGCGAGCGCCGCCTCGGTGACCGGCCCGAGCCCCTCAAGTCTACCGCGCAGAATTTCGATCAGCGCCTCCTCGCGCGACCAATTGCGCGAGGAATAGGACTGAGGCGTGGTAATCGGCGGGTCGATTTTTGCTCCGGGCCACAGCGCCCGAAATTGCGACACTCGCTCCGCCGCGATCCACAAAACTCCCTCTCCGCCCTGGGGGGCGGTGAGGTGGGGGGAGGCCAGCCGCGGAGCTGTGGCGCGACCCACCTCACCCTCCCCGTCGCTCTCGCGACGGGTCCCCTCCCTCTCCGCCTGTAGGGCGGAGAGGGAGATCTCGGCAACCCGGTTTTCTCGGGCGAGCTCAAGGAACCAGTCCCGCCATTCCGGCTGCGCTTCTTCGACGCTGAGAAAACCGAGCCAGGCCAGCGCGTCGTGCAGTTCGTCGGGGTTCGCAGGGTCGGGCCACGCCTCGCCGCGCACCCGCGCGATGGCTTCGGGATCGAGCCGGCCGATGTCTCTTGCCTCCTCGGGCGCGAGCCAGCGCCGGCTGATGACCGCTTGGGTACGCCGCTCCTCGAGCGGGGCGTCGTCGAGATAGGCGTAGGGCCGTGCCGAAAGAACTTCGAGCGCGAGCGGCGAGGGCTCGGTCAGGTCGCGCGTTACGACCCGGATCTCACCGGCCTCGAGCCGCGCGAGCAGTCGCTCTAGACCTGCGACGTCCATCGCCTCGCCAAGGCAATCGGCGATCGTCTGGCGGACCAGCGGATGGTCCGGGATCTCGCGCTCGCCGACCAGATTCTCGGCGCACGCAACCTGGTCGGGAAAGATCGCTGCGATCAGGTCTTCGGCAGCCATGCGGGCGAGTTGCGGCGGCACCTTCTTTCCGCCGCGGAAGCGCGGCAGCGCCAGCGAGACCCCGGCCACCCAGCGCCAGCGGGTGATGAACATCGGTGCGTCGAGCAGCGCTTCGATCAACAGTCGCCTGATGCTCGCCGAGTGCAGATAGCGCGGAACGTCGGCAAGATCGAAGCTGTGCGCCCGGGTCAGCGACAGCACGATGTTGTCCTCGGTCGCCGCCGCCTGAAGCTCGAAATTGAATTTGCGGCAAAACCGCTTGCGCAGCGCCAAGCCCCAGGCGCGGTTGAGGCGGCTGCCGAAGGGCGAATGGATGACCAGCTGCATGCCGCCGACTTCGTCGAAGAACCGCTCTATGATGAGCGTCTCCTGGGTCGGAAGGACCCCCAACGCCGCGTGACCCGACGCCAAATATTCGACGATTTGCTCTGCCGCGGGCTCGGCGATGCCGATCTCGTCCCGCAGCCACGAAAGGGTATTTCGGCTGGGCAAACGGGCAGCGAATTCGGCGCGCAGCCGAGAAACGGACTGCGACAATTCGTCGGTCCGGCCGGGCGCTTCGCCGAGCCAAAACGGAATATTCGGCGCCATGCCCGGCGCGTCTTCGACGCGCAACGTGCCGCGCTCGACCCGCATCACGCGGTAGGCGGCGTTGCCGAGCTGGAAGATGTCGCCGACCATGCTCTCGACCGCAAAATCCTCGTTGACCGTGCCGATGATCTGGTTCTCCGGCTCGAGCAGCACCTGATAGTCCGCATTGTCCGGGATTGTGCCGCCGGAAGTCAGCGCGGTCAGCCGAGCGCCGCGCCGGCCGCGCAGCTTGTGGTTCACTGCATCGTAGTGAATGAGGGCCCCCCGCCGGCCGCGACGGGTGCTGAACCCGTCGGCCAGCATCGTCAGCACCGCAGTAAAATCCTCACGCGGCAGTGCGCGGTAGGGCCAAGCGCGGCGGATCAGCGCGTAGAGCTCGTCCTCGTTCCATTCCTGCGCCGCGACTTCGGCGACGATCTGCTGTGCCAGCACATCGAGTGGCTGCTCGGGGAGGACCAGCCGGTCGAGTTCGCCGCGGCGCACACTGTCGAGCAGCGCCGCGCATTCGACGAGCTCGTCGCGTGACAGCGGGAAGAGGCGGCCCTTCGGGGTGCCGGAGACCGCATGTCCCGAGCGCCCGACGCGCTGCAGCAAACTCGCGATCGAGCGCGGCGAGCCGAGCTGACACACCAGATCGACATCGCCGATATCGATGCCGAGCTCGAGCGATGCGGTTGCGACCAATGCTTTCAGTGCACCTGCTTTCAACCGCTGTTCGGCGTCGAAGCGCTGCTCCTTGGCGAGGCTGCCGTGATGCGCGGTCACCAGCTGGGCGCCTAGCCGTTCCGACAGCTGCCTAGTCACACGCTCGGCGAGGCGGCGGGTATTGACGAAGACCAGGGTCGTGCGATGCGCCTCGATCAGCTCGGCGAGCCGATCGTAAACCTGCTGCCAGACTTCGGCCGACATCACGGCTTCGAGCGGCGAGGAAGGAATTTCGAGGGCGAGGTCGCGCGCTCGGCGATGGCCGGTGTCGATGATCCGGCATTCGGCATCAGGCCCGACGAGAAATCGGGCGACTGCCTCGATCGGCTTCTGCGTCGCCGAGAGGCCGACGCGCAGCAAAGGGCCGCTGCAGATGGCGGCCAGGCGCTCGAGCGAGATCGCCAGATGTGAGCCGCGCTTGTTCGGCGCCACGGCATGGATCTCGTCGACGATGACGGTGCGGGTCGTCGTCAACATTTTGCGGCCGGATTCGGAACCGAGCAGGATAAACAGCGATTCCGGCGTGGTCACGACGATGTGTGGCGCTAACCGGCGCATGCGCTCGCGTTCCCCCGGCGCCGTGTCGCCGGTGCGCACCCAGGTGCGGATCTCCACGTCCGGCAGCCCTTGCCTCTTCAGGGCTTCGCGGATGCCGGCGAGCGGGGCTTCGAGGTTGCGCTGAATGTCGTTGGACAGCGCCTTCAGCGGCGAGACGTAGACGATCTGCGTCTCGTCCGCGAGGCCGCCGTTCACCCCCTGGCGAACCAGGGCATCGATCGCCGCGAGAAAGGCGGCGAGCGTCTTCCCGGACCCGGTAGGTGCGGCGATCAGGCTATGCCGGCCGGCTTGGATCGCCGGCCATGCTTCGGCCTGCGCAGCGGTCGGCGCGGCAAAACTGCGGTCGAACCACTCGGCGACTGCGGGATGGAACAAGCGGGTCGGGTTCACGCCAGCAGCAGTTACCGGGTCAAATCAGGTCCTGTTGGCCCGCCCAACTATCCGGCAATCAGGCTAGGCCGTTCATAAATATGGTGAGCCCGTCGGGATTCGAACCCGAGACCTACTGATTAAAAGTCAGTTGCTCTACCGGCTGAGCTACGGGCTCGCGGCGGCACGACAAGGATAAAGTGACGATGCCCAGCGGGTCAATCGCATGATTACCGCGTCGTGCCTCCTAGATTAGGCCGCCGGGCGCCGGATCGCGCTTCGGGTTAACGTTACAATTCAAAACAACATTTTACGGGCTTGCCATCGCGCGTCACGAAAAAGCTACAGGCTACCACTATATTCACGCTCAATCGCAAGCACCTCGCTAACCGAGGCTGAAGACCCATAGGTGATGTCGATGAGCGATTTTGCCTTGCTTCTGCAAAATGAAATTCCTCGACTGCGGCGATACGCTCGGGCGCTCACTCGGGACGCGGCGCGAGCCGACGATCTCGTTCAAAGCTGCTTGCTCCGCGCCATCGCGAAAGAGCATCTCTGGGAGCCGGGGACAGATTTGCGCGCCTGGCTCTTCACGATCTTGCACAATCAAAATGTAAACGAGGTCCGCCGCTCGGTGCGCGAGGGCGTTGCGGTACCGGTAGAGAACCTCGCCCCGGTGCTGACAGCGGCGCCAAGGGCGAGCGCCTGCCTGCAGCTGCGCGACCTCGAACGGGCGATTAAGCTGCTGCCTGAAGAGCAGCGTCAGGTCATCCTACTCGTGGGTCTCGAGGGAATGCGCTATGAGGAGGTCGCCGCAGTGCTCGACATTCCGATCGGTACGGTCCGATCGCGCTTGTCGCGCGGCCGTGAGAATTTGCGTCGCTTGATGGATATGAAGGAGGAGTCGGAGGTAACCTTCGACCGTCGGCACGGGCGCCAAAATATCGATTATTCACGCGACGCGGCCTGATGGTCAGCGCCTTGAAAACGACGGCTTCATTATACTCCGAGCCCGCGACCTTGCTCGACGACCCCAAAACGTCTAGAAGGGCGTGGGCCTTCGTGGCGGGGCGTGGCTCAGCCTGGTAGAGCGCCTGCTTTGGGAGCAGGATGTCGGAGGTTCAAATCCTCTCGCCCCGACCACTTCGGGGATGGCCTCGGGAAAAGTTTTAGCGGACCGGAAGCAAATCGATGGCGCGGGCGCGCATTTTCAGGCCGGCAAAAACGGCAATGCAATCCGGAGCACGGGCCCGAAAATGGGTGCTCGCCTACGAACCGGCCACCCGCCGCCGACCCGAGGCGCTGATGGGATGGATCAGCGCTGAAGACACGTTGAACGAGGTGCAGCTGCATTTCGAGACAATGGAGGAGGCGGTCGCCTTCGCGACCAAAAAGGGTCTCGACTATACGGTCATCCAGGCACAAGAGAGCACCGAGAAGCCGAAGAGCTATGCGGACAATTTCCGCTACGATCGCATTCCCGGCTAACCCGTTGTGGCGCGCGTTGCGGGAGCGAAAAACGGATGCAATGACCCCGTAGCTCAGCCGGATAGAGCACTCGCCTTCTAAGCGAGTGGTCGCAGGTTCGAATCCTGCCGGGGTCGCCATATCGTTCGTTGTGTCGCGAAATTCCGCGGCAATCGAACACTGCAGGTCGGCCCGGTCTAGGCGAGGACGCGGGGCTTCAGTTCGAAGCGAGTGCGCGGCAAATCGAGGGTGGTTGCCAGACCGTCTGCCAGAGCCGTCTCGGCGCTGAAGCCGAGCTTCCTGGCAGCACGGCGCGGATCTCCGACTGATTTTCGGACTTCACCCGATCGTGCCGAGCTGTAATAAGGGGTGATATCGCTTTGGTACAACTCAGCCATGGTTTCGGCAAGGACCCGTACACTCGTGCCCTTGCCTGTGCAGATGTTGAAGACGGGGGCGCTGGTGCTCGCTGTGGTCAGGGCTCGATCGAGGGCGTCGACGGCATCCCCAACATAGGTGAAGTCGCGAACCTGCTCTCCATCGCCAAAGATCTCGACTAATTCGCCGAGCCTGAGCCGATCGGCAAAAAGCGCAATTACGCCGGAATATGGGGACTGAGCGTCTTGCCGGGGCCCGTAGAGGTTGAAGAAACGCAATCCAACCGTCGGAATTTCGTGCACCGCACCGGCGACGCGCGCATGCAGCTCACACGCACTCTTGTCAGCGCCGTAAGCACTTAGCGGCGCAACCGGAGTGTCTTCACCGATCGGAACGGTGGGGCAATCGCCGTAGACCGCGGCCGACGAGGCGTAGACGATGGGGATTTCACGGCGGTACCGCAAACGCCGCGCTTCGTTCAAGATGTTGAGCGTGCCAGTGAGATTGACTTCGTGCGTGTGCAACCACTCGCGGTTAGAACGGACGACAGAAGCAATTGCGGCCAAGTGAAAACAGGCGTCGATGCCCTCGAAAGCCTCTTCGACAGTCGTCGGATCGGTGATGTCGCCGTGGAAAAATTGGATTTGCCGCGGCAGGTTCTCTCGGTGTCCGTTCGACAGATCATCGAGGACGCGTACCAGGTGTCCCTGCCTCAAAAACGCGTCGACCAGGTGCGAGCCCAGGAAGCCAGCACCGCCGGTCACGAGAAAGCAGGCCATCCGAAATCCTTAAGCTGTTGCAAAAGCAGTAGCGTCGACGAAATCAGGGGTTCAATCTGAGGTGTCCGACCGGGACACAGATCGGCCCTCGGGGTTCCCATCAGTGCGTCGTCATTGCAAATTTTGGCTAGGCAACCGCGAACGGCTCAGTCCTGCTTGCCCAAGTCCGCCTTCACGCATAACGCTGTTTCGGTCGGTTGAAAAGCAAAATCACGGTTAAAATGAAACTAAACGTCGGGCTTTTTAAAGTCTTAAGGAAGTGTAAACATCGGCACTGAGAAGCGAACGCAAGGCTTCGATTTTCAAAGGGCTCGAACAACTGATACGATGAACGACAATGGTGGGTTGCTGAGCCCAGGGGGCGGAGATTTTCGACTTCAAAGGGCGGCAATACGACATATGATAATGCGCCGCAGAAGATTGCATATCGCGCTGGCCGCCTCACTTACCTGCTGCGTTCAAATGGGGGGTTTTTCAGAGGCTGTTGCAGGACAGAAATTCCGCGCCGACGAGTGGGTCACCGAATGCAATTCCAGTCCCGGAATTGGCGCTCCGGACTGCTCGATCACGGTGCCGTTTTGGCAAAGCCGGGGCGCTCCAAGGGGCTCGTTCGCTCTCGTCGTCATGCTTCAGACGGGGAATATGGGGATCGTCGGTGAGCCTTTTCCGACCAGGGCAGTTCTTCGAATCGACAAGAACCCGCCGATCGAGTGCAGGGAAGCGCGGTACTGCGTCTTCCCGAGCATTCAGGCGGTGACCGCTTTGAAGCAACTCAAAACCGGATCGCTTATACTGATCGACGTCTACACGGAAAAGGGAGAGTTCAGCTTCAGTCTCACTCCGAAAGGATTTCAGGCGGGAATGGCACAGATCCGTGCCTGGGGTTATCGAACGGAATAGCTGAAGGACACTGCGCCGGGCGTCCTCACCGGCGCGAAACCGAGTGACAGGCTTACTGCCGGTCTGCCGCTCAGTGGTGCAAGATTGCGACAAGCGGGCCGAGCACGACCGCCCAGGCGAGTAATGACAATCCAAAGACAGTAAACAGCGCGGGGCCGGCTGGCAGCCGACCGCTGCCCAACTCCACTCCCTCACTTACTTCGTAATCGCGGTAGGAAGAGTTGCTTTGTATCATCTTGTTCGACAGATAGGGTTGGCGTGGTTGCAGGACTCTAAGCAAAATCACCAGGGAAGCAAGAAACATCGTTCGGGATTTTTCCTAATTTTATCGAACATTACCGATAGAACCAGATAATGCGATAGAATTTAAAGGGTTCATTAACAAATATTGATTTTTTCTAATGACGAGCGAGGCGCGCCCAACGGCCCAATACCGGTGCGTTAGGACGAATGTTTCCTGCCGCGCTCTAATCCCAATATTTCCGGGGACAGGATCTTGACGCTGCGTCGGACAGGCGCTTGACGCGATACGGGTAAAATGAAGCTGGCTGATAGCCGGCCCAGTGAGCGTCGGGTGGCTCGACTTCGCTGACCCAATCACCGGGAGGGAACAACCGATGCACGCCAGCATTGCCCCGAGATCTGCTTCGCCGTCCGAAAGATCGACAGATCTTGAAGCCCCGCGCCTCGACAGGCGAGCCTCGCTGCTGCTGATCCTGACGTTGTCGCTGGGATTGTGGGCGGCAATATGGGCCGCCGCGGCCTCCCTGGTTTCGGTAGTGGTCGGCTAACAAGCCGCCTCCGAACGCGGCACGCCGGCTTCGGCCATCAGCTGCAGCGCGATCCGAGCGCTCGCGCGGCCGTCCCCATAGGGGTTCGCTACCCGGCTCATCCGCGAGTAGGCGCCGGGATCGTCGAGCAACGCCATCATCTTGGAAAAGAGCAGATCCTCGTCGGTGCCCACCAACGCGGCAAGCCCCAGTTCCATGGCCTCCGGGCGTTCGGTTGTCTCTCGGGTAACCAGCACCGGTTTCCCAAAGGATGGCGCCTCCTCTTGAAATCCCGCCTGAATCGGTGACCACAAAATGGCAGCGCTTTAGCAGAAATACCAACTCGGGATAATCGACCGGCTCGGTCAAGAGCACGTTCGGGTGGCGGCGAAGCGGCTCGATCGCCTGGCGCACGCTGGGATTTCGATGAACCGGAAAGACAACCGCGGTATCATCTCTTTCGGCGATGCGCGCCATCGTGCGGCAAACGCGGACGATCCCCCCATCGAAGCTTTCGCGGCGGTGACCCGTCATAAGAATCATTCGCCTGCCCGGGAAATGCGCAGGTAGAACGGCCGCGCACCGAGAAAGCAGGTCTGGCCGGCTATCCAGCAGAGCGGCAATCCGCAGCAGAGCATCGATCCCGGTGTTGCCGGTGACGAAGATCCGGTCGCCACCGACGCCTTCCCGCTGCAAATTCTCTCGTGCCCGCGCGGTCGGGGCAAAATGCAAATCGGCGATGTGGGTCACGAGTCTTCGGTTCACCTCCTCGGGCCAGGGCGAATAGATATTGTCTGTGCGCAGTCCGGCCTCGACGTGAGCCACCGGAATACGGTGGTAGAAGGCCGCAAGCGCCCCGGCAAAGGTTGTGGTCGTGTCGCCCTGCACGATCACCCGGTCGGGGCGCAAGACATCGAGGACCTCACCGACTCCGGATAAAATGGCTCCGGTCAAATAGGCGAGATCTTGATTTGGCCGCATCAAATCGAGATCCCAGTCCGGCCGCAGCTCGAACAAGTCGAGAACCTGGGTCAACATCTCGCGGTGCTGTCCGGTGACGCATATCTTGCAGTCGAAATTCGGCCGACCCGACAACTCCAAGAAAACCGGCGCGAGCTTGATGGCCTCGGGCCGCGTCCCGAAAACAAACAACAGCTTCATGCTGCGCGAGCTGTCGTAGGAGGGCCGGGTAAAGGCCGCCACGCGAGGTTAGGCATATTGATGCGTCAGCCCGGTCGCGTCGATGACGACGCGGCGCATCAACTCCTCGCGCGGGATCTTGCGGAACGGCGAATGGGCGACCAGAAGGGCGACGATGTCGGCCTGGCGTACGGCCTCGAGAGTCTCGCAGAATGACAGGTTGGGGAACGGGGCAAGTTCGTCGGGGAGACCCGTCAGGTTCGGATCGGCGACTAGGATGCGGTCTTGCCCGGCGCGCGCCAGTTGCGCCGCGATTGCGATCGCCGGGCTCTCCCGCGTGTCGTCCACATCAGGCTTGTAGGCCAGCCCCAAACAGGCGACGACGGGTCGCTTGAACCGTTCGGCGCGTTCCCGGATCTGCGAGACGACAAACTTCGGCTTGGCGTCGTTGACTTCGCGAGCCGTGCGGATCAGCCGCGTTCGCTCCGGGGCCGACGAAATGATGAACCATGGATCGACGGCGATGCAGTGCCCGCCGACCCCGGGTCCCGGCTGGAGGATCGAGACACGCGGATGGCGATTGGCGAGCTCGATGACGTGCCACACATTGAGGCCGAGCTGGTCGCAGATCAGAGACAGCTCGTTGGCAAAAGCGATATTGACGTCGCGAGAGGCGTTCTCGACCAGCTTGACCAGTTCTGCCGTTGCGGCATCGGTGCGGAACACCTTCGCCTGGAGAAAAACGCGGTAGACCGCTTCGGCATGCTCGGCGCAGGCTTCGGTCATCCCGCCGACGATGCGATCGTTCTCGATCAGCTCGCGAACCATCCGCCCGGGAAGAACTCGCTCCGGGCAATGCGCTACATGCACATCGAGCGGCTCCGAATGCCGCGTCGGCGGAAAGCGCAAATCGGGGCGCAGCCGCGCCAGACGGTCGGCCAACCGGCTGGTTGTGCCGACCGGAGAGGTCAACTCGAGGATCACGACATTGCCGGAGACGAGAACGGGCGCGATCGCGTCTGCCGCCAAATCTATATAATCGAGATTGGGTGAGCGATCCTCGCGGAACGGCGTCGGGACCGCGATTACAAAGGCATCTGCCGGCTCGGGCTGCGCCGTGGCGCGCAATTTCCGCAATGTCGTCGCGGCACGCAGCAGCATGTCGAGATCGGGTTCGGAAAAATAGGTCTGCCCGGCATTTACCGCTTCGACAACTCGAGGGTTTATGTCGACGCCGATCACATCGATGCCACGGCTCGCCAAAGTCGCGGCAGTAGGCAAGCCGATATAACCGAGACCGACGACACACACCGTCTTGATCGGGTAGTCCATCACTCGGCGCCTGAAAAAGGAAATTCTTGCTCGGGCACTACCGCGGAGCCCAGTCTACGAAAACGCCTTAAATACGCGAGTAAGATCAACCTGGCAAGCAATTATAGATATTATCTTAGGTAATAACGCGGCTTGCCCGGCCCGTAAAACTAAACGCTCCAGCCGAAATGAATTCTCTAAATCTCGACTGGGAGTGCACTTGGCGGGTAAACCGCTGTGACAGCGCGGATCGGCGGTCCTCGGTATCGACGCAAAGAAAATACGATAAAACCTTGCTAGCGTTTTCTTGGTTAACCCGGTAATCTGATACAGTTCACCGCATATGGATGCGAAAGAAGTTCACTCCATGCCGAACCCCCCGGACACTCTGACAATAGAGGAGCACTTTTTTGCCGATGACGGTCGTGTACCGAATAACCCGTCGCTGCCGCTGATCGTATATCGCTCGGCGCTGGAGACTGGTCCCCGGTGCGCCGCCGACTGCGAGAAGTTGTTCGCCGATAACGGCTGGAGCGGCGCCTGGCGCAATGGGATCTACGCCCACCACCATTATCACAGTACCGCGCACGAGGTGCTCGGCATCGCGGCCGGCTCGGTTCGGGTGCGGCTCGGCGGCGAGGACGGTTCAACGGTAGAGCTGCACGCCGGCGACGTTGTGGTGATCCCGGCCGGCGTCGCCCACAAAAACGAGTGCGCCAGTCCCGATCTCGTGGTGGTCGGCGCCTATCCCGGTGGTAAGAGCCCTGACATGTGCACCCTCACTGCGCAGCACCGCGAGCGCGCGCTGCGCAACGTCCGCGAGGTGCCGCTGCCGGCCTCCGATCCGGTCTACGGCAGCCGGGGCCGCTGATCGAACAGTGGAGCGCCGCCGATCGCGGCTGACGGCGGGAGCGTCACGTCGAGTTAGAGACAGCGCCCGGTATAGACGACGTCGTGCTCATTACTTGATGGCGCGTCCGGCGGCTCGGAGAGCTGCCGGATTTCAACGAAGTACCCGTTCGCGCACATTCCGCGGTCGTTGAGCTCATCGGCGAGCCAGTCGCGCCGAATCTGCTCGGCCTCGCCGTCGTCGTTCGCCGTCATCACCGTATTGGTCCGCGCCGTGAAGACAAACGCGCCGGACGGCTCGGGAGTGAAACTCACGACTCGCACCTTGTCGTTGCACCCGCCGAGCAAGACGGGCAAGACGAGACCGGCGAAAGCGAGCATGCGCACAGTGTCGATCCTCCTGACCAACGCCAAGCCTCTATTCCCTCATTGATCGGCCCGAGGCAAGCCGGACTTTGCTCGCGTCGGATTTGGCGGCTGGCCAGCTGCCATTCCAAGGCGCTCGCCGTGGTACCGGCGCGCCCAGATTTCCTCCCACCACCGGCGATTCTCGAGATACCACGCGACGGTCTTTCGCAGGCCGCTGTCAAAAGTTTCGCGGGGCGTCCAGCGCAACTCGTCCCCGATCTTGGTAGCGTCCATAGCGTAGCGCCGGTCATGCCCCGGCCGGTCTTCGACAAACGTGATTAGCTGCTCGCGAGGCCGATGTGCCGGGGCCGGCAGCATCTCGTCGAGCAATCGACAGATCGACCGGACGACGTCCAGATTGGTCCGCTCGGCGTCACCGCCGACGTTATAGCATTCGCCCACCTTGCCCTCGCTCAGGATCGTGAACAGGGCACGGGCGTGGTCCTCGACATAAAGCCAATCGCGGATGTTGTCGCCGTCACCGTAGACCGGAATCGCCTCGCCGTGCAGCGCTTTCAGAATGGCGAGCGGGATCAGCTTTTCCGGAAAATGGTAAGGGCCGTAATTGTTCGAGCAGTTGCTGACGACGGTCGGCAACCCGAAGGTCTCGCGCCAGGCGCGAACCAGGTGGTCGGAAGCCGCTTTTGACGCCGAATAAGGCGAGTTCGGCCGATAGGCGGTCGTTTCGGTGAATTTGCCCTCGGGCCCCAGCGAACCGAAGACTTCGTCCGTCGAGACATGGTGAAAACGGAACCGTTTGGCGCGCTTTGCCGGAAGCCGCTGCCAATAGGCGAGCGCCGTTTCCAACAGAACATAGGTCCCCTCGATATTGGTCGCGATGAACGCCGCGGGACCGTCGATCGAGCGGTCGACATGCAACTCTGCGGCGAGGTGGAGCACCGCATCGGGATCGAATTCTCGGAAAATATCGGAAATCGCCCTTCGGTCGCAGATGTCGGCCCGGCGAAAGACATAACGCGGATTGCCCTCTATTGGGCGCAAAGACGTCAAATTCGCCGCGTATGTCAGCTTGTCGACGTTGAGAACGGTAGCGTCAAATTCGTCGACCAGCAACCGGCAAACTGCCGAGCCGATAAACCCGGCGCCGCCGGTGACCAAAACTCTCATTGCCGCTTTACCCCAGGGTTGAGCCCCCTGCATCGGAGACCTGCGCAGATCGGCCTAGGGTGCCGTTGCGCCGCTCCGATAGATTGTCGTGGGGAAGGTATAGTCGATCGACCCCGCCCGGGTCCAATCTCACTGGAGGGTGCGTTATGCAATACCGGCGAATATCGGCCGATTGTCATCTCGATATGATCTGGCTGCCGCCCGATCTTTTCACATCGGAGGCGCCGCGGGCATTGAAGGACGAGATGCCCTATGTCAACGAGCAGCCGGACGGCACGAAGCGCTGGATCGACAACAACGGCGCCGATTACGGCAAGGCGGGCGGGGTCGGCGCGGTCGGCTCGGAGTACGTCCCCGGCAAGCAGTTGCGGGTCGACAAGATGCACGAGGCCGGGCTCTACGACGACTACACGAAGAAGGGGCACCGCCGGCCCGGCGATCCGCACTTGCGGGTCAAGGAACTGGACCGCGACGGCGTCGACGCCGAGGTCATCTACGGCATTCTCGCAGCATGCGCGAAGATGAAGAACCCGGCCGCGGCCAACGAGATGCTGCGCATCTACAACAACTTCATGAACAATTTCTGCAGCTACTATCCCGATCGCGAGATCGGCCTCGCCTGCTTGCCCTATAGCGATATCGATGCCGCCGCCGCCGAGGTTCGCCGCGTCGCCAAGCTCGGCATGAAGGGCGTCGAGCTCAGCTGCTCCTGGCACATGACGCCGATGTGGCACCCGATGTGGGACCCGCTGTGGGAGGCGGTCAACGAGGTGCAGTTGCCGTTGCACTTCCACACCTTCCCCGCGACCGACCCGGAATTGCGCAAGCAGCTCGAGCCGACGATCGCCCGGCGGATGACCTATAGCGGGCTGTGCCGCTTCCAGATGACCCTGGCGACAATCCTGACCGACCTGATGGGCGCGGCGGTGTTCGAGCGTTTCCCGAACATCCGCGTCGTCTTTGGCGAGAGCGGCATCGGCTGGATCCCCTACGTCATCGACCGCATGGATTTCGAGTACCAGGACCAGTATCAGGACCTCAAGCTCAAGATGCTGCCGAGCGAATATTGGCGCCGCCAGTGCAAGGCGACCTTCCAGTTCGACCGCGTCGGCACCAAGCTGATCGACGAGATGGGCATCGAGACCCTGATGTGGGGCTCCGACTACCCGCACCCCGACGGCGTCTGGCCGGAATCGAAGAAATACATAGAAGAACAATTCAGCCATCTGCCGGCCGAGGTCACCTACAAGATGACCTGCGAAAACGCCGGCAAATTCTACGGCCTGATCAACTAACCGCCCATCGCGGGGTGCGGCATGGTCCCGCCGCACCCCGCCATCGGACCGGGTGCTTTTCGCGTACCCGGCCCTTTGTCCCGCACCTGTTCCACCTGTTTTTGCAGGAGAAGAAAAGGACGCCCGGCCTGTCAGGGTGTCCCCGGGACTTTGTTCAACAGATGCAGAAACAGTCCGGCGGCGAGCGGCGCACAGGGGCCGTCCTCGATCACAATCTGCCCCGCGCGAGCGACCTCGAACTTGCTGAGAAGACCGGCCGGAGCCGTCCCGACCACCGGCTCCAGAGCTTTGAAGCAAGCGGCTCCGGCGGTGTCGCCGGAATTGGCGGCGATCGTCGCCGCCGTCGAAGCGTCCATCTCGACCTTCTGCTGGACAACCGAGCACCCGCCCAGGGCGCAGAGAATGGCGATTATTTTGATTACCTTGTAGATCATTTGACCCTCTAAGGCGTGGAGTGGCCGGCTTGACGACGACCGCATCTGTTGGGCATTAATTGTAGTCTTGTAAATGCTGGAAAATACCCGGCTTGTCTCTTTCGTATCTGCTCGAGGTGGGTGGAATTCGAAGCGGTGTAATAACACCTAAATGCTAATTTGTCAATAAGTTTTGCCATAAAACAGCAATTAATACTTTGCCGCTGCAGGCTTGGTTCGAACGGGAATCGTACCGCCATTGAGGCGATTGTGAGGGCAGCGCACAGGTTGGGTATGCCGATCAATTCCCCTATCGAGCTGGTCGAGCCGAGTCTCGGGCGATTGCCCGGTTACATCGCTGCCCTTGAGGCTGGTTGGTCACCCGACACGACGCGTGACGTCAGCGGCGAGCAGCTCGAGGCCATCCGCGATGATGCGGAAGGGTTCGTGTGCGAGCTCGTGCGGCGAGAGGGCGGCACTATAACCCTAGCGGACGGCACCGAGGTGCCGCGCCTGCCGGGTCGCGTCTTCTGGATTTGGGACGGTGATTTCAGCGGTGCCATCAATCTCCGCTTTGTTCCAGGCACCGAAGCGCTGCCGCCGCACGTATCCGGACATGTCGGCTACTCAGTCGTGCCGTGGAAGCGGAACCGCGGCTACGCCCGGCACGCACTCAGGCTGCTGTTGCCGATTGCGCGTGGGTTCGGTTTACAGCGGCTGCTCATCAGTTGCGACGAGGATAATGTACCGTCACGCCGCGTCATCGAGGGCAACGGTGGTATCTCGGCCGGAGAAACACCTCATCCGCAACACATTGGCGAGCGCAAGCTTCTATTCTGGGTGAGCACCGCCGCCTAACTGTGTTCGCTGGTTTTGGAAATTCCCGCGGCCGCGTGGCCTTTCAGGCTAGCGAGATTGGCGACCGGGCGCTATACAGCGGCACTCCCCAACAGGATCGGCAGTGCACGCCGCGGACCGCCCAGGCCGTAGCGATGAATGCCGGAGGTCCGTCTACGGCGGCGGCCCGTCGGGAATAGCGGCAGCGGTTGCCGGACACTATAAACGGCGCCGAACAGGGGAGGTATGTCCCATGCCGGAAACGACATCAGAACTCTTCGGGGAGTTCGATGCGCTCGTCGCCCAAGTGATGGCCGAATGGCAGATCCCCGGCTTGGCGATGGCGGTGGTGCAGAGGGAAAAGCTGCCGCTGCTGCACTGCTGGGGCTTGGGCGATGTCGAGACCGCCGCGCCGGTTGGGTCGGATACGCTATTCCCGATCTGCTCGGTGACGAAGTCCTTCACCGCGACGGGGCTCGCGCTATTGGTCGACGAGGGCAAGCTGGATTGGGACATGCTGGTGCGTGAGATACTGCCGGAGTTCCGGCTGCGCGACTCGGTGGCGAGCGAGCAGGCGACATTGCGCGATCTGCTGACCCACCGCACCGGCGTACCGCGGCACGACTGGGTGCATATGGGCGGCCATCTCGACAATGCCGGCATGCTCGCCGCGCTGCGCCATCTCGAACCCAGCAAGCCGTTCCGTAGCACCTACCAATACCAGAACCTGATGTATCTGGTGGCCGGCATCGTGCTCGAGCGGATCAGCGGCCAGCGATGGGAGGATTTCATCCGCGACCGGATCCTACTGCCGCTGGGTATGAAGCAGGCCACGACCTCGCTCGAGGAGATGGTCGAGCGGCATTCGGATTATGCTGCGCCGCATGCTGTCCTCGACGGCGTGCAGCGGCGCATTCCGGTCCGCCCGATCAATACGCGGCCGGGCGGCGGCATTTGCGCCTCGATCACGGAAATGGCGGCCTATATGCGCTTCCATCTCGACCCGGTCGCGGGGCGAGGCGATTTGCGGCTGTCACCCGGGGCAGTTGCCGAACTCACCTCCCCGCAGAGCTATGTGGGCCGGTCGGATTTTGCCGAAGTCGGCCAAGCGCATTACGGCTTCGGTTTCGAAGTTGTCAGCTACCGCGGCGCGCGCCGCGTCAGCCACGGCGGCGGTTGGTCCGGCTACAATTGCGATCTGCGGCTCTTGCCGGACCATAACAGCGGCGTGATGGTGCTGACGAACGGCCACGATTCCGGTTGCGCCGCCTTGACGAATTCGGTGCTGGACCGGCTGTTGGGGCTCCAGGCGTTGCCGTGGATGGAACGGCTGAGCCGCCCCAGAGCCACAATGCGTGATTGCAAGCTCAAGGATCGGTTGGCTCGGGAGGAGGCGCGTCATCGCGACACCAGGCCCAGCCACGCTATCGCCGATTACGCCAACGAATACACGCATCCCGCTTATGGCAAGGTGCGGATCTCCTGCGACGCCGATGCGCTGCGCTGGCATGGCCTCGGCCTCGATCTGCCAATGGTCCATCGCCACTATGATGTGTTCGAAATCGCTCCCGAGCCAGCGGTATCGTTCGAGAACAAGACCGTCCAATTCGCCACCGGCGTCGAAGGTCATGTCAAGAGCTTGGCGGTTCCGCTGGAGCCGGCGGTCGCGCCGATCACCTTCCGGCGCCTGCCGGAACCCGAGATGACGACCCGCGCCTTTCTGGAGCCGCTGACCGGAATTTACCGTTATGGTTCCGTCGTGTTTCGCCTTGGGATCGATGACGCGGGCCGGCTGACCTTCACGCGCAACGACGCCGCGACCGAGCGCCTGCTGGCCCGCCATGGCAACATCTTCGGCTTTGCCGACAGCGAGTTCTTCCGCATCGAGTTCCGCCCTAACGCTATGGGCCAGGTGGACGCTCTGCTATCCCACGAACCCACCGGCACCTATCTGGCCGAGCGCGACGCCCCACCGCGTTGAGCTCCGCCAAGGTTCGGTGGCAACCGGCACAGCGAACCAATGGACTTCCCGATTCTGGATAGTCGGGGGAAAACTTCGGGTGTATTTTCGCGGGCTTGGAAAGCGTCACGCAGCGGACGCGGCAATAACGGGGACGGAGCCATGAAAATAAATTTGGCGGCTGCGGCGCGGGCTGCCCCGCTCATTGCCTTGCTATCGGCCGCCTGCGTTTCGCAGAGCGCATACGAACAACAGGGGCAGCAGCTCGAGGAAGCTCGCGCCCAGACGGCAGCGCAGCAAGCCCAGATCGCCAAGATGCAGCAGGAGCAGAAATGGGTCGTCGCCGGCGACGTGTTGTTCCCGGAAGGCGGGTATCAGCTCGGCCCAAACGCGCAGGCTGCTCTCGGCCAATATGTCCCGCGGCTGCAAAATCTGCAGAACACAAAAGTCGTCGTGTACGGGTATACCGACAACCAGCCGGTCGGGCCCGCGCTGCAACGGGCAGGCATTGGGAACAACATCGACCTGTCGTCGCGCCGAGCGGATAATGTCGTGGCGTATTTCCGCTCGCAAGGCGTCAACCCCGGCATCCTGTCGGCCAAGGGGTTCGGCGACACGCATCCGGTCGCCTCCAACAACACGCCGCAAGGGAGGTCGCAGAACCGCCGCATCGAGATCGTGCTGGAAGGCCCGGGCGCTTGACTACCGGGCTCGTCTGCTGACTGGCCCGCGGTAAATTGATTTCACAAAGGAGGACTGAAGCGATGAGCGATCTGGTGTCTATCGCCTTCCCGACGGAAGCGGCGGCGGAAGAGGTCCGCAAAAAGCTGCTCGACATGCAGCAGGAATATTTGATCGAGCTGGGCGATGCCGTCATCGCGGTAAAACAGCCGAATGGCGGGGTCAAGCTCAACCAGCTGTTCCATCCGACGGCGGCAGGGGCTGCAACCGGCGCCTTCTGGGGCACATTGATCGGCCTGATCTTCTTGATGCCGTTGGCCGGCGCCGCGCTCGGCGCCGCCGGCGGGGCTCTCGGCGGCGCCCTCACCGATGTCGGGATCGACGACAAATTCATGAAAGAGGCGGCGCAGACCCTGGAGTTTGGCAACGCCGAATTGTTTCTGCTGATCCGCAAAATGACAACCGACAAGGTGCTCGCGGCCTTGCAGGGCGTCGGCGGTACGGTGATGCGCACCTCGTTCGATCACACGAAGGAGGAGGCGCTGAGGCAGGCGCTGGCGGCTCACACCGGGGCCAATCCAGCCTCCTAGAGGGCCTCCCTGCCGCTACCGGAACATCCTTCCTTCCGGCGGCAGGCCGAGGAGGATCTGGCCGACGGTTTCGAAATGGACAGGGCGGCCCTGGCCTTGCTGGGTCCCGGCGTGGATGTCGCGCAGGCGGCGCTCGAACGGGTTCTCGTTGAAGACCGCGGTGGCGCCGGCGGCGTTGTAGACGCTCGCGACGACGTCGCGGGCCTGCTGGATCGCCCAGGTCGCGGCGAGGCGCAATTGCCAATGCCGTTCGGGCGCGAACTCGCCGCCGCGCTCGGCATCCCCCCACATCTCCTCGAGGGTCGCGTGGATCGAGGCGCGCGACGAGCGCAACTTGGCCTCGCACTGCGCCACTTCGGACTGGATCACGTTGTTCTCGCGCAACGTCTTGCGGGCGCCGCGCGGGATCTTGTCGCGCGCCAGCTCGATGAACGCTTCGAGCGCGCCGCGGGCAATGCCGAGGGACACGTTCGAAAACCCCATCGCGTAGATCATGCCGCTGGTGAAGCGGTAAAGGAGGCCGGGCTCGCGCCGCTCGGCCGGGTTGTCGCGCGAGAAGGTGTATTTCTGCGGCACGAACAGATCTTCGACCCGGTAGCTGTCGCTGCCGGTGCCGCGCAGCCCGATCACCTGCCAGTTGTCGATGATCTCGGCGCTCGATTTGGGGAACAGGACAGTGCGGACGTGCTGCCGCCCGTTCGGGTTCATGCGCGGCGCGCCGTCCGGCTCGAATACCGGCACATGCGCGCCGAGCCAGGTGGCGTGCCGGCTGCCGGTCGCGAACCCCCACCGGCCGGTGACCCGGATACCGCCCTCGACCGCGACGCTGCGGCCGGCGCCCGGCAATTCCGGACCCCAGGCGAGGATGCCGCGCGGCGGGCCGAAGACCTCGCGCGCCACCGCAGGGTCGAGATAGGGCGCCGACATCGAGCAGCCCGAATTCTGCCCGAGCGACCAGGCGGTCGAGGGCTCGGCCTTGCCGATCTCCTCGAGGACCTGCACGTAGGTCAGCGGGTGGAGCTCGGCGCCGCCCAGCGAGCGCGGGATCAGCAATTTGAAGAAGCCGCCTTCGATCAACACGTCGACAACCCGCTCCGGCAACTGGCGCCGTTCCTCGATTTCGTCTGCCGCCTCTTTCAGCATCGGCGCGAGGCGGCGCGCACGTTCCACGTAGTCGACGTCGCGCGTCTCGACGCGGGCCAGGTCCAGCAAGGTCGACGGCATTTTCTTCTCCAAAAATTCGCCCTCAAAATACATCGGGCGCGGTGGGTTAAGCGACGGTTTCCTGCAACCCACCTTCGATTACGCGGCGATGGCACGCCACCAGCGCCGGGTCAGAAGCATCGCCGCAATCCCCTCGGCGCCGATAATCACCGTGGCCCAAGAGGCGCCGATCAGGCCGGCGAGCAGGCCAAGATGAATAAAGCCGACCATCCCGACCCCGATGCACACGGAGAGCACGCCGAAGATTCGGCTGCGCATCTCGGGCGGCGCCGCGAGGTAGACGAGCGTCGCCTGCATGATGCTGAAACCGGAATTGGCGACGCCCGTCACCAGAAGCACCGTGCCGGAGAGCAGCGGATCAGGCGCCAATGCGAAGACCGGCAGCATGAGAAGGTAAGCGAAGACGCCCCCGATATAGAGGCGGGCGAATATCACCGGCTTGGCGAAAAGGGCGATTGCGACGGCGCCGCAGAACGCGCCAACCCCGTCCATGCTGGCGAGGAGACCGATGCCGACGGCGCCGAGACCCAGATTGTCCTGGCCGATCACCGGGATCATGCTGGTGAACGGCCAGCCGAAGGTGTTGTAGATGACGGTGACGACCAGGGTTCCGATCAGGCGCCGGTCGCGCCGGACGAGCATAAAGCCTTCGAGCATGCGTTCGAGGACGCTCGCGACGCCGGTCGGCCGCACGCTGTTGCGATGATGAATTCGCATTGCAGCGGCGACCGCGACGAGGTAGCAGGCGACACTGACCGCAAAGGCGCCGCCGATCCCGAATGTCGCGAGCAACACGCCGCCGAGGGTCGGGCCGAGCATGCGGCTCGCATTGTTGGCGCCGACATCAAGGGACATCGCCGCGCTCATCCGGTCCGGTCCGACGATCTCGCCGATCATCGTACGGCGAACCGGGTTGTCGGTCGTCCACGCAATGCCGTTGACAAAGCTGGCGAGCGCGACATGCCAGACTTCGAGCGTGTTGCTCCAGGCAAGCAGCGCCAGGACCAGCGAGCTCAGCAGCATCGAAATGACGACGACGATCAGCGCAATGCGCCGCTCGATCCGCTCGGCCATGGCGCCGACGATGGCGCCGAACAGCGCCATCGGCAGCATGCGCAACATCGTCAGCAGCGCGACGATGAATGGCGAACCGGTGCGCTGATAGGCGAACACGGCGACCGCCAGCATCTCCAACCAGCGCACCGCAAAGACGACGACGCCGACGAGCCACAGCCGGCGAAAATCGGCTTCCCCAAAAAGCCGCGCTCGGGGCGCGGCATGAACTGTCGTATCCGTCATAGCGAGCTGGCAGAGATATGCCATGCTCGCAGTCGCCGTATCCTCCCCACTTTTCCTCCAACCAATATTTTCGAAAGCCTGGCTAAAACGAAATCGGCCTTCGCACGGGTTATCGTCGTCCCGGCTAAAGCGGTGATCCAGAGCCTGCCCTCGGTTTGAACAGGGGCAAACGCTGCGGCCTTGCAGCCCGCTGGATTCCCGCTTTCGCGGGGGCGAGTAGGCCGTGCTAGAAATCCGCGGGCAGGTGATCGGGGGCCATGTAGTTGTCGAACTTTGTTGTCTTTGCGTCGAATACGAGTTTAATCTGACCAATCGGTCCATGCCGTTGTTTCGCTATAATTACCTCGGCGAGACCGTAGACTTTATCACAGTCCGCCTGCCAATTTTTCATTCGCGCATCGTGTTGTTCGTCTGTATCACCAGCGCGCCTCATTGGCATTAGTCGGGATTGATAATATTCTTCTCGGAAAATAAACATTACGACATCGGCATCCTGCTCGATCGAGCCCGACTCTCGCAAATCGGCGAGCATCGGACGCTTGTCCTCACGCTGCTCGACGGCACGAGATAGTTGCGACAATGCGAGAACCGGAACATTTAGCTCTTTCGCGAGCGCCTTCAACCCGCGCGTGATCTCGGAGATTTCCTGAACGCGGTTCTCCTGCACGCGGGCCTGATTTGAGGGGCGCAGCAGTTGCAAATAGTCAATCACGATCAGCCCCAGGCCTTGTTGGCGCATCAGGCGCCGAGCGCGCGTGCGCAAAGAAGATATGCTCAGGGCCGGGGTATCATCGATAAACAGCTTAAGCGAGGCCAGGCGATGGCTAGCAAGGACGAATTTGTCGAAATCTTCACTGCTGACATCACCACGGCGAATCCGGTCAGAAGAGACCCCCGATTCTTCGGCGAGCATACGGCTGGCAAGCTGTTCCGCGGACATCTCAAGCGAAAAGAAGCCGACCACTGCCCCGTCCTCGGCGATTTTGCGGCCGTCAGGAGTACTCGGCGCCTTATATGCCTTAGCGGCGTTAAAGGCGATGTTGGTAGCGAGCGCTGTCTTCCCCATCGATGGCCTTCCGGCCAGAACGATCAGATCGGACGGGTGCAGCCCGCCGAGCATCTTGTCAAGTTCGCGGAACCCTGTCGCCACTCCGACGGTCTTGCCATTGCGCTTAAACGCCGCTTGGGCATTGTCGATGGCGCTCGTTAAGGCGGCACTGAACGGACGGAAGCCAACTTCAGCCTGCCCTACTGTAGCGAGGTCGAACAGCTTTTTTTCGACCCGTTCGATCTGCTCGCGCGCCGGATCGTCGAGATCCTGCCGAAACGCATCGTTGACGACATCCTCTCCGAGCCCGATCAGCTCGCGGCGCAAGTAAAGGTCGTGCACGGCGCGGCCGTAGTCCTCGGCATTGATGATCGCCGCCGCGGCGGCCGCCAGACGCGCCAGATACTGCGCCCCGCCGATCTCGGTCAGCGCACCGTCCTGATCGAACAAATTCTTCAATGTGACAGGATTGGCGATCTGGCCGCGGCCCAACAGCTTGCCGATAGCGGCGAATATGCGGCCGTGCACGGCGTTGCCGAAGTGCTCCGGCTGGAGGAATTCGCAGACCCGGTAATAGGCCGTGTTATTGATCAGTATGGCGCCGAGCAGGGCCTGTTCGGCTTCCGTGTTGTAGGGTGGGGTGCGGAGAAGCTCGGGGTTGGGCTCGCGTAGCAGCGCGACCCGGGACGTCACGTTTGTTTCCATGCACCGGAAGGATACCACCAGCCAAAACAAGGCCCGGCGCGGAATTCGATCCCCAGCCTGTGTAAGGCGGGGATGGGCCGCACCCGACGCCTGGGAAATTGAATGCCTGCGAATTTGCGAACGAGGCGAACTTCGCGCAGATCAGGCGGCCCGCTCCGCCACGCCGCTGTGTTCGCGCTCCCAATCGAGCATGTAGTCGCGCGTCGGCGGCACCGCGTCGACGGTTTTGGCGAGTTGCATCTGGAAAACCATGTGATCCTGCCGCCGGAACGCGATTTCCGAGCCGACGAGGTATATCTCCCACATCCGGCAGAAGCGCTCGTCATAGAGGGCCTTCACGCGGTCGCGATTTCGCTCGAACCGCCGCCGCCAGGCTCTGAGCGTATCGGCGTAATGCAGGCGAAGAATTTCGATATCGGTAACCCAGAGCCGCAGCTGCTCGACGGTCGGCAGAACTTCGGAAAGGGCCGGCACGTATCCGCCGGGGAAGATGTATTTGCGCATCCAAGGACTGGTCGTCCCCGGTCCGTCCTTGCGCCCGATCGAGTGCAGCAGCGCCACGCCATCCGGCGCCAGCAGCGATTTCAGTTTGGCGAAAAAGGCGCGGTAATGGTTGAGCCCGACATGCTCGAACATGCCCACCGAGACGATGCGGTCGTAATGCCCGACCTCTTCGCGGTAGTCGCGCAGATAGAATTTGACCCGGTCGGAGAGCCCGGCCGCTGCGGCACGCCGCGTCGCCAGCTTTTGTTGCTCGACCGAGAGCGTCAGACCAGTCACCTGGGCACCGCATTCGCCGGCGAGATGGAGCGCGAGGCCCCCCCACCCCGAACCGATGTCGAGCACTCTTTGCCCGGGTCGGACCAGAAGCTTTGTCGCGATGTGCCGTTTCTTGTCGAGTTGCGCGGTGTCAAGGTCTTCCGAGCCGTCTCGGAAATAGCCGCAGGAATACTGCAGGTCCCGATCGAGAAACAGCTCGTAGAGTTGGTCGGACAAGTCGTAGTGATGGGCTACGTTCTGTCGGGCGCGCGGCAGAGGATTGTATTGATGAATTCGGCGGAACAGCGTGACGGAGCCGTTCAGCAGCCGCGCGGCCAATCCCGCCGGCATGGCTTCGAGGTTGAGCGCGAACAGATCGATCAGATCGTAGAGGCTGCCCTCCTCCATCGTCAGCGTTCCATCCATGTAGGCTTCGCCGAAATATAGGCGAGGCCTCACAGCGAGTTTCCAGTGCAGCGCCGGATCGTGAAGCCGGATCGTTACGCTTGGTCCGCCGGATCCGCCGAATATGTGGAATGCTCCGCCGGCGTCTATGACCCGCAGGCGGCCGATTGTGATGGCTCGTTCGAGCAGACGCGACAGCAGCATCGGTACGCGACCGAAGAGAGAACAATTTTAGCAATATTTGGCAGATTCCCGATTAAAGACAAGAGCTTCGATCCGTAAGAGCGTCGATCCTCTAGGCGGCCGCGGGACCGGTCTGCGTCGCTGCGGCGCGGGCCTCTTCTTCCTCCTCGTCGCGCAGGCGCAGCGGATCAAGCCCCTTGGCCTGCATTTCGGCCTCCTCCGCCGACTGGGCAACGTTGGCGGTAATCGTCACCGATACTTCCGGATGCAGCACGACCTTCACCGCATGCAGGCCCAGATTTTTGATCGGCCGGTCGAGGACGACCTGACGCTTCTCGATTGTAAAACCCGCGTTGGTTACCGCATCGGCGATGTCGCGCGCTGAAACCGAGCCGTAGAGCTGCCCGCTTTCACCGGCCTGACGGATGATCACGACGGTCAGACCCTCGAGCTTGCCGCCGATTTCCGTCGCTTCGGTCCTGCGCTGCAGGTTGTTGGCTTCGAGCTGAGCGCGCTGGGTCTCGAAATAAGTCAGATTCTCTTTTGTTGCGCGCATGGCTTTTTTCTGAGGCAACAAATAGTTCCGGGCGAAGCCAGGCTTCACTTTGACGAGTTGGCCCATCTGGCCGAGCTTTTCGACCCTTTCGAGCAGGATCAGTTCGATCATTCAAATTCCTCCAATTCTCGAGTTCAGGCGAAGCGCCGCCGAAGCCCGAGCGGCAAATCGAGCAACCCCAAAACGGCGATCAGCAGGAGCGGCCACCCCAAAAACCCGGCCAGCAAATAGAACGTCACAAGGGTGACCGCCGGACGTGGGAACCGGCGCGCCACCGTGTGGAGGACCGCAAGACCCGCGAGGCAAAACGGTACAGCCAGCACGATCAGCACGTTGACGCCGATAAAGCGCGCGGTTCCGCCGAGGAGAGTAGCCCCGGCAGCAAAGGCGAGCAGCACCGGGATCCACATCGGGAGACCGAGCGCCGCCAGATCGGGTGATGGCCGCCAGCTCGCTCCGAAACGGGCCAGCAATCCTTGGGCGAGGCTTCCATTGGTTGCTGTCATTACCATCCACGAGGTGGCGACAATACCGGGAAGAACAAAGGCGATGAAGGAGAGCATTTCGTCCAATTCGGGAGTAATCTCGCCGAGATGGCGGTCGAGGGCAGGGGCCAGCGCCTCGTGCAACGCAGCCTGCATCCCTTGCGGACCGCCGAAGAACACGAATGTGACAGCGGCTGCCACCAGACCGAAGCCGGTCAGCCAAGCCGTCATGAGACCGGGCGGATACCATTCGACCGCGTCCCCGGGTCCCGTCCGGGCCAGCAAGGATTGGCGCACCAGCAGGACGACCGGAACCACATTCACCGCCGCAAAAAGGGCGGCTGCAGTCAGATTGCCAGCACCCGCCAGGGTCAGCGCCGCAACGAACCCGGCTGACGCCGAAGCGCCAGTCCCGAGCCACAGCCCGGCGGCAAAAAGCGGCAGCTGAGCGAGATAGACGAGGATCATCGAACCGGTCGAACCGCTGAGCGCCAGAAGATATGGGCCGGCTGCGAGCACTCCGCACACCGCTGACACCACGGCGAATCCCACCCCGGCGAACCAAAGCCGGCTCACGGCGCTGCCGTCCAGGGCTCGGCTGCTCGGGACTGCCTATTTCACCAGATACGGAAGCAGTCCCAGAAAGCGCGCCCGCTTGATTGCCTGGGCCAGCTCGCGTTGCCGCTTGGTCGAGACCGCGGTGATGCGGCTCGGCACGATCTTGCCGCGCTCCGAGATAAAGCGCTGCAGCAGCTTGACGTCTTTGTAGTCGATCTTGGGAGCATTGGGGCCGGAGAACGGGCAGGATTTGCGCCGGCGAAAAAACGGACGGCGCGCCGCCGCACCGCGGCCCGAGCCGCCGGGCGATTGGCTTTCCATTTACGCCTCCACCGTCTCAGGGACCGGCTGCTCAGGGACCGGCTGCTCGGAAACCGGCTGCTCGGAAACCGGCTGCTCGGAAACCGGCTGCTCGGAAACCGGCTGCTCGGAAACCGGCTGCTTGGAAACCGGCTGCTCGGAAACCGGCCGCTCGGAAACCGGCCGCTCGACGGCAGGCCTCTCCATTTCGCGCCCTTCACCCGGTCTCTCCCGATCGCCCCGCCGCTGGCGATCGTCGCGGCTGCCCCGGCTCTGCATGACAACCGATGGCACTTCCTCCAACGCGTCGACGCGGATCGTCAGATAGCGAATCACATCCTCGTTGATCCGCATGGTCCGTTCGAGCTCGGCGACGGCAGCGGGGGGCGCCGAAAGATTCAGCAGCACGTAGTGGCCTTTGCGGTTTTTCCGCATGCGATAGGTCAAGTTGCGCAGGCCCCAGTACTCGCGCTTCTTCACTTCACCGCCATTGTCGGCGACCAGCTGAGTGAATGTGTCGGCGAGGGCATCAACCTGGGCGCCGGAAATGTCCTGGCGCGCGATGAACACGTTTTCGTACAGCGGCATGGTGGACGAGGTCCCTTATGGCTAGTAAGGATCCGGGGCGCGAACGCCGGCCGAATCGAGCCGGCCGAGCCGGCAAGGGTCGAAATCTTCATACTATATAGGATGGTGACGCCGGCGCAACACGAGGACGCAACGCCTCCTTGACAACGGGCGGGGCGCCGCTATCACCACGCGACCGGCATTGGCCGGCGCGGGGAGCCGGCGAAAGAAGGAACGTGGTTCCGCATGAAGCGGGCATTCGTATTTCCAGGACAGGGGTCGCAAGCGGTCGGCATGGGGTGCGTCCTGGCGGCGACATTCGCGCCGGCGCGCCAGGTCTTCGAGGAGGTGGACGAGGCCTTGTCGCAAGACCTATCGCGACTCATGTTTGAAGGGCCGGCAAGCGAGCTTACCCTGACCGAAAACGCCCAACCGGCGTTGCTGGCGGCGAGCCTTGCGGTCATTCGCGTCCTCGAAGCGGAGGGGGGCTTCGCGCTCACCCGGGATGCCGCTTTTGTGGCGGGCCATTCGCTTGGTGAATACTCGGCACTCACTGCAGCGGGCGCAGTCACTTTAGCGGATGGAGCGCGTCTGCTCCGGCTGCGAGGCCAGGCGATGCAGGAGTCTGTTCCGGTCGGCGAGGGAGCGATGGCGGCGCTGCTCGGCCTGGACGTCGAGCAAGGGCAGGCGGTTGCGGCGGAGGCTGCCGGCCCGGAACAGGTCTGCGCGGTGGCAAACGACAATGCCCCGGGTCAAATCGTTGTGAGCGGGCACCGACAAGCCGTCGAACGCGCGATTGCAATCGCTCGCGCAAAGGGGGCGAGACGGGCGATCGCGCTTCCGGTCAGTGCGCCGTTTCATTCGCCACTAATGGCCCCCGCTGCCGAAGTCATGGCGGAGGCCCTTGGCCGAGTTAGGCTGGAGCCGCCCATGGTGCCGCTCGTCGCCAATGTATCCGCCACCGCGACGCGCGATCCGGCAAGGATAAAGCGCGGCCTCGTCGAACAGGTGACAGCGATGGTGCGGTGGCGCGAGAGCGTTCTCTATCTCAAGCAGGAGGGGGTCGAAGAAGTCGTCGAGATTGGAACCGGCCGCGTGCTCACTGGTCTCGCCAAGCGCATTGACCCGGATCTCTCGGCGCGCTCCGTCGGGACCCCGGCAGAAGTTGAAAGTTTGATCGAGGAGCTATGACACACCAACAAACCGCCATAGGTATCAATGGGTAGAGGTTTCGCGGTTGTTTGATCTATCTGGCCAAACTGGCTTGGTAACCGGAGCCTCCGGCGGGATCGGCGGCGCGATCGCCAAGGCTCTGCATCGTCAAGGCGCGGAGGTCATGGTGGCGGGAACGCGTTCCCCCGCGCTCGAAGCATTGGCAGGAGAGCTCGGCGCGCGAGTTCATGTCGGGGTGGCCGACCTCGCCGATTCAACCACACCCGAGCGACTGGCCAAAGAGGCCGAAGCGGCCATGGGCCGGATCGACATTCTCGTCAACAATGCGGGGATCACGCGTGACGCGCTGGCGTTACGGATGAAGGACGAGGACTGGTCCTCGGTTCTGGAGGTCAATCTGACGGCCCAGTTCCGCCTCACCCGCGCGGTGCTGCACGGCATGGTTCGTCGACGCCACGGTCGCGTCATCGGGATCAGTTCGGTCGTCGGAGTCAGTGGCAATGCCGGGCAGGCGAACTATGCTGCGGCAAAGGCGGCGATGATCGGTATGTCGAAATCCATCGCCACCGAGATCGCCGGGCGCGGCATTACCGTGAACTGCGTCGCGCCGGGCCTAATCGTGACGGCGATGACCGACAAATTGACGGCGCAGCAACGCGCGCGGCTTACCGAGGCGATTCCCGCCGGCCGGTTCGGCGCCCCGGAAGAGGTGGCTGCGGCGGTAGTTTACCTGGCGAGCACCGAAGCCGCATATGTCACTGGCCAAACCTTGCACATCAATGGCGGTATGGTCATGGTATGAGGCGGCTGAACCGCGCCCCCGGAGCAGCCGATTTGCAGTGTGGGGGAAACATGCTATGTGACCGCATCGTGACTCTGATATCGACGCGGTCCCTAAGGGCGATCCGGGGAGGGCAGCGCCCGCCATGGCCGACAGCGCCAGGGCGCTTGGTGCGTAGACAATTTCCAGCAAGCCACTGAGGATAAGAACGGATGAGTGACGTCGCTGATCGGGTCAAGAAGATCGTCGTCGAGCATCTGGGCGTCGACGAATCGAAGGTGACCGAAAACGCCAGCTTCATCGACGATCTGGGCGCCGACAGCCTCGACACCGTCGAGCTGGTGATGGCCTTCGAGGAAGAGTTCGGGTGCGAGATCCCGGATGACGCGGCCGAGAAGATCGTGACGGTGAAGGATGCGGTCAGCTTCATCGAAACGCACAGCTGAGCCGCCCGCTGCCAAACTCCCCCACTCCAGGCCGCATGCCGCCGGCACTCCCGTCCGGCACGCGTGACGAGAAGACTATGCGACGTGTCGTAGTGACCGGCATGGGGCTGGTAACTCCCCTCGGGATCGGTCTCGAACGGAACTGGAACAGTTTGGTCGAGGGTATGTCGGGCGTTCGAGCGATTCAGTCGTTCGATGTTTCCGATTTGCCGGTCAAGATCGCCGGACAGGTGCCGCGCGGCGAGACTGCTGCGGGCCTCTTCAACAGCGACGATTGGGTGCCGCCCAAGGACCAACGCAAAATGGACGGGTTCATCGTCTTTGCGCTCGCCGCAGCCGTCCAAGCGGTCGAAGACGCCGGCTGGACCCCACAAGCCGAGGAGGCGTGCGAGCGCACCGGCGTGATGATCGGCTCCGGCATTGGCGGGCTGCCCGGAATAACCGATGGTGCGTTGACCTTGCACGAACGCGGTCCGCGCCGCCTTACCCCGTTTTTCATCCCGGCCAACCTGATCAACCTCGCCTCGGGCCACGTCTCGATCCGGTACGGCTTCACCGGACCCAACCACGCTGTGGTGACCGCTTGCTCGAGCGGGGCGCATGCGATCGGCGACGCGGCGCGCCTGATCATGCTCGATGACGCCGACGTCATGGTTTGCGGCGGGACGGAGGCGGCGATCTGCCGCCTCGGTCTCGCCGGCTTTGCGTCGGCGCGCGCGCTGTCTACCGGGTTCAACCACGACCCGCCGCGGGCATCGCGTCCGTGGGATCGGGAACGCGACGGTTTCGTCATGGGCGAGGGCGCCGGAATCCTCGTCCTCGAAGAGTACGAGCACGCCAGGCGGCGGGGAGCGAAGATCTACGCCGAGGTGATCGGATACGGCATGTCCGGCGACGCATTTCACCTGACCGCTCCCGCGGAGGACGGCAACGGCGCGTTCCGGTCGATGCGCAACGCTCTCCGGCGCGCGCGCATTGCGCCGGAGAAGATCGACTACATTAATGCCCACGGCACCTCGACCCCGCTCGGCGACGAAATCGAACTCGGCGCTGTGAAGCGAGTGTTCGGCGGCCATGCCTATGAGCTGTCGATGTCGTCGACAAAATCGGCGATCGGACACCTCCTCGGAGCAGCGGGCAGCGTCGAGGCGATCTTTGCGATCCTGGCGATCCGCGATGGGATCGTCCCCCCGACGCTCAATCTCGACAATCCCTCCCCGTCCTGCGATATCGACCTGGTGCCGAAACGAGCGAAGGAGCGCAGGGTGAACTATGCGCTCTCCAATTCCTTCGGCTTCGGCGGCACCAATGCCTCGCTGATCTTTGTCGGGCCGCCCTAAACGCTCGAGGCGGGCGGCTGCGGGAAACGGGCGGGATTGATGCGTGGCTTTATTCGCCTCTTGGCGTGGGCGGCGGTCACCGTGTCGCTCGTCCTCCTCGTCCTGGGAGGAGCGGGCTATTGGCTCTACCGCGATGTCGCTGCGCCCGGCCCGTTGACGGAACCACGCACGATCGTCATCCCGCCGCGTACCCGCCTTTCCGATATTGCCTCGCTGTTGGCGGAGCAGGGCATCATACGGCACCGGCGCTCCTTTGCGCTGGGCGCGACATTGTCTGGCCGCAGCTCCGCACTCCTCGCCGGCGAATACGAGTTTCCGGCTGCGACGAGCGCGCTTCAGGCGATGGAGATCATCGCCAGCGGCAAGACGGTCAAGCATCGGCTGACGGTCCCGGAAGGCCTGACCAGCTTGGAAATCTTGGCGCTAGTGCAAGCCGCGCCTGCGCTCGACGGGGATCCAGGCCCGCCGCCCGCCGAAGGCGAGTTGCTGCCGGAAACCTATCTCTACGAGTATGGCGACCGCCAAAAGGATGTGATCGACCGCATGCAGCGGGCGATGGCGCGCGCGCTCGCCGAGGTTTGGGCCGAGCGCCGTCCCGACTTGCCGCTCACGACACCGCGGGAGTTGTTGATCCTCGCCTCGCTAGTCGAAAAGGAAGCTTCGCGCGAGGATGAGCAGGCCCGTATCGCGGGGGTGTTCATAAATCGGCTACGCCTGGGCATGCGGCTGCAGTCGGACCCTACGGTGATCTTTGCGTTGACCGATCGGGGCTCGAAGAGGTTCGATCGCCGGTTGACCCGTACCGATCTGGCGATTCTCTCGCCTTACAACACCTATGTAACCAAGGGGCTGCCACCAGGCCCGATCGATAATCCCGGCATATCCGCGCTGCGTGCCGCCGCACGACCGGCTTTTACTGATGAGCTTTATTTCGTAGCCGACGGAGCGGGCGGCCATGTCTTTGCCGCGACGCTAGCCGAACACAGCCGAAACGTCTCGCGATACCACCACAGCAGCGCGGCCGAAGCGGAGCGCGGAATATCGGTTCACGCGATCCCAGACGAAAAACCGGGTCCGCCCATCCGGTAACGTCGTATAACCGTACCCTGATCAGCGGGAGAGCGGTGGGTTGAGTATTGCCAGCATGACCGGTTTTGCGCGGGCTCAAGGGGACGAACTCGGCATCAGCTGGGTTTGGGAGATCAAGAGCGTCAACGGCAAGTCGCTCGATTTGCGGCTTCGGCTGGC
This sequence comes from uncultured Alphaproteobacteria bacterium, assembly GCA_963700185.1. GTDB lineage: Bacteria > Pseudomonadota > Alphaproteobacteria > ATCC43930 > CGMCC-115725 > AP-15. Next base: position 96,477 of record CAVOWP010000007.1, read on the forward strand.
GCCGGGCTTCGATCCGCTGGAGCCTCAGCTTCGCGCGCTGCTGGCGCAGCGTTTCCGCCGAGGCAACTTCTCCGCCAACCTCGCGGTCACTCGCACCGTGCCAGCGGCAGTGCGCGTCAATCGCGAGACATTAGCTCAGCTCGTCACGCTGATGAATGAGCTGGCGGGCGAGATCGAGGCGGCGCCGCCGCGTATCGACGGCCTTCTGGCTTTGCGCGGCGTGGTGGAGACGGTTGAAGACGAACCGGATGACGTGCTGGAGGAACGCCGGCATGCTGTTTTCGAAAGCTGGGCGACGGCGCTCAACGCGTTGGCCGGCGCCAGGTCGGAGGAGGGCACTCGTCTCGCCGCCGTCCTGCACAGCCAACTCGCGGAGATGTCGGCCCTGGTAGAGGCGGCGGCGGGATGCGCGGCGGCGCAGCCGTCGGCGATTCGCGAAAGGCTGCAGACACTGTTGGCGAATATCGCCGATCTCGCCCCGGGAATGCCGGAGGAGCGGGTCGCGCAAGAAATGGCGCTGCTCATCGCCCGCTCGGATATTCGCGAGGAGCTCGAGCGCCTGCGGGCGCACCTCGACCAGGCTGCCGATCTGCTGCGGCAGGACGAGGCGGTCGGACGCCGTCTCGATTTCCTTTGCCAGGAGTTGAACCGCGAAGCCAATACGTTGTGCTCGAAATCGGCCGATATCGAGCTGACCCGAGTGGGGCTTTCCTTGAAAGCGGCGGTCGAGCAATTCCGTGAGCAGGTGCAGAACATCGAATGAGCCCGCCAGCAATCGAGAGGCGCGGGTTCTTGCTGGTCCTCTCGTCGCCATCGGGGGCAGGGAAAACGACGATCACTCGGCGACTCGTTGCGGGTGACCCTGGGCTCACCCTGTCGGTTTCGGTGACGACCCGTCCGCCGCGGGACGATGAAGTGGAAGGGCGCGACTACTGTTTCATCGACCGGTGCCGCTTCGACGAGATGCTCGCGAAAGGCGAACTCCTCGAGCACGCGACGGTGTTCGGCAACTGCTACGGCACGCCTCGCGTGCCGATCGAGGCGGCGCTCGCCGCCGGGCGCGATGTCGTCGGAGACGTTGACTGGCAGGGCACCCAACAGCTCGCGAAGAGCGTCCCGCGTGATCTCGTTTCGGTCTTCGTGCTGCCACCCAGCCTTGCCGCGCTCGATGCACGGCTACGCGGCCGCGCCCAGGACAGCGCGGACGTGGTCGCCTCCCGGATGACCAAATCGGCCGAGGAGATGAGCCACTGGCTGGAATACGACTACGTGATCGTCAACCGCGACGTCGAGGAAAGCGTCGCGCAAGTCCGTGCCATCGTCACGGCAGAGCGGCTGCGGCGAAAACGACAGCTCGGCCTCGCCGAATTCGTCGACGGCTTGCGCGCGGGCTGACAAGGCGCCCCCGCTGGAGGGCGCCCGTCGTGTCAGGTCCGATTAGTCACGTCATTTTCCACTGTCGAGATCGAGGCCGGGCAGGACCTGGGTGCCCTCTTCCCGCACCGCATCTAGCTTGTTCGGATCGAGACCCAAAGCTGCCAGGATCGTCGGCGCGATCTGATAGGTTTCGACCGGGCTCGTCACCGTCCGAGCAGAAAAACTCGGATTTGACAGCAACATCATCACGTTCGTGTCATCGTGTGAGAAGCCGCCGTGTTCAGCAAGTTTCTTGCCGCTTCCCGAATAGGTAACTCCGATATTCGGCGTAACGATGATATCCGGCGTGCGCGGGTCGCCGTCTGGTGGCAGCCCCGGCGGGTTGAACATCTGGGCGATCCCGGGTCCGGAGAAGATCTCACCGATCCCAGCGATGTTGTTCGTGGCCGGCGACTGACTTTCCAGCATTCCCACGGCACTCGCGGTTTTTGTCGAATCCGACAGCCAGATCAGCGAAATGTCGTCTTCGGTCGGCCCGATGCCGTCGGGATTTGCCGGCGACTCTGGAGGATGGCAACAGGTCTTGCAGGATCGTCGCAGGCGATGTCGTTATCGGGTCATTCGGCGTGGTCGATATGCCCAGGTAGCGAGCGGAGTCGATTGGCCTCTGGCCATGCTTGGCCGAAATGATGATCAGGGTCGACTGATAGAGCCGGCGGTTTTTTTTGAGTTCGGCTACCATTTTTCCAATCGAACTGTCGGCAAACTGGATCTCGTTCAGCAGGGCCGGCGTAGGCGTGCCGATATTGTCTTGGTAGCCGCCGGTTACGGTCGGATTGAGCGTCTTTTCAATGAGCTTCTGGCCCACACTGACCACTTGGAAATTCATCCCGAAGACGGTCGGAACCGGCTGGCGAAACGTGCCGCTGTGATCCTTGCCATCGATTTCGTTGAGGATCGCCTGCACCTTCAAGCTGTCGTAACACAGGATATTCTGGAAGCTGTCGGTCCAGGCATTGCTACTGGATACAGCGGTCTGATCCGGTAGCGGGTTGCAGCCGGGCACGGTGAGCAACGCTACCGGAATCGAGTTGATTTCCGGCGAGTAGTAATCGTCGACGTTTGTACCGTTGCCGGGGCCCGAGACCGACGAGTAGGAAGGATGCTTGTCCGACCACGCGGTGTAGCCGCCCGCTTTGTGCACCACGCCAAAAATCGTGTTCGCGCGAACGAAGTTCCAAGGATAGACGGGAGCGCAGTTGTGGGCCGGGTCGCGCTCGAGCTTGTTCGGGTCGATTGACGCGATCTCGCCGTCCACGCCTGCGGGCGCTCCCCCATTCAGGAGGAGCTTATTAATATCGATCCCCTCGTCGAATTCCGTTCTCGTGCCCATCGGAGGGGCCCCGGACGTGCAAAGGTTCGGCGCTCCAGCAACGCCGTTGCCTGTCGTCGTAGCCGGCGGATCGAGCGAGCGGTCGTAGGCGACGTCATAGAATGCGCCGACGGTTCGCGGCGAGCCTCCGCTCACCAGCGCCATCAGTCCGGGGAACGAATCGGACGGCTCCGAGGTGGCGGCCGTCAGATAATTCACTCCCGTCTCCGCAAGTTCGGCCAGATTGGGGCAATAGGGCGCACCGCCGTTGACGCCGCTGATCCCTTGCGCGCAGTTGATAAAATCGAGGGCGTGCATGCCATCGATGCTGATCAGCAGCACGTGCTGAATGCCGCCTTTGTCGTAACCGCCCTGCAAATCGGCATGAACCGGCGAACCTGCCGAAGCTGCCAGAAGCCAGGCGCCGACAGCGGCGCCTTCCAGGAATTTCCGCATAATTTATCCCTCATTTTAGGTAGGCAGCGGGACGCTATGCGGGGCCGGTGAAACTGCGACGACAGATTGATGGCAGTTGCATGACAATAAACCACCGGGCTATCTGTCCTCGACAACCCGCGCAATCGCGCAGAACTCGGCGACCGCGAGCTCTTCGGCACGCGCCGTCGGCGCGACCCCGGCGCGCGCGAGGAGCGGCTCGACCGGGACGCCGAGCGTCTTGAGGCTGGTGCGCAGCATCTTGCGGCGCTGCCCGAATGCGGCAGCGGTAACGCGTTCGAGGGCAGGCTGGTCGGCAGGAGCGAGCGGTTCGGGGCGCGGAACGATGCGGACGACGCTCGAAGTTACTTTGGGCGGCGGCACAAAGGCGCGCGGCGGGATATCGAACAGAACTTGCGGCTCGGCCAGCCACTGAACCAGCACCGACAGCCGTCCGTAGGATTTGCTGCGCGCCGCCGCCGTCAGGCGTTCGGCCACCTCGCGCTGAAACATCAACGTCAGGCTCTCGTATTCGCCGATCCGATCGAGCCAGCCGATGAGCAATGGGGTAGCGATATTGTACGGCAGATTGGCGACGATCTTACGTGGCGCATCCGACAGCTCGACCGGGTCGAGCCTCAGCGCGTCGCCGGCGACCAGCTCGAGGCGGCCGGGATAAGCCGCGGCAATCTCACCGAGCGCGGCCAGGCAGCGCTCGTCGCGCTCAATCGCCAAGATCCGGCGCGCTCCGGCGGCGAGCAGGGCCCGCGTCAAAGCCCCCGGACCGGGGCCGATCTCGACGACCGTCGTATCCTCGAGCGGTCCCGCGGCGCGGGCGATCCGACCGGTCAGATTGAGATCGAGAAGAAAATTTTGCCCGAGGCTCTTGCGTGCAACAATGCCGTGCCGAGCGATCACCTCGCGCAGCGGCGGCAAGGAGGGCGGAGACGGATCGCCCTTCAGCTGCCGGCCGAGCGCCTGGCAGCCATTTCAGCGGCCAGCCGCAGCGCGGCGATCAGGCTATCGGGCCGCGCGGTGCCGCGACCGGCGATCGCCAGCGCCGTTCCGTGATCGGGCGAGGTGCGCACAAAAGGCAGACCCAAGGTCATGTTGATCCCGCCGTAAAAGTCGATCGTCTTGATCGGGATCAGCGCCTGGTCGTGGTACATGCACAAAGCTGCGTCATAGGCGCCGCGCGCCTCGGCGTGAAACATCGTGTCGGGCGGGAACGGGCCGCGCGCATCTATCCCGCCGCCACGTAATTCGGCGAGAGCCGGCCGGATTATCTCGATCTCCTCGCGACCGAGACTGCCGGCCTCTCCGGCGTGCGGATTGAGCCCGGCGACCGCCACGACCGGAGAGCCAACACCAAAATCGCGACGCAGCGCGGCGTCCGTGATATGCGCGGCGTGGACGATGGCCGCCGAGGACAGGCTTTCGATCGCCCGGCGCAGCGGGAGATGGATGGTGACGGGAACAACGCGCAGCTCCGAGCACACCAGCATCATGATCGGAGCCGCACCACCCCCCGCGAGCTCGGCGAGGTATTCGGTGTGTCCAGGATGGTGAAAGCCCGCTCGATACAGGTTTTCCTTCTGGATCGGGTTTGTGACGAGCGCCGCGGCCCACCCGTTGCGGACATCGCGAACGGCGGTTTGGATCGCGCCGAGTATCGCCGGCGCATCGGCGGGGTCTGGGTGGCCTGGCTGGGCACGGATAGCCGTATCGATCGGCACGACCGGGAGCGCGTCCGCGAAGACGGAGGGCGCTCGATCCGGAGCGTCGATCGGCCGGATCGGCACTGGCCAGTCGAGCCGCCGAGCCAACGAGGCGAGTCGATCGGGATCGTCGATCAGGTAGAAGGCAGGGAGGTCGCGGCGACTTTCGAGCCAAGCCTTGAGGGCGATCTCACCGCCGATGCCGGCCGGCTCGCCCATCGTCAAGGCGAGCGGCAGCGCCATCGCGCTCACACCCTGACATCGACAAAGGCGGTACGCCGCAGATCGCGCATATAACGCCGCGCCAGCGTCTCGAGGCGCTGCCGCATTAGAGTTTCGGCGATTTCGTCACGCGATGGCACGGTTGGGGGGCCGGGGGGCGCCGCCTTCTCGCACATCATGATCACCCCGACCCCGTTTTTTTGCACGATCGGGGGCGAGGTCTGCCCTGCGTCCAGCCCGAGCACGATATTACGCATCGCGGGGGTCACCTGGTCGACGCGCAGCCGGCCTTCGCTGGATAGCTGCGCCGAGCCCTTTTCCTTGCCGATCTTCAGCAGCTCTTCGCAATTCTTGGCGGTGGTCTTGGCGCTCTGCGCCTCGGCAATCGCGGCGCGGCGCATTTGCTCAGTGGCCTGCTGCGGCAATGGAAAGACGATCTGGACGAGGTGCACCAGGCTCTCCTCAGGGCCGGCGGCGCGGCCCGAGCGGCGGTCGAGCACGAGCAGCAAATAGTAGCCCGCCCCGGCGCGGATCGGCGGCGATAATTCACCCGACCGCATCTGGGCTACCGCTTTGCCGAGTTCCGGGCTCAACTGTTCCGCGCGTACCCAGCCGATGTCTCCACCGACAGCGGCCGTCGCTGATTGCGAGAATTGCTGCGCCACCGCGGAGAACCGGGCGCCCTGCTTCATTTGCTCGGTGAGCCGCTCGGCGAGCCGCCGCACTTCGTCCTCCTGCTGCGGGTTGTCGACGGCAAGAAAGATCTCGGCGACGCGGCTTTGCGGTTCGTTCGCCGTCTCCTTTGCGCGCTTCAGCGCGTAATCGATCTCCTCATCCGACACCACATTGGTCTGCGACACCAGTCGGCGCACCAGCTTTTGCCAGACGATCGACGCGGTCAGCTGATCGACCAGGGCGCTGCGCTCGATTCCGCGCGCCTTCAGAACCTGGTCGAGTTGCCCAGGCTGCATGTTGTTCTGCTTTTCGATCTGCGCGACGGCCTTGTTGATCTCCTCGTCGGTGGCCGTGACGTTTTGCCGTTTCGCTTCCTGCACTTGCAGCTTCTCGTCGACGATCGTGCGCAGCACCTGGGCGGCGACGCGCTGCCGTGTTTCGGGCGAATCCGTCAGGTTTGACGACAGCATCACCATTTTGAGGCGCGACGTGACGTCGGCGACCGAGATCGCCTCGTCGTTGACGACCGCGGCGATCCGGGTCTCGCTCACTTGACCGTCCGGCGACGGCGCCGAAGGGCGCTGCGTAGCCGGCGCGCCGGGTGGCGATCCCGCTCCGGTGAGCGCACGGGCGGCGCTCGCCGGGCCTGACAAGCAGGTCGACCCCACCAGTCCTATGCCCAGTCCTATGCAAAGCCAACGAAGTATCGTCATCGGTTTGAACCTTGCCGCCTGATCGTGTGCTGCCAAAAGATTACACCCAGCGCACAGCTATTGTCCCCGATCGGCATGTGCCGGATGGGGGCGACGACCCCTCACAGGGCACCACCCGAGAGGGTCGCGACCGTGCCGCCAATCTCGCCGAGGTTCTTGAACACGACGCTGAACAGCACGGAATACCCGGGTGTCACGTCGCCGCTGCGGATTCCCGACTGGGTCACCGCGCCAATAAACGCCATGCATTCGTCTTGATAGATGGCAGACAACGATCCGTAAAGACTGGAGCTGGACGCCTGTGGCGACACCACGTTGTTGACGAGAGCGGTGCTGTTGGTGAGGCTGATCGTTTCGGAAGCCTGCATCGACCAATAACGGGTGAGCTTTGCGGTGACGCCAAACGAGAGTTGCTCGCGTTTTCCATAGATAACGTTCTGGCCGGAGGTTGGAATCGTTACCACCTCGCTTTGCAATTGCGCCGGAAGATAAACAAAATTGCCCGAGATCCGCAAACTTTGAGGCCCGACGCTGACCCCGATCTGCTGGTTGCGATTGGTCAGAGGCGCGGCGTCGAACCGGAACCGGTAGATCAGATCCAGGTAGGAATTGGGGGACAGCACCATACGCCCCACCACATCCGAGAGCCTTTTTTCAGCCCCCGAACCAGGTGGCAGAAAAGGGTTGGGCTGTGCGCGGTAACTTTGGCCAATCAGCAGGCGATAGCTGCCGCCCTCCTTTTCGTAGAGCCCGAGCTTGGTTCCGTAATCGACCCGCTGACCGGTATCGAGAATGTCGTAGCCCGCCAGGCGATCACGCCGGAACAAATCGGTGTCGGAGAGCTCGAATGAAAGGCTGTCCTCGTCCGGGATGTTTCGCCGGTTGCCGCTGCTGGGCGCCGCAAAACCGCCGACGATCGGCTCGATCAGTTCCGTCGTGCTCTCGCCTCGGTGAATCAGCGGATAGCTCCACACCAGGCCGACTTGCGGGAACGTGCGGCCGGTTACCAAACTGGTCGGCGTCGGCGCCAACGCCGGTTGCCCATTCGCCGGAAAGAAGGCCGACGGCAGCTCAGGGTTCGAGACCGCGCTCAGGTTGGCGATCGAATACCCGTCGCCGCGCACGCTCGCAGAAGAAATCGTATTGTCCGCCGAGAGGGTCGCTAAACCTCCGGTCCCACTCGGAGCCGAGCGACAGCCGGCGGGTCTGCGTCCCGACCTCACGAAGGATGTCCAGAATGTTGGCGTTCAGGTTCCAGCGCCCGCCGAGCGGGTCCGGCGGACTCTGCCAATTGCGGTTGGCAACCGGCAGCACGACCGGCTGGGTCGAGTCACCGAGGCCGGGCAGCAGCGGCTGGAACAGATACGCGTTGACATCGGTCGAGGCGCGCGCCTCGAAGCCTTCGAGATAGGCTCGGCTGATCATTGCATTGAGCAGCGGATTGCCAAAGCCAAAGCGCAGCAGATAGGTCTGATCCGAGACGCGCTGGACATCCAGGCCCGTGCGGTAGGTCTCGTCCAGATCGAAGGCGCTATGCTCATTGATGTGGCCACGCCACTGCTCCCCTTGGCTCGAGGTGCTGTTGCCGGAGCCGACATTGCTGTGATTGAGACTGGCGTCCGCGTCGAGCGTCCCATTGGCGAACCGTTCGCGGTATTCCGCATCCAGCAAGGGACCGGCCTTGGTGTAGAACCGCGGCGCGAACGTCACATCCTTGTCCGGTCCGAGCACCAGGTAATACGGGATCGTCACATGCGCGCCGAGGGTGTTGGAACTCCCGATCGAGGGGGTTAGGAACCCGCTCGCGCGCTTTACGGACGGGTCCGGCGTCGACATGTAGGGAGAATAGAAGACCGGCCAGCCGTCGATCTCCATGACCGCATCATGAAACTCGATCAGCTGCAACTCCTTGTCATGGTCGATCTCGCGCGCCTTGAGCTGCCACAGAGGCGGCGCGCTCGGGTCGTCCTTGCAGAGGTCGCATGGGGAATAGACGCCGCGCGCCAGCTCGGTGTGATTGTCGTTGGTGCGGCGCATTGTATTGGCCGCCAGCCGCGAGCGGTCGGCGAATAGCATCCGCACGTTCTTCGCAAACCCCTGGCTCATCGAATCGCGCAGCTCCATGAAATCGGCAAAGACGATTTCGCCGGTCGGCTGCGTGAGGCTGACATTCCCCGAGGCGGTTACGGTATCGGTGCGCTGATTGTAGGTAACCGTGTCGGCGAGCAGAACCATTCCGTTCTGTGAGATTTCGACGTGACCGCGCGCGATCGTGAGGGCCAGCTGTTCGTCGTACTGGATCTCATCGGCGCGAAACAGGATCGGGGCGTTTTTGTCTTCGTGGGCACCGCCGCCAAAGGAGGAATTCGGCGGCCGCTGGAACTGCCGCGCCCACCATCAAGAGCACACCGAGGAGGCTGCTCACGAGCCATGCGGCAATCCCGCGGCATTTGCGGCTCGGCCAGCCGCCCATCAGCCATCTTCCAGATGGAGCAGCATCGAGGTGCCGAAAATCAGGCTTATTCCGGTCGGTGTCCAGGCCGCTAACGTGACCGGGATCTTGGTGGAAAGCCCCAGCGCAAACACGATGTCCGAGACGAAATACAAGAGGAACCCGCTGGCGACCCCGCCGACAATCATCAAGGTGGCGCCCCCGCGCCGCTGCATCCGCAGACTGAAGGTCGCCGCGACCAAGACCATCGCACACAACAAGAACGGGCGGGCTAGCAGCACGTTGAAATGCAGCCGGTGGCGCTGGGCCGGAAAGCCCGACTGTTCAAGCAACTCGATGAACCCCGGCAAGTCCCAGAACGACATGGTGTCCGGCGAGGCGAAGCTCTCCTCGATCTTGCGCGGGGTCAGGGTAGTCGCCAGGTGTATCTCGTCGAATGGCCGGGGAGGCTCGTCGGCGGCCCAGCGAATACCGTTCTCGATGACCCAATCGCCGCTTTCGAGCCGCGCGGTCTGCGCGTCGATGCGGGAGGTGAACTGGGTCGAGTCGTTGAAAAAGAAGAGTGTGACCGCATCGAGGACCAATTGCTGAGAGGCAATCTTGCCGGCGTGGATCACGATTTGATTGCCGGCTTGGTCACTTTGACGGAGCCACAAGCCCGAATCGGAAAGGGCCAGCTGGTCGGAGCCCTGACGGAGAATGTGACTTTCGAGCTTCTCGTAGACTGCCTCGGTCAGCGAAGCGATCGGATTGAAAACCGTCACCGCGACGAGACCGATCAGAAACGCAACGAGTACGGCCGGGGTCAGAAACTGCCAAACGGAAACTCCTGCCGCGCGAGCGACGACGAGCTCGTTGTTGCGGGTCAGACGCCAGAAGGCGAGCATCGTCCCGAACAGGATGGCGAAGGGCAGGACCTCTTGCGCCGTGTGCGGCAGCTTCAAGGCCGCCATTTCTAGCAGCAACCCCAAGGTCGCCTGGATTTTGGCGCCGCCGCGGCGGATCAGCTCGATGTAATCGAGCAGAAAGGTGATGATGACCATCGCCGCGAAGACGCCGCCGAACCATACCGAGAATTGGCGGGCAATGTAGGCGGAGAAGGTCTTCGCGACGTGCAACGGCCCCCTCCGAATCGCCGCAGGTTGTCAGTGCGCCGGGTGGGGCGCGGTCCGGGCGGCGAGCAGCGGCCGGCGGAAACCGAGCTTTATCCCCCCGCGCAGCAGGATTCCAAACCCGAGAGCGAACGGCAAGAGGTCGGCCATATACATCAACGGGATTGCCGCCGGTGACCGGAACGCGAGGTTGTTGACGCCGATATCGAGCAACTCGAATGCAAAGGCGAGGCCTATCGCCAGAAGAACGCGTTTCAATTGTCCGCGGCGGTTGAGCTCGCCAGGCAATAAGCAAGCCAGCGGGATCACACAAAAGCTGAACGCGGAGAGGGGGACGAGAATGCGCTGATGCGCCTCGGCAAGGAAAGTAGCGCGAAGCGAAGCGTCAGCGTCCGCGGGCGGAGTGAACAGTTCGCCTAGAAAGCGCTCCTGAGCCTCGCGGAAGCGGACAACCGGCGCATCGCCCCAAGCATTGAAATCGAGCGTGTAACTATCGAAGGTCAACAGCGAGAGCTTGTGACTTTCCGGGTCGAACTGCTGCCGGTTGCCGTTGACCATGACGATCCGGGCGCCGGTCGGCGAATCGACGAAGACACCGCGCTCGGCAAGGATCGTAACCGGCTTCTGCGGATCGCGGCTGTCACTGATCAACAGGCCGGTCACTTCGCCGCGATCGTCCCGGCTGCGGATATAGATCGTCAGCTTGTCCGAGATCGTCGTGAACGTGCCTTCCTGGAGCAGGCTTGAAACGAAGCGGTTGCGGATCTCGAATTGCAGGTCTTTGAAAGCCCGGTTCGAAGCCGGCAAAAAATAGGTGGATAGGCTCATCAGCACAAGAAAGGCGATCCCGGCGAGCAACAATACGGGCCTGGACAGCGCAAGGTGGCTAAGTCCGGCCGATCGCATCACGACCAGCTCGCTCTCGCCGGTTAGCCGGTTGAAAGTGAACAGTACGGCGATAAAGACGCCGATCGGCAACACGATGTCGAGAAAGCGAGGCAGGATCAGCGCAGCCAGGTAAAGGAAAATCTCGATCGACAGACCGCGGTTGACAATCAAATCGATCAGCCGCAGCGACTGGGCAAGCCAGATCGCAGCGCTGAGCGCGGCGGTGACAAAGATCATTACGCCCAAGCACTGGCGCAGAATGTAGCGGTCGAGCCGTTTCATCGTAATCGATCATAGGGAGTGGGTCGCGACCCGGCCAGATCGATCTCTCGAAAGCGCGATCAAAGAATTACCTGTATCGCACTGCATACTTCCCTTCTAGCGTTGAAGCCGTCCAAATTCATCACCTGGCGCCCCTCAGGACGCCGAAGCCGGCGTGCGCGATCAGGGATGAAAACAGCACCCTATCTCGTGGGTCACCCGGGGGCCCGGGGTTCCGTCCGCGAGCCCCAGGGCCGACCAGGGGTTCGTATTATCAGCCCGGCAAAAGAGATCGGCGAACCAAGGCGGAGCCGCCCCGTGGGTTCAACCTAGAATTCCGTGCCCTTGACCCTAGAGTGAGCGAATCGCCTGTTCAGCCGCAGCCGGGGTTTGCCGAATCTTCGCTCAGCCGAAAACCACCGAGGAAACCGCGGTCCAGATGGCCCACCAAAGCCCAAGTGACAGCAGCAGTATGACGATGAATGCCGATCCCCGGCTCAGTCGAGGGGGAGGCCGTCGCGCCGATTCGCGGGGCTTCCGAGCGGGATAGGCGCGTTCAACGAAACTGTCTTTGATCATTGGGCCTCCCGGTCAGGACCGAGCCAAGCCGCCTAGCCGGCGGTTCGCCGTATCGGCCGCTCTCAAACGTGAAACCGGTTAGTCATAATCTGGTTCCACGAACGGCAGAGCGCAACGAACTGGAGCTCGCCTCAAATCACTTTTGCCCGGCGAAAGGCCTCGATCTGATCGGTGTTGTAACCGTGCTCGGCGAGAACGCTATCGGTGTCGGCGCCCAGTTCGGGCGGCGGCCTCTCGATGCTTGGGCCGCCATGGGCGAATTTGAACGCTGCCAGCGGCACATAGAAAGCCCCATCGACCCCGGCGGCAGACCAGTGACGGTGGGTGACGCCGCGGGTGGCGAATTGCGGGTCGCGGACGGCCTCGGCGAGGGTACGCACCCGCGCCGCCGGGACATGACGCGCCTGGAAAAACGTCTCCCATTCGTCGGCGGTTCGCGTCTTCAAGATGTCGGTCAGCACCGCCGCCTCACGGTCGCGATCGTCTTCGCGCTCCTCATTGGTGCGCTTGGCCATCTCGGATTCTTCGAGGGCCTGCCACAGGCGGCGTTGCTGCCGCAGGTTGCTGGCGCCGAGCATGACCAGCCCGTCCTTTGCGGCATAACAGCTGTTGGTGGCGTGGAGATGCCGGTTGCCCGACGGCTTGGGTTCGGCGCCGTTGCGCAAATAGCCCGTCAGATGCGAGCTCATCAGGATCATCGCGACGTCCAGCATCGCCAGATCGATGCGCTGGCCGCGGCCGGTGCGCTCGCGCTGATAGAGCGCGCTGGCGAGCGCGAATGCGCCCATTGTGCCGGTCGCATAATCGACCGCGGGCGAGCCGAACTTGATGGGATTGACCTCCGCAGTGCCGGTCGTCGCCATCAGTCCCGAAGTCGCCTGGATCACATGGTCGTAAGCGGTTTGGTTGCCGCGCGGCCCATCCTGGCCGAAAGCGGAGATCGAGCAATAGATCAGCCGTGGGTTGATCTCGCTCATCACCTCCCAGCCGAGACCGAGCGCAGCGAAAGCCCCGGGCCGGTAGTTCTCGACCGTGATGTCGGCGCGCTGCACGAGGCGCTTCAGGATGTCACGGCCGCCCTCGGTCTTCAGGTCCAGGGTGATCGACCGTTTGTTTGAGCTCTGCGTCAGATAGCTCGTGCCCATGCCGCGCCGGTTGAGCTCTCGATCAGTGCCGCTGTCGCGGGTCTGGTCAGGATCGTCGGGATGCTCGACCTTGATCACCTCGGCGCCCAGCACAGCCAGCTGATACGCTGCGAAAGGTCCGGCCAAGACATGGGTCACGTCGATGATGCGGATGCCTTCAAACGGTCGTGTCATGCTCCGCTCCTGCCAGTCGGGGATTGCCTTTTGTGCTGGAATTTTGCTGCCCGAGCAATGTCCTGAGGTGAGCCGATGCGCGTATTGATCTGCGGAGGCGGCGTGGTCGGCGCCTCCATTGCTTATTTCCTGAGCTGCCGCGGGGTCGCCGCGACCGTTATCGAACGAACGGGGCTCGCCTGTGCGGCGTCTGGTAAGGCGGGCGGCTTCCTCGCCCTCGACTGGTGCGACGGCACTCCGCTCGAAGCGTTGGCGCACCGCAGCTTCGCATTGCACGCCCGGCTCGCGGCGGAGATCGGCGGCGACTGGGGCTATCGCGGCCTCACGACGTATGGCGGCTGTGCCGGGCTGGGCCCACCCAGAAACGTCCATCGGGTCGACTGGCTATCGGCTAGCGTGGCGGTGAACCAGCAGCTGGGCTCGACTGAAACCACGGCTCAGGTTCATCCCGAAAGATTCACGGCAGGGGTTATGCGGGCGGCGCAGGTGCACGGAGCCGAACTGCGACAGGGACAAGTCACCGGTGTCCTGCGCCGCAAAGGTGGTACGGCAGTGGCGGGTGTCGAGATCGATGGTGAAGTCGTCGAAGGCGATGCCGTTGTGATCGCGCTGGGCCCCTGGTCGATGCTCGCCAGCCAATGGCTGCCCATCCCCGCCGTGTTCTGGTTGAAGGGGCATAGCCTTGTCTTTGAGACCGGTGCGAAAGTGCCGGCCGAGGCCCTGTTCCTCGAATGCCGCGAGGCGAGCGGGGCCGTGCAAACCCCCGAGCTGTTTTCCGCGAGCCGACGGCACCACCTATGTTTGCGCAATCGCGAGCGAAAGCCCGCTGCCGACCGACCCGGCCCGGGTCACTCCCGACCCGGGTGTGCTCGATCGTCTGCAGGCGATGTGCAGCGAATTGTCGCCGGTGCTCGCCACCGCGAGGATCCTGGCGCGGCAGGCCTGCTATCGTCCGATCACCCGTGACGGCCTGCCGCTGATCGGCCCGGTCGCCGGGGTCGAGGGCGCCTACATCGCCACTGGCCACGGCGTCTGGGGTATTCTCAACGCGCCGGCGACCGGCGAGGCAATGGCCGAGCTGATCGTCGAGGGCGCGGCACACTCGGTCGACCTCTCGGCCTTCGACCCGGCGCGGCTCCCGCCATTTGACGCCGCGCGCTTGCGCTTCAGCCAATGATCGCGATCTTGCTGCCCGGGCCCAACAGCGGCAGCAGCCCGAGCAGGATTTCTCTCTCGACGGCGATGCACCCCGCAGTCGGAGCGAAATCCGGTGTTGCTATATGGAGGAAAATCGCACTCCCGGCGGCGGGAACGACCGGCTCCATGTTGTAGTCGATGACGACCAGCGCGTCGTAGAGGTCGTCCTCCCGCCACATCTGCTCGGCACTCGCGGGATAGGGAAGGGAAACGGCTCGGTTGTAGTTGGCGTCGGCTGGGTCGTCGACCCAGCCATCGCTCGGCGCCAATGGTTTCACCGGTAGCTGCGACAGAGGGGGCTCGACCCTGTCCGGCCGGTAAAGAATGGAACCGAGGGGATAGGTCCCGGCCGGGGTTGCGCCATCGCCTTCGTGCTTGTCGGCCTTGACGCCGACGCGCCCGACGGCCGCTGCGGCGCTGCCCTCGGACCAGTATAGGCGACCGCCCCGAAATTCGAGATTTTCCGCTTCGGTTTGTGCTGCTGCGGACAAACGGGCGGACATCAAAACAATAGGGAGCGCAACAAACCCTCTGCGGGAAAGGCTTACGCCGTACCGCGGCAAGGCACATCAGTACATGTGCTGGCCGCCGTTCACCGAGAGCGTCGAGCCGGTGATGAAATCGGCGTCGTCGGCGACCAGGAACAAGACCGTGCGGGCGATGTCCTCGGCCTTGCCGAGCCGGCCGACCGGGATCCGGGCGATGATCTTTTCGAGGACCTCGGCCGGCACCGACCGCACCATCTCGGTATCGACATAGCCGGGGGCGACGGCATTGACGGTAATGCCCCGCGCCGCACCCTCTTGCGCCAGCGCCTTGGTAAACCCGTGAATGCCCGATTTCGCAGCGGCATAGTTGACCTGACCGTACTGCCCCGCCTGCCCGTTGATCGAACCGATATTGACGATGCGGCCAAACCCTCGCGACCGCATCCCGTCGATGACCGCCCTCGACGTGTTGAAGCACGAGGAGAGATTGGTCTGGATCACCGCGTTCCAATGCTCGTGGCTCATGCGGTGCATCGTCGAGTCGCGGGTGATCCCGGCATTGTTGACCAGCACCTCGATCGGGCCGAGCTCGGCCTCGATCTTCTTCACCCCTTCGGCGCAGGCGTTGAAATCGGCGACGTCGAATTTGAAGACCGGGATGCCGGTCTCGTCGTTGAATTGCTGCGCCGCCCTGTCGTTGCCACCGTAAGCCGCCGCGACCCGGTAGTCGGCATTCTTCAGCGCCACCGAGACCGCGCGGCCGATGCCACGGGTCCCGCCCGTGACCACCGCCACTCTAGCCATGCGTTCCTCCCGTTTTGTGGTTAATCGCGCTCAACGCACATCGCAATTCCCATGCCGCCTCCGATGCAGAGGGTCGCCAGACCCTTGTGGACATTGCGCCGCTGCATCTCATGCAGCAGCGTCACCAGCACCCGGGCTCCGGACGCGCCGATCGGATGACCGAGCGCGATGGCGCCGCCGTTCACATTCACCTTCTGGACATCCCAGCCGAGATCCTTGTTGACCGCGCAGGCCTGTGCGGCGAAGGCCTCGTTGGCCTCGATCAGGTCGAGATTGTCGGGCGACCAGCCCGCCTTCTTCAGCGCCATGCGGCTCGCCGGGATCGGCCCGGAGCCCATAATTGCCGGGTCGACGCCGGCGGTCGCCCAGGAGACGATGCGCGCGAGCGGCCGCAAACCGCGCTTTTCGGCCTCGGCCGCGGTCATCAGCACAACAGCCGCCGCCCCGTCATTGATGCCGGAGGCAGTGCCCGCGGTAACCGTGCCGTTCTTGTCGAAGGCCGGACGCAGCTTCGCCAACACCTCGACCGTCGTGCCGTGCTTGGGATGCTCGTCGGTGTCGACGACCGTCTCGCCGCGGCGGGTCGCGATCTTGACCGGGACGATCTCGTCCTTGAAGCGGCCGGCCTTTTGCGCCGCCTCGGCCTTGGCCTGCGACCCGGCGGCAAAGATGTCCTGCTGCTCGCGGGTGATCTGCCAGCGCTGCGCGACATTCTCGGCGGTGTTGCCCATGTGGTAGCCGTTGAACGCATCCCATAACCCGTCGCGGATCATCGTATCGACGAGCTCTGCGTCGCCCATCTTGACGCCGTTGCGCAGGTGTATGCAGTGCGGCGCCTGGCTCATGCTCTCCTGCCCGCCGGCGACGACGATCTCGGAATCGCCGTTGCGGATCGCCTGGTACCCGAGCGCCACGGTGCGCAGCCCCGACCCGCAGAGCTGGTTGACGCCGTAGGCGGTCACCTCGAACGGCATCCCGGCGCCGATCGAAGCCTGCCGAGCCGGGTTCTGGCCTTCACCGGCGGCGAGGATCTGGCCCATGATGACTTCCGACACGTCCTTCGGCTCGACATGGGCGCGGCGCAGCGCCTCGGCGATCGCGACCTCGCCGAGCTTATGGGCCGGCAGGCTGGCGAGCCCGCCGTTGAACGCCCCGACCGGGGTACGCGCGGCGCTGGCAATGACGATATCGGTCATCAAGGATCTCCTCACAGGGGTTAACGCCAAATGTGGGCAGCAATTAGCGAATGTAAAAGCGGGCGTCGCCGGGTGTCCAGTTGGGTAAGGGCCGACCCCGGGTCAAGTAACACAGAAGCGGTAGTCCTTGGTCGCCATCCACCGCAATCAATGATTGTATCGACTATTGCTCATGGCTGTATCTGCAGCAAATCTACAGCGAGAACTCCCCTAAAGGTTGCAGTCATCCACCACTCCATTCGTGCTCGCGCCCGCTCGCTCCGGCGGTTTGACCGCACGATACCCTGCCATTACGGCCATTTTCGGGATGTGCGTGCGTCGAGCGCCGACGCTCCACCTGTACCCCACGCGGGCATGGGTGTAATTAGATCCGCACGAAACAGCCAGTTGTCTGCTGTAGCCCGAGGTGATGGGCGGCACCGCAGTGTTCTATGGCACAAGAGGTCCTGTGCAGACTCTGCTCGATTACCTCGAAGCGAGCGAAACAATCGACGACTTTCTCGATGGGTTCCCGTCTGTGAGTCATCGCCTTCCTCGAGGAAGCAAAGGACCGACTGATCGAAACGGTCTCGTGAGGGTGCTGCTCGGCGAGTGTATTGATTGGTGCCTCGGCCGCGAGTTTGCTTCTCACCACGTGAGGACCGCGTCAAATGGGCCGAACCTCCTCTCAGCCATCGAGGGCACCCCGCCCGGCACGGCCAAATTCACCGGCCAGTATTACTTTATCAGATACCTTTAGGCAGGGCACATGGCTCCCAAAGCGTCGTTTCAATCTCCCGTTCGGAGCAGAACGGTGCTCGCCCGGCCGCGGTCGGAGGTTCAACAAAAAATCAACGACCGCATTCGCTTCGGGGTCAAAATGCAAAAACGACCCAAACAAAACATCGCGGAGTTAGTACAATTCGCGGTTGACGTCCAAAAATGGCGAAGTTTCAACTTAGATTTTCTTGAAAGCGCGTTTACATACAAATCATTGCGAGACGAATATTATAGAGCAGCCAGAGACTCATATATAGACACTTCTGACAAAATAATAATAGCGAATTTCGGAACCTCTATGCTGTCTCCAAGTGTCGATAAACAAATCACGACGCTAGAATCTATACTGGAACGGCTTGAATTCTACGAACCGACAGGCGCAATCTCCGCTGAGTCGAAAGACCCATCAAAGGTCTTTGTGATTCACGGCCACGACGAGGGCGCACGCGAGGGCGTCGCGCGCTTTTTGGAAAAGATCGGCTTGGAAGCCATCATCCTAAAAGAACAGCCAAACCGCGGTCGCACGACCATCGAGAAATTTGTGGACTACGCCCGCGAGGTCGGCTTCGCGGTCGTATTACTCACACCCGACGATCTCGGCGGTGCGGCGGCAGATGAGTCCCAGGTGTCGCGGGCACGTCAGAATGTCATTTTTGAGCTGGGATATTTCGTCGGTTCGCTTGGTCGAGGGCGGGCTTGTCTCCTGCGCAAGGGTGAAGTGGAAATCCCGTCAGACCTGTATGGCGTCGTGTATACACACATGGATAGTGCCGACGGTTGGAAGATTGAGCTTGCCCGCGAACTGAAAGATGCGGGGTTTGAATTCGATGCCAGCAAGGTAGTGGCATGAACCAGGTCGTCGCTCTTCGCTCATCGAGTTTGCCGACGCTCGTCGCCGCTGCCGGGGAGCGGGCCTCGATGCGCTTCCTGGAATTCTTCGCGGCCGATATCCGCAACCCACCCACGCGCCGAGCCCATGCTCGATCCGCCGGCGCGCGAAGGCGGTCGGCATCGCCACCAGGCTCGGCAACCACAGTTTCCGGGTAACCGGGATCACGGCCTATCTCAAGAACGGCGGCACGCTCGAAAAAGCCGCGGCAATGGCGAACCATACGTCGACGCGCACGACACAGCTAGAGTAGGGCGGATGCAATCCGCCGTCTTAGCATCGCCGGGGGGCCGCCGCTTATTAGCAAACACGGGGCGGATGATTCGCGCCTTAGTTATCGCAGGCGCTTGACCGCTTTGTCAGCGTGCGAAGCCCGATTGGAGCGTGTCGCCATCCGCGCGCCGCCACGCGAAAAGGCGGATTGCATCCGCCCTACACCTACCTCGCATATTGACCGAAGAACGGTTGGCGGGCCTGTTCGATCAAGCGAGCACGTAAAACGTGCTGCACCTGTGATTGGATGTCTCAACACCCGATGGTCTCGAACGGCGGGCAGCAGCAGTCACGTGGTTAAAATCACACCTCGGCTCACGCCAGGTATGATTGCGTGGTTATGAAAGCAGGTATCTCCTGCTTTGAAGCATTTCTCGGAGAAGTCGCGATGACACAGCTCCCCTATAATCCAAAAGAAGCGCTGTTTTTGTCATTCCCGCAAATGAAGGCGCTTTCGAAGCAGGTGAATGATGTAATGGAAGGTGCTGAAGAAACGCTCTCCGAGCGCGAATTTGCCGGCTGCGACACGAGTTGGGCGAGGGACCACCTCTACGAGGTGGAATGGCGCATCAACTGTACTAGCGATTACACGGCCGCATTTGATGCAGTCGAGCGCTTGAAGAAGGCGCTCGTTTGCCGCGACCCTCCCGATGGGCTGACCCAGGACAGCGGGGGCAGTTTTGCGCCTGGTACCGAAGTTTTCTTTCTGAAACTCGACCGCTCGACAGACCAACTCCTGGCTAGGCAATGGCCGTGGCGCTTGCAGCCGACGTTCCTCGATCGCATCAATGATCCGGGGCGCATGGTTACCTATTTGCAGGATTTGTGCTGGTCAGATGTGACGCGCTGCGGGGTGGATAACCGTAAAGAGCTCAATCTCGCGGTATCGGTGATCGCGCGTCTCGTGTTGCAAGGCGGGCAAGCCGGTTACCTGGGCGGACCGGGCTTCATACCCGTGTTCGAGCGGTTTCTCCAAGATTGGCAAGACCCGGAAACCGCCTTTTTCGGCGTGACTTACATTGTCGACAACCATGGAAATCAAGTGAGAACGACAGACCTTAGTCTGACATTTCACATGGTGCGCTACGCTCCTCATCTGGTGCACTGGTGGCAGCGTCTGATCGATACTCTCCTTGGCATAAAGAACCAGCAGTATCCTCAAGGCTGGCTCGAAAATTCAAAGATGACGGATCACAACAACTATGATGTGGTCGAGCTCTTTTCTCGCGGCTGGCCACATATGCGTCCCGACCAGCGGCGGCAGGCGAGCCAAGAGATCGCAAAAATGCTCGACTGGTGTCTTTCAAAGTCGGTGAGAGACACGGGAGAGATAATAAACCCTGACAAAGGTGACATGATACCAGACTCCTATTATTTCGCTGCCGCATTCCTCGACACGATCGGCTATTTTGATAAGACAAAAAGATTTTGGGCCGATAAAGGAACGCTGCCGGCGGACACGGAACCATTGCGGAAAGCGATGATCGGTCAGCTGAGCCGCTTCAACTCCGACTTGACCGTGGTCGACGACACCCTCGAGCGGCTCGGTGCGGCCTCGCGGCCGTGGTCCAACGCGATCCTGTAAATGCCGGCACCTGCGCAAAGTCAGCCGGCAGACCCCAATTTGTGCAGTGCGTCGAGCATGCGCTCTTGAGAAAGCAGACCGGTTGTCCCGGCTGTTGCGGATCGAAATCCCGACGCGCCAGGTCTAAGGCGAAACCTCGTTTTCCAGCAAGCGTAGGGCGGATGCAATCCGCCATCTTAGCATCGCCGGAGCGCCGCCGTTTATTAGCAAACACAAGGCAGATGATTCGCGGAGTTAGCGATTGCGGGCGCTTGACGGCTTTGTCAGTCGTGCGAACCCGATTAGAGGGTGTCGCCATCAACCGCGCGGCGGCACACAAAAGGCGGATTGAATCCGCCCTACGCCTGCTGGGTTCTCAATCTGGCCAAGGTCTGCGCAACGTTCCGTCACGCTTCGGCGGCATGATCCTCTACGCGCGGCGGTCCATCATTCATCCGCCTTGCTATGCTGCGCCAGCAGGGCATCGAGCAACCCTTGCCGGTAATAAAAGCTCGTCGCTTTCAGGCGTTCGAAAGCTGCGGCGAGATCGACCAGCCCGCGCCGGGCCGCGAGATCGAGCACGCCCAGCGTGCCGGTTGCGGCGAGGCCTTGCTGGCGCGCAACCGTCACCCCGACCCGATCGTCCATCAGCACGAGATCGGCTCTGACCGCGCGGGCAAGCGCAACAACGGCGCGCTCGCCGCGATCGAGCGTCGGCACCGTGCGATCATCGCTGGCGCCGGAATCGGGATTGGGTTGCACGTCGAGCCAGGCGGGCACTTGCGCGATCCACGCGCGCACCGCCGCCGGCGCTTCGTGATTGGCCAGTTCGTCGCGCACGGCCTGCGGCGCAAGCACGCGCTCGAACAGTTTGCGTACCAGCCCAATTTCGCCGGTCAGCACCAGATAGTGAAGCGGCCAGTATCGGAGACGGACGAGCAGCCGGATACTCCGTCAGAAGCCGAGCCGTCGCAGGTCGCGGCGGTCGCGCTCTAGATCCTCCGGCGTGTAGGTGCCGAAAACTCCGTGCGCGGTCAGAAATCATCGAGCTTGGCGCGCGTGGCGAAGCCGAGCAGTTGACGCAGTTCGGCCCGGCTGAGATGCCCCTGCCGGAACTCATCGAGCGCCAGCGCTTCGAGTACGCGGCGCTCGACCTCGCCGCCGGTGCCGAGGCGCCGGGCGAGATCGTCGGGGATGCGGACGGTGATTTCCGTGTAGGCGGTGCGGGTGCTGTCGTTCATATCTTTCTCTTATGACCGGCCGGCTCTTATGACCGGCCGGCTCTTATGACCGGCCGGATCGGGTTTAACGTGGAATTTCGTCTTCCAGCCGCATCCAGGCGGGTCTGAGCGGGACGAGAGTTGCGTCGCCCGCCGCGAGCGTCTTGCCCGTCGTGCACCGGTTCGATCCGCAACAACGCCAGACCGAGCCCGTCGCGGCTCGACCGCATTTCACCGACCTCGCGCCCATCCATGGTCACGATAGTTCCTGGTGGCGGGGTCGGCCCCTCGATCTCTACGGGCATCAGCCGCCGCTTGACAGCCCGCGATACTTCGTCCGGGCTGTCAGCTCCTGGCCGATATAGCAGCCCTTCTGCCAGTCGACGCCGTTCAGTTCGTCGAAGCCCGCTTCGAGCAGGATCGATTTCTCCAGCACCAGATCGCGGCTGCCGTCGGGAATGCCGAGCGACAGACGCAGCCGGTCGTAGCTGTCGAAACCGGCTTCGGCGATGCCGGCATCGCCGAGCAATGCCCGTGCCCCCTCGACGCGGCAGAATGGCACGCGCGCCGAGGGCCGCCAGCCGCGGATCGACGAAGGCGATGCCCGAACCGAACGGCCGGGCAGCCCCTGGCTCGCTCGGCAGTCCGAGGGCGGCCGGCGCGTCCGCTCCGAATACTGCCGCCACGCAGAGGTCGGATCTCTCGTCGAGGGACGCCTTCGCGCGCAGCCGATACATGGACAGCCGCCGCTTCAGATCGCCGAGGCGGGCGGCTTCGGCGTCGAGCCAGATCAATTCGCCCGCTTCGACCATCATGAAATCGTGCAGGTATTTGCCCTGGGCGGTGAGAAACGCCGCATAGCGGGCCGCCGTGGGAGAGACCTTGTCGACGTCGTTCGAAACGAGCCCCTGCAGAAACGGGCGGCGATCGGGCCCCGAGACGGCGAGAATGCCTCGATCATCGAGCAAGACAAAGCTGGCATCGGCCATGGCGGGCTAGAGTTAGGCCGGGATCGCCTGCTTGGCAAGCGGCGGAGGTCGGGATATAAGGCCCGCCGGACCGGGCGAAATGCACATCCTGTTTGTCACCGCGACGCGCATCGGCGATGCCGTGTTGTCGACCGGTCTGCTCACCCACCTGATCGAGCGCCACCCGCACGCCCGGCTGACGATTGCGGCGGGGCCGGTCGCGGCTCCGCTGTTCGAGGCTGTGCCCCGGCTCGAACAGATCGTCGTCGTGGAAAAGCGGCGCTGGTCGCTGCATTGGCTGCCTTTTTATAGCGCGGTTGCGACCCGGCGCTGGGATCTCGTCGTCGATCTGCGCGGCTCGGCGCTTGCCTGGATGTTGCGCGCCGGAGAGCGCAAGGTCATGGCGAAGGGCGATGCGCGCGAGCATCGCGTTCGTCAGCTCGCGCGTCTTTTTGATCTCGATCCTCCGCCGAACCCGCACCTCTGGACTGCGTCGCACCACGAGCGGATGGCGGGCGCTTTGATCTCTCCGGGCGCCCCGGTGTTGGCGATCGGCCCGGCTGCGAATTGGCCCGCCAAGCAGTGGCGGGCAGAGCGTTTTGCCGAGCTCGCCTCGCGCCTGACTGCAGCGGCCGGCCCGCTGCCCGGAAGTCGCGTCGCGGTGCTGGCCGCAGCTCATGAACGCGAGCTGGCCGAGCCCCTACTGGCGGCGCTCCCTCCAGGGCGGCGCATCGACCTCGTCGGCAGAGTCGATCTCTTGACCGCCGCCGCGGTGCTGCGGCGCTGCGCAATGTTCATCGGAAACGATACCGGGCTGATGCACATCGCCGCGGCCTCGGGGACGCCGACCCTGGGGCTGTTCGGCCCCAGCCCCGTCGCTCAGTATGCGCCGTGGGGCCGGCGGACCGCCTGGGTCCGCTCGGCAGACCCGCCCGAGGCGATGTTCGGACCCGGCTTCGACCACCGGACCACCGGCACCTTGATGGACGGTCTGTCGGTCGATGCCGCCGAGGCGGCGGCGCGCCGGTTGTGGCATTCGGTCGAGAGCGCTGCGGCGTGAGCGAGCCGCGGCTTTCCGCCTTGGTCGTGGCCCATGACGAAGAACGCCAGCTCGCCGATTGTCTCGCCTGCCTCGGCTTTGCCGACGAGATCGTCGTCGTGCTCGACCGCTGCGGTGACCGCTCGCGGGAGATCGCGCTGCGCTTCACCGAGCGCCTCGTCGAAGGCGCGTGGCAGCGCGAGGGGCCTCGGCGGCACGCCGGGATCGACGCCTGCCGCGGTGAATGGATCCTCGAAATCGACGCCGACGAGAGGGTGACACCAGAGCTTGCCGCCGAAATCCGGCGAGTGGTCCGAACCTCGTCCGCCGCCTGGCACCTCATCCCGGTGGACAATTATATCGGGGCGCGGCGCGTGCGCTGGGGGTGGGGCGCTTCCTTCGGCCGGTCGGCCCACGCCGCGCTCTATCGCAAGGGCGTCAAACGGTGGGGCGATCAGCGGGTGCACCCGACGGTTTCGTTGTCGGGACAGCAGGGCGAGACGCTCGCATCGCGCCTCGTCCATTATGTCGACCGCGACGTCTCCGACATGCTGCAGCGCCTCGACCGCTACACCACCGCCCGGGCGCAGGATCTCCGGGAGAGCGGCGATATCGGCAGCTACGGCCAAAATTTGCGCCGCATCGTCTCGCGCTTCTGGAAATGCTACGTCGGCCGGAAAGGATACCGCGAAGGTCCCTACGGTTTTCTGATCGCGCTCTGCGCCGCGCTCTACCCGATCCTTTCCTATCTCAAGGCCCGGCTCGATCCTCCGGATGCCCCTCACCCCGACCCTATCCCCGCGTGCGCGGAGAGGGAGACAGTCAGGGCAGATGATGGCTGAGGTGGTGATGGCCGATGACGGGATCGCCTTTGACGGGGCGACGGCGGAGCGGGGGCCGCTCGGCGGGGCGGAGACGGCGTTCGCGGCGCTCGCCGAAGCCTTGGCGCGGCGCGGCCATCGGGTTGCGGTGCGCAATCGCTGCCGGGCCGCGCTCTGCCACAACGGCGTGCATTGGGCGCCGCTTTCGGACGGAATTCCGCCGGCCTGCGATCTCTACATCGGCAGTCGCGGCCACCGGGTCATCGGGCTCGTTCGAAAAGCCCGGCGCCGGCTGTTCTGGCTGCACAATCCTGCAGGTTATCTGAAAAAGCCGCGCAATCTGTGGCGGCTCGCCCGGTACCGCCCGATCCTGATTACGACGGGAGCCTACCACGCAACAACGGTGCCGGACTGGCTGCCCTGCGGCGGGCGCGAGACCATACCCTATGGCGTGCTCGACCGCTTCCGCGCGGCCGCGCCACGTGAGGCGCCGCCGCCGCGGGCAATTTTTACCTCGAACCCGCTGCGCGGGCTCGATTGGCTGCTCGACCTCTGGGTTGCGCGCATCGCGCCGGCAGTGCCGCAGGCGGAACTGCACATTTACGCCGGAGAGAGGGTCTACGGCTCGACCCGAGCGCCGCGGATGGATGAGGTTCTGGCACGAGCCGGCAACCTCGCCGCTCATCGGATACGCCGGTTCGCGCCGGTCGGCCGCGCAGAGTTGGCGACAGCGCTGTCCGGCGCCAGGGTCATGCTCTATCGCGGCGATCCCGGGGAGACATTCTGTCTCGCGCTCGCCGAGGCGCAGGCAATGGGGGTGCCGGCGATAGTGCAGCCCCTGGGTTCGGCGCCCGAGCGGGTCATCGACGGCATGACGGGTCGTGTTGCCGAGGATGACGACGCATTTGCGATGGCGGCGGTATCGGCGCTGCGCGACGACGCTTTGTGGCGGCGATGGCATCTCGCCGCTCTCGCGACCCAAGGCGGATCGAGCTGGGACGCCGTCGCGGGCAGGTTCGAAGCGCTGATGCGATGACCCGGCGGGTGCTGCAGGCGATCGCCGGTGCGGCGCACGGCGGAGCGGAGACTTTTTTCACCCGGCTCGCCGCGGCGCTGCAGCGCGCCGGGGAGCCGCAACGGGTGCTGATCCGCCGCAATTCCAGCCGGGCGCAATGTCTGCGCGCCGCCGGGGTCGGGGTCGGCGAACTCGCCTTCGGCGGCATCTTCGACTTCGCGACCCGCTTCGCCTTCGGGCGCGAGATCGCCGCCTGGCGCCCCGACATCGTTCTGACCTGGATGAGCCGCGCCACGCGGCTGTGCCCGCGCGGCGACTTTGTGCATGTCGCCCGCCTCGGCGGTTATTACGATCTGAAATATTATCGCCGCTGCGATCATCTGATCGGAAACACCCGCGCCATCGTCGATTATGCGACAGCCAAAGGCTGGCCGCGCGAACGGATCGTTTACCTGCCGAATTTTGTTCCCAATTCGACCGCCGCCGCGGCAGACAGCATCGCGGCGGGCGGGCGAGCGCCACTGGCGTTGGCCGTCGGCCGGCTTCACCCGAACAAGGGGTTCGACCTGTTGCTCGAGGCTCTCGCCGCAACCCGGGAGGTCACGCTGTGGATCGCCGGAGACGGCCCGCTGCGGCCGCGCCTCGAACGCCTCGCCACCCGGCTGGGGATCATCGGCCGGGTCCGCTTCCTCGGCTGGCGCGAGGACGTGCCGCGCTTGTTGGCGGCGGCCGATCTTCTCGTCTGTCCGTCGCTGCACGAGCCGCTCGGCAATGTCGTGATCGAGGCCTGGTCCGCCGGATTGCCCGTCGTCGCCACGGCAAGCGACGGGCCGGCCGGTCTGATCCGGGATGGCGAAAGCGGCATCCTGGTGCCGCTCCCCGGAAGTCGCGGCGGCGGCCCGCAAGCGCTGGCCGATGCGATCGAGCGCGTTTGCGCCGATCCCGCGCTGCGTGCGAGACTGGGCAAAGCGGGCCGCCGGGCCTACGAAGCCGAGTTCACCGAGCCGATCGTCGTCGCCGGTTACCGCAGTTTCTTCGATCAAGTGACGCGCTGATGTGCGGGATCGCCGGGCTGATGACATATGACGGCGCGGCGCCGGCGCCGGCGCCGCTGCGCGCAATGGCGGACGCGCTGCGCCACCGGGGTCCGGATGGTGATGGCCGATACCGATCCGGGGATGTCGGGATGGTCCAGACCCGGCTCGCCATCATCGATCTTGCGACCGGCGACCAGCCTCTCTACGAGCCGGGCGGCGCGGCGCTGATCGCCAATGGCGAGATCTACAACTACCTCGAACTGCGCTCCGACCTCGGCAGCACCCGTTCGGCGGCGTTGTCGACGCAGTCGGATTGCGAGCTGCCGCTGCATCTTTATCGGCAATACGGGCTCGACTTCGCCGCGCATCTACGGGGCATGTATGCGATTGCGCTGCACGACCCGTCAGCCGGACATCTGATCCTCACCCGCGATCCGTTCGGCATCAAGCCCCTCTATTACGCCGAAACGCCGCGCGCCTTTGCTTTCGCGTCGGAGCCGGGCGCGTTGATCGAGGCCGGCATCGTCGCCCCGCAGCTCGTTCGGTCGGCACGCAACGAGCTGGTGCAGATGCAATTCACAACCGGCCGTGAGACGATCTTCGCCGGGATCAATCGAGTGCTCCCGGGAGAGATGGTGGTGGTGCGCCGGGGGCGCATCGTCGAGCGCCGGCGCTTTGCAGCGCTGCCCGAGGGCGGGCCGTTGCAATTCGGCGAGGGAGAGGCGATTGCCCGACTGGATGCCGCTCTTTTGGAAAGCGTCCGACTACACCAACGCGCGGACGTGCCGTTCGGCGTATTTCTCTCGGGCGGAATCGATTCGACGGCAGTGCTTATGATGATGGCGCGGCTTGCCGAGCGTCCGGTCAAGGCGTTCACCATCGGCTTTGCCGGGACTGAGCTCGCGGACGAGCGCCCGGCCGCGCGCGCTGCCGCTGCTTCGGTCGGGGCCGAGCATGTCGAACTCGTGTTTGATGAAGCCGATTTCTGGAAGCTGCTGCCCGAGGTCGTTTCTGCCGTCGACGACCCGACCGCCGATTATGCAATCCTGCCGACCTGGGCTCTTGCTCGCGCGGCGCATGAAGCCGACCTCAAAGTGATTCTCACTGGCGAGGGCGGTGACGAGCTGTTCGCCGGGTATGGACGTTATCGCAGCGCGACGCGCCCCTGGTGGGCGGGCGGGCGCGCGCCGCGGGCGCGCGGCGTGCTCGACGGGCTCGGGATATTGCGCAGCGAGATCGCCGGCTGGCGCGACGGCATCGCCGCTGCCGAGATCCGCAACAGCGACGGCCGGCGAACACCGTTGCAGGTCGCGCAAGCGGTCGATTGCGCCGATTGGCTGCCGAACGATCTGCTGATCAAGCTGGATCGCTGCCTGATGGCGCACAGTACCGAAGGCCGTACGCCCTATCTCGATATTGAGCTGGCGGCGCTCATCTTTCGCCTGCCGGACGAACTCAAGGTGAGGCGCGGGTTTGGCAAATGGCTGTTGCGGCGCTGGCTCGCCGATCGTCTACCCGGCATCCAGCCCTTTAGCCGCAAGCGCGGCTTCACGGTGCCGGTGGCTCGCTGGATCGCGCATCGCGGCGCAGAACTGGGGCCCCTTGTCGCTCGCTCGACAGCGGTGCGCGAAATCTGCCGCCCCGATGCGGTGGAGCGGCTGTTCGCCGCTCCCGCCGGCAGACGGACCGCCCGCGCCGCCTGGAACTTGCTCTTCTATGCGCTCTGGTACCGCCGCCACATAGAGCGGGCGCCTTCGCCGCAGGACACGATGGCCGCGCTGGCCGATTGCGTGTAACCCCGGTTGTTTCGATCGCCCTGCTGGGCTCAGAACAGAACGCCAGTTTCAAACAAGAAGCGGGTCTGCGTGGTATTCGTGCCTTCCCGGCCAAACGCCAATCCAGGCGTCGTGCTATTCGTCCCGACGTGGGAGATCTCTGCGCGCGCGAAGAAGATCTTGTACTGATAGGTCGGGGTCAGGGTAATCGACCACGCATTGCTGCCTGGGCCATAGAGCAGGTTTGGGGCGCCATTCGCGGTGCTTCCTGTGCTGGAGATGTATTCGAAGCGAATGGGAATGCTGAACCCGGGGAGGGGGGAGCCCTCGCCAAAGCTGTAATTGGCCAAGATCGCCCCGCCATAAGTCGATGCGTCCGTAAACGCGCCGATCGACGAAGCGGCAGGGACATGGGTGTACTGGAAGTAAGGTGTTATAGTCCAGGGCGCAGCATTGTAATTATAGACAAAGGTGAGAAGCGTCTCGTTGTTCTGAAACAACGGCGTTGCAGTCGTTTGAAAAAAAGGTGTCGTAGTTGTCAGTTTAGCGGTGTGCGCATAATTCCCACCGGCCGCGAACACGAAGTTATTGGAGGTGTCGAGCGTATAGGTCGCCGAACCAGATAGCCACGTGTAGCGGTTTGAGTAGAACCCATCGTTGAACGAGAATGCAAAGGCCGCAGGGCCGGCGGTGTAGTTCAGCTGGCCGCCGCGACTGATGGCCGGTTCCTGGGCCCACAGAAGCCCGCGTTCGATGTTCATGTTTTGGAATGTAAAAGTGTTTTCTGCGCCGATCAGTGTCGGGAGCTTACCGCCCTGGACCGAGAAGGTATCGGTTGGCGCCAACTTAGCCCATGCCAACGGCAGCGGCCCGAAGAAGTCTCCGGTCGCCTTAGGGGTATTGAAATAGGGGGCGCCGAGACCGGGTATCGTATATACACCAACCTGAACGTAATATTGAAAAAGACCATCAGTCTTCTGAAAGGAAAACTGACCATTGCTCAAACTGCCGAGCGACCTTTGGTCAGCGGGAAAAGGATTGTTCTGCCATAATACGAGAGGGGTGACGACACCGGTCAGGTAGACCGGACCGAGCGGTCCCAAGTCAAAATTCATTGGGTCGGGATTGGCCACAAGAGGACCGGTCAAAGCGGGGGTCGTCATCGCGGTCGGGGCCGCCGGCTTTTCTTCCGCTGGCGGTTGCTCGGTGTTCTCCTCGGCCCAGGCAGAACCGATACCGCCGAGCAACACCGCAACCAAGGCGGCACTCATGACGAAGCTGTTGGTATTCTCCATATCAAAGCCTTTCGAATCCTTACTTCGCGCTGGTCAGAAGACCTGACCCTGCGGTTCTCCTATCGAGCTGTTGGCACCACTTCCCCTCTCTTCCCAGGCTAGCAAGCGCCATACCACGTTCCGGATGACGCCGCGGATTACGCAGCAAACCGGTTAGTTGTACAGCGACCGGCCAATTCCCTTTTTTCCCTGGATCACCGTGTCAGTCAATGTCGGCTCGCCATTTTCGCGATATTGATTAATTTCTAGGCAGTCCGAGTTGTTTCCGGCGCGGAAAGTGACAAGAAGGATCGGGTCTGACAAGCCTGCTACCGGGTCGTTCGAGGCAATGGGTCGCGAATTGGCGATACGCGACGCGAGGCGCTTGGGCTTCCGCCAAGCCTACGCCGGATGCAACTTCGACCTGTAAGGGCAAATGAAATGGATAAACCAGCAGGTCGTCGCAGACAGCGTGTCGCGGCCGTCGCCGCCAAAATGAGATCCGCGCCGCTTCCGCCGATGATTAAATCGCCGCCGTGACCCGCAAAGATCGTGTCTTGGCCGCTTCCGCCGATAAGCGTGTCCCTGGTGTCTCCGCCCATTATCATCGCCGGGCCGCTGCCCACAGTGATAAAGTACGAAACGAGTATTGCGGAAGAATTCGTATCTAATCTTTGACAAGGGGAGCGTAAGCCCTAGGGACCGGCCACGGAGCGAGCATGCGCCGCTCTCTGGCCGAGGGCTGCGTTGGCTCTACCCCTTGACGCTAATGCAAGCTAAATTCTGCGCCCAACAGAATTTCCCGAAAGGATGAGACCGATGGTCACCGCCGAGCGCGCCAGCGTCTGCACTTTCGATTGTCCCGATGCCTGCAGTCTGCGCGTCAGTGTCGCCGATGACCGTATCGTCAAAGTGCGCGGCTCTGATGCGGCGCCCTACACGGCCGGCGTCATCTGCAACAAGGTCGCTCGGGAGATGCCCGAGTTCGTGCACGGACCGGGGCGCCTGGTGCATCCGCTGCGCCGCCTCGGGCCGAAAGGCTCGGACCTATTCGAGCCGATCTCGTGGGACGCGGCGCTGGACGATATCCATCGGCGGACAGGCGAGATTATCGGCCATTGGGGTCCCCAGGCGGTGATGCCGTTGAACTATGCCGGTCCGCACGGCTTGCTGGCGGGCGACAGCATGTCCTCGCGTTTTTTCAATCGTCTGGGCGCCACGCAGCTCTATCGGCGCGCTCTGTGCGGTGGCGTGCGCAGCGAAGCGTGGTCGGGGACTTACGGCGCGGTGCCCGGATGTCCGCCCGAACTCGCCGAGGCCGCCAAGCTCAATCTGGTCTGGGGCAACAACGCGACGGTGACCAATCTTCATCTTGTTCGTTGCATTCGCAAGTCGAACCGTGCGGGCGGCAGGCTGGTCGTGGTCGACCCGCTGCGCACCAAGATCGCCGAGCAGGCGGATCTGCATCTGCAACTGCTGCCGGGCACCGATACTCTACTCGCCTGGTCGTTGGCTGCAGAACTCGAGCGATCCGGTTCACTGGATGCGGCGTTCATCGCCGCTCACGTACTGGGCGCCGAGGATTTCATGGCTCGGGCCCGCCAATGGCCGGCGGCTCGAGCGGCCGCGGTGTGTGGGCTGAGGGAGAACGCGATCCTGACCCTTGCACGCTGGCTCGCCGAGAGCGAGCCTCTGGTGGTTTCGCCGGGCAACGGGCTCGAGCGCGGCCGCAACGGCGGCAGCGCAATCCGCGCGGCGATCGCCTTGCCGGCGCTGCTCGGAAAGCTGGGGAAGGGGAATGGCATTGTACTCGGTGCGAGCAACGCCTTTCCGAAGACCCCGGATCGACTGCAGCGGCCCGACTTGATCCCCGACGGCACCCGCACCCTCAACATCAACGATATCGGCCGCCATCTCGCCGAGAATGACATCGATCCGCCGCTGCGCGCGTTGTTCATTTACAACCACAATCCAATCGTCGTGCACCCCGACCAGAACCGAATGCGCCGCGGGCTCGCGCGTCCGGATGTTTTTGCCGTCGGCATTGAACTGACAATGACTGAAAGCATGAAGTACTGCGATGTGGTGCTGCCTGCGGCGACCCATTTCGAATATGCCGACCTCTATCCGTCCTATGGTCATCATTGGCTGCAGCGCGCCGAAGCGGTGATCCCGCCGCCGGGCGAGGCGCTGCCGAACACCGAGATCTTCCGCAGGCTCGCCGCGCGCTTCGGCTTCGATGCGCCGTGTTTCAAGGCGACCGACCACGAACTGATGGACGATGCCGTCGATATCGCGGATCCCCGGCTGCTCGGTATGCGACCGAGCGAGATACCGACGGATCGGGCGCTGCAGATGACGGGACCGGACGGTGAGCCGATGGTCCTGTTCGACAACATCTTCCCCGCTACGCCGTCAGGGAAAATCGAACTGAAGTCAGACACATTGGCCAAGCGATGGGGCGCGCCTGCTTTGCTGCCGGATTGGCGGGAGCGGGAGGTCTCGCATCCGCTGATGCTGATTTCGCCGGCGTCGGACAAGCGCATTTCCTCGACTCTCGGCGGCCTCGACGCTTCGCTTCCAGCGCCGCCGCTCTTGATGAACCCCGAGGACGCGAGCCGCCGAGACCTCCGTCACGGCATCGAGGTGCGCCTATGGAACGAGCGCGGCGAGATCATCTTGCCGCTCATCGTGACTGCGGATGTGCCGCCGGGTGTCGTTGCCAGTGAGAAGGGTGCGTGGCTGGCGACGAGCCGCACCGGACAGACGATTTCCGCTCTGGTCTCCTCGGATCTCAAGGCCGATCTCGCCGAAGGCGCATGCTTCAACGACACGCAAGTCGAGGTCAGCCGCATTTGATTGGCGCAGCTGGGGTCCAGCGCAGTTCGGGCAGGTTGTCGATGGCACAAGAAAAACGCCTCATCCTGAGGCGCCTCGCGAAGCAAGGCCTCGAAGGACGCACGACATTCTTCCAGCCCTACGGCATTTCTCGCGCAGCCTATTGGCGGGTTCCGGGCAAGCCGTATGCCTGCCCCATCACCGGTGACACGATCATATCTACGGCGGCTATCACACCTCGGCTGAGGGAGCCTTTTTGCTATGAACACAGCATCTACAGCGCCGCTGATCGGGGTGATCAACGCCGGTTCCTCTTCCGTCAAGTTCAGTTTTTATGAGGGCGAGCGGCGGATTCTTGCCGGGCAGGTCAATGGGATCGGCGCACGTCCTTCGGCGGGCGCGACTGGGCCCAATGGCGAAAAGCTCGACCCCCCGGAACTAGGGAGAAAACCGCCGACAGTGCCGAGTGAGGTGCTCCCGGCGATATTGCCGTGGGCCAGAGAAAGGCTCGGCGATCGGCGGCTTTCGGCGCTTGGCCACCGTGTCGTCCATGGCGGTCTGCACCACTCGCGACCCGCCCGCGTCACGCCGGAACTGCTGGCCGAACTGGAGGCGCTGGTGCCGCTCGCGCCATTGCACGAGCCGCACAATCTTGCGCCCATCAAGATGGCGATGACCCTCAATCCCGAACTGCCGCAGGTGGCGTGCTTCGATACCGCCTTTCACCGCACTGCGCCGGAGGTCGAGCAGGCTTTTGCGCTGCCCTACGCGTTTTATGAGGAGGGCATCCGGGGCTACGGCTTCCACGGCTTGTCGTACGAATACATCGCCTCGGTATTGCCGGAGCGGGCACCGGAAGTATCCAATGGCCGGGTTGTCGTGGCGCATCTGGGCAATGGTTGCTCGGCTTGCGCGATGCGGAACCGGGTTTCGGTCGCGACGACGATGGGGTTCACCGCGCTCGACGGATTACCGATGGGCACCCGCTGCGGCGAACTCGATGCCGGCGTCGTGCTGCATCTCATCCAGCAAAAGAAAATGTCGGCCGAAGCGTTGGTGGACCTCCTCTATCGCCGCTCGGGCATGCTCGGGCTCTCCGGTATTTCTTCCGATTTCCGCGAGCTTCTCGCCAGCGACAATCCGCGTGCGCGCTTTGCCGTCGACGTGTTTTGTTATCGCGTAGCCGGCCATATCGCCTCGCTCGCGGCGGCGCTCGGTGGTCTCGACGGCATCGTCTTCACCGCCGGTGTCGGCGAGAACGCGGCGCCGGTGCGCAGCGCGATCTGCCGGGCCTGTGAATGGTTGGGGCTGGAGCTGGACGAAGCGGCCAACGAGAATCACAAGGAGCGCATCAGCCGGCCGAATAGCCGGGTGGCCGCCTATGTGATCAAGACCGACGAGAATTTGATGATTGCCCGCCACGCCCGCGCGCTGGTGGAAAGCTGACATATTAGGATAAATGCCACATCCGCGCCGCCATTCACCCCTCCAGTAACGCGCCTGCACCGGGTTGTGGGTCGAATTTTCACACAGGAGTGCAACGTGCCCGAGCATGCGGAGCGATCCACCACTTCGGAGGCGGTGCGTCTCGACGAGGCGCGCGAAAAGGGCGTGCCCTGGAAGCAATGGGGCCCGTATTTAAGCGAGCGCCAATGGGGTACGGTCCGCGAGGACTACAGCGACAACGGTGACGCGTGGAACTATTTCACGCACGATCAGGCCCGCTCGCGCGCCTATCACTGGGGCGAGGACGGGCTCGCCGGTTTCAGCGACGATCACCAGCGGCTGTGCTTTTCCATAGCTCTATGGAATGGCAAGGACCCGATCCTCAAGGAAAGACTCTTCGGCCTGACCAATAGCGAGGGCAACCACGGCGAGGACGTCAAAGAGTATTATTACTACCTCGACGGCACGCCGACTCACTCATACATGAAGTATCTTTATAAATATCCACAGAACCCATACCCCTACAGCGACCTCATCGAGACGCAATCGGCGACGCGGCCGCAACGATTGGGAATACGAATTACTCGATACCGGCATCTTCGATGCAGACCGATATTTCGATGTGTTGGTCGAATATGCGAAAGCGACGCCGACCAATGTCCTGATCCAGATCAGCGTGGCGAACCGCGGGCCCGAACCAGCGGAGCTGCACGTGCTGCCGACGCTGTGGTTTCGCAATACCTGGACCTGGTGGCCGGACCAGCCGAAACCCTCCTTGCGACAAATGCCCGGGGCAGATACTGTCACTATCGAAACGTCGCATGCCGCGCTCGGCCGCTTCCTTCTGCATGGCGACGGAAATCCGCGCCTGCTGTTCACCGAAAACGACACCAACAACGAGCGGATCTTCGGCACTCCCAACACGACGCCCTACGTCAAGGATGGGATCAACGACTGTGTCGTCTCGGGCAGGCAGGACGCCGTCAACCCGAACCACACGGGGACCAAAGCCGCCGCGCATTATCAGCTCAAAGTGGGCGCGGGCGAAACCCGAGTCATCCGGCTGAGGCTCAGTAACGCTGCTTCCCCCGGCCTCTTCGGCGACCAATTCGACCAAATCATCGAGCAGCGCCGGCGCGAGGCCGACGCGTTCTATGAGGCGATGACCCCTGCCCGGGTCGGCGAGGATGCGGCCCATGTGATGCGGCAGGCATTGGCCGGGATGCTGTGGAGCAAGCAGTACTTTTTTCTCGACGCCGACAGATGGCTCGAGGAACACGGTGTCGATCCAATGCGTCCGTCTAACCACCGCCAGGTCCGCAACCGCGAATGGTTCCACATGATCAGCGATCATGTGATCTCGATGCCGGACAAGTGGGAATATCCGTGGTTTGCCGCCTGGGACCTGGCGTTTCACACGCTCGCGTTGTCGATCGTCGACTTCGATTTCGCCAAGCAGCAGCTGAACCTGCTGCTCGACCAGGTCTACCAGCATCCGACCGGACAGATCCCGGCCTATGAGTGGAATTTCAGTGACGTCAATCCGCCGGTACACGCTTGGGCCACGATCTTTGTCTACCGGATGGAGCAGGCGCTGCACGGCAAGACCGATCTCGATTTCCTGAAGCGGGTGTTTGGCAAGCTCACCTCGAATTTCGGCTGGTGGGTAAACCGCAAGGACCGCTCTGGCAGGAGCCTCTTCGAAGGGGGCTTTCTTGGGCTCGACAATATCGGCGTGTTCGACCGCAGCGCGCCGCTGCCCACCGGAGGATATTTGGAACAGGCTGACGGCACCGCGTGGGTCGCCCTGTTCTGCCAGAACATGCTCGAGATCGCCTTTGAGCTCGCCGCGCACGATCCGACCTATCAGGACCTGGCGGCGAACTACGCCATCGAGTTCCTGCTGATCGCCCGAGCGATGAACGGGATCGGTCCCGGCGGCATGTGGGATGAGGAGGACGGCTTTTATTACGACGTCCTTCGCTTGCCCGACGGAAATGCGACGCGTCTCAAGGTCCGCTCGATGGTCGGTCTGTTACCGCTCTGTGCCGTTACCGCCGTAGACAAGCAGCAGCGCGAGCGAACCCCCCGGCTGACGGCGCAAATGATCGAGCGCGTCAGGCGCATGCCGGAGCTGCTCGAATCCATCCATCCAACCGGGCCCGGGCACCTCGGCGTCGCGGAACGCGGCATCCTTGGCCTCGTCAATCAGGATCGGTTGCGCCGGATCCTGACCCGCATGCTCGACGAGAACGAGTTCCTGAGCCCCTACGGGATCCGCTCGCTGTCGCGCTATCACGCCGAGCATCCCTACGTCTTTTCGGCGGGCGGTCAGGAATATCGGGTCGAGCTATCTGCCGGCGGAGTCCGACACCGGCATGTTCGGCGGCAACTCGAACTGGCGCGGGCCGATCTGGATGCCGGTCAATGCGCTGATCATCCGTGCCCTGATGCACTACTTCGCCTATTACGGCGACAACTTCAAGATCGAGTGCCCCACCGGCTCCGGCAACTTGATGAACCTGTTCGAGGTCGCCCGGGAAATCACCAATCGGCTGACCCGGATCTTTCTGCGCGACGAAAACGGTCGGCGGCCGGTCTTCGGGGGAGCCGAGAAATTCCAGAGCGATCCCCATTGGCGTGACCATCTGCTGTTTTACGAATATTTTCATGGTGACAACGGCGCCGGTCTGGGCGCCAGTCATCAGACCGGATGGACCGGGGTCATCGCCGGCCTGATCGAAATCTTTGGGAAGATGGATGCCGAGACATTTTTGAAAGGTGGCCGCGAAGCAGCCTTTGGCCGAGAGGAGCAGAAGGTTTAAGGGCCACCGAAACGATGGCCACGACGGCGACCGTCACCATTTTCGCCGACCGGTAACTGTCGTCATCGAGGAGGGAGCGAATGCGGACAAGGCCGATCGTTGATGACGATCACCAACGGATTTCCGATGCGCCGGCGAGGCCAATCGAGCCGCCTGCCGACCTCGCAGGTCGGATCGGGCCCCGGCTTCTGCGCGAATTCCGTGAAGTATTGCCGCCGACGATCTTCTTTTTTGTCGGCTTCAACTTCGTTGTGTTCACGACGAACCTTCTCGTGGCGCAATATTCCGTTGCAGTCAGCAATTTCATGCTGGCAACGGTCGCGGCGCTCGTTGTCGGCAAGGCGGTTTTGGTCGCCAACCATATGCCGCTTCTGAGACGCTACGATCGGGCTCCGCTGATCCAACCGATCCTGTTCAAGACCGCCTTTTACTGGGTCACTGTGTTCTTCGCACGTCTGCTCGAACGATTCGTGCATTTCTCGATCATCGAACGCAATCCGCCGGGGGATTTCTTCCCATACTTGATCACCACCTTTTCGTGGCACCGGTTTTCCGCCATCTCTCTATGGATCCTCGTGCTCTTCCTGATCTACGTGACCGCATCGGAATTCAGCCACGTTTTCGGCTCCGGTGAGCTGCAGCGGCTGTTCTTCACCTCCCGTCCCTCCGAGCTGCAGCTCAATCGGCGACAACGCTTCCGTGAAATGCTGCGCCTGAGTCGGCTTACCGACGAACACTCGGTCGACGAGTTCCGCGATCCGACCAGCGCCCCGCACCAAGAGTTGATCGATATCCTGCAAGGGCTCGCGCGAATGTCGCCAACTCGCTGAGGAGTGATCCGATGCCGAATCCCAAAGATGAAGCGCTCGAACCCGACGGCAAGCTGAAGCGGAAGGACTACGAGCGGGAGTTCGCGCGCCGCCTGCATGTCGAGTTTGTCAAGCTCCCCGAAGTCCTCTGAAGAGATTGCGCCTAAGAAGTCCGTCCCCGTGCATCAGTATCAGCGTCATTCGGCCGCTTTTGATGACAGACGAAAGTCGATTCGTACCTGGCGGGACCGGGTCAAAGATCCGAGCCTGACGGTACTGCTGGTCACCGAGCTCTGCCTGGTTTTTGTGGCTGCGCCGCTGGCAGCGAGGGGATTGCCGATAGCGCGACCCATCGTCGAAACACTGGCATTGGCGGTGTTGGCTCTCGTTGTCATGCTGTCGCACAGACGCGGAGCGATCGTGACGATCCTGCTCGGGCTGGTAGCCGCATTGGCGAGCCGCTCACTCGGGCCGGCATGGGGACTGGTCGCAACGAGCGTGCTCCGCCATGGCGCTAACATCGTCGCTTTCTCTGCGCTGACCTGGGTGGTTTTGCATGCGGTCTATGGCCCTGGCCACATAACCTTTCACCGCCTTCAAGGGGCGGTCGTTCTGTATCTGAACCTCGCGGTGATCTGCGCCTCGGCCTTTAGCTTGATCTGGGAACTGAGCCCCACTGCCTTCGCCACCCCCGCCGGCCCGACGGGTGGTCCGGACGAATTCGCCACGATGCTTTATTTCAGCCTGACGACCTTGACCACGACCGGCTACGGAGACATCGTGCCGGTCGACCCGTTCGCCCGCAGCTTGGCCAATTTGGAGTCCGTTATCGGGCAATTCTATCTCGCCATCACGGTTGCCCGCCTCGTGACGCTGGAACTCGAAGACCGGCGTCGCTAACTTCCAACTATGCTCGTCTCGTAACCCGAGGTACTTCGCATGCGCCTCCCCATCCTTCTGCTCTCTGCGGCAACTCTGACATTTATCAACATCTCGGAGGTCGCTCACGCGCAGTATAACGCGCCGCCGCCGAATTATGGCTATTCTCCCCCGCCGTGCCA
The DNA here is from genome assembly GCA_963700185.1 of uncultured Alphaproteobacteria bacterium. Taxonomy (GTDB): domain Bacteria; phylum Pseudomonadota; class Alphaproteobacteria; order ATCC43930; family CGMCC-115725; genus AP-15. The sequence continues at coordinate 134,898 of CAVOWP010000007.1, forward strand.
GGCCGTTACACCCGGCCCTTTACAGGGCGCGGGAAGAGGGGCGGCCGGAGGCGCACTTATCGGCGCGATTTCGGGCAATGCCGGGCGCGGCGCGGCAATCGGGGCCGGCTTTGGGGCTCTCCGGGGTGCGGTACGTCGGGGTTCAGCTCGCAGTGCGGGTGCCTGTTATTGAGGCGATATCGGTGGTTGTTTAAGCGGTCTTGCCTGGAACGGGCGTCAGCTCTGCGGGACGCCACCGATAAACAAGGGGATAATGATGAAAAAAGAGCTCGTGGCCGTTCTGTTGTCCTGCAGTCTTATCGCGTGTGCGCAGCCATCCACCCCCCAGCAACAAGCGGCGCCAACTCCCGCACCCGCTGCGCCTCCACCGGAGGCCGCTCCACAACCCACGCCGCGAGTCACATCTGAAGCGCAGATCGCGCCGGGGCGGTGGGATGTCGACCGGGTGCGCTGCTCCGATCTGCTAGGCGCCGACGATGACGACCGGGCGGCAGCAGTCATGTTTTATTACGGCTATTTGGCGGCAAAAGCCGGGATCCGCGTGATCGATGTGAGCCAGATCGACGGCAATGTCAGAAAGGTGATGGACCGTTGCGCCGTTGCGCCGAACGAGACCGTCCCACAGGCCTTCCGCCAGGCGCTCAGCCGCCGCCGATAACCAATCCAGACCGAGTGAAATGCCGTGCCGATGATCAGTACGTTTCTGATCCGAGCCGTCGGCTCGCCTGACTTTGGTCCTATTCCCAGTAGGCCGCGATAATCGTGTTGTCGTCGCCGAGGATCAGATTGAGCCGGTTTGGATCGTGGGTGATGCCTCTAATGCCCCGCGACGGTACAATCCACCGCAATACTTTGGGCAGATCCTCCTCGCGAACCGCCCCTTGCTGACCGGGCTGAGCCTTACCACGCTCGACAAACTTCTTGCCAACGCAGTCCTTGCAGTCGTTGACGTTGATCTGCGCCTGGTTGACGCCCGGCATCTGCTTGACCTCGATCGCATTCTCCGAGGCACGCACGCGCACCCCTTTGAATAGGTGGCCTTCTTCCAATGGAAACACGGCGCCGATAGGCACAAAACCCTCCGCCGTCTGCGTCTGCTCCGGCATCGTCGCGATGAATTGCAGATCGAGGATCCCGTCCAACGGTTTTCCGACAAATGTCGGAACCAGCTGCGGCGCGCTCCAGCCCTGAGATCCGGTCAGCCCGGTGACCCGGACGATGTCGAGCTGGGGCTCTGTCGAAGTCCGCATCACCTCGACACTTGTGACGTAGAGAACGGGAAGTTCGGTCCCCGGCGTCGTTTCATCGGATTGGGTGGGTTCGACCATCTGCCCGGCGCCAGCGTATCCTTGCGGCTGCCCAGCTGTACCGGATGGGGGCGCACCGGATGGCGGCGGGCCGCCCTGGGCGAGTGCAAACCCGGCCAAACCGATCTGCAGCGCAGCAGCTATCGCAAATGCGCCCAAGCGGGGAAACCTCATATTCATCACATCCTCCGAATCGCCAGTGTTCATTCCCAGCGGGCGCTGTGATCCGGCGCCCGCGCAGCCGTCTCGATACAAGGAATGCGCGAATTGTTCGATTCGGACACGCTCGCCTGGACGCGCTCCAGCGCATCGAGCACGAGATCGGTTGCCCGCATCTTCGTCAGGCGGCAATAGGTCGTCTCGGTACTGATAAAGGTTCCGTTCTCGGCAAGCTTATTGACCGGCTCCCCCCCGCCGCACACACTGAAATATTCACAGCTTTCACGGCACATCGCCACGCCTGCCTCAATGTCTTCGAGCATCCTGGCGAAATTCGCGCGCCGCGGCAAATCGACCAGCCTGTCGCGATTGATATTCCCCAACAGGAAATCGCCATATTGCGCATTCTTCAGCCCGAGCAGTTCGGGCGAGAACGTCGAGATGTTGCCGGCCCAGTCCATGCTGGTGATTGCAAAAGGCTCGACCAGCTGATTGCTAAACGGCGCATCCTTGGGACGAATCACCTGCTGTAGCGCGTGCTCGATTTCACGGATGAACTTGATCTTACCGGGCAACGCCGACGAAAGCCGCCAGAACTCGCTCAAGAACCGGTAATACGCGGCTTCGACACCGCTGTCGGCAAAGGACTGCGAGAGGTGATCGCCTTCGGATTCTTCGACATTGAAGCACACCTGCTCGATGGCCTCGGAGAGGTAGAAATCGAACATCTCCCCGGGCGCCAGCATGCTGTCCAGCGACAGCACCGAAATCACATGAAAAGGCACTTCGTGCCGGCGCAGGAGCCGAATTCCGGCAATCGTCTTGTCAAAAGTGCCACGGCCCGATCGGGTTAGCCTATTGCGATCGTGCAGGAGCTTCGGCCCGTCGACGCTGACCCCGACATTGACGTGCTCCTCGGCAAAAAAATCGCACCATGCGTCGTCAATGAGCGTCCCATTGGTTTGGAAGGAGTGAGTGACCGCCAGTTCCGCCGGCCTCGCCCGATCGATCATTCGGAACGCATCGCGGTAGAACCCGATCGGCAACACCATCGGTTCGCCAGCATGCCATACTACCGACAAGCAGTCCTGGAGCCAACCGGATGAAAATACTTGCGAAAATAGGTTAGAGAGCGTCGTCGACGCAACGATTGCTTTAGAATTTCGATCCGGCAAATAACAATACCGGCAATCGATGTTGCAGAAAGGGGTAGGCTGAATGACCAGCAGTTCTATTCTGGGCACGAGATGGCTCGCTGTTTACCCGCCTACCAATTACGCCACCAGTTGTTCCAGTTGTTCCAATTGCGCCAATTGTTCCAATTGGGCCAACCCCAACCGCCCCACGGGCGGCCCCAACCCCCGCCCCCATTCCACCAATTCCCCCAAGCGAGCCGCAGATTGCCGGCGCCCGGTTCGGCCTCCTTACTCCCGGTGTCGCCTACTGCCGAGACCGCCTCACGAATGGCGGCTAGCCTTTCCGCGACGGCATCTCTATCCGAAGCCGAAGGTTGCGCTGTTGTGGGGTGCTCGTTGGCGGCGGTCGGCACCGTCGAGCCGAGGAATAGCGACATGCCCACTGCCCCGGCAGGGAGGATCCCTGACAGGACCTTGACGTATTTCTGCGTCAGTGACATCAGAACCCCTCCCTAACCAAGCATCGACCTACAATGCGAGAGAAATCGCTCGCGCCTATGGCCTCCCGCGTCTATAGCAATGAGGCTCACCCCAGTCAAACTTACGAACCCGCGCAAGCCCGGCTCCCCTTTACTGACAAATTACCAATTACGCCACCAATTATTCCAACCCCCGTTGCGCCAACCGTTGCGCCAGTTGCTCCACCCACCGTTGCGCCAGCCGGGACCTCTCCATCCACCGTTGCGCCACCAATTTCCCCAGGCCAGCTGCTGCTCACCGTCGGCCGACTCGACGACGGCCGGGAGGTCTGAGACCGCCTCACGTATGACAGCGAGTCGCTCCGACACACTGAAGAGATCCGACGCTGAAGGTCGCGATCCTGCCGGATGCTGGTTGGCGTCGCCAGGTGCGGTCGAGCCGAGCAGCAGGGATACGCCGACCGCCCCGGCCGGCATGATCTCGGAAAGTATCTTGAGGTACTTCTGCCGCAGCGACATCGAAACCACCTCTGATGGTCATAAATCCGGCAGAGTTTCTGACAAAACCGTGATTGCCGTCAAACTCGGACAGGTACCCGCGCCCAGGGCGGTGACAGATCGAGTATCCGGGCAAAGACCGGGCAATCCGGTTCATGCGCCCCGGCCAGATAACCAATGCTCATCAAGAACTCGTTGACGATCTGCCCGCCGGTGAAGCGAAAGGTCTGGCGAAACAGGCGCGTCCATTCTTGCGGCGATCGCGGGTGATGGGCCTCGAGCCAACCGACGAGCGACCCGTGCGACATTCGCAGCGTCTGGATGCGCCGTGCATTCTCGGCTGCCGCTTCGATTTTGAGCCGGTTGCGGATGATTCCCGGATCGGCGAGCAGGCGGTCGATATCGGCCGGCCCGAAAGCAGCGACGCGGTCGACGTCGAAATCCGCAAAGGCCGCACGAAAGGCGGTCCGTTTTTTGAGGATCGTCAGCCAGGACAATCCCGCCTGGTTAATCTCGAGGACGAGCCGCTCGAACAGCACGCTTTCCTCGCTGGTCGGGAAACCGTACTCGCCACCATGATAGGGGCCGTGCACCGGATGGCCGGGCGCAATTCGGCAATATGCGGCGCTCAAATTACGGCTCGCGAAAACTCAGCCAGGGAGATTTCACCAATATGTAAATTGCCAGCCAGATCACCGCCGAAACCGCCGTCGTAATCGCAATCTTCAGCAGCATCCGCGGCCGCTGCGGCGCTCCCGCGGCGTGACCCGGGTCGTCCGGTTCGGCGGGCGTCACCCACAGTGGCAACACGGCAAAAAGAGTAATCCACCAAACGAGTACATAGACGATAATTCCGGTGACCCATGCCATCAGTGGCCGCGTGCTGCAGGGCCCGGTTCACGCCTGCTCGAGCTCGATGAGGGTTCCACAAAAATCCTTCGGGTGCAGAAAGAGCACCGGCTTGTCGTGGGCGCCCAGCCGCGGCTTGCCATCCCCGAGCACTCTCGCGCCTTCGGCCCGCAGCCGATCCCGCGCTTCGATGATGTCGTCGACCTCGTAGCAGATGTGGTGCATTCCGCCCGCCGGATTGCGCTCGAGAAAGGCTTTGACCGGCGAGGTTGGTCCGAGCGGTTCGAGCAGCTCGATCTTGGTGTTCGGCAACTCGACAAAAATGACGGTGACGCCATGCGCCGCTAGCGGGCATGGCTCCGATACGCGAGCGCCGAGAGCCTGGCTATAAATCGCGCCCGCCGCCGCGACATCGGGCACAACGATCGCGATGTGGTTGAGCCGTCCGATCATGGATGGGGCATTCTCACAGGCATCGCGTCAAATCCTGACCAGATGAATTTCGACCAATGGCCGCTTGCCAAACCGCTCATTGAGGATGCGGCGTAGAGCTCGGCGTGCTGCGTCGCGCACGGCCTCGTCGTCGCGGCGCAGGTTCCCCGGCAGTTCGTCGAGCGCGCGTTCGATGGCGCTGCGCAAGGCGGGAGCGGCGGCTTCGGCAGCCGCCGACTCGACGATGCCGATAATGCTGATCGTCGGTGGCGCCAAGTGCTGGCCGTGACGATCGACGACCAAAGTGGCAACGGCGCTGCCGTTGAAAGTGACGCGGCGACGGTCCTTCAGTGCGTTGCCGTCGACCGGCAGCAGCCCCTTTCCGTCGCTGGCGAGCCTCCCCACCGGCACCTCGTCGACGACGCTGGCGCCACTCGCCGCGAGCCGCACCACGTCGCCGTTCTGAATGACGAGCGGCTGCGGAACCTGGCACTCGCCCGCCAATTCAGCATGGGCGATCAGGTGGCGGGCCTCGCCATGCACCGGGACGGCGATTTGCGGGCGGACCATCTGGTACATCCGCACCAGCTCGTCGCGGGCCGGATGTCCCGAGACGTGGACGAAATGGTCCTCCTCGGTGACGATCTCGACGCCGAGCCGAACCAGCGCATTCTGCAGCCGGTTGATCGACTTCTCGTTGCCCGGAATGATGCGCGACGAGAAGATGACGACATCCCCGGTCTCCAGCACGACATGCGGGTGATCGTCGCGGGCGATCCGCGAAAGGGCCGCGCGAGGCTCGCCCTGGCTGCCGGTGCAGATCATTACGATCCGGTCGCGCGGGATGTAGCCCGCCTCGTCCTCGGTCAGAAAGCGCGGCAGATCCGTCAGGTAACCGTTCTCGCGGGCGGCCTTGTCGATCCGCCACAACGACCGTCCGACCAGCGCGATTTCCCGGCTATGGGCGGCGGCCGCCCGCGCAATCGACTCGAGCCGCGCAACATTCGAGGCGAAGCAGGCGACTGCGACCCGCGCATCGTAGCGGCCGATCAGGTCGATCAGGGACCGGCGCAATTCCGCCTCGGAGCCCGAGGTGCCGGGCCGCAGCGCGTTTGTCGAATCCCCGACCAATGCGAGGACCCCTTCGTCGCCGAGCCTCGTCAAGGCGGCCTCGTCCGCGGTCGGGCCGATCAGCGGATCCGGATCCAACTTCCAGTCGCCCGTATGCAGCACGGTTCCGACCGGCGTGCGCAAGGCGACCGCATTCGGTTCGGGGATCGAATGGGTGAGGGTGATCAATTCGAGGTCGAACGGGCCGATCGTAAACCGGCCCGACAATGGCACGACATTGATCTTGACCTGATCGGCGAACCCGGTCTCGGCCAGCTTGGCGCGCAAGAAAGAGGCGGTGAACGGTGTCGCCCAGATTGGACAGCGCAGTTGCCTCCAGAGATAGGGAATGGCCCCGATATGATCCTCGTGCGCATGGGTCGCCACGATCCCGAGCAAGCGGTCGCGGCGTTCGACGATAAAGCCGGGATCGGGCATGACGACTTCGAGCCCCGGTTGGGAATCATCTCCGAAGGTGACGCCGCAATCGATGATCAGCCAGTCGCCCTGATACCCGTAAACATTCAGGTTCATCCCGATTTCGCCCGCACCGCCGAGCGGGACAAAGAACAGCGCGTCGGGGTCGCGGTAATCCGGCCGGGCCCCCGACTGCAAAGGCGGATGTCTCATTTGTCGCGGTTTCGGCGGTAGATCAGGTGGAGCCCCCACAAGGTCAGGTCGGGATCGACATGGTCGATGACGTCGATCGCCGTGGCGAAGAGCGGTGCCAGGCCGCCGGTCGCAATCACCTCCATCGCCTCGCCGCGCTCGTCGCGGATGCGTCGCACCAAGCCTTCGACCAACCCAACATAGCCCCAGAACACGCCGGATTGCATGGCCGGGATGGTGCTGCGGCCGACGACCGTCGGAGGGCGCTCGATCGAGACGCGCGGCAATTGCGCCGCCGCCATTTCCAAGGCCAGCACAGCCAGATTCGGTCCTGGCGCGAGAACCCCGCCGCAATAATTGCCGGCGCGGTCGACGATGTCGAAATTGGTCGATGTGCCGAAATCGACGACCATCAGCGGCACCTTGTAGCGATCCTGCGCTGCAACCGCGTTAGCGATCCGGTCGGCGCCGACATTCTGCGGCGGCATATCGACATCGACACCGATCCCGAGTCGGCAATTTGGCCTCCCTACGACCAGCGGTTCGCTGCTGAAATAACGCCTGCACAAGCTGATCAGATTGAAGGACGCCTCCGGTACGACATTGGCGATGATCGTCGCATCAACATTGCTTGGAGCAAGACCGGCCAGCGCCATTAGTTGGGTCAGCCACACTGCGTATTCGTCGGCGGTGCGCTTCGGGTTCGTCGCCGCCCGCCACGAGCCGCGCAAATCGTCCTCCGCGTAAACCGCAAAAACGACGTTTGTGTTCCCTGAATCAATGGCAAGCAGCATTTGGCCTCGTCAGCGGTTGCGCGGGAACACTTCGCCGGCTGAGACATGGCGGCGCCCGCCCGCGGTCTCCAGCAGCAGCGCCCCCTCCGCGTCGATATCGAGGAAGCAGCCGTGCAAGGAGGCGGCTTCGAGGCGAACGCGGATCGGCTCACCCGGCGAGATCGCGGCCGCTGCCAGCCAAGCGGCGCGAACCGGGGCAAAACCCTCCAATTGCCAGCGCATGTGCCACAACCGAAAATGCTCGGCAAACTCCTCCAGCATCACCTTCGGCGGAACTGTGTCCCCCCCTTCTTCCAGTATCGAGGTCGCCGGAAATTCCGTGTCCTGCGGCGCAGCCGTGAGGTTCACGCCGACGCCGACAACGACAAAGCTCGGCATCTCGTGCCCGATCATCTCGGATTCGAGCAGGATTCCCGCAACCTTGCGGCCGTTGGTCAATACGTCGTTCGGCCATTTGTAGGAAAGGCCGGGTCCGGGGCAGATTGCGCCGAGCGCGCCGCCGATCGCCAGCGCCGCGACAAAACCGAGTTGCGCCGCACGGTTCGCCGGGCAATCCGGCCGCAAAATCAGCGAGGCATAGAGGTTGCCAGGCGGTGATACCCAAACCCGGCCGCGACGGCCCCGGCCGGCGGTTTGTTCGAGTGCCCACAGAAGGGTCCCTTCGGCCGTTCCCTCACGAGCCAACCGCTTTGCTTCATCGTTGGTGCTGCCGATCGAGTCGTAAGCAACCAGCCGATACCCTGGGGGCAAACTCGGCTGAGGCCCGGTCATCGGACAAAGAGGGCCGTGGCGGCAGCTTCGGCGCCGCCGACGATCGGACCGGGAAGGATGAAAAAGAACAATGTGACGACCGCGGTGACGAACAGCACGCCTTTAAGCTCGGCGGTCAACGGTCGATCGAAGGCGCCAACCGGCTCGTCGAAATACATGACCTTGACTACCCGGAGATAATAAAATGCCGAGACGACACTGGTTACGACGCCGATAACGGCCAGTCCGGCGAGCTTGGCATCGATGGCGGCGAAGAAGACGTAGAGCTTGGCGAAAAAGCCCGCGGTCGGCGGTATCCCGCTCAGGGCAAACATGAAGATCGCCAAGGCCAATGCGAGCCCGGGCTGCGAGCGCGACAGTCCGCCAAGATCCGAAATTCCCTCGAGCATGCGACCGTTCCGGCGCATGCACAGGATCACCGCGAAGGTACCGACCGTCATGAAGAGGTAGATCGTCATGTAGACCAGCACGCCGCGGATCCCGGCAGCCGTGCCGGTGGCGAGCCCGATCAGCGCATAGCCGACGTGACCGATTGAACTGTAAGCCATCAGGCGCTTGATGCTTTGCTGCGCGACCGCGGCAACCGCCCCGAACACCATCGAGGCAATCGACAGGAAGATGATGACCTGGCGCCATTCGCCGACCAGTGGACCGAACGGCTCGATCATGAAACGAATAAAGAGGGCGAGTGCGGCGATCTTCGGTGCTACCGCGAAAAAAGCCGTCACCGGGGTCGGTGCGCCCTCGTAGACATCGGGCGTCCACATATGGAACGGCACCGCCGAGACTTTGAAGGCAAGGCCGACGATGACGAAGACAAGGCCAATGAGGATACCGGGCGAAGGCGCCGCCCCGCCGGCCACCAGCGTGGCAATCTCGCTAAATGCGGTAGTACCGGTAAACCCGTAGATCAAGGAAGCGCCGTAAAGCAGCATTCCCGACGACAGCGCTCCGAGCACGAAATATTTGAGCCCGGCTTCGCTCGAACGGGTCGAATCCCGGTTGAAAGCGGCGACGACATAAAGCGCCAAATTCTGCAATTCGAGGCCGACATAAAGGGTGATCAGGTCATTCGCTGAGATCATGACCATCATCCCGGTCGTCGACAGCAGCACGAGCACCGGGAACTCGAACCGGGCGATCCCTTGATCCTCGTTGTAGCGCATCCCGATCAGGATCGTCACCGCCGAGCCGATCAGCACCAGGGCTTTCATGAACAGGGCGAAAGCGTCGGCGACGAACATGCCGTAGAAGCCGAGACGCCGTTCGCCTCCCTGCGCCAGGGAAACGGCGAGCGCGAGGATCAGCACCGCGATGGCGAGCCAGGAAACCGTCCGCGTCGATTTTTCGCCGCTGATCGCGCCGAATATCAGCAGCGCCATCGCGCCGGCGGCGAGAATGACCTCGGGCAACGCCGGCGCGATGTCAGGAACTGGAAGTACCGGCATCGATCCGGTCTAACGCAGGCTGGCGCGGCGCATGCCCGCTGCCTCAGTGGCGGCCGCCACTTGCTGGACCAAATGGTCGACGGATGCCTGGATCGGGCGCAGAAACGAGAGCGGGTAGACGCCCATCCAAATCACCAAGACGAGCAGCGGCACAAACAACGCCTTCTCGCGCATGCTCAGATCGAGCATGCCGCGAAGGTCGGCGCGGGTGAGGGTGCCGAAAATCACTCGCCGATACATGTAGAGCATGTACATCGGGCCGAGGAACAATGCCGTCGCCGCCAGCGTGCATTCGAGCGTGTTGACCCGGAAGGTGCCGAGCAAGATCAGAAACTCGCCGATAAATCCGCTGGTGCCGGGCAGTCCGATCGCCGCCAAGGTGAACACCATCAGAACAAAGGCATAGGCCGGCATGCGGTGCACGAGCCCGCCAAAGCGGGCGATCTCGTGCGTATGCAGCCGGTCGTAGAGGACGCCGACGCAGAGAAAAAGGGCTCCCGAGACGAGCCCATGGCTCAACATCTGGATGACGGCGCCCTGCACCGCCTCGCTCGTCACGGCAAAGGTGCCCATCGTGACAAACCCCATATGGGCGATCGACGAATAGGCGATCAGTTTTTTCATATCGATCTGCGCCAATGCCACCAGCGAGGTATAGATCACGGCAATGGCGCTGAGCGCGAAGATCAGCGGCGTGAAATAAGCCGAAGCGAGCGGAAAGATCGGCAACGAAAAGCGAATAAAGCCGTAGCCGCCGAGCTTCAACAAAATGCCCGCGAGGATCACCGAACCCGCCGTCGGGGCCTCGACATGAGCGTCGGGCAGCCAGGTGTGCACCGGCCACATCGGGACCTTGACGGCAAAGGACGCAAAAAACGCGAGCCACAACCATTTCTGCAGATCGGGGGGAAACAGCTCACTGTGAGCCAGGGCGTACTCGATATCCGTCGTCCCGGTCTGAAAATAGACGGCGAGGACGGCGAGGAGCATCAGCACGGAGCCGAGCAATGTGTAGAGAAAAAATTTGAATGCCGAATAGATCCGGTTCGAGCCGCCCCACACCCCGATGATCAGGAACATCGGGATCAGCACACCTTCGAAGAATACATAGAACAGGATGAAATCGAGCGCGCAAAAGACCCCGGTCATCAGGGTCTCGAGCACGAGGAAGGCGATCATGAATTCCTTGACCCGGAATTGGATCACTTCCCAGGCAGAGACGATCGTAATGAACGTCAGAATGGTCGTCAGCAGCACGAAGAACAGGGAGATGCCGTCGATCCCCATGTGATAATTGAAATCGAAGCCGCCGAGGGTGACCCAGCTGCCCCGCTCGACAAACTGAAAGTCGGCGGTGCTGGGATCGAAGTCGAACCACAGCACCAGCGACAGCACAAAGACGATCAGCGAGGTCCACAGCGCGATCCAGCGGGCGTTGCGGGCGACAACCGTCTCGTCGCCCCGCGCCATCAGGATGAACGCGGCGCCCACCAGCGGCAAAAAGGTCACGAGCGAGAGGAGCGGCCAATGGCTCACCCTCGACCTCCCGGTAAGCCCCTCTCCCGCACCGCGGGAGAGGGTGCCGAGCGCAGCGAGGCGGGTGAGGGTGACGCCTCGCAAGGCAGACCCTCACCCTCCCAGCCCCGCGGGCTGGGCCCCTCCCTCTCCCGCGGTGCGGGCGAGGGGCAATACACCTGCCCGGCAATGCCCATTCGGCGCATCAGCGCGGGAAGAGGTACCACGTGACGATCGCGACGAGGCCGATCATCATCGCGAAGGCGTAGTGGTAGAGGTATCCCGTCTGCAGGCGGCTGGCCTGGTGTGCGAGGTCGCGGGTTACCGCGGCGACACCGTTTGGGCCGAGGCCGTCGATGACCGTGCCGTCGCCCGACCGCCACAGACCATTGCCGAGCAAAAAAGCGGTCCGCACGAACAGCCAGTCATAGAGCTCGTCGAAGTACCATTTGTTCAGCAGGAAGAGATAGAGGAAGCGGAACTGCGCGGCGAGACGCACCGGGAGCCGCGGATCGGCGATGTAGAAGACGTAGGCGATGGCGATCCCGATCAAGGCAAAGATCAACGGCATGAAGCGAACGAGCGCCGGAACTCCTTCCGCCGCCGCAAGGGAATCGTATTGCGGCAAAACCAGGATCGAGTTCTTCCAGAATGCGGCTCGCTCGTCCCCGACAAAGAAGTCGTAGCCGAGATAGCCGAAGAACGCGGCGCCGATGGCGAGCACGATCAGCGGGACCAGCATCACCCAGGGGCTCTCATGCGCGTGGTGCATCGCCTCTTCGCCGGCGCGCGGTTCGCCATGGAACGTCATGAACATGACGCGAGAGATGTAGAAGGCGGTCATCAATGCCGCGACGGTGCCGAGGACCCAGGCATAGCGGCCGACCGCCGACCCTGAAGCCCAGGCGGCTTCGAGGATCGTGTCCTTCGAGTAGTAGCCGGAAAAGAACGGAAGCGCACTGAGCGACAGCGCGCCGACCCACATCGTCACATAGGTGATCGGCGTCTTGCGCCAGAGGCCGCCCATGCGGCGCATGTCCTGCTCGCCGCCCATCGCATGGATGACCGACCCGCAGCACAGGAACAACAGCCCCTTGAAGAAGGCATGCGTGAAGAGGTGGAAGATTGCGGCGCCGTAGGCCGAGACGCCCGCTGCGGCGAACATGTAGCCGAGCTGGCTGCAAGTCGAATAGGCGACGACCCTTTTGATGTCCGGCTGCACCATGCCGATGCTCGCCGCAAATATCGCCGTGGTCCCGCCAACGATGCCGACGACGGCGAGCGCCGTCGGGGCATATTCGAAGAGCGGCGACAGGCGGGCGACCATAAAGACGCCCGCGGTGACCATCGTCGCGGCATGGATCAAGGCGGAGACCGGGGTCGGGCCCTCCATCGCATCGGGCAGCCAGGTGTGGAGCGGGATCTGCGCCGATTTCCCCATCGCGCCGATGAACAACAGGATGCAGGCGAGGGTCAGCGAATCGACTTGCCAGCCGAGAAACTCCATCGTCGTGCCGACGGCTTTCGGCGCTGCGCCAAAGACGGTGCCGAAGTCGAGCGAGCCGAAGATCACAAAAATCGCGTATATGCCCAAGGAGAAACCGAAATCGCCGACGCGGTTGACGAGGAACGCCTTGATTGCGGCGGCATTGGCCGACGGCCGGTCGTACCAGAAGCCGACCAGCAGATAGGACATCAAGCCGACGCCTTCCCAGCCGAAGAACAGCTGCACGAAATTGTCGGAGGTCACCAAGGCCAGCATGAAAAATGTGAACAGACTCAAATAGGACATGAAGCGTGGGATCGACGGATCCCCGTGCATGTAGCCGATCGAATAAACGTGGACCATCGACGAGACGACAGTCACGACGATGATCATTACGCCGCTCAAGGTGTCGAGCCGCAGCGCCCAGTTGACATCGACGCCGCCGGCGACGATCCAGCTCGCCAGCGGGATGACCCGAACCTCGTCGCTGGCGAGGATGTCGCGGAACAGGAAGAGGCCGAGCACTGCCGACAGCAAAAGGGCGCCACAAGTGACCAGCTGCGCGCCGCGATCACCGATTACCCGGCCGAAAAAGCCGGCGATCACCGTGGCGATCAGGGGCAGAAAGACGACGGCAACGGCCAATGCCCTCAACCCTTCATCATGTTGATGTCTTCGACCCGGATCGTGCCGCGGTTGCGGAAATAGACGACGAGGATGGCGAGGCCGATCGCCGCTTCCGCCGCCGCCACCGTTAGCACGAACATCGCAAAGGCCTGGCCGATCAGGTTGTTCAAAAAGACCGAGAAGGCGACGAAATTGATGCTGACCGCGAGCAGCATCAGCTCGATCGACATCAGCATGATGATCACGTTCTTGCGGTTGAGGAAGATGCCGAAGACCCCGAGCGTGAACAGGATCGCGCCTACCGTCAGGTAATGTGGGAGGCCGATCAGCATCAGTCGCTCCCGGCGCCGAGCGGCACCTTGACGACCTCGACAGTCTCGGCGCGCCTGCGGGCCAGCTGCGCCGAAATCGATTGGCGTCTGACGTCGGCACGATGACGCAAGGTCAAGACGATCGCCCCGACCATCGCCACGAGCAAAATCAATCCGGCCACCTGAAACGCGAACAGGTAGCGCGTGTAGAGAATGTCGCCGAGCGCCCGAGTATTGGTGAGCGCAACACCACCAGTCGCGGCCAACGCCGGGATCTGGCTCGGTACGGACGGGCTGACCGCCCAACCGCCGATGACGAGGATCAGCTCGGCGAGCAGGATCAGGCCGACCAATGTGCCGATCGGGAGATATTGCACGAAACCGCTGCGCAGCTGCAGAAAGTCGATGTCGAGCATCATCACGACGAAAAGAAACAGGACGGCGACCGCGCCGACATAGACGATGACGAGGATCATCGCCAGGAACTCCGCGCCGATCAGAATGAACAAGCCGGCGGCGTTGAAGAAGGCCAGGATCAGAAAGAGCACGGAGTGCACCGGGTTGCGCGCCGAAACGACCAGCACCCCCGAAGCGACGGCCATCGTGGCAAAGATGTAGAACAGGATGGCCTGGACGATCATCGAGCGACGCCCGCGCCGCTTCGTCCGGCGAACCCCCACCTCACCCCGACCCTCTCCGCCCCGAGGGGCGGCGAGGAAGAAATAATGGACGCCGCAAAAATCCCTCTCCGCCATTGGGGGAGGGGGAGGGGACCCATTGCGCAAGCGATGGGGAGGGTGAGGTGGTGCAACCGAACAAACCGCGCCATTGGCTCACCGATAGGGTGCGTCGAGGGCCAGGTTTTTGGCGATCTCGGCCTCCCAGCGATCGCCGTTCGCCATCAATTTCTCCTTGTCGTAGAGGAGCTCTTCGTGCGTTTCGGTCGCGAACTCGAAATTCGGCCCCTCGACGATCGCATCGACCGGACAGGCCTCCTGGCAATAACCGCAATAGATGCACTTGGTCATGTCGATATCGTAGCGCGTCGTGCGGCGGCTGCCGTCCTCGCGCGGCTCGGCCTCGATCGTGATCGCCAGCGCCGGGCAGATCGCCTCGCACAGCTTGCAGGCAATGCAGCGCTCCTCGCCGTTGGGGTACCGGCGCAGCACGTGCTCGCCGCGAAAGCGCGGGCTCAGCGGACCCTTCTCGTACGGGTAATTTACGGTGACCGTCCGTTTGAACATGTAGCGCAGAGTCAGCCCCATCCCCGACAGCAGCTCGGTCAACAACAGGCTGCGGGCGCCGCGTTCCAGTAATCCCATTCCTCGATCCTTCAGCGCTGCGGCAGCCATCCGGCCGCGGTCAGTACGCCGGCCGTCAGCACCAACCAAAACAGCGAAAACGGCAGAAACACCTTCCAGCCGAGCCGCATCAGCTGGTCATAACGGAACCGGGGAAAGGTGGCGCGCACCCACAGAAAACAGAACAGCACAAAGGCGATCTTGAGGGCGAACCAGATCGGTCCCGGGACCCAGGTGAAGGGCGCAACCCCAAACGGCGCGAGCCAGCCGCCGAGGAACAGCAGGCTCGTCATCGCGCTCATCAGGATCATATTGCCGTATTCGCCGAGGTAGAACAGCGCAAAGGTCATCGACGAATATTCGACAAAATAGCCGGCCACGATCTCCGTTTCGCCCTCAGGCAGGTCGAACGGCGCGCGCCCGGTCTCGGCCAAAGCGGAGATAAAAAAAATCACGAACATCGGCAGGAGCGGGACCGCAAACCAAATATGACGCTGCGCCTCGACGATGTCGCTGAGATTGAGCGAGCCGGCGCACAGTAGCACGGTGACCAGAACAAAGCCGATCGCCACCTCGTAGGAGACCATCTGCGCCGCCGAGCGCAGCGCGCCGAGGAAGGCGTAACGGGAGTTCGAAGCCCAGCCGGCCAGGATGATCCCGTAGACCCCGAGCGAGCTGATCGCAAAAAGGTAGAGAATCCCGACATTGATGTTGGCGATCACGACCCCGTAATCGAAAGGGATGACCGCCCAAGCAACTAGCGCCAACGTGAAGGTGATCAGCGGCGCGACGACGAACACCACCCGATTGGCGCCGCTTGGGACGATCGTCTCCTTGACGAGCAATTTGAGCCCGTCGGCGAAAGGCTGCAGCAGCCCGAACGGACCGACCACGTTCGGTCCCTTGCGGAGCTGCGAAAACGCCAACACCTTGCGCTCGGCATAGGTGAGCATCGCGATCGCCAGCAGCAGCGGCACCACGAGGACGACGACTTCGACAGCGGTAATGACAGTCGGCCAGGCGTAGCCTGTCCAGAAATTAGCCATGAGTGCCGGTCCGTGTCAGGGGCTCGTGCCGCCCTCGCACAAAAAGCTCGCTGCACCGCGCCATGGTGTGGCTGGCGCGGCTGATCGGATCGGTTTGGTAAAAATCTTCCATCGGATATTCGAACGGATCGGCGGCGATCGGCCCTGCCTCCCCGAAGGTCCCCCACGGGGCGGGGGTCACCGAATCCGCTTCGGCCAGTACCGGATACTTCTCCCACATCCGGCGGCGCAGATCGCGCAGCGTATCGAAGGGCAGCGGACGGCCGATGGCGCCGGACAGGGCGCGCACGATCTTCCAGTCCTCGCGTGCCTCTCCGGGCGGGAACACGGCGCGCCGCGCCAGCTGCACGCGGCCCTCGGCATTGACGTAGGTGCCGTCCTTCTCGGTATAGGCGGCGCCCGGCAGGACGACATCGGCGCAGGCGGCGCCCCGGTCGCCGTGATGGCCCTGGTAAATGACAAAGGCTGATCCCAGATCGCTCGCATCGATCTCGTCGGCACCCAGAAGGTAGAGAATTTCGATGTCGCCGGATTTGCAACCGGCCAGGATACCCTCGACATCGCGACCGCCTGGCCTCGGAACAAATCCGAGATCGAGGCCGCCGACCCGCGCGGCGGCGCGGTGCAGAACATTGAACCCGTTCCAATCCTCGCGAACGAGCCCGACATTTTCGGCAATACGTCTGGCCGCGCCCAGAACGCGGGCGCCGTCGGGGCGGGCAAGCGCCCCCTGTCCGAGGACAATCATTGGGTTCTTCGCATTGCGCAGCACAGCCGCCCAGGGGTGGTCGCCCGAAGCCAATGCATTCACCACGGTGCCGTCATTGCCCAGCATCTCGAGCGGAAATGTCAGGTTGAGCGCGGGGCCGATCGCCGCGACCCGGAAACCCCCGTGGAGATAGCGCTTGCGCAGCCGCGCATTGACGAGCGGAGCTTCCCAGCGCGGGTTGGTGCCGATCAGCAGACAGACGTCTGCCTTTTCGATCCCGGCAATTGTCGTATTGAACAAATACGCGGCGCGGCAGCGCGCATCGAGCCTCGCGCCGTCCTGGCGGCAATCGAGGCTCGAGACGCCGAGCCCACTGAATAACTCCTTCAGCGCAAACATCGCCTCGGCGTCGCATAAATCGCCGGCGATCGCGGCGATACGCTCGCCCGGGACCTTCTTCAGCCGCTCCGCGATGAGTTCGATGGCCTCCGGCCACTCCACCTCGCGTTTGCGCTCGCGCCCGAAATAGGGTCGGTCGAGCCGGCGGCGGATAAGGCCGTCGATAGCGTACCGGGTCTTGTCCGAGATCCATTCCTCGTTGACCGCTTCGTGGACCCGCGGCAGCACGCGCAAGACTTGCGGCCCGCGCGAATCGACCCTGATGTTGCTGCCGACCGCATCCATGACATCGATGGATTCAGTTTTTACCAGCTCCCAAGGACGAGCGACAAAGGCATATGGCTTCGAGGTCAGCGCGCCGACCGGACACAGATCGATGATGTTGGCCGACAATTCGGAACCGAGCCCCCGCTCGATATAGGTGCCGATCTCCATGTCTTCGCCGCGCCCCGTGGCGCCCAGCTCCTGAACCCCGGCGATCTCAGTCAGAAACCGAATGCAGCGCGTGCAATGGATGCAGCGGTTCATGCTGGTTTCGACCAGCGGACCAAAATTCTTATAAGGGACGGCGCGCTTGTTCTCCTCGAACCGGCTGCGGTCGAAGCCGTACGCCATCGCCTGATCCTGCAGATCGCATTCGCCGCCTTGATCGCAGATCGGGCAATCGAGCGGGTGATTGATGAGGAGGAACTCCATCACCGCCTTTTGCGCCTTGATTGCTTTTGGGGACTTGGTGAAAACCACCATCCCATCAGTTGCCGGCATGGCACAGGAGGCTATCGGCTTTTGCGATTTCTCGACCTCAACGAGACACATCCGGCAGTTTCCCGCAATCGCGAGGCGCTCGTGGAAACAGAAATGGGGGACCTCGATCCCTGCGCGTCCACAGGCCTGAAAGATCGTGGTGCCGGCCGGCACCTCGACCTCTTGTCCGTCGATCGTCAGCTTTGGCATGATCAGGCCGCCTGCCTCTGCCGCACCGCGGATTGGCGATATTCTGCGATCCGTCGCTCCATCTCGGGACGGAAATGGCGGATCAGGCCCTGGACCGGCCACATCGCACCGTCGGCCAGCGCGCAGATCGTATGCCCCTCGATCTCGTAGGAGACGTCGAGGAGCATGTCGATCTCCGCCACCGAGGCGTTGCCCTCGACCATGCGCTCCATGATCCGCCACACCCAGCCGGCACCCTCGCGACATGGGGTGCACTGCCCGCAACTCTCGTGTTTATAGAATTTCGACAGCCGGGCGATCGCCTTTACGATATCGGTCGACTTGTCCATGACGATGACGGCGGCGGTGCCAAGCGCACTTTTGACGGCGACCAGGCTGTCGAAATCCATCAGCACCGTCTCGCAGATTGATTTCGGTATGACCGGTACGGACGAACCGCCGGGAATGACGGCGAGCAGATTGTCCCAGCCGCCGCTTACTCCGCCGCCGTGTCGCTCGATCAGCTCGCGCAACGGTATGCTCATTGCCTCTTCGACATTGCAGGGCGTGTTCACGTGGCCGGAAAGGCAGTAGATCTTGGTGCCCGAGTTGCGCGGCCGGCCGATACCGGCAAACCAAGCAGCGCCGCGCCGCAAGATCGCTGGTACGACCGCGATGGTCTCGACATTGTTTACCGTGGTAGGGCAGCCATAAAGGCCGACCTGCGCCGGGAATGGGGGCTTCAGGCGAGGCTGGCCTTTGCGGCCTTCGAGGCTCTCGAGCAGCCCGGTCTCCTCGCCGCAGATATACGCTCCAGCTCCGCGATGCAGGTAGAGTTCAAAATCCCAGCCCGAGCCGCAGGCGTCCTCGCCGATCAATCCGGCGTCATAGGCCTCGTCGATGGCGGCTTGTAGGCGCTTTCCCTCGTTATAAAACTCGCCACGGATGTAGATATAGCAAGTGCGGACTCCCATGCCGACCGAGGCGAGCAGGCAGCCTTCGATCAGCTTGTGTGGGTCGTTGCGCATGATGTCCCGGTCTTTGCAGGTACCCGGCTCGCTCTCATCGGCATTGACGCAAAGATAAGTCGGACGGTCGCTTTGTTTTGGCATGAACGACCACTTCAAGCCGGTCGGGAAACCGGCGCCGCCGCGACCGCGCAGCCCGGAATCTTTGACTTGCTCGACAATCCAATCGCGCCCTTTGAGGATCAGGTCCTTAGTGCGGTCCCAATCGCCGCGCTGCTGGGCACCCGCGAGCCGCCAGTCCTCGCGACCGTAAAGGTTTGTGAATATCCGATCCTTGTCGGCAAGCATTGCTTCCTCTTTATCTCCAGCCGCCAGCAAGCGGCCTCACATCTTCGTTCTGCGTGGTCCGGCCAGTCACCGGCTCCGAGCCCTGGCGGCCGATCACCGAGCCGGGTGGCGGCTGCTTGCCGTCCCGCAGCGCGTCGAGCAACGCCTCGGTCGTGGGGCCGTCCAGATCCTCGTAGAAATCGTCGTTCACCTGCAGAATCGGCGCGTTGACGCAGGCGCCGAGACACTCGACCTCGACCAGGGTAAAGAGCCCGTCCGCCGTGGTAGCGCCGACGCCGATGCCGAGCTTGCGCTCGCAGGCTTCCACGACCGCATCGGAGCCGCGCAGCCAGCACGGCGTCGTCGTGCAGGCTTGCAGCAGATAGCGCCCGACCGGCCGCAGATTAAACATCGTATAGAACGTCGCGACCTCGTAGACGCGGATCGGCGCCATTTCGAGAAGCCCTGCGACGTGATCCATCGCCGCCCGAGGCAGCCAGCCGCCATGCTGAGTCTGCGCGATCCACAACAGGGGCAACACCGCGCTAGCCTGACGGCCCGGCGGGTATTTGGCGATGTGGGCCTTGGCCTGCTCGAGGTTTTCCGGCGTGAACTCAAAGCTCTCCGGTTGCTCGAAGGGAAGTCCTTCGACCGGAGAGTTCATCGGTCGATCTCGCCGAAAACGATGTCCATCGAGCCGATGATCGCGACGACATCGGCGAGCATGTGGCCCCGGCACATGAAGTCGGTCGCTTGCAGAAAGGCAAAGCCCGGCGATCTGATCTTGCAGCGATAGGGCCGGTTGGTGCCGTCCGCAACCAGATACACCCCGAACTCACCCTTCGGCGCTTCGACCGCCGTGTAGGTCTCGCCAGGCGGCACGTGATAGCCTTCGGTATAAAGCTTGAAGTGATGGATCAGCGCTTCCATCGAATGCTTCATCTCGGCCCGCGGCGGCGGCGCCACCTTGCGGTCGTTGACCTTGACCGGCCCCGCCGGCATCTGCGCGAGCGCCTGCCTGATGATGCGCACCGATTGGCGCATCTCCTCGATGCGGACGAGGTAACGATCGTAGGAATCGCCGTTGCGGCCGATCGGAACGTCGAACTCCATCTTGTCATAAGCGTCATAGGGCTGCGCTCGGCGGAGATCCCAGGCGACGCCGGAGCCGCGCAACATTGGTCCGGAGAACCCCCAATCCGCGGCCTGCTCGGCGGTCACCACACCGATGTCGACAGTGCGCTCCTTGAAGATACGGTTCTCGGTCAGCAGGCGTTCGATATCGTCGATCGTCTGCGGGAAGGTGTCGCAAAACGCCAGAATGTCCTCGGCGAGGCCCGCGGGCATGTCGAGATGCACGCCGCCGGGGCGGAAGTAATTGGCGTGCAAGCGGGCGCCCGATACGCGCTCGTAAAACTCCATCAGCCGCTCGCGCTCTTCGAAGCCCCACAGAAACGGGGTGATCGCGCCGACATCGAGCCCGAACGCGCAGACGCAAAGCAGATGGTTCAGGATCCGTGTAATCTCGGCGAACAGCACCCGGATATATTGCGCCCGAGGTGGTGGGGTGATGCCCATCAGTTTTTCGACCGCGAGCGCGAAAGCGTGCTCCTGGCACATCGGCGACACGTAGTCGAGCCGATCGAAATACGGGATCGCCTGCAGATAGGTCTTGTACTCGATCAGCTTTTCGGTGCCGCGGTGCAACAGCCCAATATGCGGGTCGGCCCGCTCGATGACCTCGCCATCCATCTCGAGGATGAGCCGCATGACCCCATGCGCCGCCGGATGTTGCGGCCCGAAATTCATCATGTAGTTTTTGATACGCGGCGGACCTTCGAGCTCGTCCGTCACCGGCGGCCGCTGCTCGCTCACCGCTGCCCTCCCGCCGTGTCGCCGTCGTTTGGCGCTGCCTTTTCGTCGCCCGGGAGGATCTTGTCCATCCCCTCCCATGGCGACAGAAAGTCGAAGCTGCGGAATTCCTGCTGCAATCGAACCGGATCGTAGACGACCGCCTTCTGATCCTCGTCGTAGCGCACCTCGACATACCCGGTCAGCGGGAAATCCTTGCGCAGCGGATGACCCTCAAAGCCGTAATCGGTCAAGATGCGGCGCAAATCGGGGTTATCGGCGAAATAGATGCCGAACAAATCCCACGCCTCGCGCTCCCACCAACCGGCGCTGCTGAACAGCCCGACTGCCGACGGCACCGCCTGCTCTTCGTCGGTCTCGACCTTGATGCGGATGCGCTGATTGAGCCGCATACTGAGGAGGTTGTAGACGACCTCGAAACGCAGCGGCCGGTCTGGGTAATCGACGCCGCCGATATCGCAGAGCACGGTGAAGGCGCAATTCGGGTCGTCGCGGAGAAATTTCAGGGCATGCGGCAACGATTCCCGCTTCACCCGGCAGCACAATTCGCCGCCGCGGATCTCGGCAGCGACCAGCGCGTCCGGCAACGCCGCCGAGAGGTGTTCGGTCAGGGCGTGGAGTTTTTCCTGCATAGCGGATCAGCGAGCGAAGTTGCGGGTACGCCTGATCTTTTTCTGCAGCAACAGAACGCCGTAGAGCAGTGCTTCGGCGGTCGGCGGACAGCCTGGAACGTAAACGTCCACGGGCACGATGCGATCGCAGCCGCGTACCACCGAATAGGAATAATGATAGTAGCCGCCGCCATTGGCGCACGAGCCCATCGAGATGACCCAGCGCGGCTCGGCCATTTGGTCGTAAACCTTGCGCAATGCCGGCGCCATCTTGTTGCACAGCGTGCCGGCCACGATCATCACATCCGACTGGCGGGGGCTGGCACGAAAAACCACGCCAAAGCGATCTAGGTCATAGCGGCTCGCCCCCGTATGCATCATCTCGACCGCGCAGCAAGCCAGACCAAAGGTCATCGGCCACAGCGACCCGGTGCGCGCCCAATTCACCAGGTTGTCGAGCGTCGCGACAACAAAGCCTTTATCCTGCACTTCCCCGGTGGCAGCTTTGAGGAGCACATTCTGCTCGGTGCCGGCGGGAACCAGGCGGGTGGGTGTCTCGATCACTCCCATTCCAGCGCCCCTTTTTGCCACTCGTAGATAAAGCCGATGGTCAACACCCCAAGGAACACGATCATCGACCAAAAGCCGAACATCCCGATATCGCCGAGTGCAACCGCCCACGGAAATAGGAAGGCCACTTCCAGATCGAAGATGATGAACAGGATCGCGACCAAATAATAGCGGACGTCGAACCGCACCCGGGCATCGCCAAACGGTTCAAACCCGCATTCATATGGCGACAACTTTTCCGTGTTGGGCCGCTGGCGTGCAACAATAAGAGAGGCGGCGATCATTGCGATCGATATTGCGCCGGCAATGGCCAGAAACACGAGGATCGGGAAGTACTCGCGCAGTAGCGTTTCCATGGGAGCTCTTGCTGACGTGCTGCACTCGGGCCGCAAAGTCACCTCGTCCCGGCCCATTCGTCAGGAACATATATAATGCGGATTACTGGAATACGACATCGCCGATCGCGATCTGCTGCCGGCGTGCCAGGATTTCGCGTCTACAGTCGATGGCGGGAGCGACGGGGCTCGAACCCGCGACCTCCGGCGTGACAGGCCGGCGCTCTAACCAACTGAGCTACGCCCCCGCGGCCTCGACCCGGGGCTGGCACTCCTACCCCTTCCGGCTGGACGGTGTCAAGCAAACCCCAGTCGGATCGGCTTTACGGCAGTTCGAGCAGTTCCAGCCGGCGATCGATGCGCTCGAGGCGCCGGTCGATGCTGTCGAGCCGGCTCTGCATCGAGCCGCGCTCGCAAGAAATCGAGAACCTCGGAATAGTCGGCCATCAGTCACTCGTTCGCGCTGTCGAGCCGTGGTGGGCGATGACGGACTTCGAACCGCCGACCCTCTCGGTGTAAACGAGATGCTCTACCAACTGAGCTAATCGCCCCGCGTCACGCGGGTCAATTCAGCGAATCGCGCAATCCCTTGCCGGGCTTGAATTTGGCCTGCTTCGACGCGGCAATCTGGATCTTCTCGCCGGTCCGTGGGTTGCGTCCTTCCGATGCTGCCCGCGACGCGACCGAAAAGGTGCCAAAGCCGACGAGGCGAACCTCGTCGCCGCCTTTCAGCGCTTCTGCGATGGCGTCGAATACTGCATCAACGGCCTTGCTCGCGTCCGACTTCTTCATATCAGTCTTGCCGCTGACGGTGTCCACGAGTTCGTTTCTGTTCACGATACCCCCCTGGGCGAGTGTGCGGGACGTCGATGTGTTCGCCGCAGAGTTTAGAGCGCTGCTGCCCAAGGGTCAACTGCGCCGCAGCCCGGAATCGAAGCAAACTTGAGGCTAAACGGACCTGCGTAGAACTCTCCGCTCGCAGTCTGCCGTACCTATATTCGGCAGACTGGTTAATGAGTTACCAATCCCGACCGCTCTTCGCGAGCCGGGATCACCGGTTCGCCTTCGCCCTCCTCCGGCCAGGCAATCGGGGTCAGCGGCGCGGCGAGCGCCTCGCCGAGCAACTCGTCGACCGTTTTGACCGGTACAATTTTCAACCCACGCTTTACATTGTCGGGGATCTCGGCGAGATCTTTCTCGTTTTCCTTTGGGATCAGCACCGTCTTCAAGCCGCCGCGCAGGGCGGCGAGAAGCTTTTCCTTGAGCCCGCCGATCGGCAGCACGCGACCACGCAAGGTGATCTCGCCGGTCATTGCGATGTCTCGCTTTACTGGAACGCCGCTCAGCACCGAAACGATCGAGGTTACCATCGCCACCCCGGCAGACGGGCCGTCTTTGGGCGTCGCACCCTCCGGCACATGGACGTGGATGTCTTTCTTCTCAAAGACTGTCGGCAGGATTCCGAAGACATAGCTGCGCGATTTGACGTAACTCTCGGCGGCCTGCACCGATTCCTTCATCACATCGCCGAGCTTTCCGGTGGCGGTGACCCGTCCCTTTCCTGGAACCGTCACCGCCTCGATCGTCAGCAATTCTCCGCCGACTTCGGTCCAGGCGAGCCCGGTCGTGCACCCGACCAGATCCTCGCTCTCCGCTTCGCCAAACCGGAACTTGCGCACCCCGGCATATTTCTCCAGGTTGCGACGCGTCACCGCGACGCGCTCCGTCTTCTTCATCAGAATGTCTTTGATCGCCTTTCGGGTCAGGTTGGCGATCTCGCGCTCGAGATTACGAACTCCCGCCTCACGCGTGTAATAGCGGATCAGATCGCGAATCGAGTTGTCGCTGATGCTCCACTCGTTCTTGCGTATGCCGTGCGCCGACATCTGCTTCGGGATCAGGTGGCGCTTTGCGATCTCGACCTTCTCATCCTCGGTGTAACCCGGGATGCGGATGATCTCCATGCGGTCGAGCAAAGGCTGCGGGATGCGCAGCGTGTTCGCGGTCGTGACGAACATCACGTCCGACAAATCGTAGTCGACCTCGAGGTAGTGGTCGTTGAATGTCGAGTTCTGCTCTGGATCGAGCACTTCGAGCAGCGCCGAGGATGGGTCGCCGCGCCAATCGGCGCCGAGCTTGTCGACCTCGTCGAGCAGGAACAGCGGATTTGAGGACTTGGCCTTCTTCATCCCCTGAATGACCTTGCCCGGCATCGAGCCGATATAGGTCCGCCGGTGTCCGCGGATCTCGGCTTCGTCACGCACGCCGCCCAATGACATTCGCACGAAGTTCCGGCCGGTCGCGCGCGCGACCGACTTGCCGAGCGAGGTCTTGCCGACACCCGGGGCGCCGACCAGACACAGGATCGGCCCCTTCATCTTTTTCATGCGCTGCTGAACGGCGAGGTATTCGAGAATGCGTTCCTTGACCTTTTCGAGCCCGAAATGGTCGGCGTCGAGCACCTTCTCCGCGCTCTTGATGTCGCGTTTGATCTTGGTCCGGTTCTGCCACGGCACCGACAGCAGCCAATCGAGATAATTGCGCACGACCGTCGCCTCGGCTGACATCGGGCTCATGCTGCGCAGCTTCTTCAACTCGGCGAGCGCCTTGTCGCGCGCTTCCTTCGAGAACTTGGTCTTGTTGATGCGGTCCTCGAGCTCGGCCATCTCGTCGCGGCCGTCCTCGCCTTCGCCCAGTTCTTTCTGGATCGCCTTGAGTTGCTCGTTCAGGTAGTACTCGCGCTGCGTCTTCTCCATTTGGCGCTTCACGCGGCTGCGGATGCGCTTCTCGACTTGAAGAACCCCGATTTCGCCCTCCATGTAGCCGAACACCTTTTCGAGACGCTCGGCCACCGCCCCGGTTTCGAGCAACTCCTGCTTCTCGGGGATTTTCAAGGTCAGATGCGCCGCGACCGTATCGGCCAGCTTGCCAGGCTCTTCGATCTGGTTGATCGAGACCAAAACCTCCGGCGGGATCTTCTTATTGAGCTTGATGTATTGCTCGAACTGGCTCACCACGGTGCGCGCCAGAGCTTCGGTTTCCTGCTGCTCGCCGGCACTCTCGGAGATCGTCTCGGCGATCGCCTGGAAGAACTGGGGGTTATCGGCAAACTTGACGATACGGGAACGCTGGCCACCCTCGACGAGGACCTTGACCGTGCCGTCTGGTAGCTTGAGCAGCTGCAGCACCGTGCCGACGGTGCCGACCGTGTAGATGTCCGAAGTCGCAGGGTCGTCCTGGGCGGCGTTCTTTTGTGTGACGAGCAGAATCTGCTTGTCGTCCTTCATCACGTCCTCGAGCGCGCGCACCGACTTCTCGCGGCCGACGAACAACGGCACGATCATATGCGGGAACACGACGATGTCGCGTAAGGGCAGGACAGGATAAAGCGCACCGCGCGCGGCTTCTAACATAGGCCCTCACCTACAAATGTCCCTCCCGAAAATCGGGAAGGAGGGGACAGGGATACCGGTCTAAGGTTGGCCTCGTGCCGCCGGGCGTCAAGTCGGCCCGCGGCTTCGGCAATGGGCTGTGGCGCTGCAGGCTCAGTCACCTGTGCCGACACCGCCACGGTCGGAATAGATATGGAGCGGCCTGGCCCGCCCCTCGACGACTTCGCGGTTGATCACGATCTCGCTGACGCCAACGAGGCTGGGCAACTCGAACATCGAGTCGAGCAATATGGCCTCCATGATCGAACGCAGCCCGCGGGCCCCGGTCTTGCGCAGGATCGCCTTGTGGGCGATCGCCTTGAGCGCCTCCTCGTTCAATTCGAGCCGGACGTCTTCCATCTCGAACAGCCGTTGGTACTGCTTGACGAGCGCGTTCTTGGGCTTGGTCAAAATGTCGACCAATACCGACTCGTCGAGATCGTCGAGGGTAGCCACCACCGGCAACCGGCCGACGAATTCGGGGATCAGCCCGAATTTCAAGAGATCCTCGGGTTCGAGGTCCTTCAGGATTTCCCCGGTCTTGCGCTCCTCGGGCCCCCGCACCTCGGCGCCGAAGCCGATCGAGGTGCCCTGCCGCCGCTGGGCAATGATCTTTTCGAGCCCGGCGAACGCCCCGCCGCAGACGAACAAGATGTTGGTCGTGTCGACCTGGAGGAATTCCTGCTGCGGGTGCTTGCGGCCGCCTTGCGGCGGGACCGAAGCAATCGTGCCTTCCATGATCTTGAGGAGGGCCTGTTGCACGCCCTCGCCCGACACGTCGCGCGTGATCGACGGGTTGTCGGATTTGCGCGAGATCTTGTCGACCTCGTCGATGTAGACGATCCCGCGCTGCGCCCGCTCGACGTTGTAGTCGGCCGCCTGCAGCAGCTTCAAAATGATGTTCTCGACGTCCTCCCCGACATAGCCGGCCTCGGTCAACGTCGTCGCGTCCGCCATCGTAAACGGCACGTCGATGATCCGCGCCAAGGTCTGCGCGAGCAGCGTCTTGCCCGAGCCGGTCGGTCCGACCAGCAGGATGTTCGACTTGGCGAGCTCGACGTCGTTGTTCTTCGCGCCGTGCGCGAGACGTTTGTAATGATTGTGAACGGCAACCGACAATACGCGCTTGGCGTGGTCCTGGCCGATCACGTAGTCGTCGAGCACCTTGCAGATGTCGCGCGGTCCGGGAACCCCGTCGCGCGACTTGACCAGCGTCGTCTTGTGCTCCTCACGAATGATGTCCATGCAGAGCTCGACGCATTCATCGCAGATGAACACGGTCGGGCCGGCGATCAGCTTTCTGACCTCGTGCTGGCTCTTGCCGCAGAACGAGCAGTAGAGCGTGTTTTTCGAGTCGCCGCCGCTGGATTTGGTCATCGCCACTCCGTCACCGGCTGGAGCAATGCTCCACTGGAACAACGCCCCACTGGAACAACGCCCACGGCCGTTCGGCCTAACCGGAAGCCGGACAGCCCAGGGGCCCCCAACTTCCTGTGCTGAAGTATATGTGCTCTCGACGGATCAACAACCACTTAATCGCCTTCGACTTGTAGCGCCTGAACCGTCAAGCTTGCGCCCTTCCCTATCTGAACCCCTTTTCCGGTTCGTCGCGGCCCGGCCGATTTTCAACCACTTCGTCAATTAGACCAAACTCCTTCGCTTCGAGCGGCGAGAGAAATTTATCGCGCTCGACTGCGGCGGCGATGGTCTCCAACAGCTGACCGGTGTGCCGGACATAGATCTCGTTGAGCCGGGCCCGCAAAGCGAGGATCTCGCGCGCCTGGATCTCGATATCGGTCGCCTGCCCCTGTGCGCCGCCGGAGGGCTGGTGGATCATGATTCGCGAATTCGGCAGCGAAAACCGCTTGCCTTTGGCTCCGGCGCACATCAGCAGCGAGCCCATTGAGGCAGCCTGGCCGATACACACCGTCGAGACCGGCGAGCGGATGTACTGCATCGTGTCGTAGATCGCCAGCCCGGCGGTGACGACCCCACCCGGGGAGTTGATGTAAAAAGCAATGTCCTTCGACGGATTTTCCAATTCGAGGAACAACAGCTGAGCGCAGATCAGGCTGGCGACAGCGTCGTGGACGGGACCAACCAGAAAGATGATGCGCTCCTTGAGCAGGCGTGAGTAAATGTCGTAAGCGCGTTCGCCGCGGTTGGTCTGCTCGACGACCATCGGCACCAGATTGTTCATGTACTGTTCGAAGTAATCGGACATTGCTCGCCTCCTCGGCACTCCGGCGCCGCCAATACGGCGCAGGTTCATCGGGTCAATCCGCCGCAACCTCACTTGCGTCCGGCCCAGTTGCGCTCGGCACATCGGCATCATCAGGATCGGGCAGGGTCAGCAGCTCTTGCGGGCTGATCTTACGCTCTTGAACTTTGGCCAGTTCGACAATGAAGTCGACGACCTTGTCCTCGAAGATCGGGGCCCGCAGATTGGCGACAGCGTCTGAATTCTGCCGATAAAAATCGAGAACCTGACGCTCATACCCCGGGTGCCGCCGCGCTTCGCGGGTGATCGCCTGGTTCAGTTCATCCTGGGTCACCGTGATATTGTTGCTGCGCCCGACTTCGGCAAGGAGCAGCCCCAGCCGGACCCTGCGTTCGGCAATCCTGCGATACTCGGCCTTCAAGGCTTCGTCGTCCTCCTTCGTGTCGGCTTCCTCTTTCTTGGCTACCTGCTGGTCGCCGACTTGCGCCGGATTTGGGCTGATCTCGCCCTCGGCTTGCGCCGGCTCCGCAGACGCCGCGTCGGCGACCTGGTCGCCGATCGGTGTGTCCGGCGCTTCCGGCGGGGCGGTCTCCTGGCCGGGTTCTCGGCCGGCGGCCGACACCGGCTCCGCGGCGGTGCCTTCCGATTGAGCCGCCCGTTCTTTTTCGGCCTCGTGTTGCCGCCAGATGTTTTCGAATTCGAGCTCGACCATGCCGGGCGGGACAGCGAAATCGTAATTCTGCGCGAGCTTGTCGAGCAACGAACGCTTCAGGCGCAGGCGCGATGCGGCCTGATAATCGCGCCGCATCTGCTGCCGCACCTCGTCGCGCAACTCGGCCAAGCTTTCGAGCCCGACCGCCTTGCCTAACTCGTCGTCGATGACCACCGGCAGGCGTTCGCGGACCTCTTTCACATCGACCTCGAACACGGCTTCCTTGCCTGCGAAATCCGGCACTCCATAGTCTTCGGGGAAGGTCACGCGGACGGTGCGATGCTCGCCGGCGACGGCGCCGATCAGCTGCTCTTCGAAACCGGGTATGAAGCCGGCGGAGCCCAGCAAGATCTGGCGGTCCTTCCCGGCGGCGCCCGGGATCTCCCGCTCGCCGCTGTGTCCTTCTATATCGACCAAGATGATGTCGCCGCTCTCGGCTGGGCGTTCCGCGACCTCGGTCTTCCGCTGCTGCTCGGCCATGCGCTCGATCGCGCGGTCGACATCCTCGTCGGGCACCTCGATGACGAGCCGCTCGATATCCAGTTCGGCAAACCTCGGTTCCGGGATTTCCGGCAACACCTCCAACGACATGTTGTATTCGAGATCGGTCCCCTCGCTGAACGAGACGATGTCGACCTTCGGCGGCAATGCCGGGCGCAGATTGTGCTCGCGTATCGCGTCGGTGGAAGTGCCTTGCAGCGTGTTCTCCAACACTTCTCCGAGCACCGAGCTGCCGAAGCGCTGGCGCAGGATCTGCATCGGTACCTTGCCCGGACGGAAGCCTCGCAGCTGGATCGTTCTGCCGATTTCGCCGAGCCGGCTCGTGACTTTCTCTTCGAGCTCGCCGGCGGGTACGACGACGCGGAACTCGCGTTTGAGCCCTTCGGCGCTGGTTTCTGTCACTTGCATGAAGGAGGACCTATAGTTCCCGGTGTAGATCGGTACGGTATGGATAGAGAGATTGTGGTGCGGGCGGGGGGATTTGAACCCCCACGATTTCCATCGCTGGAACCTAAATCCAGTGCGTCTGCCAATTCCGCCACGCCCGCCGCTGCAGCTGCCGGAGCGGCTGTTCCGACCCGTCCGCAACCCAGGTTTATCACAAACGCTGCGGCCAACATAGACGAGCCCGCGCAGGCGGTCAGCCGGCGCGCGCCAGGTTGCGCAAGGCAGAGGCGGCGGCAACGCGTCCTTCACCGCGATACGCTTCGTGATTGGCCTCGATTTCGCCGAGACGGTACAGATAATTGACCATGATGCCGGCAGATTGCTGCAGGCCCTTGGCGGAGACATCGCTGAGCCAGTTGAGCCGCTCGACGCGCGCTCCGTTGCTCAGGTGAAAATGAGCCACCGGGTCGAGTGCCCGCCCGGAGGGAGCCCGTTCCCTGACGAGATAGCGCGCGCACAGACGCAGTAGCGGCTCGCGCAACGCGCCGGCAATTCGCTGGTCGTTATGCCAGCCCTCCTGATCGATCAGCGACAGGAGATCGCCTCCCGGCACCTCCTCGCCGAGCGCCTCGATCGCTGTCCGCTCGGCCGGCAACAACATCTCGCCGGGGGCCGCCCGGTCCTGACGCTCGAGCCAGGCACGAAACCCCGGGACCGGTGACAAGGTTGCGAAGGTCTTGAGGCGCGGCAGCTCGATCGCCAGGGCATCGGCGACCCGCTTGATCAGAAAGTCCCCAAAGCTGATGCCCGCCAGCCCGCGCTGGCAATTGGAGATCGAATAGAAGATCGCCGCATCGGCGGCCTGCGGATCGCCGATCGGGGCCGTCTCGTCGAGCAGCGCATGAACATTGCCGGCCATGCCCGCGACGAGCGCCACCTCGACAAAGATCAGCGGCTCGTCCGGCATGCGCGGGTGAAAGAAGGCGAAGCAGCGGCGGTCGGCGTCGAGCCGGTTCTTCAGATCCGTCCAGCCGCGAATCTCGTGCACCGCCTCGTAGACCATCAGCTTTTCGAGCAACGCCGCCGACGATTCCCAGGTAATTCGCTTCAGCTCGAGAAACCCGATGTCAAACCAATTGGCGAGCAGACGCTTCAGATCCTCCTCGAGCCCGCTCAGCAGCGGATCGCTCCGCCCGAGGTCGATCAGCTCGGCGCGGCGATCGACGAGGAATTTGACCCCTTCGGGAAGCGCATTGAACTGCCGCAGCAAGGTAATGCGCGGCGGCTCCAAGGCGTCGCGCAAGGCGCGCTCCTCGGCAGTACGCTGACCCGGTTCGGCGGCCTCGATCAGCGTCTGGCATCGGCGCCTGACCTCGTCGTGGTCGACATCGAATTCGCGCGCCAACAGCTGCAGAAAGCGCTCGCGGCCGGCGGGGTCGAGCGACAGATAGGTGCGGCCGAGATCGGCGGCGCGGGCCCGTGCCGTGACGCCGCCGGCGCGCCCATCCAGCGAGCTCAGCATCTGCTGGTGAAGCCGGCTCGCATCCTCGCCGGAGAGATCGGGGCGGGGTGTGCCGCTCAGAACCCCGCGTGCGGATTCGGCGATGTCGCGCCATGCGCTGCGCAAATTCGTCAGCGTCCGGTCGAACACGCCCTCGAAAAAGCCGGCGGGAGCGGGATCGGGCATAGCGGCTCTAATGCAGTGATCGGCGTCGAAACGAGACGCGAAGGGCTGCGCCGCGTCAATCCAAAAAACGCCCGTTTAGCTAACGTGTTCCGTTAACCGCCCTTGGTGGTGTGAGCAAGCAAATCTTGGAGCACCGGAACAACCGCGTCGATCAGATCCTCGGCAACGAGGCCGAGGCCGAACCGAGAGGCGGCCTCGCCATGGATCCAGGCCGCTGCCGCCGCGGCCTCAAACGGTTCCATACCCTGCGCGAGAAGCCCGAGCACGATCCCCGCGAGCACATCGCCGCTGCCGGCCGTCGCGAGCTGCGGCGGTGCGTTCGCGTTGATCGCGACCCGTCCGTCCGGTGCGGCTATCACGGTGTCGGCGCCCTTGAGCAGCACCACCGCGCCACTCTGTCGCGCCGCGCGGCGCGTCCGCTCGAGTTTGTCGCCCGCGGTGTCGAAAAGGCGGGAAAATTCGCCGGCATGCGGGGTCATCACGCACGCCGAGCGGACCGCCGAGAACAATGTGGCGGGATCTTCGGCAAACGAGGTCAATGCGTCGGCGTCGAGCACCGCGCGCTTGCCGGCGCCTAGAATCGCCAATGTCTTGACCCGAGTTTCGTCGCCGACACCGGCACCCGGGCCGATCAGCGCGGCGTTGCGTCGCTTGTCCGTAAGAAAGCCCTGGAACGCCTCGATATCCGCAACCGGATGGACGATGACGCCGGTCAATGCCGCTGCATAGATCGAGAAGGCGACTTCAGGGGCGGCGACCGTGACCAACCCGGCGCCGAGCCGGGCGGCGGCTCGCGCCGCCAGCCGCGCCGCGCCGGTCATCACCGCGCCGCCCGCAACGAGCGCATGCCCGCGCGCATATTTGTGAGTATCGAGGCCGGGCCGGGGGAAGGCGCCGAGCCACCAGCCGGGGACATTCTCCGCGGTATCCGGCGCGATTCGGTCAAGCACGGCACCGGAGATGCCAATCTGCTCGAGCACCGTCTCGCCGCAATAGCTTCGCCCCGGCAACAGCAGATGCCCGGTTTTTTTGCGGAAGAACGTGACGGTCACCGCGGCCCGCGGTGCGACCCCGCGAACTTCGCCGCTCGCCCCGTCGATGCCGCTCGGAACGTCGATCGCGACAAGCGGCACCCGCCGCTCGCCGATCGCCTCGATGACGGCACGTGCCATGCCTTCGACGGGGCGCGCAAGCCCCGCACCAAAGATGCCGTCGACGACGAGCTCGGCGCCGTCGAGCGCGGCCGGCGTCAGCGGCTCGACAATGCCCGGCCAGCGTGCCGCCGCCTGCGCGGCGTCGCCGTGCAGCGCCGCGACGGAGCCGAGCAGCGCGAGGCGCACCGGCCAGCCGCGCTCCGCCAGCACGCGCGCTGCGACAAAGCCGTCGCCGCCGTTGTTTCCCGGCCCGCAGAGCACCGCGAGCGGCTGCGGCGGCCAGTGCCGCGAAACTGCGTCGGCGACATTGCGGCCGGCATTCTCCATCAGCTCGACGCCGGGAACGCCCCCAACGATCGTCAGCCGATCAGCCTCACCCATCTGTGCCGGGGTCAGAAGAGCGCGCCGGCGCCAGACCTCGGGGGAGATCGTCATCGGCAAAATGTGGGGAGTATGCCATTCGCGCGTAAGCCCGGCTTGACGCACCGCCCGCAAATCGTTACCTCCACCGCGGGACGGCGGGTGTAGCTCAGTTGGTTAGAGCGCCAGATTGTGGATCTGGATGTCGTCGGTTCAAATCCGATCACTCGCCCCATTTAATCCAAAAACGCCGCCAAACGAACTGCTGGTGCCCTTGGGTGCAAATCAGCGCGCTCGAGCGAGATTTCGCCGGGATGAAGCTTGACTTCGTCGGAGTGCCAGCGCGGCTACACAACATCGGTCGGCGGCTCGATCGCGTGGAGCGCCGGCTCGAACTCGTCGACGAGCCTGCCTTCTGAGCTAATCGTGCCTCGGTAGAGCCGATATACATGGAACGGGATCGGCCCGAACCGGACAGCCAGCGCACCCGGATCCGTCTAGTGTGATGTCTTGCAAATGGCGTTACATTCCTGGCTGAGAAAACGCGAGTATCAAGTCGCAGGGCTACGGGAGATCGTAAAGCCCTCCCCCTCGATGGGGGAGGGGAGGGTGGGGGTGACTGCGCCGCGCAAAAACCGCCGAAAAGAACTACTTCCGATCCCAGGAAGCCGGCGCCTTGCGCTAAGGAGATGCTTCACCCTCGATGCCAGGCTCGTCAATGACCCGAGGGTCTGCGAGGCTTGAACGCCGCAAGCCGCGACGACCGAGCGGGCGTCACCCCCTCCCAACCCTCCCCCATCATGGGGGAGGGCCGCAGTTCGCAGCGTGGATCCCATTCCCCCGACCGCTCGGGACGACGAGAAAGTGGTCACGGCAATTAAGAGACAGGACACTAGATTGGAGTCGCAAATGAGAAAGAGCGTCAAAGCGAGCGCGACGATCCGGGCGAACAAGCGCAAGGCCAAGTTGAAGGCGAAACATCGCCGACAGCGAGCGCGGGCGACCGCGTAATCCTAAAATCCCGGGGACCGTCACGCGGCCCCGACGTGCGATACTTCGGCGTCCCTACAGGCGTTGGGGGTCGATCGAGATCGAAGCTGGAAGGTCGCTGCCGACGAAAATCGGTCGCAGGACATGCGACTGAAAACGCCACAGCCGATCGTTGCCGAGCACGCATTGGGCTTCGAAATCCGCAATCATGGCGGGCGGTCTGGCCCACTGAAAGGGTGGGCGCCCGTCGGCACGGTAGAGGCTCATTATCCCGGCCGACCATACACAACGCCCATCGTCCCGGAGTACCCGAAGATTGCCGACCAGGTGACGCGTGGTGGTGGTGCCGTGCTGTCGCCGCCGAGCATAGAAGGCACGGATCTTTTCTGCTCCCTCGAACCGGTTGTTGCCGACCGCGAAGAGCGCCTCGGGCAAATAAAACTCATGCGCCCGGCTACCCCCGTTGTAATCCACGTCGGCCCAATAATTGGTCATCTGCTGGTTGAGCGCATACCACAGCGCCAGATCATCGGTGTCCGGCATTGCCCTGTTTCCTCCCAGAGATGAGATGAGCTGACCTCTCCCGGATTTCTGGGACGGCGAGTGTCGCTCATAGTTTTCCCAGCCCTCTTTGCGCCGGTCCGCGCGCGGCGTCAATCGGCGCAGCATCCCAAAAGCGGCTCGCACAAATGAACCGCGCGGATCCGGGAAGTGCGGCCGCCCCTTGGGCACAGGTCGGCACGAGACACAGCGCCACGCCGCCGCCAAACAAAATTCGGTATCTAAAGTCTGCGGCTGGTAGTCTTTCGACACCAGAAAACACCCTCGCCGACGCTCATGTCGACCTCAGATGCGAACAACTTCTTAGGCTCGCCCGTTTTGCGCTCTCCGGAACGGGGCGAGATCGCGTTGTCGGCGATCATCTGCACCTACAACCGGTACGACTTGTTACCGGAGGCGATCGAATTCGCTGGTAAAACAAGACGTTCCGGCCGGCTTGCTCGAGATTATCGTGGTGGACAACTCGCCGGATCAGGCTGGTGCCGCGCGCTTCGGACAGCGCTATGCCGGCTTGCCCAATCTCACCTACCTTGTCGAACCGAAGCCGGGACTTTCCAATGCGCGCAACATAGGCACGGCGGCCGCACTTGGCCGTATTGTCGCCTTCATCGATGACGACGCACGCGCTTGCCAATCCTGGGCCAACGAACTGCTGAATGCTCATGCCGCATTCGACGGTCGGGCGGGGATCGTGGGCGGCCCGATTGCGCCGCGCTGGACAGACGAGAAACCGGCGTGGCTGGGGAAGCGGTTGCTCGGCTATCTCTCGCTCGTCGATTTGGGCCACCAGCTGCGTGAGTTGTCCGCAGCAGAATGGCTTGCCGGGTGCAACATCTCGTTCGACAGGGCATGTCTAATTGCCGCAGGCGGTTTCTCCACTAGGCTCGGCCGCATGGGCTCGGGATCGACGCTCCTGTCGAACGAAGAGATGGAGGTGAGCGAGCGCGTGAGGGCGATGGGCAAGCTGGCGATATATGCACCCAAAGCCGTGGTCGAGCATGTGATCCCGCGGGAGCGGCTAACTCAGAGTTGGTTTTGTCGCCGCGCCGCATGGCAGGCCGTCTCGGACCTGCTGAGCGAACCGGAACTCGCGCCTGCACTCGCTGAAATAGCGTTGCGACGGCTCTCCCGCAGGAACGACGGAAGCCAGCTATTTGGCGCATTGCGCGGTGCCGCAGAGCTCAAGCGAGACATGGACCTCGCCTATAGCCTAGTCATCGTCGCCCTCTGTGGTGGTGTCGAGCCGGAACAGTCGCGCGCCGGCGCTGGTTTGGCGCATACCAGCGTTGTCGATAGGATTGGCCAGGTATTTCGCCGACGCACTGTTTCGCGCTCCGCCGACCGCGTCGTCCGGCCCGCTCTTTCCCCGATTGCACTGAGCGCGCAGGAACTGCATCACCTCTATTCCAGAACATACCGCCCGCGAAAGGCCGGAGCCATCATAGTCGCACCTCCTTGGCCTAACACAGGAAGTTCAAATATCTTCTCCGCACAAGCTGCTGCACATAAAAAATTTGGCCACGAGAGTGTGGTTGTTCTTGGACCACTCTATCAATCTCCTAGAAACTACGAGGAAATCAATGAACTAAGAACCGAAATGCATTATGATGGCATATCGAATGTTATTTATGGTGTGACTTACGATACAAAAAGGCCATACTTAAGCAAATCATTTCTCGACTGGATCTTAGCTGGGCGTGACGATTCTCTTGCGATCGATGCCAGATATGCGGCTCGTAGTAGGTGGCGAGCCGGTATTTTAGATTTTATCGATAGCCATCAGGTCGACGTTATCCATGTGAATCACGCATTCGAGATGCTCCTCGCCATTCGCATTCGAGAGCTGGTATTTCGACGAACCGGCAGGACACCACGCTTAATATGCGATACGCATGACGTACAAGCAAAAGCTTATGCGAAGAGAGGCTCGGAAAATCCCTTCAATGGGCGACAGGAGAGATTTTCTCAGCTAGTTGAATCAGAAATCTCACTATGTCGAAGCGCAGATATCTTAGTCCACTGCTCAAAATACGATAAGGAGTTTTTCGAGCATAAATTACCGCTTATTCGCCATGAATTGGTTGTGCCATGTCTCAATCCTCAACAGGAGAAATCATTGAGCCAGATTAGAGGGCACAGTTACGAGCATCAATTTGATTTTCTTTACGTGGGAAACAATAACTTTGCTAACTTCATCGCCATGAAATGGCTGCTTACCGAAGTTTGGCCTCTCCTGAATGGGCCACCCCCGAGAACTCGCCATAATTGGGCGTATCAAAGAATTTATCCGTCACATGGATCGACCGTTATACGAAAAGCACAAGCATTATTTTGTAGGAAGCGTCCCCGATATCGGAATTTACTATTCTGCTTCAACCGCAGTTTTAGCGCCTTCGCTTGTGGGAACTGGATGTTCTATAAAATTCATTGAGGCTCTCTGTGCGGGGAAGACAGTTATCGCTACCGCGGACTCGCTTCGAGGCCTTCCTGATCACGTACAAGAACGTTGTGCCGAGTTTGTTCAGGAAACTCCTCGACAATTCGCCGAGGCCATGATGATGACGCTCGCGCGCCGTCCTGGCAGCAACCATAAAACGGGATCAATTTACGACGACTACTTTCATAGTAAACACTACATGACCAAAATGAATGATCTGTTCACGGAGATGCTTCAATGAGGCGAGAATGACACCTGCGGTTGCGGGGCGGCCGATCGCTATGACGGAAGAGCGGCATACCGCGATGGGCGGCAATCTGGCGTTGTCGCCGCGTCTTCCTCTCCGATCACCAGTGTCGCGATAATCGCAGCGGAGAGATACTTGATCACTCGGGCATTGTCGGTCTAATCTTGGTCTATCTATCAAAGGTAGCGTTTGACCAGGTGACATTCTGCTAGGTCGATTGTGAATCTCGGCTGACGCGGGGCGAATCCGCTCAGCGAGACACGATGTCGAGC
This sequence comes from uncultured Alphaproteobacteria bacterium, assembly GCA_963700185.1. Lineage (GTDB taxonomy): Bacteria > Pseudomonadota > Alphaproteobacteria > ATCC43930 > CGMCC-115725 > AP-15. Next base: position 172,460 of record CAVOWP010000007.1, read on the forward strand.
GCGATTACCTGGCTGGCGAAGGGAGGAACAAACAATGGCGGGCTCGTTCCTGCATCGAGGCCGTACGATCGCCCCGCCGGGCTACAGCCGATGGCTGATCCCGCCGGCCGCACTGTGCGTTCATCTCTGTATCGGCCAAGTCTACGCGTTCAGCGTGTTCAACTTGCCGATGACGAAGCTGATCGGCATCACGCAGTCGGGGCCCGATGACTGGAAGCTGACCGAGCTCGGCTGGATCTTTAGCTTGTCGATCCTCTTTCTCGGCGGCTCTGCGGCGGTGTTGGGCCGCTGGGTCGAGGAAGGCGGGCCGCGTCGCGCGATGTTCACCGCCGCGCTGTGTTTTGCCGGTGGCTTTCTCGTCTCGGCGCTCGGCGTTTATCTCCACCAGCTGTGGATCATCTATCTGGGTTACGGCGTCATCGGCGGGACCGGCCTCGGCATCGCCTACATCTCTCCGGTCTCGACACTGATCCGCTGGTTCCCCGATCGGCCCGGCATGGCAACCGGCATGGCGATCATGGGGTTCGGCGGTGGCGCCTTTATCGCGGCGCCGCTATCGGTGTGGCTGATGAGCCGGTTCTCGAGCCCGACCCATGTCGGGGTTGCCGAAACCTTCATCGTGATGGGGCTCATTTACCTCTGCTTCATGATGGTCGGCGCCGCGATCGTGCGCGTGCCGCCACCCGGTTGGGCGCCCGCCAACTACACCGCCGCCGGCGCAGCCCAAACCCCTCGTGACGACCCAGAATGTGTTCGTCTACGACGCGCTGAAGACGCCGCAGTTCTGGCTGATCTGGTGGATCCTGTGCCTCAACGTGACCGCCGGGATCGGTGTCTTGGGGCAGGCTTCGGCGATGAGCCAGGAGATGTTCCGCGGGCAGATTACCGCAGTCGCCGCGTCGGGGCTGGTCGGCCTCTTCAGCCTGTTCAACATGTTAGGCCGCTTTTTCTGGTCGTCGACCTCGGATTACATCGGGCGCAAGAACACTTATTTTGTGTTCTTTGCCCTCGGCATGGTCCTCTATGCCTTGGTGCCCTACGCCGGCGCAATCCACAGCGTAGCGCTCTTCGTGCTGTGCTATGCGGTGATTTTCAGCATGTATGGCGGCGGCTTTGCGACGGTGCCGGCTTATCTGCGCGACATGTTCGGGACGCGCTATGTCGGCGCAATACACGGATTGTTGCTGACCGCGTGGTCGATGGCCGGAATCTTCGGACCGGTGTTGGTGAACTATATTCGCGAGTATAACGTAACCCACGGCGTCGCGCCGGCGCAGGCTTATAACGTGACGATGTATGTCATGGCGGGGTTGTTGATCATCGGCTTCATCTGCAATTTCTTCGTGAAATCGGTGCACGAGCGGTTTCATATGCGCGCCGTCGAGGCGGATGCCGAGGTCGAAGCGGCGCCGGTGTTCGGGAGTGAGTGATGGAAAGCGCGCGGCAATCGCCGGGAACCGGCAACGGGGTCAGGCTCGTCCTCGCCTGGGGTTTTGTCGGCATTCCACTGGTTTGGGGCATCGTGCAAACTCTGGTCAACGCGATCAAGGCGTTCCAGTAGAAATCATCCGTCGTGGCAGTGCCGACGACCTGCGTCACCACAAACCGAGCGTCTCGGCTAGGCCGAAGAGCGTGCCGCCGGCGAGGAACAAGACCAGCGGATGAACGACCGGCCGGCACAAAATCACGGCCGTTGCAACTGTGGCTGCGAGCCAGACGGCGGGTCCGCCGGGTGAAACCCGCAATACGGCAATCCCGCCGGCAAGGATCAGCCCGGCGGCGATCGGTGCCAAACCCCGCTCGACCGCCGAGTGCCAGACCGAGCCGCGCCAGCGGCCCCACAGCCGGGCAGCGGCGTAGACGACCAGGGACGACGGCAGATAAACGGCGATCGTTGCGGTCAAGGCCCCCGCCAAACCCGCCACTTTCCAGCCGATCAAGGTCGAGAGCATGGTTCCCGGGCCGGGCGCGGCACGCGATATCGCAAAGAGATTGGCAAACTCGCGCTGCGTCGTCCAGGCGTGGACGCCCACGGACTGGTGTTCGATTTCGGCCAGGAGGGCCGCGCCGCCGCCGATTGACAGCAGCGACAAAGGGGCAAACACCAGCGTCAATGCCAGCAAAGCCCTGAAATCTTCAGGCATGACCACCTCGTCTGCAAAGGAGCGCCAGCCCGATGCTGACCGGAGCGAGGCAAAGGACAACCGGTATCATCGGCCAGCGCAGCACACCGACCGAGAGCACGGTCGCGGCGGTCACAGCGAGCGGCCCGGCGCTCGCCCTCCCAAACCGCACGAGTTTGAGGCCGGTGGCGAATGTCAAGCCAATCGCCGCTGCCGCAACGCCGTCGAGTACGGCGTGAAGGGTCACGCTTTGGTCAACTCTCGCGTAGCCCGCCGCCAACGCCAGAATGATGGCCAGCGGACCCGACAACAGCCCGAGAACAGCCGTCACTGCCCCGGAGCCGCCGTGCAGACGTTGGCCGACTTGGACGGTGAGGTTGACCCCTCCGGAACCGGGCATGAGGCGCCCGAGCGCCGCGCCCGACAGGAACTCGGTATCGCTGATCCAGCGCCGACGCTCGACGATTTCGCGATAGAGCCAGCCTGCGGTGCCGCCCCCGAAGCTCACCACGCCGAGACGAAAAAAAGCAGCAAATAGCGCCGGCAATCCTACCCGTCGGCGCGTTTCGATCGTCTTTCCAGTCATTTTCCGCTCCAGAGGACTATTACCCGGCTCCGCCTGCTTGTCATGGGAGGAGAGAGGGTCCGTCGCTTGCAAAGTCGGCATAGATGATTCCAGCGACGGGCACGATAGCGCATTGCAGCATTCGCCGCGGCTCGGCATGGTAGCCCCATGACCGAGCGCAGACCGACAACCACTCGCAGTCCGGAAAACGCTATGGAGAGCGCCCGCTACACGGTCACCGTGCACGGGCTCGTCTTGATGTGCAGCATCGGAATACGCGCGAGTGAGCGTCAGCGCAAACAGCGCGTTCGCGTTTCGGTCGACCTCACGGCTGCAGACCCGTTCCCCGGAGAGGATCGCCGGCGCATCATCAATTACGAGAAAATTGTCGCCGGCATCCGCGAAGTCGCAAACGCCGGACATATCAATTTGTGCGAAGGTTTCGCCGAGCGGGTCTCCGCCGCTTGCTTTGCCGATCCGCGCGTCGCGCAGGTTCGGGTGTGGGTCGAAAAGCTCGATGTCTTCCCGGATGCCGAAGGGGTCGGCGCCATCCTCGAGCGAGCGCGGCCGGCTTGCGCCCCACCCGGATGAATTCAGCTCAGCTCGCCGCGATGGCCCGCCACACGGCGAGCGCCTGGCGGGTCTCGGCGACATCGTGGACCCGCAGGACTTGCACGCCCTGCTGAACCGCGGCTAGCGCGGCCGCGAGGGAACCGGGCAGGCGCGCGTTCGGCGGCTCGCCCCTGCTCAGCCGGGCGATCGTCGATTTGCGGGACACGCCAACCACGATGCCGCAGCCGAGGGTATGAAGCGTGGCAATCCCGGAAAGCAACTCAAGATTGTGAGATGCGCGTTTCCCGAAACCAATGCCCGGGTCGACGGCGATACGATCGCGTGGAATCCCGGCGGCAACGCAAGCCTCGATGCGTGCGCTCAGGAATTCCAGCACTTCGATCAGCGGTGAATCGTAGACTGGGTCGCACTGCATCGTCCGCGGTTCACCACGCATGTGCATCAGCACGACCGATGCCCCGCACCGGGCAATCAGGGCGGCGCTCTCCGCATCGTGCGTCAGCGCCGACACATCGTTGACGATCCGCGCTCCGGCGTCCAGTGCAGCCTCCATAACTGCTTTGTGCCGGGTATCGATCGATACGACGGCGCCGGACCGTACCAGGGCGCGCACGACCGGCTCGATGCGCTGAAGCTCCTCTCCCGGACGGAGTTCATCAGCCCCGGGGCGCGTCGATTCGCCCCCAACATCGATAATATCGGCTCCAGCCATCAACAGTGTGCGGCCATGGGCGGCCGCGCGCTCCGTGTCGAACCATTGCCCGCCGTCGGAAAAGCTGTCGGGCGTCACGTTGAGGACGCCCATGACGATGGGGCGATCGAGATCGAACCCCGCCCACGGCGGTCGCGGGGCCGACAGGAGCGCGAGCTGCTCTCGCACCCGCTGCGCGAAGCGCGCGCCGACCCCGGCAATCCATACCTCGAACTCGGCAATCGACGACGTCACCGAGATGGGGCGCCGCTCGGGCCCGAGACCTAGGGCCGCTATCAAAGTAAACGCCAAGCTGGGACCGGTCAGCGCCCGGCCGTGGCCGGAGGCAATCGCCTCCGCAGCCGCGCAGCCGCTGATTAGGCCCAGAGGACGCAGCCACAAATGATCGGCGCTGACGCCGTCCAGCTCCGTCCAGCCGGCCTTCATTACCCGGCGAGCGGTATGGCGGCGAGCAACGCGATCAGGCTCATCATGGTTGTGTCGCCACCAGTGTAATCTGATCGGTGATCGTGCTCAAATTGGGACCGACGCCGGGGCCGCTCGGGTTGATGACGACGTTGCCGCTTATGGGCGAGCCCGTCAGTGCGAAGATGCCGCGGGCATCGAAATTCGGCGGGCCAAAGCCGATCGCGCCGACAAAGGGCGATCCGTCGCTCATCGTCACCGTATAGGTTGCCACGACCGCGCCGACGGAGGTCGTGTCCGGCACTTGAGGTGTGTTCGGAGTTACGGTGATCACAGGAGCTGGTGCTAGTGGTGGAGGCGGTGGTGGCGCACCGATTGCGGTTATCGCGGCGCTCTTTGCTATGACGTTAAAACTGTTGTTGACGAAAAACCTGACCTCATATTGCCCTGCCGTCGTAGGCACCACGAGATGAACGGTCCCGGCTGTAACTCCACCCGATGTCGGGGGTGACGAGCTCGCTCCATCCGTCGACAGCCATTTCCACGAGGCCGGATTGCCAGGGCCGTTGGGCGACCCCACGGCGTAGACCCCGAGCCAGTCGGCCGGGTTGCCGGGTCCATCGGACACCGTGGCGGCGATAGCCGCGCCGCCCGCCACGGTCACCGGGCTCCTCGAACCGTTGATCTGCACATTCGGTGAGTTCGGCGGTGGCGGTGGCGGCGGTGCTGGTGGTGGAAGCGGTGGTGCCGCGCCGGTTGCGGTTATCGCGGCGCTCTTTGCTATGACGTTAAAACTGTTGTTGACGAAAAACCTGACCTCATAAAGCCCTGCCGTCGCCGGCACCACGAGATGAACGGTCCCGGCAGTAACTCCGCCCGATGTCGGGGTTGACGAGTTCGCTCCATCCGTCGACAGCCATTTCCACGAGGCCGGATTGCCGGGGCCGTTGGGCGACCCCACGGCGTAGACCCCGAGCCAGTCGGTCGGGTTGCCGGGTCCATTGGACACCGTGGCGGCGACAGCCGCGCCGCCCGCCACAGTCACCGGGTTACTCGAACCGTTGATCTGCACATTCGGTGAGTTCGGCGCTGGAGGCGGCGGTGCTGGAGGCGGCGCGGCTATCCCTACATCGACCGTTAACGTTACGGAGCCACGAAAATCCTATTGCGCCAATCCGAACTGAGTAGTGTCCTGGGATCACCGGCATGCTCCACGCGGTGACCAGACTGTTTTCCGCGATTGCAAAATAACAGATAGACCCTTTCGTCAGCATATAATTGCACGGAATGACGGCGCCCGATGCGTCACTCGCGGTTAAGACACCTATTGTTGTTCCAGCTGGTACGTTATTGGAGATGATTAGATTACTTATGGTGATCGTCATGACGCTCTCTGAGTTAAATAGAGTGCGGTCGTGCTGTGTGACAAATTGCCGGCTGGTGCCGGGACCACCTGTCGTTCCACACGCCGATTAAGCTTGAGTCTCGATGACACGATTAGTCCGAGCTGCCGATGCCTGATCCCGGCTTACTCGAGGCAGCAGCCTCCGATGATCTCCCGGGCCGAAGGAGATTCAGCTTCGCGGAGTTCTGAGGAACCGGTCGACGACTAGACGCCTAAAAGGCGTCTCGTGATGAAAGGCATGGCCCAGATCGGGCTCAGTGTATGATAGGCAGTCGAGCGAGCCAGCTCGTTCGGGTCAAGGACTCGTCACCCTTGCATATTGCGTTAAATATACCCGTTTAATTCTGAAGTTGTCAATTCCTAAATTCGCATTCAAACGTGCTTCGCGCGCGGCAAGGGAGCAATTTCTTTCATGATCTCGCGAAACCGTCGAGCGACGCCGCGATCGGGTGACGAACTTTGGTGTCGCCCTGGGCCAGTCACACTCCACCCGAGGGGCGTTTAGTTTCATTGCGAGGGGGCGCTCGGTTCACCGGCGCCGTAGAGCTCGGCGGCGTCATGGGCGAGCAAGGAGCGCGACGCGGGCCGCATGTAAACCATGTGGCCACCATCATAAACCCGGAGCCGAATCGTCGACCGCGTCGCGGCGGGGATTTCCAGCTGGTCGACGAGCCAGCGCGAGCTGAGATACGGCGTTACCAAATCGTAACGCCCGTTGACGATCAAAATCTTGGTCGCCGGGTGCTCGAGCAGTGCTGTCTCGAGCGACGACATCGCCAGGCCGTCGGTGCCGTGCTGGCGTTCGCCTTGCCAATTCCATTGCTGCGAGACGTCGTGGGGCAGCACGCGATAGGGCCGATCGGTATGGACCCCGAGCGCCTCGGCGAGATAGGCATTGAATGCCGTGCCGTAGGCGGCGACAGCCGGCTGCAGCACCGGGTCTGCGCCACCTCCGGCCCTCTCGTCTTCCGGGCCGGCTGGCGCTACGATTGTGCTGTCGTAGAGACTGATTTCTTCGCCCTGATTACGGCGGATCTCGCGGGCGAAGATGTGGCGCGGGATGCGGCCACGATAGCGGCGCACGATATCCGCTGGAACCCCGGAGATTTCGGCCACCCTGGCGATGAAGGGGTTGCCTGGCGCCGTCTGTCCGTTGAGCCCGGCAAGACCGACCAGGTAGTCCGAGAGCGCAAAGCGTTCGACCTCGGCGAGTCCGCCGCTGGTAGAAGCTGCGCCGTGGACGCCCGCGGTCGCCGCGTAGGAGGGCAGGAGGAATGCGGCGGCGAGAAGATCGCGTTCTGTCTGATGCAAGGCCGAGAGATCGAGCGCCGGCGAGACGAGGACGAGACCTTTGACGATCACGTCGACGTCGTGCGGCAGGGTTTGCGTCATCGCCGCTGCCCGGAAACCGCCATAGCTCTCCCCGACCAACCAAACCGGCGAAGTCCAGCGCTGATGCCGGGTCAGCCAGAGCCGGATCACCGAGCCGAGCGAGGCGATATCGGCGCGCACATCCCAGAAAGGCTTGTCCGGATTTTCTTCCGTGCCCTTGCCGCGGCTGAAGCCGGTGCCGACCGGGTCGATAAAGACGAGATCGGTAAAGCCCAGCCAAGTGGCCGGGTTATCGATGAGGTGGACGGGAGAGGCCGGTACCGCGCCATTTTCCGGCGTCTGCAGGATCTGCGGGCCGAGTGCGCCGAGATGCAGAAAGACCGAGGCCGCACCGGGACCGCCGTTGAAGACGAAGCTGACCGGCCTGGCGCTGCCATTCTCGCCATCTGTGAGATAGCTGACCGTGAAAATCGATGCGGTGGTGTTGCCCTTGGCATCGGTCACCGGCAACGTCTCGGCGACCGCCTCGTAGTCGAGCCGGCGCCCGTTTGGCCCCATGGCGTTTAGCCCCATGCCGTTCAGCCCCATCGTATGATGGGTCGCGACCCGCGCCGGCAGCTCGCCATTGGGCTTCTCATCCGCCCGAGCGTCGGGCGTTCCGAGGGTGGCCAACAGCAACAGAGATACGACCGCCAAAGGTTTCGGCATCGAGCGCCTCAAATTTTTGCCTGGACCGCGTCCCGGCAGCAGGTCGACAGGTGCGTGCGAACTATGTCAATTCTGTGGGATCGGGGCGGTAAGCTTCCCCAGCTAGTGTCGAATTTTCCGGGGAGGGTCACATGCCGAGTACCGCCCGCGTTGCGCTGATCACCGGCTGCGGCAAGCCGATCGGCATCGGCAACTCGACGGCCCGCGCGCTCGCCGCGGCCGGCGTGACCGTCGTTGTCTCCGATGTCGTGCCCACCGGTGTCGCCAACGAGCATAATGTCCAAGGCGACATGGACAGCTCCTGGAAGGGTGTCGACAGCCTTGTCGGGGATCTCGTGCGCAGCGGCAGAACTGCATCCGCGACCCTCGGCGACGTCAGCGTCGAGGCGGATGCCCGGCGTATGGTCGATGAGGTGCTCGGACGCTATGGACGGCTCGACATTCTCGTCAACAATGCCGGCGCGCCGCAGGGCGCCGACCGCAACGAGATCGAGGATGTGCCGGTCGAGGCCTGGGACCGCACCATGGGCGTCAACGCCCGCGGCGCGTTTCTGATGTCGCGCGCCGCCGTGCCGGCTATGCGCAAAGCCGGTTGGGGCCGCATCGTCAGCGTCTCCTCGAAGGCGGCGTTCCGGCCCGGCAAGCATCGCGCCGCCTATGCTGCCTCGAAGGCGGCGATCGTCGGGTTCACCAAGTCTCTCGCCTTCGATCTGGCGGCCCACGGGATCACCGTCAACGCCGTCTGCCCCGGGCCGATCCGCACCTCGCGGGCGATCAGCACCAACCGGCGCGAGTACGGCGACGATCTCGAAATCGGCTTTGCCGAGCGCGCCAAGGCGATCCCGATGGGCCGCTTCGGCAGCCCCGACGAGGTCGCGGCGATGATCGCGTTTCTCGCTTCCGACCAAGCCGCGTTTGTGACCGGTCAGGCGATCGGAGTGGATGGAGGATGGTGACATGAAGCGGATCGAGATTGCTGCTTATGGGGTCCCGGAAGACGTCGCCCATTGCGTCGATGCACCGGCTGTCGGCGACCCCGGCCCTGATGAAGTCGTTTTCGATATTCTCGCTTTTCCGATCAACCCGGCGGACATCTCGTTCTGCCGCGGCAGTTACCGGCTGCGGCCGCCATTGCCGGCGACACCCGGGGCCGAAGGCCTCGGGCGCGTCATTGCCGTCGGCGCGGGCGTCATGCACGTCAAACCCGGCGAACTGGTGATCAATATGCAGCGCGAGAATTGGACCCAGCGCCGCCGCATCACGGCCGAGGACGCGGTGCCGATCCCGCCGGGGCTGGATCTGGCGCAGGCGGCGATGCTGCGCATCAACCCGCCGACTGCGCTGCTGCTGCTGGAGGATCACGCCGCTCTGAATCCGGGGGATTGGGTGATCCAGAACGTCGCCAATTCGGCAGTCGGGCGACATGTGATCGTGCTGGCCAAGGCGCGCGGCGTGCGCACGGTCAATGTGGTACGCCGCGACGATGTCGCCGGAGAACTGCGTGATCTCGGTGCGGACGCCGTCGTGAAGGACGGCCCCGATCTGGCCGAGCGCGCTCGCGCAGCCACCGGCGGAGCGCCGATCCGGCTCGGCATCGACGCCGTCTCCGGGGACGCGTGCAAGCGGATCGGCGATTGCGTCGCCGATGGCGGTGTCGTGGCCAGCTACGGATCGATGTCGGGCCAGGATCCAGTGATGAGCCGGGCGGCAGTCAACATGCGCGGCGTCAATCTGACCGGGTTCAATCTCGGCCGCGGCCTCGCCAAGCGCACACGAGAGGAGGTGCGCGGAATCTACGCGGACCTGGCGGCCAAGCTCCGCGACGGAGTGCTCAAGGCGCCGATCGACGCTTTCTACTCGATCGAGGACATCAGATCGGCACTCATCCGGGCGCAGCAAGGCGGCCGGCACGGCAAGGTTCTGGTGCTGCCCAATGGCCCGCTGCAATGACGGAAGCGAGCCACCAGGGCCTGATCCTGGACCAATTCACGCGCCAGGCGACATTGTTCAGCACGGCTGCCCCGATCACCAACGCCGACGCATTGCGGATGATCGTCGAGGCCGCTCGCCCGGGACCGGAGGATACGGTTCTCGATGTCGCCTGCGGCGGCGGCATCGTCGTGTGCGGCTTCGCCCCGCATGTGCGCCGGGCCACCGGTATCGACGTGACTCCGGCAATGCTCGATCAGGCACAGATGCTCGCGGCGGAAAAGGGGTTGGCGAACGTCGAGTGGCGACAGGGAGACGTGTATTCTCTGCCGTTCGAAGACGGCAGCTTCACGATCGTGGTCACGCGTTTCTCGGTGCACCATTTCCCCGATCCGGCCGCGGTGTTGCGGGAAATGGCCCGGGTCTGCGCGCCCGGGGGAGAGCTCGTCGTCGTCGACATGTATGCCTCAGAGGACCCCGCCAAGGCGGCCGAGTTCAACCGCTTGGAGCGTTTGCGCGACCCCTCTCATGTGCGCTCGCTGACCTTGACCGAGCTGAAAGGCCTGTTCGGCGAGGCCGGACTGCCGGAGCCTGAGGTGAGCTTCTACGAATTGCGGGACGAGGTTCGGAACCTGCTGGCCCGCTCCTTTCCCGAGCCGGGCGACGACGTCAAGATCATCGAGCTGTTCAAGGCTTCCGCCGCGGATGATCGCCTCGGCGTCCCGGTACGTATCGAGGGCGAGCGGATCCACTACGCCTATCCGGTGGCGATCCTCGCCGCGCAACGCCCGGCGCAATGAGCATCCCGGCACCCTTCGAGCGTTACGAAGGCGAGGTTCTGCCGGAATGGATTGACGTCAACGACCACATGAACCTTGCCTATTACACGGTGCTGTTCGACTACGCGACCGATGCGCTGTTCGACGCCATCGGCATCGGCCGCCAATACAAGGACAGCACCGGCAACGGCACCTTCGTGGTCGAGACGCACAATTTGTATGAGCGCGAGTTGCTGCTAGGCGACCGCGCGCGCGTCAGCACGCAGATCCTCGGCATGGACGGCAAGCGGTTGCATCTGGCGCACGAAATGTTCGCCGTGGCAGGCGGACAGCGCGCCGCTATGCAGGAATTGATGTATGTGCACGTCAGCCTCGGCGCGCGCCGCGTCGTGCCGTTTCCGGACGGGGTGCGGGAGCGCGTCGCTGCCGCCGCGGCGGCGCACGCCCGTCTCACGCGCCCCGCTTGGACCGGGCGTCGTATCGCAATCCCAATGTGAGCCAATTCTATTCTCGTCACCGCCGCGGAAGCGGGGATCCGGGCCAGCGGCGCCTGACCCTGCCGCCGCGGATTCCCGCTTTCGCGCAAGGCTGTCGGACTAGCTAGTGCATAGATGCAAGCAGATGATTCAGTGCAATGCGCCCGCCCTCGGTTTCCCGGCGAAGGCCGGGACCCATATGTGGACGGCCCCCGTCTTGCCAGGACTCTGGCAGTTCGACTGGGTCTGGTCGGTTGCGGTCATATGTCCGGCCTTTGTGGTGCGGTCGGCTGACCGCTGGCCCAGATGGGTTACGCGGGTCGGGTCCCTAACATTCCCGTGATGTCGAAGCACCGTTGGGTCCCCCGGGTTGTCCCGATCCTCGGATCGACCGATCGCCATCTTGCTGCTGTCGCCCTTGCTAGTGCCAGGTGTCGCGGATACCGGCGGGGCTCGGTCTTAGGCCGCCTTTGGCCGCCGATAGGTCTCGCCGGTCATCATCATGGCCCAAATGATGCGGGCCATCTTGTTGGCCAGCGCGACCGCCGCCAACTTCTTTGGCTTGCGCGCCAGCAATCCCAGCAGCCACGGCGTGGCGCGACCCTTCTTGGCCTGCTGGATCACCGCGGTGGCGCCGAGCACGAGCAGCCGGCGCAGGCTCTCGTCACCCTGGCGGCTGATCTTGCCGGGCCGGTGTTTGCCGGCCGTGGAGTTCTCGCGCGGGGTAATCCCGATCCACGCAGCAAAGTGCCGGCCCGAGCGAAAGCCTTTCGGGTCGGGAACCCCCGCTTTCGCGAGGGCAGGCTCTTGGGCGCGGTGATGCCGAACTCCGCAGCATGGCCGCGCAGCGCATTGATCAGCATTGTGCGTTGCTTGACCAACAGATCGCGCACCCCCAGCATCGTCAGCGCCGCTTGGCTCTCGGCGGTCTTGACCGGCACAAACCGCATGGTCGGCCGGCTCATCGCCTCGCAGATCGCCTCGGCGTCGATCGCATCGTTCTTGCCGCGCTTGACGTAGGGTTTGATGTATTGCGGCGGCATCAACACCACCTCGTGCCCAAGGCCGCGCAGGACCCGCGCCCAATGGTGCGAGGCGCCGCACGCCTCGATACCGATTCGCGTCGGCGCCAGCTTGGTGAAGAATTCCGCGACCGCGCTGCGCCGCAGCTGCCGCCGCAACACCGTCTGGTCGTTCTCGTCAACCCCATGAATTTGAAAGACATGTTTGGACGTGTCTAATCCAATCCTGATAACATTCATTCGGACGGCTCCCCCTTGGCTGCGTTGTCCTACTTCACAGCCTGGCACATTCGATGCCGTAGGGGGCCGTCCAACCCAACATCCCCCCGCCACTCGGAACTTCTAAAGCAATCGCAATACCTTGCCAGCGAGGATCGGCTCGTGCCGCGGAACGATGGGCCCTGGCTTTCGCCGGGGAAGCCTATAAACTAAATCCCAAATGAAGCTTGACTACGCCTCGCTGCAACGAGACCTCGCCGATGTCGGCTATATCGCCGACGATGCGCTGGCGATGGCGCTTTGTTTGATGATCGGGCTCGGGCGGCCGCTGCTCATTGAAGGCGAGGCAGGGGTCGGCAAGACCGAGATCGGCAAGGCGCTGGCTCAGGTGCTGAAGGCGAGGCTGATTCGCCTGCAATGCTACGAGGGCCTCGACGCCAACGCGACCATCTACGAATGGAACTACCAGCGCCAGCTCCTCGCGATCCGCGCGCACGAGCGCGACGCGATGCCGTCCGACGCGATCGAGCGTCACATCTTTTCCGAAGACTACCTGCTGCGGCGGCCCCTTCTCGAAGCCATCTCTCAGCCGACATCACCGGTGCTGCTGATCGACGAGATCGACCGAGCCGACGAGGAATTCGAAGCATTTCTCCTCGAAATCCTCTCCGATTTCCAGATCACGGTCCCCGAACTGGGCACCATCGCCGCCTGCTCGATACCGCACGTGATCCTAACCTCGAATGGAACCAGAGCATTGTCGGACGCCTTACGCCGCCGTTGCCTCTACAGCTATCTCGACTTTCCCGACGAGGCGAAGGAGCTCGTGATAGTGCGGGCCCAACTGCCGGACATCGATCAACGCCTCGCCGAGCAGGTCGTTCGCTTCGTGCAATTGTTGCGGCGCGAGGATCTGGAGAAGACGCCCGGCATAGCCGAAACGCTCGACTGGGCGCGGGCGCTTGTCGGCCTCGACATCGCCTCGATCGACAAGAACCCGAACGCAGTGCAGGCAAGCCTGATTTGCCTCTTAAAGACCGAGGCGGATCTGAAGCGGGTGCCACCCGAGGTTGCCACCAGGCTCATCGGCAAAGTGGCATGATCGCTCATGCCGGCGCCGCGGCTCGCATGACCGGCTTCATGGCTCATCTGCGCCGCCATGGGTTCCCTGTCGGACCGGCGGAGACCAAGCTCGTCCTCTCAGTCCTCGCGGCCGAGGAATTCCCGGACGCGGCTGCCATCCGTCTCGCGCTCAAGACCCTGCTGTCGGGCAATCGCGAGCAATGGAACTGCTTCGACAATCTCTTCGATGCCTTCTGGTTCGGCCGTGGCCTCAGCGTCGTTGCTCCGGCACAATCCGGTGGCGTTCGGAACCGCGGCCTCCGGCCCGAGATCTGGAACAAGGTGCTGCCGCGCGAAGAAACTGCGCCGGTAATGAGCCGGGCCGAACATCCGGAAGGGAACGGAGAGGCCCCGGACGGGCGCGGTACAGGTCGGCTGATCGCCAGCCGGAGTGACGCGCTCTCCCGGGCCGATCTGCGCACGCTCGTCACCCCGGAAGAGGCGGCGGAGGCCGAGCGGATCGCCGAGCGCCTCGCCAGTGCCATCCGTTATCGCCTCAGTCGCCGGCGTACACCGGCCCGGCGCGGCGCGATGATCGATCTGAGACGGACCATCCGGCGCAACCTGTCGCGCGGCGGTGAACCGATCGAGCTGCGGCGCAGGCATCGCCCGGAGCGGCCGGTCAAGCTCATCGTGCTGCTGGACGCGTCCGGCTCGATGTCGGTCTACAGCCGGTACTTCCTCAATTTCGTGCGCGGTCTGATCGGCCGATGGCTCCACGCAGACGCCTTCTTGTTTCATACCCGGCTCGTGCATATTGCTGATGCGCTGCGAGAGCGAGATCCGAGCCTCGCCATGACAAGGCTGTCGCTGATGGCGGACGGGTTTGGCGGCGGCACCCGGATTGCGACCTCGCTCAAAACCTTCAACGACCGATATGCAAAGGAGACACTCGACTCGCGCAGCGTCGTGATTGTCATGAGCGACGGGTACGACACCGACCCGCCGCAGGCGCTGGCGGTCGAACTCAAACGGCTGAAGCGGCGCGCGCACCGCCTGGTCTGGCTCAACCCCCTGCTCGGGTGGAAAAATTACGAGCCGGTCGCGCGCGCCATGACGGTCGCGCTCGACTACGTCGACTACTTTGCGCCCGCCCACTCGCTGGCGAGCCTGGCAGCGCTCGAAGGCGAGCTGGCGCGGCTCTGATCGAGGTCTCACGCGGCTCCCGATTTTCCCTTCAGGAATCGGAAATTTGACTGGCTTTTTGGCTGTTGATTTACCGATGTTTAAACAGTCCGGTGCAATTTGCGGGCGATTGCTTGTCTCACCTGAGGAGAAGCCGCTTGCGCACCGTTCTTTCCAATCTGATCCGGGACGAGTCCGGGGTTACAGCCATCGAATATGCTTTGATCGCCGCATTGATCGCAGTCGCCGCAATCGCTGCCTTCACCCTCGTCGGCACCAGTCTCAGCAGCACCTTCAGTTTCGTCGCCAGCAAAGTCTGACGGGAACCGCTCGATGGCATTCATTCGCCATCGAGCGTCACCAACCTGCGGCCGCAGCGGAAGAGAGGCCGACCTCCTCGGCCTTACGCCATCGCGGCTCCGGCTTTATGGCTGTGCGGTCGCCGCGGTCTATGCCCGTTTGCTCGCGTCAGTCCGCCAGGCGGGGAGCCGGCTCGTCGTCCCTGCCGGAACGCCAGTCTTGCCCCCCGCTGCCGGCGGCAAACCGCGCTTCTTGCGGTTTATCCCGCGGCGATCAGCCGAAATCGGGCTGGTGGCACTCGTAGCAATGGCAATTTGTCTGCGGCTGCAGCCGATCCTGATCGCGCCGAGCGCGGTTTGGCCGGACGAGATCTTTCAGACCTGGAGCCGGCGCACCGGCTCGTCTTCGGCAGCGGTCTGGTGCCCTGGGAGTTCCAGCTCGGAGTGCGGTCCTGGGTGCTGCCGGGCATCATCGCGGGGCTGATGGAACTGTCGCGTATTGTCGGGGAGGGGCCCGACTATTACCTGCCTGTGATTGCCGTCGGGTTTGCCGCTCTCGCCGCCGCACCGGTGGTTTGCGCTTTCTTATGGTGCCGCCCGCTTTTCGGCGTCCCGGGCGCGTTCCTCGCCGGGCTGGCGGTCGCCGTGGCCGCCGAGCTGGTCTATTTCGGGGCCCGCACTCTCTCCGAGGTAGTAGCCGGGCATCTGCTGGTCACGGCGCTCTATGTCTTGGAGCCGGGCCATCGTGTCACCTCGCCTCGCCGCCTCTTCGTCGGCGGAGCGTTGCTCGGGCTCGTCTTCGTGATGCGGGTACAACTTGCTCCCGCGCTTCTCGTCATTGCCTTGTGGACAAATTGGGCCTTGTGGACAAATTGGGCCTTGTGGACAAATTGGGCCTTGTGGACAAATTGGGCCTTGTGGACAAATTGGGCCTTGTGGACGAATTGGGCTTTGTGGACGAATTGGGCCTTGTGGACGAATTGGCCGGTCGGCCGCGAGCGGCTGCTGGCGATCCTCGGCGGAGCGGCGGTTATTCTGGCCGCCGCCGCGCTTCTCGATACTCTCACCCTCGGCTATCCCTTTGCATCGGTTTGGCGTTATCTGTTTTACAATCTCTGTTGCGGGGTGAGCGCCGAACCTTGGTCGTATTACCTGAAGGGCGAGCTCGGCGTCTGGGGCGGTGCGGGCGCAACCTTATTGTTGCTGGCGGCGATCGGTGCCTGGCGCATCCCGCTGCTGTTGCTGGTCGCCATCGTCATCTTCGCGGTCCACTCCGGCGTCGCGCACAAGGAATACCGCTACATTTATCCCTCGATCGTGCTGCTGACGGTGCTGGCGGGCGTGGGGCTCGCGCAAACGACGAGCTGGGGGCGGGGTTGGCTGACCAGTCGCGGCATGTCGAAAAGCGCCGCCGCGCTCGTCAGCACCGCTTTCGCGGTGATCTGGTGGGGGTTTGCTTCACTGCAGGTGTGGACCGGCGCAACACTCATCGAGCATCGTCAGCGGATGCATGACAATTTGATGGCGGCGTCCTTCGTCGCGCATGGGCCGGCTCCGTGCGGGATCGGCCTATATGGCCTCGCCGGTGGGGACTGGTTGGTTTATGGCGGATATACCTATTTTCACCGGGCCGCCGCGATGTATTGGCCCAAAGACGAAGCTACGTTGATCGCCGCCGTCGACAGCTTCGATACCCTCCTCTACACCAAGCCGCTCCCGGCGGCGCTCGGTTTCGCCACGCGGCAGTGCATCGGCGAAGTCTGCATCGCGCAGCGCGCCGGCGGTTGCCGAGCAGCCCCGATGACACCGCTTCCTCTCCCCGATCTCCTGGTCAAACTGGCGGGCGGCTAGACCGGTTTCCGATCGGATGGGATTGCCTCGTGTATTGGTCATGGTCAGGCTTGATCTGGCTTGACCCGGCCATCTCGGAGATCCGCGGGTCAAGCCCGCGGATGACGCTCTTGGGAGGCGATGCAACTTGATTGGAACGCGCACTAGCTGGAGATTGTAGCGGCGCACCTGGATCGATTGCTCGCGCATGGCACTCGGGCCCCGCCGGGATACGCGGAAGGAGTGAACGCCACAGTGATCCGACCCCGCCGAAATTGGCCGCGTTGGTGCCCCTCAGGAGGCGGCGTGGATATGCCAGGTGGGGCCCGGGTCAGTCCCGACCGGGGCTTCGGCGGTCGGGGTGGCGTTGCGCACTGAACGGCCAATTACAGCAAAAAGATCAACAATGTTGTTAACCATTGATTTTGACCTTGATCGTCGGTCAGGCATATTGAATTTGAGCAACATTCGCTTCACTGAGCCGCAACATCGAAATCGGTCGATTGGGGAAACAGCAGCTCCTCATAAACGCGGATCGTGCCGGCGCACATCGCCTCGCTGGTATATCGCGCCGCGATATGGGCGATGGAGCGTTCGGCAAGCTGCCGCCGCTCGGGAGCAGCGAGCCCCAATGCCTCGCCAATCGCGGCGGCGAGCGCGGTGGGGTCGCGCGGCGGCACGAGCCAGCCCGTGACACTAGGGACGATCGTCTCGCGGGCGCCGCCGTGATCGGTGGCGACCACGGGCCGGCCCATCGTCTGCGCCTCGACGATGACGCGGCCGAACCCCTCGGGGTCGCGCGACGCCGAGACGACGACATCGGCGAGCATGTAAGCGGCCGGCATGTCCCGGCATTCCTCGACGATGCGGAAAAGGCCGGCCAGCCCATTCTCGCGGATGGCGGCCTCGAGTTCTCGGCGGAACCCGGGGCGCTGTTCGGAGCCGGCGAGAACACAACAGACGTCGCACCGGCCGAGCTTCGCGACCGCCGCTATGAAATCCAGCCCGCCCTTCCATCGCGTCAGGCGACCGGGAAGCATCACGACAGGAACGCCGTCGGGCAGGCGCCATTGGCGAGCAAGGTTGATGATGCGCTGCGCGCCGACCCGGTGCGGATCGAAGATTTCGAGATCGACGCCGCGCGGGATCGTTCGCAGCCTGTCGCGGCCGACCCCATAGACATTGGCGGCGTGGTCGGCGACGAAATCCGAGATCGCGATCACCCGGTCACCCCGCGCCATGACGGAATTATATCGCCGCTTCAGCGCGGTGCGCGCGCCATAGGCGTTGTGAAAAGTCGTCACGAAGCGACGCCCGGTGGCATCGGCCGCCGCCCAGGCACTCCAAGCCGGGGCACGGCTGCGGGCATGGACGATATCGACGCCGAACCGCCGGATCAGACGTACCAAATCCACCTTGTTGCGGCGCATGACGAGCGGGTTTTTCGAGGCGAGCGGCAGCGTCAGATGCGTCGCACCTGCCCGCGCAATTTCGCGTTCCAGAGGGCCTCCGCCCGAGGCGACATAGGAGGTCCATCCCGCCGCAACCAGCGCTCCCGCGAGTTCGACGGTGCCGCGCTCGGCGCCGCCGGAAACGAGACTGGGGAGGACCTGCAGCACCACCGGCGGGCGCTCTGTCGACGCAACGGGTGCAATGGTATCGTCGATGCTCATTCCAGCCGGCCGATATCCCTGATGAGTTCTCCGGCCAATCTAACACGTCAGGATGGCGCAACGATCGCTTACAACCGGCTCGCCGGATCGAGCCCGGGGATCGTGTTCCTCGGCGGGCTCCGTTCCCACATGACCGGCACCAAGGCCCTTTATCTCGAGGATTACTGCCGCCGCCGCGGGCTGGGCTATCTGCGGTTCGACTATTTCGGCCACGGCGCATCGAGCGGCGATGCCACGCTGGGCACGATCGGCCGCTGGTCGGAAGATACGATTGCGGTTCTCGATTCGCTGACGGAAGGGCCGCAGGTGTTGGTCGGGTCGAGCATGGGTGGGTGGATCATGCTGCTCGCCGCGCTTGCGAGGCCGTCTCGGGTCCATGCGCTAGTCGGCATCGCGGCGGCGCCGGACTTCACCGAGGACCTCGTCTGGCGGCGCCTAGATCCGGCCAAGCAACGGGAATTGCGCGACACCGGCACCGTGACGTTGCCCTCCGAATACGACCCGGCCGGTTACACGCATCGGCTGAACCTCTTCGAGGATGGCAAACGGCATCTGGTGATGCGTCGGGCCATCGCACTCGAATGCCCTGTCCGGCTGTTGCACGGCATGAGCGACGCCTCGGTTCCGTGGCAGACGAGCCTTTCGCTCGCCGAGCGCCTCGCAAGCCGCGACCTCGTGGTCACCCTGGTCAAGGGTGGCGACCACCGGCTGTCGCGCGCGGCCGACCTCGAGCGGCTCGGCCGAACACTCGACGAGCTCCTCGGAAGCGTGCGCTGAACTCGTTCTACGAGACACGGAATTCCAGCCTCTGATCCGTCAGGAAGGTCGCATAAAAATAGAGTTCAGCATCGAGCGCCCGCTTGATGTTGTCGGCGCGGCGAAAGCCGTGCTGCTCGCCGTCGAACAACAGATAAAGAAACGGGATGCGACGCTGGCGGAGAGCATTGACCATCTCCTCCGCCTGCTGCGGCGGGACCACCCTGTCCTCGGCGCCTTGGAAGAAGGCGACCGGCGCCGCGAGCAGCCGCGCGCTGTGGATCGGGGATCGGGCCACATAGAGATCACTGCGCTGGGGGTAAGGCCCGATCAGGCCATCGAGATAGCGCGACTCGAACTTATGGGTATCTTTTGCCAGCGCCTCCAGATCGCTGATGCCGTAGTAGCTCGCGCCGGTCTTGAATTCCTTGCGGAACGTCAATGCCGCCAGTGTGGTATAGCCGCCCGCGCTGGCGCCGCTGATGGCCCAGCGCTCTGGGTCCACCCTACCTGTTTCCGCTAGGTAGCGAGCACCGTTTACGCAATCGGCGACATCGACTACCCCCCAGTTGCCTTGCAGGCGCAGCCGGTACTCGCGGCCATACCCAGTGCTGCCGCCGTAGTTGACGTCGAGAACGGCGAAGCCGCGGCTGGTCCAGTATTGCGTCCCCCAGCTGAGGGTCGGGGACGCGGCTGCAGTCGGCCCGCCGTGGCAGTGCACGAGCAGTGGCGGAAGCTCGCCGGAGGGGGCGGCGAAGTCGGAGTTTTGCGGGGGGTAGAACAAGCCATGGGCCTGCAGATCGTTTTCGGTGTCGAATGTCACCGGCTCGGGCACGGATAAGTACTTGCGATAGGCCTCGACCTCTTGACTGGTCGAGAGCTTCAAGATCGTTGCCCGCCCGGAGGGTACGTGCAGCTCGACGACAGCCGTCGGCGTGGTCGGCGTACCGCCAGCGAAGTAGACTCGGTCCGCAGCCGCGCGGACGAAGGAGATATCCTCGTATTCTGTCGGAATGGGACGGGCTTCGAGCGAGGCGAGGTCGATGTTGCTGATCCGGCGGACCCCGTCCTGCACATAGCTGCACACCAGCTGGCTCGACGACGTGAACGCGAAGGTGGACAGCCGGAACACCCACTGCGCTCTGCCGAATTCCGCTGCGAGCGGGTAGATCGGCTCAACCCCGACGGAATTGTCCAGTGCGTCGCCACGGACACGGAACAGGTTCCACCATCTCCCCTCGAGCGAAGGCTGGGCGGGATCGGAGACGAAATAAAGCCTGCCGTCCGGCGACCATTCGGGTTGGAAGACCGATTCGTCGTCTCCGCCGGCCACAAGGCGCTTGTTGCCGACCGAGCCATCGGCGGCACATTCGCCCACCCATAATTCGCACCCGATCCAGGGCATGTGGGGGTGGCTCCATTCGAGCCAAGCGAGCCGGCTGCCGTCCGGACTGAGACGCGGCGCGGCATAAAAATCCCCTCCCGACTGGAGCATCCGCGGCGGGTGCGATCCGTCGAGCGGAATTTCGACCAGGGTGTTGACCGGCTCACGAGCGGCCGTCGTATGGTCCTCGAGGACCCAAACCATCCGCCCGCGCCGCGCATCCATGACGCCGTCGGCATAGCGCAGTCCTCGCGGCCGAGCAGGCTCAGCGGTGATTGCAACGGGCGTCCCTCCGAGCTTCTGGCGATAGAGGCGCTGGTCGGCGTCGTTGCAGAAATAAACGACGCCGTTGCTGACGAGATACGACCCGCCGCCATATTCATGAACGCGGGTCCGCACATTGAAGGTCGCTTCGCCGGCGCCTGCCACCGGTGGGGTGACGTCGGCCGAGCTACTGCCGGCGGGGCGGCGGACGATTACCGATCGCCCATTCTCCTGAGGGCGCGACTCCAGCCAATAGACATCAGTGCCGTCGAGCAGGATGCCGCTGAGCCCGATCGTCGAAGCAACGATCAGATCGGAGGTGATCGGCGACGACCAAGAACCATAAGACGCTGTCTGTCGTGCGGGCATCGCAACCTCTCGCAACCGAGCAGACGCCCCCGCTCAAAACTCGTATTTGTCGATGATCATCGGCTCGTTGCGGGCGGCGGCGATCCATTCCTGCATTGCCGGAAGCGCCATAATCGTCTCGCAATAGGTATCCGCGTCGCGCTCGAGTTCGAGCTTGTAGGTCCGGAACCGGGTCACGACCGGGGCGTAGGTCGCATCGGCAATGCTGAAGTGACCGAACAGGAAATCGCCTTTGCCTTCACCAAAGCGTTTACGGCAGTCGCGCCAGATCGACATGACGCGGTTGACTTCCGCCCGAACCTCCGGCGTGACGCCGCGATTGGGGAAGCTCGAACGGGCGTTCATCGGCAGATGGCCACGCAGAGCCTGAAATCCCGAATGCAATTCGGCACAGACCGAGCGGGCCACCGCGCGCGCGTCGTGATCCCGCGGCCACAGCTGAAACGTCGGGAACAACTCGGCGAGGTACTCGCATATCGCCAGGCTGTCCCAGACGACAAGCTCGCCGTGCCGCAGGGCAGGCACGGTTCCCGACGGTGAATATTTCATGATCGTCGCCTTGCTCGTCGGCTCATAGAGCGGAATCACGATTTCCTCGAACGCAACCCCGGTCTGTTTGAGAACAAGCCAAGGTCGCAGCGACCAGGACGAGTAGTTCTTGTTTCCCAGAAAGATCGTGAAATCAGCCATCAAGCGCGCCCTGCTCAGCTATCGAAGCCCACTCTGACGAGAACCGGCCCCGCACGCAACGGGGCGGCGGAATCTGTTCCGCCGATAAGGAGACAGAACGCTTAATATCGACAGCTCGCTTATCTTTACAGGGGAATTACCAACCCAAGTTAATAGCAGAGGCTTGGCCCTTCCGGTCGCCGATCGGGACCACACCGGCGCCGGGATGCATCTCGCTCAAGTGTCTCGCAGGCCGGCCAGCTGGCCAACTTCTTCCTCGCATACTGTTTGACCCCTCTGGAGCTAGGCCTGATCGGTGGCCCAGAATCATCCGGATGTCACTCTCCCCCGCAAGATCAATGTCGGTGTCGGTCACAAAACGATCCCGGAGGTAGCCGTGAGTAGCCGAGATCGGTCAAGCTGTCGATTGACACAACTGTGCCGCCGGCCGACCCTAACCTGGCTTCGTCGCTGTTTTAACCTACGGGAGTCCTCATGGATCTCCAGATGAATGGAAAGGCCGCACTCGTCACGGGGGCGAGCGCTGGTATCGGGAAGGCGATCGCATTCGCGTTGGCTCGCGAAGGTGTCGATGTCGCAATTTGCGCGCGCCGAAAAGAACCGCTGGAGGCAGCAGGGTCCCAGATCTCGCGCGAGACAAATCGGAAAATCGTCGCGATACCGGCTGATCTGACCAAGCCGGACGATGCCGCGGCCTTTGTCAAAAAAGCTCACACCGCGCTCGGGCGCGTCGATATTCTGGTCAACAACGCCGGGTCGTCACCCGGCGGAGTTCTCGAGTTCCTAACCGAAGAACATTGGGCCCAGTCACTGCAGCTCAAATTCATGGGTTATGTGCGTTGCCTGAAGCACGTATTGCCGATCATGCGGAAGCAGCGGCGCGGCCGCGTCATCAACCTGATTGGCAATGACGGGGTCAAACCCTCCTATTGGGAGATCGCGCCGGGCGCCGCAAATGCTGCCGGTCAGAATCTGACACTTGCGCTCGCTGCGCAATACGGCAAGGACAATATCAGCTTTGTGGCGGTCAATCCCGGGCCGGTCCGGACCGAGCGTTGGGCCGGCCTCGTCGACGCGATGGCCCGCGACATGAAGATCGCACGAGAGGAGGCCGACATGCTTGCCCCGCGCAGCATTCCGCTGGGGCGCATTGCCGAATGCGAGGAGGTCGCCAGCCTCGTCACCTACCTCGCTTCTGATTTGGCGCATTTCGTCAACGGCACGATGATCGAGATCGACGGCGGCCAGCAAAAGCCGCTGATGGATCGCCTCCGCGACCGATAAGTCGAGGGGCGTCAGCGTTCCGCCGCGGGAAGTTCGGCCAGCAGCGTGTGGAGGCGGTTTGGGGTGATCGGCAGTTGCCGGACCGCGCCCGGCCGGCCGAGCGCATCGTCGATCGCGGCGGCGATCGCGGCGCCCGCCGCGCTGATGCCGGCTTCGCCGGCGCCTTTGACGCCGAGCGGGTTGAGCGGCGTCGGTGCATCCTCGAAGAGGATCACGTCGATCGTCGGGATCTCGACAATGGTCGGCATCAGATAATCGGCCAAGGTAACCGACTGCGGCTGCCCGGAGGCGTCGTACACGAACTCCTCGAGCAGCGCGGCACCGATGCCTTGCGCCGCACCGCCGGCGATTTGCCCTTCGACCAGCATCGGATTGACCGCGCGGCCGACATCGTAGCCGACAAAGAAGCGCTCGACCGCAACCCCGCAGCTGTCGCGCTGGATGCACACCTGCGCTAGGTGCACGCCGTAGGGGTAGGTCATTTGTTCCGTGGTGAAGGTGGCGTCGGCTGTGAGGCTGCCGCCGGCGCCGCGCGCGATTGCGGCGAGGTCGAGTGAGGGTCCGCCGGGCGCGGCGCGCACCACGACCCGATCCCCGGTGACAGCAAGACGGTCGGGTGCGGTCTGCAACAATCGCCCGGCGACGGTCAGCAATTCGCCACGCAGCCTTGAGGCGGCGATCGTCACCGCTGAACCAGTCATCACCGTGACGCGCGAGGCGAAGGCACCCATGCCGCGTGCGATGCGATCGGTCTGACCATGGATAACCCGGATATGGTCGAGACCGGTGCCGAGCCCGTCGGCGCAGATTTGCGCCATGACCGTCTCGAACTCCTTGACCGATCGAGGCGGCGCCGGTGATCACCTCGATCGTCCCATCGCTGCCGAGCGTGATGCGCACATCGTCGAACGGGCCGAGCCCGCTTTTCTCAACGAAAAAGCCGAGCCCGAGGCCGACCATCTCGCCCGCTTGCCGGCGCCGGGCTACATCGGCGCGCAGCGTCTTCCACCCCACCCGGTTGAGGAACTTGTCGAGAAGGCCCGCATAATCGCCAGTGTCATAAACGATGTCGGTGCCGAGGGCAGAGAATTCGCGGTGGAACGGCATCGCCGTCTTTGCAATGAAGTTTCGGCGCCGAACCACGATCGAATCGAGCCCGAGCCGGTCGGCGATTAGGTCGACCAGCCGCTCGCGCACAAAACTCGCCTCGAACCGTCCGGGCGCCCTATAGGTGCCGCACGGCGTCTTGTTGGTAAGCCGCACATGGCCGACCGAGCGATAGGCGGGAGTCACGTAAGGGCCGGGCAGCATCGCGCAGGTGAGGTCGGTGACGACAACGCCGTGGGTCCGGAGATAGCCTCCCTGGTCGAACCAGAACTCGTCATCGAGGCCCAGAATGAAGCCGTGCTCGTCGACTGCCGCGCGCACCCGATGGACCGAGCCTCGCGACTGGTTCGCCGCCACCAGATGCTCGTAACGGTCTTCGATCCACTTGACGGGGCGCCCGAGCCGCAGCGACGCCGCGCAGGCCAGAACGTCTTCCGGATAAAGCTCGCCACGAATGCCGAATCCGCCGCCGACATGCCCTTCGTGGAGGTAAATCCGGTCGAGCGGCAACCCGAGCATCGCCGCGAGCGCCTGGCGATTGTAATGCGGCACCTTGGCAGCGCCGTACAACCGAAGGACGCCGCTGACCGCTTCCGGTACGGCGATCGCGCCGCGTGTTTCGAGCGGCACGCCGCTGTGCCGGCCGATGGTCAACTCCAGCGCTACCACCGCATGCGCAGCGGCAAAGGCAGCGTCGAGATCGCCGTAGGCTTTGGTGATCACTGCGGCCTCGGTACTGCGTCCCGGCGCGAATTCGCGCGGCGACGCGGCCGGATCCAGGCACGGCGCCAACGGCTCGATTTCCGGCACGACAAGCTCCGCGATATCCTCGGCGATGTAGGGGTCAGCGGCGAATACTGCCGCCACCGGCTCGCCGACGTAGCGCACATGTCCATTCGCCAGGACCGGCTGGCGATAAGGGTCCAACCCCGGAATTGGCGTCATGCGAAAGCCGATCGGGGGGATTTCGGCGACGTCTTCCGCGGTCCAGACGGCAACCGTGCCGGGGTGCGCCAGCGCCTCTGCGATCCGAAGGCCAGCGAGGCGGCCGAACGCGACCGGCGAGCGTATTACGCGCATATAAAGCGTGTCAGGTGGCGTGATATCGGCCGCGAATTGGCCGCTGCCGGTGAGCAGAGGGCGGTCTTCCAGGCGCTTGACCGATCGGCCGATCAGGCTCATTTGCGCATTTCAGCGGCTGCGGCAAGCACCGACTTGAGGATGTTTTGATAGCCGGTGCAGCGGCATAGATTCGACGACAACGCCTCGCGCAGTTCGGATTCGGGGATATCGGGGGCGTGCTCCAGGATGCCGATGGCCAGCATCAAAAACCCGGGCGTGCAGAAGCCGCATTGCAGCCCGTGATGGTCCCAGAACGCTTGCTGCAGCGGGTGCAGCTTGTCGCCTGTGGCGAGCCCTTCGACAGTGCGCACCCTAGTACCCTCGGCTTGCACCGCGAACATCAGGCAAGAGCGGACCGGCTGGTCGTCGACCAACACGGTGCAGGCGCCGCAGACACCGTGCTCGCAGCCGAGATGCGTGCCGGTTAGGCCGCAATCCTCGCGCAGCGCGTCGGCCAAGCTGCGCCGCGGCTCGACGCGGATCGTGCGCTTATCGCCGTTCACCGTAAACGTGACGTCGTATTTGTCGCTCATGTCCCGATCGCAAAGTGTCGCCCGCGCGCAGGAGCGTGTGAAAGAATTGCTGTATCGCGACTATGCGTGCTTCGAGACGCGCTCAGAAGGCGCTCCTCAGCATGAGGTGTCTTGTTGATGGCATTACGAAAATTCGTCATGCTGAGGAGGCCGCGGAGCGGCCGTCTCGAAGGACGCGTTCCGCTCGCCCAGCCTAATTTCAATCCTTTCACACGCTCGCAGGCCGGGACCACAAGTGAGCCGCTCGTGCGCTGGAACGGTGGATACCGGCTCATTGCGGTTTGCACCTCGCCTCGCGCAGCAACTGCAAGATCCGCTGCGGCGTAATCGGCATTTCGAAGATACCGACGCCAAACGGCGCCAGTGCATCGGAAACTGCGTTGAGTACCGCCGCCGGCGCGCCGATCGTGCCGCCCTCGCCGACCCCCTTGGCGCCGGTGACGCTCGCCTCGGTCAGGGTTTCCAGATGATGGATTTCGAGCCCCGGGATTTCCGCCATTGTCGGCACGAGGTAGTCGGCAAGTGAGCCGGTCAGTATGTTGCCGCCGTCGTCATAAACCACCTCTTCATAGAGCGCGTTGGCGATGCCCTGCGCGACGCCGCCGTGGATCTGTCCCTCGACGATCATCGGGTTGATCAGAAGGCCGGCGTCCTCGACGACTACGAACCGCTCGATCTCGACTTGGCCGGTCGCAATGTCCACCGCGACGATCGCAATATGACAAGCGTTCGAGAAGGTGCCATACGGGTCGTAAGTCGCCACCGCCGACAGCCCGGTTTGGGCGATCGCCGGAAAGCGGTGGCTCTGGTGATACGCGGTGCGTGCCAATTGCCGCACCTCGACGCCGAGATCGGTGCCGCGCACGAAGGCGCGGCCGTCGGAAATTTCGATGTCGGAGGCGGCCGCCTCCAATATCTGACTGGCGACCGTTTGCAGGCGCTCGCGCAATATCACTGCGGCGAGCTTGCAGGCGCCGCCAGCGATCACCAGCGAGCGGCTGGCGAAAGTGCCCCAGCCGTAGGGGCTGCGGTCGGTGTCGCCGGCGATGACCCGGATCTCAGCGGGCGCGACACCGATCTCGTCGGCGATCAATTGCGCCAAGGTCGTCTTCAACCCCTGACCGTGCGGCGAGCTGCCGATCCGGGCTTCAAGAAAGCCCGAGGGGTCCATCGCCAGTTCGACCCGCTCGAAGCCCGGGGTGATCACCATACGCCGCGCGGCAAAGGCGGGACTGCCGGGGCCGGTGCGCTCTGCGAACACCGAGATCCCGAGACCGAGCCAGCGCCCATCGGCGCGCGCGGCGTGCTGTCGCGCGCGGAACTGGGCGAAATCGACGACCCGCGCCGCCGCCTCCATCGCTTCGCGATAGCTGCCGGCGTCCTGCACGACGCCGGTCACCGAGGTATGAGGGAACTCGGCGGTCAGGTTACGGCGCCGGATTTCGAGCACGTCGAGCCCGAGCCGGGCGGCCGCGCAATCCATCAGCCGTTCCACCGCCGCGGTGATGACGGGGCGCGAAACGCCGCGATAGGGCGCCATCGGGCAGGTGTTGCTGGCGACGGCACGGGCCCGGGCGCGGTACTCGGGCACCCGATAGGGCCCGGGCATGTCCGCCAGCGCCATCAATGGCTCGACCCCACAGGTGGCCGGGAAATTCGAATAGGCACCGACATTGCCAAGAACATCGGCATCGATCGCCAGCAATCTGCCGTCCGCATCGAAGGCGCCGCGCAAATGGAGGCGCTGGTCGCGCGCGTGAAACGAGGCGGTTAGGTTCTCGAGCCGGTCCTCGATCCAGCCGACCGTGCACGCAAAGCGCCGCGCCGCCCAGACCGCCACGATATATTCCGGGATCAGCGCCATCTTCTGGCCGAAGCCACCACCGACCTCCGGCGCGATCACGCGGAGTTCCAATTCCGCGATCCCCAGGGCGTCGGCAATGCCGGTGCGCAACAAGTGCGGCATTTGCGTCGACGCCGAGAGGGTGACGCGGGCCGTCGCCGGATCGAAAGCGGCGACGGCACCGCGCGGCTCCAACGGCGCCGCCGACTGCCGGCCCGACGTGAACGTAAATTCGACCACCTGGTGCGCCGCTGCGAAGGCAGCAGCGATGTCGGGAGTTTCGAAGCGCGCGTCGATCATCGTGTTCTGTGCTGCCGTCTCATGGACCAGCGGCGCGCCGGGTGCCAGCGCCTGGTCGAGCGTCACGACCGGCGTCTCCGCTTCGATTTCGACGGTGACCTGTTCGGCGAGATCTTCGGCCTCGGCAGCGGTGCCGGCGATCACCGCGGCGATTGGCTCACCGACGTAAGTGACGCGCGCCTGGGCGAGGATCGGCTGCGCAACCGCGACATAATCGAGGCGGTCGAGGCGCGGACAGATCGGTTTGACATCGCCGAGAACAGCCGCGGTTATCATTGGCACTTCTGGCGGCGCGTTCACGGCGAGGATGCGGCCGCGCGCGGCCGGGCTGCGCACGAAGCGCAATATACGTGCGCCTTGCGCCAGGTCGGCGGCGTAGCGGCCGCGTCCTTGCAGCAGAACCGGGTCCTCGTAGCGCGGCAGTGGACGCCCGACCCACCTCACCGCGTTAACGCCTGGCTCAAGGCCCGCCCGACCATCGCCCGCACCAGGTCTCGGCGATATTCGGCGTTTGCGTGAATGTCCTCCAACGGGTCGATCGTATCGGCCGCGATGTTTCCGGCCTCGCGGAGGATGCCCGGCCCGCCGTTGGTGCCGGTCAGTGCCGCCTCGGCTGCGGCGATGCGTGAGGGCCGGTCGGTGGCGCCGCCGACCCCAAGCCGCGCTTCGACGATGCGGTCCTCTTCGAGCCGCAGAAAGGCGGCGCACATTGCGAGCGCGTAATCACCCGCCCGCCGGCTGAACTCGGCAAAGCCCGTCCGCCAGCTGTCATTGAGCAAGGGCAGGCGGATCTCGGTCAGGAGCTCGTCCGGCTCCAGCATGGTCGTGAGCGCGCCGATGAAAAACGCGTTTGGTCGGACATTGCGCTGCCCACGGTGGCTGACGATCACAAGCTCGGCATCGAGCGTTGCGGCCAGCAAGCACCATTCGGAGGCTGGATCGGCATGAGCAATGCTTCCGCAGAAAGTGCCGCGAGAGCGGATCGGAAGATGCCCAATGTGCCGCGCAACCTGCGGCAACAACGCGGAGAGCGCACCAGCGGTAACGGGTGTCTCGAAACGAGCGTGCCGGGCAAGCGCGCCAATGCGCAATTCGCCCCCCTCCTCGCGCACATAATCGAGCGCATCGATACAGTTGATGTCGATGAGGCTCGCGGGACGGGCGAGCCGAAAATTCATTGCCGGCACGAGACTCTGTCCGCCCGCAAGGATCTTTCCTTCCTGACCGTGCGCAGCGAGGAAATCGAGCGCATGGTCAACGGCGCGCGGCGCAAAATATCTAAACGAGACGGGTTTCATCGGTGACGAGCAGGGCCAAGCGACAGCTGCCATTCACGCTAAACGACCTTCCCGACAAATCAAGCTTGAACGGCACCATTGCCGAACTTACAGACATCGCCGACCTGCCGCCCATCGATTTTCGCGGCCCGGCCGCTGAAGCGCCGCGCCCCTATCGCCAGCCGCTCCTTGCGCGGGAGCGGTTGCGTTATGGTTTGCCCGGCGCAGTGACGCGGCTCCCGGCGAGGCCTCAGCAGCTCAAGGCGCTATTATGCGCGGCGGCGCGGCGTGGCCGCCTCGCTGCCGTCAAGGGATAGACGAGGGTGCACACAATGAGCAATGCCGATGCCCTGATCCAAGACCTTGTGATAGCCAACCGGATCCTCGCCAGGGAGGAGGTCGTCGACGCCTACGGCCATGTAAGCGTCCGCCACCCTGATAATCCCGACCGCTTCCTGATCGCCCGCTCGCTGGCTCCGGAGCTGGTGGGCCCCGAAGACGTCGTCGAACTCGACCTAGACGCTCGGCCGGTGCACGACGAAGGGCGCAGCCTTTACCTCGAGCGCTTCATTCATGCGGCGATCTTCGCGGCGCGGCCGGACGTCATGGCCGTCGTCCATGCCCATGCCGAGGACACGCTGCCCTTTGGCATTACCCAGAGGACAAAGCTGCGGCCGGTGATCCATTCGGGAAGCTTTATCGGCACCGAGGTGCCGGTCTGGGACATCGCCGATAATTTCGGCGATACTAACCTGCTCGTCACCAACATGGCCCAGGCGAGCGACCTCGCGAAATGCCTCGGCGGGAATAGCGTGGCGCTTATGCGAGGCCATGGATTCGCCGCCGCTGCGCGCTCGCTGATCGAGGTCGTGCGGTTGTCGGTCTATCTGCCGCGCAACGCGCGAGCGCTGATGCGCGCCAGGCAGTTGGGTGGCGAGATCAAGTACCTGTCGCAAGGCGAGATCGCGGCCCGCAACCGGGGCTATAGCCCCTATTCGGTCGAGACCTGGCGCACCTGGGAATATTGGGCGAACAAGGCCGGCTGCGGCCACCTGCTGACCCGGCCGGATCAACCCAGTGGCGGCGAGCACTCGCACCCGCCAGAAGGCTGATCCGCGAATGGCCGAACCCCGCTCAGCGCACCTCGCCGGCCACGGCATACGCCCGGGTGATTGCTCCAGCGTTCAAAGCGCCACGGATCCACCTGCCGGGCCGCGTTTCGACAACCTGCGGTTCTCACCGGCGGGCGGTGCGGTCTGCGCCGCCGGGCGTGCGCTCCCCCGCTTTCCGGTTGTGCCCGCTTTCCCGTCAAATCGTTTCACAACACGTTCGGCGATCTCCAGCTCATTGAGTTGAGCACTCAGCTTTTCTCGTTCCACGTCGAGCCGCTCGATCCGTTTGGAAATCCGCTTTTTCTCCTGGCCCATCAACCTAGTCATCTAATGACTCTCCTTCGTCCCAAGTTCAGCCGCCATCCGCACTGCGCCGATATTTCCGAGAAGCAAAAATTAGTCTACCGAAAGCGACCAGAGGCGCCCAAATAGCCATACGGACGCATTTTTGACGGCGACACCGCGGATTAGAGAAACGAGGTGCTTGCGGCCCAGGCCGGCGCCAGGTTTCTGCCGCTCATTTTGCGCCGTGACAGCACCGGGACGGTCGACTGACGAAGGTCAGGCACTATTGTTGTGATGGTGGATCGAACCAACACTGAAGACGAGATCAAGAAGGCCGAGCAACACGAGGCTCTCAAACAAACGTTTTTGCGCCTGCTGGACGATCCGCAAGTTCAGCAGAAAATCATCGCCTTGCTGAGCCGTCGCCTCGGACAAATCCGGGACGAATAACCGCGGCCGAACTCACCGCGACGCATTTCCAAGGGGCTGCCTGCTGCGATACTTCTCTTCGGTAGAAAACGCTATGGTCCACTCGCGAATCGCGGATCTTTTATGCCCCGGCAGCCAGACCGTCATTCACCGCGACGGCCCATGCTGCGTATGGGAGGCACGGTGAGAGAGACGCCGGCTTTGACTGGCTTCGGCGCCTGCCGGATCGTCCCGCAAGAGCGTGTAGTCCTGCTACTTTTGGAACCTACCGCGGCGTAATTCGCCGCGTTCAGCAATCCGCCGCCCAGGCCTACGCCTCTCGGCCCCCCGCCACGCGCTGTCCTGACCGGGCGCGGATTTCACCGCCAGACTAGCGACGCCCGGCGTCTTTTGATAGGTCAACCTGCATGGACGATATGTAGTAATTGATCGGCTGTTGACGAACCGGCCCGGCGAGCGGTGTTAATACCGGTATGAGCGCTTCGCGAGAGCACGACATGGAGGGAACCCTGAAATATGGTTCGTCGCCGGTCTGGGAGGATCTTAAAAAAACAGTTCGGCGGGACGTTGCTGGCATTGATGTGCATGGCAACATGCTCTGGCTGCACATCGGCTCCGGAATTGGTGCTGACGATCACGCCCTCGGTGGCCACGATCCCCGACACTTCCAGGCGAGGAACCCCGTTGGCCACGGTCTCGGCTCGCTGGAGCGACGGAGCGCAGTTTACTGGTGAATTGAGGCTAACGACAAACCCAGGCGGAATCTGTGAATTGTCTGGTATGGAATTGAAATTGGGCCGCGATACGACGAAAGCGGATAATTCTACGACGCCGGTATGTACCGTGACCGCTTTCAAACAGGGAGAGCTCGGCGACGATTAGGCTTCCATAAATGGCGGAGAGGCAGCCGCCAATTTAACCGCAATCTCGACATGAATTCAACCAGATAGATGACCAAAAAAATGGCCTTCCATACTCTTTTCCATATACCAATTATACTCGTACGATGATCGAGCGCTCGGATCCAGCAGGATTTTCAATCAGGTGTTCTGCATGCGGATCCGGGCGGCGCGCAGAGCCCGCGGTCGAGCCTTTTCGAGAAAATTGACCTCACACTGAAGCCGCCGGGCCGAAGCCGATGACCGCTGGCTCGAACCGATCTGCTGTTCTGACGCGCCGGATGTCAGGGTCTTCCCAGCGGCGTCGATGGCGGGCCAGCGCCCTGGCGGCTGGGGCACTCATCTCCGTTGTACCAGATAACGCGGCAGGAAATGAGCGATACCGGCGGTAGCGACACGTCGCACGAGGCCACCGTCCATTTTGTCGATGCGCCGGCCGGCCGGCGCTCCGGGGTGACCCGCGCCGACGGGCCCGCCCGCCTGGCGCTGCGCACGAATTATGCGATGGCCACGCCGTTCTAAATTGGCGAAACTGACGGCGGCGCTGATCACGCCATAGCAGTAATTTCCGACGCCGCTCTGTGCCGGGAGCGCGGCGAATACAAGACCCGCAAGGGGAATCAGCCCGCCTGACTGCTACAGGTGATCGGCTCCCGGCGCCCGCGCTGCTCGCGGGCGAGATCCGAGGACACCCCTGCCACATGACCGATGTCATTCAATCGCATCCCGCGACCGAAGCGGATCCCGTTGCGGCGCTGATCGCCGAATATGACCGCCTCTCCGACCCCCTCATTCCGCTCGACGAAAGGGCCGTCGAGCTCCGCTTATCCCTTCCCGTGTATCTGCGCGGAGCGGCACGCGTCCGCGTCGGCGCTGACGTCTTCTTTACCGAGGAAGAGATCGATGCGGCCTATGACGACTTTGATGAACAGGACGCCGAAGACATCGCGAAACTGCGAAGTCGGCTGCGCGCCGACCTAGCGGCTTACAAAACGGCTGGGAGCGCGGCTGAAGAAGCCTGCGGCCTCGCCGAGCTCGGCCGCCAGGCCGAAGCGATCAAGAAGGCGCGATCGGCGGTGTACGAAAACATTCTAGAGACGCCGGCACCCACCTTCGATGGGCTTGCCGCGCATATTCGTTTTCTGATCGACGAGGCGGCCTACCCCGACGAGATCAAGATCATCCTCGCCGGGCTCGAAACGGCCCTGCTGATGGAGTCTGTTGCAGCGGGCCCGGCAACTCGGCGTCGCCGTCGGGCATCGACAGGCCGATCGAATAGGGCGCCAGCAGTGTCGCCGCGGCCTGCTTGATCGTCGTCGCGCTGATCACCCAGTCCAGCTTGATGATATCGATCGAGCTGTCGACGATATCCTGCGGCCTCGAGCGCCCGACCAGCCGCACGCGGTGCTGGTGCTTGTCATAGCTCGGCATGTAGCGGTCGATATAGCCGGTCAGCACCAGATCGCCGGACAATGCGACGGTGCAGGCGGCGCCGTCGGCGACCACCGCCTTGCCGGCCTGGCCGGGAAACCGCTCGGTCAGCTCGAGGTCGAAATGCGACGGGCAGAGCTCGACGCCGCGGGTCACCCGCACGCGTTGCCAGCCGCCGAGGGCCTGGCCGCCGGTTTTAATCGTCAGCTCTTCGCGATCGGGCGGCGGCGGTGCGGGCATTTTTCAGGCGCCCTTGCCGTGGCCGAACCCGGTTGCGATCGCCTTCGCATAAGCCCGGGCGTGCTCGCGCCGTTTTTCGCCCTCCGGGTTGTCGATCACCGCGGCGCAATAATCTTCGAGCGCAGCATCAGCGGTCTTACAGTGAAAATGCATCGCGTTCGCCAACTCGTTGACCGCCGGCTCGTCGCCCTCTCCAACCCGGTCTACCAGGCGATCCGCCTCGTCCGCGGCGTCGCCGATTGCCGCCTTGGCGCACGTCAAACCATCGCCGCCGGCGGGATCATAGGGCAGTGAATCGTCAGTGCCGCTGGCCGGCGTTCCGCTGCCGATCAAGCGCAGCCGGGCAGCGCGGCCGACCTGAGCCCCGAGGAATTCCTCGAGATCTGTTTTTGCCGTTCTTACCACCTGGTGCATTGACTTGACCTGCGCGTCATGGCCCTCCTAATCGGCTTGGCGCTCCGGCAAGTCATCGGCCATGTCGCCGGCGGTTTTTACATGCGCTACTGCCTTGATCAGTGGCTCCAGCTTGTCGAGCGCGCGGCGGACCATGTGGCGAAGTTGATTGGGGGTCATTGGGCGAGCTCGCTCCAGTCGGAAAAAATCGGCGGCCGCCGGCGCCGCTGGGAAGGACGAATTCCCCGCCGGCGGCCGCCACAGCGCGCGGCGAAATCGTGCCACCGAGCGCATTGCTGAATTCGGCTTTCATGCCGCATCGGCGGGTGTCCTGATCGGCATGACAATCGGATCGTAATCGGCGTCGAGAGTGGGCGCCGGCCGCCTCACAACCTCGCGCCGGGGAATCAGTGGCGGTGGATTTTCTAGTTTGCTGAGCTGCTCGATACCGGTGCGCGCGCAGCCAACGCGTGATTCGCAAGTCGCCACCTCGCGCCTGGCGCGCTCGGCCGCGCCGTTGGCGATGTCGCGCAAGCGGCGCTCCTCATGCAGTTGGTCTAGCAATGCCGGCGAGGCCTCGTCGGCGCCGTGCCGGGTCGCCGCGTTCACGCGCAGAAGGAACGAGTTGAACCTCCAGCACGCATCTTCGGCCGCCGTCTTGGCGGCCATGTGGGTGCTGCGCAATGCAGGCAGCTCCGCCAGCGCGTCCTCGAGCTCGGCCTCGAGCCTGGTGCGCTCGCTGCTGTAGTCGAAAGTCGGGGTACGCGACGCCCATGTTTGCGAGCGCCCGTTTGAAACGCCACGCCGGGTCATGCCGATCGCGCTCGAATGGCCGAGCAGCGCCGCGCCTTCCGGCTCGAGCTGCGGGAGCAGCACAGGTGACGGCCCGTAGCCAGCGGCTCGCAGCCGGGCCCGGACCGCAGCCGCCTGGTCGAGTGCCTCGCTCAATTGATCGAGCGCCTGCAGAGCTCCGAGCAACGCCGTATTGTGCAGCGGTTGGAGCCTCGCGGACTGGTCATAGGAGAGGTCGCGGGCGATCGCCTCGAGCTTGGCTGTCAACTCGATGATTGCCGCCCGAAGGATTTGCAGTTCTTCGCCAGCGGCGGCCTGTTCAGCGGCCGGGTCAATTGCCGGAATAGTTCCGCCGGCGAGCAAATCCTTAGCGCGCTCGAGCGGGCTACGGCCTGGTTTCGCGCCGAGCACTTGGGCCCGGCTCCGGTTGCGGCGCTGCTCGGCCAGCTCGAGGCGCCTTTCGAGCTCCTCGAGCTCGCCGAGCGCGGCCCGGTATTGCGCGTCGTTCGTTATCGGCGGGAGGTCGATCGCTGCGGCGTCCGGCAAGCGCCTCTGTATCGCTCGGGAAAGCATGGAGCTTGAATGGCACAGGTCGGTTGCAGGCGCCGCTACCGATTATTGCAAACAATGTCGGCAATCCTGCGCCAGCCGAGCGCCACGCCGCCATTAGCCACGAGGATCCTGTGTAGCGCCCGGTGCCGTTCCGACGCCACGGCAGGCACGCCGGTGTACCGCTCCCAGCGCCAGTTGCCGTCGCGATAACCGCGGAGCGCCCGGGCAAGCCGCCGGGCCGCGACGGTCACATGCCGGTCCGGGAAAAATCGCTCGCGCGCGTCGATGACCCCCGCGTCCCGCTCGGCGAGCCGTCGGCGCCGGCGAAGCCAGCGCGGCAATGTAACAGGCTCGAGGATCGCCCGGTCGTCCGGCGATAAGCGATCGAGAACCTCGGTGATCGCCGACTGCAATGCCATGCCCGCGACGCTGGCATAACCTTGTGGCTAATTTCAGCGAGACCTTTTCCACCGCTCGCGCGAACTCGACCCCCGGTTCGAATTTCGCGACGTTGCGCGCAATGGGTCCCCGCGGTTGGTGGACGAGTTCCCTTGGACCGCGATACCCCTATCCCCCCGAGGGGCCCTGGTCGATCAACTCCTGGCTCCAGGGGAGTTGCACCCGTCGTAACACATCGCCATTATCCGTCACATGCGGATCGTCTGCCCGGTATGCCGGAAATCGTTCGTACCCACCCGCCGCGACGCAGTGACGTGTTCGGGTCGGTGCCGGGTTGCTCGCCAGCGGGAGCTTCAAGCCAACACCCCGCCCTGGCCCGAAGGCACCTTCGACCTGGTCGTCGTCGATCTGCCCCTCCGCTGGCATGGATTCAGTCCGAAGGGTGAAGGTCGCAGCCCGCAACGCCACTACCCGACGATGGACGTCGCTGCCCTGATCCGCATGAAGCCGATGCTCGACGCGGTCATGGCAAAGAATTGCGCCGGCTGCTTCTGGGTTTATGGACCCCGCCTGCGCGACACGATGAAGGTCATCGAGGGCTGGGCCTTCACCTACAAATCCGAGCTGTTAGCGTGGTTGAAGCCAGGCATAGGCACCGGCAAGACGACACGCAAAGTCGTCGAGAACATGTGGCTCGCGACGCGCGGCAAGGGTCTGCCGATACGCGATCATGGGGTCAGCCAAGGCCTCTACACCGAGGAAGAGCGCGCCAGCGAAAATTCCAGTGGTGTAAAATCCGCTAAACCATCGCCAGCAGACCTGCCGCTCACCATTGAGGCGCCACGCCGCCGGCACTCGGAAAAGCCAGATGAAGCCTACAAGGCCGTCGAGCGGCTTTATGGCGATGTCCGACGCCTCGATCTGTTCGCCCGCCGCGAGCGGCCCGGGTGGACGGCGTGGGGCAACCAGGTCGAGACCGGCCCGACTGAAAATGCCGCAATTGCGGCATTTTCTGCTGACGGAGCGCGGGCATGAGTGAAGCCGAGGCGCCCTACGAGATGGCGAACCTGACGCCGCGCATGACCGGTCTGCCAATGGTGGTCTGGGTCTCGCATCGCGGTCGCGCCCGGCATGATGTTCGGGTCAAAGTCCAGCAGGCGCATGGCCGCCGGATGTCGCCCAGCAACACCGCGTCAGTCGCGGTGCGGCCCACTCCGCATCTCGTCGCTG
This sequence comes from uncultured Alphaproteobacteria bacterium, assembly GCA_963700185.1. Classification (GTDB taxonomy): domain Bacteria; phylum Pseudomonadota; class Alphaproteobacteria; order ATCC43930; family CGMCC-115725; genus AP-15. The sequence continues at coordinate 209,448 of CAVOWP010000007.1, forward strand.
GGCAGCTCTCGGCGCCCGATCTGCTCGCGGTCAGCGAATGGATCCGGTGCAACGAGGCGGTGATCGTCGGTTATTGGGACGGGACGATCGACACCGGCGAGCTCGTCCAGCGATTGCAGCCGCTCTCGCCGCCGATCCCGCCCTGACCACGAGGCGCACACGCCGGCGGCTCTGGAAGAGAATTCCGTTGTACAGGAAACGCTTGCCGCGCCGGCGCCGGGTGCAGCTACGAGGCGGGTGATCCGGGCGGCAAGCCGCCCCGCAGCGAGCTTTTCACAGTCCACACCGGTTCGCGGCCGCCGCGGCCGGGTTCGATCCATATCAAGACGGTAGGATAGCCGAATCCGGCCCAAAACCGCCTGATCTCGGCCGCGAGCAACTCGGCGCCGAGCCTGCTCGACCAATCGCGAGCCGGATTAGCCTAACTTCGCCTATTCGAGCACTTTAGGGCGCCTAAGTAGTTGAGATTTCTGAGGCCGACCCCCGAAGGTCGGCACTACAGCGGGATCGGCGGCACGGGCCCGGCGGTGATGTTGGGGGGCGGTTGAGCGGGCAGCTCTAGTTTGAGTTTCTTCAGCAAGAGGCTGAGCTCGGGTTCGGGCTCGGTATAGCGGGTGAGCACCAGCTCGCGGCCATCGGTGGTTGGCAGGTGCACATCGATCATCTGCACGGCGGCAAACTTCTCCAACACGGCGCGCGGCGTCAGCCCCGGCGCCAGCGCGTGCAAGCGCCGCGCGAGCGTGACGTGCAGGCAATAGGCCAGGAAGGCGATGAAGACGTGGGCCTCGATGCGAGCTTCGCGCTGGTGAAAGACCGGCCGGATCGCGAGATCGCCTTTGAGGTTCTTGAACGCCTCCTCGACCGCGACCAGCAGCAGGTAATGGCTCCACAGCTTGGCTGGGTCTTCCTCGACGAGATTGGTGCGCAACAGATACCGACCTTCGCGCGATCGTGTCTGCCGCAGCTTGTCGCGATCGAGCCGATAGCTGAACGTGGCGCTGTCTGCGGCGATCTCGATCGTCGACCAGGCGCCAGGCGGTGCGGGACTGATCGCGCGCGGCGCCGAGTTTCATCAGCAACTCCTCGCGCGTCAGCTGCATCGTCGACAGTTGCTTGAGCCGCGCCCACAGCCGCTTCAACTGGCGCCGCCGAATCGCCCGCTCTTTGGCGACACGGTCGCGGCTTTGCGCCAAGACGTAGAGCTCGCCCTCTTGCGCCAATAGCTTGACTTATACACCGGGTCGCGCTTGTTGCCACGGCTTGGCGACGAGATGCTTTTCCAAACGCGTCAAGCGACCCTTTGGCGTGCCCACCAGATAATGCACCGGCGGGTCGGCCGCGCGCATCTCGTGGGCCTTCAGCCCACGGGCTTGTCCCGTGGGGAGCACCTCCTCGGTCGGCACGCCGCGGTCCATCAGCCAGACCCGGCGCGCCTTGCCGTATTGCTCCTCGATGCGCTCGAGAAACCCCCGCAACGTCGCCTTGTCGGCGGTATTGTCGGGCAGCACCTCATAGGCCAGCGGCAGGCCTTCGGGGGTCACCACCAGGGCGATGAGGATCTGCACACAATCCGGCCGGTGATCGCGCGAGTATCCGAAGCGCCGCTTGTCGCCTTCCGGAAACGGCGGATCCGCCTCAAAATAGGTGCTCGTCAGGTCGTAGAGCAGCACGTCGTAGCTGATGTTGAACAGATCACGCCACCGCCCCGTCAGGTGATCAAAGACCGCCTGCTTGTGCACCAGCAGCCGGTCATGACAGCGATACAGCTTGTGAATCTCGGCCAGCCCCGCATCCTCGCCCAGCAGATCGGCGAGAGCGCTGCGCTGAAACCACTCGCGGTGAAGCCGCCATTCGCTGCCCGGCGCCAACAGGCGGTAGGCGACCAGCACAAACAGCACCTGATCCCAATGCGTCCCTTTGCGGCTCACCCCAAGCCGCTTCGACCAGAACTGATCGAGCTGCAGCTCGCGCCACAGCATCAGCGCCAGCCAGCACGCGCCCCACTGCCGTGGCCGGCGCAGGCGCAATTCCGACAGCCTGACACCGACGATCGAGGCATCGGCCAGCAGCCCCTCGCAGCGGTCTTCCGGAAACAGCGACAGCATCCGCGGCCGCCCCGCGCCATCCTCCAAAACCTCGATGGACCGCCGCCATGCCAATTCCTGCGTATCGTTGATCTCACCCAGATACAGCACGTGCCGTTGCACCACGCGCCCCCTGGCGGTCCGCGTGTTCTCGACAACGCTCCAGTAGCGATGTTGCTTGCCATCCTTCCGGCGAACCTTGCAGCGCAGGAACATGATGGCGGCCGATTATCGGCACATTGGCGGCGTTGAGAATACACTTGGTCGGCACTACAACCGATTTTCGGCGTTTTGGCCCGCGGGGCTCCTTGCCGCTCAATGACTTGCCCGGCGAAAATCGTCGAACGCGGGGTCGAATCGGCGAAGTTGGGCTAGAAGCCAGCCTGTCTGATCACCCTTTCGATCGCGCCCGGCTCATGCGGTTCCAACCCGATCATGTCGAGCCCCTGCCGAACAAACCGGATGCCCGGGCCAGCCCGATACCAACGCGCCGTTTCAAAGCCAAAGTCACGAACGAAGCAGTCGGCTAATCCCACTGCGGCCCCGTGCCACGCGAGCTCCAACCGCGGCAGCGGTGCGGTCCCGGGAATCTGGTCGAGCGAAGCCAACCTCGCACGAGCATCCCGCACAAAGTCGCCTTGGTTTCCTTCTTCCGCACTCACCGACCACTTGATGATCGATTGCAGGTGACGGCAGAGGATCGCCTTGGCTTCAACGACTCGATCATGATTTGCCCGACACCGTAGGAGCGTCTTTTCGATCGCCGTCGCCACCACTGCACAGCGCCGGACATGTTCAATTCTCCAAGCGAGGTCGTCCAAGCGGGGCAGCCGCGGCGACCCGAGCTCGGTGTCATCCATTAGCTTGCGGATGTCGGCGGCGGTTATTTTCTGCAGCAATGCTGGGCCAGGCGTAATCCCGGCTCTGACCATGCGCCAGACCGAGACGCGCGGCTGCGGCGCATACGCAGCAAGCAGGTACATCAGCGGAAACGTCAGCTTAGCTCCGATCAGCTTTGCTTCATAATGGTCGGTCTCGCACCGAACGCCGCCGCTCGTCACCTGACGCCAGACGATGCCGTGCTTCTGAACCCAGACGGCATGCAGCCCAAAGCCGGGAAACAGCGCCACGCCGATCTGCAGGGCCTCCTCCGCGTCCCGGCGCGGGCTACTGCAGGCGTCCCACGCGAGCGCTAGGAGGTCCTCCATGCGCCCCCAGCGGGCCTCCTCCTTTTGGTCCACCGGCTGCTAAACGGAATGCTCCTTCGGTGGAATGGCAGCGGGCGGCGCTGCCGCGCAGTACCGCGCCCAGGCCTCCATCAGCGGCCGCCGCTTCGCCAGCAGATCGCCGCGCCTATAAGCTGCTTCGGTCTTGCCGGGGACGGTATGAGCGAGCGCCATCTCGACAACGTCGTGCTCGAAGTCGGTGCCCTCGGATGCCCAATCGCGGAACGTCGAGCGAAAGCCGTGCACCGTGAGATCGTCGCGGCCCATGCGGCGCAACGTCATTGCCATCGCCATGTTGCTGATCTCTCGCCGGACCTGCCGCCAGCAAAGACGACATCACCGCGGCGGATCTTGTGCAATTCCTCAAGCACACCGATCGCGGCTTCCGACAACGGAACCCGGTGTTCCTTACCCGTCTTCATGCGCTCCTCGGGAATCACCCATAACCGCTCGGCGAGATCGATCTCGCTCCAGCGGGCGCCGGTGATTTCGCCGGTGCGCCCTGCGGTCAGGATCGTGAATTCGAGCGCGCGCGTGGCAACTTCTTCACGGGCCCGCAGCGCCGCCACGAAAGCGCCGATCTGGGCAAAGGCCAGCGCCGGATGATGCTCGACCTTGCGCACCTTGCCGGGCGCTGGCAGCAGCTGGTCGAGATGACCGCGCCAGCGCGCCGGATTTTCGCCCTGGCGAAACCCACTCGCCTTCGCCCAATCGAGCACCTTTTCAATGCGGCCGCGTAGCCGGCTCGCTGTGTCCGATTTGGTCTGCCAGATCGGCGCGATGGCTTTGATCACAAGCGCGACGTCGACCGCCTGCACCGACAAGTCACCAAAGACGGGGTAGGCATAGGTTGCGAGGGTCGACGGCCATTGCGCGGCGTGTTTCGCGTTTTTCCAGCCGGCCTTGTGCGCCTTGATGTGCGCCTCGGCGCATTGCTTGAAGTTCATTGCCTTGGCCGCCTCGAGCCGTTGGCGTTGCTTCCTCGCCTGTTTCGCCTCGATCGGATCGACGCCGTCCAGCCGTTGCTTGCGGCAGGCCAGCGCCTTGTCGCGGGCCTCCGCGAGGGTCACCGTGTGCAGCGGACCGAGCCCCATGTCGTGCAGCTTCTCGCCCTGGCGATAACGAAAGACCCAGGATTTCGAACCGCTGCGACCGACCACCAGATAGAGCCCCGCGCCGTCACAATGCCACTTGGGCCCGCGCGCCCGCGCGACCGCCAGAGCGTTGAGGCGATGGATCCCTCGGCGCGCGGTGCCGCGGCCGGATCGCGCATCGACGTAGTTTTCTAGCCGCTGATCGCTCATTTGATTTGCCCTCTGTCGAACTTCGTTTCCATACTATATTCCATACTTTGCACGCGGTCTGGCGCGAACTATGGCGAACCGTAGCGGACCGCATTAACCAGAAAGAGATAGGAAATGCGCGGTATTTTGAGGATGTCCGGGAGGATACGGCTGGAGCGCAAAGCGGAAGAGGCAGGAGTTGAACCTACCGAGGACGCCTAGCGCCCTCCAACGGGTTTGAAGCCCGCGCGAGTCACCGGACCCGATGCTCTTCCGAAATCATATTGCAGGTTCTTCGCGCTCGATCAAAGGTCGAAACGCCTGCCGCTTCACAGTCAGGCAAACACCTTGCTGCCGCGCAACACGATGCGCGCGTCACCGGTCCGTCGGGTCGCCCCCATCTTATCGAGGTACTCGAGGATCTGGATCGCCAGATTGCGGCCGACACCGCAACGGTCTTTGAAGCTAGCGGCGGTGAATGTGCCTCCTCCTGGTGAGCTGTCGGCGAGCTCGCGCGCGATTTCCGCGAGACGCGCCAGGGTCTCGGGCAGAAAGAAGCGGTTGTCGGCGACCCGGGCGACCCGGCCCAGCCGCTCGGCACGGTTGAGAAGGCGCTCCACCGCCTCGGGCTGGAGCCCGAGCTCGACGGCCAGCTCACGAATTCGCGGCGCCCGGAGATCTGCGGCGGCGAGCAGCGGGCGAACACGCTCCCAGAGCCGCTCATCCGACCGGGTCAACCGAGGCTGGTGCTCGGGCAAGCGCCATATCGGCCCCTGCCGTACGACGCGACCCGCCCCGGCAAGACTGTCGAGCGCTGCGTCGAGCGCGGCCTCGCGACCAGCCCCGCGCAATTGCATGATCAAGGCCGGCCGGCTGGGTCCCAGCGCGTCGGGCTGCGCTTGATGCCAGGCGCCGAGCGTGTCGATGATTTTGTCGCCCAGCGCAGCCAACCACTCCGCGGTCACCGCAACAGGGGCACGCGCCGGTCCGACACGCAGAAATCCACCCGCTTCGATCAGGCGATCGAGCTCGCTCGGCGCCAGGTTGCGCGCCACGGCGAATTGCGCCAGATCGACGACACCTTCGACGGCGAGCAGTCGAGCCAGCGCTTGCGCCGGGTCGGTCGCGGCGAGCGCCTCAAGTGCCGCGAGCCGCGCCGGTTGCCGACGGCCGCGGCGCGGCGCAAACGGATCGATGACGCGGCCGCCCGCCAAGGTGTGCCGGGCGGCGTGGTCGCGCAACACCGCACGGTCGCCGCACAGGGCACCAACCGGGTGTTCGAGGTCGAGCTGCACAAAACCACTCTCGCCCGGAGCAATCTCCCGCGACCCGAGCACCGCCGCGCGAGCAACGGCATCTGTCGTGCCGAGGTGCAGATGGATCGGCAGCCCATCCCGCAGCGGAGTTTCAGCGTAACGCGAGACGCGCAGTGAGAGGTCGAGCCGCATCGTCGGGGCGTGCCGTTCTGCAGCGACGATCCAGTCTCCGCGGCGCGGCTGGCTGCCTTCCTGAAACGAGGCGGCGAGATTGATCGCACAGCGCTCGCCGGCGGCGGCGGTCTCGATGGGACGATTGTGTCCATGCAATCCTCGGACCCGCACGGGTGTGCCCTGCGGGCTGAGGACGAGCCGATCGCCCGGCGCTACCGTACCGGCGGCTATCGTGCCGGTGACGACGAGCCCGATCCCGGGCAGCGTAAACGCCCGGTCGATCGGCATCCGGAACAGACCCGATGCGGAAGCCGCCGCGCGGCTGTGTGCAGCGGCGTGGGTGCTTTTTTGCAGATGCTCGGCGAGAGCGGGGATCCCCTCGCCGGTCCGGCTCGACATCGGGAAAATCGCCGCTTGCGGAAAGCCCGCCGCGGCGAGCAGTGCCGTCGTGTCCGCTGCCACGGCGTCGGTCCGATCGCGCTCGACCCGGTCGATCTTGGTGACGACCCCCGTGATCTCGGCGATCCCGATCAGCGCCAGTATGTCGAGGTGCTCGAGCGTCTGCGGGCGCGGCCCGTCATCGGCAGCGACGACCAGCAATACCCGGTCGATCGACAGCACGCCGGCCAGCATGTTGGACAGGAAGCGCTCATGGCCGGGAACATCGACAAATCCGAGTTCGGTGCCATCGGGCAAGGTGGTGTAGGCGAAGCCTAGATCGATGGTCAGCCCGCGCCGCTTCTCCTCGGGCAATCGGTCGGCATCGACCCCGGTCAACGCGCGGATCAGCGCGGTCTTGCCATGATCAATATGACCGGCCGTCGCCAGGATCATGGGTCTGGCCCAAACGCGCCTGCACCGGGCCTCTGATCGTCGTTCCCGCGACAGCGGGAATCCAGGGGGGCCGGCTCCTGCGATAGACGCGCTGGACCCCCGCTTTCGCGGGGGTGACGGTGATGTGTGGCAAGAGCGTCGAGCTGCGCGATGAAGGCCGCTTCGTCTTCGAGACAGCGCAGGTCCAGAATGATGCGGCCGGCTTCGATGCGGCCGATGATCGGGATTGGCATCGCCCGCAAGTCGCGCGCCAGAGCCTCGACCGCGCCGCCGGAACGAGCCACCAAGGGCCGCAAGGCCAGCGCCGCGCTCGGCAGCAGCGAAATCGGGAGCGCACCGCTGCCGATCTGGCTCTTTGTCTCGATCAGAGCGAGCTCGGCAACATCGCGGAAGGCGCGCTCGACGGAGGGGAGCAGTCTCTCTCCGAGCGCCCGGATCTGCTCCATCGGGCGGGCAAGAAGCCGCAGCGCCGGCAGGCGCTCCGCCAGACGATCGGGATCGGCGTAAAGGCGCAGCACGGCCTCGAGCGCCGCCAGCCTGACCTTATCTAGGCGGAGCGCTCGTTTCAACGGGTTGCGCGCGAGCCTCCCAATCAGCTCGGCGCGGCCGACGACGAGCCCCGCTTGCGGGCCGCCCAGCAGCTTGTCGCCACTAAACGTGACGAGGTCGGCGCCCCGCGCCAGCGCCGCAGCGACGGTCGGTTCGTGCGGCAACCCCCAGCGCTCGAAATCGACGAGCGAACCGCTGCCGAGATCCTCGACAAACGGGATCGCGTGATCGCGGGCGAGAGCGGCGAGCCTCGCCGTCGGCGCCGCCGCGGTGAAGCCGTGGATGGCGTAATTGCTGGTGTGCACCTTGAGCACAAGGCCGGTCTGCGGCCCGATAGCTGCAGCGTAATCGGCCAGATGCGTCCGGTTGGTCGTGCCGACCTCCCGCAGGCGCGTCCCGGCCCGCGCCATGATGTCGGGCAGACGAAACGACCCGCCGATCTCGATCAGCTCGCCGCGCGACACGATCGTCTCGCGGCCTTCGGCCAGGGTGTTCAACGCCAGCACCAAAGCCCCGGCATTGTTGTTGACCGTGAGTGCGGCCTCGGCTCCGGTCAGGCGGGTCAGCCAGCCCGCAACATGGTTGTCGCGCTCGCCGCGTTTGCCGGTCTCGATCTCGTACTCGAGCGTCGTCGGATCGCGCATTGCCTCGACCGCTGCAGCAATCGCCTCTTCGGGCAAGGGGGCGCGGCCGAGATTGGTGTGGAGCACGGTGCCGGTCAGATTAAAGACGCGGCGCTGCGAAGGCTGCATATCGCGCGCGAGCGAAGCCTCGCTTTCTTCGAGAATGGACTCTACGGAGGCAGGGGTATCGCACCGGCGGCGCTCCGCCAGTGCCGTCCGGATCGCCTCGACAACGAGCGGCCGCCCGTATCGGGCGATTATTGCGACGGCGGCCTCGGACCTCAGGACCCGGTCGACTCCCGGCAGCCCCAATCTGCCCCGGCGCTCCTCCATGGTCATTTTGCGGCAGCCAATTCGGGAACCGGCTGCGCGGCGTCCGTCTCGAAACGGACGCGCGGCTCGCTCCCGCTCAGACCTGCGATACGACCGATCAGCGCGGCGCGATAGCCGAACCTGCGCAATTCGGCGAGGCACGCTGCAGCGCGATCAGCCGGGACGCCGGCCAGCAGCCCGCCGGCGGTTTGGGGGTCTATCAGCAGCGGGGCTAACTGATGAAGCTGTGCCGCCGGGTCGAGAGCCGCCAGCGCAGCGACATTGTCGGCGTGCAGCGAACTGGTAACCCCGCTGCCGAGCAGCGGCAGCGCGCCGTCGAGAGCGGGGATTGCCTCCGGATCGAGAACCGCGTCCATTCCCGAGGCGTGCAGCATTTCGAGGAGGTGGCCGAGGAGCCCGAAGCCGGTCACGTCGGTACAGGCGCTGGCCCGATACTCTAAGAGACAAGCGGCTGCCGAAGCAGCCGACTGCATCATCGTTGCGATCGCGGCCTCGACCAGACGCGACGAGACCAGCCCACGCGCCGCCGCGGCCAGGATCACGGCGGTGCCGAGCGGCTTGGTCAAGATCAGCCGATCACCGGCCCCCAGCCCGGCTTTGCGCAGCAACTTCCCCGGCCGCGGCCGCCCGGTCACGGCAAATCCCAGAGCGAGTTCGGCGCCCTCGGCACTGTGCCCGCCGATCAGCACGGCGCCCGCCGGCTCCAGCACGTCGAGGCCCCCGCGCAGCATGTGAAACAGGTCGTGCTCGACAATCGGCGGGCGCGCCGGCGGCAGGGTGGCGATCGCCAGTGCGCTCTCCGGCGTTCCTCCCATCGCATAGATGTCGCCGAGCGCATGGGTCGCGGCAATCCGGCCGAACAGATAGGGGTCGTCCACCATCGCGCGAAAGAAATCGACGGTCTGCAACAGCGGCGGCGCACCGGGGAACGAGATCAGCGCAGCATCGTCCGGGCTGTCGAGACCGATCATCACCGCGCCGCTCGTCGCCGGATTGAGTTGCCCCATGACCCGGCCGAGCACCGCCGCCGGGACCTTCGCGGCGCAACCGCCGCAGCGCATCGGGTCCTCTCCCGGCTCTTGCAGCATTTCGGGCAATTCCGTGTAACGCCGCATCCAGCGGCGGTCGATCCACTCCTTCAGCTGCCACAACCGTGGGCCATAGGCGACAAACGGCCCGCGTGAGGCTACAGCCTGCTCATCCCCGGTGCCGATCAGCGCCAGCGCGCGTTTTTGCGGGACTGCGCGGCGCAGCCGCCGCCCGGCGAGCGCGCGGCGCAGGTTGGCGGCGAGGGGCGGGCCCTGCCGGACGGCGTAAACCCCCGCCTTCTCGCGCGGATGGGCGAGCATCGTCGCGACGTCACCGGCTGCGAAGACCCGCGGGTCTCCAGGCGAGCGCAGGTTGTCGTCGACCGCGATGAAGCCCTCCGGCATCAGCGGCAGACCGGTGTCGGCGAGCCAAGGCGCCGCGCCGGCCTGGGTCACCCAAAGCGCCTCGTCGAATTCGACCCGCGTGCCATCGGCGCAGAGCAGAATACCCGGTGCGACACGGACGACGGCGGTGTCGGCGACCACGGTCACCCGGTGATCGGCGAGGATAGTCTCGAACAACCGGCGGACCCGAGCATTGTGCGACGGCAGCAACTCTTCGCGGGTCACCAGGGTTACCTCGGCCGCGTCGCCCTTCAGTCCGGCCAGGCGATGTTGCGCCGAAAGAGCGAGCTCGACCCCGCCGGCACCGCCGCCGACGATGGCGAGGCGAAGCCGAGGAATCTCGCGCACCCGCGCCAGCAACGCCTCCCAGCGTGCCGCGAACCGGTCGATCGGCTTCACCGCGATCGCGTGCTCCGCAGCGCCGGGGACATCGTCGGAGTGGGGGGCCGAGCCGATATCGATCGACAGAACATCGTATCGGATCGGCGGATGGGCATCGCACAGCACTGCCCCACCGGCTCGGTCGAGCCCGACCGCTTCGTCGCGGATGAGCCGTGCGCCGGCGAACCGCGCCAGCCGGCCGAGATCGATGTGGCAATCGTCGAGCGAGTAGTGCCCGGCGACGTAGCCCGGCAGCATGCCCGAATAGGGCGTCTCCACGTCCCGGGTAACGAGCGTCACGCGCACCCCGGGCCCCGGCCGCATGCCGAAACTTTTCAGAACGTGCACGTGCGCGTGCCCGCCGCCGACGAGCACCAGGTCTTGTTCTATCGTCCCACCCTGCCGCATCGCGGCAATATGCCCCGCCGCGCGTCTCGAAGCGATAGTGTGTCAGAGCGTAGCAACCATTAACTTTGGGCGGGCATTTCGGTCCATGGTGTACCGCGGGTGACGACCGTGTTGGCGTAGATGAGGAGCTTTCGGGCGCAGGCGACGAGCGCGAGCTTGTGAGGTTTTCCAGCTGCGATGAGGCGCGCGTAGAGCGCCTTTAGCGCCGGGTTCCAGCGGCATGCCGCGGGCAAGGCGGCGGCGTAGAGCGAGCGGCGCAGTCGGGCCCGCCCGCCGGCGATGTGGCGCTGTCCCTTGTGCCGGCCGCTGTCATCGTCGAACGGCGCCAGCCCGGCGAGCGCCGCGGCCGCCTCGCGGCCGATCCGGCCGAGTTCGGGCATACGCAGCACGATCGCGATGGCGGTCCGCTCACCAATCCCCGGCACGCTGAGCACCAGTTCCAGGCGACCGGCCAGGTCCGGATGGCGCTGCAGGGCTTTGACAATGCGCTGCAGCTCGGCGGCACGCAGCGCCGTCAAGCGCGCGATCTGCCGCGTCACGATGCGGCGCAGCCGCTTGTCGTGGATATGCTCGAGACGGGTCTTCAGGCGCGCGGCGTCCTCTTCGGTCTGCTCGACAAAGGTCAGCTCGTCGGCAAGCGCGTCGAGGCGGGCATCCGGTTCCAGGCGGGGCGGATCGAGTGCGGCGGTGCAGGCGGCAATCAAGGCGGCATCGATCGCGTCGTTCTTGGCGCGGCGCAGGTGCAGCCGCGCATAAGCTTTGGTCTGCAGCGGCTGCAGCACCATGACGACCAAGCCGGCGCCGCGCAGATGGGCCACCACGCCGCGTTCGTAGCCGCCGGTCGCCTCGATGCCGACGCGCGCCCGACATGGGCGCGCTGCAGCGCCGCGGCCAGGCGCTTCCAACCCGCCGCCTGGTTCTCCACCGTCAGCTGCATGGTGTGGCCGTGAACGGCCATGTCGAGCTTGTCCTTGGCGGTATCGATCCCCGCCGTAAGCGTGGTAGTGTCTGACATCTTCGTCGACCCTGCCTTGTGAAACGAACCTGGTGTTCGGGCAACCATGCGGGTCCGATGAAGCAGGCTGGCGCCGACCCAGCTACGCTGCAGCCCGTAACGGCTCAGGGCGGACCGATCCGACGCCAGCCGCCCGACCCTGGGTGGCCACCCAGGGTCGGGCGCTCCTCTCGGAACCGGCCAAAATTAGCGGTTTTGGATATTACAAGGGCGGAAAAGCGCCGCGCCTTCCGCCATCACCGGGCTGCGCCATCGCCTCGCCACGCGGGGAGTAACCGGGTCCGAGCCCGCACCCGTTTTGCGCACTGGCGGGCAACGATCCTCGGTCATCGTGCCCAAGTGGGAGCAGACGTGCTCGAAAATCGGCGGAACGCGCAACGAGCCCGGGCAAGAATGCCGTGGGGCTGCAACAAATGTGGTGCGTCCTTCGAGGCCTCGCTTCGCGAGGCACCTCAAAATGAGCTAGTTTTTCTTTTAATTACAAAGACAAAGCCTCATGCTGAGGAGCGACCAAGCGTAGCTGGGGCGCGTCTCGAAGCACGCGCGACCGCGATGCAGCGCATTGTTTTCCAGCCTCAACGCTTTTTCCGCCCTACGCCGCTGTGGCGACTGTCGGCCCCGCCGCTTATCGGGTGATTCGCCGCCTCTGCTCCGCTAGCGCTCGGACGAGCCGCTCGCTCGGCTCAGGCGGAATGATCAGCGCAGCGAAAAAGGCCCAGCGGCCCCGCTCGGAGAGGCGAGGCTGTCATGCTCGGCAACAGTGCATTGGGGGCCGCATCGGCAAGTGCCGTCACGCGGAGGTCGACTAGCTTGCGGGGGCATGGTGGGTCAGGGCTAGCGGGTAGGAGCGGGCTTCAATGCTTGACCGAGCTGGATGGTATCGATCTGCCCTTCCCAATACGCGACAAGGGCAGCAGCGTTCAACTGAACTCGCTGGAACACCGCCTGTCGATCATTAGGGGAAAGCTGGCCAGCAACAACGCGGGGCGTCGGACGGACAGCGACGACCGCCGTATTCGCAATGTTTGACTGATTGCCGCGTGCTTTGCAGAGTGACACGCGGCGGAGCGTTCAATCATTGATTATCGAGGTCTTTGCAGGACTGGCGCTCTTTGGCGAGGTACCTTTTTGCCAGCTTCTCGAATTTCCCATAGACCGGGTCGGATGTAGCGGTAATGCTTTTGTCCTCCTTCCGCGCATTTTGTACGACACGTTGAACAGCAGCATTGCACCACGCTTTTTCAACATCATACGAGAAATGGTTGTAGGCCATTGTGGCATCGATCACGTTTTCCTCAATAAGGTATCCGACATCTCAAAATTTCCTATGTATTGTTCGACATCTGTATCTGTAGATTTCCCGCCTTGATCTTTCATCAGCGCATGCGTGGAACTATTTCCTTGAATTTCGTCCGTTATTTTTGTGTATCGATCATATGGAAAAATCGCACCTTTGCAGAGTGAAATACGGGCGGCGTTCAGCCGACAGGGGTGCGTCTAATATGTTTCGGAGTTGATTAAGTCAGTCAAATACCGCACTTCGCCGCTCCCACTTCGCGCGCTCATAAGTTTCTGACGACGCGCAAGAATACGAGAGTTTGTGTTCGGAGTGTCGTCGCGGTAGGCGGCTTCTCCGATCACTATCAGCAGTTCGTGCAGAGCGTCGAGCATTATTCCCACGAGCCTCTCATCAATGTGCGCAAGCATAGAACGTCGCTTGCGATGTTCGCCATGCCGTCTAGGATTGAGCGCCATACCGCCGCCGATGCTTGCTGGTAGCAGTCTCCCATGTACAATCGCATTGCGGTATGCTGCGAGGTTGTTAGCGACATCGCTAAATAGTTTTACTATCTCCCGCCACTGTCGACCCTCCAATTCTCCACCTAATACGCGAAACCGATCAATCCTCTGACTGATCTGCATCTTGTCCGTTGTTGGTACTTTCCCAGAAGGCATTTCGCCACTCAGACGCCACAATGCTTTTTCCAGATCACTTTCAAAGGTCGCCCACATAATGATGAGCGCTCCGATCCGCTGGAGCGTTGCCGGAGTCATCTGACACCGCTGTTCAAGCACGGTCAGAAGACCGATGCCCGGTTTTCGAGGCTCATTGGACATTTACAAATGGAGGACGTAGCCCAGATTCGATAATTCGGTGTTAATCCGGGTCGTCCTCTGATTCTCCCGGCGCAAGTCGCATAAGCGTTATTTATCGAAAAGAGCCGCACCTCTTAACGGAAATTTCAACAAGCTCAATAGAATGCTTAGCGCCCAAGGAGGTATTGGAGACGGTAATGTGGTGGTCGCGGAAGAGTAGGATTGAAGCCTTCGCAAAACGCCGTGACATAAAGGCGGCTTTGGCCGAAGCAGCGCCGATCTCTCAGGAAATAGACGACTTACTGAGAAGCAAAGGTATATCTACCTGGACCGCTATTGTAGCGTTGGCGGCGTGCCTCGGAGCAGCAACTGCGGTCGCCACCCAAGCTGGTCCATTCAAAGGATTTCTTCGGGTCGCCCACGGTTTCGTTGATAGCGCCTTCTGGGTAGCTTACGGCGAGTTCAAGCAGAGCGCGAAGGGGTAAGCGGGCGATGAACGGCGTCGATCAACACCGACCGCTGGGCAATCTTTCATACTGGTTTCAGGGTCGGATATCGCGATCCGAATTTTGGAGATATATTGTTCTTTGGCTGAGCTTGTACGCCATCATCGGTATTGTGAACGAAAAGCTCGGCGGCGACGGGTCGGTTCTTGCTATTTTCTTCCTGCTTTCTATAGGGCCTCACTACGCGACAGCCGTCCGGCGCTGTCATGATCTTGATCGCTCCGGCTGGTATGCGCTGAAATGGTGGGTTCCGCTGGGGTTCCGGCGCGGAACGATTGGCGACAACCAGTTTGGGCCGGAACCCGCCGGAGTTCTCTTTTCAGTGGCTGACGCTGGCCCACAAAAGGCGGCGGGCGGGCATCTAAATATATTGTGTGCCGCGCGGTTTTTATATCTTGTATTTCTGCGCCCCCTGTTTCTGTCAAAGTCGCATATCAGGGCTTGGTGTCGAGGCTTCGTCGGTGGCGTCGGCTTCCGCTATTACTGATCCAGTTATTTCCGCAACTAGGCTGTCATGTCGCATGTTTGGATCAAACACTTCAAGTACTACACACTAAACGCCATTATTATCAAAAAACCGCGACTTTTCTCTAGACCGGAAAGTGCGTATGCTTCCGTCGGCCATTCGCACTGTTCTCTGTTTGATAACTAATTTCTCATCGTTTTCAGACATTTTCTAACTCTCCGGTGTACCCTTTTCGAGCTAAGCACAATTCGGTCAACAAAATATTGCCATGAATACCCCGGTGTTTCCCTAGGCGTGCGTAAAATCGAAGCCGCAGGCGGTCTCACAAATCGGCTCACCGTCGCGGACGCGTAGGCCCTGGCGGCGGATCTACACAGTAGGCGCTTGGTAAATTCGCGCCGCGGCGGCCGCCGCGGCGCGAAAAGCCGCAGCCGAATAGCTTATACAAAGACCCGAGATGTCTGTGTGACTGCATCTGGCTGGGTGCCCGAGCTGTGACCCTTGTGGGGAACATATGGTGAACCCATATTTGGGCCTCGCTCTCGCCTCGAAGCCCGCTGATGCCGCAAATCGTCGCCGATTCGCCTTGCCGTCCTGTTTCCACCTGTTTCCCAGGCCTGGAATCCATGAATTTCAATTACTTGATCCTGATCCTTTCTTGCCACGCGCGCGGGCGCTCCGTCAAACAGAAGCCCGGCAATTGCGCGGCCTGCGCTAGCGGTCAGATGCATTCAGATGATTCACCCTCAGCATAATCGTCTTGCCCGGCCTCGTGCCGGGCATCCACGGAAACCGGTAACCCGTGTGCTGCGGCTCGTGGATGGCCGGGTCAAGCCCGGCCAAGGCGATTGGGTGAACCGTCTGAACGGTGCCGATCGACAACCAGAACGCGAATTTTTGCTGCTGATTTGCTGCAGGTGCAGCAGAATGAAATATTCGGTTCAAGTCAAGATTGTGGATCACCGCAACCTCGCCACTCGAGTTGCTGCCTAGGGCAGGCGCCGGCGGCCCTTCGTTGCACGCCTTGGACCGGCTATACTCGGCAGCATCAGGAGGAGAGATGCAGATAGGGTTCAATTTGCCGATCAGCGGTCCGATTTCGTCCCCCGAGAGCATGACTCGGATCGCGCAGCAGGGGGAGGCGCTCGGCTACGACTATTTGACACTGACCGATCATATCGTGCTGCCGAACCTGCGGGTGCCGGGCTACCCTTATTCCGAAAGCGGCGAATTCTTCGGGGAGGGTCCGGAACGCCGGCACGAGCAGCTGATGGCGGCGGCGTTCATAGCGGCCAAGACCGCCCGCATTCGTCTCGTGCTGGCGGTGATGGTCGTGCCTCACCGGCCGGCCGTGCTCGCCGCCAAAATGCTGTCGACGATCGATATCCTCTCCGGCGGGCGGCTCGTCGTCGGGATCGGCGTCGGCTGGCTACAGGGGGAATTCGATGCGGTCGTCGGGCCGGCTTTTGCCGCGCGCGGCCGGGTGACGGACGAATATCTGAGCGCATTCCGCAGTTTGTGGACCGAGGAGGCGCCGCATTTCGAGGGGAACTGGGTCAAATATGACGGGATCTCCTTCGAGCCCAAGCCGGCGCAAAAGCCATATCCTCCGATCTGGGTTGGCGGCGAAAGCGGGCCGTCGCTGCGCCGCGCCGCCCGGTTCGGCGACGCGTGGTATCCGATCGGCAGCAACAGCAAGCACCTGCTCGATACCCTGCCGCGGTATCGTGCCGGGATTGCAAGGCTGCGCCAGTTGACCGCCATGGCCGGACGCGAGCCGGCGAGCGTCGCCCTGACCTACCGCGTGAAGCGGTACGGCGAAGCCGTGCCGGCAAAGGCCTCCGACGGCGAGCGGCGGCTTTTTTCCGGCGCCAACTCGGACATTATCGCCGATTTGCAAGCTCTGCGCGATCTCGGGGTCAACGCCGTCGATATCGATTTCGAGCGCTCCAATCCCGAGGAATCGGTCGCCGAAATGCGCCGATTTAAGGAGGAGGTGATTTCTCGGCTGTAGCTCCGGGTTCAGCAGATCTCGTTCGCTTGAGTGGTGATCGCCGACAGCAATGCGTCATCCCGAGCGGTGGCCGAAGCCGGATGGCGGGTGCTGGGCTGGCGTCGAACCCTGAGGTTGGCGTCCGGCGCCACTGTCGCCTGAGCATGCCGGACGATCCTGTCCAAATGCACCCACACGCCGTCGAGCGCCTCGGCGATCATCCGCGCGTCGCGCAATGTTTCGTCAAGCAATTCCGGTCGCGCCCGCAGTACCATTTGCGTCATTTCGAGGGCCTCGGCGGCATGGCGTTCCTCGACCCGTTGCGAGAAGCACTCCTCGAAATACGGTTCGTGCCTGAAATGCGGGAAATGGACGGACAGGGAGTCGGCGAGCGCCCGCATCCAGTCGACCGACAGCATCTCGACCGTGCACCACGCGCCGAGCGACCGCGAGTAGAGTTTGGAGGCCAGCCGCACAAAATCGGCCGTTTCGGCTTCGAGATAGTGACAAAGCTCACCGAGTTCCCCGAACTCCTCGTCGTCCAGCAGGCAAGCTGCGCCGATGCTACGAAACGCTCTGGTCAGCTGGTAATGATGGGTATCGCCATCCGCGAGCCCGTCATCGTCGAGGAATATCTGGAGCTTGCGCTTGCGCAATGCCGGGCTGTCGAGATGCGGAAGATAATAAACCGCCGCCCGGGTCGCGTGCATGGCCGACTGGTAAATCAGATGGATCTGGCCGAGAAGGGCTGGATCACGCGCTACAGCATGAGGCAGCCCCGCCAAGCGCTCGAAGAACGGCATGCGCAACGGGCGGTGTTCCTCGAATATGACGGCCAACGCGTTCGGCAGGTCCTCAATCGCGGAGAGTATCGGCTCCGATTGCCCCGACTTTCGGCCAGTCGGGTCGTCATCCTTTTTCACGATAATTTCCCTCGGTTGTAGCGGGTTACTTGTCAAGAGCCGCAGCCGGGCCAAACCCCCTGCACTGACCGCGAAGCTTGGTGCCTATCTGTAAACTTAAGGTTAATCATCTAAAATCCAAAACTCGTTTGCCGAATTAATTATTCATTTATCGAGAGATTGTAGCGTCAGCTGTTTCCCGTATTACGAGTGCCTATGGAAACTGCCATTCGAAAATCTTCCGCTACGGCCGGCGCATTCGTGCAGCTGGCCATCGCATGGCTAACCATGTTCGTGGTCGGCAGTGACCTGTTCGTGGTCTCGCCGCTGCTGCCGCTAATCTCGGCCGATTACGCAGTTCCACCCGCTTCGGCGGGTTTGAGTGTAACCGTATTCGCGGTCGCCTATATGCTGAGCGCTCCGGCTCTTGGCCATCTCGCCGACCGGATCGGGCGTGGTCGCGTCCTGACCCGCTGCCTTTGCGCCTTTGCGGCAGCCAATCTGCTGACAGCAATCGCCGGGGATTTCACTT
Organism: uncultured Alphaproteobacteria bacterium; assembly: GCA_963700185.1. GTDB lineage: Bacteria > Pseudomonadota > Alphaproteobacteria > ATCC43930 > CGMCC-115725 > AP-15. The sequence goes on from CAVOWP010000007.1 coordinate 227,543, forward strand.
GGCTGCTCGCTACGAGGATCGTTGCAGGCGCGGCAGCCGCCGGCGTGTCGCCCTCTATATATGCTCTCGTCGGGGGTAGCGGTCCGCCCGAGCGGCGCGCCACCCGGCTTGCGATCGTGGTATCGGGTCTCTTGATGTCGCTGTCCTTCGGCACGCCGATAGGCCTGCTGACCGCCGCCTCGTTCGGGTGGTCCATGGTCTTCGCCGCACTCGCTGCGCTGAGCCTCGTCCTCGCGTGGACAAACAATCGCCTTTGGCATGATCCCCCGGCCGCCAAGAGGCGTGCCGCGCTGGCCCATCGGCTGACTGCGACAATCCTCGCTGTGCGGCTTGCACCGACGGTGCTGTGGAGCACGGCGCTATACGCCATGTACACCTATCTCGGCGAAGGGCTGGCGGCATCGGGCTATTCGACCGGCCAAATCGCCGAAGTGATCCTGTTCTACGGTTGCGGGGCAATCGCCGGCACATTGATCGGCGGACGCATCGCGGACCAGCTCGGGGCAAGACTGACGATCTCGATCGGTCTCTCCGGACTAAGTTCGTGCCTTCTCCTGGTGCTGGTTGCGCTACACGTCGGAGCGATCGCCAACTGTGCCTTTGGGCTCGCCTCGCTATCGGCGCAGCTGTTCTTCCCGGCGCAGCAGCACAGGCTGGCGAACCAGTTCCCCAGCAACCCGGCAGGGATACTGGCCTGGAACAACAGCGCCCTCTTTTTGGGAATATCGCTGGGCTCGTTGATTGGCGGCCAAGCCGTAGCGCTCGGAGGCTTCGAGACCGATTTGATAATCGCGGCGGCCATCGCAATTGTGGGGTGGATCGCAAACCAGGATGGCTGTCGCCGTCATGCCGAGGTCAAGATCACGCCACCGCATCAGCCCTGCGGGGTAGGGGCAGGCTGATCGTTACCGTCGTCCCGCATCCAAGCTCGCTTTCAATGGCTAGCGTGCCGCCGTGCAGGTCGACGACGGATTTTGCAAAAGGCAGCCCGAGACCAGCCCCCTGATGCTTGGCATCGAGCACCGAATTCACCCGATAGAAGGGCTGCACCACCAGTGGGATATCCTGCGCACGGATGCCAATTCCGGTATCCCGGATTCGAATGCGCAGCGCGGCCTCGCCGATTTCGCTCGATATAGTGACGCGCCCCCCCGCTGGTGTGAATTTTAGCGCGTTACCGATCAGGTTGACGAACACCTGCTTCAATTTGACCGGATCGCCTTCGAGCGCCGGCCAGCCCGACGGGTCGGCGTCGATAACGATCTCGACCGCGGCCGCCTCGGCCGTCGACCGCAGCATCATCAGGCTTTCGGCAAATAGCGTACCGGGCTCGGTCCGAACGCACTCGATCTGCAGCTTCCCCGCCTCCACCTTGGCGAGATCGAGCATTTCCTCGACGAGCGAAAGCAAATGCAGACCGCTCTCGTGGATGTGATGTGCGTATTCCTTGTAGGCCGGAATCCCGATCGGGCCCATGATTTCGCGATGCATCATTTCCCCAAAACCGATGATCGCATTGAGTGGGGTGCGCAGTTCGTGGCTCATATTGGCGAGGAACATCGACTTTGCCCGATTGGCATTGGCCAGCTCGACCGTCCGTTCCTCGACGCGGGTCTCCAGGGTCGCGTTCAGCTCGCGCAGTTCGGCTTCCGCCCGCTTCTGTGCGGCGTAACGGGCACCCAAGGCGTCGGCCATAGCATTGAAGGTCGCTCCCAAATGGCCGATTTCCGATGCGGGATGGCGAACATTTACCCGCGAATCATAGTTGCCGTGGCGCCACTCCGTCGCGAAATGCACGAGACCGCTTATTGGCTCCTGCAAGAACCTGCGCCCGCCGAGAACCGCGGCAAAGGTCGCCGCTAGGAGACCGAAAACGATCAGTGCGACGCCGCGGGCGGTCGCGCTGTCGATCGCCGCGAAGGCCTCCGCTTTCGACTGTCCCGCGCTGAGAAAGAAATCCCGCGGCGGCAGCGCTGCCGGGACATAGCCGAATATCCGCGTGACGCCGTCGACGCCGACCGCCTCCTCCCAGCCGGTGGTGTTGCCGTCCATGATCTCTTCATGGCTTTTTCTCATATTCTTGCCGACCAAGGCCTCGGGGTTCGGCAGTCGGGCGATGATGTTGCCCTCGCGATCGGCAATCAGGATCGAGGATGTCGGCGACAGACCCCTTTCTTTCAGGTGTTCCGAAAGCCAGTGCAGATCCAGCCCGGCGAACACGACACCGGCCGCTTGGCCGTCGCCGCCATCGAATTTTAGCGCAAAGTGGATCATGCGCGCGCCACTCGTCGGATCGGCCCAGTAATTGCCGACGGCGAGCCCGTCCTGCGCCATCGCGCGCTTGAAGAACGGCTTGTCCGCAACCGAGTAATAAACCAGCGGACTACTCGAACAAAAGACCTTGCCGTCCAAGTCCGCCGCTGCCAGCAGACTATAATTCGCGTATTGCGAGGCCAATGACGCGAAAAGTACGTTGCAGTTATCGCTGTCCCGCAACTTTACGGGTGTGAGTTGTGAGAGCGCGAGCAGTAGTTGACGAGCCCCTTCGCGCAGTTCGCCGATCTCTTCGCCGAATTGCTTTGTGATCTGTACGACTTGTTGGCGAATATCGGTTTCGCGCGCTTTGCGCAGTTCATATTCGTTGTAAGCTTGGATGAGTATTGCCGGGCAAACAGCGATCAAAACGAGTGTAATCAGACGGACTGTCAAGCTGACGTGCGGTATGCGCAGCCAGGAAAATCGGCGTTTAATCGCTATCGTCTGGCCGAGCGCCGGGCTTGCTCCATGCGTGATCATTTGCCCTATCTCCGAAACCCCGGGCACCGGTCGGAATCGAGGTCGTCGCCCCGGACACTGCGGACAGGGCTCCCTTGCTAGCCTGCAATTTGCCTAAAATTGGTTAACCAATGCTTAATGGACTATACCGCCGTTTGGAGTTTTTCGTCCTACCTATCCGCGTGCGCCCGTGTGCATCGTTGCCCCCGCGAAAGCGCTAGGGCATGCACACATTTCTGAGACCCCATCGCGCCAAGGGGCGGAGCTTGCGATGCCCTCGGTGCGGATCGGGTTGATGTCGATAGCCTTGCGGCCGCTCTCCGGGTGGGTGCGTACGATCGGATGGGCTACCGCGACGGGCACGCGGCTGCGGCTTTCCGAACCAAGCTCCATCAGCTTTCGCGCGCTGTGGCGGCTCTAATAGACATGGATCGCTTTTAGCCCGTCGAGGCGGCGTTTGGTTTCCTGCGGCAGTTCGTCGTAGGCGAGGCGCATATCGACGTACTGGGTATCGCCGCCCCGGTCGGGCAGGCTCACCGCATGCAGAACGGTGGCCTTTGGCGGGTGAGCGGCGTTCGAGTGATCGGTGTGATAGCCTTCGCCGGGAATATAGCGTCGGCCGTCGGGATAGAAATCCTCGTTTGAGATGTAGTGCACGAGCGGACACTCGGGCAAGGCGAAGCGCGAGTTGTGCTGTGGGAACGGCTCGCCGAACAGACCGACTGCCTCCAGCAGTTGTTCGGCCGTCAGGTGCTGGTCGCGAAACACCAGCACCGAGCGGTCGACAAAGGCGCGATTGAGCCGGGCCCGCGCAACTTCGTCAATCGGCTCGGTCAGATCGACCCCGCGGACTTCCGCCCTAGTATGCTCGGAAAGCGGGAAGATCATATGATCCATCAGCCGGTTTCCATCGGCAGGCTTGGATCGATCGCCCATTCGCTCAACGAAGCATCATAGAGCCTGACATCGGGATGCCCGAGCAAGACCAGAGCGAGAGCATCGGCGCTCGCGGCAATGCCGCCGCCGCAATACGTGATGACGTTTTTGTCGAAGGCCCCGATCGCCGCGAAGCGCTTGCGCAGCTCGCCGGCGGGCAGGAATTCGTTGGTCTTGGGATCGAGCAGATGTGCCGCTGGCAGATTGACGCTGCCCTTGATATGACCGACCCTGCCATAGCTGTTCCCGCCCTCGCCGGCGTGCTGTTGCGGCAGCAGAGCATTGATCGTGCAGACCCCGGCATTGCCGATCGCTTGTAGAACCTCCTCTTTGCCGACCATCAGCGGGCGTTGCTCACGCACGATAAAATGTCCCGGCGCGTGGGATTTTGCGGGACCGCTCTCGACTGGCCGCCCTTCGCGGCTCCATTTCTGCCAGCCGCCGTTGAGCACGGCCGCGTTGTCGAAGCCGAAGACGCGCAGCATCCACCAGACCCGCGTCGCCCACCACGGATTGGCGGTGCTGTAAAGCACGACCCGCGTGCCCTCGCCGACGCCAAACCCGCTCATCGCGGCGGCAAATGCCTCGGCGGGGAGCAGCATGAAGCGGAAGCGATGGTTTTTGTCCGAGAGATCGCCTTGCAGATCGACGAACTGCGCGCCCGGGATATGGCCTTTTTCGAAATCGGCCCGGCCGGGGACGACTTGGTAAGTCACCTTCGGGTCTGCAATGAGATGCGTCGTACAGTCGAGAATTCGGAGCGCAGGGTCACCGAGTCGGTGCTCCAGCGCATCCGTCTCGATGAGGAATTCGGGATGGGCAAAGCGCTCTGTGTTGCTCATACGGGTTCTCCTTTCCGCTGATACGGCCGCTCCTCGATTATTCTCTCCTCTCTGCCATCGCGACGCAAACCGCGGGTGGTGGTGTTGACGCGCACGCCACCGCCGCACCCGGCGACCCATTGGACCGGCCGGGAGATGGCCAACGCCATCGACATCTCGCCGAGTTCGGTGCGGCCCATGCTGGAAACCCACACCAACCCCTGCTCGTTGGCCCGAGCCGCTGGTGCTTGCCGATTGCGGCGATCGGGCTCATTTTTATCAAACACTGTTAGCAGGAGGCGCTCTTGACCATCGTCCTCGACCACACGATCGTCCCGGCCCGCGACAAGGTAGAGTCGGCACGGTTCTTCGCTCGGATATTTGGCCTCGAGTACCAAGGTCCGGTCTCGCATTTCGCTCCGGTGCGGATCAACGAGACGTTGACGATCGACTTTGACAATTGGGACAACTTCGAGCGGCACCATTACGCGTTCAAGGTCAGCGAAGCTGAGTTCGACGGGATCTTCGACCGGGTCCGTGGTGAGGGCCTTGCCTACGGGGGTGGGCCGCGCTCCGCGGAGAACATGGAGATCAATCATCGCAATGGCGGGCGCGGTTTCTATTTCCGCGACCCGAATGGTCACCTGCTCGAGGTGATGACCGCCTAGGCCCCGCTTTGGATTGCACTCAGAACGAAAGGGGTATCATGTCGCAGACTGTCGATCAGCGGCCACCGGTAGCGGTGGGACATGTGCGGCTCGCGGCAACCGATGTCGCCAATGCGGAGCGGTGGCTCATATCGGTCGGCTTACGCCCGATATTCGCCGACAACGACCTCGCCGTTCTCGAGCTTCGTGGCGGCACGCATGTTGTCGTGAGGAAGGCGGAACAGCCGCCGGCGGCCGGTTCAGCCGCGCCCTTCGACCTGATGGTGGACGATATCGAGGCGGCGCGCCGCGATTATGCGGCGAAGGGCCTCGGGCCTTCTGACATCAGCCGGGGTCGGATCCACGATTCGTTCCACCTCACCGGACCGGACGGGTACGACTTCACCGTCAACTCGTCACATGCCGGGGGCAGAGCCGTCTAGGCAGCTGTTGCTGTCGTCTCCGCGACCGGTTCGGGTGGCTCAAGGGTTCGTTCAGCGTCCTCTAGCTGTATGAGGATTTCCCTTGCCCGGCGCAGGGCACGGTCGGGCCGCAGAAACACCTCGCGATACCCGTCGTCGGGGTAGTCGAACATTGCCTGCTGCTTTTCAAGTGCCCAGCGATCCTCGGCAATGACGGCGGGAAAAGTCTCCATAAACCGTTCGACCGCCGATTTCGCCGGGTCGGATTTGCATCTCTGTCCGGCCGGCATGTTGATGATCAGCCGCCACACGTGATTGCGCCGATCGACCGGCGTGTGGGTGTGGACGATGATGTAGCCGCGCTCGGCGCTCCTATTGCCATGGTGGCCTGTCGGCCACACGCGCATCTCCACGCGGGTTATCGCCGGGCTCAGCATGTAATGCGTGTGGTCACGGTCGACGACGTCGTATCCCAGGTAATCCTCGAGAAAGGGCGGCTGCCGGTAGCCGCGTGCCCTACGGATGGTCCCGATATAGGGATTGCCGTCGCGAGCCCCGTCATCGAGCTCGACCGGAATGCGGCTATTCTCGACATCACCGATGTTGCCGTCGTGGAGCGGGTAGAAATGCGTGATGTCGAGCAGGTTCTCGATCAGCAACAGCGAGTTGGATGGCACCGCCATCGGCCCGGTATCCGCCGTTTCCCATGACGGGTCGGCGATCTCCGGCAGACGTGGCGGACGGACGGATTCGGCCCTGGCCGGGTCGCCGCTCCACACCCAGACGAGCCCGTCCTGCTCGATGACCGGAAACGGCCGCAGGCGCGCCTGCGGCGGGATGCGGTCGTCGGGATGCGACGGCACGCGAACGCACCGCCCGGCCACGTCATAGCACAGGCCGTGATACGCGCATTCGAGCAGGTCGGTCTCGATCAGCCGCCCCGCCGACAACGGCATCCGTTTGTGACAGCATCGCTCGTCGAACGCGACGACCGCCCCCGTTGCGGTTCGCCATAATACCAGCGGCTTTTCGGCGATTACCTGCCCTTGCAGCCGCTGCGACGGGAATTCGTGCGACAGCCCGGCTACATACCAGGCATTCCTGACCAGCACGTCAGCTGCCATGTCGTCCTCCTCCTCCTCGATCTGAACCGCGGCGATAATTTTTAGTCTCTCAAACGATTTTACACGCTTGCTGAAACCCGGATAGCCGATCGAGCGACAAACCATTTGCGGGGGCAGGGGCGTGCTCGAAACGCGTATCGCCAAGATCACGTGGTGGGGGTGTCTGGCGGTTTTCGCCTTTCTTGTCACTTTTGACAATCTCACCGACTAGGCACGAATTTTGAGTTCGTGCGCCATGTGCTCAGCATGGACACCACTTTCCCGGGAGATTCGCTGCTCTATCGCCGACTAACCTCTCCGGCGCAGTGGGAATGCCGCTTATTGCCTGATTATTTTCGGCGAGGGATTAACTGGCTTGACGCCGGCGAGCGCGGCGATCGTCCTGCTGCGGCAGTTGCGCTCCGGCGCGGACCGCTTCAACCGCGCCAAACGGTTCGTCTCCGTCGGCGCCACCTGCGGTTTCCTGGTATGGTTCTTCGGCTTTATGCTTATCGGTGGCGAATGGTTCCAGATGTGGCAATCGCCCAGTTTGAACGGGCAAGAAGCCGCTTTCCGGTTTTATTTGACGATTCTGGCCGTCCTCATTTTCGTTAGTAAGAAGGACGAAGATCTCGCGATCCGAAGAGATGAGGGATGAATTCCGTGCTCAACCGGCGTATAGGGCTGCACGAATTGTCGCCCATAGCGCGACAATGGACGAGCCAAGAGTGTGCTCCCATGCCGAAATTTCGAACCCTCGGCGATATCGATGTCCGCGGCAAGACGGTGCTGTTGCGCGCCGATCTGAATGTCCCGGTCAAAGACGGCAAGGTAACCGACGCAACCCGGATCGAGCGGCTCGCCCCGACCATCGAGGCGTTGATCGGCAAAGGCGCCAAAGTGGTTGTCATGTCGCATTTCGGCCGTCCGAAGGGCAAGCCCGACCCGGCCTTCTCACTGCGTCCACTGGTCACGCCATTGCAAGAGGCGATCGGGGGCCGGCAAGTCGCCTTTGCGGCGGATTGCGTCGGCGAGGAAGCGAAACAGGTGGTGGCGGGCCTTCGACCGAGCGAGGTCGCGCTTCTCGAAAATCTCCGTTTCCATAAAGAAGAAGAAGCCAACTCTCCCGATTTTGCGCGCGCCCTTGCCGAACTCGGCGACGTCTATGTAGATGACGCATTCTCCGCAGCGCATCGCGCGCATGCTTCGATCGAAGCGCTGGCGCATCTGCTGCCGGCCGCCGCCGGCAAACTGATGGAGGCCGAGCTCAACGCACTGACCGCCGCTCTCGACAGCCCGGCGCGGCCGGTCCTTGCCCTGATCGGGGGCGCCAAGGTGTCGACAAAGCTCGACCTGTTGCGCTTCATAATCGGGAAGGTCGACCGCCTGGCGATCGGCGGAGCGATGGCAAACACATTGCTGTTGGCCAAAGGAAAGGAGGTCGGCCGCTCGCTCTGCGAGCGCGACATGGCCGAAACCGCCCGTCAGCTGCTTGCTCTCGCCAGCGAACAGAACTGCCGCGTCATTCTTCCCGAAGATGCCGTCGTCGCCTCCGAGCTGGCGCCAGGGGTCGCAACCCGCGAGGTCGCGATCGATACGGTGCCGCGAGATGCGATGATCCTCGATATCGGGACACGAACCGTGGCGCGCATCGGCGCCGCCCTAGACGAGGCTCGCACTCTCGTCTGGAACGGGCCGCTCGGCGCGTTCGAGACACCGCCATTCGACCGCGGCACGAGTGCAGTTGCCAAACGAGTCGCCGAACTGACGCGCGCCGGGAAGTTACTCAGCGTGGCCGGTGGCGGGGACACGGTTGCGGCGCTCGCCGCGGCGGGAGTAATCGACGAGCTATCTTACGTCTCGACCGCGGGTGGCGCCTTTCTCGAATGGCTGGAAGGCCGTGAGCTTCCCGGAGTTGCCGCACTAGGCGACGTCTCGCCAGGAACCGAAAGATGAAAGCCTCCGATGTGATGACCCGCGATGTGATCACGGTCGGACGGGAAACATCGGTAGCGAATGCCATCCGACTGATGCTCGACAACAATGTCAGCGGGTTGCCGGTCTTGGACAACGGCAAGGTGATCGGAATCCTGACCGAGGGCGATCTCCTGCGCCGCAGCGAGACGGGTACCGAAAGGCACCGGCCCCGCTGGCTCGAAATATTGATGGGGCCCGGACGCATGGCCGGCGAGTATGTCAGGACCCACGGCCGCAAAGTCGAGGCGATCATGACCACCGATCTGATCAGCGTGGCCGGGGACACACCGCTCGACGAGGTGGTCGGGCTGATGGAACGCCGCCGGATCAAACGTGTGCCTGTCATTGAGGGCGACGTGCTGGTCGGCATTGTTAGCCGCCTCGACTTGCTTCGTGCCCTATTGCGCGCCATCGCGGGGCAACATTCCGAGGACCGCGGCGACGACGACATCCGCGAACAGATCCTGGCCGAGCTGGCGAAGGCTGCCTGGGTTCCGAAAGACGGGCTCTCGATCTCGGTGAAGGACGGCGTCGTCGATCTCAACGGCGTCATCCTCGAGGAGAAGGAACGGGAAGCACTGCGCGTTGTCGCCGAGAACGTCCCGGGAGTCAGAGCCGTCGAGGACCATCTCGTCTGGATCGAACCAGTGTCCGGGACAGTCATCGAACCTCCGGCGCACGATGGGCCGGCGACGGAGCGATAATTTTCGCGGAGGATCATATGCGGACTAGTCTATTGGGATGCCTCGTCGCCCTCGGCTTGGCTGCGGGCCTTCAGACGGCAAGTGGCGCTCCGTCGCTGTCGAGCAGCGCAGACGCCGGCTCTATATCGAGAAGCCTACCGATTGCTCATCACAAATGCGGCAAGGGTCAGTATTGGGTCGCCGCCGGTTATGCAAAACACGGCAAATACCGAGCTGCCCACTGCGCCCCCAGGTGATCAGGCGGCGCTGCTCGTCGGGCGGTGAACCGCCGCTGCCGACTGTGCTGTATCGATGGCGTGCAGGACCCTTTGCAAATCGGAAAACCGGAACGGCTTTTCGAGCAGCGGCGGCGGGCGAGACGGCTGGTCCGGGAGAAAATCCCGCCCAGTCAAGGTGACCGTGGAAATCCCGAGCGCAGAGCAGCTTCTGCTCAACATGACCCCTTGCTCGCCGCGCAGCACGAGGTCGGTGACCAGGACATCGATCGGCGAGGTTGCCAGCCACACCTCCGCCACGACGATATTCTCGCACGCGACGACATCGTGGCCGAACTCGGTCAGAATGCCCGCGATGAACTCGCGAATTGCTCGATCCGGCTCGATCAGAAGAATGCGCGCCATCGCCTTGGTTGATCTCACGAATCCATACAAGGGACATCGAAGCCCTTATGGTTTAAGAACGCGTTAAAGAGATTTGTGGCTCCGAGGTCATGGCGCGGGAGGGCTCGATGCGGCCTGCGGTGAAGAAAAGCGGTGCCGCCTGCGGCGCGGAAATCGGCTTCGATCTCGCTCAGGATATCGACGATCCGACATTCCGCGAGATCGAGCGCATCTTCCACGACAATATTGTTGTCGTCTTTCGCGGACAGCAGCTGACAAACGAGCAGCACATCGATTTCAGCTCTCGGTTCGGAGAGCTCGAAATCCACATCGTCAAGAAGTACCTGCTCCCCGGTTTTCCGGAAATCCTACTGATTTCCAATATCCGCAACGAAGCCGGCGAGCACATCGGCCTGGCCGATGCGGGGTTCACCTGGCATACGGATACCTCATATCGCCGCCGGCCGAGCCGCTGCTCGCTGCTCTATGCCAAGGAGGTGCCGCATCGCGACGGCGAGGCGCTCGGCGACACCGTCTTTGCGAACACGATCGCCGCCTACGAGGCGCTGCCGGCATCATTGAAGCAGCGCATCGACGGGCTGAAGGCGATCCACCGCTATTCGGCCCGCCGGCGGGTCGTCGACAGCCCGCGTCCCAAGCTCACCGCCGAGCAACTCGCGGAAACCCCCGACATTGCCCATCCGATTGTCCGAACCCACCCCTATACCGGCCGCAAATCGCTTTACGTCACGGCCGGCGAGTGCGCCGGCATCGAAGGCATGCCGGAGGACGAGGCGATCGACCTTATCGCCGAACTCGATAGCCATTGCGTGCGGCCCGAATTTCTTTACCGCCACAAATGGCATGTCGGAGATCTGTTGATGTGGGATAACGCCACCTCGATGCATCTCGCGATGTGCGATTACGCATTGCCGCAGCGCCGCTTGATGCACCGCACGACCGTCATCGGCACGGTCCCCTTCTAGCGCCGGGACGACAGATGTTCTCGGAAATGCGCCGCGCTGCCATGACCCCGGTTTGGATCGCCCAGCTGGCGACCGGAACGAAGTCGTTCGAGCGAAATGCCGTCATTGGCAGCCGCCGGCTCAATGAATGGGGCCTCCATGCGGCCCGCGTCGGGCTCGCCTATCGCTTGGCGCAGGCTCGCCGCCGCAAGCTCGCCGGCCTGGTGTCCGAGGAGGACCGAACGGCGTTTGACCGGGACGGCTTTGTACTTCACCCAAACTTCCTGCCAGCCGAGCAGTTCGCGGCTCTCGTGGCCCAGGTTCGGAACTATCGCGGTCCGCTGCGGGAGATCTCCGAAGGCGACACGATCATGCGCAAGGTCGCACTCGACGGAAGGGCTCTCACCGCGCTCCCCGCGCTCGGCGCGGTACTACAGTCGCGCGAGTGGCGGGGACTCGTTCGTTACGCCGGCAGCCGCGACGCCGAGCCGGTGGTCTGGGTTCAGAGCATCCTGCGCCACGCCTGCTCGGGCCTGGACGATCCGCAAACGTTGCTTCACGCCGACACCTTTCACCCGACGGTGAAAGCGTGGCTCTTTCTGACCGATGTCGCCGGGGATGCCGGGCCTTTCACCTATGTTCCCGGCTCGCATCGGCTGACTGCTCAGCGGCTCGAGTGGGAACGGCGCATGAGCCTTTCCGCCCGCCATTCGCCGAATGCCGAGGATCGGCAAGGCTCCTTCCGCATAGCTCCCGCCGAACTCGCGTCCTTAGGTCTGCCGCAACCGCGCGTCTTTGCGGTTCCCGCCAACACGCTGATCGTTGCCGACACTTTCGGCTTCCATGCGCGCGGCCCGAGCGGCCGCCCGTCGCTGCGCGTCGAAATCTGGGCCTATGGCAGGCGCAGCCCATTCCTGCCTTGGGCCGCGCTAGTCCCATGGACGACGAGCGCATTGGGACGGCGCAGTATGTGGTCGTGGAGATTCGGCGACGCCCTCGAAAGGGCGGGGCTCAAGAAAAATCGCTGGCGGGTCCGCATCGGCGTCTCGGCCTTCGATCCGCCGTAAGAATAATCCGTCAAAAATACTGCGCCAGATTGGCGCGAATCCTGGTCATGATCCGGATGTCCGGCGATGGCGGCTCAAATGTCTGCCCGGTAATGGTCTCGTGGGCGGCGATATAGATCCGGGCGGTTTCGAGAATGACTTCGCTTGGGATCTCCGGTATCGGCTCGCGGTAGGGATCGCAGCGAGCGGTCACCCAGCGGCGCAGGAAGTCCTTGTCGAGAGTATCGGGGGGCTCATCGGCGGCGAAGCGGCGCTCGTAGGTGTCCCCAATCCAATAACGGCTGCTGTCCGGCGTGTGAATTTCGTCGGCGAGGATGATCCGGCCATCTGGGTCGAGACCGAATTCGTACTTGGTGTCTACGAGGATCAGTCCGCGCTCGGCCGCGATCGCTTGGCCGCGGGCGAACAGCGCCAACGCGAGCTCCGAGACATTTTGCCACTGATCTCGTGTCAGCAGGCCGCGACGGATGATCTGGTCCGGCGTGACCGGCTCGTCATGTTCGCCCTCAGCTGCCTTCGTCGTCGGCGTGATGATCGCCGTGGGCAGCCTCTGGTTCTCGTGCAGGCCGTCGGGAAATCGAATGCCGTAAAGTTCCCGACGGCCTGCCCGGTACATCGGCCAGATCGATGTGCCGGTCGTGCCGGTAAGGTAGTCGCGGACGACGATTTCGACCGGCAGAATGTCCAGCCGCCGACAGACGACGACATTCGGGTCCTGATAGTCGATGACGTGGTTCGGGCAAATGTCGCGCGTCTTGTCGAACCAGAACCGGGCGATCTGCGTCAGCACCTGCCCCTTGCAGGGGATCGCTGTCAGGCTCCGGTCGAAGGCGCTCAGCCGATCGGTGGCGATGATGATCCGGCGGCCGTCCGGCAGGTCGTAGTTGTCGCGAACCTTGCCGCGGTAATGGTTCGGCAGTTCGGGGATCGTCGCATCCGACAAGACATTACCGAGATGCGCAGAAAGCGTTTCCCGGTCCAACACCGGCAACGCCCTTAGCTGTTAGCGGTGCCCGCCGCCGCCGTGAAAGCCCCCGCCGCCAAAGCCGCCGCCGTGAAAGCCGCCGCCGTGAAAGCCGCCGCCGTGAAAGCCCCCCGCGAAACCGCGTCCCCCGAAACCGCGTCCGTGGAAACCGCGACCACCCCACCAACCGCCGCCCCAACCCCAGCCCCAGCCCCAATACGGGTAACCGTAGGCGTAATAGGGATAGGAGTACGGGTAATACGGGTAGGCCGCAGGATAACCATAGCCCGGGTAGGCGACCGGATAGCCATATCCATAACCGGACCCATAGCCGGGGTAATACTGCGCCGCAGCCGGCTGTGGTGTCGCGACCGCGGCGGCCACAGCGGTCGTTACGACGGCCCCGGCAAAGAGGGCGCGCCGGAGCCAACTCTGCTTGGCGGGAACGCACATGGCTACCTCCAATCGGTCAGGCCGAAAACCCGACGAGACAACGTGATATATGGCGACGCAATTCCGAGCAAACAACGCGGCCGCCAGCCTTGCCGTAAGTGCTCGCATGCAAAATTGGAGGGATTATGGCATCCGCGGTAGCAGGCAAATCATCGCAAGACACCTCGCCAAGACTGCCGCCGGGCATGCCGCTGATACGCGTCATGGCGATGCCGGCCGACGCCAACCCCAACGGCGACATATTCGGTGGATGGCTGCTCTCGCAAATGGATCTCGCCGGCGGCAGCCTGGCCGCCCAGCGGGCTCGCGGGCGATGCGCGACGGTGGCGGTCGACGGCATGGTCTTTCACGAGCCGGTCTTTGTCGGTGACGAGGTCAGTTGTTACGGCGAGCTGGTGAAGACCGGGCGCACCTCGATGACGGTGCGCATCGAAGCGTGGCGGCGTCATCTCCCCTCGGACGAGGCGCGCAAAGTGACCGAAGCGATCTTCACCTATGTTGCGATCGGCGAGAACCGTCGCCCGCGCCCTCTGCCGCCGGCGCGCGCCCCGTAGCCTTCGGCGAGGCCTCGATCTGCTCGAAGGTGCATTGGCGTGGCGCCTTGTCGAGCCGCCACCGCAAGAGACGGGTCCCGTGGCGGAACCGACCGCCGCTGACATGATCGTAGCGGACCTCGACGACCAGTTCGGGCCGCAGCGGTTGCCATTCGCCGGTGCGCTCGGTGCTCCATCGGCTGGGGCCGCCCGGCGCGTTGCCGGTGAAGCCCGGCGGCATGACCAGCGCGTCGAGCTGCCGGGTCAGCGCCTCGCGGTCGAGGTCGCGCAATGTCGCGGTAAACCCGACATGATCGAGCGTGCCCTCGCGGTTGTAGAGGCCGAGCAGCAGAGACCCGACGAGGCGCGAGTTCCGCTCATAGCGGAAACCGCCGACCACGCAATCCGCCGTGCGCCGTTTCTTGACCTTGAGCATGGCGCGCTCGCCCGGCTGATAGGTGCCGTCGAGGCGCTTGGCGATCACTCCGTCGAGCGCGCCGCCGCTCGCCTCGAGCCAGCGCCGCGCTTCCGCGACGTCGCGCGTGAAGGGCGAAAGCCTCACCGCCTCCGTGGGGCCGATCGATCGAAAAAAGGCCTCGAGAGCCGCGCGGCGCTGCAGCAGCGGCGTTTGCAAAAGGCTTTCGCCGTCGGGCGTCGCGAGCAGGTCGAATAGGAAGAGGACGGCCGGTGTCTCGGCCGCGAGCTTTTTGATGCGGCTCTCCGCCGGGTGCAGCCGCATCTGCAGCGCGTCGAACGAGAATGTCTCGCCGACGGGTATGGCGAGCTCCCCGTCGAGGACGAATCGGCTCGGCGGCAATCCGGCGCAACGCTGCGACCATCTCCGGGAAGTAACGGGCCAGCGGCTTTCCCGATTTGGCGCGCAGCTCGATCTCTTCTCCAGCACGGAAGGCGAGGCACCGGAACCCGTCCCATTTGGGCTCGAATTGCCAGCCCGGATCCTCCGGCAGATCGTCGACGAGCCGTGCCTCCATCGGCGGCAAGTCCAATGGCAGCGGGAATTCCGCCGGTTCGACGCCGCTCCTTATCATCAGGCCACGGCCGGCTCGATCAGAGACGGGTCTTTGTTTTTGACGTTTCCGACGCGCTTGTCGACCGGCCAAATGATCATGTCATCGGCCGGGTAAGGCACGAGCAGCGATTTCAGCCCCTCCGGGTCGGCCGCGCTCTCGCCGAGCCATGCGGGCCAATTTTCCGGGGCGAGAATAACCGGCATGCGGTCATGTACCGGGGCGAGCAGAGGATTGGCGGTGGTCGTAACTATTGCAAAGCTGCGCACCCGCTCGCCTGCCGGAGAGCGCCAGGTTTCCCACAGGCCGCCCAGCGCCATCAGCCGCCGATCCGCGAGCCCGACGGCATAGGGCTGCCGGTCCTTGCCGAGCTTCTGCCATTCATAGAAGCAGTCGAACGGGATGAGGCACCGCCGGCGCGCGAAAGCCTCGCGGAAGGCCGGCTTGGTTTCGATGCCCTCGGCCTTCGCGTTGATATTGGCGAAGCCTACCTTGATGTCCTTCGCCCAGAACGGCACGAGTCCCCAGCGCATGACGTCCAAACCGCGCAGGCCGGCCTTGGCATCATAGCGGACTACAGGCAAATCCTCGGTCGGCGCCGCGTTCCAATTGGCCGGTATGTTGGGGGTCGGCCGCTCGGGCGGGATCGAAAAGACCAGCTTGATCTCGCTGACATCGGAGGAGAGTCGGGCACGGCCACACATGGCCGTTAAGTGGCGCGCCGTACCCATCCGGGCAATGCTTTGACTAGCTTGGCCGCCCTTCACGATCCCGCTTGGGTTCGCTATCGTTCCTCGCGCATCTTCGGGGAACAGAGAATGAAGACGAGTGCGAACGAGACCTTCGACTTCATCGTGACCGGCGCGGGATCGGCGGGTTGCGCCGTTGCGGGGCGTCTCAGCGAGTCCGGCCGCTGGCGTGTCCTGCTGCTCGAAGCCGGCGGGCGCGACAGCAACCCGTGGATCCACATCCCGCTCGGCTACACGAAGACATTCACCAACCCCCGGGTCAACTGGATGTTCGAGAGCGAGCCCGAGAAGGAGCTCAACAACCGCACCCTCTACCAGCCGCGCGGCAAAGTGCTGGGCGGCACCAGCTCGATCAACGGCATGGTCTATATGCGCGGCACGCCGTCCGATTACGACAACTGGCGTCAGCGCGGCTGCGAAGGCTGGGACTGGGATTCGGTGCTGCCGTTCTTCAAGAAGGCGGAGGACCAGGAGCGCGGCGCCGACGAGTTCCACGGCGTCGGCGGGCCGCTGCACGTCTCGAACCCGGTGCGCTCGCCGCTCGGCGACGCGATGGTCGCCGCCTCGATCGAGGCCGGCATCCCGGCGAACCCCGACTTCAACGGCGCCCGGCAGGAGGGCGTCGGCTACTACCAGACGACAACCACCAACCGCCGGCGCTGGAGCTCGGCGCGGGCTTATCTGGGCCAGGCGCGCGGCCGTCAGAACCTGACCGTCGCAACCAATGCGCACGCCACCCGCATTCTGTTCGAGGGCGGCCGAGCGGTCGGCGTCGAATACCATACGCCGGATGGGCCAAAGACCGTATGGGCCCGCGGCGAGATCATCGTCTCGGGCGGCGTCTACGGCTCGCCGCAGCTGTTGCAGCTTTCCGGGCTCGGCCCGGCCGATCTCTTGGGCGAGTTCGGCATCCCGGTGGTCCGCGATATGCCCGGAGTGGGCAAGAACCTGCACGACCACTTCAACACCTACCTGGTGTTCCGCTGCCCGCAGAAGATCACGATCAACGACATGGCGATGAGCCCGGCGCTGAAGCTCAAAGCGGCGGTGCAATACGCGGTCAGCCGCTCCGGCCATCTGTCGAATGCCGGGATCTATGCCGGCGCTCTCGTTCGCACCGACCCGCGGCTGGAAGAGCCCGATCTGCAGATGAACATGTCCGGCTGGAGCGCGATCGAGCGGCTGCGCACCGGGATCAAGCCGCACCCATTTTCCGCCTTCACGTTCAGCCCGGTGCATCTGCGCCCCGACGGCCGCGGTTGGGTGCGGATCAAGAGCCCGGACCCGCTGGCGCCGCCGGCGATCCAGTTCAATTTCCTCGCGAGCGACTACGATTTCCAGGCGCTGATCTACGGCATGCGGCTCAGCCGCAAGATCGCGGCGCAACCGGCGATGAAGCCGTTCGTCGCCGATGAGGTGCTGCCCGGTCCGCAGGTCGAGAGCGACGCCGACATGATCGAGGAGATCCGCGTGCGCGGCGTCTCCAACCTGCATCCCGTCGGCACCTGCCGCATGGGACGCGAGGTCGACGCCGTCGTCGATCCGCGGCTGCGGATCCACGGGATCGAAGGTCTGCGCGTGGCCGACGCCTCGATCATGCCGCTGGTGCCCGGCGGCAATACCAACGCTCCCTCGATCATGATCGGCGAAAAATGCGCCGCCATGATCCTCGAGGACGCCGTCGCCGCTTAGGCCGGTCCTAAGTGAATTTGCCTGGTACCGGGATATCCCAAATTTCCTCGGCATATTGGGCGATGGCGCGGTCGGAAGAGAACCAGCTCATTCCGGCGATGTTCAGTAGAGCGGCGTGGCACCATTTGGCGGGTGACTGCCAGAGCTCGTCGACCTCGCGCTGCGCCTCGCGATAAGCGTCGAAATCCGCGGCCACCATATACGGGTCCGAGGATCTGAGCATGTTGGCCAATCCGGCGAAGCGGTGCCGGTCTTCCGGAGAAAAGCAGCCCGTTGCGACGGCATCGACGACTTCCAAGAGATCGGGTGAGGCGGCGATGACCTCGGTGGCGTCGAGACTTCGCCGCCGTCGCTCCGCGACCCCTGGGGCGCGCAGGCCGAAAATGAAGATGTTTTCGTCACCGACATGCTCGCAGATCTCGATATTGGCGCCGTCGAATGTTCCGATCGTCAGGGCGCCGTTCAACGCCAACTTCATGTTGCCGGTTCCGGAAGCCTCCATTCCGGCGGTCGAGATTTGCTCGGAGAGGTCGGCCGATGGGATGATCAGCTCGGCCAGACTGACATTGTAGTTCGGTAGAAACACGATTTTCAGGAGGTCCCCGACCAAGGGGTCGTTGTTGATTGCGTTGGCGACGTCGTTCGCCAGCTTGATGATCAACTTTGCGCGAGAGTAACTCGGCGCCGCTTTTCCTGAAAATATCTTGACGCGAGGGACCCAGTCGCGGCCGGGGTCGGCGAGGATCGCACGGTATCGGGCGATCGCATCCAATATGTTGAGCAGCTGGCGCTTGTATTCGTGAATGCGCTTGATTTGCACATCGAACAGCGCGCTGGGATCGATGTTCAGCCCGAGGCGCTCTCGCACGATCCGGGCGAGCACCACCTTGTTGGCGCGCTTGACCGCGGCCAGGCGTTCCTGCAGCGCCCTGTCCTCGGCCTGATCTGCGAGGCGCCCCAGGGCTGCAGGGTCGTCGAGGACGCCGGGACCGCATGCCTCGCACAACAGGCTCGTCAGCCCGGGATTGGCTTGGTGCAGCCAGCGGCGAAACGAGATGCCGTTGGTTTTGTTGACGATGCGGTTCGGATAGAGCAGGTGTAGGTGACTGAACACACTGGTGCGCATCAGCTCGGTGTGGAGCGCTGAAACGCCGTTGACCCGGTGAGAGCCGACAAAGGCGAGGTGCCCCATTCTGACCCGTCGGCCGTCGCTCTCGTCGATCAGCGATATCTCGGTCAGCAGATCGTGGTCGAGTTGACCCATCCGCCGCGCCGCTTCCAGATGACGCGCATTTATCGCGTAGATTATCTCGAGATGCCGCGGCAAAAGGCGTTCGAACAATGGCACCGGCCAGCTCTCCAATGCTTCCGGCAACAGCGTGTGGTTGGTGTAGGAGAATGTTTCGACGGTGATCTTCCAGGCCTCCTCCCACGGCACATTGTGCAGATCGATGAGGATGCGCATCAGCTCGGCGATCGCGACGCTCGGATGCGTGTCGTTGAGTTGGATCGCTGCGCGTTCCGGAAGCGAATAGATGCTGCCGAAGGTTCGGGTGTGGCGGCGCACGAGGTCTTGTAGCGAGGCGGACACGAAGAAATATTCCTGGCGCAGCCGCAATTCGCGTCCTGACGCCGTGTCGTCGCTCGGGTAGAGGATTTTGGAGAGCGCTTCGGCGCGCGCCTGCGGCGAAAGGGCGCCCAAGTGATCGCCCTCGTTGAACATGGCGAGGCGCAGCGGATCGACGGCACGGGCCGACCAGAGCCGCAGTGGATTGACGTGCCGCTCCCGCCATCCGAGGACCGGGGTATCGTACGCGACCGCCTTAATCGTTTCTTCCGCATGCCAGACGCATTGCGAGTGGCCTTTGGGCGAAACCTTCTTTTCGACCCAGCCCCCGAACTGAATATCGTAGATCACTTCGGGGCGTTCGAATTCCCACGGATTGCCGAAAGACAGCCAGTGTTCCGGATGCTCCTGCTGCCAGCCGTCCTTGATCACCTGCCGAAAAAGGCCGTGGTCGTAACGGATCCCGTAGCCGCAGCCGGGGATGCCGAGGCTTGCCATGCTTTCCATAAAACAGGCGGCGAGCCGCCCGAGGCCGCCATTGCCCAGGGCCGCGTCGGGTTCGGCGTTGCGCATCCGGCCCGGATCGACGCCGAGGTCGCCGAGCGCGACCCTGACGAGTTCACTGCAGCGCAGATTGCCGGCCACATCGTTGAACAGCCGGCCGATCAGAAATTCCAGCGACATGTAATAGACGCGCTTGCGTCCCTGCGCATTGCTGGCTCGGTCCACCGTCAACCAGCGGTGGATGATGCGGTCGCGCAGCGCGAGCGCCGTAGAGACAAACCAATCCCGGTCGGTCGCGCTTGCCGCATCCTTGCCGACCGCCAAGGTCAGCTTGGCGAGGACCGTCGCCTTGAATTCCTCGATGTCCTCATCCCGCAGCGGCGTGTCGGATAATGCGGATGGTAGGCGTGCCGCAGATTCACCCCCGTTAATGTTCGTCGACATCCAGTCGAGACCCTGTCAATTTCTGATTATCTGCGATGCAAAGCGCAGACTGTCATCGAATAGGAAACCCATAGCTAACCCCAGAACACCCCGCGGGCAACGTCCCGCGCCGCTCTGTCGCAAAAACCATGCCCGGGGATGCACATGAGGATAGAGATCTCTCCTGGAGATTAGGGAACGGTTATCGCTCCAGGATATTCCCGCCAGGGCATCGAGCCGGCGCCGCTGAAGCCGTGCCGCCGACTACAATTAAACGTTGTTCTGATAATGGTCTTCCGCTGCACCTGCAGCAAATCTGGAGCAAAATTTCTCTTAAAGGTTGAAGCTAACCCCATCCCTTCCGATATCGCCATCGGCGGCGAGCGTGCAATACGAATTCGGCAATATTACGACCCCCCAATGCGGTTGAACGCCGCAGCTGGTTATCCGGGTAGGATGGGTTGAGTATCACGAAACCCATCAGGATCGCGTCCCTCCGCACTACCGGACGGGTTTCACTGGGCTCTCCCCAATCCTAGACGCTCCATCTTGATTCGATGGGGCGGCGAGGCGAAAAAATCACGTCCCTGGCCTGGCAATCCGCTTTACACTTTCTCCGATCTTGCGAGCGGAGGAACGGGCCATGCAGTACAGAAGAATCTCGGCGGATTGTCATCTCGATCTGCCCTGGCTCCCGGCGGAATTGTTCGTCTCGGAGGCGCAACGGGAATTGCGGGACCGCATGCCCTACGTCGAGGATGGTCCCGACGGGCCGCGCTGGACCACCAAATCCGGGATCAATATGGGGCTGGTCGGCGGCATCGGTTCGGTCGGCGGCAAGTTCATCCCCGGCCAGAACTACCGCGTCGACAAGATGGCCGAGACCGGCCTCTACGAAGACGGCAAGAAGGGCGTGCGTCGGCCGGGCGATCCCGATCAGCGGATCAAGGACATGGACCGCGACGGAGTTGATGCGGAGGTCATCTTCGGCATTCTCGGGGTCGCCTCGCGGGTGCGGGACCATGAAGCGGCCAACGAGATGCTGCGCATCTACAATGATTGGCTGAAGGGCTTCTGCAGCCACTACCCCGATCGCCAGATCGGTCTCGCCTGTCTGCCCTACGGCGACATCGACGCCGCGGTAAAGGAAATCTACCGCGTCGCCAAGCTCGGCCTCAGAGGCCTCGAACTGTCATGCTCGTGGGATATGGAGCCGATGTGGCACCCGGTCTGGGAGCCATTGTGGAATGCCGTCAACGATGTGCAATTACCGCTGCACTTTCATACTTTCCCGGCGATGCCGGCAAGCATGCGCGAGAGCCTGACCGGTGACCTCCGGCGCAAGGCGCAGTTCACCAGCGTCGCCGGTTTCCAAATGAACCTGATCAACATCATCGCCGCAATCATCGGCGCCGGCGTCCTCGAACGATATCCGGACCTGCGCATCGGTCTGGGCGAGAGCGGCATCGGCTGGCTGCCCTACGCGCTCGACCGCATGGACTTCGAGTACGAGGATCGGTTCCGCGACCTGATGAAGATGAAGCCGAGCGAATACTGGCGCCGGCAGTGCCGCGCAACCTTCCAGTTCGACCGGATCGGCGCCAAGCTCGTCGACGATATCGGGGTCGAAACGCTGATGTGGGGCTCCGATTATCCGCACCCCGACGGCGTATGGCCGGAATCCTCGAAATACATCGAGGAGCAGTTCGAGGGCTTGCCGGCCGATGTCGTACACAAGATTACTTGCGAAAACGCCGCCAAATTCTACGGCCTGATCAACTGACCTGCTCCTTTTGGTCGGTCAGTCCGCTGGTTCGGACGTGGCGGCGTATTCGGCCTCGAAGTCTGGCGCCGGCGCGGATGGCTTTCTGACCAGCGAGACGATGCGGCCGGCCAAGCCGGCATAGGCCGATTTCCAGTCGGCCGCCCGGGTGTGCAGGGCCGCGGCAAATTGGCGAAGAGCGGCGCTGCCTGTGGCCGCCCCACGTTGCAGGGCGTCGGCAACGAAGGCCACGGCAATCGACCCCGGCACCGGCGATCTGTCCGCTGGTTCGGGGGGCGAGGTGGCGCCGATCGCCCAGCGGCTCGCCATCATAATGCCGGGCTCGGCGAGCATCGCCTCGCGCAGCACGCGGCTTCGGTAGCGGTCCACAACGAGAGGAAGTCTGTCGGCCGCCCGTCCGCCGCCGATCCAGGCATCGAGGTTGCCCGGGCCCCAATTGTAGGCCGCGATCGCGTCCGGCCAGTTGCCGTAGCGCCGGTACATGCGGGCGAGATAGGCGCGGCCCAGCGCACGGTTTTCGGCGAGGTCGAACCGGTCGCCGCCGCCGACATCGAAGGCCGCCGCGGCGCTGACCTGCATCGGTCCCTGCGGCCCGCCTGGCTCCGGGCGCCACATGCGCAGATCGGCCCCGTGGCTCGATTCGGCGCCGTCAACGGCGAAGGCGATGCGGTCGAGATCGGCAGCCGAAGCCGGGCCGAACAGCTCGGTTTCTGCAGCGACCTCGAAACCAGGGCCCCGTAGAACGCTGACCGGCCGATCCCGCAAATTTGCGAAGGTCACCACTTGCATGCTCATCGCCGCTGCGGAGCGCAGCCGAGCCGGCGTTCCGAGACTGTGTTCGCTTTCCCCACGCAGGATCCTGACCGGCCTCCTGTGCGAATCGGCAAAGGTGACGATCTCGGCAGTCTCGGCCTTCTCCGCCGCCGACTGCTGCCCGGTCTTGTCTCGCGCCCGCGAGCCGCCACGCACGATTTTGACTGCACCCCACCCCGTATCGGGGAAGGTCACCAGTTGCACGCTTCCGGTTTTGCTTTCGATCGCCTGTTTGACGGTTTCGGCCGAGATCCGCTGCTTGGCCTTTGATGCAGCCTCAGCGGTGCATGCCGACCAGAACGCCGCGCCGGCGCAACAAAATACGCTCGCCCAAATTCCACCCCGCATCGCCCCCTCGATCGGTGCGGGTGATCGAAGTCACCCCAAAGCGAGACATTCTAGCCGATACCCCGCCTAGCCGATACCCCGCGCGTTTCCGACCGGAAATTCCAAAGCGCCCGCCGCAGAGCGCCTTGTCATCAAATCGAGCGATCAACTAGCATCGTTTACATATCGGGTTGTGAGGAGAAGGGCATGGCAAAGGTTCTGGTGATCCACGGCGCGGGGATGAACATGCGTGGCAAGGTCCAGACCGAGATCTTCGGTCCGATGACACTGCCCGAATACGACGAACGAATCCGCGGCTATGCCGCTGAACTGGGCCTCGAGGTCGAGATCTTCCACTCGAACATCGAGGGCGAGATCGTAAACAGGATATATGAGGCGAACGACGAGGGCTTCGACGCAGCGCTGTTCAACCCGGCGGCGTTCGGGACTGGCTACCCGGCTCTGGTCGCAGCGATCTCGCAGGTCAAATTCCCGACGATCGAGGTTCATATCTCGAACCCGATAAGACGCGGCCCGGCTTCCGAGACCGCGCGGGTCAGCCATGGCGTCGTCGCGGGCTTCGGGTTGACGGGATACTATCTGGCTTTGCGCGGTGTGCGCGACATGCTGGCAGCCAAGAAGTGATCAACGCCGCCATCGTCGGCCTCGGCCGCTGGGGCCGAACGCTCGTCAATTCGGTGCAGGGCAAGAGCACCGCGATCCGCTTCACGGCCGGGCATACCCGCACCCGGGCGTCGGCTGAGGCATTCTGCGCCGAGAACGGGATCGTGCTCAAAGACGATCTCGAGCAGATCCTCGCCGACCCGACAATCGATGGAATAGTCTTTGCGACGCCTCACAGCCAGCACGGCGCGCAGGTCGAGCACACGGCAGCGGCCGGCAAGCACGTGTTCATGGAAAAACCGTTCACCCTCGATTTAAAGAGCGCGGAGGCCGCGATCGACGCCGTGGCGCGCGCCGGGGTGGTGCTGGCTGTCGCCTATCCTCGACGGTTCCATCCGGCGATGATCGAGCTCAAGACGCGCATAACGGACGGCCGTCTCGGGACCGTCAGTCATTGCGAAAGCGCGCAGGCATCGCCGACCGGGCTCTCGATGGATCCGAATTATTGGCGGTCCGACCCGCAAGAGGCACCGGCCGGGGCGATGACCGCGACCGGCGTGCACAATCTCGATGCAATGATCTATCTATTCGGCAGAATCGAGGAGGTCTACTGTGTCAGCCTGCGCCGGGTGATGCCGCGGCTCGAGGATACGACCACGGTTCTGCTCGGCCTCGCCAATGGGATCTCGGCGACCCTCTACTGCTCGCTGATTACCGCGCCGGCCTACCGTTTTGCGGCGTATGGGACAAACGGTTCGGTCGAACTCGCGACATCGGAGCTTCAATTACGCTTTACCCCGGCTACCGAGCGACCCGCGACCGGTAGGCATAGCACCCCCGCTCCCGAGATCATCGAGTACAAGGGCTTCAACGCCCTCGCGGCCGAGCTCGAAGGCTTTGCGGCGGCGATCAACGGCGAGCGCGCTTACCCGATTAGTGCCGAGGAAGTCCTGCACGGTGTTGCCGCCTTCGAGGCGATCGTCCGTTCCGCGGCGCTCCACCAGCCGGTGAGGGTCGCGTAATGCCTGTGACGGTGCTCTACCCTGAGGAACGGCAGATTCCGGACGACGGCCTCGAAGCGGAGGTTTTCGGGCCTGAGGTCCACATCATGCGGCGTCAAGTCAAAAGCCTGGCCGATCTCGACCCCGCCGACTGCGGCGAAGTCGACGGGCTCATGATCATGCGGTACGCGGTCACACCCGAGGACATCCAGCGTTTTCCGCGGCTGCGCGCGATCGTGCGCATGGGCGTCGGCTACGACAAGATCGCGCGGCCGGCTGCGGCGGCACGCAATATCCTTGTCTGCAATGTGCCGGACTACGGCACGACTGAGGTGGCCGACCATGCGATGGCGCTGGCCCTGTCGTTGCGCCGCGGCGTGATCCTCTATCACGAGCGGCAGCGGCAGGATCCGCCGGCGCCGTGGGGGCCGGTCAAAGGCGAGCTGATCCGCCGCTTCGGGGTGCAGACCTTCGGCATTGTCGGGCTCGGGCGGATCGGTACCGCGGTGGCGCTGCGGGCGCGCGCCTTCGGCTTCCGCGTCATGTTTTACGATCCGCACCTGCCGAACGGCGCCGAGCTGGCGCTCGGCATCGGCCGCGCCGCCACTCTCGAGGATCTGCTCCGCCAGACGGACACGTTGTCGGTTCACACGCCGCTCACACCCGAAACGCGCGGCATGCTCGGCGCTGCTGAACTCACGCTGTTGCGCAAGGGCGCGGTGGTGGTTAACACCGCACGCGGGCCGATCCTCGACCTCGACGCGCTGCTGGCAGCATTGCGCGACGGCCATATCGCCGCCGCTGGGCTCGATGTATTGCCGGTCGAGCCCCCGGTCGACCCGATCCCGGAACTATTGCGCGCCTATCGCGCCCGGGAATCATGGCTCGAAGGCCGCCTCGTCGTGACCCCGCATGCCGCCTGGTTCACCCCCGAATTGGAGCACGACACCCGAGTCAAATCGGCCGAGACGATGCGTGCAGCATTGCTGACCAACCGGCCGCAGAACGTGATCACCCCGGATATGTTCTAAACTCGACATTTTTGTCTATTCTGCGGGCGTCATGCAGCAACTCGATCTATTCCGCGACGTCCCGGCTCCGGCCGAACCCCCTCCATCTGACGAGGTGACGCAGCCGGTCATCGGGTTGGATAGCATCGAGGACGAGGAGTTGCTGGCCGCGCTGCCCCGTGCAGGCCTCGGGGCCAAGTTGCCAGCGGCTACGGTGCTGGAGCTGCTGCACCACTATGATCCGCAGGTTCGCGCGGATGCGTGCCGGTTCGCCCAGGCCGCGCCGGATATGGTTGCCCAGCTGCGCGATCTGCTGGACGACCTTCAGCATCCGGTGCGAATGGCGGCCGCGTGCGCTCTCGGGCTCATCGGACGCAACGAGGTTCGCCCGCGCCTCACCTGCTATCGTCGCGAGGAACCGTCGGCGCAGATCATCGACGCCGTCGTTCCAGTCGCCAATGAGGAGTGCTTCGTCCTGCTCGGGCGGATCGCCCGCACCATGCCTGACCTGTCGGTGGCGGGCGCTCGATGCCCTTGATGCGATCGAGCATCCACGGGCGTCGAGAATTGCTGCCGAAATCGGTGTTCCCTCCAGCAACGGGTAATTCATGATAGTGATCCGCCTCGCTTGCGCCGCCCTGGCGCTCGCCATTGTCGCCGCCGTGCCCTTGCTCGGGCGCGTCGACGCGGCGACCAACCAGGTGATCGAGATGCCGAATGGATTGAAATACACCGACACCAAGACCGGCGACGGCGCTACCGCGGCACCGGGCAACAAGGTCTCGGTGCATTACACCGGATGGCTGTACAACAACGGGGCCAAGGGCGCGAAGTTCGACAGCTCGGTCGACCGCGGCCAGCCGTTTCAATTCACCCTCGGGGCGCATCAGGTCATTGCCGGGTGGGACGAAGGCGTTGCCGGAATGAAAGTCGGCGGTAAGCGCACTCTGATCATCCCGCCCGAGCTCGGCTATGGCGCCCGCGGCGCCGGCGGGGTCATCCCGCCAAACGCCACATTGATGTTCGACGTCGAGCTGCTGGGAGTTCAGTAGCTCGCGGTGTCATGAACCACGATCATCATAGCCACTCGCACGGGGTGCTCGGGCGCGCCCTTCCGGGCTACGGGCAGGCCTTTGCGATCGGGATCGCGCTAAATCTTGGCTATGTCGGCGCCGAAGCGGTTGCCGGGATCGTCTCCGGCTCGCTCGCATTGCTCGCCGATGCCGGCCACAATCTCGCGGACGTACTCGGCCTGGCGTTGTCTTGGGGGGCCGCGGTGCTGAGCCGCCGGCAGCCGAGCGGGCGGTTCACCTACGGGCTGCGCAGCAGCTCTATTCTCGCCGCGCTCGCCAACGCCATCATTCTGTTGGTGGTGACCGGCGGGATCGCCTGGGAGGCGATCTGGCGCATCAGCCATCCTGTGCAGGTCGCCAGCGGCATCGTCGTCGCGGTCGCCTCCGTCGGTATCTTCGTCAATGGCGGGACGGCGCTGTTGTTCGCCCCGGGTTCGGCCGACCTCAATGTAAAAAGCGCCTTTCTGCACTTGGCCGCCGACGCGCTGGTCACCGCTGGCGTCGTGGTTGCAGGTATCGTGATCTGGCTGACGAATTGGCTGTGGCTCGATCCGGCGGTCAGCCTGGTCGTTTCGGCCGTCATCGTCTTCGGCACGTGGGGCCTCTTAAAAAGCGCCATCGGCCTTGCCTTGGACGCGGTGCCGGAAGGCCTCGACATTGGCGCGGTGCGCGCACATCTGCTTGCTCTGCCCGGAGTAGCCGGCTTGCACGATCTGCACATCTGGGGCATGAGCACCACGGAGACAGCGCTGACCTGCCATCTGGTCATGCCACATGGTCACCCCGGCGATATCGTCCTCAGTGAAATGGCGCAGCAGCTGCACCATCGCTTCGGCATTCAGCACGCGACGATCCAAATCGAGCTCGCCGACAGCGACGAGGCCTGCGCGCTGACCCCCGAACACGTCGTGTGAGGCGTTGTCCCGGCGGCCCGTCGGGACTAGCTTTGATCCATCTCAGGTGTTCTTCCGTGGAGGAAAGAATGAGCGAACGCGCCCAGGTCCGCGAAGTGGGGCTCCGCGACGGATTGCAAAGCATCGCCGAAATTATGCCGACCGAGCAGAAGGTCGCCTGGCTCGATGCCGAGCACGCCGCCGGAGTGCGCGAGATCGAGGTCAGCTCGTTTGTCCCGCCGAAGCTGCTGCCGCAGCTTGCGGATGCCGAGGCGGTCGTGCGTCATGCGCTGAACCTGCCCGGGCTCATCGTCTCGGCGCTGATCCCGAACCTCAAAGGGGCCGAACGTGGGTTGGCGCTCGGGGTTCATGAGATGAATTTCGTGCTGTCGGTAAGCGACGGGCACAACCGCTCGAATGTCCGCCGCAGCACCGCGGAATTGGTCGAGGATTTTCGTCGTGTCGTGGCACTGTGCCGGACCGCGCCGGAAGACCGGCGCCCGCGCATCGCCTGCGGCCTCGCCACCGCCTTCGGCTGCACGATCGAAGGCGTCGTCGAGGAGGACCGGGTGCGTCGCATCGCCGTCGAAGTCGCCGAGGCCGGCGCCGATGCAATCGCTCTCGCCGACACGGTCGGCTACGGTCAGCCGGCGGCGGTCGAGCGCGTCTTCCGCCGGGTCATGGCCGACGTCGCGCCATTGCCGGTGTCCGGGCATTTCCATGACACCCGAGGGCTCGGCCTCGCCAATGTGCTCGCAGCTCTCAAGGCCGGCGCGCGCGCCTTCGACGCCTCGCTCGGCGGCCTCGGCGGCTGTCCTTACGCGCCGGGCGCCACCGGCAATATCGTGACCGAGGATCTCGCCTTCATGCTCGAGACGATGGGGTTCGAAACCGGGATCGACCTCGACCGGCTGATCGCCGTCCGCGATCTCGTCCACGGTTTCCTGCCGAATGTCGAACAGCACGGGGCGATTGCCAAGGCCGGGCTGCCAAAGAATTTCCGCCCCGCCCCCTTGGCGCACGCGGCGGAGTAGGTCGCAGCCCCGTCGCCGCGGTCGCCTTCACGATCGATTCCCTCGCGCCGCGCTCACCAAGTCTGGCGGAACGGCCAGCGGCGAATAAAGTTTAGTTTGTCTTTGAGAATGGCTTCTCGGTCGCCGGCTTCCCGTAGTAATCGACAACAGGAGCATAGATGGAACTGAGGTAAGGCAGCACTTGGTCGCTGCTGCCGCCGACATTGGCCCAGTAGGCGTTCATAAAGTTCGCCGCCTCGCTGGTGAGGGGAGAGATCTCCGGCGCGGCCGGCTTTGGCGGCGTTTCCGGGGCCGGCAAGCGAACCGGAGTAACGGGCCGCCGTGGATGCGGCGCAACCGGTCTGATCGGCGGGCGTGAGGATCCTTGCTGCGGCTCGGGTGGCGGCTGGGGGGCCGCCGTCTTCCCGGCTGGTTTCGCCTGCGCCGGGGTTTCCGGGGCTGCCGCCGGAGGGGTCTCTTTGGGGGGCAACGGCGCGTAGGCCACCGGCGGAGAGGGCGAGGGGTCTACCCACTCGATCTTCGGGGATGACGCGCCTCGAGCGGGTACCAGA
Organism: uncultured Alphaproteobacteria bacterium; assembly: GCA_963700185.1. Lineage (GTDB taxonomy): Bacteria > Pseudomonadota > Alphaproteobacteria > ATCC43930 > CGMCC-115725 > AP-15. The sequence continues at coordinate 256,581 of CAVOWP010000007.1, forward strand.
CTCAGCGCCAGTAGAGCGGCAGAGGCTGGTACGAGAAGGGACAATTTTCTCATGCTGACTAGGTTCTCGGTCGTGCCTGACCTCAAATACGGATCGGTGCCGGGCCGAGTTCCCCGCTCCCAGGGCGCGACGGTCCGCTTCAACCAGCGGCCGAAACGCCCCCCATGAACCGGTGAAAGCGGGCGAGGAAGCCGCGGGTGCGCGGGTTTTGCGGGTTTTCGAGGAGCTGTGCGGGCGGCCCGCTCTCGACGATGACCCCGTCGCTCATAAAGGCGACGAGATCGGCGACCTCATGGGCAAAGGCGACCTCATGGGTGACGATGACCATTGTCATTCCCTCCCGCGCGAGCTGCTCGATGACCCCCAATACTTCGCCGACCAGCTCGGGGTCGAGCGCCGAGGTCACCTCGTCGCACAGCATGACGGCGGGGTTCATCGCCAAGGCCCGGGCGATCGCGACACGCTGCCGCTGGCCGCCGGAGAGATGCGAGGGATAGGCGTCCGCCTTGTCGCCGAGCCCGACCTTTTCGAGCAGGCCGCGAGCAATCTCCTCCGCCTCGGTTCTTGCCATCCGTTTGACGATCGTCGGGCCGGCCATGACGTTGCCGAGCGCCGTCATGTGCGGGAACAGGTTGAAATGCTGGAAGACCATGCCGGTCGCCGCACGAAACGCGGACAGCTCGCGGTCGGCGGGTTTGGCCCGGCTGCCCTCACCGAAGCGCATTTCGCGCTCGCCGACGCAGATCCGCCCGCGGTCGGGTTCTTCGAGCAGGTTGATGCAGCGCAGCAGCGTCGATTTTCCCGAGCCGCTCGGTCCGATGATCGCGACGACCGAGCCGCGTTCAACCTGTAGCGATACCCCCTTCAGCACTTTGACCGCGCCGAACGCCTTCCACAGATCGGCGATCTCGATCATTTCGCCTAATCGGCCCGGGCGAGCCGGCGCTCGACCTGCTGCGCCGCCAAGGTCAGCGGGAACAGCACCAGAAAGTAGATGACCGCGACCATCGTATAGACTTCGAGCGGGCGGTAGGTCGCCGCGGTGATGATCGTGCCTTGGTAGAGCAGATCGGCAACGGCGATCGTCGACACCAGCGACGTATTCTTCAGTTGGATGATCGACTGGTTCATGAAGGGCGGGATCATCCGCTTGACGGCCTGCGGCAGGATGACGTGGCGCATGACCTGATTGCGGCGCATACCGATCGCGCGCGCCGCGTCCCATTGGCCGCGTTCGATCGAATTGACCCCGCCGCGGATGATCTCGGCGTAAAAGGCGCCGGTATAGAGCGATAGCACCAATACCGCCGCGACATGCGCCGGGATGTCGATGCCGAGAACCACCGGCAACGCGTAATAGAACCAGACGATCTGCACCAGGAGCGGTGTGCAGCGGAAGATCTCGATATAGGCGACGAGCGGCGCGGTGATCATCGGGTTGCGCGACAATCGCAATAGCCCGGCGACGAGCCCGATCATCAGCCCCAACAGGATCGTCCCGACGGTGTAGGCGATCGTGACACCGAGCCCGGCTAGGATCAGCCAGCGGTAAGCCCATAGGAACGAGAAGTCCCAGGCATACCCGCTGCCAGTCACCAGGGCTCGCCCCCACCCTAACCCTCCCCCGCGCGCGGGGGAGGGAATGAGAGAAGGCGTAACTGCGTTCCCTCCCCTGCTCGCGGGGGAGGGTTAGGGTGGGGGTAATCCGCGCTCACAACTCTACATCGGAGGGGACGTCCTCGGGCTTGACGCCGTTGATCGCGAGGCCCGCGTAGAGCCATTCCCGGATTTGCTGGATGCCGCGGTTGTAATCGACCCAGGCATTGAGGAAGTCGCGCCAGCGCTTGTCCGGCTCCATGCGGATCCCCATGCAGGTCGGCAATTGCACGCGCGGCTGATGCAGCATCTGAAATTCGCCGAGCGCCGGGTTCTTCTTGACTGCGGTCAGCCCCAAATTGACCGCGAGAATCACGCAATCGGCCCGCCCGGTCTGCACTGCGAGAATGCAGTCGTCGCGCGCTTTCAACGCAATAATCGTCGCCTTTGGCGCAAAGCGGCGGGCGGCGATCTCGTGCACCGAGCCGATATCGACCGCCACCGTGACCTCGGGTTTGTTGAGGTCGCTCCAGTTCTCGGCGTGGAAGCCTTTCTTACCGACCATGCCGAAGCCATGCAGGTAGAAAGCATGCGTGAAATCGATGACGAGCGCCCGCTTTGGCGTCGGGTTCAGCGAAAACGCCAGATCGATCTTGTTGGCCTGCAGGTCGAGCACCGAATTGCCGTAAGTCGATTCGAGATATTCGACCTGGCCATCGAAGACGCCGGCGATGTCCTTGGCCATCTCGACGCACATGCCGGACCAGGTGCCCGAGGCGATGTCCTTGTTGAAATAGGGCGCTTCGCCGGGCAGCGCGGCGATCCGAAGCAGTTTGCCGCGCTTGATCCGGTCGATCGTCAATTCCGCGGGTTGGTCTTCGGCCCGGGCAGCGCCGGCAAGGATTGCCGGGGCCCCCGCCGCCCCGGCGGCGAACAAGCGACGCGACAGCATGTGCAGCCTCCTCTTATTCTTTGGTCCTTGACATGGCAAATTAGCAAGCTGCAGGCCAAGCCGAAAGCGCCAACGCGGAGCCAACTCGGAGAGTTAGCAATGTTCCTCAACAAGCCCCACCTGGAATTCCATCGGGTCGACATGAGTTCCGGCTGGTCGACGCCTCCGGGCTATCCCTCCGGCATCGAGCAGAAGATCCTGGCGGGCTCGCTCGACGAACAGCGCCGCAATGGCAGCCGAACCCGCCTGTTGCGATTTGCGCCGGGGGTGTTCACGACGGAGCCGTTCGTCCACGAATATTGGGAAGAGGTCTATCTGATCGAGGGCGACCTGACGGTCGGCAACGATGCCGTGGGGCAGGGCGGCGAGAGCTTTTCCGCCGGGACCTATGCTTGCCGCCCGCCCGGCGCCGTCCACGGACCATTCAAATCGAACGGCGGCTGTCTGTTGTACGAGATCCATTACTACGCGGACCAACGTGGCGGGCTTGCCTCAGCTTGGCCCCCAAAATGTCACGGATGCGTCGCGAGAATTCCCGTTTTGGCACGACTCTAACCGGAATCGGGTCTGAAGCCCGCCGGTGTTCCACCGGTAAGCACCCGGGTTGGAGCTTGCCATGCGTCCGATGCCGATTATTGCCGCCGCTGCATTCCTCTTCACCGCGTGCGGGGCCGCCTGGGCGGCCAACCCGACGCGGATCGCCGAGACCGGCGCTTTCCTGTTTGGGCAATGCGTACCGCTGCGGTGTCGCCGACGATCGCGTCGTGCGTGCGGGCAAGGTCATTCGCGAACTGATCGTCGCTGCGGCCGACGATGCGACCGAGCAGACCGCCGCCAAGTCGCGCTTTGCCGAGATCTTTCGGGAGAGCGCACGTCCCGAGGGCAACGGCCGCACTCCGATCCCGCCGTGCCATACGGTGGTCAGCCAATTCGAACGGCTGGAGCAGTTTCACGACCAAAACGGACGCAGGTGAGCGCTTGTCAATGCATCCAGTCGTCACCCCGGCGAAGGGCCAGGGTCCAAGTTGCCTTCGCAAGAGCGGCTGAACAATGGGTCCCGGCCCTTCGCCGGGATGGTCAAGTCAGGGCTCGGTCCTGCACTATATCTAAGTGTTGCGGCCACATCTGGCTGATGCTGGCTGATAGTCCGCATTAAAGCAGCCAGCAAAAACGGCCTCAGCCGCGGGAAACCTCGTTTCTCGCCTCACGCAGCGATAATAACCCGCTGTTATTGCTGGCTGTTTTCTCGCTGTTCCGGTTCATTCGCTGATGATTCCGCCGAGCGGGACCCAACGCGTGCCGTCGAACCGTTTCAACCGCATCTGCTTGATTGCGTGGTAGTCGATCGGGGTGGTGTTGAGCGTGATCCCGGGGATCAGCATCGGCACCGCCACCTCCTCCATGTGTGAAACGCGATCGAGCAGCCGTTCGCGCGACACTTCGGCGCCACAGCTCTTCAGAGCCTCGACGACCGCGGACGCCATGTAATAGGCGATGACGTTCGACCAGTCGTTCGGGTCGACACCGGGATTGTAGTTCTTCATGAAACCGAGATAGGCGCGCACCTCCGGGTCGTTCTGCCAGGCCGGGTCCCCCGGCTCCTTCAGGAACTCGACGGTGACGAGGCCAACCGAATGGTCGAGACCGGCCGGCTGCATGACCAGCGGGATCGACGAGGCCGGATACGGCACGATGTGCAGCGGATGCCAGTCGAGGTCGGCGACCTTGCGGATCGCCTGCGCGGCGAATTTGGGCAGCGCAACATCGAGCAAGGTGTCAGCGCCGGACGCCCTCAATGCCACGACCTGAGAGTCGACGGTCGGGTCGGTCGCCTCGTAGGAGGCCTCGGCAACGACCATCGCCTTTGCCTTGTCGCCGAGCGCGGCCTTCAGCGTGTTCAGGTGGTCCTTGCCGTAATCGTCGTTCTGGTACAGCACCGCGATCTTCGGATCCGGCTTTTCCTTCAGGATGAATTTTGCAAAGCCTCGGGTCTCGCTGACAAAGCTCAGATTGCCGCCCATCGTCCACGGGTAATGCTGCGGGTCGCGGAAACGCGACGTGCCGGTGAACAAAAACATCTGCGGCACCTTGCGCTCGTTGAGGTAGCGCTGCACCGACGCGTTGGTCGGGTGCCGAGCGAGCCAAAAATGCCGAAGACCTGGTCCTGCTCGACGAGACGCCGGGTCTGCTCGACCGTCTTGGGCGGGCTGTAGCCGTCGTCGAGCGTGATGAACTCGATCTTGCGGCCGTTGACCCCGCCGGTGTCGCTCACCATGCGGTAATAGGCCGCCTGGGTCCTCCCGATCGTCGCGAAAGACGAGGCGGGCCCGCTATAGGCGATCGTCTGCCCGATCTTGATCAGAGTGTCCGAAATGCCTGGTGTCGATTGGCTCTCGGCCGCGCGCGACTGAGCTGCAATCGCGCCGGCAACCCCGGCGACCAATATGAGACGGCGCAGAAACACCGGTGTCCCCCCAAAACCGATTTGCTCAATCATTGGTAGCATGCAAATGCGGCTATTTTCGGGTGCGCCGACCCGCGATGGGCGCAATCCTCTGGTTGCACCCTACCTGGCTAACTTATATCTGCCTTTATGGATTTCGAACTCTCGGACGAGCAGCGGGCGTTTGGCGAGACGGCGCGGGCGTTTGCGCGCGAGGAATGGTTGCCGCAGGCGCCGGGCTGGGACGAGCGCGGCGAGTTTCCGGTCGCGGCGTTGCGCGCTGCGGCCGGGCTGGGGTTCGCCGGCGTCTATGTCGGCGACGAATTCGGCGGCAGCGGGCTCGGCCGGGTTGACGCGACGATCATCTTCGAGGAACTGGCCGCTGCCTGCGTCTCGACCGCCGCGTATCTGTCGATCCACAACATGGCAGCGTGGATGATCGACCGCTTCGGGAAGCGCGAGCAGCGCGCGCGGTTTTTGCCGCGGTTGATGACGATGGATCATTTTGCGAGCTATTGCCTGACCGAGCCGGGCAGCGGCTCTGACGCGGCGGCGCTCGCGACGCGCGCGGTGCGCGACGGCGACGATTACGTGCTGAACGGCACTAAGGCGTTCATCTCCGGCGGCGGGGTCAGCGACATTTACGTGGCGATGGTGCGCACCGGCGGGGCTGGGCCTGGGGGCATCTCTTGTGTCGTCGTCGAGAAGGGCGCACCCGGCCTTTCCTTTGGCAAAAAGGAAAGAAAGCTCGGCTGGAACACGCAGCCGACCGCGATGGTGATCTTCGAGGATTGCCGCGTTCCGGTGGCCAACCGTCTCGGCGAGGAGGGCGACGGCTTCACGATTGCAATGATGGGGCTCGACGGCGGCCGCCTGAATATTTCCGCCTGCTCGCTCGGCGGCGCGCGCGCCTGTCTCGAAGCGGCACGCGACCATCTGCTCGAACGCCGGCAGTTTGGCCAGCCGCTCGCGGATTTCCAGGCTTTGCGGTTCAAGCTCGCCGACATGGCAACCGAGCTCGATGCAGCCCGGCTGATGGTGTGGCGCGGGGCGGCGAGCCTCGACCGCAGCGACCCCGAAGCGACTATGCATTGTGCGATGGCAAAGCGTCTGGCGACCGATGCCGGGTTCCATGTCTGCAACGAGGCATTGCAATTGTTCGGCGGGTACGGGTACCTGAAGGACTTCCCGATCGAGCGCTACCTGCGCGACGTGCGGGTGCATCAGATCCTCGAAGGCACCAACGAGATCATGCGGGTCATCATCGCCCGCCGCCTGCTCGGCAGCTGATGGCCGACACCGACGAGATCCTGCTCGGGCGCGAAGGCGGTCTGGCAACCGTCACGATCAACCGGCCGCAGGCGCTCAATGCGCTCACCCTTGCCAATTACCGCCGCCTCGACCCGGCCCTGCGGAACTGGGCGGCGGATCCGTCGGTGCATGCCGTCGTCGTCCGCGGCGCCGGCGACCGCGCCTTCTGTGCCGGCGGCGATGTGCGCGCGGTCTACGAGGCGGGCCGCGGGATCAGCGGCGATCCGGAACTGACTGCAGTGTTCTTTCGCGAGGAATACGAGTTGATCCGGCTGATCCACCGTTTCCCGAAGCCCTATCTCGCCATCATCGACGGGATCACAATGGGAGGCGGCGCCGGGATCTCGGTCAACGGCGCCTACCGCATCGCTACCGAGCGCGCGCTTTTCGCAATGCCGGAGACCGGCATCGGTCTCTTCCCCGATGTCGGCGCGACACGTTTTCTGAACCGCTGTCCCGGGCATGTCGGCCGCTATCTCGGCCTGACCGGCGCGCGCCTGAAGACGGCGGACGCGCTCTATTGCGGGTTTGCCACTCATGCGGTGAACCGCGATTTCATCGACGCGCTGCTCGATGAGCTGAGCCGCGAGCACACCGCGATAGAAGAATGTCTGCGGCGTTTCGCGGTCGATCCAGGTCCGGCCCCGCTCGCGGCGTTGCAGCCGGCCATCGACCGCTGCTTTGCCCGGGACAGTGTCGAGGCGATCCTAGACACGCTCGCAGTGGAAGCGGCTAGCGGGGGCGCCGATGCGGAATGGGCCGAGGAAACTCGGGCCGGCCTGCTGACCAAATCGCCGACCAGCCTCAAGATCACCTTGCGCCAGCTGACGATCGGTTGGGGTTACGACCTCGACGCGGCGCTCGCCCTCGAATACCGGCTGACCCAGCACATCATGGCCGGGCACGACTTCTACGAAGGCGTCCGGGCGATGCTGATCGAACGGGATCGGAACCCGCAATGGCGTCCGGCAACTCTCACTGAGGTTACCGAGAGCACGGTCGACGCGTATTTCGCGCCGATCGGCGATCGCGAGCTGCGGTTTGCATAGACTGCAACGGGGGCTTCGTCACCTCCCCGAAAGCCTCGCGAAAGCGGGGGCCAGGGCTCGCGCGCAGGAACTCATTGCCGTGGATTCCCACTTTCGAGGCTGTGAAGAAATCGCGCTTGAACCTGCAATCGGCAAACTTTCCGTTCGCTTTCCCGTGGGCCTTCAGCCCACGGTGCAAAGTCCGACGCCGCGTTTCCCAGCCGATTCTGCGGCTTTACAAACCCGGCGAGGTATCAAGTGGACTCGATAATGAACATTTTTGGACTCTGAGGTTCCCCGATGGACCGACCGGATATTCCGGAGTCACAATCGTTCAACGACGGCGGTGCGTGGCTATCGCCATGCACGTTACTAACGTGACCCCACCGAAGCAGTAAGCGAACGCGCGCTTTCGTCGGGCCTGCGGGCATAAATCACCACCACGATGCGCAACTTTGACGAACTCTGCGGGTGTTGTGTCGCAAGCGAACTCACCGCGTTCGCTCCACATATAGTTCGCTATAATACCAGACGACATTCCCGTTCTGGTGTGCTTCCACAGGTTTGATCGTGAGCTTGCGCGTTGGGTGGCGGGGCAGAGAGAAAGGACCGCGCCAAGGCGAGTTCAAAACCTCAACCAACGTGATGTCAAATGCCGACAGCTAGGCTCGCCCAAGCGTCCGATCTCGGAGGATTGCTTGACCTCTTTCGAGCGTCGGAAGTGAGTTCAATCGCGGAGCCGCACGACCGCGCCGAACGCATATGGACCGAGATGCTCGCGCGCGAAGGAGTGGCTGCCTTTGTTTCAGATGCGAGCATGCAAATCGTGGGGACCTGCATGCTTATCGTTGCACCCAACCTTCTCCGGGCCGGACGCGGCCACGCCTTCCTCGAAAATGTTGTCACCCATCCCGAGTTTCGCCGGCAGGGGCATGGTCATGCCGTTGTAGGGGCAGCGTTGCGAATGGCGTGGGCGAAGAACTGCCATCATGTCCTAATGCAGAGTGGCAGGGCAGACCCGCGCGTCCACCGTTTCTACGAGAATTGTGGCTTCGTTCCAGGAGTTCGCATCGGCTACGTCGCGGTTCATCCCGCGAAAAGTTGAACAGCGTCAATCGAAATTATAGTCCGCGAAAAGGCGAGCGATGGCGAAGTGTCCTCATTGCGACGAGCTGATCAATGCTGGAGGCGGAAAGTGATCATAGGACTGAGCCATATCACGTTTATTGTTCGCAATCTCGACCGAATGGAACAATTGCTCACCCGAGTATTCGGTGCTCGGCGGGTCTATGACAGCGGTCAAAACACCTTCTCGCTCTCTAAAGAACGGTTCTTTTTGATTGGTGGCGAACCGGGCGACCCTGATGCTCCGGCTCCGGTTTGGGTCGCAATAATGCAGGGCGCGCCCTTGATAGACAGGACCTACAATCACGTGGCGTTCAAGACCAGAGCCGCCGATTACGATGCTAGCCTGGAGCGCATCCGGTCACTTGGCCTCGATGTCCGAGAAGGCCGGGCGCGGGTGAAGGGCGAGGGTTGCTCTATCTACTTCCATGATGAGGACAACCATCTATTCGAGCTACATACTGGCACCCTTCCCGAGCGATTGGTGCGATATGCGCGGGACGCGAGGATACCGGAGACCGACCGGGCGAGTTCCAAACCTGGGTCAATTTCAGACTGAGTCACTACCAGGGTTGATCAAGTGAAGAGGAGAAACCGCGGCTATGGCCTCCTGAACCTCGATGGCGCATTGCACGGCATCCACCGCGCTGGCGAAATCGGCAAGAACGCTGTCGCCAGCGGTGTTGAAGATCCGACCGCCAGTTGATCGACGACAACCCGGCATCGGTTGAGCCGGCATCGGTTGAGAGTGTGCGGGGTGCCGACCTCATCCAGCCCCATGAGGCGACTGTAGCCTTCGACATCGGCGGCGAGGATCGCGGCAAGCTTCCGTTCGACCGTGCGGGCTTCCAAGGTTCGGCATTTCCCGGATAGAGTATCGCTCGATCGGATGCGAGATTACGAGGGCCTGTAAACCATTCTGAGATGCGGTGGAGAACGAGATCAAACGCGGACGGGGTGTTTCACAGTCTTAACGAGATCGACACTCACAGACTCGGCCAAGAGGTTCTCGATACCTTTCGCTGGCTTCATCGAGAGAAAGGATGTGATGTATCCGTCGTCGTTGTCGGTTCGACCCGGTCGACGGCTGAGGGAAAGCGATAATGACCCGAATTGCGCCGTGTGTGATTGCCGCGTTAGCGTTGGGCCTCTGGGCCTGCACAAACCCCTATGACCCTGTTCAACGCGGCCTTGGCGCGGGCATCTATGGAGCGGCTTCTGGTGCTGCCATTGGAGCAGCGGCAGGTGGCGGGCCGGGAGCCGCCCTCGGAGCAGCGATCGGAGGGGCAACCGGGGTAGTTGCGGGAGTCGCTAGTACACCTCCACCCCCACCGGGTACCTATTACGGCTACCCGGCCTACGGACCTTCTGCTTACGGAAATCCGGGTTACGCACAGCCGGGCTATGGATACCAAGGCTACTCGGGATATCCCGCCTATTCCGGTCCTCCGGCCTATGGATCGCCAAGCAACTACGGATATCCCGTCTATTCCGGTCCCCCGGCCTATGGGCCGCCAAGCAATTCGGCTTACCCCCCTTACTCCACACCCCCAGCCTATGGATACTAAAGCAGACCGCCATACTCTTCCTATTCCGGTTCCAGTGATGTGTACCCCGTCACTGGCGAGCGCCCTTCGGAGGATTGGTCGCCCGGAGCTGAATACGGCATCGAGCCTGCTAGCTGAGTTACGGCCCAAAATTCACCTAATCCGCTGCCATGCTCGTCGTGCGATTTGCCGCCGCGTTTGATAGCGTCACTCGGATGCAATGATCTGACGTTTGATCCCAGAGGGGACGGGGGCTATGCGGTCGAGGCCAGCGAGAGGAAATTACGCGAGCGCTTGACCGCGATCCTGCGCGCGACACCGCCACTGATGCGGGTGCTTTCGGTGGCACGCCACCTTTGTCTTCCTGATTGGCTTGTGTTTTCGGGCGCGATCTATCAGCCGGTTCTCAATCGTTTAACCGGTCGCCCGCTCGACTACGGCATCAAGGATTACGACCTCGGCTATTTCGACAGGTCGGACCTCTCCTATGACGCCGAGGATGCGGTCATTCGCCGGGTGAAGGTCGCTTTCGACGAGCCGCTGCGGAGCATGGTCGAGGTTCGCAACCAAGCTCGTGTGCATCTTTGGTTCGAGGCGAAATTCGGCGAGTCCTACGCGCCGCTCTCGTGCACGGCTGAGGCTTTGGAGCGCTTCGCCTCGGCAACATTCTCGGTCGGCGTCGGGTTGGAACCTGATGACCGGCTCCACATCGAGGCTCCCTTCGGTCTTGCCGATCTGTTCGCGCTGCGTGTGGTGCCCAATCCTCGTCGAAACATGATCGGTTTCGATCGGGCCTCTGCGGATGTGCGACGCCGCTGGCCTGAGGTCGTGATTTGTGACTTGCCACAGGTCTCGTGTTGAGGACGAGCCAACGATGATTGCGGAGATCCTCGATACTCAGATCGAGACCGCCACTGATCTCCTTAACAGTTCTTTCGCGAAGAGGGCTTTGTGGGCGACCGGGGACTGATCCGGGCCGACCTCAATGCATTGCGCGACGATCCCCACCATTGGGCGGCGGCTTGCGATGTGAACGGCGAGACGGGGTTGCTACAGATCCCGGCAAGGCTGGCCCCACCGATCTTCATCGCTGGCCGAGCGGCTCGGGCTCGAGGCGCAGACCCTGTTCGACATCAGTTCCAAATCATCCGGGCAATGTTGGGCATTGACGAGCTATTGCCCGGTGCCGGGGCCGGTCCGGGCTCACCGGCGAACCGCGACTACGCGCCCGGCTTCACCGCGGCGATGATGTTGAAGGATTTGCGGCTTGCGCAGCAGGCGGCGGGAGCAACCGCGACGGCTACCCCGCTCGGCGCAGCCGCTGCCAACCTCTACCAGTTGTTCGTCACCAGTTGTTCGTCGGCGGGGGCGCCGGCGATCTCGATTTTTCCGGGATCTATCGCTTAATCGGCAAATCCGACAATAAAGTTTGAAACGATAAATTTACAAACGAACGGTAAGCTTACCGTCTTTTTGCCGGCAAGCGAGGCTCTGATGAATAACGCATATCTGGAGGTGATTTCGCTCGTCGAGCGGCTGCACCGCCATTTTCTCGAGGTCGTAAAGCTCGAGCTCGAAGGGCTCGGGATCCACGACATCAACAACGTTCAGGGAATGATGCTCTTCAATATCGGCGACGCGGAAATGACGGTCGGCGAGCTCACGTTGCGGGGCTGCTATCTCGGCTCGAACGTCTCGTATAATGTCAAGAAGATGGTCGAGAACGGGTATCTGGCGCAGCAGCGCTCGCTGCACGACCGGCGTTCGATCCATGTCCACCTGACCGAAAAGGGTATCAGGTTGCGCGACAGCCTGACCGCGATGCATCGGCGCCATGCGGAAATGCTGCCGAACGTCGCGGTGAGCTTCGAAGATCTGCAAGGTGCCAACGCCGCACTCCGCCGCCTCGAGCGGTTCTGGATCCGCGCCGGCGACTTTGCGCAACGCCCGCCGCAATTCGCCGCCTGATTTTTTCCGGCTGATTTTTTCCGGCTGATTTTTTTGGTGACGCCGCTGCCGGCGGCTGCGAGGCTGCTCGCACATCATCGCGGAGGACCGGCATGTCGGCTCAGCTGTTTCCGTTAGCCCCCGGAGTGAGCGTCGCGGGCAGGCTCGACCGGGCGGACATTGATGCGCTCGCCGCGTCCGGTGTACGCACGATCATCAACAATCGCCCCGATGGCGAAGACCCTGGGCAACTTCCGGGCGCCGAGGCACGTCGCATGGCCGAGGCGCACGGAATCGCGTACCACCACATCCCGATCACCGCCGCCACGTTGTCGCGCGCCGATGTCGACGCCTTTGCCGCAGCTTTGCGGGATGGGCCGGCGCCGGTCGTGGCGCATTGCCGCAGCGGAACCCGCTCGGCGCTGCTGTGGGCCTTGAGCCGCATGCGTGAGGGGGCCAACGCGCTCTCGCTGATCGCCGAAGCCGCCCAGCATGGGATCGATATCGCCGCCCTCCCGGCTGTCGCGGCGCGGCTGCGTTAAACCTCAGACCGGAGAAGGGGCGGGATCGCGCGAGCTCTTCCGAAAATCGCTGCAAAAGGCGATTGCCGGAGGAACGCTAGAACGAGCGCGGCGAGCCCGACAACCAGCCACCACCACATCAGCTCCCGGCCGATCCAAAAGAACACCTCGGCGCGCGAGCTCAGCCCCTCGCCGGAGACCGGGGAGATCATGGTGTGGAGAACACGGCGGAAGCACTCTTCCCACATGACGAAGAGCACCGCCGCGATCATCTGGCCGCAAAATCGTCGTACCTCTCGGTCCTCGACCGATCGATGGAGGTAGACCAGCCCGGACAGCACCGGGAGAAGAAGAATGCCGCGATAACCGATGTTCTGGGCGGCAACGAAGCAGGCCGCAACCAACAAGCCGCCGATGACGAGGAACTGCGCCTCGCTCGCCGCCCAGTCGAATTGCTCGCGCCCGAGCAGCCGAATTGTGCGAAGCATTCGCGCAACTGCCAGCCCGGTCAGCGCCGCCAGCAGCGATCCCGCGATTAGGGTGCCCGCGACACCTTTGCCCAGGGCTTCGGCGAAACCGAACGCCAGGTTCCGGGCGGAGAAGGCGTCGGTGAAATAAGAAGCGCCGGCGGGGATACTCGCCGCCGCTAGGCTCAGCTCGGGGTAAAAGGCAAAGGCGAAGACGGCCAGCGCTAAAATGACGGCTGCTGCAATGACCAGGCCGTCCCGCCGCCCTTCGCGTTCGGCAAGGACCAGGAGCACTAGCGGATAGTATTTCAGGAGGCCGGCGGCCACGAACAGTCCGTAGGAGAACAGCCGGTAGGGGCGCGAGAAGGTGAAAAGCATCGCCCCGCAGATCACCAGCAAGAATATGACCAGATCATTGTTGGCGCGCTCCAGGGCATAGACGGTCGTTGGCGAGACCGCCGCCGCGCCAAGAATGAACAGTTCCCTGGTGGTGCGTGGGCGCAGCACGGCAGCCAATGAAAGAAGGAACAGCAGGTCGAGGCTCGCGCCTACCCACCCAGTCGCCGTAGTCCCAAGAGACTCCGGCACGATCGCGAGCCACAGCGGCGAATAGGCGTGCGGCCGCCCCAGCGCATCGCAGGGATTGGATAAATAAACCTCGATCCCCTGTCGCGCGCATTCGGCGGCCGCCAGAACGGCGTGCGTGTCGAGAAAAGGAAACCTGAACGGTTCGACGCCGAGCAGGCGCAGGGCACCGAAATAGATCGAGTGCGACCCCGATAGCCACAGCCCGGCCATGATCGCATAGAGCCACAGCACACCGACCGGGATCGCCAGGCGATACGCCAACTTGCTCGACGTCTCCTGCAAGAATGCTCGATGCGCTTCCACCACATCCACTGCGTGCGCTGCCGAGCTCAGCTTAATGCGTCGTTCATTTACCCAGCGTTAAACACGCCGCATTGCGATCTGTACAAAACGACGATCGCCGGGGCTTAATGCTCGCCCTTAATGCCCCCTGGGTATGCCCCTTGTATCATCGGTGCGGAGGGCCAGAATCTGTCTATGCAGACCACCAACGACATCCGCTCCGCTTTTCTCGACTATTTTGCGCGCCACGACCACGAGATCGTCCCGTCGAGCCCGCTCGTGCCGCGCAACGATCCGACATTGCTGTTCACCAATGCCGGCATGGTGCAGTTCAAGAACGTCTTCACCGGCTTGGAGAAGCGGCCTTATCAGCGCGCCGCCACGGCGCAGAAATGCGTGCGCGCCGGCGGCAAGCACAACGATCTCGAAAACGTCGGCTATACCGCCCGGCATCATACGTTTTTCGAGATGCTGGGGAATTTCTCCTTCGGCGATTACTTCAAGGACCGGGCGATAGAGCTGGCCTGGAACTTGATCACCCGCGAGTTCGGGCTCGCCCGAGATCGCCTGTTGGTGACGGTCTATGCCGAAGACGACGAGGCCGCCGGCTTGTGGTCGAAGATCGCCGGGCTCCCAGAGGCGAAGATCATCCGCATCGCCACCTCCGACAATTTCTGGATGATGGGCGACGTCGGACCGTGCGGCCCCTGCTCGGAAATCTTCTACGATCACGGCCCGTCCATTCCCGGGGGGCCCCCGGGAAGCGCCGACGCGGACGGCGACCGCTTCATCGAAATCTGGAACCTCGTCTTCACGCAGTTCGACCAGGTGAGCCCGGGTGAGCGGGTCCCGCTGCCGCGTCCCTCGGTCGATACCGGCATGGGGCTCGAACGCATCGCCGCGGTATTGCAGGGCAAGCACGACAATTACGACATCGACCTCTTCCGGGCCTTGATCTTGGCCTCGGCGGAAGCCTCCGGCGTCGCGCCGGACGGGCCCCACGCGGTCTCGCATCGCGTGATTGCCGATCATCTGCGCGCCTCGGCCTTCCTGATCGCCGACGGGGTATTGCCGAGCAAAGAGGGACGCGGCTATGTGCTGCGCCGGATCATGCGCCGGGCGATGCGGCACGCGCACATCCTCGGCTGCAAGGATCCGCTGATGTGGCGGCTGGTGCCGGCACTGGTGCAGCAGATGGGCGCCGCCTATCCCGAATTGCTGCGGGCCCAGCCGCTGATCTCGGAAACATCGCGGTTCGAGGAGACCAACTTCAAGCAGATGCTCGATCGCGGGCTGCGCCTGCTCGAAGAGGAGACGGCGCGACTCGGCCCGGGCGCGGCATTGCCCGGCGAGGTGGCCTTCCGGCTCTACGACACCTTCGGCTTCCCGCTGGACCTGACCGAGGACGTGTTGCGCGGTCAGGGCCGAAGGGTGGCGGTCGAGGGCTTCACGGCGGCAATGCAGCGGCAGCGCGAGGAAGCGCGCAAGAGCTGGGTCGGATCGGGCGAGGCGGCGACCGAGGCGGTATGGTTCGCGCTGCGCGAGGAGGTCGGCGCCACCGAGTTTCTCGGCTACGAGACCGAGATCGCCGAGGGCGTCGTTCTGGCGATCACGCGCGACGGGCAGCCCGTCCCCGAGGCTGTGGCCGGCGACAACATTGGCGTCATTGTCAGCCAGACGCCGTTTTATGCGGAATCCGGCGGCCAGATCGGCGACAGCGGGGTTATCTTCTCGTCCGACGGCGCCGAGCTGGCGGTGCGCGACACGGTAAAAAAAGCCGGCGATCTGCACGTTCATCTCGGCACCCTGACCCGCGGCAGATTGAAAGTCGGCGAGGCGGTCGAGCTCAGGGTCGACGGCTCCCGCCGTCGGCTGCTGCGCGCCAATCACTCGGTCACTCATCTGCTGCATCAGGCGTTGCGCCGGCGCCTCGGGGAGCACGTCACGCAAAAGGGCTCGCTCGTCGCGCCCGACCGGCTGCGCTTTGATTTCAGCCACCCGCGGCCGCTGACGCACGAGGACATCCGGGCAATCGAGGCCCAGGTCAATGAGCGCATTCGGGCCAACAGCGCCGTGCGCACCCGGTTGTTGACCCCGGACCGCGCCGTCGCCGAAGGGGCGCTGGCGCTGTTTGGCGAGAAATACGGCGACGAGGTGCGGGTTGTCGCGATGGGCGGAGCCAGTGACGACGAGCGGCCCTTCTCGGTCGAGCTGTGCGGCGGCACCCATGTCGGCCGCACCGGGGACATCGGGCTCTTCAAGATCGTCGGCGAAATGGCGATCGCCTCTGGTGTGCGCCGGATCGAAGCGCTGACCGGGGCCGCGGCCGAGGCGCATCTCGCCGAGGAAGAGGGGGTGTTGCGCGAGGCCGCGGCGGCATTGCGTACGACGCCATCCGAGCTGCCGGCGCGCATCGTCAACCTCGTCGAGGAGCGCCGCCGGCTCGAGCGCGAGCTCTCCGACGCCCGGCGCGCGCTGGCGAATGCCGGCCCGTCGACCAGATCGACCGAGCAGCGCATCGGCGGCGTTGCGTTTGACGGCCGCGTCGTCGACGGTGTTCCGGGGCGCGAGCTGAAATCCCTGGCGGACGACCTGAAGCGCCGCATCGGCTCGGGGGTCGTCGCAGTCGTCTCGCGAGCCGAGGGAAAGGCGGCGATCGTGGTCGGCGTCACCGCGGATCTGACCGGCCGTTTCGACGCGGTCGAGCTGGTTCGAACTCGGCGCCGAAGCGCTCGGCGGCAAGGGCGGCGGTGGCCGTGCCGACATGGCCCAGGCGGGCGGTCCCGACAGCTCTCGCGCCGAGACGGCATTGTCCGCCGTCGAGCGCGCCATCGCCGCCAAGGGCCAAGATCAGGCCGCGGAGTAGAATTCCTCGTTTGGTTAACGCGATTCGCCTGATAAGCATGTTCCGAGTGCCGGGGCAAGCAGCTGAATTTGGAGAAAATTTAGAAGTTTTGGACGCTAAGCTGACGCTCTTCGCATAATGCAATCGGGGTGAATTGCATCGACGTCGGTTATGCAAAAAGCAAACGCCTGGCCCGGCGGCATGAGGGCAATGCCAGGGCCAGCATTTCTCTTCTCGCTGATCGCTGGAATGGCGCTCGCGGGGTGCGTAGCATCCCCGGTCAATCTCGACCCGCTCAGCGTCAATGGCCGCGACGGCGGCGGCCCGGTGCCCACCTATCCGATGTTGATGCGGATCGGCGCCGCGGCCCAGTCCGGCGGCGATTTACCCAACGCCCTCGGCGTCTACCGTCGTGCCGCCGAAATGGCGCCCCAAGATCCCGCACCGTTGATTGCGGCTGGCGACGTACTGGTTCATATGGGCTCCGTCAACGAGGCGATCGTCAGTTATAACGCAGCTTTGGTCAGACCTGGTGACACCCAGGGCGCCCAGGTCGGATTGGCCAAGGCATTTTTAAAGACCGGCAAGCCTGAATTGGCTTTGTCGCCGCTCTCCAAAGCGATGGAGGAGAGCCCTGACGACCCGAAGCTCCTGCTTCTGCTCGGTGTGACCCAGGATTTGGCGGGACGGCATCAGGACGCACAAGCCAACTACCGGAACGGGCTCGTCCGAGCGCCAGGCGACCCGGCCCTGACGGTCGATCTAGCCTTGTCGCTCGCACTCAGCGGCAATTATCCGAATGCTTTATCCGTGTTGCAGCCGCTTGCGATGTCCGCAGCCGCCACGGCTCAAGAGCGCCAGAACTCTAGCGCTGATTTACGGCCTCAACGGCAACATGGCAGAGGCGGCCCGGCTCGGCCGGATCGATCTCGACGACGCCTCTGTCGAGCACAACCTGGCCTATTACCAATCACTCCGAGAACTCTCGCCAGAAGCCCGCAGCCAGGCAATCCTGTCTAGTGGTCCCGCCAGCGCATCGTGACAAGGTCCGATGACGTTCCGTACTAGGGCAAGCCCGATCACTGGATGTTCTCTGGTTTTACGGAGTTTGCGCCTCTCCAACCTGCGCTCAACCAGCCCTTTCGCGATGGCGGAGCCTTGCTTCCCCGCCTCAATCTAAGATCGACAACGCCGCACGAAGGTGCCGCGGCTGAAGAGGCCGACGAACTTTTCGAGATGGCGAACCTTTTCCCGCGTACAACGGGATTGCCGATGACCGTGTGGGTTAGCCCCCGCGGAAACGCCCGGCACGATGTACGGGTCGCAGTCAATCCGACCCGCGGCAATCAGATGAGCGCTGCACTCATCGGATATTGGGACGGCCAGGTTGATACGATCCAACTTGGCCAATTTCTAAGGCCGCTTCCTTCAGGCCAACCAAGCACGCCCCCCGTACCTTGGGGCTCCCGTCACTGCCACCTCGCCGCGCTAATGTTTGGCGGCGCTAGGCCGGTTTCCGATCAGATGGGATTGCCTCGTGTATTCGTCATGGCCGGGCTTGGCCCGGCCATCTCAGAGATCCGCGGGTCAAGCCCGCGGATGACGCTCTTGGGAGGCGATGCAACTTGATCGGAACGCGCGCTAATGTTTGAACGTGTCCAGCACGTTGATCGCGGCCGGGCCGAGCAGCACGATGAACAGGGTCGGCAAGATAAAAATCATCATCGGGATCGTCAGCAGGGCCGGCAGGCGTGCCGCCTTCTCCTCGGCGCGGGTCATCCGCGCAGTGCGCAGCTCGGTGGCGAGGACGCGCAATGACTGGGCCAGTGGCGTGCCGAACTTGGCAGTCTGCTGCAATGTATTGACCACCCCGCGAATGCCGTCGGAAGTGGTTCGGTTGTTGAGGTTGTCGAACGCCATGCGGCGGTCCGGGAGAAAGGTCAGCTCGGCCGCGGTGATGCCAAACTCTTCGGCGAGTTCGGGCCAGGTATTGCCCAGCTCGCGCGATACCCGAACCAAGGTCGCGTCGAGGCTCAACCCGGCTTCGGCACAGATCACCATCAGGTCGAGCCCGTCGGGCAATGCCAGCTGGAGCTGCTTGGCGCGCTTGTCGGCGGCGTTCCTCAGATACATCTTCGGAGCGAAGAAGCCGAACAGGACCGCCGCCACTGCCGGCAGCATCGCGAATTGCGATGGCAGCGGCATCAGATGCAGCACGTGGGTGTCCGCCAATATCATCGCGCCGAAGACAAACGGCAGGCTGATCTGCGCGAACAGATATCTCACCATCGCATCCTGCGATCGGAAGCCGGCGCGCGCCAGCATCTGGCGCCCTTCGGCGGCGTGCCGCGAGCGCAGCAGATTGAGCCGCGTCACCGCCTCGCGCATCAATCCTACCGGTGTCCGACGGTGCGGGCTGCGGCGGTTCACGAGCGCCGATTGGCGCAGCGTTTCCTTGCGTTGGACGATCTGCTCGAGACGCCGCTCGAAGGCGCTGTTCGGCCGCAACGCCTGCCACATTGCAAGGAACATTGCCAGCGTCGCCAGCGAGGCGAGCGCAACGATGAGGTCATCGAGCCCGATTCCTGCCGGCAGCCAATCGGCGATATGAAAATCCTGAAGGCGAGTGCTCCTCATATCTCGAACCGCGCCATCTTGGTCATGATGCCGACGCCGGTGGCGAGCATTGCCAGCGCCAGGCCATCTAGAAGAAAACCGCGGATATCAGTGTAGAGTGGCGCCAGATAATGCGGCGAGGTCAGCGCGAGCATCACAATGACCAGGACCGGCATGCCGGCCAGAATCATCGTCGTCGCCCGCGTTTCGCTCGACATCGCGCGCACCTTGGCGCGCATCTGCCGGCGCCGGCGCAGCACGTCGGCGAGATTGGCGAGAGTTTCGGCAAGGTTGCCGCCGGTCTCGCGCTGAACGCTGAGCGCGATGATGAAGAAGCGAAATTCCGGCACATCGATGCGGTTGGCGATGTCCCATAGCAGGCCTTCGAGATCGCGGCCCATCCGCATGCCCGCCTCGACCCGACCCAGCTCGTTGCCGACCGGATTACCGATCTCACGGCCCGCGCCGATAATTGCTTCGCTGATCGGCAGGCCCGAGCGGAGCGCGCGCACCATCAGGTCGATGGCCTCGGGAAATAGGCCGACAAAGGCGGCAACTCGGCGTTTTCCCATACGGCCGACCACCATGTGAGGCAGCGCCGTTCCGATCAGGAGCCCAACGGGCAGGCTCGCGACGACGCCGACCGGAGTAGTGCATGCAAGCGTAATTGCGACCAGCACGGCGAGGCCGAAGGCGGTCATCGAATATTGACCGACGCTGATCCGCCGCCCGGTGCGAGCGAGGCGGTGGGCGAGCATATCGCGGCGCGGCAGCCATTGCCGGGCGATGTGATCAATCCTGGGCGTCGCGCTTTGCTGCCGGGCAAGCGATCGGGTGACCGCCGCTTCGACGGAAACGACCCCTTGCGCCCTATCGCGTACCCGGGCCAGACGCCGCTTGAAGTGCCGGCCGCTGGCGCCCTCGCTCACTGCATAAATGACGAGGCAGAGGATCAAAGCGAGACTTGCTGCGCAACCGAGCGCGATCGATGTCTCCAGATCGAGCGGTATACGCATGGTTTAGGCTCCCCTTTGGCCCTGCACGCGAGCGGAGAGGGCGAATTGTCGCGGCCAAAAGGACCAGCGAGGCATTCTCAGACAATCTCAAGCAACGCGCGATCCAGCCCATAATACTCCGCACGCGGCAGGAAGAACGGGCGAATTCCGCTGGAGTTGAATACACCGCGTAACTTGCCGTCGGTCGTCTCTCCCTGGAACTGAAAGGTAAATAGTTCCTGGGTTGTGATGACATCTCCCTCCATTCCGACGACTTCGATGACGTGTGTGACGCGGCGAATGCCGTCGCGCATCCGGTTGACTTGCGCGATCAGATGGACCGCGGCGGCGATCTGGGTGCGCACGGCGCGCGACGGCAGGTTGATCCCGGTCATGCCGACCATGTTTTCGAGCCGGGTCAGCGCTTCGCGCGGCGTATTCGCGTGGATCGTGCTCATCGACCCGTCGTGGCCGGTGTTCATCGCCTGCAGCACGTCGAGCGCCTCGGCACCGCGGATCTCGCCCAGAATGATCCGGTCAGGGCGCATGCGCAGGGCGTTGCGCAGCAGATCGCGCATGGTGATTTCGCCGCTCCCCTCGAGGTTCGGCGGTCGCGTTTCCAGCCGCACGACATGCGGCTGCTGCAATTGCAATTCGGCCGCGTCCTCGATCGTCACGGTCCGCTCGGTCGGATCGATCAGCCGCGACAAAGCATTCAACAAGGTCGTTTTGCCCGAACCAGTGCCGCCGGAAATCAGGATATTGAGGCGGCAGCGCGCAGCGACCTTGAGGAGGGTTGCCATTTCCGGCGAGATGTTGGCTTGCTGCGCCATAGTATCGAGAGTGATCGTCTTCTTCGAAAATTTGCGGATCGAGATCGACGGTCCGTCGATCGCCAGCGGCGGCGCAATGATGTTGACTCGGCTGCCGTCCAGAAGGCGGGCATCGACCAGCGGCGTCGCTTCGTCGATGCGGCGGCCGACCCGGGTGACGATCCTGGTCGCCACGTTCATGACGTGATCGTCGTCGCGAAAGCGGACGCCGGTCAGTTCAAGCTTGCCGCGGCGTTCGACGTAGACCTGCCGCGCCCCGTTGACCATGATGTCGGTCACGGTCTCGTCCTCGATCAGCGGTTCGAGGGGGCCGAGCCCGAGCATATCGGCGATCAGTGACTCGACAAGCGCGTGCTGCTCGACGAAGTTCAGTTGGATCTTGGTTTCGGTCAGCAGGTCCTTGACCCACCCGGTGAGCTGGGCCTCGAAGACGGCGCGCGGCATCTCCGCGGCGGCGGCAACGTCCATATGTTCGAGGACGAGCGGCTGAATCTGGGCCTTTGCCGTCTCGACCGCCGAGCGGTTGGACGAGCGCCGCGAGCCACCATCTCCGGCACTGGCCGGGGTCTTGTTGGGTTCGAGGAGACCCTTGATCAACGCGGTGATCAGGTCGCGGCGGATGATCGGGTCCGGTTCGACCCCTTTGCGCACAAAATGGGCCTGGACCGCGGCATCGACGACTTTGGCGAGTTCCCCGCGGCTCAGAATGCTGACGCGCTCGGGACTCATTTCCGCGGTCAGCCGAGCGAGCAGCTCTTCACTCGCCAGAAGAAAGCTATCCTCCTCGGAAAGATCGGGCGGCGAGACTGCAGAGGGCACTGGCTGGGGAGCTGCCGCGTGGCCGGTGTCCGGCGCCGACACAGGGGCAGTGTTAGGCACCGCCGCGCGTGTGATCTCCGGCGTCGTCGCGCGCCTATTGTCGGCAGGGTTCGCGAGCGGTTGAGCGCGCCGCGAAAGCACAGCGATGCGCGCGTCGAGCCCATCTTCGGCCGCGGGGCGTTTGAAAATCCTACCATAGCGAGGGCAGGGCAAAGACTCGGGTTTTGACAGCGGCCTGCGCGGGATCGACCAGCCGGGCTGTCAGCTGCCGCAGTTCACGAACGATCGCACTGCGTGGCGCCGCGGCTGGCAAAGGCTGGCCGGAATTAGCGGCGGCACTGGCAGATTTGGGGTCGTAAGGAAGGCTCGTGTCGAGCGATTTGCCAATGCCCTTTTCGAACTCGCTCTTGCCGATCGGAGCGCGCTCACCGCTGGCACCCGCCTCGACGAGCCACAACCGGGCCTGGGGTGCCTGCTCGCGCACCAGGGTCTGCAACCGAATCGTGTCGCGCAGACCGGCGAGGCTGTGCTCGCAGAACACGACCACCTGGCTCGCGGCGGCCAGCACGGTGCGGTGCATCGGGCTGACGCCACGCGGCAGATCGACCACGATCCGGGCGAATTTGCGGCGCAATTCATGGAGCAGCATGTCGACCGCACCGGCGTCGACGGCGACGTGCTGCGCCGCGGAGGCCTCGGCCGCCAGGACGCGCAAATTATCGCTGACCTTGATCATGGCGCGCTCGATGAACAAGCTGTCGATGCGCGACGGCTGCTCCAAGGCCTCGCACAACCCGCTGCCCGGGTCGAGGTCCAACTTCAAAGCGACGGTCCCGAAATGCAGGTCGAGATCGACGAGCGCGACCCGCTCACGCCGCTCGGCGGCCATCAGCCAGGCGCAGGAGACGGCAGAGGTTGTCGCGCCCACCCCGCCGCGGCTGCCGAGGAAAACGATCACCTGTCCCAACCCGTCGGGGGTCGTTCCTAACGGGGCCGAGGTCTTTTCCAACACGGCGGTTAATGCTTCGCGGGTCGACGGCTTGACCAGATAGTCGCTGGCGCCGGCCGAGAGTAGGTCGCGGAACAAAGCGACATCGTTGACCGTGCCGAGCACGACCAGCTTCAGATCGGCGCCACCGACCGCGCGCGCGGCGCTGACTTCAGCGATCGGTGCGGACAATTCGCTTAGGTCGATCAGCAGGATGCGCGGTGTCGAACCCGAACGGATGCGCCGCAACGCAAAGTCGAGCGTATCCGTTACAGAGAGCTCGTCATCCAGTTGCAGCTCACGGATGACCCCCTGGATCCGATCGATCGTCGACGGCTCGTGGAGAACCGCGAGGATGCCCTCTCGTTCGGGCTTGAGTGATGCGGCGGTACGCGATGATTTCATTACTGAGCTCCGGCTGCGGCTCCCGCTCCGGCGCCCGCAGGCGCGCCGCCGGTGTCTCCGCCGCCTCCACCGCCGGTCGAGGCGGCAAATGGCGAGGCGGTGGGCGTGGGCGGCTGCTTGACCCGATCGTTCAAATAACGCTCGACAGCGGCGACGGCGGGCCGGCCGTCGGCCGGCGCCAGCGTGCGGCCGCTGACGAGGTCGGCGGGGCTCGCCACCATCAGGCCGAGATTCGTCGCATTGGCGCAGCCGTAATTGCTCGTGAACGCATTGGTGAAGTCGGTGCTCAGCGACTGGCTCCAATTCGGGCAGGCCGGCAAGGTCACCGCATAGCGGCCGACCGAGACGATCGCCCGATTGGCCGGCACCGCGTCGACTGTCTGCGTGCTGGCGACGATGCCGTAGCGCAGGAGCTCGCTCGAAATCGCCGCGGCGCGCCGCTCGGCGAGCCCGGGCGGGCCGGCCGCCGCGATCACAACGCGATCGGCGGGGCGGATATTTCCAGCCAGCACCAGGCGGTCGATCCAGCCGGCCTCACCAGGGGCGAGGCGATCGGATCCGCCGGCGAAGGCGAGCTCGACCCGGCTCTCGGCGCCGTCGACCCGTAGCGCGGCCGGGGCCTCGCTCTTGCTGTATTCGGTAACGCACGCCGCGAGCCCTAGCAGCAGCGCGACGGCAATCGGGTAGAGGCGGATCTTCATGGCATTCCTCCTCAGTCCAGCCGGAAGCCGCCGGGGCCGATCAGGCCCTTGCCGCCGGCATCAAGCGGGCCGCGCGCGGGTGCGGGGGGCCCCTGGCGGTATTTGTCGCTGAACAACACCCGTTGCGCATCGCTCGGCAGTACGAGGCCGTCGGTCGGGGCCGCGAGCCGCGTCGATGATGGTTGCACCAGATAGGGAGTGACGATGACGACGATGTCGGTCTCACCGCGCTGGAAGCGATCCGACCGAAACGCCGCGCCGAGGATCGGAATATCGCCGATCCACGGGACCTTGGAGACGAGCTGCTGGGAGGTGTGCATCAGCAGGCCGGCGAGCGCGAAGCTTTGGCCGCTTGCGAGCTCGACCGAGGTCTCGGCGCGCCGGACGGTCAAGGCTGGGATGGTCACCGTCGCGGTAGCGGTCAGCGGCACCGACACCTCACCGACGGTCGACAGCTCGCTGATCTCAGGCCGGACCCGCAGGTTGAGATGATTGGCGTCGATGACTGTCGGGGTGAAGGCAAGGCTAACGCCGAAGCTCTTGAACTCGACTGTGATCGTCGGGAACCCGTTGGTCGAGGAGGAGGAGCCGGAGATCGGCACCGGAAACTCGCCGCCCGCGAGAAAGCTGGCGGTTTGACCAGACATCGCCGTCAGGTTCGGCTCGGCTAGGCTCGTGATGAAGCCCTCCTGCTCGAGCGCGGAGATCATCGCGCTCGTAGATCCCAAGCATCCCATGCCGGTCGCGAGACAGTTCGCGTCGGCGGTCGTTGCGGATGCTCCGGCGATAAGCGTGTTTGTCGTTTCGGCCGCGATCGTCACCGGGTTGGTGGTCGTGAACTTTATCGTCGAGCCGACCTTCTGCCAATTGACGCCGATCTCGTTCAATTTTGTAACGTTCACTTCGGCGATGCGCACTTGAAGGTTGACCTGGTTCGGGGTTGCGACCGTCATTCGGTTGATCACCTGCGAGCCCTTGGCCTCGCCCGCGATCGAGGCGGCGAGCGCCTGCACCTTGTCTGCCTTGCCGGCATCCGAAGCCACGCCGCTCAGCACCAGATTGCCGTCGACCGAATCGGCCGAGATCTGTTCGCCCGGCGCCAGTTGCCGTAAGGACGAACGTAGCCGCGACAGATCGTGCTCGACCCGGACCGGCGAGTTCAGCAGTACGCCGTCGCTGGCGTCGACCGCATAAATCACCGTCTCCCCGGGCGCCTTGGCGCTGATATAGATCAGCGAGGGCGACTTGACCTGGACATCGGCGATGTCCGGATTGGCGATGAAGACCGTCGCCGCCGGGGCGGAGAGGCGGATCAGGGTGCCCTTGTTGACCTCGAGCACGATCGGCGCGCCATTGGCCGCGACCTGGCTGGCGCCGCCGCGCAACGGTCGCGTTGAGTTCTGTGGTGCGACGGCCACGGCGCCGCGCCCATCGGCTGTCGGAGCTGTGGTCTGAGCCGCCGCGGGCGGGGCGCCGATGGCGGCGAAAATCAGCGATCCGGCAAGACCGGCAGCCGGCAAAGCACGCATCAAAGACCTCGAGACGCAGGTTGCGACTCGGTAGTACTCTCTGATTTGCCTGTTCCGTGCAATACGGTGACGACATCCGCGCCAGGGTTTCCCTTTTGGGTGAACGGCTTCGGCACGAGTGGGCTAACCTCAGTGTCGAGGGTAAAGGTGCCCGACCCCGGCTTGTCGATAGAATCGGCCACGGTCTCTTCGCCCGGCGGAGTAGTCAGGCTGCGAAGACTGAGTGACAACTTGCCCATCTCGCTGGCGACGGCGATGATCTCGCTCTGCTTCGGCGTCACTTCGAGCGTCGCGGTTTGGGCGACGATCGCTTCGCCTCCTTTGCTGTCGAGCTTCTGGTCCACCGCTAGCACCCGTATATCGTGCAGCACCGTCTCCGATGCCTGGTGCTGCACGGAGTCGCTCTTGCCGCCGCTGGTCGGAAGCGCGAGCGCGTGGGTGGTCAAAATGTCAATCTGGTCGCCCGGGAAGACCAACCCGGAGATTCCGGAGGTGCGGGTGACCGGCACTGAGACGGCGCGCATGCCGGGGCGCAGCACGGCGGCTAGAAAGCCCCGGCTGCCGGGCGCCACGATCTTGGGTTCAGTGATCGGCTCGCCCGGCCCGAACGGGTCGCGCGCCACCCAGCCGGCCAAATCCTCGATCGTCTTGGTGCCCTTTTGAATATAAGCGTGGTTGATGCCGCCATCATGCCACACCTGCCACTCGAGGTCGGCCGGCTTCAGGATCTGCCCGCGGGGAATGGCGCTGTGGGCGACGAGAACGAATTTCTGCACGGGGGGTGGAGGCATCGGCGCCGCCTCCGCCTCGACGGTGCGTTGCTGCGCCAGCCAGGAGCGCACCAGCATTGCGGTGCCGCCGGCCAGCAGGATGGCCACCACGAATAGGATCAGCGTGCGTGCGCGCATCGGGCCGGCTTCAGCTGAGGTTGGGTGGGATCGTCACGATCAGCGCGGCGGCGGCGATCGCGACGCCGTACGGCACCGGCATGCGCTTTGCGGCGCTGGCCACCGCCGCCGGAGCGAAGACGGCGCGGAGCGCCAGAGGGAACAACAGAGCCAGGGTCAGGAGACCGCCGAGAATCGCGGTGCCGATCAGCAGCGTTGGAGTCCCCGCGGGCCCTGCCCACAGCGTGGCCACGGTGAGCAGCTTGACGTCGCCGCCGCCCATGAGCCCGCGCGAAAACAACAGCGCCCCGGCAGCGAAGACTGCCGCCGCGCAGAGGGCGGCGCTGGCGCTGCCGAAGAGGGATATGTCGGGGGCCGACGCAAGTTGGAGCGGCCATAGCGTGCACAAACCCAGCACCACCGGGTTCGGGATCACCAGCCGGCGTAGATCCTCGACGGCGGCGACCACCATCAATCCGGCAAACCCGGCGAGTGGAACAAGGTGGAACTGAAGCGACATGTAATCCGCGCCATGATCGGTACCGGCCCACCCTGGCGCGGAGTAGTTAAGGAAGCGATAACCGGATTTCGCTCCACGCCCTTACGGGGGTGTTAGGGATAAAAGGCGTGCGCGCATTGACGTCTCGCTTTCGTGGCGATGACGAATGACCTAAGTGAAATCGTCCATTCCGTCTCGCGGCGCCGCAGTATGCGTATCAGTGCGACCCTGTCACTTGGCCGCAGCCATTACGGCCTATCCCTGCCGCTGATCTTTACCCTTTGCGTCTACGCCCTCATCGCCGGGCACGGCGGCGCGGTGCTGCACGATCCCGACACCTATTTGCACATCGCCGTCGGGCGTTGGATCATGGCGCACCGGGCGGTGCCCTATGACGGCATCTTCTCGGGGACGATGGCGCAGGCGCCCTGGGTCGCCCATGAGTGGCTGGGCGAAGTCCTGCTCGCCTGGTTGTTCGACGCATTCGGCTGGGCAGGGCTGGTGGCGGTGACCGCCTTCTGCGCCGCCGCGTCGCTGGCGATGCTGATGCGACAGCTGCTGCGCAGCCTCCTGCCGGTGCACGCGATGATCGCAACGGCGCTCGCCGTTACCCTGGTCATTCCGCATGTGCTCGCGCGGCCGCATGTCTTCACGCTGCCGATCCTCGTTGTTTGGGCGGCGGGGCTGGTAAGGGCGCGCGGCGAGGACCGGGCGCCTGCGGCTTGGCTGGCCGCGTTGATGGCCCTATGGGCCAATCTGCATGGTGGCTACCTCTTCGGGCTCGGCCTCACGGGGTTGTTGGCCGCCGAGGCGGTGCTGCTCGCCCCGGATAGGCGCACCCGGCGCCGGGCGGCGGGCGGCTGGGTGTTTTTCGGCGCGCTGGCGGTCGGTGCGGCGCTCCTCACACCCTATGGCATCGCCGGGCTATTCTTGCCGTTCCGACTCACCGGAATGAGCTTTGCAATGGGGCAGCTGGTCGAATGGCGCAGCCCTGACTTCCAGTCGTTCGAGCCGCTCGAACTATGGCTCGCCGTCGTCCTGTTCGCCGGTTTCACGCTGGGCTGGCGGCTGCCGCCGACCCGGCTGATCATGCTGTTGTTGTTGTTGCACATGGCATTGCAGCATCGCCGCCATGGCGAGCTGGTCGGCCTTGTGGCCCCGTTGCTGCTCGCCCCGGCGCTCGCCCCGCAGCTGTGGGCATTGGCGGCTGGCCGTTCGGCCGGACCGGTCGACCGTGCACTAGCGAAACTGGCAAAGCCGGCGTCCTTTCGTGGCGCCGCGCTCGCAGGAGCGATACTGGTGGCGCTCAGTGCCGCCGTGCTGCACGGCGCTGCGACCCGCACGGACGTCGCGATGCCGGCGGCCGCGCTCGCTGCGGTGGAGACGGCTCACGTGACCGGCCCGGTCCTCAACGATTACGGCTTTGGCGGGTACCTGATCTTCGAGGGCATCCCGCCCTTTATCGACGGGCGAGCCGAGCTTTACGGCGACGCATTCATCAAGCGGTATGTTCAAGCGATGCTGCTCGATAGCGACGAGCTGCCAAAGCTGCTCGACCGGAACGGCATCTCCTGGACATTGATCGCGCCGGAGCGGCCCGCCGCCCTTCTGCTCGACCATCTGCCGGGTTGGCGGCGGCTCTACGCCGACGACGTCGCCGTCGTGCATGTGCGGACCGACCCGGCACCGCCTGACCGCGGGGAATGACAGCCGCCGCGGCATTCTGACGCGTGCTTGATCCGCACCGCTCGATTGCCGAGCGCCGCAGGCGCCTGGGACTGTGTCAGAACCTAAGATGGATTGCCGACGCTCCCAGCCATCTTTATCGCTCGGGACGAAGATTACATCGGCTTACTTCTTGATGCTTCCGGCATCGTTCGGCGCAAAAATTAACCCTATCGTAAGTCTTCTTAACAGTCCGTTAAAAACAGTTTGCTTTCGCGTCAATTTTGAGTCAGAAACGCGTCATAAACCAAACGTTTGCCTGAGTGATTCCGCGTGGCGCTGCGAAATCGGGCAGTTTTCCCGGTTTTGGTGTGGAACTTGCGAAAAATGCAGACACATGCCGAGGCTTCCGACCTTTCTGTTGTAGATGCCACCGAAGCGCCCTCGTCGGGCGGATGCCGGGTCGAAGCCGCCGATGTGGCCAACGCCGATGCCAAGCTGTTGTATGCCGCCGCCCGGCACGGCTGCGATGGGTCGGAACGCCAGGGCCGTGCTGGGCCGTCTGCCGAATTTTTTCGGCAAATCGAGAGTGAGATCCCGTTTCTGCGGCGCACGGTGCGCCGCTGGCACCGCGACAACGCGGACGCCGACGACCTCGTACAGGATACTCTGGTGCAGGCGCTCGCCAATGCGCATCTCTGGCAGCCGGGTACCGATCTGCGCGCGTGGCTGTACACGATCATGCGCAACCGCTTTCTCGCCGGCGTGAACAA
Organism: uncultured Alphaproteobacteria bacterium; assembly: GCA_963700185.1. Lineage (GTDB taxonomy): Bacteria > Pseudomonadota > Alphaproteobacteria > ATCC43930 > CGMCC-115725 > AP-15. The sequence goes on from CAVOWP010000007.1 coordinate 285,943, forward strand.
ATCGGCCCGCTCGGCGTCGGCGCTGAAGGAAATTGCCGAACCAGGGCCGACATCGATGGCGCATGCGAGTGAGCTGCGGCTGTTGTTGCGCGACCTTGGCGCGGCGCTGCGCCGGCTTTCGAGTAACCAGCGCTCGGCCGTCCTGCTGATCGGGGTCGAAGGTAAGTCCTATGCTGAGGCTGCGCAGAGCATGGGAACCTCGGTCGGCGCCGTGCGCTCGCACCTGTCGCGCGGCCGCGACCGGCTGAAGACCGCAGTGGACGGGACCGACACCAGGCCGCCTTTCGCCCCGCGTCCTACCGCCGCCCCGCCGGCGACTGCACCTCCCGCCGTGGCGCCACCGCTTGCCGCGGCGGCCGGCGATTGAACCAGTTTCGCTCCCGCGCCGCGTGACCACGCGCCGGCGCTGCCCCATTCTTCCTGATCCTGCAGAGAAAGAACAAGCAGGCCGGCCTTGAGCGCGGGCTGCCCCGAGCCCGGCGAGTTATCAATGAGAAAGCACTTCATACCGGGTGCTTACCACGATATTACGGCGTTTTTCGGGTCCGCGGATCTTCTTGAGAGCAGCACTCTTGCCAAAAAACTAACTATTGCGCAGTAGAACCCATTTATCCCGGCCGGCTGAAGGTCTTGAGCCGTTCCAAAAATTTTCGTCCCTCGATACCGCCGAATGAATAACGCCCTCGACGAAGTAGGCAGCAGCGCCGGGTCGGGTCGGGACAATCGGTCGCCCACTAGCAGAGCACCACCCTCGTGCAGGTTGGCCGAGATCGAAGACCGGATCTTCACCGAGCGGCGCGTTCGACTTTACGGGACTGGGGTGGCCGTAGCCTACGTGATCTCGCTGGCGTGGCGGTATTTTCACGGCCAGTGGATTTTTCTTTTCGACGGCAGGCTGAGGTGTACCGACTTCGGCTGGATCTGGTTGAGCGGAAAGTTCGTCGCTTCGGGCGAGTCCGCCCAGATCTTCGATTATTCAGCTTTTTCAGCTGCCCAGATCACCTTGTTTAGTCAAGACAGTTGTCCTTTTTTTACTCCATTTCACTTTGTATATCCCCCAACGTTTTTATTCTTCATTTATCCGCTTGGGTGGATGCCTTATCTAGTTGCCTTCACAGTCTGGATTCTTGCCACTCTCTTCCTTTACGAAGCAGCGGTTTACGCGATCATCCCTCGTCGCGCGGCGGTGATTGCCGCGATTGCACCCTTTGCCGTGGCTGTCAACATTGACTTCGCGCATAACGGTTTTTTTACTGCCGCGTTAATTGGCTTCTCGCTGGTTTTCTTAGAGCGGCGGCCATGGTTTTCCGGAATATTCCTCGGCCTCCTCACCTACAAACCACATATTGGGGTGCTCTTCCCGCTCGCGCTTCTGGCTTCCCGTAACTGGCGAACCCTCGGAACCGCGACGGCGGCGAGCGTGATCCTTGGCATGGCGGCGGCCATTGCTTTTGGTTCTGAGGGTTGGTCGTCTTTCTTTCACACTCTCCTCGACCGCCAATCGAGCTTAAGCCCGGACGCCGCGGTCCCGCTGGCCTTCCATTCTGTCTTTGGTTTCCTTCGTTGGACGGAGGCGAGCGCGAAGGTTTCGTGGGGCGGGCACATCTTCGTTGCAGCCATCGTCGCGGTCACCGTATGTGCTGTTTGGGCAAAACCCATCTCCTTCTCGTTAAAGGCGGCTGTTCTTTGCATCGGATCGGCTATGATGTCGCCTTATATTCTATTTTACGATCTTTGCATTCTGTCGATCGCCATCGCTTTTCTGGTTCGCGATGGCGTGTCGCGCGGATTTCTCCCCGGGGAGCGGATAGTGATCTTCATTTGCTTCGTCGCTTTGTTCTTTGTGGAGGTGCCAATTGGCCCGGTGATTTGCGCCACCCTTTTCCTTCTCGCCGCTCGACGGATCGTCGCACACCGAAGGCTTAATCGAACAGTTGTTCCAGCGGCAGCCAACAATTTTGAGACGACCGCCATCGTCGGCAATTGACCCGAGCAGAGGAAGAAATTGCGAGGGTAGCGTTGCGCCCCCGCGAAGGAAATGTGGTCAAACAGGAATAGTGGGGTGTCAAAAGCATTACAAAGTCAGCCTGCCGCCTCGTTGGTCAGCGGCAGCCGCAGGCGGCAATCATTTCTCGCGTTTCTGCGTGACGCCCGATGGCTGACGCGCGGCCGCGTATTCGGGTACTCGACGGCCCTGGTTGCCGGTACGGTCGCGGTGATGACATGGGTGCTGAGCGGGCACGGGATGGCCGATCCCATGGGCCGGCCTGTCGGCACCGATTTCCTCAGGCTCTGGACGGCATCCTACGCGCTGCTCAATGGTGAGGAGCGGACGATTTATGGACCTGACGCGTTTTTCGCGCTGGAACGGGCTGTCACACAACCGGCGACGCCCGACTTTTATCCCTGGAATTATCCGCCCTCCTCCTTCTTCATCGTATACCCGTTGGCACTGCTGCCCTATGTGCAGTCGTTCGGCGCTTGGCTTGCGCTCGGGCTCGCCGGCTATCTGGCGGCATTGTGGCGGATCTTTCCGAAGCCGCTGACGCTCTGGGTCGGCCTTGCCTTTCCCGCCGTGTTTTGGACTGTTACACATGGCCAGACCTCGTTCCTGACGACGAGCCTCTTTTGCTGGGGATTGCTCCAGCTTCCGCGGCGCCCGGTCCTGGCCGGCCTCCTGTTTGGTGCTCTGATATTCAAGCCGCATCTCGGTCTGCTGCTGCCGGTCGCCCTGGTCGCCGGAGGGCACTGGCGGGCGGTCGTCGCGGCGACGCTTACAGCTCTCCTATCCGCAGCGGCGGCGGTCGTTTTTTTCGGCACCGGCGTGTGGGCGGATTTCCTCGCCAGCACAGCCGATACCCGGAGCATGCTCGAGAGCGGCATGAACTTTGGCCATTATTACAAGATGCAATCGGTTTTCGCCGCGGCACGGCTGCTCGGATCTCCCATGCTTCTCGCCTACAGCCTTCAGGCGCTCGTCGCACTTTGCGCTGCGGGAGCGATTGTATGGATCTGGCGGCGGCCGACAGGCGACCCGGATATGAAGAACGCCGCGCTGATGGCGGCGACGCCGCTGTCGACGGCTTTCATTTTCGATTATGACCTGATGCTGCTGGCTCCTGTCATTGCTTGGCTCGCGCGAAAAGGGGTGACGGAAGGCGCTCTGCCGTACGAGCGTATAACACTTGTAGGAGTCTTCCTGGTGCCTTTTGTCTCGCGTGTCGTTGGTATGCACACGCACCTCCTCCTCGCACCGATATTCATCGCCGCCTCACTCGTGGTTATCGTTCGGCGTGTTAATGTTCTGGAAACTGATAATGGTTACCTCGATACGCCAGCAAAAACACCGTCTGTATGATCGTTAGTTGGCACTTTAAGTGCACGGAATGAAGTGCACGGAATGTTCCTGAGGTTAAATTGTACAAAGCAATTGTATCGAGAAGTGCGGGTCGCTTGTGACGAGGACATATAATATAAAAAGCAATGGTTCGGAACGGAACCGCGATTCCGTTTTCTCGATCAATAACCCCGCCCACTGCATTTAATCACCCTCGTCCATCAGAAATCGCATTAAGATCTAATGAACCTCGCAACCTCTCGGTTGACGTTCCTTGACGGCCTGCGCGGCTGGGCTGCAATGGCGGTCTTGCTTTTCCACGTGTTTATTCTGATTTTTCCGCCCTCAATTTTTGCTGCTATCATGCTTCGCAAATTCGTACTCTTTAATGGCGCTTTCGCCGTGATGCTGTTCTTTATTATCTCAGGCTTCGCGCTATCGGTCCCGTTTGTCACGAGCGCCAGCCGTAAGATGATCTTGCGCCTCGCCAGCGGCCGTTATTTTCGCCTCGCTATTCCGGTTTTTGTCGCCTGTGCGCTGGTCCATGCGGCGATGTGTGCCGGATGGATTGGTCCAGCGAATAATCGACCTGCTCCATTCAATACCTTTCTCGACGTTCCGGCGCAGTTTGATCACCTGCTGCAATTTGGATTATTTGATGTATTTCTGGATTATCGTACCGATCAGTCCTATTTCGGTGCTTTGTGGACGATGGAAATCGAATTCACGGGCTCGTTCGTTGTATTGTGCCTACAGGCCATTATGGGCAGTCCACTCTTCTGCGGGAAGGTTACTCGGGCCCGGTCGATAGTTTATATGGGATTGGCTCTGGTCCTACTGGCCCGAGGATCCTTTATGGCGCTGTTTCTGATCGGGATGGTGCTGGCCGAAAATCATTCAGCTTTAACCCTTTCGTCGCTTCGTCGTCTTGCTCCGGCTCTATTGGCCATGGGCGTCGGCGTGCCATTCGTCCTGCCATTCGATTCGATCACGCTGCTCTCTATGCTGGCTCCCGTGTTGTTTCTCGTCGGATCGGTAGCTATGTCACCAGTTCGTCGCTTCCTATCCAATTCGTTCAGCCGGGAACTTGGACGCTTATCCTTTCCCCTTTATCTGATACACGGACCGGTGCTGCTTATTATTGGGGTTCCGCTGACCGCGGGCGCCAGTGGTAGCAGGCTGCTGGCCGCCGATCTCGCATTGGTTGGCGCGTCTTTCGGCGCCGCAATCTTATTTGCTCCCGCAAATGTCGGCGGTATCATCGCGGCGCGTTGGGTGGGCAACTTGACTGTCGCGCTTGTGGGCCGGTTACTAAACCGCCATATCCGAGATGGTGCTAAGGCTCAAGATTCCGTTTTTCCAGCACCTGTTGCCGCATCCTGCGGCATTCCTGGACCACCTTGCGCGGACGGGTGCCATTGCCTCACTAAATAGAGCGGTCTCTGCTTCACTTCATCGAATGTCCGGCCGAGATACTCGCCGATGATCCCCAAAAAGATTAATTGTAGCCCGCCAAGGAACAGGATCGCGACCAGCAAGGATGGGAAGCCGGGAACGGGGTTACCGAAAATTACCGTCCTGATTGTCATATAAAATCCATATAGAATGGATAATATCGCGACTATGAGACCAAGATAAGTCGCGACTTTAAGTGGCCCGATACTAAAGGAAGTAATTCCTTCAATAGATAGGTTCCATAGCTTCCAGTAATCCCACTTGCTCGCGCCGGCATATCGCAGATCGGGCTCATAGAGCATGGGGATTTGCCGATAGCCGATCCAAGAGAACAGGCCTTTCATATATCGATGCCGCTCGCGAGCCCCGGCCAGAGCGTCGACCGCCCGGCGGCTGAGAATGCGGAAGTCGCCCGCATCGACCGGAATAAGCTCGCCGCTGAGCGAATTGATTACACGGTAAAAGGTTCGGGAAGTGAGCCTTTTTACGCGGCTCTCGCCCGCCCGCGACGCGCGCTGGCCGTAGACGACGTCGGTATCTTCCTCCTGCCAACGTGCGATGAATCTGGGGATGAGTTCTGGGGGATGCTGAAGGTCTGCGTCGATCACGACGACGACATCGCCGCGCGCGTAGTCGAGGCCCGCCGTAAGCGCTATCTCCTTGCCGAAATTCCGACTGAGATCGACGATGCCGATTGTCGGATCCGCCTCCTTTAGCATGCGCAACAGCTCGAGGGTATTGTCGCTGCTGCCGTCATTCACGAAAATAACCTCGCTGGGCATCAACAATTTTTGCCGAACAACCGATAATCGCCGATTGAACTCCAGGATAACGTCATCTTCATTGTATGCCGGCACAACAATTGATATGAACCTGACCGGTTTTGATTCTCTGGTGGAAACCGATACCTGCGACATCTTGTGCCCATCGCTCCGTAGAACCCAGCCTCAGTGCGAACCCTCATGCAGCCTGTTGATTACATCGCCCTTAACGGTCCGCAAACCGTCCTTTTTTAAATCGCAAGGTGATCCTCTGTGCCTTCGTTCCTCTGACTTCGCGGGATGTTCGAACGACGGTCGAGAGCTCACAGCTGGCCCGATAAAATCAATAGCGAGGAGCGTTTCCGAACCCAAATTCCGCTGGAATAGTCCTTCGGTATTTCCGGCATCTCCTGATCCGCGCCAAATCTTTTTGAAACGGATTTTCTCGCCATTGGTTGGTTATTCGCGGGCAGAAAGTGGTCGCCGGACGTGTTTCTGTGCCACGGGCGGCTTTGCTGGTCAAATTGGTTCGGATTGCCGACATGATTAACGCCGTCGAGAACCACCGCCAAGCAGCCGGCCTTGATCGAAAACGTTTGCGGACGGTGGATATCTTCAACCGGGGTTGGCTGCAATCCTTCGGCTACGCCTTCGCTGCGCTTTACTTGCTATACTTCGCCCTTCTTTATCGAACGGGAACCTGGATCGTTGGCAGCACCGGGCTGCCCATCTACACGGATTTCGCGGTTTGGTGGGCAGCCGGGATGCAGGCGCTGCACGGGAACCCCGCCGCATTGTACGATCCGGAAGAATTCGCCAAGATCCAGTCGGCGCTGTTCGGGCCCGGCCAAGCTTTTTACCCGAACTGGCCCTCCTATCCACCGACATTCTTTCTGGTGCTGGCGCCCCTGGCGTTGCTGCCGTACCGTTGTGCATTTATCACCTGGGATGTGGTGACACTGCTCGGCTGCGTCGCCGTCATCTATCTGATCGTTCGGCGCCGGGCGGCAATCGCCCTAGCACTGGCTGCCCCGTTTTCCGCTTGGAATTTTCTCGCCGCGCAAAACGGGTTTCTCACGGCATCGCTGTTGGGTGGTTCGCTGCTTTTCCTCGAACGCCGACCGGTGCTGGCAGGGGTCGTTATGGGTTGCCTGACCTACAAGCCGCAATACGGCATCTTGTTGCCGGTGGCTCTCGTCGCCTCGCGTCAATGGCGAGCCATTGCGAGCACCGTGGTTACCGCAGCGCTGTTGGCCGCCGCCTCGATCGTCCTATTCGGTGCCCACGTGTGGACTGCGTTCCCGCACGGCTTTGCCGTGCAGAGCGAACTGAGCCTCGGAGCTGACCCGGACAGCAACTGGGGATATCTCCAGACCGCGTACGGGTTGATCCGCAGTCTCCATGGTTCCGCCCATCTGGCTTGGCTGGTTCAGGGACTGGTCACCCTTGGTGGTGCCGTCACGGTGTGGCTAATCTGGCGCTCTCGAGTCTGTTACGAACTGAAGGCGGCGATACTGTCCGCGGCCGCGCTTCTCGCGACCCCCTACGCGTTCGCCTACGACATGGCCGCAATCGTCATTCCGGCTGCTTTTCTGGCAACCGACCAGCTGAACCGCGGCTTGTTGCAAGGAGAGAAGACAATGTGGATCGTCTTGTTTGGCGCGCCACTCGCTGTACTCGTAACTCTCGGAGACAATGCGGGTGGAACAACCTTCGGAGGTACACCGGTCAGTCTGTTCGCGGCACTCATGCTTTTTTGCGTGATCCTGCGTCGAGCGCTGCGCAGCTCTGGTAAACCAACTAAAATGAATGGCGGCCGGGGCTTACAGTCAGCCACCTGCCAATGACCGGACATCCTCGACGCTAAGAAGCCGCCGCCGATGAGCAAGGCATTGCGGACCGCCCAGGCCCGGGCGAGTCCGGATCAGAACGCTCCGCGCATCCTCGGTATCTTTGCGAGGTGGCGACTGCTGGCCTACGGATATACCTTCCCGGTGTTCTACGCTGCGTTCTTTCTATACCTGTATTGGCACGGGCTGTGGCTGGCGAATGATAACGGAATGCCAGTCTATCACGATTTCACCGACTTTTGGGTAACCGGGTGGCAGGCGATCCACGGGGAAACCGCGTCGCTTCATGCTCAAGCAGCTTTCAAACAGGTTCAAGACAGTGCCGCGGGATTCGGACGCTCCCCTCACTCGCTGTTGTCATATCCCCCGACTTTCACCCTCATCCTGGTGCCGTTGGCGCTGCTGCCTTACTTTGCCGCATTCCTCGCTTGGGAATCGGTGACATTGGCATCTTGCATCACTGTCGTCTATCTGATCGTCCGGCGGCAACCGGCAATCTCTCTGATGCTGGCCTCGCCATTCGCGGCGTGGAATTTTCTCATCGGACAGAATGGATTTCTCACGGCGTCGCTGCTCGGGGCATCTTTGCTGCTCCTCGATCGGCGGCCGGTGCTGGCCGGCGTCTTCATCGGATGCCTCACCTATAAGCCGCAATTCGGGATTTTGCTTCCCGTAGCGCTTATCGCCGCGCGTGAGTGGCGCGCCTGCATCAGCGCCGCACTGACCGCCATCTGCCTGGTTGCCGCCTCCGCGGCCGCTTTTGGTGTTGACGGCTGGGTTGCGTTCCCTCGCGCGCTTTTCGCTCAAGGGAGTGGAACGATGTTCGCCAATCCCGATTGGGGATTCCTCCTCCAAACCGTTTACGGGTTGATCCTTGTCCTCCATGGAGGCGCCGCGCTGGCTTGGCTCGCGCAAGGCGCGGCGGCGGCAGGCGCGGCGGTAATCGTATGGCTGGTCTGGCGCTCCCCGGTGCGCTACCCGCTGAAAGCAGCAACGCTGTCTACCGCAGGCACTCATCGCCACGCCTTATGCCTTCGCTTACGACTTGGCAGCGATCGCAATTCCGGTGGCGTTTCTCGCAAGCGACCAGATACGCTGCGGCCTGCTCGGAGGCGAGCAGACGACCATGATCGCGCTGTTCGTCGCGAGCCTCGCCGTCATCCCGGCTGCGGGAAAGGCGCCCGTCGGAGCGGTCATTCTGGTCGCGCTTCTATGCCTGATCGTGCGCCGAGTCCTTTTGCTTCAGCAGGAGGGTGTGTCGCGGCCCAAACCGGCGGCGTCCATATCCACAACCCGGCAACGCCTAGAAATTTCTTAAAATTATCTGAGACGACTCGCCCGCCCGTCGATTGATTCATCGGCAGGTAGCAAGCGCTCGCCGAGCGGCGACGTGGGATCCTGTCACGTACTCTATCAACCAGGATCTCCACATGATCAACACGTTTCATGCGTATATCCTCCAGCTGATCAGTCGCTTCCGGCGGGACGACGAGGGCGCAGCCCTGGTCGAATACGGTATGCTTGTTGGCTTGATCGCCGTTATCTGCGTCGTGGCTGTAACGACCCTCGGTACCGAGGTCAGCACGGCGTTCAGCAAGATTGCGAGCGCCCTAGTCGGCGTTTAGCGAACGGGTCCTCCATGCGGTCGGGCGCGAGGTACCGCGTTCGACTGCGCACTTCTTGTTCGCGCGGTGTCAGGGGCGCTAGAATTTCTGGGCGCACTGTCGCGCGTGTAGTGTGTGAGGAAAAGTCACATGAGTAAGTTGATCGATCGCTTTCGCCGAGAAGAAGAGGGCGCGGCTCTGGTCGAATACGGTATGCTCGTCGGCCTGATCGCCGTGATCTGTGTCGTGGCCGTTACAACTCTCGGCACCGAAGTCAGCACGGCGTTTAGCGCCATTGCTAGCGCCCTATCAGCCATTTGAGGAACGGTTCCGCTGCGCGGTCGGACGCGAATCCCAGGGTTCGACTGCGCGTTCCTCCTTCGGTGGGCGCGGTAGAGAACTTTGGAAAGGAACGTTAGATGCGAAAATTGATCTACCGCCTCCACTGGGATGAGGACGGGGCGGCCTTGGTCGAATATGGTATGCTGATCGGGTTGATCGCGGTGGTGTGTCTGGTGGCCGTTACAAGTTTGGGTACAGAAATCAGCAGCGCGTTCAGCTATTATGCTGCTCATTTGGCCGGGGTCTGATGCCTAACCAATCGCGACCGGTCCGGCGGAGGAAATGGCATTGCAGTTAATCATACTTTTTCTCGGGATCGGCATCTTCGCGGTCGTGGCTTACGGTGATATCCGAACGCGCCGCATTCCGAACGAGATGATCGTCGCCATTCTCGCGCTCGCCGCCTGTCGGATCGCGCTGGACGGCGACCCGCACGCCGGCCTCTATACGCTCGCAGCGGCCGCCGGACTTTTTGTCGCGACGTTTCTGCTGTTTTGGCGCGGTCTGCTCGGCGGCGGCGATGTCAAGCTGATCGGCGCCACGGCGCTGCTCGTCGGCTATCACAATTTTTTCGAGTTTCTGTTCGTTATGAGCGTGTCGGGCGCGCTGATCGCGGTGGCGGTTCTCGCCCGGAACCGGCTCGGGCTGCGCCGGGCAACGGCGCTCGATCTCGATGCAGAAGATCAGGCTGCAGAAGACCGGGAAGCATCGGCGCGGCTGACCGTGCCATACGGCGTCGCGATCGCCGCTGCCGGTATGGTGTCCCTCCTCGTGCAATACTTCCCCCCCAGGTGAGCCGCGATGCGCGCCAAGACAATCCTGACCGTGCTGTTTCTGATCTCGCTCGCAGTTGCGGTCATCGTGATCCTGCGCGCCATGCCGGGGCAGGTCGATGCCAACGCCAATGCGCCAAAGGAGGAGATTCTCGTCGCCACGGTGCCGCTGGCGGCCGGCACATTGCTGCGCGCTCAGGACGTGCGGTGGCAGCCCGTCGATCGGCCGGTCGACTCGGGCGAGATCGCTCGCCCATCCGAGGCTGCCCGCCAGGTCAAGCCCGGGATCGATGAAGAGACGCGGGCGGAGATCTATGGCGCCGCGGTGCGCCCCGCGCGCGACACTGCGGCGGGCGAGCCGATCCGGCGCGGCAACATCGTCAAGCCGGGCGACCGCGATTTTCTGCAGGTTGTGCTGACCCCCGGAGCGCGGGCGATCGCCATTCCCGTCGCCACCGGCGGAGCGAGCACCGGCCTGTTGTTCCCCGGCGATCGTGTCGACGTGATCTTGACGCAGAACTTCAAGGGCGAAAGCGCGGTGATCACCCGCCGCTCGGTCAGCGAGACGGTCGTCGAGAACCTTCGCGTGCTGGCGATCGATACCCCGGACGCCAAGGCGCCGTCGGGCAGTTTCGGCCGGACCGTTACCCTCGAGGTAACGCCCCGGCAGGCCGAGAAGATCAACGTCGCCACCGAGCTCGGCAAGCTGTCGCTGACCTTGCGCAGCGTCGCCGGCCCGGATGGAGTCCTCGCCACCTCGACCGCCGGCCCCGGTCCGTCGACCGGTGTCAAGCCGACCTGGGCGGGTGACGTCTCGCCGGCGCTCGGTGGCGCGATGCCGGAGAAAACGGTCACGGTCCAGCAGCCGCCGGTCGAGGTGGTTCGCGGCTCCAAGAGGGAAGCGGTGAAACCGGAATGATCGGCGTGGAGAACACTCGAGTTCGGCCACTCGCCCCGCCTCGGCGGATGATGGAGGGAGCCAAGTTATGAGGAGCGTTCTCGAAGCTCCCGCGCCGATCGAGAGAACGGCAGCCAGCAGACTGCCGATAGGCAGGCCCCCGTTTCTGGCCTTCGTCGCCGACGCCGAGACCGACAAGCTTCTGCACGAATGCGTGACCCAGCTGGCGCTTGGTCAAGGCACGATCATTCGCGGCGGGATCGCGAAAGCCGTCGAATATCTCGGCCAGCATCGCTCGCCTCACATCCTGATCGTCGACATCAGCGGCATCGATCTCCCGGTATCGAGGATCAATGAGCTCGCCGAGGTCTGCGAGCCGGGTGTCGCGGTGGTCGCGATCGGCAACCGGAACGAGATCGGCCTCTATCGTGATCTGTTGCAGGCCGGGGTCGCCGACTACGTCGTCAAGCCGCTCAACACGCAGCTGTTGGCCAAGGCCTTGGCCAGTGGCCGGGCCCATACCGGCGACGCGAGCCCGATCCACAAAAAGCTCGGGACCATGGTCGCCTTCGTCGGGACGCGAGGTGGCGTGGGTACGACGACGCTGGCGGTCAACATGGCCTGGTATCTCGCCAACCGGCAGAGCCGCCGGGTCGCCCTCGTCGACCTCGACCTACAGAACGGCGATTGCGCGTTGGCGCTCGACATCAAGCCGAACTCCGGGCTGCGCGAGGCGCTCGGCAACCCGCTGCGCATCGACAACACGCTGCTCGAGCGGGTCATGACGCCGGTCGGCGAGCGCATGTTCGTGCTGAGCTCGGAAGAGCCGCTGAGCGAGGATCTGCATTTCACCGCCGTCGCGGTCGAGACCCTCGCCTCGGCGCTGCGCGAGCAGTTCCATTATGTCATCCTCGACATCCCACGCATCCCGGCGCCACCCTATAGGCGGGCGCTCGAGATGGCCGATTTCCGGGTTACGGTGGCCGACCAGACATTGCGCTCGGTGCGCGACACGGTGCGGTTGCGCATGGCAATCGGCGAGGGCAAAGGCAAGCGGCCCAATATCCTCGTCGTCAATCGCCACGGCGAGGGCGGGCGGCATGCGGTGACCCTGCAGGAGTTGCAGCATGTCGTCGAGGTCAAGCCGAAGAGCGTGATCCCGTTCCAGCCGAATTTGTTCACCACAATATCGGGCGGGGCGAAGATCGCCGCGGCACAGCGCGGCAAATTCACCGATGCGATCGCCACGCTCGCGCTCGAACTGTCGGGACGGCCGCCTGAGCGGCGGCGCTGGTGGAGGGCCGACCGATGAGGTCGGCCAGCTTCGGCCGCCGCCTCGTCGAGCCCAGCGGCCACGAGCTCGTTCTGGTCCCCGGTCCGGAGGGGTCGGGCTCGGCGCCCGAGCTCGCCAATCGCGACGAGCTGAAGGAACAGATCCGCGCCGCGCTGATGTCGCGCATCGACCCCTCGGTGGCGGGCCGCATCCCGCGGCCGACCCTGCGGGCCGAAGTCGGCAAGTTGGTCAGCGAGATTGCGACCGAGCAGCGCATTCAGCTCAACGAACTGGAGGAGGCTGCGCTCGCCGTCGAGCTGACCGACGACATGGTCGGGCTGGGGCCGCTCGAACCCCTACTCGAAGACGACGACGTCACCGACGTTCTGGTCAACGGGCCTCTCGACGTTTTTGTCGAGCGCCGCGGCAAGCTCGAAAAGACCAGCGCTCGGTTTCGCGACGCCCAGCATCTCGTCGGTGTCGCGCAGCGCATCGCCGCCGCGATCGGGCGCCGCATCGACGAGGCGAGCCCGATGGTCGACGCGCGGCTCGCCGACGGCAGCCGCGTCAACATCGTCTTGCCGCCGCTCGTGCTCAATGGCGGCACGATCTCGATCCGCAAGTTCCCTAAGCATGCCTTGACCCTCGATGCGATGGTGCGGCAGCAGAATTTGTCGCCCGAGCTCGCCCATCTGCTGCGGATCGCGGCCCACTCGCGGCTGAATATCCTGATCTCGGGCGGCACCGGCTCCGGCAAGACGACATTGCTGAACGCGGTGTCGCAGCACATCGAAACCACAGAGCGCATCATCACGATCGAAGACGCCGTCGAGTTGCGACTACAGCAGCCGCACGTCGTGCAGATGGAAACGCGCCCGCCCAACATCGAAGGGGCCGGCCATATTCCGCAGCGCGAGCTCGTCCGCAATGCGCTGCGCATGCGCCCCGACCGCATCATCGTCGGCGAGGTGCGCGGCCCCGAGGCCTTCGACATGCTGCAGGCGATGAATACCGGCCACGACGGCTCGATGACGACGGTGCATGCCAATTCGCCGCGCGATGCCCTCTACCGCGTTGAAAACATGGTGATGATGGCGAATTTGAGCCTGCCGCTGAAGGCGATCCGGATGCAGGTCGCGAGCGCGCTCAACCTCATCGTGCATATCGAGCGCATGCGCGACGGTGTCCGCCGCCTGCAGAACGTCTCGGAGATCGCGGGAATGGAGGGCGACATCATCACCGCCCGCGAGCTCTTCACCTTCCGCTACCAAGGCGAAAAGCGGGACGGCACGATCGACGGCGTCTTCGAATTGACCCGTATGCGCCCCGATTTTGTCACCCGCGCCGCGCGCTACGGCCTCGACCGCGAGTTGCTCGACGTGCTCGGAATCGCCGCGGCGATGCGCGCTTGATGCGGAGGATGCTCCTCACCCCACCCCTCTTCCCGCGCGTGCGGAGGCAGAGACAGACCATCGCCAAAGGCGATGAGAGGGTGAGGGGCAAGCAATGAACCAGGTCGTTCTTTCCGTCCTCGCCGCCGTTGTCCTGATCGGCGCGGCGCTCTTCGCATCTATGCGCGCCGATCGCCGCAGGGAGAGTCGCCAGCAGCGCCTGCGCGCGGTCGTTGCGACGGGCCCGAGCGAAGACGCGCCCACCCTCTCGTTGCGTCTGCCGTTGACGCGAGCCGGTATCCGCGACCTCTTCTTACTTTCCAAATTGTGGGTGCGGCTCGAGGCGGCGTTCGCGGCAGCCGGCAACCGCATCGGGCTGCCGCACCTCGCCGTGACCGGGGTTGCAGCGGCGGGCCTGACTGTATTGTTCGCCGAAAAAATCATGGGGTTCAACCCCGCTCTCGTCGTGCTGCTCGGCATCGCTGCTGCAGTGACCGCACCCGCGCGCCTGCTGCGCCTCTTCCAGAGCCGTTATCAGAACAAATTTCTCGACCCGTTCCCCGATGCCCTCGATCTGATGTGCCGGGCGGTCAGGGCTGGTCTTCCGGTGTTCGAAGCGATGGAGGTGGCATCGCGCGAGGTGATCGCCCCGGTGGGGACCGAGTTGGAGCGGACCCTCGAGGAGCTGCGCATCGGCGTTGACATCGACGAGGCGCTGCAACGCACCGCCGACCGTATCCGGGTGCCGGATTTTCGGTTTTTTGTCGTCGCCCTCAAATTGCAGCGGCGCACTGGCGGCGGTCTCGCCGAGACCCTTGCCACCCTCAGCAACATAATTCGCCGACGCAAGGAAATCCGCCTGAAAGCCCGGGCCCTCAGTGCCGAATCCAAGGCCTCGGCAACCGTGCTCGCGCTGCTGCCGTTCGCCGTCGGCGGACTTTTGTTCTTTCTCAATCCTTCGCTGATGTCTGTTCTTTTGGACGACCCGCGCGGCCGATTTATGATGGGGATGGCCCTCCTGAGCCTCGCGATCGGAGTCTCCGTCATGGCGGCCATCATCAGGAGAAGCCTGCGATAAGCCATGCCCGCGACCGACACCCTATACGAGACCCTTGCCGGGTATCTGACGATCCGCCTCGGCCAGGCCAGCTTGAGCCCGGCGGAAACCGTTATCCTCGTGTTGACCCTCGCCGCGGCGCTCTTGTCCGCCTGGCACCTATGGCGCATCGGCAGGCAGGAGGACCGCCTCGACCGGCTGGAGGCGCTGCGCGGTGCCCCGGTCGACCGAGCCGTTCGCGAGCGGCGGCCGCGCTGGTACCAGCGGGTCGGCAGCATTGTTGCGGCCAGCCCGGCGATCGGCACTGCCGAGCAACAGAGGTTGCTCGGTGTTCTTGCGGCCGCGGGGATCAAGGGGCACGGCAGTCTTTCGGGCTTTGTCGCGACCAAGCTGTCCAGCGCCTTCATATCCGCCGCGCTAGCATGGCTGTTCCTCGAATGGCGCCAATGGTTCGGCGGATCGGCGACGATCCGCGTCGCCGTGGTACTCGGCGTGCTGATGCTGGGCTGGCGGCTTCCCGATTTTTTGCTCTCGCGCCTCGCGGCGCGCCGTCGGCTCAGCCTTGAGCAGGGTCTGCCCGATGCGCTCGATCTGCTCGTCATTTGCGCGGAGGCGGGGCTGAGCCTCGACCAGGCGATCGAGCAGGTGAGCCAGGATCTGCGCGCCTCCAACGCCGCAGTCGCCGACGAGTTTGCCACGACCGCATCGGAAATGCGGGTACTGTCCAATCGCGCCCAGGCGCTCGAAAATCTCGTCGAACGCACCAATGTTGCGGCGCTGCGCGGGATTACGGCGACGCTCAACCAGGCGATCCGCTTTGGCACCCCGCTCGCCGAGTTGTTACGTATCCTGGCCGCCGAAATGCGCACCGCGCGCCTGGCGCGCATCGAAGAGCGCGCCGCCCGCCTGCCGGTCCTGCTCGCCATCCCGCTGGCGCTGTTCATCTTACCGTCGCTGATGATGGTAATCAGCACCCCGGTGGCGCTTCGCCTCGCGGATACGTTGAAAAACAACTTTGGCGCCTTTTGATTAACCGGCGCTCACCACGCCGCGAAGCTACCCAGTCGAGCGCATGGGTTGGAGGCAAGCTTGTTTCGTTAATTAATAAGCATTGAAGCTTTTTCTCGTTTTAGCTAGTATGCTGGCGGCTTCGGTAGCTGCTCGTTGTCCGCCCATGTTGCCTGAAATATGCCCCAAGACTCCACCGGTGTTCCTTGTAACCGGGGGCATAGAGGCCTGCGGGGCCTCGGCTCCATTTCGACCGACGGCCCTTTCCATATCTCAAGGACACTAGAGACGCCGATCACTTATTTACATTGGGTTTCCGTGGCTCGGCGGCTGGCGACATCGGGCAATTTGCGATCATTGCGGGAAGCCGCCGGTATATCTCGAAAACTCCTCCGCGAGGAACGAGCTTCGATCAGCGTCCTGAGCGCTGTCAGCCTCACCGCCGTAATCGGCATCTCCGCCCTGGTGGCTGAATACGGCCATGGCTTGCTGCAGCGGTCGGACAACCAGCGGGTGGCCGATCTCGCCGCTTATGGCGGTGCGCTGGTCTACAATACGATATACAGTGCCACGGGATCCGTTGCCTCCGCCACCGCTAGCGGCGAGAGCGCCGCCACCAAAATCGCGGCACTGAACGGGCTGACGGGCGGCGGCGTCACCGTCACCCCGGCCATCGTCATATCGCCGAGGCTGGACGGCAACAATGCGATGCAGGTCACCGTGACGACCAATCTGCCAATGTATCTGGCGGAGGTGCTGGTGGCTAGCACGACCTTGCCGGTGAAGGCCACTTCCTATGCCGAGATCGTGCCGGCCACGCCGGGCGGCGCGGGCGCGTCGACCGTTGCCCTGGTGCAATAACCCGCGGAGCGCAGAATGATGTCCGGCAGCGCGCTGGGGGCCGGCTCGCGGAGCTTGAGGGCGAAGCAGTATGCGGGCACCGCGACTGTAGAATTCGCTCTCTTAGCCAGCCTCTTCATGATCATCGTCGCCGGAACCGCCGACTTCGGGTATTGGATCTACGCCGCATCGGAACTTACCGCTGCGGTGAGTGCCGGCTCCCAATACGCCGCAAACAACGGCGCCATGGTCGCGACCAATCCGAGCGGGCTTGCGACCGCTATCTCTACCGTCGTCAATAACGCCAACGGCACCGGCTGGGCGACCAGCACGGTCAATGTCAACAACGGCAGCAGCACCAATTGCTATTGCCCAACCGGGACACCCGACAACTGGACGTGGGGAAGCGCCGTGACGTGCGGCGTCGCCTGCGCCGGCGGCGGCGTCGCCGGCCAATTCGTGACGATCACGGCGAGCCCGAGCAGCACGGTCTCGGCGCAGTTTCCGACATACAACTTGACGTACAGCGACACGATCAGCCGCGGGGCGATCGTGGAGACACAGTGAGGCTGCGCGCTCTGCGGGGCCTGAGTCGGTCGCAAAATGGCGCCACGTTGGTCGAGTTCGCCTTGGTGGCGCCGGTCTTTCTCGCGCTGTTGTTCGGCACTCTCGAGTTCGGCCGCGTGCTGTGGACACAGGAGGCCTTGCAGCAAACTGCGATCGCCGGGGCGCGGTGCATGGCGCTGCCGCAAACCAATTGCGCGACCCCTCCTACCTATAACTACAGTTCGACGATGACGGCGACCTATATTCAGACGATCGCGAGCCAATGGGGGGTTTCGCTGCCGAGCGGGAGCATCACCCAGAATCCTGGGTCGTCTCCCAACAATTGCGGCACGAGTGGCTTCTCTGCGGTGACCCTCACCTTCACTTTCCAGAGCGTCGTGCCGTACCTGATCGACATCGTTACCGGCGGAATATCGCTGAGCGCGACCGCCTGCTTCCCCAACAATCATTAGCTCAAGTAACTGGGTAACGCACGAACAAGGCATGCAGCACATACGGAAGACGTATAACGCGAAGTTCAAGTCGAACGCAGTGCTGGCGAGCCGGCGGCGCCGGGCGCAAGTGAAAGCTTCGACTATCGCTGTCCCCGCCCCGCTGCGCTTTGTTAGCTTGCATTTCGCTAAGTTGCAGCGATCGCGCGCATACGATTTTCTGATGCGGCTGCCGTTGCTGGGCTGGTCTATGTTTTGCGCGACATTGCAGATGGCGGGTCTCGCCGGCTATGTGCGCGAGGCAAATGCGGCGCTGCCATTTGCCGCATATGCCGTTAACATCGCGATGCGGCTGTCGACGATCGCCTTTCTGCTCCTCCTTGGCGCTTCGGTCGTCCTGCGGGCGCGCCCGACAGGCAAGGCCCGCGGGCTCCAGCCGCGGATAGCCGCCCTTGTCGGCGCGTTTCTCGTCTATGCCATTCCAATCTTCCCGCGCCGCGAATTGTCGGTGACCGCGGAGATGGTCTCGACCTTGCTGGTCCTGTTCGGCAGCGCGGCGGCGGTCATCGCCTTAGTAAGGCTCGGGCGCTCGTTCAGCATGATGGCCGAGGCTCGCCGCCTCGTCACCTCGGGTCCGTACCGGTTTGTCCGCCACCCGCTCTATCTTTCCGAGGAACTCGCGATCATCGGGATTTCGATGCAGTTCTTCTCGCTGTCGAGCGCGTTTGTTCTTGCGGTGCACATCGCCTTTCAGCTGCGGCGCATGTACAACGAAGAGGCCGTCCTCACCGAAACCTTCCCGGAATACGCCGCCTACCGGCAAAGGACCGCCCGCCTGCTGCCCGGGATTTATTGAAGCCTCTCCCCCATTGCGGGGGAGGGGGCTGACCCTCGGATCGTAGTCCTGGGAGAGGCGGGTGAGGGTTTTGCAGCGTGATGGGGCGGCGGCCTTCAAAAATGACTGAGGTTGCCGAACACGGCGAGGCCGGAAACCGATACGGCGAAAACGATCGGCCACCGCCGGCGCATCAAGGTGGCCGCGAGACACAGATAGGCCACGACCGCGAGTTTCGGCACCCACCAAGCGGCGCCGAGCTTGGCCTGCGACATCGCCATCAGCGGATTGAGCTCCCAAACCCCCGGAAGCGCCAGCGCATGGTTGGTGGTGAGGATGTCGGCGATCTGCAATTCGACAAACAGGATCAGCAAAATCCAATAGGTTCGCGATGCCGGCCATCGGTGGGGCCGAATTTCCTTGCGCGTTGCGGTGGCGCCAAAGTCGAGACGATCCGGTGCTTGATCCTCGGGCGCGGTTATTCGTTGGGCCATTCCTACCTCCGCATCGGGCGGGCGAACCGATGCAACATGACTTCTCACTTGCAAAAGAATAGTAAAGCACCCGGATCGTTACCAACGACCTCAATCGGCGTTAACTAATAAGCTACCTATTAAGTATAAATGTTCTAAATTTCTTCTCGTTATTTGGTAATATCCCAGCAAAACGGATTAGCCGCCGTTATCAGCACATGAGGGCCGAATTATGCGCCCGGACCAGCATCAAGCCGCAGTAGCCGCAGTTATCCGCTGGAAGTGGATGGCGCGCGGTGCGATCGCATGCACGCTGCGATTTGCCCCCTTCCAGGCGGCGATAGCGAAAAGCCTCGGGGAGAGAGGCGCGGCGCTGGTCGAGTTCGCGATCGTTGCGCCGGTATTGCTCCTGACCATGGTGGGCACGGCCCAGTTCGGGATCGCCCTGAACCAGGTCGTGATGCTGAGCAACGCCGTAACCACTGGTGTGCAACTGTTTTCGATCAGCCCGGACTGGAAGCGGGACGTGGCCGTCGACCGCAAACCCGAAATACTCGACGGTGGCGAACATCTTCGGAGGAGATATCGGGGGGGCTTTGACGAATGCACGGCTGATTCCCGCCGCTCGTGTTAGCGCGTTGCCGCGAGCTGGTTGTTGACGATCACCGCTGACGAAGGCGCTGCCAATCCGTCTCTTGCGTAAGCCAGTCAATCGCATCGTGATCTGAGCACCGGCTTGGCTTGCCCATGTTCGGTGGTGAGCAGGTCGGCGACTTGCAGCCTGACGCACAGGCCAGCGATCGCCGATAGTGCTGAATGGTTGCGGCACGCCTCCGGCTCAAAAATGTCCGCGCGCGGCCTTACGTCTCGCTGGGGTAAGAAATAGAAATAACCAACCGGCACCCACAATGCCTACGACATGTTTTAACAAAATATTTTAACTATCAAATTTTATTCGCTTAAGTATAAATATCGTTGAAGATTTTCTCTTGTTGAGCAAAGTCGGAATCATGCTCGGCGCTGCCGACGCCGAGGATTTCGATTTGGGAACGTTAACGATGTGTCGTGAAGAATATGAGGCCGCAGTCGCCGCCTTTATCCGCAGCAACGGCATTACGCGCTGCCCGACCGCCTGCGCGTTGCCGACCCAGGCCGCTCCTACGGCCGCCGATCAGGCGGCGCTGCAGCGTTACGCGGCGCTCCGCAGTCAGTCCCGCCGGCAGCAAGTCACGGGACGCGACCGGTCGTTCTGGGCCGCCAAAGTTTTGGCAGGGCACGGTGATTAATGCGCTCGAACGGGCGCCGCCGGAAGCCCCCGCAATGAGCGACGACCTGCCGCCGCCAAACACCAGGCGCTGGGTCGTGCGTCGCAAGGCCGCCGTCGTCACCGCCGTGCGCACCGGCCGCATCACCCTCGAAGAGGCGTTGCAGCGCTACCAGCTGACCGAGGAGGAGTACCGGTCTTGGGAGCGCGCCTTCGAGCAGCATGGCCTGGCCGGCTTGCGCAGCACGCGCCTTCAGCAATATCGCGGTCCGCGGCCGGGGCGCGGCCCGCGCTCCCGCCGCTGATCCGGCGCGATTACCGCGAGCGGACCGGCTTCCGGCCGAGCCCAATAGAAGGTCGCCGGGTTCAATGCCGATCGCCGTTCGAGCGCCGACGCAGTCACATAACTTGTCGTCGTCCCATGCCGAACGGCAACAGATTATCGCCATTGGCCGGGGCCCCGAGCGGGTCGATGAACTGACCCGCCAATCGCTGGAACTTCGTGCCGGATCTTCGTCCTCCCCGGATCGGTCGGCCCTCCCGAGTCATACCTGCCCACCGATCAGGGCTTCGGCCGGTTCGAGGACAGGTTTCGGCCCGTATCCCTGGCGGAAATGGGTCCCCTCCCTCGCCGGGAGCGGAATGCAAATGCAGCGAATTAGCCACCCAAAAGGTTTTTTTGTCGGCAGTCGACTCCCGATGCTTTTGATCTGGTGCCGCCAGTGGGAACGGAAAACGGTGTTTCACGCGGCGATATAACCGAGATGAACATCCTCGGGTACGATGTGACGACACCCCCGCCGCCGCCGCTTTCTGACTTCAACGGTGACGGGAATTCCGACATTTTATTTCAAAACATTGACGGGTTGGCGGCGATCTGGCTGATGAACGGCACCGCCCCGACCTCCGAAGTGCTGGTCGGCAGCAATCTGGGCCCGACCTGGCATATTCGGTAGTGCGTCGGTTTCGTGATGCATTATCGCAGATGCACGCCACCTCCTGAGGGGCGGCCAACGCCGCCGAGGGGCGGTTACCGACTGGCGCCGGCGCCGGGCGTCGCGGTCGATCCGCTCACCGGCGAGGTGAGCCTCGTCCCTTGCGGCCGGCCGATATTCGGCAACAGCACCGTCAATAGGCCGAGCAGCGGCAGGAAAGCGCAGATCTGATAGACGTAATCGATGCTCGTCGCGTCGGCGAGCCGGCCGAGCGCCGCCGCCCCGATCCCGGCCATGCCGAAGGACAAGCCAAAGAACAGCCCGGCGACCGTGCCGACCTTTCCCGGCACCAGCTCCAGCGCGTAGACGATGATCGCCGAAGAGGCCGAGGCCAGGATCAGGCCGATCACGACGGTCAGAATGCCGGTCCAGAACAGATCGACGTAGGGCAGCATCAGCGCGAACGGCAGAACGCCGACGATAGAGATCCACAGCACGCGCTTGCGGCCGATCCGGTCGCCGACCGGCCCGCCGATCAAGGTCCCCGCCGCGACCGCCGCCAGAAAGGCGAACAGGTAGATCTGCGCGGTCTCGACCGAAACCTGGAACCGGCTGATCAGGTAGAAGGTGTAGAAGCTGTTGAGGCTCGCCGTGTAGAAGGATTTGGAGAACACGAGCGCAAAGAGGATCGCCACCGACCAGGCGACCTTGCGGCGCGACAGGTGGCTGCGCTCGGTCGATCGGCGGGCGCCGGTTCGCGCCGGGCCGGCATGCTCTCTGCGGTACCAGTTGCCGACTCCGAAGAGGACGGTCATCGCCAACAAAGCCGCCGACGAGAACCAGGCGATGCTCGACTGGCCCCTCGGGATCACGACGAAGGCGGCAAGGATCGGCCCGAGCGAGGAGCCAATATTGCCGCCGACCTGGAACAACGACTGAGCCAGACCATGCCGCCCGCCCGACGCCAGGCGTGCGACCCGCGAGGCTTCCGGGTGAAAGACCGCGGAGCCGACCCCGACCAGCGCCGCCGCCGATATCAGGACCGGGTAGCTCCCGGCGTTCGCCAGCAGCAGAAGGCCGATCAGGGTCGCACCCATCCCGACGGCCAGCGAATAGGGTTGCGGCCGGTGATCCGAGAACAGCCCGACCGCCGGCTGCAGTAGCGACGAGGTCACTTGCGTCACCAGGCTGATCAGCCCGATCTGTGCAAAGCTGAGGCTGTACGCGCTCTTCCACATCGGGTACAGCGCCGGCACCAGCGACTGCATCATGTCATTGAGGAAATGCGAAAAGCTCAGCGCCATGATGACCGAAAATACGGCGCCTTGCGCGATTCGGCGTGTCTGGGCCCTGTTGGTGTCGCTGCGCTCCGCAGCTAGGCTCGTGCTCAATATCCCGCTCCCGCGCTGCCACCCGAGGCAGCCAATATCGCTCTCAAAACCAGATTACCCGAAGTGTGTTGTATCCTCTCTCAAATGCTGCCCGCGTTTGCGCCATAGCAGCCATCCAACCGAAAGCCGCCTCGGCAAGCCGCCACCTGTTATTGCAGAGGAAAAACAGGAGGATATCGGCTCAGGGTGGAAAAATGCATCGCGCCCGCAGCTATTTGGCCGGTCTTCGGAAATTTAATCAATAGAAGGCAAGTCACCGCAGTCGTCCGAAACAGAGAGTTCCTACCATGCCATTATGGCTATTTTCCGGTAGGCTTACGCTTGCCGAGCGGGATTCCCCGGCCTAAGCCGACGGGGAATTTTCACCCCGCATCGGGACGAGGCGGTCGCTAATCAGCAAAGACACGACCCAAGTCTACTTGCGATGGCCCGGGGTCCCGAAGGTACTCGCCCACTTGACTGCGGCGCCGCAGATTTAACTTGGTGAGCAAGTTATGGACGTGCACCTTGGTCGTCGCCACGCTAATGTTCAACCGACGGGCGATCTCCTTATCGCTGAGCCCGCTTTTGATCAATTCCGCCGCCTGACGCTCGCGTTTCGTCAGCGCCGGAACGTTGAGCAGCCCGTTGCGGCTGTTGCTTCGACTGGCGGTATGAGTGATGCGGCGCAGCAATCCCGCAGCGATCCGGCCGGAGCACATCTGCTCACCGCTGTGAATTTCCACGATCAGCCGTACGAAATCGCCCAGCGGCGTGGTTCTAAGGATGTAGCCGATGGCCCCTGCCTCCGCCCAGGCGACGACATCGTCTTCTGTCTCCCTTACCGCAGACACCACGACCCGCATGCCCGGTGCGACGTCGAGAGCGCGCCTCAATGCTGCGATCCCGTCCGTTATCCTTGCGTCCAGCAGGATTATATCAGCCTGCTGGGCTGCACTGAGCGCTCCTGCTTCCGACACGTCGGTGCACAACCCGACAACCGACACCGAAGGATCGCGCGCGAGCGTCTCGGCGAGACTCTCCGCCGTAAAGCGTACCCCCCACACGAGCATGACCCTCAAAACACGACCGCTACGGCCGGCAACGACCGTCGGGTCGGGCGCGAGATCTGCCTCCACAGCCAATCCTCCCGTCCGCATTGCGATGCGGTGGCCCGCCACCGGCTAGGCCGGTGAGGGCACGAGTGAAGCCTACCCATACCACGAGCCGATTGCGCAACCCCCTACGGGCTGGTCCGACTCTCGCCGCCATCGACGATCCGCGCCCGCCGTCTTTTGATTTTGTCGGTCGGAGGGCCGTCTAGACGTTTATCGTGAGATGTTATTCAACCTCTCTTCCTCTTGTCCAGAGTGAATTGCATTTTGGGTTGGTCGTTCCTATGCGGGGGGCGGGATTTCAAACGGTCGACGTGGCCCTCGATGTTTTCCTCTTGAGCCGGAGTTCGAGGCAGTGCCCAGGGTTCGGGGCGCGTTCGATATCGTCGCCGTACCCGATGCCGACATCGTATTGCAGCCGCCTGCTAGGATAGGCGGTGTTGACCGTCACGTCCCTTTACTTCGGCTTCTGCCAAATATTCCTTGTTCTGTTTCGTGCCGCTCGCATTCCTGTTTGTTTCGCCAACCCGATGGTTGTGTCCCCGCGCCTCGACACTAGCAGCTGCAACGGCGCGATCTCTATACTATCGTAGCGTTAATAAATTGCTAAGGGGATGTAATTTTTTGTCGGGGGGACAATTTAAACTTTTCAGACCCAGCCCTAAATATTTTTATGTAGCTTATACATCAAATCTCTCTAAATCTTCTTTAAATCTAAAGATGGATTACGCAAGATCTCGCGCCCGTCCAGTATCAACTTCTGATTTAACAGGTTGGTCATTGGGGGGAGCGACTAACGATGACTACAACGCATACAAGCGGCGCCTTAGCTACAATTGGCGGCTTGACCGCCGTGATAGCGCTGCTGACGGGTCTTTCCACCGCAAGGGCCGACGAGCTGGCCGATCTGCGCGCCAATCAGGAACTGCTGCAGCGCCGCATCGACCAGCTGGCCCAGGCAGGTCTGCCGGAGAAGAAGGCTTATCCCGGACTGCCGGGCGCGTTGGGAACGGCGCCGATACCGGGGCAAGCGATCATCGGCGGCAGTTTCCCGCGATCGTTCCTGATCCCGGGCACCGACACGTCGATCCGCGTCGGCGGCTTTGTCGACCTCGGTGCCAACTACTTCCTGCAGGGCGCCAACACCAATAATCCCGGTACGCCCTCATCGAATACCGGCCAGAACGGCAACCTGAATGGGGTGCCGGTCGGCCAGCAATTCGTCCCCGGCCTCGGTCCGGTCGCGCAGCAGACCAACCATTCGCGCGGCAACGGGAAGTTCGAATTCAGCCCGCAGCAAACGCGGCTCAACGTCGAGACCCGTACCCCGACAGCCTGGGGAGAGGCGCGGACGTTCCTCGAGTTCGACTTCGCCGGCAGCAATAACTTCAGCAGCCAAACCGTGCAGCAAGCCGGCGGCGACAGCCTTCTCCCGCGCCTCAGATTCGCCTATGGCACCTTGGGCGGGTTCCTCGGCGGCCAGGCGATCTCGAACTTCTCCGATTCCGACGCCGACACCGAATCGTTGAGCTTCGGCGGCGCGATGGGATCAACCGGCGGCCAACGCATCCCGCAGGTCCGCTACACACTGGCGGGCCCGTACGGCAGCGCCTGGTCGGTGTCGGCGGAACAACCGATCGTCTCGGTCGAGACGCCGGCCGGCATCTTAGCTTCGGACTCGAATGTCGGCGGACTCCCGGGCGGCCCTGGCACCGCGACGATCGGCCCGATTTGCAACGGGCAGCCTTGTACCGGCGCGGGGACCCCGATCGACGGCTTTCTCGCCAAAGCGATCGCGCCCAACCTCACCTTCGCCTCCTACTGGGCGCAGCCCTGGGGGCACGTCGACTTCGCCGGCCTACTCGTCCCGAAACAGGTCAACGACGGCCATTTCATCTCCCGGGAGTTCCTCGGCTATGGCGGGCATGTCAGCGGCGACGTGAAGCCGGGCTGGTTCGGCTGGGCCAAGGACGATTTCCTGTTCAGTTTCATCGCCGGCGAAGGGATCGGCAACTATTCGAGCGGCGGGTGGAGCAACGCCTTCGCGCTGGCCACAAACTTCACCGTCCCGACCGCGTGCGCGACGCCGAGGCTGGGCTGCACGGGCGGGAGGGCGGCGTCGAACGTCCTCTTCGACCAAACCTTCGGGTACAGCGCAAACGGCGGCTACCAGCACTGGTGGCTGCCGAATTTGCGGTCGACGATAGCGGCTGGCGTAGCCCACCAAGACGTCAACTCGCAGCTGATCGGGCCGAGCCAGGCCAGCACGGCGACCAAGGAGCAGTGGAACGCGTTCGTCAATCTGGTGTGGAACCCGGTCGCGTTCATTACCACCGGCGTCGAATACATGTATGGCACGCGCGTCGTCGTCGCCAATGGCAAGGGTCACGAGCAGGCGCTCATCGCCAAGTGGCGCGTGGCTTTCTAGGAGGAAGCCAATGCTGGAGCTCATCGAAGGCCTCCCCAAGAATGTCGTCGGCATCGCAGTAAGCGGTCGCCTGACGATGCAGGACTGCCAGGACGTCCTGGTCCCGGCGATGCAGAAATCCCTCAAGCGACATGAGAAAATTCGGCTCTATTACGAGCTCAACTCCAGGTTTCCCGGCGCGGCATGGGACGAACTCGAACTCGGGTTGGAAGATCTCTCGCGCTGCGAGCGGGTTGCGATCGTGACCGACATCGGTTGGGTGAGGCTCACCGTTAAAGCGCTTCGGTTTCTGATACCCAGCGAAATACGAGTCTTCCCGACCGTTCAGGCGGATGAGGGCCGCGCCTGGATTACTGCGCCTCCCGGATCTCGGGTGTCTGCCAAAGTTGATGCGCCGGCTCCAGCACGTTTAGCTCCGTCACGATGGACGACGCGATCGTCTTCCTTCCGTGCGCATCCGCCTCCTGTTACTGTACACGGAGCCTCTAAGATATTTTCTAGGGTTTATCCGACTGAAGACATCGTGACAGCCATAGGATACTTGGCGGCAAAAAAAGCGGCGCGCGAGCAGACGGCCCGCGCCGCAGACGATACACGCCCGCTGGATTTGACAGCTGTGCGGCTGTTGGCAGTTTACGAAACGCTGGTGCTGACTAGCAATCTTTTGAACTCCGACCTTGGGCAAGATGAGCGGCTCCGCCGGGCCAGAACCCTGCGCAGAACTTACGAGTGTTTACGCAGGCGCAATCCCGATTTCCATGATGACAGCGACCAACTGCGCGCCGCTCGGAGCATAATCAACAAGTTTCAGTTTCAGCGCAGGAAGGCCAAAGCTGGTCACCTGAAGCAATTCGATTAGATGGGGCGCTCGTCGGGGCCGATTTGGGCCAGCAATCGGCGAAGCTGCGCCCGGTCAGTCTTGGCTCCGCTCCCCATTCGCAGAACACCTTGCCCGCCCCTCAAAGACAGGATGTACCCGGCGATGTCGTCCATTTGGTCGGGCTTGAACGTAATTTGGGGCATGGTTTCGTGTGGCGATCGCAACAGCACCCGAAGTGAATACTCGGCAATTGACGGTTCGGCCGCCAATTCCGAGAATGTCGGTGCCGCCCGCGGTATGTCGTGCGAGGCCACGAGCCGGACGCGGCTGCCATCAATGCCCCAGTTTCGAACTCTTGCTCTCGCAATTTTTGGTATTCTTGAAGAAAGCACTCCGCTCGTTGCTAGCATTTAATAAATCTGTGTCCAACGGCCGCAGTGACGAGGACGAGGCCCTCCCGGTCAGCGGCCCGGTCAGCGGCCCGGCGAGCCGCTCCCGCGAGTGGCTGCTCGAAGATTGGCCGGCACCGGAGGTGAAGGCCAGGATAGAACAGATGCGGCATCGGAAAGAGACTGCGCCCGCCTGAGCGCGCGCCGCGTTTTCCGGGAACCCCTCCGCATCTGTTTCAGAACGCCTGGAGGCTATTGATATTAAGCATAACTAACGTTAACTTGCTCCTCCAAGTAGCGGCGCGCTGCCGCTTCCCCCTCGGCTCACCCAAGGACAATGTCGAAGGTGCCGGCGAGGGCGTTCGCCTCGAGCTCGGGAGCTGGGCGCAGCGGCACGATGAGGCGGGCGCGGGCAGCCGGATCGCGCACGCCCATCAGCACACCGTCATGTTCGTTGAGCGGCTCGCCGGCGACGTACATCTGGGTCGTAAAGCGCGCCAAGCTGGATCCCGAGACCGCGAAATGGATATGCGGGGTGCGGCCGGGATAAGGCACGGGCCGGATCGTGCGGAACCGGTAGCCGCCCGCTTCATCGGTGATCGTCTGGCCGTAGCCCTGAAAATTGTCGTCGAGAGGGGTGTCGCCGCGGTCGTCCCGGACGTAATGGTAGCGGCCGTTCATGTCGCACTGCCAGATCTCGACCCGCGCACCGGAAAGGGGCCGACCGTCCGGACCAAGGATATGTCCGCTCACATAGCTGACAGTGCCCTTCGCGGTGCCATTGTGTCCGGCGACATGCACCAAATCGCTGTCCGAATCGGCGGGCATCGACAAAGGATAGAATGGCCCCGCCGTTTGCCGCGGCGTGGGCGGCAATGCTGCCGCCCTTCCTGCGCCGCCCAACGAAAATACGGCGGCACAGCCGGCGGCGATTTCGAGCATTCGACGCCTTGCAATCATCGGCCAACCTCCTCGACGCGTAACACGGGGTAAATGTGGTAGGCTTCTACCGCGAACCGCATCCCAGCAGCGCGGTCATTTCGCTCCAGGGAGGGAACAGCATGCGACCGAGACCCAGTTGCCTCGCCGCTATCGGCCTCGTCGGCGCGATGGCCGCGCCTGCGGGTGCACAATTGCTCACCGAGAAGAGCCTGTCGGCCGGAATGGCGATGACGATCGCACAGACGGCGCTCGAGACCTGCACCAAGCAGGGCTACCGCGTGTCGGTGCATGTGCTCGGCCGCAACGGCGAGGTGCTCGTCGCGGTGCGCGGCGACGGCGCCCCGCCGCACACGATGGAGAACAGCCAGCGTAAGGCCTATACCGCTCGTACCTTCCGCATCCCTTCGGGCGAATTCGTCCAGCGGGTCAAGGACAATCCGACCCTCGGAGCTGTACACCTTACGGGGATCATCGCGGCGCAAGGTGCGTTGCCGATCAAAACCGGCGACGAGGTCATCGGTGCGGTCGGGGTCTCGGGTGCGCCGGGCGGCGAAAAGGATGAGGCATGCGCGAAAGCTGGCATCGACAAGATCGCCGACCAGCTCAAATGATCGTTCCCACGGATCGGGCGCGAATCCCCCGGAGGATCTGAGCTCCGTGGACCGCACCCTCGATCTGCCACACCCTACCGATAGTGTCGAGGCCGAGCGCCTGGCTCTCTCGCGGCGCATCGCGCGGGTCGTGCTGGCCATCGCTTTGGTCGGGCTCGGGGCGTGGATCCTGCACCGCTTCTTGGCCGCGCTCGCCTGGGCGGGCGTTCTGGCGATCGCCCTCTGGCCGCTCTATCGCCGGGTCGCTGTCGCCCTTCCTGGGGGCAAGTCTCGTATCCTTGCCCCTCTGCTGGTTACTCTTGCAGTCGGGCTCGTTTTCGCCGTCCCGTTCATCTATGTCGCGATCGAAGGCGCCCGCGAGGTTCGCATCGTCGTCCAATTTCTCAGTGAGGCCGAGCACAACGGGGTTCCGGTCCCGGAATGGGTGCTGCAATTGCCGGTTGTCGGCCGAGCCGCCGAGGAGTGGTGGCGCGCCAATCTGAGCGACCCCAATGCGGCTCAGGAGCTGCTGGGAAAGATCAACCCGCGATCCGTCACTGCATCGGCCCGGCTCTACGGCGCCGAAATCATTCACCGATTGATCATCTTCGGTTTTACTCTTCTGACCTTGTTTTTCCTGTTCCGCGATGGAATGCTGTTCAGCCGGCAGCTGTTGCGCGTCAGCGACCGGCTGCTCGGGCCGGACGGGGAGCGGGTCGGGCGCCACATGGTTCAGGCGGTGCTCGCGACCGTAAACGGCTTGGTGCTGGTCGGGCTGGGGGAAGGCGCGCTGATGGGGATCGCCTACATCATCGCCGGCCTTCCCCATCCGGTCTCGGTCGCCGCACTGACCGGCGTTCTCGCCGTCATCCCGTTCGGGGCGCCCGTAGCGTTCGGGGCTGCGGCGCTGTATTTGGCCGCGAGCGGCAGTACGATCGCCGGTGCGGCAGTATTCTGCTTTGGTCTGGTCGTCGTCTTTGTCGCGGATCATGCGATCCGGCCGGTCATTATCGGCGGCGCGGCACGCCTGCCGTTCTTATGGGTGCTGCTGGGGATTCTCGGCGGGCTGGAGACGTTCGGCATCATCGGGCTGTTCCTCGGCCCGGCGATCATGGCCGCATTGATCTCTCTGTGGCGGGATTGGACGGAATTGCCCGGCGCCGGTGGCGGCCCCGTCGGCGAAACGTAGCAGATCGGCAACGCGCCGGAAAAATGCTGCTATAATGGTCAGTCAGGGTTGCGGCCCCAGCCTTGTCGGCATGCTGTCCTCCGCCGATAATGCTGCACCTGCCCGATGGTTCGCGATCTTAGCTTGTGTAGGAAAATTGGGAGGATGCATGAAATACGTTTGCGATGCTCTAGGCGGGAAGACCTGGTTTCGGATCGAGACCGAAGCCGAGGCCGCGGTAGAATCCGAAGGCATGCGCCACGCCGTCGAGAAGTTCTTTCGCAAGGAGGAAGAAAAGGCGATACAGAGCTTCCAGCCTGCCTCCAAGGTTTACTTCGAGCAGGAGATCGGCCTCAAAGCGCATGTACAGCGCGAAATGCCGTTGTTCCTGACATTGCGCGACGATGAAGGTAATCCGCTGGTGACGGCGATGCTCGCGGCAGGTGGCCGCGACGACCGGAGCTTCCGGCCGATCATCGTCGGAATAGCGAATGCGGACCCCTATGTCGACCATGCGGACGCTATCCGCGCTCTCGGCCAACATTACGGCCTCTCCTTAGAGAGAAGCCGCTGCTACCCTTACCGCCGCGACTGATCCGTCTCTGGACCTGCGGTAAGACCCTCACCCGCCTCGCTGCGCTCGGCACCCTCTCCCGCAGTGCGGGAGAGGGGCTACAGCTAATCCACTAAAAAGCCCCTCTCCCGCACCGCGGGAGAGGGGGGACCAACCCCGAGGGGGTTGGTGGGTGAAGGTGGCCGCTTCAGCGGATGGCGACCTTGACCGGTGCCCGCGGGACCACTGAGCATTCGATCTTCTTTTTGTGGAGCGCGGCGCACGCGCCCTGTGCTTCCTGCGGCGAAAAGTTGAGGAGGCGAGCGCGGTAGACGTGCTCCTTGCCGCCCTTCGAGGGCTGCACGATCTGAACCGGCTTTCCTCTGGCTCCGGGGACCGTGGCGGCGGAACGCGCCGCCTGCTCGGCCGCGCTCTCGACGCGGAACGCACCGAGCTGGATGCTCCAGCGATCGGTCTCTGCCGGCGTGCGCAACTGATGCGCGATCGGCGCCGCCTCCGCCTTGGCAACGGGTGAGAGGTGGGCGGCGATCTTGCGGGCGGCTTTAGCAAGCTCTCCGATTTTCTCGCGCGGGCGGACCGGTTCAGGCTGGTCCGTCTCGGCCACGGCCGGCGCCACGGACGGAGACGGAGACGGTGCTTCGCGCCCCGCCACCAGCGTGCCGCCGGCTCCTACTTCGGAGAAGCCCTGATCGAGGAGAGCAGCCATTTCCCGGTCGCGCGAGCCGGCCGACGCTCCGCCCATAACGACGCCGATCAACCGGTGCCCATTGCGCACTGCCGAAGCTGCCAGATTGAAGCCTGAGGCGCCGATGTATCCGGTCTTGATCCCGTCGGCGCCGTCATACCAATCGAGCAGGTGGTTGTGCGTGAGGATCACCCGGCCGCGGAAGAAGAACTGGCGTGTTGCGAAATAGCGGTATTCACGCGGAAAGTCGTGATAGAGAGCAAGGGCGAGCTGCGCCACGTCGCGCGCCGTCGTGCGTTGCTCGGGGTCCGGCAAACCGGAGGCGTTGCGGTAGACCGTGCTGGTCATCCCGAGCTGAGGTGCCTTGGCGGTCATGCGGTCGGCAAATGCCGGTTCGCTGCCGGCCAGCCCCTCGGCGAGAACCGCAGCGGCATCATTGGCGGATTTCGTGACGATACCGAGAATGAGGTCGTGAACCTGGACCGAGTTGCCCGGCACGAGGTGAAGCTTTGTCGGGCTCTTGCTCGCCGCTTCGCTCGAGACCGGCAGATACTGGTCGAGCCCGAGCCGGCCCGAGTTCAGCGCCTCGAACGTCAAATACAACGTCATCATCTTGGTCAGCGAGGCCGGATAGGTGATCGCGTCGGCGTTCATCTCGCTGAGCACTCGGCCGGTTTCGGCGTCGATGACGATTGATTCGTTTTCCCGCGACGGGTCGACGCCGGAGAACCCGTGTCGCGCATGGCCATGATTTCCCGGGTGGTGCCGGGCCGCGGCCGGAGTTGCGCCGAGCGTCAAGAGAACTGCAGTGACGCCGATGCAAGCGCCGGCGAAAAAGCGCCGCGATGGCGGCGCAGCGCGCGTCGCGCACCGCGCGGTGTTCCTGAATACTTTCACTTCAACCCCCCATTCCCCCAACAGACTGTACGCGATCGGCGATCGCGTACAGTCATCGTAAGGTAGAATAGAAAAACCGGGCGTCTCTGTCTACGTTTTCGACCGTACAAATAGATCAAACGCTTCGAATGGGCCTCACGGCTCGCGCGCGCGAAGCGCACCTCGCCGCACCCCCTGCTGCTCGCAGGCCGCTAATGCTATCGCAATGAGTGCTGGATAGAATACCAGGACGCAACTGCCGATGGAACGGTGACATGCTCAGCGCCTTCTCCGTCTTCGTACTCTTCGTCGTTTTGTTCGCACTGATTTTTGTCATTCTTGCGGTTCAGAGGGTCCCCCAGGGGAATGAATGGACGGTCGAGCGGTTCGGCCGTTATGTTCGCACCCTCGAGCCGGGTCTCGCGCTCATCGTGCCCGTAGTCGATCGTGTCGGGGCTAAGATGAACATGATGGAGACTGTGCTCCAAGTCCCCTCGCAGAGCGTCATCACGCGCGATAACGCCGTGGTGACGGTGGACGCGATCGTCTTCTATCAAGTACTGGACGCGGCGAAGGCGGCCTATGAGATCACTACCCTCGAGCTCGCGATCCTCAACCTCGTGATGACCAACATCCGCACGGTCATGGGCTCGATGAGCCTCGACGAGCTGTTGTCCGAGCGTGACCGCATCAACAGCCAGCTTCTCACCGTCGTCGATGCGGCGACCACCCCCTGGGGCGTAAAGGTTCAACGCGTCGAAATCAAGGACATCACACCACCCCAGGAGCTGGTTGTGGCGATGGCCCGCCAAATGAAGGCCGAGCGCGAAAAACGTGCCAACGTTCTGGAGGCGGAGGGTCTCAAACAGGCGGCGGTGCTCAAGGCCGAAGGCCAGAAGCAGGCGGTCATCCTGGCTGCAGAAGCCCGGCGCGAGGCAGCCTTTCGCGACGCGGAGGCGCGGGAACGGCAGGCCGAGGCGGAGGCCAAGGCGACGACGTCGGTTTCCGAGGCGATCGGGCGCGGCAGCATCCAGGCGATCAACTACTTCGTGGCGCAGCGCTATATCGATGCTATTGGTCGTCTCGCCGGAAGCCCGAACCAGAAGGTGATCCTGATGCCGCTCGAGAGCGCATCGATGATCGGTTCGTTGGCCGGGATCGCCGAGTTGGCGCGCGAGAGCTTCGGCACGGCCCGGGCTGCGGCCAATCCGGCGGTAGGCGGGCCGGCAACGGGGCGTTGATGCCGTACTGGTATTGGGCCGTCTTTGGGGCTGTTCTCGGGGTGATCGAGGTCGCCGTACCGGCGATGGTCTGCATCTGGCTGGCCGCCGCAGCGCTTGGTGTCGCGGCGATCTCTTGGCGCTACCCCGGGCTCGCTTGGGAGCACCAAGCGTTGATCTTTGCGGCTCTCGCCGTCGCCAGCGTTGCCCTCGGCCGGACGGCTTTCGCCCGCACAAGGGCAAGTGCGAGCGACCGACACCTCAACCGGCGGGCCGAGAGCTATATTGGTCGGTTGTTCACCTTGGATGGCGCGATTGTCGACGGCCGCGGACGGCTCAAAGTCGACGATACGGTCTGGCTCGTCGCAGGACCAGACCTCCCGACTGGAACCCGCGTGCGCGTGACCGGCGCTGAAAACACACTATTGCGCGTCGAGCCGATCTGATCAATCTTGTGCGGCGCACAATTCTGCTTGAGAACCGTGATTATTTCGTTTACGTTCGAGGTTGTGCGGCGCGAGATGTACCGCGGCGAGGGACGAGGCTAAGATCATGGAAACCAAGGGCAGACGCTCTTTACGCGCGTCCGGGGCGACCGAGGCCCCGGCACCGCCATTAAAGCCGGTAGAAGCTCCGCCCCCGGCAAACGGGGCGAGCGAGATCGAACCGCCGAAACCCGCCGAGATGCTGGTCGAGACGGGCAAGTCGACGGAAACAGCGGTGGATCTCACAGCCGCCGTTGCGACGGCGGCGCCAACGCCGAGCATCGGCGCACTTCCACCAACGCCCAGCACCGGCTCACCCCCACCAGCGCCTAAGGCCGCGAAGCCCGATTTTCCCGGGCATTTCGAGGGCGATGCCGCGGCGGCGCTCGCCCAATCACAAGCGGCGCTGGCGCGTGGCCTCGAAGCACTGAGCGCCGAGATGGCCGGATTGGCACTTTCGGGCATGAATGTGCTGGCGCGCACAGCAACAGAGCTGCTCGCGGTGAAGACGCTCTCCGATGCTATCGAAGTGAATGCCGGGTTCACTTGCAGCAGTTTGGAGACTTCTGGTCGGCGGTTCCGCGAAACTTTCGGAGCTCGGAGTAAAGCTCGCTGCCGAGACCTCTCAGCCGCTCTTCGGCCAACTCGCACGGGGGTGGAGCAAGGCGGCTCGGCACGGCGGCTGAGACCCCAGCCAGGAAAAGGGGGGCGGCGCATCGGCCCGTTATTCGACCTTGGCCAGAAGGGCCCGGATCTGACGGTCGATGAAATCGCCCTCGGGTGTCCCCGGCGCCGGGCGCGCCGCGCGATGGCCGAGGTCTGAAGGGATTTCGGCATAGGTAGCCGGCTTCACGCCGGCACCGATCTGGCGCGCGCCGTCGACCCCGAGCAGCCGGTCGCTCGCGCTCGGCAAAACCAGCGTCGGCGCCGTGATCTGCGCCAGAGCGGCGCTGAGGTCGCCGCCAAACGGGCCGGAGACGTCGTGAGCTCGGCTCGCGGCATAGCGGAATACCAGCGAGTTGGCGTCCCAATTGGCGAAGGCGCGGGCGTTGTCCGCGATCTCCTTCGCCAATTCCGCTGGCGCCAGCCGGTCAAGATAGGGGGCCGACACGGTCCAAGGGTAATAGACCATGCCGGCCAGTCGCAATCCCTCGACCGGGTTTCGCGTATACCGGCCGCCCTGCCAATCCGGGTCGAGCGCGATCACGGAGGCCATCAGATCTACCGTGAGCCGAAAATTGGCTTCGGCTTTGGGGCTCGGAACCAGCAGGATCAGGCTGCGCACCAACTCCGGGTGATGAATACCCCATTCGAGGGCTTCGAACGAACCCATCGAGCTGCCGCCGACAGCCCGCAGGGTCGTCAACTCGAGCCCGCGGGTGACCAGCGCGTACTGCGCCGCCATCATATCGCGGATCGTGTAGCGTGGGAAATCCTGCCCCAACCCGTCCTTCGGCGAGGATGAATCGCCGCCACCGATGGCGTCCACCGTAATCACGAAGTTCTTGTCGGTATCGAAGGTCTTCCTCGATCCGATCATTGTGTCGAAGCTATGACGGTTGCCGCTCGTCCCGTGCAGCAAAAGGATCGCATTGTCGCGCCCGGCGCCGAGCTTGCCGTGGGTTTCGTAGGCGACCCGCAATTCCGGTAGGACGGAGCCATCCTCAAACGCGAAGTCGTAGATGTTGAAAGTCTGCGGTTCGGCGCGCGCCGCAGCGGCAACCCCAATCATCAACGCGCCAGCCAAGAGAGCCCTCAATTGCCACTCGCGAGTCTTTGGTTAACAGATTTCGTTCGACACCGGCGTTGCGCCGCAGCTAGAGTTGACCTCCAAGCTGCTGGATGAGCGACGCCATGCATATGCTGCGATCAGCCTATCTTGCTCGGGTAGTGCCCGATTCGGCGCGGGCGCAAACCATTCTCGCCCTTCTGCTGTGGAGCGGGGTCACGGTCTTCATCTTCGGCATCCTCATCGATTGGTTTCGCTGACTGTCTGCCTCGTTTCGCGCCGCAGCCACCGCTCGAGGGCGGCAAACGACAGGTCGGTGACGATCGCAAATAACGCGACCAGAACGGCGCCTTCGACGACGAAGGGCAGCTTCTCGGCGACCAAGCCATTAAAGATCGGAGTGCCGAGCGTCAAGGCGCCGACTGTCGCCCCGATCGTCGCCGTGCCGATGGCGATCGTAACCGAGACGCGTATTCCCGAAAGGATCACCGGAGCAGCCAACGGCAACTCCACATCGCGCAGCTGCTGCCAAGACGAAAGGCCGACCCCCGCTGCTGCTTCGCGCACCGCGCGAGGCACTCCCTCCAGACCGGCGATCGCGCTCGCGATGATCGGCAGGAGGCCGTAGAGAAACAGTGCCAGCACCGTTGGGCGGGAGCCGAAACCGACGGCCGGGACGGCAATCGCCAGAACGGCGGCGGGCGGCAAGGTCTGACCCACGGTAGCCAGGGTGTTCACCATCAATCGGAAATCCCGTCCGACGGGGCGGGTGACGAACACCGCGAGCGAGAGACCGACCGATATGGCCGCAAGGCTCGCCCCTGCAACCAGTGCCAAATGCGACAGGAACAACGCGAGAAAACTGCTGCGCTGGTAGATCACCGGCTCGATGCCTGGAAACGCCCATTGGAAGACCGGTCTCAGCGCTTCCATTCGCAGTAATAGCAGGGTAAAGAAGAGCCCGACCCACAGGATTGGGCTCGCGAGGATGCGAACCCTGTTCATCCTATGCGGCGGTCTCGGCCCATGCCTTCATCCACGCTGTCGCACCTCGCTCGAACTGGGGCCGGTAGCGCGCGCGACCCCCTATAATGCCAGAAACCGGACCAACACGCATTCGATCGACCGACGCAATGACGCGCTTTCGGCTTTGCTCCGCAATTCTCTTTTTTGTGCCAGCCGCTCTCCTTTGCCAGCCTCAGCGGGGCTGGGCGTGGGGTGGTGAGGCGCACGAGATCATAGCCCAGCTCGCCGATCGGCTCCTAGAAACCGGGGATCCCGCGGTTGAAAAGAAGGTTGCCGAAATTCTCGCCGCGGATAAATCCAACACCTGGACGAAGACGGATATTGCCGCAGAGGCGATCTGGGCCGATGCGCTGCGCGAGAAGAGCCCGGAGGGACGAGCGGCAACCACGAAATGGCACTCCGTGAAACTCGATCCGGACAAGCCCGATTTGAACAAGGCTTGTTTCGGCAGACCCGCCTTGCGATCGATGATGCCGGCGAGCCACGGGCCGCAAGACGACTGCATCGTCGACAAGATCGAGCAGTTCGCAAAAGAGCTGCGCGAGCCCGGCACTTCAGAGCCGGAGCGGCTGATGGCCCTGCAATTCTTGCTCAATCTCGTCGCCGATATACATGACCCGCTTTTCACGATCGAGCGCAACGACCAGAGCGGGCGCTGTGTCGCGGTTCTCCCGCCTGGGAGCAAGGCCCCGGTTCGGCTTAGCGTGTACTGGGAGGACGATCTGGTCGCCGAGGCGGAGGGGAAGAACCCGGCCAAGGCCGCCGAGCAGATCGCCGCCAGGCTGACCGCAGTCGATATCCGCAAATGGTCCGGTGGCACGCCGGACGAATGGGCGCGGGAGTTGTACGAACTCGCGAAGTCGGTCGTATACGGCTTTCCGGCCGAAGCAGGCGGTCAGTTTACCTTTCCAGTGCGGAAGGGGGAGACGGATGTATGCGACGCAGTCCCGCTACACCGGCTGGATGCCCGCTATCGCGACCGCGCCGTTGCCGCAATCAAGGAGCAGTTGGCCAAGGCAGGTGTCCGTCTCGCCTCTCTGCTGAGGGACAGCTTGCAATAAGTCTTCTGGTGTTTACCGGTCCCTCGCCGGACGCGACTTGACCAGAGCGGCTGCGATGTCGATCGGATCGTCGTCGGCTCCGGCCAGGTACTCGACTGCGCGGGACACCGGCCGATTGAGCCGGTCGGCCAATTGAGCAATCTCCGAGATCGGCACCGGCCGCCGCGCCTCTAGGTATTCGGCACACTGGCCGAGCACCCTTTCGAGCACGAAAGCCACCGTCACCCGGCTCGACGACATCGATGATGTCACACATCCCCGGGCGGAAATCGCCAACTCCAGCAAGCCGTCTAAACTGCCGAACCGGCCGCGTTGCGCCTGATAAAGAAATTGACGCCTCAGATGCGCCGCCGCCAGGTCGATTACCGATTGGCTCAACTGAAATCACGCCAGGTGAACAAGGACTTCGAACTTGATACCCGCCGTCCGGAAGCTCTCTTCGGCTCCTTCCAGGCGGTCGACCACGGAGACGACCCTCAACACCGTGCAATCCAATTGCCGCGCCTGGTTCACCGCCTGCATCGCCGAGCCGCCGGTGGTCGTGACGTCTTCGAAGAGAATGACTTTCGATCCCCTTTCGAGCAGGCCGTCGATCCGTTGGTCGGTGCCGTGCCCCTTGTTTTCCTTGCGCACAAAAAAGCCCTTGAGCGGCTTTTCGGGCCAGCTTCTGGCGCACAGAGCGGTGACGATCGGGATAGCTCCGGTTTCCAGTCCCCCGATGAATTCGACATCCTCGGCCTTGATCGCGTCGAACAGCAGGTCCGCTAGCAACGCCGCTCCCTCCGGATCGAACATTGTTCTTTTCATGTCGAAGAAGAAGTTGCTCGATCGTCCCGAAACGAGCACAAAATCCCGATTCTGTAATAGCGACTGTCGCCGGATAATGGCGATCAGTCTTACTCTTTTATGACGAAGATCGATTGCGTCTCCTTTTTCTGTTGCTGAGGGGTGGCGTGCCATCAGGTGGTGAGCCGTGCAGCTGTTCGATTACCAGAATTAAACCTGAACATAAACCTGAAGACAAGTGACCTCGGTACCTGGACAAAGTCCCGAGGGACGTTCCTTGACGGGGTTGCACGGCGATCGTACTCCTTGGTCGCCGCATACAGTTCTTGATTTACCCAGGCATAGGAGGGGTTATGGCAGTTCGGCTCGTCGTCACGATCACGGCCGCACCGGGAAAAGGGTCCGAGCTCGCGCAGGCGTACAGGGGGCGTTGCGAGGAGTGCATGAAGGAACCCGGTTGCCAGCAATTCGAGGTTTTCCAGAGTGCGCTCAACCCGGACAAGCTGGTTTTGCTGGAACGTTGGTCCGACCAGGCGGCGCTCGACGCTCATGCCAAGCTGCAGGCGACTCGTCCCGCCCTGAATCCGCAGCTGCGTGTCGGCAGCGGCGAGCGCGAGGATTACGAGTACAAACGGACTCGCTGAGTAGGCATTGCCCGTGCAACTTCTCTGGATATGGCGATGGTAACCGCTGCGATTTGGCCGGCGCTCGATTACAGCCGGGTGCCTTACCGGCTTTATCATGACGCCGAAATCTACGCCTGCGAGCAACAGCGGATTTTTCGCGGGCCGGTGTGGAGCTATCTCGGCCTCGACAGCGAAATTCCGCAGCCGGGGGATTTCCGCGCGACCTGGGTCGGCGAGACGCCGGTCATCTTCAATCGCGACAAATCGGGCGCGGTCAAGGCATTCGTCAATCGCTGCGCGCATCGCGGAGCGCTGGTCCGTCGCGAGCTTTCCGGCAATGCCGATGAGCACATCTGCATCTATCACCAATGGTGCTATGGGTTCGACGGCGCGCTGACGGCAATCCCGTTCCGCCGCGGCATCCGGGGCAAAGGCGGGCTCGACCCGAGCTTTGAGATGTCTCGGCACGGGCTGCGCCCGCTGAGGGTCGGCATCATAAACGGAGCGGTGTTCGGCACATTGTCCGAGGATGCCGAGCCGCTCGAAGACTACCTCGGCCCGCCGATCCTGGCACAGCTGCGCCGCCTCTTCGACCGGGCGGTCCGCGTCCTCGGTTACAATCGCCAGCGGATCCGCGGAAACTGGAAGCTCTATGCCGAGAATACCCGCGACAACTACCACGCCAGCCTGTTGCACGAATTTCTTGTCACCTTCGGGCTCGACCGGTCGACGCAGACCGGCGGCGTCAAGATGGATGCGCGGCACCGCCACAACGTCACCTGGGCGGAAGCCGACAGCGACACCGACGAGTTCGCCCACCAGGCTTACGCCGGCGCCGGCGTGCGCAACGATTTCCTGTCGCTGAAGGAGCCGTCACTCGTCACCTTCCGCCCTGAGCGCGACGACAAGCTCAATCTCGTGGTCACCTCGGTTTTCCCGTCCGCGGTCTTCGTACAGATCAGCAACAGTTTGGCGGTGCGCCAAATCCGGCCGCGCGGCGTCGACGAGGTCGAGGTGTTCCAGACGATGCTCGGCTATGAAGACGATCCGCCCGAAATGACCTTGCACCGGTTGCGCCAGGTCAATCTCGTCGGTCCCGCCGGCCTGGTCTCGATGGAGGACGGGGAAGCGATCGAGATCGCGCACCGCGCCTCCACACCCGACCTCGACCGCACCACAGTCATCGAGCTCGGCGGCGGCGGAGTAATTTCCGATCGCGACTACCGGGTGACCGACGTGCCGTTGCGCGGCTTCTGGTCGTATTACGCCGAGCTGTTGGGCATCGAACCCGACGGCGCGGTGCGATGAAGGCCGAGCGCGCCACGGTCTGCGATCTGCTCGCCGAATACGGCGCGCTGATCGACATGGCAAAGTTCGACGAATGGCTCGGCCTATTCGCCGAGAAGTGCCGCTATCAGATCGTTCCGCGGGAAAATTTCGACCGCGGACTGCCGGCGGCGCTAGTCTTTTGCGATAGCCGAGCGATGCTCGAAGACCGCATCCGGGCGTTGCGCGAAGCCAACAAATACAACATCCACACCGACCGCCATGTGATCGGCCTACCACGGTACGTCGATGACGGACTCACGGTGGAGGCGCCGTTCGCCATCTATCAGACCGACCAGGAAGGCGAAACCCGGCTCTTCGCGACCGGCCTCTATCGCGACCGGCTCGAAATTTCGGAGCGGCGCCTCAAAATCCGCGACAAGCTGGTCCTCCTCGACACCTTCGCCGTCCCCACCCTGCTCGCGACGCCGCTGTGATCCGAAACCGGGCTTGCCTGCTTACAACTATCAATCGAGTGAAAAATTAATCCCCGCTGCTGCTACAGCAAATCTGCAACGCTAACTCCTTCAAAAGTTGTACAGACCCGCAACCGGAAACGGTAAGCATGCATCGCGAAGACGGCAATCTTATGACCGTGTGGGGGCTTTCCCGTTAAGCGGTCATTGAGCTCTTGAAGCCGCGCATACCGAACGGCATGACGAGCGTCTTCATCCGCTCATGCCTGCTCGAGCGACGGCGTCGCCGGGGCGGTGCACGCCTTCGGGGGCGAGGTGCTGAAGTTCGGCGTTGACCGCGGGGCCGATCGCGGTGAAGCCCAGCCGGTCGGACGCGCCGATATTGCCCCACAGTATCTCGCCCAAATGCGAGATGGGCCATGCCGGCGCGGGCAGCGGTGACCGCACGCAGCGCCGCCTCTCAGACCTCGAGCAGCGCGGCGCTACTTTGGTTGATGATCGCCCTCACATCATCAATCGAAACCCATTGTTTTTGTTTTTCAGTCGCTCGACTGCACGAGTGCAAACGCCAAGACTTTATGACGGCGTTTTCGACAGCGCTTTCCGAAATCGGAAATTACTTTTGGAAAAGACCGTCCCACCATGCGGAGTTCGCGACAGTCTTTCCCAAAGCCCAAACATCTCAACAGACGCCCGTTAGCACTGTTTACCGCGTCGATTCGCGAACAGTGTGCAGGAGCGGCCGCAGCCCGATCAACATTGCGTGAACTACTTTGGGTGTCGCGTCAGATGGGTGGGAAAAATTTGGCCTGGCACATAGGCTTCGCGCCACCGGATTGTGGCCGCTAAGCGTCTAGGACCGTGGTGAACCCTCCATAGATCATGCGTCGGCCGTCAAAGGGCATTTTGTCCGTGCCGGGGTGAATGCGCGGATCGGTCCTCAACTTGGGCCAGGCCTCGTCTCGAACCTGTTTGGAAGGCCACTCGATCCAGCTGAAGACGATGGTTTCACCCTCGCGAGCTTCCACCGCGCGGCGGAAATCGGTGATCTTGCCGGCTGGCACATCATCGCCCCAGCCCTCGACCACCCGCAAAGCACCATATTCTCTGAATAGGCACGCCATCGCGGACGCCGTATTGATATAGGCAGCGCGATTGGCCAGCGGCACCGGCGCGGCGATGCCGTCGATATAACCGGTCACGTTCGCCGAGCCTTCCTCGACGACGGGAGAAAAGCCGCCATAGATCATGCGCTGGCCATCGAACGGCATGACGAGCGCCTTCATCCGGTCATCCTGCTCCAGGGCTTTCGTGCCGTAGTCGCGCACGTCCTTCGACGGCCATTCGACCCAACTGAACAGAACGGCCTCGCCGTCGCGCTTCTGTACAGCGCGGTGGAAGTCGGTGACCTTGCCCACCGGCACGTCGTCACCCCAATTCTCGACCATCCGTGTCGCGCCATGATCCTTGAAGAGGCTCAGAGCCTCTCGTACGTGATCGAGATAGGCCTGCTTGTTTTCTTGCGGCACGGCCGCCACGAAACCATCGATATAAGTCATGTCATTTGTCCTCGGATTACGTGCAGTTCAGGCTGGTACCGGTTCGCGCTTTTCGAAATCGGCAATCTGCGCGGCGAGCGCCGCTTGAAACGCCGGACGCGCCTGACACCGCGTCTTGTAGGCGACGAGGTTCGAATACCGGTCGAGCAGCCCCCTGCCGTCGATGATCCGCAGCACCGTGGTCATCATGAGATCGCCAGCGGTGAACCGGCCGCCGTCGAGATAGGCCTTGTCGCCCAGCGCGTCGGACAGACGCGACAGCCGCTTGTGGATCAT
Organism: uncultured Alphaproteobacteria bacterium; assembly: GCA_963700185.1. Classification (GTDB taxonomy): domain Bacteria; phylum Pseudomonadota; class Alphaproteobacteria; order ATCC43930; family CGMCC-115725; genus AP-15. Next base: position 328,504 of record CAVOWP010000007.1, read on the forward strand.
CTCGATCACGCCGGGGCGGCGCAGCCTGGCCCATTCCTCGCCAGCGGCGAAGACGTCGATCGTCGCGAGCTGCATCAGATAGGGTTCGACGCTGTTGAGCGCGGCGATCAGCCACGCCGTCGCGCGCGCCCGGGCGGCTGGATCGGCAGGCAGCAACGTCTCGCAGTCGCGGCCGATATGGAGCACGATCGCGCCGCTCTCGAACAACGAGACAGTGCCGTCACGGTAGCTCGGCACCTGACCGAAGGGCTGTTCCTGATAATAGTCGGCGGGACGTTCCGCCCCCGCGTCGAGCTTGCGCACGGCATAGGCGGTGCCGGCTTCTTCGAGCGCCCAGCGCGGGCGGAGGTCGCGGACCTGGCCCTGGGCAAAGGGCGGCACCCAGTTGAATGCGCTGATGCGGACCGGGGCTTTGGGGTCGACAGGCATAAGTTCCTCCTTTGCTGACGGTTCAGGCGACACAATCGGCGGCGCGCTCGAGCGCGGCGATGTCGATGCGCTTCATTTGCATCATCGCGTCGAAGGCGCGTCTTGCCCGGGCGGGATCGGCATCGCCGATCAGCCTGATGAGCTGGCGCGGAACGATCTGCCACGAAACGCCGAAGCGGTCTTTCACCCAGCCGCATTGCTCCGCCTCGGGCACTGCCGAGAGCGCATCGGTGAGGCGGTCGACCTCGGCCTGAGTCTCCACGGGTATCTGAAACGAAATCGCCTCATTGAACCGGAATTGTGGTCCGCCATTCAGGCCGGTGAACGGCCGACCCATCAGCGTGAACTCGACCATCAGCACGTCGTCTGCCTTGCCCGACGGGTAGTCACTCGGAGCGCGATGGACGGCATCGACATGGCTGTCGGGGAACAGCGAGGCATAGAAATTGGCGGCCTCTTCGGCTTTGCCGTCGAACCAGAGGCAGGGGGTAATGGTAGACATGGGTTCTCCTCCTAAAAGCGGCGGTGTCAGGCGGCCTGATGGGGTCCTTTCAGCCGACCGGCAGGGTCAGGCGGCTTCGGTCTGCTGGCTGCCCATGGTGGCAAGCGCGGCATCGAGATCCATCCACATCGGCTCGATGACATGGCCGTCGAGGTCCTCGAAGCTGCGGCCATACATGAAGCCATAGTCTTGCGTAGGGCAGGGGTCGACCTTGCCGCCCGCCGCGCGGGCAGCCTCGACGATCGCGTCGACCTCCGCGCGGCTGTCGCGCGACAGGCAGAGCAGCGCCTCGACCGAGGAGCGCGCGTCAATGATCGTCTTGGAGGTGAAATCTGCGAAGTGTTCGCGACTGAGGAGCATGAAGACGATCGTGTCGGACCACGTCATCGCTGCCGCGCTTCCCGGCCGGGAGAAGCGCTGGTCCCTGGTGAAGCCGACGGCTTCATAAAAGGCGGCCGATTTTTCGACGTCGGCGACTGCCAGGTTCACGAAAATCATCTTGAGCATGAGTCGGCTCCTTTCCGGGGTGGGTATCCTCAGCGACTGTGAGTTTGACGTTCATATGCCTATAGGTTATAAAAAACAACCATAAAGTTACAAAGAATAACCTCAAGAAAAAATGGCCCTCGGAAAACGCTGGTATGACGATGCTTGCGGCACTGCGCTGGCCCTCGAACTGGTCGGTGAGCGCTGGTCACTCCTGATCGTGCGCGAGCTGATGTTCGGGGGGCGGCGCTTCTCCGATCTGCGATCCGGCATGCCCGGCGTCAGCGCGAATATTCTCGCGCAGCGCCTCGAAGGTCTGGAGCGCGTCGGCATCATCCAGCGGCGAAAGCTGCCGCCGCCGGCGTCCGTCCAAATCTACGAGCTGACCCCCTGGGGCTATGAGGCCGAAATCATATTGCAGGAACTGGGACGCTGGGCGACACGCTCTCCGCTGCATGATCCGACGCTGCCCCTGTCGGCTGCATCGGTCATGATGTCGTTCCGGACGATGTATTCCCGCGAGCGGGCGAAAGGCGAAGCGACGACGATCGGCTTCCGTTTCGGGGACGAGGCTTTTGTGGTCGATTTCGGCCCCGAGGGCATCCGCACCCGCCGCGGCGAGCCTGAAGGATGCGCGCTGGTGGTTTCAACCAACCCGATCTCGCTCGCCTCCGTCGTTTATGGTGGACGGCCGGTTTTAGATGCCGAGGCGAGCGGCGAGCTGACGCTCACTGGGGACCGCGCGCTCTTCGACCGCTTCGTCGGATGGTTTCCGCTGCCTGGGAAGATCGCCTGAGGAGAGGCCAACATGTCTGCACTTCGCCTAAGGCGAGCCAATCGCCGAAGGAGTGCCAAGTGATCATTGGCCGCCGGCCAGAAACCACGCGTCGTCAGACGCGCCGCTCACGCATCCGGCAGCGTGAAGACGGCGCAGGGAGCCGCGATGCCGCGCAGCGTGTGTTCGCCCAGCGGCACCAGGGGCGTGGTGGTCTCGGCGGCGACTGCCCCCGAGATCAGCACCGACCGGCCGAGCGGCCGGCACAGCCCCTCCAGCCGGCTGACCAGGTTGACCGCGGGGCCGATGGCGGTGAAGTCCAGCCGGTCGGCCGCGCCGATATTGCCCCACAGGATCTCGCCGAGATGCAGCGCCATGCCGAAGGGCAGCGGCGGCAGCCCCTGCGCTTGCCGCACCGCATCGAGATGGGTCATGCCGGCGCGGGCGGCGACGACCGCGCGCAGCGCCGCCTCGCAGGCCTCGGCCGGCGCGCCGGTGACCGGGAAGATCGCCAGCACGCCGTCACCAATGAACTTCAATACCTCGCCCCCGAAGGCGTGCACCGCCCCGGCGACGCGGTCGAACCAGGCGTCGAGGGCGGCGATCACCGCCGCGGACTCGGTCGCCTCGGAGAGGGCGGTGAAGTCGCGCAGATCGGCAGAGAGCAGCGCGGCGCGGATCGTCTCCCCAGTGCCGCGCCGCGCCGCGCCGGCCTGCACCCGGGCGGCACTGCGCCGGCCGAGATAGGCCTCGAGCAGAGCTGCCAGCGCCGCCCGCGCGGCCAGGGCGGCTAAGGGCGTCGCGACGAAGCGCGCGACCTGGCACAGCCGTTCGGCCTCGGCGGGGGCGAACGAGCGGATCCCGGCCCAGCCCAGCACCGGACTGTCCGGTGTCGGGCCGATCGTGTCCTCCTGTACCGGGCCCAGCCCGGCCAGCCAGTCGCGCCCAGCTTGGTTGGGCGACCCGCCGGCGAAGCCCAGCGCCTCGATCACCGCCCCGGTCTCCGCCCGCCACAGCCAGGTGCGGCGGGCGATGATCGGGTGCGGCACCGCAAGCGTCAGGGCGCCGCCGGCCAGCGGCAAGCCGTCGGCCGACAGCCGGCCGCCGAGTTCGGCCAGGAACCGGTCAGGGCCGGGCGAGGCGCCGGCCTCGTCCACCAGCCAGGCCAGGGGCGCGGGCAGATCCATTGGCAGAACCATGCCGCGATCATGCCGCCACGGCCCGTGCCCTGTCATCCGCGCCGCGGCGATGGCGCAGCCGGCCTCGCCGGTCTATCCTCGGGCAAGGCCACCGACCCTGGCCACCTGAATCACGCCACAGTTGTCACTCCCGCCGTTCGATGACTGGTACCAATCTATCTCGAGACACCAACCAGCACGTTCGAACGCCCGTCCATCCTCCGCCGCAGGCGGGGCAGGCCATCGCAACCATGGGAGCGATTGATGCAAGAGGCCCTCGTCGTCCGCCGCGAGACGCACATTCCAGCGCCGCCTGCCGCGGTATTCGCGCTCCTGACCGATCCCGAGAAGATCCTGCGCTGGATGGGTACCGAGGCGCAGGTCGACCCGCAGCCCGGCGGGCTCTATCTCGTCAATGTCACCGGCGCTCGCTTCGCCCGCGGCTCCTTCCGCGAGGTGGTGCCCGTGCACCGTCTGGCCTACAGCTTCGGCTGGGACGGCAGCGAGGTGGTGCCGCCGGGGTCGAGCCTAGTCGAGATCGACCTGATCGACCAGCATCCGGACGGAACGCTGCTGCGCCTGACCCACACCGGCCTGCCCAATGCCGAGCAATGCGCCGGCCATGCGGAAGGCTGGGCCCATTACCTCGGCCGGCTGGCCGAGGTTGCCGCTGGGCGCGACCCGGGCCCGGACCCCCGGCACGGCCGCACTGGCAGCGAGTGACTGCTTTCCGCTCTCAATATCGCCGAGCCCTGGACGTGCTGACCGCTCCCCACCCGTTCACGACATTTTAGCCGTCTCGGCTGAACGGTCGAGCCGACCCTTCTCGGCCAATCACCCTTCGGGCCGGGGATGGGTCTTTCTGCCTCATAGCCGCCGTCTGTCCTTGGTCGAGGACCGGCGAGGCGGGTAGAGATGCGGGAAATGTGACGGCCTTCTCATTCTTAAAGGTTGTCCTCTAGCCGATTCCTGTGAAATTTCGATGCAGTGTAACAGATGATCGCAATTTGTTGGAAGGCGCCGGTACCCTCACCCACCAAGCCCTTGCGAGCTTGGTCCCCCTCTCCCGCGGTGCGGGCGAGGAGCTTTGCGCCGAACGCGTTTGTAGCCCCTCTCGCCCACCGCGGGAGAGGGTGACGAGCGCAGCGAGGCGGGTGAGGGTCCTGCCGCGGGCCAAATCTTCTCCCGGCGTGGTGCGCGGCGCTGGTTGTCTCTACTACAGGAGACGCGCGCCAGCTCGAAGTCATGCCTGCAGCAAGGCCGCCATCACACGGTCGCGGGTGAGGGGCAGGTCGCGGAGGCGGGCGCCGAGGGCGTGCGCGACGGCGTTGCCGATTGCGGCGACGGTCGGGCCGCCACTGGCTTCGCCGACGCCGAGCGGCGGGAGATCGGCGGCGGGGTTGACCAGCTCGACCCGCACCTCGGGCACCTCGCTGAAGCGCAGCACCGGGTAGCTCTCCCAGTCGCGCGAGCTGATGCCGCCGGTATCGAGCCGCACCCCTTCCTTCAAGGCCCAGCTCGCGGCTTGGATGATGCCGCCTTCGAGCTGGTTGAGCGCGCCGTCCGGGTTGATGACGAGACCGGCGTCCGCCGCGCACCACACGCGCAACAGCCGGACGCTCTCGTCGACCTCGACCTCGGCGACGGCGGCGGCGTAGGCGGCGAGGTTCTTGTAGCGCGCGAAGCCGATCCCGCGGCCGCGGCCCGTGCCGGGCGGCAATCCGACGTTCCAATCGGCTAGGCGAGCGGCGTGTTCGACGACCGCGCGGGCCCGCGGGTCGGACAGAACCGATAGCCGGTAGGCGACCGGGTCCATGCCGGCCCGCTGGGCCAGCTCGTCCATGAAGGACTCGATCGCGAAGACGTTCAATGTCGCGCCGAGCCCGCGCAATGACGACGTCCGCACCGGCGTCTCGGCGATCAGGTGATGGAGGATGCGCTTGGCGGGGAAAGCGTAGAGCGGCTCGCCGTTGCGGGTGCCGGCCCCCGGCGGGTATGACGATTCTGAAGCAGGCGGCGCGGGTGGCGGGTTCGGCAGGGCTTCGGCCGCGAGCAAATTGCCGCCGCCGCCCGGGCGGCTGGTGTGCCGGCCGCTCCAGATCTCGGTGGTCCAGTCGGCCGGCCGTTGTGTGCTGTCGAGCGCGGCGCTCACCGTCACCAGCATCGCCGGGCTGACCGGTTCAAAACCGAATTCTTCCTCGCGCCGCCAGCGCACCCTGACCGGCTGCCCCGGCCTGCGAAACGCGATGACCGCCGCGTCGGCCGCCGCATCGTCAGCGCCGTTGTGGCCGTAACAGCCCGGGCCCTGGACGTGCTTCACAGAAATCGCCGCCGGATCGAGCTTAAACGTCCGCGCCAAGGCATCGCGCAACGGGTACACCCCCTGCGAATGGGTCCACACCGTGAGCCGTCCGTTGCGGTAGAGCGCGAGCCCACAGGACGGCGCGACCGAGGCGTGGGCGATGTGCATCCTGGTATACGTCGCCGATTGACGGCTGGCCGCGGCTGAAGGATCGGGTGGGGGAGGGGGGCCGATGGTTCGGTCGATCGAGGGCTGTTGCAGCAGCCACCGCGCCTCTTCCTGGAACGGATTGATCGCATCGACCCCGTCCCAGGTGACGTGATTTGGCGCTACGGCGGCGACGGCTTCGGCGACCGTCTCGTCCGCGCTGAGGATCGCGAGGAAGTTGCCGTCGCGAAAGATCTCGATCGGCGCTTTTGCAGCCCGCCGGAGCGCGGCCTCGTCGAACGCCGCGATCGTCGCATCGCGGCGGGGTTGGCGCACGACGCGGGCGTGCACCATGCCGTCGGGAGTCATGTCGTGGGCGAATACGGGCTCGCCGAACACCTTGGCGGCGAGATCGACGCGCGGCGCGTTCTGCCCGACGACGCGATAGTCTCTCACGCTTTTGGATGCCGGCAGACCGGAGGCATGCCGCCCGAGATCGACGGCGCCGGCAAGCGACCAATAATCTTGGCCGGTCAGCTCCCCGCGATGGATCATGGCCCCATCGCGCACCGTCAAATCCGGGCGGGAGCAGCCGAAATTCGCCGCGACATGGTCGAGAAACGACGCGCGCACCTCGGCGCATGCCTGGCGCAATGCGACGCCGCCGAATTGGATCGACTGGCTGCCGGCCGTGTAGCCCTCATTGGGTGTCAGATCGGTGTCGCCGGTCTGCAACAGGATGCGGTCGGGGGCGACGTCGAGCTCCTCGGCGGCGATCTGCACCATTGCGGTCAGCACGCCCTGGCCGATTTCGACCCGGCCGGTCGAGACCGTGACATGGCCGGGCGACGGAAAGCGGACCCACTGATCGAGGCGCGGATTGGCCGCGAGCGGCGGCGGCAGGGTCGGTGACGCGCTCATTGCGCAGTTCCTTCATGCAGCAAACGGGCGGCGCGTTCGACGGCGCGCAGAATCCGGATGTGGGACCCGCAGCGGCAGATATTGTCGTCGAGCGCCTCGGCGATCTCTTTCCGCGACGGCGACGGGTTGCGGTCGAGCAATGCCTTGGCCGTGATCAGGATACCGGGCAGGCAGTAGCCGCACTGGCCGGCTTGCTCGTCGATGAAGGCTCGCTGCAGCGGATGCGGCCGATCCGGCGTGCCCAAGCCTTCGATCGTCACAATTTCCCTGCCGGCGACGGCCGCGAGCGGCTTGCCGCAGGATTTCTCCGGTCTGCCGTCGACCAGCACCATGCAGCAGCCGCATTGTTCGAGGCCGCAGCCGAACTTGGTCCCCATCAGACCGAGGTGGTTGCGCAGAATGTCGAGCAGCGGGGTTTGTTCGTCCGCGGTTACGCTGACCGCGTTGCCATTCACGTTCAGACCGATCGGCTCCATCGACGGCTCCTTGCACCCCCTCGCCGGCGCGGCTTAGTTTGACCTAACCCGCATCTCTCTCCAAGCAAAGGAAAATCCTGATGATCTGCGACGTCCATGCGCACTATACGCCGAAAAATTTTAGCGAGCTTATGGGCGACCGATTTGCGTCCCCGGTTCATCTGCCGGTCAAGCGCGGGATGGCGCGGCACCCGTTCTCGGACTCCCCGGAGGACATCGAGGGGCGGTTCAAGCTGATGGAGGAGGCCGGGGTCGAGAAGCAGGTGTTGTCGCCGAACCATCCGCCCTACCTGCCCGACGAGGCGGAGTGCGTCAAAGGGGTGCAGATGCTGAACGACGGCTACGCCGACCTGGCGCACCGCTATCCGAAGCGGATCGCTTCATACGTGATGCTCCCATTGCCGCATATCGACGCCGCGCTGAAAGAGATGGCGCGCGGCTTCGACCAGCTCGGCTGCGTCGGCGTCAACATGAACATCATCTGCCTCAACCGATCGGTCGCCGAGACCGAGTTCGAGCCGATCTATGCCGAGATGAACCGGCGCGGCGCGGTTCTCTTCGTGCATCCGGCGGGAACCGGGATCTGCTCGCCCTTCATAGTCGACTACAATTTCCGGGCGTCGGTCGGCACCTCGCTGGAAGATGCGACCTTTATTTTGCACATGATCGCCAAGCAGATCCCGTACCGCTACCCGAACATCAAATTCATCGTGCCGCATTTGGGCGGCCCCGTCCCGATGCTCCTCAATCGCCTCGACAAACAGGGCCAGAACCAGAGCGGCCACCCCAACCTCGCCGAGGCGCCGAGCGTCACCGCCAAGAAATTCTATTACGACACCGTGTGCTACGGCTCCAAGGCGGCGTTCATCTGCGCCCTCGAAGCCTTCGGAGCGGACCACCTGGTGGCCGGCAGCGACTATCCGGTCTTACAGGATTACGAGGAGTATAAGGAGACCTTCGCCTATATCGAGCGGCTGGGATTGCCAAAGGCCGACACCGACAAGATCCTGCACCACAACGCGCAAGCCCTCTTCGGCTTCAGCCATTAAAACGCTCTCTTTTAACCGCAAAGGACGCCAAGGCTTCGCCGAGGACGTAATGCTCCGCGTCCTTCGCGCATCCTTTGCGACCTCTGCGGTGAAGCGTTAACTTTCGGAGATCGAAGGAGATGTTGCATGGATGATTTCGTCGATCCGATACTGCTCGATCTCGACAGATACGCGATCGGGCAGCCGGTGCCGCGCAGCGAAGACCCGGTGCTGGTGTCCGGAAAGGGCCGGTTCACCGACGACATCAACCTGCCGGGCCAAGCCTATTGTGCGATGGTGCGCAGCCATTATGCGCACGGTGACATCCGCGGCATCGACGCCGCCGCGGCGCGCGGCATGCCGGGGGTGCTCGGAGTCTACACCGCAGCGGATCTGGAACGAGGAGGGATCGGCGCGCTGCCACCGCGGCAGGTCATGAACAATCGAGATGGGACGCCCATGCTGAGCCCCGTCCGGTATGCGCTGGCGACCGGCAAGGTCCGCTATGTCGGGGACCCGATCGCCGCAGTCATTGCCGAAAGCGTCGCGCAGGCCAAGGATGCCGCGGAAGCGGTGGTCGTCGACATTGATCCCTTGCCCGCCGTCACGTCGGCCCGGGAGGCGGCAGCCCCCGGCGCGCCGCTTCTCTATGACGATGTGCCCGGCAATGTCGGGCTCGATTTTCATTATGGCGACAGCGAGAAGGTTGCCGCGGCTTTTGCCGCCGCCCATGTGACGCGGCTCGAATTGCGCAATAACCGCATTGTCGTCAATGCGATGGAGCCGCGCGCCGGAGTTGCCGAGTACGAGCCTGAGCGCAAGCACTGGACACTCCATGTTCCGGGCCAGGGGGTGTTCGGGTTCCGCAATTACATCGCCGGGGTGTTCGGTGTCGGGCGCGACAAATTGCGCGTGATAACCGATCGCGTCGGCGGCTCGTTCGGCATGAAACAGCCGACCTATGCCGAATATTATTGCATCATGCACGCGGCGCGCGAACTCGGCCGCCCGGTCAAATGGACCGACGACCGCTCGGGCAGTTTCCTCTCCGACACACACGGCCGAGATGCCGAGACGACAGCCGAATTGGCGCTCGACCGTGACGGCAATTTCCTGGCGGTGCGGCTGACCATCTACGGCAATCTCGGCGCGACTTACGGCGCGCCGGGACCGCCGACCCGCAATGCGGTCAGAAACACGCTCGGCGTCTACAAGACCCCGCTGATCGAAGTCTCGACAAAATGCCTGTTCACCAACACGACGCCGATCGGCGCCTACCGCGGCGCCGGCCGGCCGGAGGCCAATTACTATATGGAGCGGCTGGTGGACGCGGCGGCGGCCGAAATGGGGATCGACCGCGTCGAACTGCGCCGCCGCAACCACATCCCGCCCCACGCGATGCCCTACAAGGCTCCCAACGGCACGACTTATGACAGCGGTGACTTCACCAACCTGCTGAACCAGGCATTGGCGCTCGCCGATTGGGACGGCTTTGCTGCCCGCAAGGCGGAAAGCCGGGCGAGGGGCCGATTGCGCGGGCGGGGGATCAGCGACTATCTCGAACTGACCGGCCCACCCGGCCGCGAAATGGGCGGCATCCGGTTCGAGGCGGACGGCACCGTCACGATCATCACCGGCACGCTCGATTACGGTCAGGGTCACGCTTCGCCCTTCGCGCAGGTGCTGAGCACGCGTTTAGGCATCCCGTTTCAGAAAATCCGGCTGTTGCAGGGCGACAGCGACGAGCTGATCGCCGGCGGCGGCACCGGCGGCTCAAAATCGATGATGACGAGCGGCACCGCGATCGTCGCGGCCGGCGACAAGGTGGTCGAGACCGGCAAGCAGATCGCCGCGCATGTGCTGGAGGCGGCGGTCGCGGACATCGAATTCCGCGCCGGCCGGTTCGTGATCGCGGGCACGGATCGCTCGGTCGGCATCATGGAATTGGCCGAGAAGATCCGCTCCGGCCTGAAATTGCCGGCGGAATTGCCGCAGAGCCTCGATGTGCAGCTCGTTGCCGACGGCCCGCCCTCGGCTTTTCCGAACGGCTGTCACATCGCGGAGGTCGAAGTCGACCCAGAGACCGGTATGGTCGACGTGGTCCGCTATGCGTTCGTCAACGATTTCGGTACCGTCATCAATCCCCTGCTGGTCAACGGCCAGGCGCATGGCGGCATCGTGCAGGGCATCGGCCAGGCCTTGCGCGAGCACACGATCTACGACGAGCAGGGTCAATTGCTGACCGGCTCGTACATGGATTACGCATTGCCGCGGGCCGAAGATGCTCCGCAGTTCACGCACGAATTCCATCCCGTTCCGGCGACGACCAACGTCCTCGGGGCGAAGGGCTGCGGCGAGGCCGGTTGCGCCGGCGGACTGCCGTCGGTGATCAATGCGCTCGTCGACGCGTTGTCGGAATACGGCATCCCCCACATCGATATGCCGGCGACCCCGGAGCGCGTCTGGCGAGCGATCCAGCAAGCACGCGGATCGGCGCCGCAATGACCGACGATCTGTGGCGTTTGGATGGGATAGAGCTGGCGAGGTTGATCAGGGTTGGGCGAGCTTCGAGCCGGGAGGCGACGCAATCCTGTCTCGCGCGCCTGCGCGCGAGGAACCCGGCGATTAATGCGGTGGTCCGCGTGCTCGAGGAGGAGGCGTTGGACGCCGCCGCGGCGGCCGATCAGGCGCAGGCGCGGGGGGAGGCCTTGGGACCGCTGCACGGCGTGCCGGTCACGACAAAGGTCAACACGGACCAGGCGGGCTGCCCCACCGACAACGGCGTCGTCGCCTATCGGGACAAGATCGCGGCCGAGGATAATCCGGCCGTCGCCAACCTCAAAAAAGCCGGCGCCATAATTATCGGGCGCACCAACACCCCGGCGTTTTCGATGCGGGGGTTCACCGATAATGCGCTGCATGGCCGAACCTTGAACCCGCGTGACCCGGCGCTCTCGGCCGGCGGGTCGAGCGGCGGCGCCGCCGCGGCCGTAGCCACCGGAATCGGCCCGATCGCCCATGGCAACGACATCGCCGGTTCCGTCCGCATGCCGGCTCTGTTCAACGGTGTTGTAGGCCTGCGCGTCTCGCTCGGCCGCATCCCCTCCTATAACCCGAGCCAGCAAGTGGCGCGCCCGATCGGCTCGCAGCTGATGGCGGTGCAAGGGCCCCTGACGCGGAGTGTACGTGATGCTCGACTGGCCTTGGCGGCGATGGCGCAGGGCGACCCGGTCGACACCCGATGGGTAGACGCACCGCTCAAGGGTCCGGCGCTATCCCGTCCGATCCGCGTCGCGTTGGTCGGCCATAATCCAGGCGGCTTTACGCATCCTGCGCAGGCCGAGGCGGTGCAGCAGGCTGGTCGGCACCTCGCCGCTGCCGGCTATGCCGTCGAGGAGGTCATGCCGCCTGATCTCGATGAGGTCATCGAGACCTGGCACTGCATCGGTGGGGCCGACGTGCTGCGTGTGCTGGCTCCGCTGATCGAGGAGCACGGCGATGCCGATGCCCGCACCTCAATGCGCCTATGGCTGGAACTCAACCCGCCGGCCGACCTGTCCGGCGTTCTCGCTGCGCTGGCGCAGCGCGATCTCCTTCTGTGGCGCTGGCTCGCCTTTATGCGGCATTACCCGCTGGTGGTGATGCCATGGGCGATCTGGCGCCGCCGCACAATCTTGATACGACGCGAGAGGGAAAGGCTCGGTTGTTGGATTCGGCTCGCGTCGGGCTTATCTCGCCGGTGCTGGGAATCCCCGCGCTCGCCGTCCCAATCGGCCACCACGGCCGTCTGCGCCCGGGGGTGCAGATCCTGGCGCCGCGCTTTCGGGAGGATCTGTGCCTCGATGCCGGCGAGGTCATCGAGGCGGCGGAGGGGGTCGTCGCCCCTCTCGACCCTCTGCATTGACCTAGGGCTCACCGCCATGCGGCGGCGGACCGGCGGTCCCAACTAAGGAGTAATCAACATGGAATTCGGCGCTTCGATCTTTTTCACCGACTACTCGATCTCACCGACCGACCTCGCCGAGGCGATGGAGGAGCGGGGGCTCGATGCATTGTGGGCGGCCGAGCACTCGCACATCCCGGTGCCCCGGCGCACACCCGCGCCGGGCGGAGGCGAACTGCCAAAGCGGTATTACGACGTGATGGACCCGTTTGTGACGCTCGCCGGGGCGGCGGCGGTCACCAAGCGGCTCAAGCTCGGCACCGGCGTGTGCCTGGTGATCCAGCGCGACACGATCCAGACGGCCAAGCTCGTCGCCTCGATCGATCAGATTTCGAACGGGCGGTTTCTGTTCGGCATCGGCGGCGGCTGGAATGCCGAGGAGATCGAGAACCACGGCACGGAGTTCACGTCCCGCTTCAAAAAGATGCGCGAACAGATCGAGGCGATGAAGGAGATCTGGACCAAGTCGACTGCGGAGTACCACGGCGACCTCGTCAATTTCTCGCCAATGATGACCTGCCCCAAACCGATGCAGAAGCCGCACCCGCCGGTCCTCCTCGGCGGCGCTTTTCCGTGGGCGGCACGCCGGGCAGTGCGTTACGGCGATGGCTGGTACCCGAACGCCAGCAGCGGCAATCCGCAGGAATACCTGCCGCGCTTCCGGCAGATGGCCGAGGAGGCCGGCCGCGACCCGAAGTCTTTGCCGGTGACGTTGGGCGGCGCGCCGGAAGACCCCGATATGCTGAAGCGCTATCGCGACCTCGGCGTCGTGCGGGTCAACTTTCCAGTGCCCCCGGCCAAGGCGGACGAGGTTCTGCCGATCCTGGACCGCGTGGCCAAGCTCAAGCAGCGGCTGGGAGCATAGCGATGAGCAAGATTGTCCGTGCGGTCAGCCCCGAGGTGGCGGAGCCTCAGGCCGGCACCTGGTCGAACTGCCTGGTGGTGAACGGGGTCGCCTACGTCGCCGGTATGACCGCCGCAGGGACCGAAGGCGACGAATACGCCCAGGCCAAGGTGATCTTCACCAAGATCCGCCATCTCCTCGCGGCGGCCGGCGGCAATATGGCCGATGTTGTCAAAGTGACGATCTTCGTCACCGACATCACCCAGCGCGAGAAGGTGTGGCAAGCGAGACGCGAATTCTTCGCCGGGAACTTCCCCGCCTCCACGCTCGTCCAGGTGGCGGCGCTGGCAAACCCGTCGCTCAAAGTCGAGATCGAGGCGGTCGCGCATCTCGGTGCCGGTCAAAGCTGATCTACCGAGCATGAGTGTCGCGGCGGCCAATCTCCCGGCGGGGACCGGCACACAATACCGCAAGGCGATCACGGCCGGCGTCATCGGCAATGTGCTCGAATGGTACGATTTCGGTGTCTACGGGTATCTCGTGCCAACGATTTCGCAGCTGTTCTTCCCCGGCGGGGACGCAGTCGTGTCGTTGCTGTCGACCTTTGCGGTGTTCGGCGTTGGGTTTGTAATGCGGCCCGTGGGATCCATCCTGTTCGGCATTTACGGCGACCGTCACGGCCGCCGCAAGGCGTTGAGCACGGTAATCTTCGTGATGGCGCTGGCGACCTTCGCGATGGGTCTGTTGCCGACCTATCGCCAGGTCGGAGTGCTCGCGCCCGCCCTGCTCGTTGTCGTGCGGCTGTTCCAGGGGCTCTCGGCGGGCGGCGAATGGGGCGGCTCGACGTCCTATATTGTGGAATTCGCGCCGCCCACACGGCGCGGCTTCTTTGGCTCTTGGCAGCTCGTCGGGGTCGGCGGCGGCTTTTTGCTCGGCTCCTTGACTGCGGCGTTGCTCAACGCGGTGTTCCCGCAAGCCGACCGGCTCGCCTGGGGCTGGCGGTTGCCGTTCCTGTTCGGCATTGCCGTCGGCGCGGTCGGCTTCTATTTGCGTTGGCGCCTCGACGAAACGCCCAAATTCACCGAAATCGAAGAGCAGGGCGCGATCGCCGCCGCGCCGCTGGGCGAGGCTCTGAGACAATACCCGCGCGAGACCCTGCTCGCCTTCGGCATCACCTTGCACAACACGGTCGCCTATTATATCGCGCTCGTCTACCTGACGATTTACATGAGTTCGGTCGGCAAGCTGGCGCAGAGCACGGCGCTGTGGATCGGCACCTCGTGTCTCGCGGTGTTCGTGCTGCTGCTGCCGTTGATGGGCTGGCTCTCGGACCGCATCGGCAGGCGGCCTTTGTTGATCGCCTCCTGCATCGGCTACGCAGTGCTGGGCTATCCGTTTTTCTTGATGGCCTCGTCGGGCAATGTCGGGCTGGCCATAGTGGCGCAGTTGTTGATGGTCTTGCTCTACGTGCCCTATGCGGGAGCATGCCCGGCCTTCTACGCCGAGATCTTTCCTACCCGGGTGCGCTACACCGCATTGTCGATCGGGTACAATATTGCGGTTGCGATCTTTGGCGGGTTTGCACCGTTCATCGCCACCTTTCTCGTGCGCGCGACGGGCAATAATCACGCACCAGCCGTATATGTCGTCATAGCCGCGATCGTCACCCTCGTGATCCTGTTGCGGACGCGCGAGACCGCGTTCACGCCGCTCCGCTAACCCGCGGGGTGAATCATCACCGCTGGCCGGGAATTCGGACCCTCAAGCGAGCGAGTGGGAGACGCGTATGCTGACCCCTGGCAGCGCCGCCGCGCGATATCGGCCCGGAAAAATCGCTCGCGCCGCCGGACCGCACGAGATCAGATGTGGTGCGCCAGGTGCTGGATGAACAGCCGTTCCTGATGGTGGCCGCCAGCTTCGCCCTAGTCTATTCGCCCTAGGCTATATGGCCTCACTCATGCTGCACGACCGCCGGTAGCGTACCAGAAACCGATCGGCAGCCGCGAGCGCCGGCTCGATATCCGCGAGGTTAAGGAGCTATGCCGGCCGGCCCGGCATGGTGTTATAGTCCGCTCATGTGCGGGCGTTTTTACCTCACAGCCAGTGCGGCTGAAATAAAGAAGAAGTTCGTCGTCGACCAGGTGCCCGAATTGGCGCCGCGGTACAACATCGCTCCAACCCAGCCCTCTCCGATGGCGGTCGCGGCAGAGAAGCTGAGGACAGTCCGAGTGGCTCGCTGGGGTTTGGTGCCGCCCTGGTCGCGCGATCTCTCGCTCGGCGCTCGAATGATCAATGCGCTTGCCGAGGAGATTGACGAAAAACCAGTCTTTCGATCGTCGTTTCAGACGCAGCGGTGTCTCGTCCCGGCGAACGGGTATTACGAATGGCGCACCAGAGGGGCGAGGAAACAGCCCTACAAGATAATGTTGCGCAATGGAGCGCTGTGCGCGTTCGCCGGGCTGTGGGAGAAGTGGACGCCCGAGACTGGCGAGCCGGTCGAGACGTTCACGATCATCACAACGCGCGCGAACAAATTGGTCAGCGAAGTGCACGAGCGTATGCCTGTGATCATTGCGCCTGCAGATTATCAGCGCTGGCTCACCGCCCCCGACGCGACCGCAAAGCGGCTGCTGGTCCCCTACACAGGCGCAATGACCATCGCTCCGGTCAGCGATCGGGTCAACAACATCAAAGAAGATGATGTGGGACTCATCGCGCTAGTACCGGCGTGAGGAGGTCTTTCCTCTCAGTCCACGACCGTATGGAAGGAGGCGTCCGATGACGGTTGCCGGGGAATTGGCCGGGTTTCTAACTCGTGTCGGACCAGCCGACCTCCCGCCGCAAGCGGTCGATCATGCGGCGATGCTGATCGCCAGCACGCTCGCCAGCGCGGCGCTCGGCGCGGGCATAGAATCTTCGGTCATCATCCGCGACCTCGCGCGAGAACGCGGCGGGAACCCCGAAGCCTCGCTGTGGTTCGACGCGGGGCCAAAACTACCGATAGCGGAGGCGGCGCAAGTCAATGCCGCGATGAGCGACCCGGCGGCTTCCGACGACAGCGATTTGCGCAACATCGTCCATGCCGGCACCATTCTGGTCGCCACGGCGCTCGCTATGGGCGAGCGGAATGCTGCGAACGGCGAAGACGTGTTGACGGCAATCGTCCTCGGCTACGAGGCGGCCGGGCGGATCGGCGAGGCGATCACACCCGGGTTTCGCGCTCGCGGTTTTCACGGTTGCCTGGTCGCGATCTTCGCGGGCGCCGTTGCCGCCGGCCGCCTGCTGAGCCTCGACGCGACGAAGATGGCGCAGGCGATCGCCCTCTCGGCGACTTCGATCGGCGGATTGATGGCTGCGGCGAACACCAGCACCGCCCGCGAATATCATGCCGGGCTGGCGGCACTGCTGGGTGTTCGAGCCGCGCTCGCGGCGCAGCGAGGATATCGGGCGGAAGAGAGCATCCTCGAGACCAAGCGCGGGTTTCTCGAAGTCTACGGCGGGACGGAGGCTCCCTCGGCCGTCGCGAATGTGATGCGCGACCTCGGACAGTCCTGGGACATCATCACCGATATGGCCGTCAAGCTGGTGCCCGGCGGCCATCCGTACCATGCCCTCGCCGAGGCCGCTGCGAACGCGGCAAAACAAGGGAACATTGCAGCGCAGGACATCGAAAGCGTCACCGTGTCGCGTCCCGGGTTCACCGCGCTGACCGGCCCGCTGCACCCGACCGATCTGATCGGCATGGCGCACAGCCCCGCCTATTTCCTTGCGGCGGGAGCGGCCGATCACGATTTCTCGTGGGTGCACGCGACCCCCGGCAAGATCACCGATTCCGTTATTCACCAGCTGATCGACAGGGTCCGGGTCGGGCCTCCGCCGACGGGCAATACCGAGCGGTATCGGCAGGGTGCGACCGTGACCATTCGGACAACGGACGGCCGGGTCAGCACGAGCACGGTTTTTGCACCCAGGGGTGCGGGCGCCAAGGGTATTGCTTGGACCGATATCGACGCGAAGTACCGCGCCTTGATGCGTCACACCCACTTGCGCGAACAACAGATCGAGACGAGCCTCGCTGCGATACACGACTTCCGCCGCATCGCGCACGTCTCTGAGCTGACGAGCTTGCTGCACACCTGAGCTGTTTCGGAGGGGACCATGGATGTCGGCCTGATGATGATCTTCGCCAGCTACGGCTGGGAAAACATGAGCGACGATCAGGTCTGGGACGAGGATCTCCGATTGGCGCGCCAGGCGCCGGGTCTAGGCTTCGACGCGTTGTGGTCGGCCGAGCATCATTTTTTCGATTACTCGTTCTGCCCCGACAATCTGCAGCTGATGACTTACCTCGCCGGCGTGTGCCCGGATATCGATCTCGGCACCGCTGCGGTCATCCTGCCCTGGCACGATCCGCTGCGCGTGGCCGAGCAGGCGGCGGTGCTCGACCTTCTTTCCCGCGGCCGGCTGCGGCTCGGCTTCGGCCGAGGCCTCGCGCGGCGCGAGTTCGCCGCATTCCGTGGCACGATGGACGAGAGCCGCGGGCGGTTCGACGAGGCGGCGCCGATGATCGTCAATGCGCTGCGCACCGGCTGGATCGAGGCCGACGGCACTTATTACAAGCAGCCGCGGGTCGAGTTGCGCCCGCGCCCGAAATACAGCTTCGACGGGCGCATCTACGCGGTCGCGTCGAGCGAGGATTCGGTGGATTCGGCGGCGCGGCTCGGCGCCCACATGGTGATGTTCTCCGACCGCCCCTGGCCGATGCGGCTTCCGGCAATTCAGCGCAACCGCGAAATGCACCGCAAATTTCACGGCATCGATGCCCCGACGATGATGATCACCGATTTCTGCATCTGCGCGCCGAAGCTCGACGAGGCGGAGGCGCTGGCGCGCATGCACATGGGCAAGTTTGTCGAGAGCAACTTCGACCATTACGAGTTCCTCGGCGAGCATTTCGCCACGGTGAAGGGCTATGACGCCTATGCGCAGAAGGCCGAGATCGCCCGCAAGGGCGGCCTCGAAGGCGCGGTCGAGGGCTTTATGAAAGCCGCCGTATGGGGCAACCCGGATCGCATTCTCCGGGAATTGGAAGCGCGCCGCGGGGTGATCGGAGACTTCGAGCTGAACGTCGCGTTCCGCTTCGGGGGCATCCCTTACGACAAGGCCGAAGCATCATTGCGGCTGTTCGCCTGCGAGGTACTGCCCGTATTGAAGAGCTGGCAGTCCCCGGCGGCCAAGGCTGCGGAATAGAATTCAGCCAAACCACGGGCGCCGATGTCTGCCACGCCTCGCCCTCGCCGCAGTGTCCTTTATATGCCCGGCTCGAACCCGCGGGCGCTGGAGAAGGCGCGAACACTGCCTGCCGACGGGCTGATCTTCGATCTCGAAGACGCCGTTGCTCCGGAAGCGAAGGAGGGCGCGCGGCCGATCGTCGCGGCGGCGCTCGCCGGGGGCGGCTATGGCGACCGCGAGCTGGTAATCCGCGTCAACGCGATCGACACGCCGTGGGGCCACGCCGATGTCGCGGCGGCTGCTACGATGCCGATCGACGCGGTGCTGTTGCCCAAAGTCGAGAATCCCGACCGGGTGGCGCTGACGGTGTCGCTGCTCGACGCGTTCGGCGCTCCGGAGCGGCTCGCGGTCTGGTGCATGCTGGAGACGCCGCGCGGCATCCTCTACGCCCGCGAGATTGCCGCGGCGAGCCCTCGGCTCGCCGCGCTCGTTCTCGGCACCTCGGACCTGACCAAAGACCTGCACGCACTCCCAACCCGCGATCGTCTGCCGCTGATTGCCTCCCTCAGCCTCGCCATTCTGGCAGCCCGCGCCCACGGGCTGACGGTTCTCGATGGCGTTCACCTCGACCTCTGCGACGATGAGGGGTTCGCGGCCGCATGCCGGCAAGGCCGCGAGCTCGGCTGCGACGGCAAGACGTTGATCCATCCGAAGCAGATCGCTGCCGCCAACGCAGCATTCGCCCCGCCCCCCGAGGAGGTCGAATGGTCGCGGCGGATCATCGCGGCGCACAGCGAAGCGGCAGCCGCGGGCAAGGGCGTCGTTCTCGTGGAAGGCCGGCTGATCGAAAACCTGCATGTGGAAAACGCACGGCGGCTATTGGCGTTAGCCGGCGAGATCGAGCGGCTCTCCGGCGAGAAGTGAAGCGGCCGCTTGGCGAGCCTGCGTTGACACTCCCCGGCATCGCGGGCTAATTCACAGCGGCCGACCGCAAGGGAAATCCGGAATTGCCGTAAATGAGATCCGCCGATCGGCCGCTTTCGCCGCACCTTCAGATCTACCGATGGCAACTCACCTCCGTTCTGTCGATCCTCCACCGCGCTTCCGGCGTGGCGCTGAGCGGCGGGACGCTTCTGCTCGTATGGTGGCTGGTTGCCGCCGCTTCCGGGCCGGAGGCCTATGAAGGCGTCCAGGATTTTCTCGGCTCCTGGATCGGGCTCTTGCTGTTGTTCGGCTGGACTCTGTCGCTGTTCTATCATCTGTGCAATGGCATCCGTCACCTCGTCTGGGACACCGGCCATGCGCTCGATCTCGAATCGACCTATATTGGTGGCTGGATTGTTGTCGGGGCGACCGCGGTGCTGACGTTGGTTGCCTGGATCGCCGGGATAGCTCGCTGGGTTTCCTGATATGATGGCATCGCGGATGCGCTCGCCGCTCGGCCGTGCAATCGGGCTGGGTTCGGCGAAGGAGGGGGTCGATCACTGGTGGGCGCAGCGCATTACCGCGATTGCGCTGGTGCCGTTGAGCCTTTGGTTCGCGGCCTCAGTCATTGGCCTGGTCGGCGCCGATATCGAGACTGTGCAGAACTGGGTCGGCCTCCCGCTGCCGGCCATTTTATTGGTATTGCTGCTTATTGCGACTTTTTATCACGCGTCGCTCGGGCTCCAGGTGGTTATCGAAGACTATGTTCATACCGAGCTCGCCAGGCTCGGCCTCGTCGTCGCCGTCCGCCTGCTCAGTTTCGGCTTCGCCGTAGCGGGGATCTTCGCAGTGCTCAGCATTGCCCTTGGATCGACGAGCTGATCGGAGCGCCGCATGCCACCGGCCTACAACATTATCGATCACAGCTACGATGTGGTCGTCGTCGGCGCCGGCGGCGCGGGTCTGCGGGCGACACTGGGAATGACCACCGAGGGGCTCCGGACGGCTTGCATCAGCAAGGTCTTCCCGACCCGCAGCCACACGGTTGCCGCTCAAGGAGGGGTCAGCGCGGCGCTCGGCAATGTCGGCCCCGACGACTGGCGCTGGCACATGTACGACACCGTCAAGGGGTCCGACTGGCTCGGCGACCAGGATGCGATCGAATACATGTGCCGCAATGCGATCCCCGCGGTGATCGAGCTCGAGCATTTCGGCGTGCCGTTCTCCCGCACCGAGGACGGGCGGATCTATCAGCGGCCGTTTGGCGGGCACATGATGGAGTACGGCGAGGGCGATCCTGCGCGGCGCGCCTGCGCCGCTGCCGACCGCACCGGTCACGCGATCATTCACACGCTTTATCAGCAATGCGTGCGCAATAACGCAGAATTCTTTGTCGAATATTTTGCGCTCGACCTGATCATGGACGAGGAGGGCGCCTGCCGCGGGGTGATGGCCTGGAACCTCGAAGACGGCAGCCTGCATCGGTTTCGCGCTCATCTCGTGGTCCTCGCCACCGGCGGGTACGGCCGCACCTACTTCTCCTGCACCTCTGCCCACACTTGCACCGGCGATGGCAATGCCATGGTATTGCGGGCCGGTTTGCCGTTGCAGGATATGGAGTTCATCCAGTTTCATCCCACCGGGATCTATGGCGCCGGCTGCCTGATCACCGAGGGAGCGCGGGGTGAAGGCGGCTATATGACCAACAGCGAGGGCGTACGCTTTATGGAAGCCTACGCGCCGCATGCCAAAGACCTGGCGTCGCGCGACATCGTCAGCCGGGCGATGACGATCGAGATCCGCGAGGGCCGCGGCTGCGGACCGGAGAGTGACCACATCCTCCTCCACCTCGAGCACCTCTCGCCGGAGGTTCTGCACCAGCGCCTTCCGGGGATTTCGGAGACGGCCAAGATCTTCGCCGGGGTCGATGTCACGCGCGAGCCGATCCCGGTATTGCCGACCGTGCATTACAACATGGGCGGCATTCCGACGAACCACCACGGCGAGGTGCTGCGGCCGACCCGGGACGAACCGGACGCGACCGTGCCCGGGTTGATGGCGATCGGCGAGGCGGCTTCGGTCTCGGTGCACGGCGCCAACCGGCTCGGCTGCAACTCGCTCCTCGACATCGTCGTGTTCGGCCGTGCCGCCGCCCAGCGAGCGGCCGAGCTGGTGCGCCCCGGCACATCGCAAAAACCGATGTCGAACGGCACCGGCGAGGAAGCGGTCGCCCGGCTCGATGCGGTGCGGCAATCGCGCGGCCCGCGCAAGACCGCCGAGATCCGCCTCGATATGCAGCGCGTCATGCAGACCAACTGCGCCGTCTTTCGCACGGCACAAGTGCTCCGGGAAGGGGTCAGCCGGATCGATGTGGTGGCCAACAGCTATGGCGACCTCGGCATCTCCGACCGGTCGATGATCTGGAACACCGATCTGGTCGAAGCACTGGAGTTGGAGAATCTGCTCGAGCAGGCCGTCGTCGCCCTACACTCGGCCGAGAACCGGACCGAAAGCCGCGGCGCGCATGCCCGGGAGGACTACCCCGAGCGCGACGACCGGAACTGGATGAAGCACACGCTCGCCTGGCTCGACGGCGATGGCGGGGTCAAACTCGGCGATCGCCCGGTCCATCTTTTCACGCTCTCGAACGAGGTGCAGACCTTCCCGCCCAAGGCGCGGGTGTATTGAGGGCTTGGCCGAATGACTTTGCTCAAATCACCAGGTCGTCTGCCTCACCCCGTCATTCCCGCAAAAGCGGGAATCGAGGGGCGGCAGACTCCTGAGCCGGAGGCCCTGGACCCCCGCTTTTGCGGGGGTGACGATACTGTATCTGGGCATTCATTGCCATTTCGGGGTCAAGGCTGAGAACCCGTCGATGGCTGAATTCACTCTGCCGCGGAACTCGAAAATCGGCGCCGGCAAGACCTTCGCCGGACCGCCCGGCGCCACCCGGCTGCGCGAGTTCAAGACCTACCGCTGGAACCCCGATGACGGGAAGAACCCGGTCATCGACACCTTCGAGATCGACCTCAACGATTGCGGCCCGATGGTGCTCGACGCGCTGATCAAGATCAAGAACGAGATCGATACGACCCTGACGTTCCGCCGGTCGTGCCGCGAAGGGATCTGCGGCTCCTGCGCAATGAACATCGACGGCACCAATACGCTGGCTTGCCTCAAGGCGATCGAGGATGTCGAAGGCGCGGTGCGCGTCTACCCTCTGCCGCACATGCCGGTCGTCAAGGACCTGGTGCCCGATCTGACGCATGTCATTGCGCAGTACCAATCGATCCGGCCGTGGCTGCAGACCGCGAGCCCGCCGCCGCCCGACCGCGAGCGCCCGCAATCGATCGAAGAGCGCGAACAGCTCGACGGGCTCTGGGAATGCATTCTGTGCTTCTGCTGCACGACCTCGTGTCCGAGCTACTGGTGGAACAGCGAGCGCTATTTGGGGCCGGCAGTCCTGTTGCAGGCCTATCGCTGGATCGCCGACAGTCGCGACGAGAAGACCGGCGAGCGCCTCGACGAACTCGAAGACCCGTTCCGCCTCTACCGCTGCCACACGATCATGAACTGCACCCGGACCTGCCCGAAGAACCTCAACCCGGCCAAGGCGATCGCCGAAATCAAGAAGCTGCTGGTGCTGCGCCGGTAAGCGCGAGAAATGCGCCGGCGGATTATCATTGATACCGATCCCGGCCTCGACGACGCCGTGGCAATCCTTTTCGCATTGGCGGCAGTTGATGAACTGGACGTGCTCGGCATCGTCGCGGTCGCGGGAAATGTGCCGCTGGTGCAGACTGAGCGGAACGCCCGGTGCGTCTGCGCTCTCGCGGGGCGCCCGGAGTTGCCGGTCTATGCCGGATGTGCACGGCCATTGATGCACGCACTGGTTACTGCCGATCACATTCACAATGACCCCCGCCTCGCTGCCGTACTGCCCGAGCCGCCAATGGCACTTCAGGCGCAACATGGCACCGATTATCTGATCGAGACGCTCAGCTCGGCCGAAGCTGGAACGATTACGCTGTGCGCTTTGGGGCCGTTGACGAATATCGCCATGGCGTTGGTCCAGGCCCCAAAGGTCGCCGGCGGGATCCGCGAATTGGTGGTCATGGGCGGGGCCTGTTTCGAGCTCGGCAATGTGACGCCGGCGGCCGAATTCAACATCCATGTCGACCCACATGCCGCGGCGATCGTCTTGGACAGCGGCGTCCCGATCACGATGGTCCCGCTCGACCTCACGCATCATCTGGTCACCACCCTGGCTCGGCTCGCAGCATTGCGCGCTCTCCCCAACCGCTGCGGCGCGGCGGTGGCCGAGTTGCTGGGAGCCTTCGAGAGAAACCGTCACCCCAAGTTCGGCGGGCGCGCCAAGGCGCTGCACGATCCCGCCGTCATTGGATACCTCCTGCGCCCGAACCTGTATGACGGACGCGAAGTCAATGTGGCCGTCGAAACCGAAAGCCCGCTGACCGCCGGGATGACGGTTGTCGATTGGTGGGGTGTGACCGGCAGAAAGCCGAATGTTCGCTTTCTGAACACGGTCGATGCCGACGGCTTTTACGATCTCATGACCGAAAGCCTCGCGCGCCTACCTTAGCCGGGATTCTTGCTCTACAGTGACCGGGCCAACCCAGGAATAAGGGAGTGAGGTCGATGATCTTTGAGATGCGGACTTACCGTTTGCAGCCCGGCTCGGTGCCGGAAGTCGAGAAGCGGTTCGCAGAGGCGCTGACCGAGCGTGTCAAGGTGTCGCCGCTCGGCGCGTTCTTTCATACCGAAGTGGGACCCTTAAACCACATCATCCACATCTGGCCCTATGACGATCTGCAGCACCGGACGCGGGTGCGTTCGCAATCGATCCCGAACTGGCCGCCGAAGATCCAGGAATTCGAGGTCGAGATGGAGAGCAAGATCGTCAACGCGGCGCCGTTCTGCCCGGCCTTCACGCCGCGGCAGCACGGCAATCTCTATGAGATCCGCACCTACACGATGCTGCCCGGAGCGGCGCCGACCGTCATCGAGCGCTGGGCCGAGAGGATCGAAGGGCGGGTCAAGCTGTCGCCTCTGGCGGCGGCGGGCCATACCGAGCTCGGCCCGCTCAATCAATGGATTCACATCTGGGCTTACAAGGACGCGAACGAGCGCGCTCGCATCCGTGAAGAATCGCGCAAAGACGGCAGCTGGCCGCCCGCCACCCGCGGCATGTTCATCAAGCAGGAAAACATGCTGGTCGTCCCGGCGTCCTTCTCTCCATTGCGCTAACAGAGTTGCCCTCAGCCACCATCGCGCCAGCGATGGGGGGTGAGGGCGCCTCGTCACACTCCATCATCTCGCGCCAAATAAGCCGAAGAGATTTTCGAAGAAACCGCCGCCCGAGCGAGGCGGCGCCGCGGCCATCACGCCGGCGGGCGGCAGCGGTGCGCTCGGCAGCGGGCGGACCGGCATCGTCTGGGTCGCGGCTAGCATAAAACGCCGCCAGGTTTGCGCCGGCAGAGAGCCCCCCGTCACCTTGTTCATCGGCGTATTGTCGTCATTGCCGAGCCAAACCCCGGCGACGAGGTCGGCGGTGTAGCCGATGAACCAGGCGTCGCGGTAATCCTGCGTCGTACCGGTTTTGCCGGCGGCCGGACGGGGCAGTGCCGCGCTTTTGCCGGTGCCGTGTCCGATGACGGCGCCCAGTATCTGGTTCATGGTCCGGGTGAGTTCCGGGGTGACGACTTGTCCGATCCCCGAGCCGGTGCGGCGAAATACGATTTTTCCCCCGCCATCGCGGATTTCTATAATGCCGTGCGGCCACACCCCGCGACCGCCATTGGCGAACGGCGCGTAGGCCGAAACAAGCTCCAACAAATTGACCTCGTCAGTGCCGAGGGCGAGGCTCACCTCGGGCGTGAGCGGGGACGAAATCCCGAGCCGGTGGGCGACCGCCACGACATTGCGCAAACCGGCGCGCTGCGCGACCTGGACCGCGATCGTGTTGACCGACTGCGCCAAGCCTTCGGCCAAGGTCATCTCGCCCTGGTAATGGCCGGTATAATCGCGCGGTTGCCAATTGCCGATGCGCATCGGCTGGTCGACGAATTGGTCGGAGGGTTGTAATCCGGCCTCCAGCCCGGCCAGATAGACGAATGGCTTGAAGGCGGAGCCCGGCTGCCGCTGCGCCTGGGTCGCGCGATTGAATTGGCTCCCATTGTAATCGCGGCCGCCGACCATGGCGCGGACCGCACCGTCCGGCGACATCGCCACGAGCGCGGCTTGGCTCACCGCCATTTTCCCGCCCTCGCGGGTGATGACGTCCGCGATCGCCGCTTCGGCTTGTGCCTGCATGCGCGGATCGAGTGTCGTCACCACAGTCAGGTCACGATTGCCGGTATCGGCAAAATCTCCCAGCTGCTCGGCCACCCAATCCCCGAAATAACGAGCGCCCGGCCGGGTAACGGGCACCGCAGCAAGCGAAGTTCCGCCGCTGAGAGCGGCCATTGCCTGACTGCTGGTGACAACCCCGGCATCGACCATTTTGGCGAGGACCTGCGCAGTCCGCGCCGCAGCCTTGTCGCCGTCGCGAATCGGGTTGAACCGGGTTGGGGCTTTCAACAGGCCGGCAATGGCGGCGCTTTCGTAGAGGCTCGTTTGCCTCGCCGATTTGTTGAAATACCGGTGCGCCGCGGCATCCACGCCATAGGTGCCGGCCCCGAGATAGACCCGGTTGAGGTAGATCTCGAGGATCTGGTTCTTCGAGAAACGGTGCTCCAGCCAAAGCGCGAGCAGCGTCTCCTGGATCTTGCGGGAAAAACTGCGCTCTTGCGTCAGGAACAGGTTCTTGGCGAGCTGCTGGGTGATCGTGCTGCCGCCCTGGACCACATGTCCGGCGGCGATATTGGCGAACGCGGCCCGGACGAGCCCGATCGGATCAACCCCGAAATGGCTATAGAAGCGGCGGTCTTCGGTGGCGACGACGGCCTTCGGCAGGTAAGGCGACATTTCCTTGAGGGTCAACGCCTGCCCGAAAAGGTCGCCATAGGTCGTCAGCAGACTGCCGTCCGCCGCCAGTATCGTGACGCTTGGACGCCGCTCGGCGCGGGTGAGTTCGCCGGTGTCCGGCAGGGTGAGGGCGAAGTAGCCGACGACGACGATGCCGACAATCGCCATCCACAGCAGCAGCAACACGCCGAGCTTGGAGGCCCGCCGCAGTTGTCCCTTGCCGCGAGTGCGTTGTCGCGGCGCGCGTGTGCGCGGCGGCGGCCGCATGCGGGCGGCGGGGTCGAGCCGCAACCTCGGCTCAGCCATCGGCGCCCGCCGTTATCGTCGTGCTTTTCGGCACCGCTCCCCCGCCGGCCAATTCGCATAGCATGCTCTCAATTATCAGGCAAACTATGGCAACGGTTCGACAACGAAATTAGAGGGAATTCGCGCCGAGCTGCAGGAACCTGAGGTCGAATGAATCCGTTGTCCGAGCAGGATGGCCGATTACGAGTTTTCTCGGAGGACGACGCATGGCTGACAGAAACGATGCCTCTTCGAGCACGATAGCCCCGACCGGGGCGACGCGAATTCACTCGACGGACAGCGGAAGCGTCGTCACAGAATTCCTGGATGCCGCCCGATCGGCGGCCGAATCGCTGCTCGAAGAACAGAAGCGCCAGATTGCCGATAGGGTTTCGGGAATAGCCAGGGCGCTGCAAAGCGCTGCGCAGCCGCTCCACGAGTCGCAAAGCCATGTGATCGCGGGTTACCTCGAAGAGGCGGCAACGCAGGTCGATAGCCTTTCGCGCACGGTGCGTGAACGGCAGTGGGGCGAGCTGGTCGCCGACACCGAGGATTTCGCACGACGCCAGCCGACGTGGTTTGTGCTCGGCGCCATTGCCACCGGCTTTGTCGTCGGGCGCCTGTTATGGGCGTCGACCGGCGGGCGGCAGCGCGATGCCGCTCGGTCGTCACGGAGCAGCGAACCGGCGCGCACGGTTACGGCAGCCGTATCGAGCGGAAGCGGTACCGCCGCCGGTGAGCTGAGCGGAACCCCGCACCCGATCACCGGAGCCGTGGAGACCCGTTGATGCGTTCCGTTAACGGTCGAGTGGAGCCCGACGTCGAAGAGCCGCGCGGGCGGTTCGGACGCCCGGTTGCCGCTCTGCTCTCCGATCTCGCCGGCGAGACCAGCACACTGGTGCGCCAGGAGATCGGGCTGTTCAAGGCCGAGCTCAGTGAGAAACTGGGGCGGACAGGCGTGGGCGCTGGAGCGCTTGCCGCGGGAGCGGTGATCGCCTTCAGCGGCTGGCTCGCGCTGGTGGCAGCGGCGATCCTTGGTCTCAGCCATGTTTTGGCGCCCTGGCTTTCCGCCGTGATCATCGGGATTTTGGTGATAGCTCTGGGCGCTGGATTGGCGCTGTTCGGGAAGAGCCGTCTCAAAGCCGACGCCTTGGTACCGCGCCGCACGCTGAATTCGCTTCGTGAGGATGAAGCTTGGATCCGGGATCAGATCTCGTGATCCGCTGAATGGAAAATAGAAGGGAATGGAGATGATGACAGATTCACCGAAGGGCAGTGGGTTCGGGGAGGTAATTCAAGCCAACAGCGTGCCGCTTACGTTGATTGGGGTCGGTATCGCATGGCTCGTGGCCAACAATACCGGTTTGGTGGATCGCGTCGTTAATGACGAGCGCGTCCAGGCCGCACAACGCCGGATCGGGGCGCTTGGCGGCGATATCGGGATCGGTGGTGGTTCGAGCGACGGATCCGCCGGGCGAGTGCTGGGACCCGACGGCGAGCCGCTGGCCCGCAACGATTCGGGTCGCGGCAATGGTTGGGTTCATCAGGCCGCGGGGGCCGCGCGCGGCGCGATTACCTCGGTCCGCGATGCCGGCAGTGCGGTCCTCGATCGGGCCGGCGATGCGACCGACCTGGCCAGCCGGGCGAGCACCCAAGTGACAGAAAAGCTGTCTACCGATCCCTGGCTGATCGGCGTTGCCGGCTTGGTTGCAGGCGCGCTTTTTTCGGCGATATTGCCACCCACCCGAATAGAGCAGGACTACATCGGTGAGGCCCGTGACGAATTGTGGAACAAGGCCAATGAGCTCGGCCACGAGGCTGCCGAACGGGTCCGGGAGCTGGCCGATTGCGCGACCCGGGCCACGACGCATTAGCCGGCCGCCGAGGGGGGGAGGATGGCGTATATGATCGGGTGGACGCGTGGGATGGCATTGGGTTGGGGGCTGCTCGCTGTGCTTGCGCCCGGGGTAGCGAGGGCCCAGGTGCCACCGCCGCCGGAAGTTGCCGAGATCGCGGCCTGCTTGTGCCTGCAGCGGGCGGTCGCGGCGCTCTCGGCCGAAATGAACGCAAAGAAGCAGGCGTTGGACGCGGTTACCCGACAACTCTCCGACCTTGATTCGCAGCTCGCGCACGATCGATCGACGATAAACGTCAACAACCCCGATGACGTCGCTCGCTACAAAGCGCTGCTCGAGCGGCGCGATGCCGCGTATCGCCAGTCGATCGGCCCCGTTCACGCGCAGACCGCTGATGCCACGGCGCGCTACAATGCGCGGGTCAGCGAATACAATGGGCGCTGCGCCAATCGCCCATTCAACTCGGCGATAGTTGCGCAGATGCAGGTCAACCTGGTGTGCCCGCCGCTGCAGTAGGCGGCCCCCTTCTCTGTGGCTCGTCGTTGCCTCAGCGCGCCTCTACGACGACAAGTTCGGACTGAAATTGTTCGGGGACAGTGAGGCCGAGGCCTCGCGCCAAAGCCTCTCCCGTTGTGTCCATGACACTCCCCGCAGAGAAAAGGCTTGCTCGATAGCCCTTCTCCGGGGATAGGCCCGGCAGAGGAAAGTTGCGCGACCCCTCACCGCCGCCGAGCCGAAAGGCAAACAGAACCCCGTTCGAGCCGTCTTTCGCGACGTACCATATCGCCGCCCAGTCCCCGCTTCCGACGATCGGTGGTAGCGTCAGGAAATACTGATTGCCGTGATGGATTATCGACCGCAGCTTGTTGCGGTAAAGCGCGACATGCTCGGCGGCAATAACGAGATCCGCTTCCGGCCAGCGATCAATCGCTGCGCTGATCCCAAAGCTGCCCAGCATCGCCACGCGCAGCCGAAAGGGCAGATCGCAGCGATCATCGAGACCTACCAAATCTTCGTCGTCGTCATAACCGGCAATTCTGCCGGGGGGCCACTCGATCAGCCAGTCGTTGCAAACCACGGCGGGATGCGCCAGCTGCGTCCCGAAATGGATCGCCAGCTTGCGCAACGGCCCGGGCTGGTCGCTGACCCAGTTGACATGGGCATGCGACAAAAGCTCGCCGTCCATCCGGCCTCCACCGCTCGCGCACATTTCGAGGATCAGATCGGGAAACCAGCGGCGGATCGCATCCTGCAACCGGTACAACCCCTCGTAATGCGCTACCAACGGATCCAGGTCGGTCAAAGTTTCTGGCAGCCCCGAGGCCCAGCCGCCCGCGCCCAGATCCGCGTTGAAGTCCCATTTCATCCAGTCGACGCCGACCCTCGACAGGATCCGTGTAATGCGTTCGAAAGCGTATCGTCGTGCCTCCGGCACGCCCAGGTTCAGGATTGCCCGCTCATTGGCAGGCGGAGGCTCTCCGTCGAGATGATGCAACCACTCCGGGTGGTTGCGGCGAACAGCGGACAAGGAGCCGATCACTTCCGGTTCGAACCACAGGCCAAAACGGATGCCTTGGTCGCGGCACGATGCGCTGATCTCGCGCAAGCCGTTCGGAAACCGCATGCGGCTCGTGCGCCAATCGCCGGTCCGCGCGGTCCAGGCGGCCGCGGAGTCGTCTTCGTCTGTCCTGAACCACCCTGCATCGACGACAAAGGCTTCGCAGCCGAGGTGCTTGACCAGCGGTACGAGAGCCAGCATCGCAGCGGCAATCGGCTCGCCAAGATAAGGATACCAGCTGTTGAATTGCACCGGGATGGGGCGCCCGGGATTGGGCCGGTGCTTGCGCCGGTAATCGTGTAGACGCTGGGTGGCGATATTGAGGTCGGCGTCGAACCGCCCGAACAGCACAGTGGGCAAATGCAACACGTCGTTCCCGCCGGCGGTGAGGCGACAGCGGAACTGCCAATTATTGAGGCCGCCGAATACGGCAGCGCCATCCAGACTTGGATCGACCTGCAAAGCCCAGTTCCCCGACCAGAATATCTGGCACAAATAGGTCGAGGTCTTCGTACTCAGCGCCAAATACGGCTGGAATGCGAAGCCGGTCTTGCCAGCTCTGCTCTCCAGAACGAGCGGTGTGCTGCCATCGCCGTGCCGGATCTGTGTTTCCTGTGCCCAGGCGCCCGCCAAATAGTGCACATCAACAATCGGTTCGTGGATGCGATACCAAAAAGCGAGAGTCGCCGCGATATCGACATCAGGGCCGCCGCCGCGATGACGCAGCACCGTATTTCTGCTCAAGAAACCGGTGGAGGCGTCGATTTTGAACAAGAGTTCCGCCTCGAGGGGAATCTCGATCCCCGAGAGCACGATCCTCAGAGCCCGCGTATTGGGCTGGTGCGAGACCAAAACACGCCAGGATACTGGGCGGCGATCGGACCCCTCCGAGATTGTCGCTGGTTCGAACGCCGCCGCCGTCACCATCGCCGGCGGCGTTTCGCCGCTCTCGTCGCCACCTTCCTCTCCCGGGCCATAACAATCGCCGACAACGGCCGGACCGCTCACCCGGATGACATATCGATGCGACGGGCCCAACAAATCCCAGGAGTGTCGGGCCGGACTGTCGGTTGATTTCGGAACGAGCCAATCTCCCCGTTACTGATGATGCCGCCGCTGCCGCACCACCCGTCAAAAAGCTTCGCCGCTTCATCCTAAGGGTCGATCGAGATCCGATAGTGCTGTCGATTTAGCGGAAGCAACTCCGTCCTCATCCGTTTTCGGCTGTCAACGCAGATTAGCATTCCGGTTTGTTTGGGAAAATCGGGCCTAAGGGCACGGAGCATGTACAATCAGACGATTGACTCCCCCCGGAGGCTGACCCTTCGACATGAGCGTATTCGCTCTGGGCTCGCGCTCCTTACGCTGCTCCTAGCCTTGGGCTTCGTCTTATTCACCACGCTGCGTTCGCCGCTGAAGGACGACATCGCGTGGCTTCTCTATGTCGCCCGAGAATGGCTGGCGGGGCGCCAACTCTATGTCGATCTGGTCGAGGTCAACCCGCCGATGATCGTGTGGGTCCTGGCGCTGCCTGCGGCCCTTTCCGCGGCCCTCGGGGTCGCCGCCAAATTCGTCGCCGTGCCGTTCTTCGCGGCCTGCATGCTGGGTTCCGCCGGGTGGTGCGCCAAGCTGTTGCGGGGTTACGGAGCGCTCGGAGCGGCATCGCTCCCTCTCTTTGCGGTGCTCGGCACGGTCTTGCTGGCGCTTCCCGGACCAGAATTCGGGCAGCGTGAGCATCTGCTCGCGGCCGCCGCTCTGCCTTATCTCTGCATCTTCGCGCGTCGCCTCGATGGAGCGCCAACGCACCCCGTCGATGAAACCATCGCCGGGGCCCTTGCGGGTTGTGGCTGCGCGCTCAAACCCCAGTTCCTGCTTGCCTTTGCTGTGCTCGAAATCGTCGGCCGGATTCATGGGCTGCAGCTGTGGCGGCGCATGACTGTCAGTGCCGCGGTTACGGTGCTCGTGTACTTCGCGATCCTGTTGTTACTGTATCCAGTCTATTTCACCAGCGCCATTCCACTCGGGCTGGCTCTTTACGGGGCGAGCGATAGTGGCTGGCCACAGCTGCTCAGCGACAGTCGGGCAGTGCTGCTCGGCGACGTGGTCGCCTTGATGCTTTGGTGGACATATCGCCGCAGGATAAGCGGCAGCGCACTGCCGTTGGCTCTGGCTGTATTCGCGGCGGGCTCGATTTTGGTGTGGCTGCTGGAGGACAAGTCCTGGTTTTACCATCGCCTCCCCGCTGCCATTTTCACCACTTTAGCGCTGCTTTACTGGGTCTGCGTGTTGCCCCGGCCCGTGATCGGGTGGCGCAGAGCATCTCTTGGAGCATCCATTCCAGCGATTCTCGCCATGTTCGGCCTCTGTGGGATCGGCCTCGGAGCGTTCTCGCGCTGGCAAGACCAAATCGAGATCGCAGTAGGATCTCGCCCGACGACCGAGCGGAAGCTCGAGCAGTTGATCCGCCGCGAAAGGACGAGGAGCTACGTTGCCTTCTCGCAGTGGATCGGTCTTGGCTTCCCAGTCGTCAATAATACGGGTGTCGTCTGGTCCTCGCGCTTTGATTCGATGTGGGCTTTGGCGGGTGAAGTCTGGCGCCGCCGGATCGACGGCCATCTCCCGCGCGATTGGCCGGTCCACAGCTGGGTGGTCGAGGATTTTCTCGCCGGCTGCCCGGATGTGGCCGTGGTCGATGAACGCGAGGGGATCGACTATATTGGCACTTTGAGTTCTCTCGATGAGAGGTTCAAGAACGCCTGGTCCGGGTATCGGCAGATCGCTGCGTTCGATGGATTGCATGTGTTCCGTCGGGAAGCTGCGCCGCCGCCGACGATCGTTTCGCACTGTATCCATACTCGTCTGCCGCTCCCGTCGCGCCCGGTGCTTTCCTCGAATGGGGATCTCGGCTATCCCCCTTCGAGTTTGGGGATGAAGAAGATCTCGC
This sequence comes from uncultured Alphaproteobacteria bacterium, assembly GCA_963700185.1. GTDB lineage: Bacteria > Pseudomonadota > Alphaproteobacteria > ATCC43930 > CGMCC-115725 > AP-15. Next base: position 361,321 of record CAVOWP010000007.1, read on the forward strand.
AGCCTTCGCGGATCGGCTGGAAATAGGCGGTCTCGTGGATGGCCCCGTCGATCGCGACGGTGGTTTCTTCTACGAGATGCTCGCCGAGACCGGGGTAGAGGCGGTGAATTCGAGCACGCCGCCGGTGTAGCGCCGGCTGAACCCCGAGGTGAACACAACCCGCGCGGCGATCGCTTCTAGTCCTCCTCAGTGCTCAGATCCAGCCATCGGGTCCGCTCGCTCCAACTTTTGCGTCATCCCGGCGGAGGAGGGTGTAACCCAATCCCGCTTTTCTGCCGCACGTGTTCGTTCGCGGGACGCTCAACCTGGAGATGCATACGATCTGAGATATTGCTCGTCGGACTGGGCGGTGACGCCATGGATTTCATCGCGAAGGGTGGTCCTCCTGAGGCGTCCGGCTGCGGTCATGCGGTCGCCGGTGTCGCCATTGCTGCTGCCGCGGCAATACGGCGGCGCAGCGTCTCGGCCCAGGACAGATTGAGTGCCAGTGCCTGCAACAGACAGACCGCGCGGACTTTGTCGCGCCCGTGCACGAGAAACCGAGTCATTCCGCGATTTTTGATAATGCCGTGCGCCCGTTCGGTCAGCTTGCGCCGGCGGTAGACTTCTTGGCCTTCCTCGCTTGCCATTCGCTCTCGCCACGCCGTGACCGCCGGCGGCTCGTGGCGATGTTTCCAGCGCCGCTTGCGCAGCGTCTCGGCGGTGACATCCGAGCGCTCCGGCGCTGGCGGGCTATAGACCGTCAGATCGGGATAGCGCTCCGCCAGTGTGATGATGTCCTCCTGGGTCATCGCCGTGGTATCGGCCAGCAGGCGTTGCGGCACCCGACCGCAGCGCTCGGCAATTTTCGCCACCAATCCCGGTGCCAATCCGCTGTCCTTGCGTCGATCCGTCGGATCGATCGTCATGACAAAGCCGTTGGCGGTCGCCACTTGCACGTTCCAGGCCGGCGCTATCGCACCGTCGGCCAGCCGCATCGAGCGGGCCTCAGGGTCGCTGACCGAGACTTTGGGTTCGCCTTTCTCGGCTTCCTCTTTGGCGTGCGTCTTGGCCCGCGCCGCCTTCTCCTGCTCCAACTCCGCCAGTTTCTGCCGTGCCCGCTCGACCCGCTGGGCCCGCTCCTGCGCCGCCTGCAAGGCTCGCCTCTTGCGCCGCCGCTCCGGCTCCGCGGCATCGGTATCGAGTTCGCGCTTCAGCGCCGCCACCCGTTCGGCCACCGCTTGCTCGATACTCTCCAGCCGTTTGCGCTTGCACATCGAACCCCGGCCCGCCCAGGCGCGCGCCTTGGTCCCGTCGATTGCCATCTCCTCCAGGGTGACCAGCTTCTCGGCGATCAGTCCGGTCACGCTCTGGGTCAGCAGGCGATCCAACAACGCCGCATTCTCGCGTCGAAACCCCGCCAGCAGATCGTGATTGATCGGGGCGCCACCGCACAGCCAGCGATAGGCCGCGTGCTGCTGGCACAGGCGGTCGATCGCCCGCGCCGAACCGATCCCCTCCAATGTCGCATAAAGCCACACCGCCAATACCACGCGCGGATCGGTTGCCGGTCGTCCGGCAACCGCGTCACGTGCCTTGATCCGGTCGTAAAATTCGCTCAGATCCAGACCTTCGACAAACGCCCAAACCAGCCGCGCCCGGTGGTCGTCCGGCAATTGGCTGTCCAAGTCGACCATCTCCCAGCGCAGCTGAGCGCGGTCCGGACCGATCACCCGCACACCCTCGCCCATCCCACCCCCCATACCCCACTAATAGGCTTATACCACAGAAGTGAGACAAACCCTAGCGATGACCCCAAATCTTCGGGATTGGATTACACCCTCGGAGGCCGGGACCCATGGCAGCCATGAGCACCGGCCTTCGCCGGTGTGGCGGAAAGGCCTGGCACTAATCGGATCGGCTCGATCATCGGCACGTCAGAAGCGACCGGCACTCGGTAGTCGCGACAAAGCGCAGGATCGTCACTTTGCCGGTCTCGGGATCGACCTCGACATCGCAGAACTGCGTCGAGAAACCCGGCGCCATGCCCCCGCATTCGGTTGTGCTATGGTGTGTTTCAGCGGATCAGGACAGCTTCCAGTATGGCAAAGAGCACCACGATGACTGTACGACTCAAGCCCGAGATCAGCGAGAAACTCGAAGCGCTGGCTCGCGATATGAAACGAACCAAAGCGTATTTGGCGAGCGAGGCAATCGAGGCCTATGTCGACCTCAATTCCTGGCAAGTGGCCCACATCAAGCGGGCGCTCGAAGAGGACGAATCGAGCGCTCCTGGAGTACCGCATGAGGAGGTTGTTTCATGGATGGAATTGTGGGGGACGCATCACGAACTCCCCCCGCCCAAGCTCAAAAAATCCTAGCAACGGATGGAGATCATTTGGCGCCGCGTTGCGCTGAACGATCTCGAAGGCATTCGTCGGTACATCGCGCATGAAAACCCGGCGGCAGGCGCTCGTATCCGAACAACGTGCTGGGTGGGGCGACGGCGCATCGGGAGAGGAAGGCTACCCCGCCAGGAAAGGAAAACGGGCCGCGTGAGCCAGTCCCCGCGCGACCGAAGGTGCCACGCCGATAGGCCGCGTCACCCCCCTTCGAGTTTGGGGATGAAGAAGATTTCGCAGCCTTCGCGGATCGGCTGGAAATAGGCGGTCTCGTGGATCGCGCCGTCGATCGCGACGGTGGTTTCTTCTACGAGATGCTCGCCGAGGCCGGGGTAGAGGCGGTCCATTTCCTTGATGACGCCGCGCAGGTTCTTGGCCTCGACCGTAAATTCGCGCACGCCGCCGGTGTAGCGGCGGCTGAAGCCGGTCGTGAACATAACCCGCGCGGCCATCGACTCAGTCCGCTCTAATCCGCCTGACCCTGGTCGAGCGCGGCGCGCACCTTGGGGGGCGACATCGGCAGTTCGGTCAGGCGGCGGTGGATCGCGCTGTCGATCGCGTTGGCGATCGCCGCCATCGGTGGCACGATGTTGACCTCGCCGACCCCCTTCGCGCCGTAGGGGTGGGCCGGGTTCGGTACCTCGACGAGGATCGGCTCGATCATCGGCATGTCGGAGGCCACCGGCACGCGGTAGTCGAGGAACCCCGCGTTGTCGAGCCGGCCGTTGCGGTCATAGATGTATTCCTCGTTGAGCGCCCAGCCGATGCCCTGCACGACGCCGCCCTGGATCTGCCCCTCGACATAGGAGGGGTGGATCGCGCAGCCGACATCCTGCGCCGCGACAAAGCGCAGGATCGTCACCTTGCCGGTCTCGCGATCGACCTCGACATCGCAGAACTGCGTCGAGAAGCCGGGCGCCATGCCGCCGGCATTGACCGAGGCGGCGGCGGTGATCGGGCCGCCGGTCAATGCCTTCTTGGCGGCCAGCTCCTTGAACGACATCGGCTGGAAATCGCCGACATTGCTGCTCGCCGGCTTGGCGTGGCCGTCCTCCCAGACGACCCCCTCGACATCGACGTCCCAGATCATCGCGGCCCTGGCGCGGAGTTCATTCACTACCTTCTTGCTGGCCTCGACAACCGCCATGCCGGTCGCGAAGGTGACGCGCGAGCCGCCGGTCACATGCGTGTAACCGACCGACGAGGTGTCGGCGACGATCGAGCGGATCTGATTGTAGTCGATCCCCAAGGTCTCGGCGGCCATCAGCGCCATCGAGGCGCGCGACCCGCCGATGTCGGGGCTGCCGGTCGCGATGATGACGGTGCCGTCCTCGTTGACCTGGACGCTGGCGCTCGAACTCGCCGCCGCCGTTGAACCAGTAGCCCGAGGCGACCCCGCGCCCCTGGTTGGGCCCGAGCGGCGTCTTATAGGCCGGGTGATTGACTAATGCCTCGAGGGTCTCGGCATAGCCGCCGTGGCCCAGCTTTGGCCCAAAAATCATCGGCGTGCCGGGCCGTGCGGCGTTTTTCAGCCGCAGTTGCAACGGATCCATGCCGATCTTCTTCGCCAATATGTCGAGAACGCTCTCGACCGCGAAGGCCGAGATCGGCGATCCCGGCGCCCGATAGGCCGCGGATTTCGGCCGGTTGCAAACGACGTCGTAACCGACCGTATGCTGGTTCGGGATGTTGTAGGGCGCAAAGGCGCAGAGGCACGCGTTCATGACCGGCGAGCCGGGGAAGGCGCCCGCTTGGAACTTGAACTCGCCTTCGGCCGCGGTGATCGTGCCGTCCTTTTTGACGCCGATCTTGACCCGCATCGAGGAGCCGGAGGTCGGCCCTGAAGCCTTGAACACCTCGTCGCGGCTCATCACGATCTTGACCGGACGCCCCGATTTCTTGGCGAGCAAGGTGGCGACCGGCTCGAGATAAACGATGGTCTTGCCGCCAAACCCGCCGCCGATCTCGGCCGGGGTCACCCGTATATCGCCGACCGGCATGCCGAGCAGTTTCGCGGTCAGCGCGCGGATTACGAAATGCCCTTGGCTGGAGGCCCAAATCTCGGCCTGACCATCGGCGTCGAACCGGGCGACGCAGGCATGCGGCTCGATATAGGCTTGGTGCACCGCCGCCGTCTTGAACTCCTTGTCGACGATCTCGTCGGCTTCGGCAAAGCCGGCCTCCGTGTCGCCGATCTTGAACTCGATCCGCTTCGAGACGTTAGAAGGTCTGGCCGGCGCCGGCTCGATGCCGCGAGTGACCATGTCCTCGAACAGTAATGGCGCGTCGGGTTTCATCGCGTCGTCGACATCGATCACATGCGGCAAGACCTCGTAATCGATCTCGAGCAACGAGGCAGCTTCATCAGCAACACTTTTGCTGATCGCCGCTACCGCCGCGACGGCATGGCCCTCGTAGAGCGCCTTCTCGCGCGCCATGACGTTGCGGGTCATGTGCCAGAAATTCTGCGCGACGCGCTCGGGGCCAATATATTCGAACTTATGGTCAGGGAAGTCCTTGGCGGTCACCACTGCCTTGACGCCGGGCAGCGCCTCCGCCTTCGAGGTGTCGATCGAGCGGATCCGCGCGTGAGCATGCGGCGAGCGGATGATCTTGCCGTAGAGGGTGCCGGCGGTAGCGAAATCCGCGCCGTACATTGCGCGCCCCGTTACCTTCGGCACGCCGTCCGGACGGATCGGCCGAGTTCCAACCCACTTGAACCGCGTCGGCGCAATATCGTTCACCGCACCCCTCCATTCGTCAGGTCGATCTGTTATGCATCAGCGTCGCGCGACGGCGCGGCAAATGCAAGACCGACGGAGGGAAAAGCATGGCACTTGAAGTCAGGCGGATCGTTACCGGACACGACGCGAACGGCAAGGCTATCGTCAAAACAGATGAGCGGCTAAAGGCGGTCAGCCGGCTCGGGCGCCCGCATATCGCCGGCTGCGAGATCTGGTCGACCGACAAGACGCCGGTCGACAATTCCTCGGATGAGGCCGAGGCGGCGCAGCGCGCAGGCTTCGTCAAACGCTACAATTACGTCGGCACCGGCCAGGGCACGGTGATCCGTATAACCGAATTCGCACCGGGCGCTCCCAAATTCATGCACCGCACCGAGACCGTCGATTATGCGCTATTGCTGTCGGGCGAATGCGATCTCGAGCTCGACAGCGGCGAAATCGTGCATATGAAGCCTGGCGACATCGTCGTGCAGCGCGGCACGATGCACGCCTGGGTCAACAACGGCACGGCACCGGCCGTGTTCGCCTTCATCCTGGTCGACGCCGACCCGGCCAAAGCCGGAGGCCAGGAACTGCGAACGCACTTCCCGGCTCCCTGAAGCCGGGCGGAGTTTATGCCTCGACGAGGTCGAGCCGCCGCTCGATCCGATCAAGGCGGTCGTGCATTCGATCGAGCCGCAAGCCCATCTCCGCTATTTCGCGCGTCATGTATGAAATGCTGCGCTCGATCGAGCCGAGACGGGTCCGCTGTTCGCGCTGCTCTTCGCGGATCTCGTGCAGCTCCGAGCGGATCGCACGGAGGTGCTCGAGAACTAGATTGGGCGCTTCTTCGCTCACAGCGGCTATTGTGTGTTCGCGCTGGCTGGCCTGCAAGAGATTCGCGCGTTGGTGGCGGAACGCGATATCCTTGAACCAATCGCCCAAGAAGGAGATCGGCGCATGGAATTCGGCATGTTTCACCAGTTTCCAGCTCTCCCCGGCCGCACCGAACGAGACGCCTTCGCGGAGGCGTTCGAGCAGATCGATGCGGCCGAACGCTGGGGCCTCGACGCGATGTGGCTCGCCGAACTCCACTTCGATCCGGAGCGTTCGGTCTTGTCCGCACCGCTCAGCATCGCCGCCGCGGTCGGAGCGCGCACCGAGCGCATCAAGATCGGCATCGCCGTGCAGGTCCTGCCACTGTGTCATCCGCTGCGTCTCGCCGAGGAGGCTGCGACCGTGGATCACGTCAGCGGCGGCCGGCTGATCTTCGGCGTCGGTCGCAGCGGCCTGCCGCGGACCTATGAAGACTACGGAGTGTCGTATGCCGAAAGCCGCGACCGTTTCACGGAGGTTCTGGATATTGTCGAGCTGGCGTGGTCGCAGCCGGGTTTTTCCTACGAAGGCAAGTACTACAAATTCCAGAACGTCACGGTGGCGCCGAGGCCGCTGCAGCAGCCTTATCCGCCGATCCGCATAGCCGCCGCGAGCCCGGACACCTATCCCGCGGTCGGCGCCCGCGGCCTCCCGATCTTCATCAACGCGCGGTACGGGTCCTTTGCCGAATTCGCTCCCGAGATCCAGGCCTACCGCGAGGCCTATGCCGCGGCCGGCCACCCGGGCAGAGGACAGGTCTACCTGCGGGTCCCGACCTATGTCGCCGAGACCGAAGAGCGGGCCTACTCGGAGCCGCGGGATAGCTTGATGCACTTTTACCGGGAACAGGCGCAGCGCCTCAGGGATTCGTTGAGCCGCGCCGGCACGCGCGCGATCGAAGGCCGGGCCGAGCGGCTCAAACGCATCGAAAATTTGACTTATGACGAGGCGTTGACCGGCCAGGTGCTGGTCGGCACACCCGACGCGGTCGCCCAGCGCCTGGGGGCCTTGCAGGACCAGCTCGGCATCGACGGCATTCTGGCGGAACTCAATTGCGGCGGCCTCATTCCGCACCGCCAAGTCATGACCGCATTGGAGCTTCTCTGCCAGGAAGTGAAGCCGCGGTTCCATTGATCTTTAATCCCGTCGTTCCCGCGTAAGCGGGAACCCAGGGCGGCAGTGCTCGAATCGTCTCCCTGGGCCCCCGCTTTCGCGGGGGTGACGATTGCGGAAAGGTAAAAGCATGCCCGGACCCTTGCACGGCTATCGCATCATCGATTTGACCTCGAATGTCGCGGGGCCGCTGGCGACGATGATCCTCGGCGACCAGGGCGCCGACGTGATCAAGGTGGAGGTGCCGGACGGGGGTGACGCGACGCGCGGCAGCGCCGACGGCAGAGGTGGATTTTCGGCCTCGTTCCTCAACAACAACCGCAACAAGCGCTCCGTCGTCCTCGACTTGAAGACGGCGGGCGGCCGTGAGGCCTTGCTGCGACTCGCCGCCGGCGCCGATGTGTTCGTGCAGAATTTCCGTCCCGGCGTCGCCGAACGCCTCGGCGTCGGCGAGGAACCCGTTCGCGCCGTCTCGCCGAACATCGTCTATGTCTCGATCAGCGGGTTTGGCGAGAAGGGCCCGTACGCGACAAAGCCCGCCTACGACCCGGTGATCCAAGGCTTTTCCGGGCTGGCGACCGTGCAGGCGGGCTCCGACGAAGCTCGTCCGCGGCTGTTGCGAACGATCCTGCCCGATAAATTGACCGCGATCACCGCGTCACAAGCGATCACCGCGGCGCTGCTGGCGCGCGAGCGCACCGGTGAAGGACAGCATGTCCGTCTGTCGATGCTGGAAGCCGTGTTAGCGTTTCTGTGGGCCTCCGACATGGGCGATCAGACTTTTGTCGGGGACCAGCCGGCGCGTCAGGAGCCGGCGCCCGCTTTCGATCTTATCTACGAGACGGCGGACGGTTACATGACGGTGGCGGCCTTGACCGACCGCCAATGGGCCGGTTTGGCGCGCGTCGTCGGCCGAACGGAATGGCTCGAAGACGAGAGGTTCAAGACGCCGGCATTGCGCCAGAAGAACATCGACGCGCGGCTGGAGCTGACCCAGAAGGCCCTGATGGCCCGCCCGGCCGCGGAATGGCTCGAAGCCCTGACGGCGGCTGGCGTTCCCTGCGGCCCGGTGTTGACCCGCAACCAGGTCATCCGGCACCCGCAAGTGGCTGCGCTGGGCCTTGTTGTCGAGACGGAGCATCCTCGGGCCGGCCGATTGCGCCAGACGCGGCCAACGGCGCGCTTCTCTCGGACCTCACCGGAAATCCGCCGCGGCGCCCCGGCGCTCGGCGAGCACACGCAAGAAATTCTCGCCGAACTCGGCTATTCGGCCCGAGAAACCGCCGAGCTCAGCCCGGAGAAGATCCGGTGATCGACTTTTATTATTGGCCGACGCCAAACGGCTGGAAGGTCGCCATCATGCTCGAGGAATGCGGCCTCGAATACCGCATGATCCCGGTGAATATCGGCCGAGGGGACCAGTTCAAACCAGAATTTCTGGCGATCAGCCCCAATAACCGCATGCCGGCGATTGTCGACCACGACGAGCCGGACAGACCCATGCCGATTTTCGAATCGGGTGCAATCCTTATCCACCTCGCGGAAAAGGCCGGGCGTTTCATGCCCCAAACCAGGCGCGGCCGCAAAGAAACCTTGGAGTGGCTGTTCTGGCAGGTCGGCAATCTCGGCCCGATGGCCGGCCAGCTGAGCCACTTCGTGAATTACGCGAAGGGCGAGCACCCGTATTCACACAAGCGCTACGCCGACGAATACAACCGCTGTCTCGGGGTTCTCGAGCGGCGTCTCGACGGGCGTGAGTTCATCCTCGACGAGTATTCGATCGCCGACATGGCGAGCTGGCCCTGGGTATTGATTTCGAAGCCGCTCGGCCAGCCGCTCAACGATTTCCCCAATGTCGCGAATTGGCGCGAGGCAGTGAAGCAACGCCCCGCGGTGCAGAGAGGCGTCGATCTCGGGAAGGAACTGCGCCGCTCGGCCCCGCCGAGCGAAAACGAACGGCGCATTCTCTTCAATCAGACCGCGCGCGATGTGTTGCAGCGTCCGTGAAGAAACTTAACTTGCCGGCATTTTCGGAAAGCGCTGCCTCTCGCCACCGAGTTCCACCCACGGCTGAGCGCTGTCGCAGAAGATCTCCATCCCCGGTTCAACCCAGCTCGAGTCGTCGAGCGTCCCGGCCATGACCATCGTGACGTTCGGCATAACCTCGGCCTCGTCGATCAGCGTCGATCCGCATTCCGGGCAGAAGCGCCGGTGGGTTGCTTTGCCGCTGTCACCCCGACCGGTGAACGTCTGCAGCGTGCCCTGCACGTTCAGTGCCGGCGTTGGCAGGGCCACGACGATTGCAAAGGCAGTCCCGGTACCTTTTTGGCAGTTCTTGCAGTGACATACGCCAACAAAAGCCGGCTCGGCATCGGCCGAATAACGCACTTTGCCGCACAGGCAGCCACCCTCGATCTTCATTTATCCCTCCCGTCGCCTGGAGAAGCAGCGAGGGCAGGATGGCGTAGTCGATCGGCTTGTGCTAGCCTGAATCTTGCGATGCGACAGGGAAGTCCGGTGCGAGACCGGCGCTGCCCCCGCAACTGTTAGCGGCGAGTCCGCGGCAACCGCCACTGGCTAGGGCAACCGGCTGGGAAGGCGCCGCGGGCGACGACCCCGAGCCAGGAGACCTCCGCATCGCGTGAAGTGGGACGATTCCTCGGGTGGAGGAGGGACCAATGCCGATTGCGGCCGCGGGCCGACCCTGTCTATCCCCCGTCACCTTGATTCTGGGCGGCGCCCGTTCGGGCAAGAGCCGCTATGCCGAGCGGCTCGTCGAGAACGCCGCGAGCCGAGGCACCTATTGCGCGACCGCAGAAGCGGGTGACGCCGAGATGGCCGAGCGCATCGCCGCGCATCGGGCCCGCCGCGGCCCGTTCTGGCGCACGGTCGAGGCGCCGCTGGCGCCGGCCTCGGCCATTGCCGCCGCAGCGCCCGAACGTCCAGTGCTCGTCGATTGCCTTACCTTGTGGTTGTCGAACGTGCTCCTGGCTGGGCGGCAGCCCGACGCCGAAGCCGGAGTGCTGTGCCGGGCTTTGCACGAGGCCGCTGGGCCGATTGTGCTGGTCAGCAACGAGGTCGGTATGGGCCTCGTCCCCGAGACGCCGCTCGGCCGCCATTTTCGTGATGCCGCGGGCCGCCTCAATCAGGATATCGCAGCGCTCGCCGACCGCGTCGTCTTCATCGCGGCAGGCCTGCCCCTTGTTCTAAAGGAGGGCTGACCCCGATGCGCCGCGTCCCAGCGACGGTGATTACCGGCTTTCTCGGTGCCGGCAAGACGAGCCTCGTGCGGCACTTGCTGGCGCATGCCGAGGGGAGGCGGCTCGCGGTCATCGTCAATGAATTCGGCGAGCTCGGCATCGATCGCCAGCTGCTGCTCGGCTGCGGCGACGCGGCGTGCGCAGACAACGACATCGTCGAGCTCGCCAATGGCTGTCTGTGCTGCACCGTAGCCGACGATTTCGTTCCGGCCCTGACACAGCTTCTCGACCGCGCCGCGCCGCCCGAACATATTCTGATCGAGACGTCGGGTCTCGCTCTGCCAAAGCCGCTGGTGCAGGCTTTCGCGTGGCCGGAGATCCGCACCCGCACCACGGTCGACGGAGTACTGACGGTAATCGATGCAGCGGCAGTAGTTGCCGGCCTCTTCGCGGCCGACCCCGATGCCGTCGCCCGCCAGCGTGCTGCCGATCCTGCGCTCGCTCACGACAACCCGCTCGGGGAGGTCTTCACCGACCAGCTCGCATGCGCCGACCTCGTGATCCTCAACAAGACCGATCTGCTCGGCCCGGAGCACCTCTCTGCGCTCTGCCGTGACATCGAGGGGCAGCTCCGGCCGGGCGTGAAGCTCATAAGCGCACGGGACGGCCGGATCTCGCCACAGATAGCGCTCGGTTTGGCAGCCGCCGCCGAAGACGACCTTACCTCCCGGCCCTCCGTGCACGAACTCGAAAACGGACACGATCACGATGATTTCGAGAGTTTTGTCGTCACTGCAGGATCGGTACAAGACGGCAACGCATTTCTCGGTCGACTGCGGGCCGCTATCGGCCTGCACGACGTGCTGAGGGTCAAGGGTTTTATCGACCTGCCCGGTCGCGACCGCCGGCAGGTCGTGCAGGCGGTCGGGGACAGATTGCAGCAACATTTCGACCGGCCCTGGCATCCCGGCGAGAAGCGTGAGACGCGGCTCGTCGTGATCGGCCGCAAAGGGCTCGACCGTTCTGCGATTACTGCAGCGCTGAGCGGCTGAATGCACCTGCTCGCGACGACACCGGGAACCATCGCCGACGGCTCCACCGCGGTCGATCTGGCTCAGACCCCGGGTGACATCGTGCTGCTGTCGAGCGCCGATACCGACATCGCGCTGCTCGCGGCGGCACAGCAGCGGCGCCGGAGGCAGGATCCGGCAGCGCCCCGCCTGCGGCTCGCGCCGATCCTGCGTCTCGGCCACAACTTCTCCGTCGACCTCTACATGGAGACCGTCGCACGGGCGCGGCTGGTCTTGGCCCGACTGCTCGGCGGCAGCGCGTACTGGCCCTATGGGGTCGAGCGGCTGGTCGAAACTTGTCGCGCACAGGGCATCCCGCTGGCGCTGTTGCCGGGCGACGACAAACCCGATCCGGAACTCGAACAGCTCTCCACGCTCGAGCCTCAGCATGTCCGCCGGTTCCGGCGCTACCTCGCCGAGGGCGGTCCGGCCAACGCGGACAATCTGCTCCGCTATGCCGGATCTCTGATCGGCGGTGAGGACGAGTGGGCGGAACCCGCGCCGCTGCTGCGCGCTGGGCTATACTGGCCCAATCGCGCGCTGCCGAGCCTCGACGAGATCACTGCGTTCTGGCACGGAGACGGCGGCATCATACCGGTCGTGTTCTACCGGGCGCTCGTTCAGTCGGCGAACACCGCGCCTGTCGATGCACTGGTCCAGGCAATGTCGGCTCGGCGCCTTCGTCCGCTGCCGATCTTCCTGCAGAGCCTCAAGGATGGCGAAAGCACCGCGCTGATCGCCGATCTGTTCGCGGCAGCGCCACCCGCGGTGATCCTCAACGCGACCGGGTTTTCCGTCGGCGCCAGTGGGGTCGACGACCCGCTTGCAAAAGCGGACTGTCCGATCCTGCAGGTGGTCTTTGCCGGCAGCGACGAGGAGAGCTGGCGCAGCGGAACTCGGGGGCTCGGCCCGCGCGACCTCGCGATGAATGTGGCGCTGCCTGAGATTGACGGGCGCATCCTGTCACGGGCGGTGTCGTTCAAGGCGCCGCTCGGCCGCGATCCCGAGACCGAGGCCAATCTCGTCGGCTACAGGCCGGCGGCCGACCGCATCGCCTTTGTCGCCGATCTCGCGCGCAACTGGACGCGGCTGCGATCGCGGGCGCCGGCCGAGCGCCGCGTTGCGCTGATTCTTGCCAATTATCCGAACCGCGACGGCCGGATCGGCAATGGTGTCGGTCTCGACACGCCGGCCTCGGCGATAGCAATCCTGGATGCGCTTGCAAAGGCCGGTTATCGCGCCGGGGATGCGCCGCGGGATTCCGAGCAACTGATCCACCGCCTGCTGGAGGGTCCGACCAACGGCAAACCGCGGGCCCCGGCCGAGGAATTGCTGTCCTTTGCCGATTACTCAGGGTTTTTTGCGACCTTGCCAACAGCTGCGCAGCAGGCGGTAACCGACCGCTGGGGCACCGCCGAACGCGATCCGTTTTTCCGGCCGGGCCGGCTCGATTGCGGCCGCTTCGCCATTCCCGGCTTCCGCGCCGGGAACGTCGCAGTGCTGGTTCAGCCGGCGCGCGGCTACAACATCGACCCGAAATCGACCTATCACGATCCGGCATTGGCGCCGCCGCACAATTATTTCGCGGCATATGCCTGGCTCGCCGACGAGTTTCGCGCCGACGCCGTCATCCATCTCGGCAAGCACGGCACGCTCGAATGGCTGCCCGGAAAGGCGCTGGCCCTGTCGGCTGAATGCTTTCCGGAGGCGGTGCTTGCGCCGCTGCCGCACCTCTACCCGTTCATCGTCAACGATCCGGGCGAGGGCACGCAGGCCAAACGGCGGGCTCAAGCGGTCATCATCGACCATTTGACGCCGCCGCTGACCCGCGCCGGCAGCTACGGTCTCCTTGCGGAGCTGGAGCGCCTGATCGACGAATATTACGAGGCCGCTCTCGGCGATACGCGGCGCGTTGGAGTGCTCGCCACGGCGATCCTCGAACGGGCCAGCGCCGCGGGGCTTGACGGCGATTGCGGCATCGCCGCCGGCGAGGAATTTGCCGCTGCATTGCGCAAGCTCGACGGGTTCCTCTGCGAGCTGAAGGAGTTGCAGATCCGCGACGGGCTCCATGTCTTCGGCCTGAGCCCGGAGGGCGAAAGGCTGCATTCCTTGCTGGTCGCCTTTGCCCGCCCCGCGCGCGGGGCGGGACCGCAAGACGCGTCGCTGCTGCGCGCACTGGCCATGGATCTGGGCCTTGGTCAGGATCCGCTCGACGCAGATCCGGCCACGCCGTGGACTGGGGCGCGTCCCGCCGCGCTCGCCGGCTCGGACCCATGGCGCAGCTGCGGCGATGCAATCGAACGTCTGGAGACGCTCGCCTTGCGGCTCGTCGCGGGCGAAACAGCCCCGGACCCCAGCTGGGAGCGCACTCGCACGGTCATCGCTTGGATCGAGCGGCAATTGCGTCCGGCGGTTGCGGCAAGTGGTGCCGGCGAAATAGCCGGATTGCTGGCGGGGCTCGAGGGTCGTTTCGTTCGGCCCGGCCCTTCCGGCGCGCCGAGCCGCGGCCGGCCCGAGGTCCTGCCGACCGGCCGCAATTTCTATTCCGTCGACACACGCGCCGTCCCGACCCAGGCGGCCTGGCAGCTCGGCTGGAAATCGGCGGCGCTGCTGGTCGAGCGCCACGCCCAGGAATACGGCGACTACCCGGCCCGCGTCGCACTGTCGGCGTGGGGCACCGCCAATATGCGGACGGGCGGCGACGACATTGCTCAAGCGATGGCGCTGATGGGCGTGCGCCCGGTGTGGGAGCGGTCGAGCGGCCGGGTGACCGGGTTCGAGATCCTCCCGGCCTCGGTGCTCGACCGGCCGCGTGTCGACGTCACGCTGCGCGTTTCGGGCTTTTTCCGCGACGCTTTTCCCGGTTTGATCGACTTGTTCGATTCGGCCGCACGCGCCGTCGCAGCGCTGGATGAACCGCCGTCGGTCAACCCGCTCGCCGAGCGCGTCGCCGAGGACCGGCATACGCTCGAAAGTCAGGGCGTTCCGCCGCAAGAAGCCGATCGTCGCGCGGGGTATCGGGTTTTCGGGTCAAAACCCGGCGCTTACGGGGCCGGATTGCAGACCATGATCGACGAGCGGATCTGGGAGGACGAAAACGATCTGGCCGAGGTCTATCTCGGCTGGAGCGGCTATGTGTATGGGGCGGGTTGCGAGGGGCGCGCCGATCGGCCGATGCTCGAAGCGCGACTGGCCGCCACGGATGCCGTGCTGCACAACCAGGACAACCGTGAGCACGACCTGCTCGACAGCGACGATTACTACCAGTTCGAAGGGGGGCTCGCTCTCGTCGTGCGACGCCTCTCCGGCCGCACGCCCGCAGTATGGCACAACGACCACTCGCGGCCCGAGACGCCGCGCATCCGCAGTCTGCGCGAGGAATTGGGGCGCGTCGTTCGCGGCCGTGCGGCGAACCCGCGCTGGATCGCCGGCGTGATGCGCCACGGCTACAAGGGAGCCGCCGAGATCGCCGCTACGGTAGACTATCTCTTCGCGTTCGCCGCGACCTCGCGGGCGGTCGACGATGCGCATTTCGACGCTCTTTACGACGCCTATCTGGCCGATCATTCGGTACGCGGCTTTATGGCCGAGCACAACCCCGCCGCGCTCGCCGAGACCAGCGCCCGCTTCCTGGAAGCGATCGACCGCGGCCTGTGGCGCCCACGCCGTAACAGCGCGCGCGAGGATCTGACCAAATGGAGCAAGCCTTGAGCGAGCTTGTCGCAACCGAGGAGGAGGTTAACCGCCGGCACAACGAAAAGATGGCCAGGCGCAAGGCGGCGCGCGAGCGAATGCTCGCGACGAAGACCGAGGAACGCGGGCTCCTGATCGTCCACACCGGCAAGGGCAAGGGGAAATCGACGGCCGCTTTCGGCTTGGTGCTGCGCTGCCTGGGGCACGGCATGCGGGTCGGCATTGTCCAGTTCGTCAAGGGCGTGTGGTCGACCGGGGAGCGCGTCGCGCTCGAAAGATTCGGCGATCTCGTGACCTGCCGAGCGATGGGCGAGGGCTTCACTTGGGATACGCAGGACCGCGCCCGCGACATCGCCGCCGCGCGGAATGCCTGGGAAACCGCCAAGGCGATGCTGTCGGACCCCTCCTACGCGCTGGTGCTGCTCGATGAACTGAACATCGTATTGCGCTACGATTACCTGCCGCTCGATGAGGTCGTGACTGTGCTGAAGCAGAAACCTCGCGACCTGCACGTCGTCGTCACCGGCCGGAACGCCCGGCCCGAATTGATCGAGGCCGCCGACCTCGTCACCGAGATGACGCTCGTCAAGCATCCTTTCCGCGCCGGCGTCAAGGCACAGCCCGGGATCGAGTTCTGATGGCGCATGCGCTGATGCTGCAGGGGACCGGTTCGGATGTCGGCAAGTCGCTGCTCCTTGCCGGACTGGCGCGCGCTTTCACCCGCCGAGGGCTGCGGGTACGGCCGTTCAAGCCGCAAAACATGTCGAACAACGCGGCGGTGACCGCCGACGGTGGCGAGATCGGACGCGCCCAGGCATTGCAGGCGCGCGCCTGCGGCACGGCCCCGGTCATCGACATGAACCCGGTGCTGCTGAAGCCCCAATCGGAAAGCGGAGCGCAAATCGTATTGCACGGCCGGGTCTGGCGCAGCGCCGGAGCGGGCGAGTACCGCCGGCTGGCCCCGGGCTTGTTGCCGGCCGTTCTCGGCTCCTTCTCCCGCCTGGCGGACGCGGCGGATCTCGTCCTCGTCGAAGGAGCGGGAAGCCCCGCGGAGGTCAATCTGCGCGCCGGCGACATCGCCAATATGGGCTTCGCCGAGGCGGCCGACGTCCCGGTCGTGCTGATCGGCGACATCGAGCGCGGCGGCGTCATCGCCCAGCTGGTCGGCACCTACGCGCTGCTGTCGGCGAGCGAGCGGGCGCTGCTCGCCGGGTACATCGTCAACAAATTCCGCGGCGATGTCGGGCTGTTCGAAGGCGGCAACGCCGCAATCACCGGCCGCACCGGGATGCGGTGCTTTGGCGTCGTGCCGTTTTTCCCAGCCGCGGCGGTGCTTCCCGCAGAGGATTCTCTCGCGCTAACGCGGACCCTCACCGGCCTGGCCCCCACCCTAACTCTCCCCCGCTTGCGGGGGAGGGAATGGGATGGAGCTGGGTTGCCCCTCTCCCGCAATGCGGAAGAGGGTGCCGAGCACAGCGAGGCGGGTGAGGGTAGGGGGCTGATCCGGATCGCGGTGCCGCTTTTGCCGCGCATTGCCAATTTCGACGACCTTGATCCTTTGCGCGCAGAGCCCGGGGTTGAGCTGGGTGTGGTCCGACCGGGTCAGCCCCTGCCGCGCGACGCCGCGCTTGTTATTCTTCCCGGCTCGAAGGCGACGGTCGCCGATCTGGAATTTCTGCGGCGCGAGGGCTGGGATATCGATCTGCTCGCGCATCGACGCCAAGGCGGACGAATCCTCGGTCTTTGTGGCGGATACCAGATGTTGGGCCGCAGCATTGCCGATCCGCTCGGTGTGGAAGGGCGGCCACAAACGGTGACTGGGCTCGGTTTTCTCGACATCGAGACGGTTCTGACCGACACCAAGCGCCTCGTCGAGACTTCTGGCGTCGAGCTTGCCACCGGGATGCCGGTTCGGGGCTACGAAATGCATCTCGGAGAGACCTTCGGGCCGAGCCTCGAACGCCCGATGCTGCGGCTGGCCGGCGGCCGGGACGGCTGCGTCAGCGCCGATGGGCTAGCTGCCGGATGCTATCTGCATGGGCTGTTTGCGAGCGACCCTTTTCGCCGGGCGTTTCTGGCCGTGTTGGGCGCGGAGCCGGGGGGGATCGAGTACGAGCATCAAATCGAGACCACCCTCGACTCGCTCGCCGATCATCTCGAAGACAATTTCGACCTTTCGGCGCTCTTGGCCGCGGCTCGACCACCCCGCTTCAGGCGAGCAGCATAGCATGCGACGCGAGCCAGGCTCCCAGCAGAAGGCCGCCTTGGATCAAACAGGCAAGGCGGTAGAGCTGAAGCCCGCGCCAGATGTCGGCGACTCCAGCCCGCGCGCTGCCGTCGCCGAGCCATGGATCCGCGACGACACCCTCCGGGTAGCGGCGCGGTCCGGCCAGCGCCAGACCGAGCGCCCCTGCCATCGCGCTCTCCGGCCAGCCGGCATTGGGCGAATGGTGCTTGCGCCCGTCGCGCAGCATCGTCGCGAGAGCGTGGCCCGGGCGACCGTTCGTGGCGAACACCGCCGCCGCGGCGAGAAGGACGCCGCTGAGCGGCGCCGATACGGTGTTGAGCACATCGTCGAGGCGCGCCGCCGCCCATCCAAAGGCGCGGTAATGTGGCGTTCGATGCCCGATCATGCTGTCGAGCGTATTCGCCATCTTGTATGCGAAAACGCCGGGCAGGCCGAGCAGCAGGTACCAGAAGACCGGCGCGACGACGCCGTCGCTGAAATTTTCCGCCAAGCTCTCGATCGCGGCGCGCGCGACCCCGTGCGCATCGAGGCTCATCGGGTCGCGGCCGACGATATGCCGTACTGCCTCGCGGCCCCCTGCCAACCCGCCGCTGGCGAGCGCCGCCGCGACCGCCGCGACATGCTCGTAGAGGCTGCGTTGCGCGACCAGTACCCCGATCACCACGGCTTCCACTGCAGCGCCCGCCAGGCTGCCGCGGCAGACCCCCTCGACCGCCGCCCCGAGCAACGCGGCGCCGCCGACCAGCACGACGACAGTGACAATGCCGCGTTCGCGCCGCGAGGCCTCGCTGCGGTCTTCACGGTTGAGCTTGCGGTCGAAGAATGCGATCGCGCGGCCGGCGAGAACGACGGGGTGCGGGATGTAGCGAAAAAGCCTCGGCGTGTCGCCGAACAGGGCATCGACGACGAGGCCCGCTACGAGCAACAACAAACGGTCGGCGACGACCGGAATCATGTGGGCGCTGGAAGGAACGGCCAATGAGTGGGACGGCGGTGCTCCTGTGCGGACACGGCAGCCGCGATCCCGAAGCAATCGAGGAATTCGAGCGAGCGGCTACGGCGTTGCGCCCGCGTTTGCGGGAGTTCGATTTCGCCACCGGTTATCTCGAATTCGCCCGTCCGACGATCCGCGACGGGCTTGCTCTGCTGGCGGGGCGCGGCGCACAGCGGATCTTGGCAATCCCCGGCATGCTGTTTGCGGCGAGTCATGTCAAAAACGACCTGCCCTGGGAGATGAACAGCTTCATCGCCGAAAATCCCGGCGTCGATGTGCGCCTGGGCCGCGATTTGGGTATCGATTTCGAAGCTGCTGCAGGCGGCCGCCGATCGCATCGCGACGGCGGCCGACAGCCGAATACCCCGCAGCGAGACCTTGCTCGTCGTGGTCGGTCGCGGCACCAACGACCCCGACGCCAATTCCAACATCTCCAAACTCGCCCGCATGCTGTGGGAAGGCATGGCTCTGGGATGGGCCGAGGTCGCCTTCAGCGGCGTCGCCCATCCGCGGGTCGACGCCGCGCTGATGCGGGCCGCCACAGTCGGTTTCCGCCGGATCATTGTGTTTCCCTATTTCCTGTTTACCGGGGTATTGGTCAAACGGATCTATGCGCAAACCGACACCGTCGCCGCTCTCTTTCCCGGGATCGAGTTTGTCAAGGCGCAATATCTGCGCGACCACGAGGGTGTGCTCGACGCGTTCCGCGACCGTGTCGTCGAGCTCGAGGACGGTCAGCCGGCGATGAACTGCCAGCTATGCAAATACCGCACCCAGATCGTCGGCTACGAGCAAGACGCGGGCATGCCGCAGACCGGCCACCATCATCACGTGCGGGGTATCGGCACCGGCGGCCATCACCATCATCGCGAATGATGTTCGATACCTTCGCGATGGTCGATTGGAGCGCGGCGACCGTACCGCGCACCGGCCGCGACAGCATCTGGGTCTGCTGGCACGGCAAAGACGGGGAAAGGCTGGAGAACCCTCCTACCCGGCACGCCGCAAAGTCCATTCTCGGCGATTGGCTGGCGGCGGCGGTGGAACGCGGGCAGCGGGTTCTTCTCGGTTTCGACTTCCCGTTCGGGTATCCCTCAGGCTTCGCCGCCCGGCTTGGCCTTTCCGGGCCGCCTTGGCGTGCCGTCTGGGACGAGATCGCCGGTCTTCTCCATGATTCCGAGGAGAACGGGAACAACCGCTTCACGGTCGCGGCCGAATTCAATCGGCGAGTGTCGAACGGCTGCTTTCCTTTCTGGGGTCGTCCGCCCGGCTTTGACACTCCCTTCCTCGGACCCAAGCATCATCGAGCGCACGAGAGCAACGGGCTGGCCGAGCGGCGGCTCGTCGATTTGCATATCCCGACCGCCCAGCCTTGCTGGAAATTGCTCGGGGCCGGTTCGGTCGGCGGCCAGGCGCTGACTGGCATACCGGTCGTGCGCGCATTGCGCGACGACCCGCGCTGGGTGGACCATGTGCGTATCTGGCCGTTCGAAACCGGGCTGCAGGCCTCCAAGGAGGGGGCCATCGTCATCGCCGAGGTTTATCCTTCGCTCTGGGCCGTATCCCCGACCGATGGCGAACCCAAGGATGCGGCCCAGGTGCGCTCCGTCGCGCGATTTTTTGCCGACAGCGACCGCGCCGGCAAGCTCGCCACGCTCTTCGCCGGTGACCCGTCCCTGACCGCGGAGCAGCGGTTCCGCGTCGAGACCGAGGAAGCTTGGACGCTCGGCGTAACCGCAGCAAAAAAGCGCCCGATTGCCGTGCCGCCGGCGGCCGCTCAACCAGCCCCCACCCTAACCCTCCCCCGCCAGCGGGGGAAGGAAACGAACTCAACCCTCCCCCGCCAGCGGGGGAGGGAAGGGTGGGGGCAAAGTGGGGAGAGGGAGGGGCCCGCGCAACGGGAGGGTGAGGCGCAGGCTCTTCATCACAAATACAGCTACATCCACGATCCGGCCGAGATCTCGCGGCGCTCATTCGCATTGATCCGCGAGGAAACGGATCTCGCGGGCTTCCCGCGCCGGATGGAGCCGCTCGCTTTGCGCCTGGCCCATGCGGCCGGAGATAGCACAATTCTCGGCGACCTCACCTGGTCCAGGGGCGCAGTTGCGGCGGGGCGCAAGGCGCTCGCCGCAGGCGCCCCGGTCCTGGTTGATTCGGCCATGGTCGCCGCCGGTATCACGATCGATCCGAACCGGATCGTCTGCACCCTGCGCGACCCCGAAACGGCAGAGCTGGCGGCGGCAAGGCGAACCACGCGGTCGGCCGCGGCGGTCGACCGATGGCTGCCGCACCTGAAGGACGCGGTGGTCGCGATCGGCAACGCGCCGACCGCGCTCTTTCGGCTGCTCGAGTTGTTGGTGCAAGGTGCGCCGAAGCCTGCGCTCGTTCTCGGCTTCCCGGTCGGGTTTGTCGGTGCGGCCGAGGCAAAGGCGGCGCTCGCCGATTTTGGGCCCGGACTCGAGTTTGTCACCCTGCGCGGCCGCCGCGGCGGCAGCGCGCTTGCCGCTGCGGCGGTCAACGCGCTCGCGGGCGCCCGGTGAGAGCTTGGCTCGCCGTCATCGGCATCGGCGAGGACGGGATCGCCGGCCTCGCGCCGGTGGCGCGGGTGCTGATCGAGACCGCCGAGCTGCTCGTCGGCGGCGCGCGCCATCTCGGCATGGTGCCGGATTACGGCGCCGAGCGGATCCGTTGGGAACGCCCGCTCACGGCCACGGTCGATGCGATCGAAGCCCGCCGCGGCGCGAGAGTGGCCGTTTTGGCCACCGGCGACCCGATGTGGTACGGCATCGGCGTCACCCTGTGCCGACGCTTTCCGCGGGAGGAAATGACGATCGTGCCGCAGCCGAGTGCCTTCAACCTCGCGGCATCGCGGCTCGGCTGGCCGCTCGCCGATTGCGCCGCGATCACCTTGCATGGACGACCCCTCGACACAGTGCGGCTGCACCTCGCGCCCCATCGGCGCATTTTGATCCTGTCGGAAGATGGCGGCACGCCGCGAACGGTTGCTGAGCTTCTCACCGAGCTCGGCTGGGGACCAAGCCAACTCACCGTGCTCGCGCATCTCGGCGGCAGCCGCGAAACGATTATCGCCGGGGAGGCGCATTCTTGGGCCGACAGCCGCGTTCCCGACCTCAACACGATCGCGGTTGCCTGCATCCCCGGCCCCGGCGCCCGAGGAGTGCCGCGCCTCGCCGGTCTTCCCGACGATGCTTTCGAGCATGACGGCCAGTTGACCAAGCGCGAGGTTCGCGCGGCAACCCTCGCGGCCCTCGCCCCATTGCCCGGCGAAACGCTATGGGATATCGGAGCGGGTTGCGGCTCGATCGCGATCGAATGGCTGCGTACGGGCGAGGGCCGCTCGGCCATCGCGGTCGAGCAAGATCCGGCGCGCGCTGCGATGATCGCCCGGAACGCTACCGCTCTCGGAGTCCCGGAATTGCGTATCATACCGGGCTCCGCACCCGAGGCGCTGGAGAGCCTGCCGCAACCGGACGCCGTCTTTATTGGCGGCGGAATTGGTGCGGCCAGTTTGCTGCCCCATGTATGGGCGAGCCTGCCGCCCGGCGGCCGCCT
This sequence comes from uncultured Alphaproteobacteria bacterium, assembly GCA_963700185.1. GTDB lineage: Bacteria > Pseudomonadota > Alphaproteobacteria > ATCC43930 > CGMCC-115725 > AP-15. Next base: position 383,192 of record CAVOWP010000007.1, read on the forward strand.
TGCCGCGAATGTCGTCACCGCCGAAGGAGAAGCCCGGGTATTCGAATGGCACGCGCGGCACGGCGGTGTGCTGACCCGCATCGCAGTCAGCCGCGCCGAGCCGGTCGGGCCGCATCACATTTGGCGGCCCTTGGCGACGGTGACCCAGCTCGCCGCCGTCAAGCCAAGCTGAAATGCGGATCTTCCGGTTCGTGTCGGCCCCTACCCTCCCGCTAACGCGGGCCCCTCCCTCCCCCGTGAACACGGGGGAGGGAGGGGGTCGGGGCTGGTCCGGCGGGATCCGCCCCTACGCGCTGCTGTGCTTTTTGTGCCTGATCCTCTATCTGCCCGGGCTCGCGGCGATTCCGCCCCTCGACCGCGACGAAGCGCGTTTCGCGCAGGCGACGCGACAGATGCTGGAGACCGGCGACTTCGTTCGCATCCGCTTCCAGGACGAGGCGCGCAACAAAAAACCGATCGGGATTTATTGGCTACAGGCGGCCGCCGTAGCGGCTTTCAGCTCGCCCGAAAGCGCCGCGATATGGCCCTATCGCTTGCCTTCGGCATTGGCGGCGACCGCAGCGGTGCTGCTGACCTTCGGCTTCGGCGCCCGGCTTCTCGTCTCGCGCCCGGCTGGCCTTATCGCCGGAGTGCTGACAGCGAGCGCGTTGGGCGTGGTCGTCGAGGCGCACCTCGCCAAAACCGATGCGGCGCTTCTCGCCGCCGTTGTCGCCGGGCAGGGCGTGCTCGGGCTCGTCTACATTGCAACCCGCACCGGCCGCCGGGTTGGCTGGCCACTTCCGCTTTTCTTTTGGGTAGCTGAAGCCGTGGCGATCCTGCTGAAGGGGCCACCCGGTCCGCTGCTCGCGCTGTTAACGGCGGGTTGCCTGTCGATCGCCGATCGCGACATCCATTGGGTCAAAAGGTTGCGGCCGTTTGCAGGTGTCATGATCACGGCAGCGATAGTGGCTCCGTGGCTGATCGTGGTGCAAAGCGCCACCGCAGGTCATTTCATTTCGGACTCGCTGGCCCACGACCTTTTACCGAAGCTGGTTGGCGCCCAGGAATTGCACGGCGCGCCGCCCGGCTATTACCTGGCGGTGGCAATGGCAAGCTTCTGGCCGGGCTCGCTTTTCATCGTACCGGGGCTGATCTGGGGCTGGCGGCAGCGCCGTGCCGCGGCGGGGCGTTTCTTGCTCGCCTGGCTGGGTCCGGCCTGGATCTTCTTCGAGCTCGTTCCGACCAAGCTGCCGCATTATGTCCTGCCGCTCCATCCGGCGCTGGCGCTCCTCGCAGGCGGCGCTTTGGTGGAAGGGTTTGCAAAACATCTCGCTGGCCCGGCGCGGTTTGCTGACGGGGCAGTCGGAGTGCTTTGGGGAGCGGTTACGATCGTCCTCGGAGTTGCGCTGTTCATATTGCCCCTGTGGTTCGGCGGCACGGTTTCGCCGACGGCCATGGTCGCCGTTCCAGTGATGCTCGGCCTAGCGTGGGTGCTGTTCTTTCGCGATCCGCAGCCGATGCGCGCCGCCGCTCTGGTCGCCGCCATCTCCGCCGCCTTCGTGTTGCCGGTTGCGCTCGCCGTCGCGCCAGCGCTCGACTACATTTGGCCCAGCCGATCAGCCGCGGCGGCGCTCGCCCGCCACCCGCCGGGTCCGGGTGAGGCCGTTTTGTCGGTCGGCTACAGCGAGCCGAGCCTCGTCTTTTTGCTCGGCACGGCAACCCGGCTGGTTACCGCGGCGCCTGGAGACGGCCAATTGGCCGGTGCCGGCATGGCGCTGGTCGATGACCGCTCCGACGCGGAATTCCTGCGATCATTGGCCCGCCGCGGGCTGACCGCCCGAGCACTCGAACGCGTCGAGGGGCTCGACTATTCGGCAGGCCGCGGCAAGCTCATTCTTACCCTCTACCGTTTGGAGTCGGGCTGAATGCCGGGACAGTCCGGGCGGCTCTACGGGCTCGGTGTCGGGCCGGGCGACCCGGAGCTGCTGACCCTGAAGGCATTGCGGTTGCTGCGCGCGGTGCCGGTGGTCGCTTATCCGGCGCCTGAGCATGGCGACAGCTTCGCCCGCTCGATCGTCGCCGCCTGGATCGGAGGGCGCCAGCGCGAGATCGCGATCCGCTTTCCGATGCGCCCGGGGCCGCCGCCCCGGGCGGTCTATGACGGCGCCACAGCCATGCTGGCTGCCGAACTCGATGCCGGTCATGACGTGGCGCTGTTGTGCCAGGGTGACCCGCTTTTCTACGGGAGCTTCGTCAATGTATTCACCCGCCTAGTGGGCCGGTATCGGATCGAGATCGTTCCGGGTGTCTCGTCGGTGACTGCCTGTGCCGCCGCCGCGGCAATCCCGCTGGTTTCGAGGGATGACACGCTCGCGGTGATTCCGGCGACACTCGGGGAGGACCAAATCGCAGCCCGGATCGCCGCCAGCAACTCCGTCGCGATCGTCAAGCTCGGCCGCCACGTCGCAAAGGTACGTCGGGTGCTTGAGCGGCTGGGGCTTCTCGATGGTGCGGTTTACATCGAGCACGCGACCTTGCCAACCCAGCGCGTCGTCCCCTTCACCTGCATCACTCCAGACCTAGCTCCCTATTTCTCAATGGTGCTCGTTCTTTGCGAGGGATAGATGTGCTTGACCACTCTATCGATCGCTTTGAGCGAGGGCCGGTCTTCTTGGTAAAAGCTCGATCTGCTCGGCGACCTTAGCTTCAGCAACACGAATCTCATAAGCCGCCTGCAGGTTGAGCCAGAATTGCGGGCTTGTCTGAAACCAATGACCGAGCCTGAGTGCTGTGTCGCCGGTGACCCCTCGCTTGCCGTGGATGATTTGTGAAATGCGGTTGACCGGCACGTTGAGCTGACGTGCAAGTTCCGTCGGGGTGACGCCGAGTTCCGACAACTCGTCGGCAAGGATCTCGCCGGGGTGAATGGCAGGACGGGGCATCGGCTTCCCTTTTGGTTTAATGGTAATCGACGATCTCAACGTTCGACGGACCAGCGCCCTGCTGCAGCCACTCAAAGCAAATCCGCCATTGGATGTTTATCCGGATGCTGTACTGCCGATCTCGATCGCCTTTGAGCGCTTCAAGGCGGTTGCTGGGGAGCGCAGCGAGATCGGTAAGGGTCGTAGCGGCGTCGAGGACCTCCAGCCGTTTGTAGGCTTGTCGAGCAAATCCTTGGAAATCCCGGACGAACTCACCTCGCGCAAACGCTTCGGTTCGCTTGTCGCGATAACTCAGGATCATGCAGCTTGAATATGCAGGATTGACGCTGTACGTCAATCGTAATTATGGCGTGTGGCTCCGGGGACAATGGACGAAGTTGAATGCGTCGTGGTCGGGGCCGGCGTCATCGGCCTGGCGGTGGCTCGGGCGCTGGCGCTGGCAGGGATCGAGGTGATCGTGCTCGAGCAGGCCTACACGATTGGGTTCGAGACCTCGTCGCGCAACAGCGAAGTCATCCATGGCGGGCTCTATTACCCGGTCGGCAGCCTGAAGGCGCGCAGCTGTGTCGAAGGGCGCCATCGGCTCTACGGCTATTGCCGCGAACACGGGATCCCGCATGCCCGGCTGGGCAAGCTGATTGTCGCCACCAGCGAGGCGGAGATAGCCGGTCTCGAGAGGATCGCCTCGACAGCCCGCGGCAATGGGGTCGACGATCTGGAATGGCTGGATTTGAAAGAGGCCCGCCAGCTCGAGCCTGCTCTCAATTGCGTGGCGGCCCTGCTGTCGCCCTCGACCGGGATTATCGACAGCCATTCGCTGATGCTCGCCTATCAGGGCGAGGCAGAGGCCGCCGGTGCGGTCGTCGTGCTGCGTACCCCGGTTCTCTCCGGCAGGGTGCGCCATGACGGTTTCGAGCTTGCAATCGGCGGCGATGAGCCGACCGGGATCCGCTGCCGCTCTCTGGTCGACGCCGCCGGGCTGCACGCGCCGGCTCTCGCACGAATGATCGAGGGGATTCCGCCGGAGACGATCCCGTCGGCCTATTTCTGCCGCGGGGTCTATTTCACGCTGAGCGGCCCCGCGCCGTTTCGCCGGCTCATCTACCCCGTCCCGGTGGCCGGCGGGCTCGGGGTGCACATCACGCTGGATCTGGCAGGGCAGGCGCGGTTCGGGCCCGATGTGGAATGGATCTCTTCGGTCGATTATACGGTCGAGCCGGCTCGCGGCGAGGTGTTCTATGCCGCAATCCGCACCTATTGGCCCGGTTTGCCGGATGGCGCGTTGCAGCCGGGCTATGCGGGCATCCGGCCGAAGATCAGCGGGCCGGCCGAGCCGGCCGCAGACTTCGTCGTGCAGGGTCCCGACACCCACGGTGTGCCGGGTTTGGTAAATCTATACGGTATCGAGTCGCCGGGGCTCACGGCTTCCTTGCCGCTGGCCGACGAAGTGGTGCGAAAACTCCGCTTCGCCGAGAGTTAATCGAAAAAACGCCCCTGTCGGCAAAGGCGCCAAAGCACGAGCGGCCAAGTGAGAACGTCGGGCACACTGTCCCGAAAGACCCCCACCTGATTGCGCCAATGGAAATCGTCGGGCGTCGCCTGACCCGGGATCAACGCAAACAGGACGGCACCCACCGCGAGATAAATAAGAGCGAGCTCGACGAAGGTTTCCAATGCTTATCACCTGTGCAAGAAGGCCGGTACCCTCCGGGACAGTGTCGACGCCTTTCGGACGGGGTACACGGTAAATCACGCGAACGCGACAGAGTGTCGCGGAAGCAACCTAGACCCGAAACCGGTGTTTACCCCGCTCGCGGCGATACCGGCTAAGTGGAGTTTGCTATGCTGATCGGTGTCCCGAAGGAGGTGAAAACCCACGAATACCGTGTCGGCCTCACGCCCGGCAGCGTTCGGGAGATCGTGCATCATGGCCATGAAGTGGTGGTCGAGACCGGCGCGGGAACCGGTATCGCTTTCGAGGACGCGTCCTACGAGGCCGTCGGGGCCCGCATCTTGCGCAGCAAAACGGAGGTGTTCGCGACCGCCGAACTGATCGTCAAAGTCAAAGAGCCTCAGCCGCAGGAGGCGGCCGTGCTGCGCGAAGGGCAAGTGCTGTTCACCTACCTGCACCTCGCCGCGGAGAAGGCGCTGGCCGAGGCACTTGTCAGGTCGGGTGTAATCGCGATCGCCTATGAGACCGTCACCGACGCGCGGGGCGGCCTGCCGCTTCTCGCGCCGATGAGCGAGGTCGCGGGCCGGATGGCCGTGCAGGTCGGAGCGCACTGTCTGGAGAAGGAGCCGGGCGGCATCGGCGTGCTTCTTGGCGGGGTTCCGGGCGTCCCCGCTGCAAAGGTGGTCATCCTCGGCGGCGGCGTATCGGGGACCAATGCGGCGCGGATGGCGATGGGCATGGAAGCCTATGTCACGGTAATCGACCGATCGCTGCCGCGGCTATACGAGCTCGACCTGCAATTCGGAGCGCAGCTCCACACGCTCTTCTCGACGATGGAGAACATCGAGCGCGAGGTGACCGCGGCCGATCTGGTCATAGGCGCAGTGCTGATCCCGGGCGCGGCGGCACCCAAACTCGTCAGCCGCGACCTCGTCCGCGCGATGAAACCCGGTGCGGTGATAGTCGACATTTCAATTGATCAAGGCGGCTGTTTCGAGACGAGCAGGCCGACTACTCACGCGGCGCCGACGTACGTCGAAGAGGGTGTGGTTCATTATTGTGTTACCAATATGCCGGGGGCGGTTGCCCGGACCTCGACGGTCGCGCTCAACAACGCAACCTTGCCCTATGTGCTGGCGATTGCCGATCATGGCTGGCAACAGGCTCTGCGCGAAGACGCGCATCTGCGAAACGGCCTGAACATTTGCAGAGGTCGGGTCACCCACCCCGCAGTCGCCCGCGATCTGGATTTCCCGTTCACGCCTCCCGAGCAGCTAATCGCGGGCACATAAAGCCTGGAGTTTCGGCGATCTCGCTATGGATTGACCTTCAAGCCATCCCTATCTGAAGCCAAACAGGCTTGAGAGGGGGGATATGGCGCTCCTTCCGATCACTGCACCAGCGCATCTTGAAGTCCGACCCGACGCATTCGCAGGTTCCGAACTGGCCCGCGGCCGGCAAATCGATGCGGCCGCTATCGCCGCGGTCACCGAGCTCTACCGTGAGGTCTTGCCACCCGGTGGCGCGATTCTGGATCTGATGTCGGGTTGGGTCAGCCATTTGCCGCCGGAAATCCCCTACTCGCGGGTCGTCGGAGTCGGCCTCAATTCCAGGGAGCTCGCGGAAAACCCGTTTCTCGACGAATGGCACGAACAGGATCTGAACTGCGATCCGCGCCTGCCTTTCGCCACCGCCGAGTTCGACTGCGCAGCAATCTGCGTCGCGATCCAGCATCTGACCCGGCCGTGCGAGGTGATCCGCGAAGCCGGGCGAGTTTTGAAGCCAGGGGCGCCGCTGATCGTAACATTCTCGAACCGTTGCGTGCCGACGCGCGCGATCGGGTGTTGGTGCCTGCTCGACGACGCCGGACATCTCTGCCTGATTGCCCAACATTTCGTGCAAGCCGGGAATTGGGGCGATATCCGCTGCCTCGACCGGACGCCGCCCGGCCGCGGCGACCCGCTTTACGCGGTGATCGGGCGCAGCCTTGGTTCCACGCCGGTAATGGCCGACGATTAGCTCTCGTACGCGACCATCGACGTGAACGGCACGTCGATGCGGCTACGCCCCTTCAGGAAAGACAGCTCGATGATGCATACCGCCGCAGTGACCTCGCCGCCGCGCTGACGTACCAGGTTGATGGCAGCCTGCATCGTTCCTCCGGTTGCCAGCAGATCGTCGAGCACTGCGACCCGCTGGCCCGGCGTGATCGCGTCCTCCTGGATCTCGATCGTGTCGGTGCCATATTCGAGATCATAGGTAAAGCGGACGGTCTTGCCGGGCAGTTTGCCCTGTTTGCGAACCATCGCAAACCCGCGGCCGAGTTGATACGCCAAAGGAGCAGCGACGAGAAAGCCTCGGGATTCGATGCCGACCAGCAGGTCGGGCTCGTGAGGTCGGAGCGCGTCGGCGAGGCGGTGAACGGTTGTTTGCCAAGCCTCGGGATGGGCGAGCAGGGTGGAGATGTCGTAGAAGAGGATACCCGGCTTCGGAAAATTAGGTATTGACCGAATATGCTGCTTGAGGTCCATGCGCGTCATCCTCGAGATCCGGCAGGCGGCGATGGAAACGGAGATCGTTGCGGCATAGCGGCTTTTCTTGTAGTTGGAAAGGCCTCGTTCGGCGGCGGATAAGCGCACTCTGAACCCCTGAACCTCATGGCGTCCGTCGCCGCTACCCTCGTCGAATCCGAAGAGCCTGGAGCGCTGGTGTTCGCAGCGGCCGGTGAATGGCTGGTGGCGACCGCCGCCGAGCTCGACCGGCGACTGCATGCTATTCAGATGCCCAGTGGCAAGCGGGTTACCCTGGATTTGGCGGGGATCGAGCCGGCTCGATACCGCCGGCGCCTGGCTGCTGCTGCGCACCGAACGCGATCTGAGCGAGCGCGGCAATACCGTCGAGATGCGGAACTTGCAACCGAGCTTCGAGCCGCTGATCGACCAGGTGCGCGCGGCCGGACTGATTGCGCCGGCCCGCCATCCGCGGCCGGCATACCACACGATGGCCGGGTTCATCGCCCGGATCGGGGAGGTTACGCTCGCGCTGGGCGCCCGCACGTACAGCATCCTCGGCTTCTTCGGCGTCGTCAGCGCAACTGCGCTTCGGCTGGCGCGCCATCCGCGCCGGCTGAACCTGACCGCGATTGTCGCCCAGATGGAGCAGACCGGGGTCAATGCGCTGCCCATTGTCGGTCTGCTCACGTTCCTGATCGGGGTCGTCATCGCCTATCAGGGTGCCGATTATCTGCGCTTCTACGGGCTGGAGAGCTATACGGTCCAACTGACCGCGGCGAGCATCCTGCGTGAGCTGGGGGTGCTGCTGACCGCGATCATCCTCGCCGGCCGCTCGGGGAGCGCCTTTACCGCCCAGATCGGGACGATGCGGGTCAACGAAGAGATCGACGCAATGCGCACGATCGGTCTCGACCCAGTCGAAGTTCTCGTCCTCCCGCGTGTCTACGCGCTGATGCTGACCTTGCCGATGCTCACCCTCTGCGCCAACTTTATGGGAGTTTTTGGTGGCGGCTTGATGGCGTGGGGTGCGCTTGGAATCAGTATTCCGGAATTCTTTATTCATCTCTCCACGATCTCTCATTGGAGCTTCTGGATCGGCATGATCAAGGCACCGTTCTTTGCCATCATCATCGCTTCGATCGGCTGTTATGAAGGATTTCAGGTGGCACGCAGCGCCGAGAGCGTCGGCCGACTGACTACGCTGTCGGTGGTCGAAGCGATTTTTCTCGTAATCGTGACCGACGCAGGCTTCTCGATCTTCTTTTCCGCATTGCAGATTTGAACATGCCGGGTCAGCCGGGCGAGCCGATCATCCGCGTGCGTGGCCTTGTCAACCGGTTTGGGGCCGAGACGGTTCATGACGGTCTCGATCTCGACGTGTTCCGCGGTGAGGTTCTCGGCGTCGTCGGCGGGTCAGGGTCGGGCAAATCGGTGCTGTTGCGAACCATTATCGGGCTCAACCGGCCGGTTGCGGGCAATGTCGAGGTCTTCGGAAGCAATGTTCTGACGATGAGCGATTACGATCAGCGGGAGATCGAACAACATTGGGGGGTGCTGTTTCAGGATGGCGCGCTGTTCAGCTCGCTGACGGTCGCGCAGAACATTGAGGTGCCTTTGAAGGAATACTACGACATGCCGCTGCGCTTGATGGATGAGATCGCGGCTTTCAAGGTCGGCATCGTCGGGCTTCCCGACGGAACCGGAGAGAAGTACCCCTCCCACCTGTCGGGCGGAATGCGCAAGCGCGCCGGCCTGGCGCGCGCCCTCGCGCTCGATCCCGGAAATCGTCTTTCTCGACGAGCCTACCGCCGGGCTCGACCCGATAGCGGCCGGCGAATTCGACATCCTGATCCGGGATTTGAGGAGCAGCCTGGGCCTCACCGTATTCATGGTCACCCACGATCTCGACAGTTTGTTCGCGATCTGCGATCGCGTCGCCGTGCTGGTCGACAGGAAGCTTCGCATCGGGACCCTGGAGCAACTGCTGCAAGACGATCATCCCTGGATCCACTCCTACTTTCACGGCCCCCGCGGGCGAGCGGCTCTGCTCTCCGAAACCGGGCATTTGGGAAAAGAAGGGATGCGGGCCGCAGCCCCGGTTTGAGCGGTCCCCGCATCGGGAGAAAATAGATGGAGACACGAGCCCACTATGTCGCGGTCGGCGCTTTTGTTCTTGCAGTCATTTTGCTTGCCTTTGTAACAGTATTGTGGCTCGGACGTTCCGAGTTTTCGGAGCAAGCTAAGCGTTACTATATATTCTTCAGGGGATCGGTGGCCGGGCTCAACAAGGGTTCAAAGGTGCAATACAACGGCATCCCCGTCGGCCAGGTCATCGATATCCGCGTCGATCCGGATGATGTGGAACAGATACAAGTGACGGTCGAGATTAATACCAACATTGTCGACATCAAGACTGACGCCCGTGCATTCCTCGACGCCAACCTCCTCAACGGCGTCGCCACAATCCAGATCCGCGGCGGGACGCAGGAGGCCAAGGAGCTGGAGCCGGAGCCAAAGCATCGCTATCCGGTAATCGCGGCAGGACAATCTGAACTCGAACAATTGAGGGCCAATCTTCCCGAATTGCTGGGGGATCTGAAAGCCGTTGCCCACAACCTCAATGCCGTGCTCGACGATCAAAACCGAAAGGCCATTTCCGATAGTCTTCAGAATGTCCGAACGATAACCGAAAACTTTATCGCGCCCAGTAAGGAGGTGAGCGAGGTGGTCGAGAACGCCAACGCGGCCGTACTCGCGCTGAAATCGTTCTTTGGGGATGTCGATCAGAGCTATGTCGGCAAAGGCGGGCTGAAAGATCAGCTTTCGCAAACGCTCAATGACGCCGACAAGCTGGCGAAGAACCTCGGCGACACCAACCGGCAACTTCAGCAAGTGCTGCAGGAGAACCGCCCCGGTCTGCATGAATTCACGCAGTCGACCTTGACCCAGGTCAGCAACCTGGTGAGCGACATGCAGCGCTTCGTCGCCGGATTGACCCGGTTCGTTGCATCGGTCGAGCGGGATCCGGCGCGGATGCTGTTCGGCGAGCGGCGGGAGGGATACAAGCCGCAATGACACGGCCGATGGCTCGGCTGTCGCGCCGATTTGTCCCGAGCGTGCTGATACTCACTCTGGCCGGTTGCTCGGGCTTGCTGGGTGGTGGCGAGCCTGCACACCTCTATCGCCTCACCCCGAAGAGCACCTATCCGCCGAATTTGCCGCACCGCTCCGTGCAGCTCCTCATCAACGAGCCTCTCGCCCCGGCAGGGCTCGACAAATCGCGCATCGCATTGAGCCGGTCCCCGGTCTCGATCGACTATTTTGCCGACTCGGAGTGGACGGATCGCGCTCCTCTTCTGGTGCAGACGGCGATTCTCCAATCTTTCGAGAACAGCAAGGCGATCACCGCGATCGACCGGGAATCGGTCGGGCTGCGAGCGGACTTCATCCTCAATCCCGAGATTCGTCACTTCGAGGCCGTGTACGATTCGGCGAATGGGCCGCCCGAAATCTGGGTGGCGATCATCGTCAGGCTCGTCAACCCGACCAGCCGCGAGGTCGTCGCGCAAACCTCGTTCGAGCGGCGCGAGCGCGCTTCGGCCAACGACGTTCCGAGCATCGTATCGGCGTTCGACGAGGCGCTCGGCGGGGTGATGAAGGACATCGTCGTTTGGACGGTTACCAATCCCGCTTTGTCGGTGAAGCACAGTTAGCTATCCTGGACGCGTTTTGTTCGCGTGAGGTGGTCGATTGGTGAATTCGGACCGCGACGAGGGCTTGCGCGTGAGCCAAGCCGAAATCGAGCAGATGATAGCCGCCGCGGCCATTATCCGGGATTGTCGGCGCGACCTTGCCGCCCGCAACACCGATGTCGTCGGCGAGGTGATGGGGAGTTCGACGATTTGCGCTTGGCGTCATTATCCCGAAGGGGAGGTGTTTGATGCGACAAGCCATGCGCAATATTTCTTTCATGCGCATGCGCCGGACAGCCGGCCACCCGCGGAGCGCGGCCACTTCCACACCTTTCTGCGAGCCGAGGGCATGCCGAGCGGCGTGGCGCCGCTGCTGCTTCCCGAGCTGGCGGTCGCCGATGTCGCAGCGCCGCCGCCGCAAGCCGCGCCGCTCAAGCGCGGGGAGCGAGACGAAGTGAGCCATCTGATCGCGATCGCCGTCGATGTTCACGGCGAGCCGATTCGCTTGTTTACCACCAATCGATGGGTCACCGGCGAGACCTGGTACCGGGCCGAGGATGTGACCCGAATGCTGGATCGTTTCGTGATCGCCGAGGGCGAGCCTTCCGCGGTGCTCAACCGCTGGATCGGCGCGATGATCCACCTCTTCCGTCCGCAGATTGCGGCGCTGTTGCAGGCCCGCGACGAGACTGTCATGGCGTGGCGGCGCCGCCGCCGCACGCATGTGTTCGAGGACCCTCGACTCGAGGTTACCTCCAGCCTGGATATCCAGCTCGACACTCAGCTCGCTCTCGTCGACGGAGTTCGCGACAGATCGGACGAAGGCGCTTTTCGGCGCGTGCCTGCGTTGCCGTCGATGGCGGAAGGCTGGGAGGAGGGCCACGCCGGCTGAGCACCGCCGGCCGCCGGCAGCCTATTATCGGGACCCAGAGTTATCGGGACGGGGGCTGACCGAGCGGCGCTCGTGGCGGGAGGCCGTTGGCGTTCAAGCATTCTTTCAGCTTGGCGTCGCGTTTGGCGTTCGACTCGGCGCTGAAATCGGGATACGCGGTCTGCGCCTGCTTCGCGCAGTTGTCCGCCGTCTTCCAGCTTCTCAACGCCGCTTGACCCTGTTGGGTCGCCCCCGCGCCGAGCGGCCACAGGAGAGACACAGCGACGAGCGGGAAAGCAAATCGGTTCATCGGCACCTCCTCCCCCAATCATACAGCGGGCAATCATACAGCGGGCGATCATACAGCTTCTCGCCCGCCACGCTGTTGCGCTTCGGAAAAAACTGAGGCTCCATAGGCCGAATCCAATCGGAGGGGCTGGAATGCTGAAGATCTGGGGGCGGACGACGTCGTCCAATGTGCAGAAGGTGCTGTGGTGTTGCGCCGAGCTCGGGCTCGAATATGAACGCGTCGATTTGGGCGGGCCTTTTGGCGGAAATCAAGATCCGGAATACCTCGCGCTGAACCCCAACGGCCTCGTGCCGACCGTCAAGGACGGCGATCTGCTCATGTGGGAATCGAACACGATCTGCCGTTATCTTTGCTCGACGCGCAACGGCGATCGGCTCTACCCGAAAGACCCAGCGGCGCGAACCCATGTCGAGCGATGGATGGATTGGCAACTCTCCAGCGTCGGCCCGCCGATGGGCGCCTTGCTGTTCGGTCTCATCCGTACCAGGCCGGAGCAGCGCGATCATGCCGCGGTCGAAGCGGCGCGCCGCAAGGCGCTGGCCGCCTGGACGATTGCCGATGACGCGCTTGAAGGCCGTCCCTATCTTGCCGGACCGGAGCTGAGCCTCGCCGAGATCGCGCTGGGAACCTTGGTTTATCGCTGGCACGCATTTCCGATCGAGCGGCCGCCGTTGAAGAACCTCAAGACCTGGTTCGAGCGGCTGCGCGAACGCCCCGCTTTCAAAAAGCATATCGAAATCCCGATCACGTAATAGTGAGCCGATGGCAACGGCTCTTGCCTTGCTGCGACTGCCGGCTAGTCTGCGCTGGTCCCGCTAGCCGGACAACAGAGGGAGGGAGCATGTTATCTATTACGAAATTTCGGGTATCGGCAGCGGCGTTAGCGATCGTCGTGGCCGGCGCGAGCGGGGTGGCGCTCGGGCAAGACAAGGAAACCGTCCTCAAGGATCGCCAGGCGACGATGAAGGAGCAGGGCAAGGACGCCGGCGCCGTGAAGGCCTACCTCGATGGCAAGGGGGATCTGGCGCAAGCCAAAGCCGGCGCCGCCGATCTTACCCAGACGACCAAAAAAATTCCGGGGTTGTTCCCTCCCGGAACCGGCGGTCCGAACCCGACCGGCGATTATGTCGCAAAACCGGTGATCTGGACCGACTGGGACAAGTTCCTCGACGCCCAGAAAGCGGCGGCCAGCAAGGCCGAGGCCCTGGTCGTGGCGCTGAACAGCGGTGACAAGACCGCAATCGAGACCGCGTTCAACGATCTCGGCAAGAACGGTTGCGGCGCCTGCCATACGACTTTCCGCGAAAAAATCGAGAAATAGCAGCCTCCCATCCGTCCCGGCATCGGTTGGAGTGGCGGCCGGTCCAGCTGGTATTTGCTGGCGAATTTTGAGGGCAGCGGCGGTTGCATCGCTGCCGGTTCTGAGCGTGTCGGCGGCAGCAGACGCGGTGCCGCGAGGGGCCTATCTCGCGAACGCCGCCGGCTGCGAGGACTGTCACACTGATCGCGAGCATGGCGGGCAGCCCTATGCCGGCGGGCGGGCGCTCGCCACGCCGTTCGGGACCTTCTACAGCCCGAACATCACGCCGGATCCGGAGACCGGTATCGGCCGCTGGACCGACAAAGAATTTTTGCAGGCATTGCACGACGGCGTGCGTCCCGATGGCGCAAATTATTTCCCGGTATTCCCGTATCCCAGCTTTACGAAGATCACCGATGCGGATGTGCAAGCGATCAAAGCCTACCTCTTTTCACTGCCGGCGGTGCGGCAGGCCAACCGAGCACACGAAGTGTCGTTTCCATTCTCGTGGCGGTTTCTGCAAAACATATGGAAACTGTTGTTTTTCAGTCCGGGTCCATTCCGACCGGCATCGGAGCGCTCCGAAGCATACAATCGCGGCGCCTACCTCGTTACCGCGCTCGCCCACTGCGGCGAATGTCACACACCGCGCAATTGGTTCGGCGCGACCGAGCCGGACCGTTTTCTCGGCGGGAACCCGCACGGGCCGGACGGCAAGCCGGTCCCGAACATAACTCCCGACCCGCAGACCGGCATCGGTGACTGGACCGAAGAGGACATTGCGACGTTGCTGAAAACAGGCCAGACCCCGGAGTTCGACTTCGTCGGCGGCGCGATGGGCGAAGTCGTGCGTAACACCTCTCGGCTCGACGATGCCGACCGGCGTGCGATCGCGGTTTACCTGAAATCGCTTCCGCCGATTCATTCGCAAAGGAAGGGTCCCCAAAAGGAGGATCGGTGAGCGCGGCTTTCGACACTGGACGCGTCGGCGGGAGTTCCTATGATGTCGGGCTGCGCCAGATCAGGATCCTGCGGGCAGTCTTCAGGCGTTTATTGATCGAGCAGGTGGGCGACTGACGATAGGGAGTGCGTCTTGGCGCGAGGGCGACCGGATAAGAGCTTGGCCCGTTTCGAGCGGGTCGCGTTGGTGCTGTCGGGCGGGGGAGCACTCGGCGCCTATCAGGCTGGCGCCTATTCGGCGCTCGAGAAATGCGGTGTGCGGCCAAACTGGATCGCGGCCACCGCCATTGGCGCCATCAACGCCGCGATCATCGCCGGGAATCTGCCGCATGAACGCGTCATAAGGCTGCGCCAGTTTTGGCGAGAGCTGAGCAAGTGCACCGCCACGCGGCGTCCCCGCGGCCCGGCCCGGTGGGCCAAATCGGCTCTCACGAATTTTCTGTCGGCAGGCCCGCGCCCCGGGCCATTGCAGGTTCGCAGCGACGAGCCGGTCGTTTCCGCTGCCCAATTGCGGGCGCTGATCGCCGAGACGGTCGACTTCGAGCGGATCAATTCGGGGACCATCCGGGTCGTTTTGGGCGCGTTGAACCTCACGACCGGAGCCGAGACATTCTTCGACAACGACCGGCACGTGCTCACCGCCGATCACGTAATGGCCGGCACCCCGCTGCCGGGATTGCCGCCGACCGCGATTGACGAGCAGCTATTCGGCGGCAGCGCCATCGCGGTTTCGGCGCTGGACGATGCGCGTCCCGCCGATACTCTATGTTTCGCGATCGATGGCTATGATCCGGTCCCCGGAGCGCACGGCGGCATCAGCCGGACGGCGCGGGAGATCACCGCGATGCGCCGCACTCACGACCTGCGCCGCAGAATTGCTTTGCTCGGTGAGCGGCTTCCCCCGACGCAGCGCAGCGATGTCGACATCAGGCGATGCCTGTCGGAGGCGAGCAATGCGACGATGACTATTCTGCATCTGGTTCACGAAGTCAGCGCCGCCGAGTTTGCCGTCAAGATGGCCGATTTCTCGTCGGCCGCGGTTACGCGGCGGTGGCGAGCCGGAGAAAGCGACATCGGGACCAGCCTTGCGCATCCTCGCTGGCTGGCGCCGCCGCCGCGCCTTTCCGGGATTGTCGTGCACGAAGTCCGCGGCGGCTTGGCCGCCCCGCCGCGCTGAGTTTCCGACTGGAGATTCGAAGTTTGACGTGAATGGCGCGTCTTCGCCGCCATCGACGCCCGATAATTTAAGCAAGTGTATCGATCTGCCCTATAGAGCGGCAGCGTTAACCAAGTTTTGAAACATTGCCCTCGATAGTTGCAATGCTCGGGGAGGAGATCTCTCGCGCCCTTGCCTAAATGACTGGCAATACAAATATACCCTTGAAATCTCAAAAGTTTTGCGATGGGATGATTTCGCCTTTGGATGGATCGAAATGGGAACCGTTTCGACAGTTTGGAGGTTCCCGAGCACGGGGGCGGGTAAATTCGAGGATATATGCTCTACGACACTTACCAGGTACACAGCGACGTACTCGCCCCGATTCGCCTGATGGCCGAGTTTTTCCGCGGCGTGCTGACCCAGCCATGGCCGCTGATCGAGAATGCGCCGCTGGTGAGGAGCGCGGCGGCGGCAATGGAGCTGCTCTCCAATGCCGGGATGTCGCACGATCGGCCGGAATTCGGCATCCGCAAGGTGGCCGTCGGCGGCGAGGAGGTTGGCGTGACCGAAGAGGTCGTCGCCTCGCATCCGTTCTGCCGGCTCCTGCATTTTCGCAAGGAGGAAACCCGCGACGAGCCGACGGTCCTCGTCGTGGCGCCGCTTTCGGGTCATTTCTCGACCTTGTTGCGCGGCACCGTCGCGACGCTGTTGCCCGACCACAATGTCTACATCACCGACTGGGTGAATGCGCGGAACATTCCGCTGCTTTATGGCCGGTTCGATCTCGACGACTTTGTCGATGTGGTGAGCCGGTTCGTTCGTCTGTTGGGGCCGAAAATCCATGTCATGGCGGTGTGCCAGCCTTCGGTCCCGGTGCTGGCCGCGGTGTCGCTGCTGGCGGCCGCCGGCGACCCCTGCCAGCCGGCCTCGATGATCCTGATGGGCGGTCCGATCGATCCGCGGGCGAACCCGACCGAAGTCAACCGCTTCGCGATGGCCCATCCGCTCGAATGGTTCGACCGCACCGTCATAACCACGGTGCCGGCGCGGTATCCCGGCGCCTTTCGGCGGGTCTATCCCGGCTTTCTGCAGCTCGCCGGTTTTCTCAGCATGAATTTCGACCGGCACGTCTCGGCGCACTGGTCGATGTTCCACAATCTCGTCAAGGGGGACGGCGACAGCGCGGCGGCGACCCGCGCTTTTTACAAAGAGTACAGCTCGGTCATGGATCTGCCGGCGGATTTCTACCTGCAGACCATCAAACGCGTCTTTCACGACCACGATCTGCCGCTCGGGCATTTTCGGGTGCACGGCGAGCCGGTCGAGCCGCAGGCGATCGAGCAGACCGCCTTGATGACCGTCGAGGGCGAGAACGACGACATTTGCGCGGTCGGGCAGACCGTCGCCGCGCATGATCTCTGCACCGGCATCCCGCCCGCGAAAAAGCTGCAGCACCTCCAGCTCAAAGTCGGCCATTATGGGGTGTTCCACGGCCGCCGCTGGCAGACCGAGACCTACCCCAAGGTCAAGGCGTTCATCCGGGCGCAGGGGTAACTAGTGCCGGGATGCGTAAATTGGTTTCTGTCGTACCCATCTCGCTTCGGTATCATCGCTCGGAAGGGACGTCAAAGCTGCGTCGTCCGCGAAAGCGGGGACCCAGGAGCCTGCCCCCCTGCTTTCAGCCAGGGGCAGGCTCTGGCACGAACAGGGTGCGCCCGTTCGGTCAGCATGCGCCGAAGCGGGCTTGCTGGGCCTCCGAGCTTCACTCGCCTCGCCACGCCGTGACCGCCGCGGCTGTGGTCGGCGGTGACATCCGAGCGCTCCGGCGCTGGCGGGCTATAGACCGTCAGATCGGGATAGCGCTCCGCCAGTGTGATGATGTCCTCCTGGGTCATCGCCGTGGTATCGGCCAGCAGGCGTTGCGGCACCCGACCGCAGCGCTCGGCAATTTTCGCCACCAATCCCGGTGCCAATCCGCTGTCCTTGCGTCGATCCGTCGGATCGATCGTCATGACAAAGCCGTTGGCGGTCGCCACTTGCACGTTCCAGGCCGGCGCTATCGCACCGTCGGCCAGCCGCATCGAGCGGGCCTCAGGGTCGCTGACCGAGACTTTGGGTTCGCCTTTCTCGGCTTCCTCTTTGGCGTGCGTCTTGGCCCGCGCCGCCTTCTCCTGCTCCAACTCCGCCAGTTTCTGCCGTGCCCGCTCGACCCGCTGGGCCCGCTCCTGCGCCGCCTGCAAGGCTCGCCTCTTGCGCCGCCGCTCCGGCTCCGCGGCATCGGTATCGAGTTCGCGCTTCAGCGCCGCCACCCGTTCGGCCACCGCTTGCTCGATACTCTCCAGCCGTTTGCGCTTGCACATCGAACCCCGGCCCGTCCAGGCGCGCGCCTTGGTCCCGTCGATTGCCATCTCCTCCAGGGTGACCAGCTTCTCGGCGATCAGTCCGGTCACGCTCTGGGTCAGCAGGCGATCCAACAACGCCGCATTCTCGCGTCGAAACCCCGCCAGCAGATCGTGATTGATCGGGGCGCCACCGCACAGCCAGCGATAGGCCGCGTGCTGCTGGCACAGGCGGTCGATCGCCCGCGCCGAACCGATCCCCTCCAATGTCGCATAAAGCCACACCGCCAATACCACGCGCGGATCGGTTGCCGGTCGTCCGGCAACCGCGTCACGTGCCTTGATCCGGTCGTAAAATTCGCTCAGATCCAGACCTTCGACAAACGCCCAAACCAGCCGCGCCCGGTGGTCGTCCGGCAATTGGCTGTCCAAGTCGACCATCTCCCAGCGCAGCTGAGCGCGGTCCGGACCGATCACCCGCACACCCTCGCCCATCCCACCCCCCATACCCCACTAATAGGCTTATACCACAGAAGTGAGACAAACCCTAGCGATGACCCCAAATCTTCGGGATTGGATTACACCCTCGAAGGCCGGGACCCATCCTAGCCATAGGCACCGGCCTTCGCCGGTGTGGCGGAAAAGGCGGCGTGGTCCCCTCGGTGCAAATCAAGCGGCGGCGCGGGAATGGTCCTTTGGAAGCGCCAGCCACTGGGCCATCAGCTTGCCGCTATCGGCCTTGAATTTCTCGTCGAACAGCTGCGAGCCGAGAATGCGGTCGACCCGAAAATTGCGAAAGTCTTCTCGCAACTCGCACCACGCGCCGAGCAGGGTCACGTCGACGTAATACGCCATCGCGATCGGCCAGATCGTTCTCTGCGTGCGGCGGCCTTCTTCGTCGACATAGGCGATGGCAAGCTTGCGCGTCTCGCGGATCGCGTTGCGCAATTGCGACTGGTCGATCCCGTTGACCGCGGGGGCGCTGCCCTCGGACACGAAAAGCGGCGCTGCGACAAGCTGCGACTGTAATTCCCGCGGAACCACGGCGGCCAGCTTGGCGAGCACGCTTTCTGCCGCTTTCTGCAGTTTCTGATCGCGCAGGCGACGCAGTAGCCGCACGCCGATCGCAATCGCGTCGGTCTCCTCGAGAGTGAACATCAATGGCGGCAGATCAAAGCCGCGGCGCAGCACATAGCCGAGCCCGGGCGCCCCTTCGATCGGCACGCGGCTCGCCTGCAAGGCGGCGATGTCGCGATAGATCGTGCGGACCGTCACTTCCAGCTTCTCGGCGATCGCCGCTGCCGTGAGCGGCTGCGGGGCCGAGCGTAATGTCTGGATGATATCGAACAGGCGGTCGGCGCGGCGCATTGGCGGCTCCTGACAGAACGCTGTCAGTATCACCCTGTTAACCTCCCCTGAGCAACGCTTGGAAGGAGGGACGGATGGTTTCGATCCATGTCGATATTGAGCAGGCCGAGTGGACGCCCGGCATCCCGTTCTATGGACCGGCAGCGCGCTATGACGGCAAAGACATCGTGCAGCTCAAGGTGCTCAGCGACCGTCGGGCCGAGGGAGGCGGCATCGCGTGGCTCGGCAAATTCTCGCCGCCGCCGGGGAAGCTGATCAAGATCGTCGCGATCGCCCTTTCCGACGAGCATGTCTTCAATCTCGAAGGCGGCCGCGCGACAAAATCGGGCGCACCGGCGCGCGCCTCGGGCGGTTACACGTTAAACCCGACGGGCCAGCCGCATAGCGCCATGATCGCGGCCGAGACGGTCAGCCTCATCATCTATTCCGGCGAGCCCGACCAGATCGTGTCGATGGAAGTCATCGATGTCGCCGCCTGAGACGGGGATCCGCACCCGGCCGGCAACCCAGGATGATTTGACCATTCTTTGGGATTTCGTGGCGATCGCGGGGTATGAGCCGGACGCCGACGCGGCGAAGGCGGTGCCGTTTGTCGCTGCTCATCTCGCGGGATGGCAGCGGCCCGAGGATTTCGGATTCATTGCCGAACGGGACGGCGTAGCGATAGGCGCAGCGTGGGCGCGGCAATTCGCACCCGCGGAGCAACCGGCATTCTTCGTCGACGAGCGTACGCCCGAGATCACGATCGGGGTAAAGCCGCACATTCGCGGTCGAGGGGTCGGAGGAATGCTGCTGCACGCCTTGATTGGCGAGGCGGCGCGGCGGGGCATTGGCCTGTGCCTGAACGTCCGGCACGACAATCCGGCGCAACGCCTCTACGAACGCGTCGGGTTTCGCCTCGTGCCAGGGTCTGGCGTTCCGAACAGGGTCGGCGGCACGTCGTTCGGGATGTTATGGGCCACGCCTCGGTAACGGTGGACGAGCGCCGCGCATCTCTTAGAGGCTGACCAAAATGAAGCGAGAATTCTCAACAAGTTACCACTACCAGTCGACGGTGGACCAATACTGCCGCCAAAATTTCTGCCACACCGGCGAAGGCCGGTGCCCATGGCAGAAATGGGTCCGGCCTTCCGCCGGGAAGACGCAGGAGGAGACGCGGCGTTGAATCATCTGGTTGCGGCTGAGCACTAGTCGTCGTTCCCGCGGAAGCGGGAATCCAGGGAGCGGCAAGGGCCGCAGCCGTTGCCGCGTGTTCAAGCCAGAGCCTGCTCCTGGCGAAAGCAGGGCGGCAGGCTCTGGGCCCCCCGCTTTCGCGGGGGCGACGATAACCCATTGTGAAGACCGACTTCATTTTTGAGCCAGGCTGTGAAGTCGAAGCGGGCTGATCCGGCCCGCTCCCGCCAGCCGCCTCGTCTCCTCGGTCTCGTGTTGGGGTCGGCGATGCAGCCAGCCGGCGCGAACTATCTGAAAGGGGCCGTATTCGGCTTCGCTGCAGTATCGATCTGGGCGAGCTGGAGCGTTATCACGCGGCTGGCCGTTACGACCAGCCTCGACGCGTCGGACATCGTGGCGCTGCGCTTTGGTGTGGCGGGGCTCCTCTTGTCGCCGGTCCTCGTGCAGCGAGGCCTTGCCCGCGATCGCCTTGGATGGCTTGGACTGGCCGTGATCATCGCCGGGACAGGCGCGCCTTATGCATTGGTGGCGGCGGTCGGGCTGCGCTTTGCACCCGCCTACGATGGCGGCGCGCTCAATCCGGGTTGCATGCCGCTGTTCGTTGCTCTGATCGCCGCGCTCGTTCTGGGAGAGAAGCTTTCGACCGCGCGAAAGTCGGGGCTCTCGCTGATATCGGCTGGCGCTCTGATTATCGTCGGCTGGCACGCCGCAGCCTGGAGCCCCGGGGCACTTTCGGCGATGCGCTCTTCCTGTTCGCGGCATTCTTGACGGCATGTTTCACCGTGGTCATGCGGCAGGCAAAACTCGATCCACTTCATGTGGTAGCCCTTGTCTCCACCGGCTCGCTGGTGATCTACCTGCCGGTCTACCTAGCATTGTACGGCACCCGCCTCGCCCGGCTACCGCTCGCCGAGATTGCCGTTCAGGCGATTTTCCAGGGCGTCCTCGTGACCATTGTTTCCCTGCTTCTCTATGGCCGTGCGGTTGCCATCCTTGGCGCTTCAGGTGGCGCAGCCTTCGGAGCTTTGGTGCCGGCGCTGTCGGCACTCTTAGCAATACCGCTCCTCGACGAGTGGCCAAACCAAACAGACTGGGTCGGCATCGTCCTCATCTCCGCCGGTGTCTATCTGACGAGCGGAGGACCGTTGCCGAGCCGAAACCCCAAGCCGCGTTCGGTGGGTTGAAACCGGCGCTGCGCGGTCGCCGGGGTGGTGTGTCGGTCATGGTTTTAGTTTCTGCGCCAGTGCCGGGCGGTTGTCAAAACGGGCTGGCGCTGCGCTATTGGGGTTGCCCTCTGTGCTCCTTTGGGGTTTCGAGGAAAACCCGGCAAACCAAGGCTAGATCGGTGCATTGAGGGCAACGCGTATAAACCGTTTGTCGCGCAATTGGCTTTCTGGGAAATTCAGGTGCGGGAGGCCAAGGAGTATTTTGCGCCAGCGACAACGGAGGGTAAACCATGAAGATCGTCGTCATCGGCGGCACCGGCCTGATTGGCTCAAAGACCGTTGCCATCCTGCGCCAGGGCGGCCACGAGGTCATCGCCGCCTCGCCCAAGAGCGGCGTCAATAGCATCACCGGCGAGGGCCTCAAAGAGGCCGTGGCCGGCGCGCAGGTGGTGATCGACCTCGCCAATTCGCCCTCATTTGCGGACAAGGCGGTGCTGGAATTCTTCGAGACCTCCGGCCGCAACCTTCTCGCGGCGGAGGCCGCAGCCGGCGTCCGGCACCATGCCGCGCTATCCATCGTCGGAACCGACCGGAGCGACAATGGCTATTTCCGCGCCAAAGTCGCCCAGGAGAAACTGATCGAGGCCTCCGGCATCCCCTACACCATCATCCGTTCGACCCAGTTCCTGGAATTCCTCGGTGGCATCGCCGCTTCGAGTACGGATGGAAACATGGTCAGGCTTTCGCCCGGCCTGTTTCAGCCCATCGCGGCGGACGACGTTGCTGCCATCGTCGCCGATGTGGCGCTCGCGGCGCCGCGAAGCGGCATCGTCGAGATCGCCGGCCCGGAACGAGCGCCGTTCAACGAGATCGTCGCCCGCTATCTGAAGGCGGTCGGCGACCCGCGTGAGGTCGTGAGCGACCCCGAGGCCCGATACTTCGGCGGCCGGGTCGAGGAGCGCTCGCTGGTGCCGTTGGGCGAAGCGCGCCTCGGCCGCATCGGTCTCGACGAATGGCTCCGCCGCTCACAGACAGGAGCCTGATCCCGTATCCGCCAACCGAAGGATCGGGCTCCATGAAACGCATCCTCTATTCGCTGCTTGTCGCCACTCTGCCGTTCGGCAGCGTCCTTGCGGACGCGGCGAAGTCGAAGAACGCCAAGGTGACCCTCGTCTACCAGCACGAGCTGCCGAACGTTCCCGGCAAGAGCATCAAGGGCGTGCTCGTCGAATACGGCCCGGGCGGGTACTCGCCTGGCCACACGCACGCCAAATCCGCCTTCATCTACGCGACCGTGCTTGAAGGGGCGATCCGCAGTCAGGTCAACGACGGACCGGTGACGACCTACGAGGCCGGACAGAGCTTCTCCGAGCTGCCCGGCGACCGCCACGGCGTCAGCGCCAATGCCAGCGAGATGAAGCCGGCAAAACTCCTCGCGGTGTTCGTGGTGGATACGAACGAGACGGAACTGACGATCCCATTCGCGAACTGAGGTTTAATTTAAATCTGTGCTGGAGAGCCAAATCGGCCTTCGATCCACCAAGCCCTCAGAATCATGAAGGAGGTTTCTATGGGCAGCGAGCAGAGAGTTGCCGTTATTACCGGCGCATCGGGAGGCATTGGCGCGGCCCTCGTCGATGCGTATCGCGATCGCAACTACCGGGTGGTCGCGACGGCGCGCTCAATGGGGCCGTTGAGCGGCGACGACGTAGTAGTCGTCTCCGGCGACATCGCCGATCGGAAGACGGCCGAGCGTGCAATCTCGGAAGGCATGGCTCGGTTTGGGCGCATCGACACGCTCGTCAACAACGCCGGCATCTTTATCTCCAAACCGTTCACTCAGTACACCGAGGCCGACTACGCGGCAATTTTGGGCGTCAATGTCACGGGCTTCTTTCACATCACGCAACTCGCTATCGCCGAGATGGAGAAGCAAAGCAGCGGCCATATCGTACAGATCACAGCGAGCCTCGTCGACCACGCCATCGCCGGCGTACCCGCCGTGCTGGCGGTGCTGACGAAGGGTGGCCTGAATGCCGCGACCAAATCGCTCGCAATCGAGTATGCCAAGCGCGGTATCCGAGTGAACGCGGTGGCGCCGGGCACCATCAAGACGCCAATGTATCCCGTCGAGGCGTATGCGCAGCTCGCCGCCCTGCACCCGGTCGGCCGTATGGGCGAGATCTCCGACATCGTCGACGCGATTCTTTACCTCGAAGGGGCAAGCTTCGTGACCGGCGAAATCCTTCACGTCGATGGCGGGCAGAGCGCGGGACACTGACGTTAGATTCTGGTGACCCGCGAGGCAACTCGCGTCTGGGACTCGCAAATTCAGGAGCCTTCGATTGCATTACCTTCCTCGTGTTATCGCACACCGAGATTCTTGGGAAGACTCGGAAATTCGCGGATGGCGTTGTCAAGCCAATACAAATTCAGTTGCGATTACGGTGACAGTTTACAAAATTGCGCCGCGCCGCTATCACCATCTCGCAATCGGCGGCAGGAAGCACAGGCATGGCCCGGATCGGGCGCGTCGTTGTTGCCCGACCATGTCACCCAGCGCGGCAATCGGCGCGAGCCTGTGTTTTCGAGGCCGACGACTATCCCCTCTATCGCCAGCTGATCGCCGCGGCGGCGCGGTGCGCCCGCGCAGCAGTCTGGGCCTATTGCCTGATGCCCAATCACGTGCACCTGATCGTGACGCCGGCGGACGAGGATGGGTTACGGGCGGCCTTTGCGGAAGCGCACCGGCGCTACACCGGGGCCATCAACGCTCGGTTCCGATGGACGGGCCATCTGTTCCAGGGTCGCTTTGGCGCGGTGGTGATGGACGAGCCGCATTTGTTGGCGGCGGCGTTACATCGTTTTCAATCCGGTGGTTGCGGGGTTGGTGAGCCGTGCCGAAAGACTGGCCATCGTCGAGCACTCGGGCGCAGCTCGCGGGCGAGGATGACGAGTTAGCAAGGGCGGCGCCGTTGCGCGCGCTGATCCCCGATTTTGCCGCACTTCTCGCCACGCCGACCGACGCGGCGACGACGACCCGGGTCGAGCGGGCCCCCACCATCGGCCGCCCGCTTGGGAGGCCGGAATGGATCGCGATGCTCGAGCGCCGGCTCGGCCGCCCGTTGGCACCCCGCAAACCCGGCCTAAAGCCGCGAGTGGAGCGGGACACCGCGCAGCAAGCGCAGCTGCTGCGAAACGTAGAGTAAACTGTCACCGTAATCCCTAAACTGTCACCGTAATCCCTAAACTGTCACCGTAATCCCATTGTCGGCCCGGGTCGCGAGAGACATATATTGTAAATGGCTAACGTCGAAGCAGCTGAACGCCTGAACGACCCGAGAGAAGTCAACTACCCTCCTGCTCGGCCCGCAGTACTGCGGAGTCTTGGTACCACTCTATCCGAGCGATACCTCGCGAAATTGGCTGATCGCTGCCTCTTAAATCTATGGTCATACCCAAACACGTTCATCGATAAGAAAACTGGTGCAAAGGGGGACGGTAAAGAGCTGTGCGACCTGTTGGTCGTCTGCGGTGATCACATTCTCATTTTCAGCGTAAAGGCAGTAGCTTGGCCGGGCGGAGCCAGTGAACAGATAGCGTGGAAGCGCTGGTATAAGCGCGCCATTGCAAAATCTGTTGACCAGCTTCGTGGCGCTGAGAGATGGATTGCCCAATTCCCAGATCGAATTTTTGTTGATCGGCAGTGTACGCAGCGCTTGCCCTTACCAATTCCGCTTCCTGAGCGCCGAAAAGTTCACGGTATCGTCGTGGCACTTGGGGCGGGAGATGCGTGCAAGGAATTCTTTGGGGAGGGGATTGGAAGCTTGATGGTCGCGCCATCTATCCACGGAAATGCGCATTGCAGCGGCGATCCTGTACTTCCTTTCGCGATCGGCGATGTTGACCCATCGGGTTCGTTTATCCATGTGCTCGACGATGCGACTCTGGACATCGTCTTGCACGAACTGGATACGATTACCGATCTAACCGCTTACCTCAGCAAAAAGGAGAGGCTTATACGATCGGGTCGACTGGTAGTGGCTGGCGGAGAGGAAGATCTTGTCGCGTACTACATGACGCACATGAGCAGTGAGAATGAACACGACTTTACTAAGCCCGATGGTTCAAATCTCGGCCCGACGGATCTCATCAGCCTAGAAGCGGGCTTTCATGCTCACATGGCGCGAAATCCGCAGTACTTGGCAAAGAAACAGGCTGACGAAAATTCCTACGTTTGGGACCGCCTGATTGAAGCGTTCACGACGCACATGCTCGACGGCACATCAATCGTTCCCGATGGGCAACCATTTGTGCTCTCCGAAATTGAGGAGGGCGTGCGGCATATGGCGATTGTTCCCCGCCATCTTCGGCGTATGGTGGGTGACGGCATACTCGACGCGCTACGAAAAGGAACCAAAGCAGATCGCTTCACCAGGGGGTTTTTGCCGCGTCCCAACGATCCAGAGCAAGATACCGGGTTCTTTTTTATGACATTAGCGGTCCCTGGCTTCGAGCTGGCTGACGGATATGAGCAGTACCGCTCGGTCCGGCGGGCCATGCTGGAAACCTACGCGTTCTCATTCCTACAAAAGAATCCAAAGCTAAAGCAGGTAGTCGGAATCGCGACCGAGCCTCCGATGCGAGGTCGGGGTTCATCGGAAGATATGATTGTAGTTTACACCCCGAAAGAATGGACCCCCGATTTTCTAATGAAGTTGGAGGAACAGAAAAAGATTTGCAACATTGCCCAGCCCGGTAACTACACAGAATATGCGATCCAAGGGAACGAGTTTCCGGAAATTCCGAGGCGACCTCCTGAAATGGACCCGCCACATCTAAATCGACAGCAACGGCGTGCCCGGGCAGCAGAAGCGCGCAGACGAAATCAAGCACAAAACTGACGCTGTTGCGTCCGTGATTCCCACTCGGACTGCGGTGAAAGTCTACAAGATTGCACCGCGCCGACATGAACATCTCGCAAACCGGCTAAAGGAAGCACAGGCATGGCCCGGATTGCGCGCGTTGTTGTGCCGGGCTTGCCCACCATGTCACCCAGCGCGGCAATCGGCGCGAGCCGGTGTTTTCGAGGCCGACGATTATCGCCTATATCGCCGGCTGGTCGCCACGGCGTCGCGGCGCGCCGGCACAGCAGTCTGGGCTATTGTCTGATGCCCAATCACGTCTACTGATCGTGACGCCGGCGGACGCGGATGGGTTGCGGGCGAGTTTTGCCGAAGCGCACCGGCGCTACACCGGGGCGATCAACGCTCGGTTCCGCTGGACGGGCCATCTGTTCCAGGGCCGCTTCGGCGCGGTGGTGATGGACGAGCCGCATTTGTTGGCGGCGGCGCGTTACATCGCGCTCAATCCGGTGGTCACGGGGTTGGTGAGCCGTGCCGAAGACTGGCCATGGTCGAGCACTCGGGCGCAGCTCGCGGGCGAGGATGACGAGTTGACAACGGTGGCGCCGTTGCGCGCGCTGATCCCCGATTTTGCGGCGCTTCTCGCCATGCCGGCTGACGCGGCGACGACGAGCCGGATCGAGCGGGCCCCCACCATCGGCCGCCCGCTTGGGAGCCCGGAATGGATCGCGATGCTCGAGCGCCGGCTCGGCCGCCCTTTGGCGCCCGGCAAGCCCGGCCCAAAGCCGCGAGTGGAGCGCGACACCACGCGGCAAGCGCAGCTACTGTGAAAGTGGAGTAAACTGTCACCGTAATCCCCTGTCACCGTAATCCCCCGCGCGTAATCCCCGCGTCACCGTAATCTCCGAGCCTCATAGGCCGCATTTCACAAAATCGCCTTGATGCCCTTGCGGCGGATGACGTTGAGGAGCACGAGCGCCGGGCCGGTCGGCCGCTTCGCTCCCCGCTCCAGTTGCGACACGTAGCCGACCGTGAGGTTGAGATAGCGGGCAAAGACTGCCTGGCTGAGGTGCGCTTCCTCGCGCAACGTCCGTATCTCGTCGCCGGTGATCGGCTCGGCTATGCCGTTAGCCTTGTCGCCGAGATGACGCAACGTGATCTTGGCATGTGTGGCGGCGTCCATTACCCCGGCG
Organism: uncultured Alphaproteobacteria bacterium; assembly: GCA_963700185.1. Classification (GTDB taxonomy): domain Bacteria; phylum Pseudomonadota; class Alphaproteobacteria; order ATCC43930; family CGMCC-115725; genus AP-15. The sequence goes on from CAVOWP010000007.1 coordinate 410,694, forward strand.
CGGCGCATGTCGTCAGCCGTTTCGAGCAGCGCTCCCGTCAGCCGGCCAGAGTGAGTTTTTTCGTCGTCATTGGTCACCTCCTGCAAAATCCCTTCTTCAAGGGCGTGCGCAATCCGCTGCGCGTCCGCCCGCAGCCAACCGGCCCCGATCTCCCGCAAAGTCAGCAGTTGGTCGGGGTCGATGTTCTCGCGCTCGTTTTTGGCGAACGCGTAGAGGAACACGGCGCGGGCGCCGGCCCTGTAAGCGATCAGCATGCGGTAGCCGCCGGAGCGGCCCTGCCCGCTACGGGCGACCCGCTGCTTGATGACGCCACCGTCAAGATCGGCGTCGATCGATCCGTGACCGGCGCGGTCGACCGCCTCTCTCAGGCTACTGTCGGCTATCCCCTCCCGGCGCGCATACCGCACCATCCATTTGGTTTTGAAGATGCGCACGTCATATCCTAGCGCTATAAACTATAGCACATAGAGCTATAATGTCAAGCCGTGACTTAGGGCAACCGAATAACCGCCTAACTGGACCATCACGCGGCGACCTTGCCGAGGCCGGCGATCGTAGACCTGCGTCGTGGGCGTCGAGGCATTGGTTCGCCTTCGCAAAGGCTTCTCAGGCAGGAATGCCCGAAGATATCGCCGGCACCCTCATATTGATGAGCTCTCCGGTGTCGACGCATTGATCGAGCGCCACCCGACGTGCAGGAGTTTTCGGCTCACGCGATCGAAGGCGAACCAGTTTCCACCATTTGTTGCGGGCTGCTCGTGACGCCGGCTGATCGGCACTCCGGCGAGATGGCAATAGAGCAGCGTCCCTGTGCCTCCGTGCCCAATAATCGCAACGTCGCCGTCGTCGGAGGCTTGCGAGATGACCTGTTCGACCGCGTGAACGATCCGCGCCTGGGCAGCTGCCGCGGGCTCCCAGCCCCGAACGCTGGTTTGCGGCTGAGCGAAGAACGCGTCAACCGTTGCCTCGAACTCCTGCTGAGCGAGGTAGCCCGTCGCCGATCTGTCATTCTCACCGAGGCCATCAACGACGATGTACCCGTGCAGCCCAAGCCCGTCGGCAAGGAGCTGTGCCGCGTCTCGCGCTTTGCGCTCGCTGCTGGAGAAGATATGGCGCACGCCGCTTGCCCAAGGAGAGGCTGCCATCGCTTGCATGCGTGCTCGCCCGCGCGGATTGAGTGACCAATCGGGAACCGGGATGCTCGGGTCAATCGCGACATCCGGGTGGGTGATGAAGAACACGACTGGCATTGAGTGAGTGACCCCCGCGCCGACACCGTACCCACACTAGTGCTCGGACGCATTCAGATGATTCAATACCGCGTCTCCCTCCTTCGTCTTCCCGGCGAAGGAGGGTGTAACCCAATCCCGCTTTTCTGCCGCACGTGTTCGTTCGCGGGACGCTCAGCCTGGAGATGCATACGATCTGAGATATTGCTCGTCGGACTGGGCGGTGACGCCATGGATTTCATCGCGAAGGGTGGTCCTCCTGAGGCGTCCGGCTGCGGTCATGCGGTCGCCGGTGTCGCCATTGCTGCTGCCGCGGCAATACGGCGGCGCAGCGTCTCGGCCCAGGACAGATTGAGTGCCAGTGCCTGCAACAGACAGACCGCGCGGACTTTGTCGCGCCCGTGCACGAGAAACCGAGTCATTCCGCGATTTTTGATAATGCCGTGCGCCCGTTCGGTCAGCTTGCGCCGGCGGTAGACTTCTTGGCCTTCCTCGCTTGCCATTCGCTCTCGCCACGCCGTGACCGCCGGCGGCTCGTGGCGATGTTTCCAGCGCCGCTTGCGCAGCGTCTCGGCGGTGACATCCGAGCGCTCCGGCGCTGGCGGGCTATAGACCGTCAGATCGGGATAGCGCTCCGCCAGTGTGATGATGTCCTCCTGGGTCATCGCCGTGGTATCGGCCAGCAGGCGTTGCGGCACCCGACCGCAGCGCTCGGCAATTTTCGCCACCAATCCCGGTGCCAATCCGCTGTCCTTGCGTCGATCCGTCGGATCGATCGTCATGACAAAGCCGTTGGCGGTCGCCACTTGCACGTTCCAGGCCGGCGCTATCGCACCGTCGGCCAGCCGCATCGAGCGGGCCTCAGGGTCGCTGACCGAGACTTTGGGTTCGCCTTTCTCGGCTTCCTCTTTGGCGTGCGTCTTGGCCCGCGCCGCCTTCTCCTGCTCCAACTCCGCCAGTTTCTGCCGTGCCCGCTCGACCCGCTGGGCCCGCTCCTGCGCCGCCTGCAAGGCTCGCCTCTTGCGCCGCCGCTCCGGCTCCGCGGCATCGGTATCGAGTTCGCGCTTCAGCGCCGCCACCCGTTCGGCCACCGCTTGCTCGATACTCTCCAGCCGTTTGCGCTTGCACATCGAACCCCGGCCCGCCCAGGCGCGCGCCTTGGTCCCGTCGATTGCCATCTCCTCCAGGGTGACCAGCTTCTCGGCGATCAGTCCGGTCACGCTCTGGGTCAGCAGGCGATCCAACAACGCCGCATTCTCGCGTCGAAACCCCGCCAGCAGATCGTGATTGATCGGGGCGCCACCGCACAGCCAGCGATAGGCCGCGTGCTGCTGGCACAGGCGGTCGATCGCCCGCGCCGAACCGATCCCCTCCAATGTCGCATAAAGCCACACCGCCAATACCACGCGCGGATCGGTTGCCGGTCGTCCGGCAACCGCGTCACGTGCCTTGATCCGGTCGTAAAATTCGCTCAGATCCAGACCTTCGACAAACGCCCAAACCAGCCGCGCCCGGTGGTCGTCCGGCAATTGGCTGTCCAAGTCGACCATCTCCCAGCGCAGCTGAGCGCGGTCCGGACCGATCACCCGCACACCCTCGCCCATCCCACCCCCCATACCCCACTAATAGGCTTATACCACAGAAGTGAGACAAACCCTAGCGATGACCCCAAATCTTCGGGATTGGATTACACCCTCGAAGGCCGGGACCTATTTCCACGATGGGCACCGGCCTTCGCCGGTGTGGCGGAGTTCTTGGTGGTAGCATTGGTCCGCCGGCGACCAATGAATCGTCTGAATGGATCTGAACACTAGCTGATAATCAGGGCGTCAGATGCGAGGAGGGCGAGACCCTTGCCGATGTCGCCCAAGCCAGATGATGATCCTAAAATCGCCTTGTTCGCACTGCATACTCTGGCCCATGCACGACCGCAGACATGTCGCCCCATACAACCATCAAGAGAATCTGGCTGTTGATCCGCTGCAGATACAGCCAAGGGAAATAACAAACTCAATCTATGATTGCAGATAGGGAGACGGCGGACTGCCTCCCGCAAAAAGTCGCACCACCTCCGGCGCAAACTCGGCCATTATAGGGTAATCGTGGCCGTCGGCAGGAGGGAGGAACAAGATGCCGCTACGTGGCAAGGTCGTCATCACCTGCGCCGTCACGGGGTCGATCCACACCCCGACGATGAGCCCGCATCTGCCGCTGACGCCGGATGAGATCGCGCGCGACGCGATTGCCGCGGCGGAGGCGGGGGCGGCGATCCTGCATCTGCATGCGCGCGATCCGAAGGATGGGCGGCCGACGCCGGACCCCGATGTGTTCATGCAGTTCCTGCCGCGGATCAAGCAGTCGACCGGGGCGGTCGTCAACATCACGACCGGCGGCGGTCACGGCATGAGCCTCGAGGAAAGGCTCGCTGCTCCGCTTCGCGCCAAGCCCGAAATGTGCTCGCTCAACATGGGATCGATGAATTTCGGGCTGTTCCCGTTATTGGAGAAGTACAAGGAGTTCAAATACCCCTGGGAGTCGCGGCATCTCGAAATGACGCGCGACTTCATCTTCCGCAACACCTTTGCCGATATCGAGCGGATCCTGAAGGATTTGGGGGAGGGCTGCGGCACCCGCTTCGAGTTCGAGTGCTATGATGTCGGCCATCTCTACAACCTGGCGCATTTCCTCGATCGCGGGCTGGTCAAGCCGCCGCTCTTCGTGCAGACGATCTTCGGGATCCTGGGCGGCATCGGGGCCGATCCGGAGAATGTCGTTCACATGAAGCGGATCGCCGACAAATTGTTCGGCGATTCCTATGCGTGGTCCGTCCTGGCCGCCGGCCGCCACCAATTGCCGTTGGTGTCGATGGGCGCGATCATGGGCGGCAATGTCCGGGTCGGGCTCGAGGATTCGCTGTGGATCGGCCGTGGCAAGCTCGCCGAGAGCAATGCCGACCAGGTCAGCTGCGTCCGGTCGATCATCGAGAACCTGTCGCTCGAAATCGCGACACCCGACGAGGCGCGGGCGATGCTCGCGCTGAAGGGCGGCGACGCGGTCGCGTTCTGATGATCGACAAACGCGTCAAGAGCCTCGCCGAAGCCGTCGCCGGCATCGCCGATGGCGCCACGATCCTGTGCGCCGGGTTTGGCGGCGCCGGGCTGCCGGATGCGTTGTGCGAGGCGGTGGTCGAGCAGGGGGCGCGCGATTTGACGGTCGTCGCCAACAATGCCGGGACCGGGAGGAGGGGGCTCGCCGCATTGCTCGCGGCCGGCCGGGTGCGCCGGATCATCTGCTCCTTCCCGCGCAGCGCCGGCTCGGTCGTGTTCGAGGAGCTCTATGCCGCCGGCCGCATCGAATTGGAGCTGGTGCCGCAGGGCATCATCAGCGAGCGCATGCGCTGCGCCGCCGCCGGGCTCGGCGGTTTCTACTCGCCGGTCTCGGTCGGGACCCGGCTCGCCGACGGCAAGGAGCACCACGAGATCGACGGCCGCATGTATGTTTTGGAAAAGCCGCTGAAGGGCGACGTCGCGCTGCTCTCCGCCGATCGCGGCGACCGCTGGGGCAATCTGACCTATCGCAAATCGGCGCGTAATTTCAACCCGACGATGGCAATGGCGGCGGATCTCTCGGTCGTGCAGGTCCGCCACATCGTCGAGCTCGGCGAGCTCGATCCCGAGATGATCGTCACCCCCGGTATCTTCATCGACCGCGTCGTCCACGTGCCGGTGTACCTAACCGCTTCGGCATGAGCGGTGAGCCCGATGCCTAACCCTCCCCCGCTCGCGGGGGAGGGAAGGGTGGGGGCCATGCGCGGCCGCGGGGCCTCATTGCGAGGAGTTGAAAAATGCCGCTGAAACGTCGCCAAATCGCCTGGCGGGCCGCGCAGGATCTCGCCGATGGCGCCTATGTGAACCTCGGGATCGGCCTCCCGACGTTGGTTTCCGATTTTATTCCCGCCGATCGCGAGATCGTGCTGCACAGCGAGAACGGCGTTCTCGGCGTCGGGCCGGCGCCGGGCGACAACGAAGTCGACTGGGATCTGATCAACGCCGGCAAGCAGCCGATCACGTTGGTCACCGGCGGCAGCTATGTGCACCACACCGACTCGTTTCTGATGATCCGCGGCGGCCATCTCGACCTGGCGCTGCTCGGCGCTTTCGAGGTGTCGGAGAAGGGCGATTTGGCGAACTGGACGACGGACGATCCCGCCTTTCCGCCCGGCGTCGGCGGCGCGATGGATCTCGCGGTCGGCGCCAAGGAGATCCGCGTTCTGGTCGAGCACACGACCAAATCCGGCGCGCCGCGCATCCGCCGGCAATGCGGCTACCCGCTGACCGCCGCTGCGGTGGTCCGCCGGATCTACACCGATTTCGCTGTGATCGACGTGACAGCCGACGGCCTCGTCGTGCGCGAGATGGTCGAGGACATCGATTTTCCAGCGCTGCAGGCCAAAACCGAGGCGGCCCTGCGCCCGGCTTCGGACCTTCGCCCGCTGCGCGCGCCTGTCGTTTAAGGCTGCTTGTCCCGCATACCCTCGTAGCGACCGACATCGACGATCTCGGCGATCGTGCCGTCGGGCGAGCGGAACTTGACCGTGCCTGAATCGGGCTTTGAGAGAAGGGTCCCGCCATTGGCGCTGGATTTTCTCGATGAACTTGCGGCGGTCGTCGACTTCGATGCCGAAATGGTGGATCGCCGGACCTTCGCCGACCAGTTTCGCCTCAGCGTCTTCCTCGCTGTCGTAGACCATCAACGCGAGATCGACATAACCGTCGGTCAGGTGACGGGAGATGTGGCCGCGCGACCGCCCGGTCCCGACCTGCCGGAAGCCGAACACGTTTTCGTAGAACTTGGTCGCCGCCTCGAGGTCGGTGACCTTGAGCGCCACGTGGTTGATGCGTGCCATCCGCTCTCTCTCCTACTCGCCGCTGCCGTTGTAGGGCGCGATCACCGACCCGGTGCGGTATTCCGCCGGCTCGAGGATGACCTCGGTCTTGGTGTCCTTGAACTCGTCGAGATTGTTGCTCTTGATGTTTTGCCATTGCACTTCGAGCACCCGTGGCTTCGCCCATTCGCCGTCCTTGCCGAAGCTTATGTCGCCGACGATGGTCTTGAACGGGTGGCTGCGGATGTAGTCGGCGACGGCGTTCTGGTCGAGGCTCTTGGCGCCTTCGATAGCGTCGCCGAGCACCTGCAGATCGGCATAGGCGAAAGGCGGCAGGTACCAGCCCAACGGGTCGACCCCGGCCTCGCCGGCCTTCGATTGGTATTCCTTCAGGAAGTCGAGGATACCGGCGAATTGCATCGTCGGCGCCGGGATCCACCAATCGTAATCGACGACGCCGTTGAGCTTGGGCCCGAATTGCAGCTTCACCGGGGTGAATTGCAGCCCGACCATGCCGCCGCCGAAGAACCGGGTCTTGAGCCCGCTCTCTGTCGCCGCGCGCAGCATGCCTACCGAGCCGGGCGGGTAGGAGGCGACGAACACCATGTCGGGGCGGGTCGATTGGATCGTATGGACGATCGGCGTGAAATCGGGCGTCCCCGGCGGGTAGGTCTTGTCGTAGACGATCTCGATGCCGTCGCGCTTGGCAATGTCGTGGATGCCCTCGGAGGCGTTTTTCGGGAACTCGGAATCCTCGGCGAGGACAGCCAAGGTCTTCGGCTTCGGGTTCGCCGCCATCGCGACCTGGAAGAACGGCTCGGAGAAGGCGTGTTTCGGGTCCGGCCCGGTCGGCAGCATCGAGAAGTATTTCGGATAATGGAACTCGCTGTTGACCGCGAGCCCGAACAATCCGAGGAACACCCGGTCGTGCGAGATCGCCACCGGCATCGCCGGGACGATCATGTTGGTGCCGTAGCCCGAGACGATGAAGTCGACCTTGTCGACGTCGAGCAGCTTCGTATAGATGCCCGGCACGGTCGCCGGGTTGCTCTGGTCGTCGTAGTTGATCAGCCTGACCGGGCGGCCCAGGAGGCCGCCCTTGGCGTTGACGTTGTCCCGCCAGATCTGCATCGCCAATAAGGCCGACTTGCCGCCGGCGGCGAGCCCGCCGCTCAGCGCCATGCCCAGGCCGATCGTGATCGGCTCGGCCGATCTGGCGGCGCCGGCGAAAAGCACACCCGCGGCAAATACCGCAGCCGCCAGCCGATGATTTCTATGTCGATTCATTCAGACCTCCCAAGTTAGTTTCTTTGTGTCGCTCGGCTCGCTCCGGCGGGTTACACGCGCGTCCGAATAAAGCGATCGACCCCATCCTCGCCGCGCACGCGGTCGAGGGCGCCTTCATACATCAGGAAATTGAGATGGGCGAGCGCCTCGCCGAGGGCGAAGCCCATCTGGTGCCGGTCGAGGGCGCGGCGGAACAGAACCTTGACCAAATCGACGGCAGTCTTTGGGACGCCGCATGCGGCGATCACCTCATCGCAGCGCGCCCGGTGATGCGCGGCGAGGCTGTCGATCCGAGTGTGCAGCCCGAAAAACGGGAGGTTGTGCGAGGGCAGGGTAAGCGTCTCGGACGGTACTGCATCGCGCAATTTGGCCAAGGATGCCAGGTAGCGGGCAAGGGGATCGCCGTCGGGCTCGTGGGCTTGGACGCTGATGTTGGGAGAGATCCTCGGCAATACCTGGTCGCCCGCGATCAGCACATCGGTCTGAACGCAATGAAGGCATGCGAGCTCCGGCGCATGGCCTTCGCCGACGATAACCCGCCATTCCTGACCACCGATCTCGATCGTCATCCCGTCGGCGAGCCGCTGAAAACTCGCCGGCACCGACGGGACGCCGCGGCGGTAGCTGTTCTCCCGCTCGCTGAAAAGCTCCGCTGCCGCGTCGTCGAGACCCGCGCGATGAGCAAAGCTACGCCGCATCGGGGCGAAATCCTCGGCCCCATGGCTCATCACCCGGGCGGACAGCCATTCCTTCTCGGTGACCCACAAGGGTGCCTGCCAACGCCGGGTCAGCCAATCGGCGAGCCCGATGTGGTCCGGGTGGTAGTGCGTCACGATGACCCGAGTGACCGGCCTTCCGCCGAGCCGCTCGGCAAAGATCCGTTCCCACAGCTCCTTGGTTTCCGCCATCGCGTAGCCGGTGTCGACAATTGTCCAGTCCGCGCCGTCTTCGAGCAGCCACAAATTGATATGGTCGAGCGCGAACGGGAGCGGCATGCGCAACCACTGCACCCCCGGTGCGATCGCCAGCGTCTCGCCCGGCCCGGGCGGCGCCGCAACCGGAAACTGCAATGGTGTCAGGCTTCCGTCCATAATTTATGCTTTTCTCGGCTGGCGAATTGACCGGCAGGTTAGGACTTCGGCATTAGTCCCGGACAAGCGGGATGACCGCCGGCGAGCAATGTGCCGATGGAGCGACCGCACACCTCGGCAAATGGCTCGATTATGCGTGACTTCAATATTCCGGGGCGGTCGGCGGCGATGGCGGCCAACGGCATGGCCGCGACCTCACACCCGATGGCGACTTTGGCTGCCCTCGACGTGTTGCGTTCGGGCGGCAATGCGGCCGATGCCGCTATTGCGGCGGTCGCGATGCAGTGCGTCGTCGAGCCGGAGAGCACGGGGATCGGCGGCGATTGCTTCGTCCTCTATTCGCGGCAGGGCGCCTTGCCGGTGGCGCTCAACGGTTCCGGGCGCGCCCCCGCCAACGCGACGGTCGATTGGTATGTCGAGCGCAGCATTGGTGAGATTGGCGTACAGACGCCGCATGCGGTGACGATCCCCGGCGCGATCGATGCCTGGTGCACCTTCAACCGCGAGTACGGCACCCGGTCCCTTGCCGAACTGCTCGAGCCCGCAGCGCGCGCGGCCGAAGAGGGTTATGTGGTGACGCCGCGCGTCGCGGCCGACTGGCACCGCGCCCAGGAGAAACTGCGCGATCCCGTCACGGCCGCGCTTTTCCTGCCGGGCGGCAGACCGCCCAACGCCGGCGACAAAATGCGAAACGCGCCGCTCGCCGCCACCTTGCGCCGGATCGGGCGGGAGGGCCGCGAAGCATTCTACGATGGCGCAGTCATGCAGGAGATCGTCGCCCGGCTGAAATCGCTTGGGGGACTGCACGAAGAAGAGGACTTCGCCACCCAGCGCTCGAACTGGGTCGAGCCGATCAGCGCCTCTTATCGTGGCTACGAGGTCTATGAATGCCCACCGAATGGGCAGGGCATGGCGGCGCTGATGATCCTGCGGACGCTAGCCGGCTACGCGCTCGACGGTGATGCATTCGGCGAGGCCGACCGGTTGCATGTCCTCGCTGAAGCGAGCAAGGCGGCCTATTGGGTGCGCGACAATTTCATCTGCGATCCCGAGTTCGTGCCGGTAGATGTCGCAGATTTCCTGTCGGAGGCGCGCGCCGAGCGTGTGCGCCAGACGATCCGGCTCGACCGCGCTATGCCGGGGAACCGCTGGGCCGAGATCGAGCACAAGGACACGGTCTATCTCTGCACCGTCGACCGCGACGGCAACGCCTGCTCGTTCATCAACTCGCTCTTCTCGTCCTTCGGCACCGGCATCCTGGCACCGCAATGCGGCGTCCTGCTGCACAACCGCGGCACCGGGTTCCGCACAATCCCCGGCCACCCAAACGCGATCGCGCCGCGCAAACGGCCGCTCCACACGATCATTCCGGGCATGCTGGTCAAGGATGGCCGCGCGGTGATGCCTTTCGGGGTCATGGGTGGGCACTATCAGGCGGTCGGCCATGCGCATTTCATTCACCGGCTGCTCGACCGCGGCATGGACCCGCAGCAGGCGGCCGAGCAGCCGCGCATCCTGCCGCTGGGCGGCGTATTGCAGGTCGAGCGCGCCAACCCCGAGCCGGTTGTTGCAGAGCTCGCGCGCCGCGGCCACGAGATCCTGATGCTGGAGGTCCCGCTCGGCGGCTGCCAGGCGATCTGGATCGACCATCAGCGCGGAGTGCTGATCGGCGGCTCGGAGCCGCGTAAGGACGGGCTTGCCCTCGGCTATTGACCAAGGGCGCCGCCGAAATCCGCTTCGCCCGGCGCGACGGCGTCACGCGCCTCGCGCATCTCTATCAACGCGATCCGCTGCGCGTCTTGTTCCCAGCACCCGCCGCCGGCGATCCGCCGGTCGCGGTCATGGTCACGACCTCGGGCGGGCTCGTCGCCGGCGACCGGCTCGATATCCGCGTCGAGCTCGCCGCAGGAGCAGCGGCGCATGTCACCGCGTCCGCGGCGGAGAAGGTCTATCGGTCGACCGGGCGGACGACGACCATCAAACAGACCCTGTCGATCGGGCCCGGCGCCGCTCTCGAATTCCTTCCTCCCGAGACGATCCTGTTCGACGGCGCCCGCCTGCAGCGCGAAACGATCATCGATCTCGCACCAGGCTCTGCGTTCTTGGGCGGCGACATCGTGGTCTTTGGCCGGCGCGCGCGGGGAGAGCGCTTCGCCGCCGGCTTCCTACGCGAGGTTTGGGAACTGCGCTGTGACGGCAACCTGGTCTGGGGAGACGCGCTGCACCTTGAAGACGATGTTGGGGACGATGTCGGGCGGATCATCGATGATCCCGCCTGTTTCGACGGCGCGGCAGCCTTTGCGACAATGATTTTGCGTCCGCCCGACAGAGACGCGCGGAGCCTTCTCGATAGTGCCCGTGTCGTACAATCGGCCTGCGCGGCAACGGGTTTACACGTCGGAGCGACGACGGTCTCTGGCCTTGTTATTGCCCGGTGGCTCGCTGCGGATGCGGCCGTATTGCGTCGCGCCTATGCCGATCTCGCTTGTCATTTCCGATCGGCGGCCTTGGGATTACCGGACCACCTGCCGCGGGTTTGGCACGTTTAATTAGCAACGGACAAGATCGCCCGCGGCGTTGGAGCGAGCATTTTGGCGTTTTCCTGACTCGATATAGACCTTTTTTTAACGCTGCCTGGTGTAATCTTGACAGATCTTCTGGAGAATTCTTCGCTTAATCGATGACATTGTTCGATTATTCGTTTGACCTTCCTGGTCACGACGCAACGTTACGACAATTGGATGATATTATCGAAGAGTATCAAAAGGCCTGCTACGCAACAGGCAAACGGGTCGACCAGCCGCATCTCAGAGAAAACGCGCGAAAGGCAATCCGGTCGCTGAGCCCGTTCTATTCGGAAAGCGACGCCGACCGACTGCTCGAGCGCGCAGTAAGCCGGCCAGGTCCCGCGAACCGACGTAAACAAATTAGCCCTTGATCACGGCCTGGTAAAGATGTCAGCTCCGGTTGCAAAATGGCGCATGGTAACATCGTGCGTTTCCTGCGGAAATTTGGGACCTATTCTGTCAATTCTGTGCGCACTTATTTCACTATGCTGCATCGCGGAAGGTTTCTATTTAATAGGGATAATAACCGCCGGTGCAAATTTGATTGTCACCAGGTCGGCAATTCGAAGTTCCAAAAAAGGCAACTTCGCCGTGGGTGGGTAGCCCAGTAGTAGTGTTATGTTATACCATAAAGCAAGGTTGACCGAATTGTAACCATCTGCCCCGGCAACGGGCGGCAACCGATCCCAAACCGCCTGAGGTATTCACGCCAACGCTTACTTGGCATATCTCCTGCACGTTAACATCGTATGTTGCGTGGCAGGTTTAACGTGCCTAAAATAAGGGCACTCGGCGGAGCGAACCGTCCGGCATCGGCCTGGACAGTTGCCACAGGTCCGTCTGTTGGGGAGGCGGCTGACTGACTCAATAAACAGTAATTATCGCTGGTTGGCTCGCGATCCTGCGACGCCAACTGCAAATCGTGGAGAGAGGAGACTGTAATGCCGAAAGTTGCCTTTCACACCGATCTCAAGAAGACCCCCGAATCGGCGGAAATAAAAACTCACAACCGCTGGCATCCCGATATACCCTTCGTGGAAACCTACAAACCCGGGGCGGAATTCCGCGTCGAATGCTTTGACTGGACAGGCGGGCAGATTGCACCCGACGACAGCGCCAATGACGTGCGCGACGTCGACCTGACAAAGGTCCATTATCTGAGCGGACCGTTCGGGGTCGACGGAGCCGAGCCCGGCGATCTGATGGTCGTCGATCTCCTCGACATCGGTTATTTGCCGGACTCGCCCTGGGGTTTCACCGGCATCTTTGCCAAGGAAAACGGCGGCGGGTTTCTCGTCGATCATTATCCGCAAGCGCGCAAGGCGATCTGGGATTACCACGGCATCTACACGACCTCGCGTCATATCCCAGGCGTGCGTTGGGCCGGCATGGTTCACCCCGGTCTGATCGGTTGCCTCCCCGATCGCGAATTGCTCGAGCGCGCAAACCGGCGGGAGGCCGAGCTGCTCGCCACCAATCCCAACCGTGTGCCGCCGTTGCTCGCCCCACCACACGCGCCGACCGCGCTGATGGGGCAGATGACGGGCCGAACCGCGCAGACCGCAGCGGAAGAGGCGTGGCGCACCGTGCCGCCGCGCGAGCATGGGGGCAATTGCGACATCAAAAACTTGTCGCGCGGCTCAAAAATTTATTTTCCCGTCTATGTCAAAGGCGGTGGGCTGTCGATGGGTGACATTCACTGGTCGCAAGGCGATGGTGAGATCACCTTCTGCGGTGCGATCGAAATGGCAGGCTGGATCGACATCGGCGTCGATCTGATCAAGGGCGGCATTGCGAAATACGGGATCATCAACCCGATCTTCAAGCCGAGCCCGATCGAACCGCGCTTCTCCGAGTATTTGGTGTTCGAAGGAATCTCGGTTGATGAAACCAGCGGAAAGCAGCTCTATCTCGACGCCCATGTCGCCTATCGCCGAGCGTGCCTGAACGCGATCGAATACCTGAAGAAGTTCGGCTATACCGGCGAGCAGGCCTACATGATCCTCGGTACCGCACCATGTGAAGGCCGCATCAGCGGGATCGTCGACATCCCGAACGCATGCTGCACCTTGGCCATTCCGACAGAGATCTTCGACTTCGATATCCGTCCCAACGCTTCCGGACCGACGCGATCGGTCCCGGCGAGTGACGTGTCGGCCTGCACGTAGGCGGCCCAAGCTCGACAGGGCGGCAACTCGTTTGTCCGCCCCGGCGGCGCCGTCAACGGCGCGCGGTCTAGCGAAGGGCTAAAACCGCGCGCCAGTCGGGGTTGCCGGGCCAACACAAGAATAGGAGGGGACGATGCTACTAGGGCTATCACTCTTTTGGGTTGGGGCTGTCCTTTTTCTCAATGGATTGTGGGTGCTGGACAAGGTCGGCGACCGGGAGATCGCCGTAATCGACGTCTTTGTCGGGACTCTGACCCTGATCGTGGCGCTCTATCTCGCCTTTGGGCCCGGCGCCAACGCCGACAGCATCAAAGGCGCGGCTTTTCTGCTGTTGTTTACGTTCACTTATTACTGGGTCGCATGGAACCGCTGGAACGGCGCCGATGGGCGGGGCCTCGGCTGGTTCTGCCTGTTTGTCGCCATCACCTGCGCCCCGATAGCCCTGCAGAGTTTTGCTAACGCACACACGCTGTGGGACTATTGGCTCGCGTTCTCATGGCTCTCTTGGGGTGTCCTCTGGTTTCTCTTTTACTTGCTGCTTGCGGCTGGAAGAAAAGAACTGACAAGGTTTACCGGTGGTCTGTGCACACTCCAGGGCATCTACACCGGGTGGATCCCCGGCTATCTGCTGCTCACCGGCGCCATGCCGGGCGGACCGGTACCGCCGCATTGACGCCGGCGTGACCGCGGATCGGAGTAACTTAGAATGCCGCTTTATGACTATGGATGCGGGAACTGCGGACCTTTCCGGGAATGGCGCAGCATGAGCGAGTGGGACGCGAAAGTGCCGTGTCCCGCCTGCTCTCTCCCGGCGCCACGGCTCGCTGCGGCGCCGATGCTGGCAGTGCTGTCGCCGAACAACCGGATCGCCCACGAGCGCAATGAGCGCAGCGCACATGAGCCGAAGGTCGTACGGCGCGAGGATTTGCCAAAAGACCGGCGCCATCACGGCCACGATCACGGTGTCAGTCCGCTGATCAAACAACAGTTCGGCGACGTCCACAAAAGCCCCCCCGACCGCCCATGGATGGTGGGCCATTAGCGCAAAGTGTGGGTAACCTATCTGTGCGTCTTCATCGGCGCCGCCATCGGCGGAGTAGGGCGCTACGGCCTTTCCGGCGCGATAGCAAATTGGGTCGGCCCAACTTTTCCCTGGGGTACCTTGATCGTTCATATTACCGGCTGCTTTGTTATTGGTGTCTTCAATACCCTGACCGGCCCAGACGGCATACTTTTGGTGCCCGCCAATCTCTGCGTTTTTGTCATGGTCGGGATCTGCGGCGGCTATACAACATTTTCTTCTTTCAGTCTCGAGACCTCAACCTCGTGCGGAATTGCGAGTGGTTCGCGAGCGGGGCGTATATCCTAGGCATCAACCTTGTTCTGCCTGATCGGCGTTTGGTTCGGGCATATCGCGGGCGTTCTGATCAATCGCTGACAAAGACCGTCGCCACGGGTGGCTCCCCGTACATGTGGCACAGTTAATGCAGCCGTAACGGTTAGGCGTACGGACCCTATGAACCTGACCCCACGCGAGAAGGACAAGCTTCTGGTGTCGGTCGCGGCGATGGTCGCCGAACGGCGACTGAAGCGCGGCGTCAAGCTCAACTACCCCGAGGCGGTGGCGTTGATCACCGATTACGTGCTCGAAGGCGCGCGCGATGGCAAAACCGTCGCCGAATTGATGCGCGATGGCGCCACTGTCATTGCGCGCGAGCAGGTCATGGAGGGAGTACCCGAGATGATACATGAAATTCAGGTCGAGGCGACCTTTCCGGACGGCACAAAGCTCGTCACGGTGCATGAGCCGATCCGTTGATGGGGACGGCGTCATTGCGAGCAACGCGAAGCAATCTCGCGCCAGCAGAGGCTACTCGGCACGAGATTGCTTCGTCGTCCCGCTCCCCGCAATGACGGGGAAGGCGTGATGATCCCCGGAGAACTTATCACCGCCGCCGGCGATGTCGAGATCAATGCCGGCCGCCCGACGGTTACCTTGACGGTCGCAAATACTGGCGACCGCCCGATCCAGGTCGGCTCGCATTATCATTTTTACGAGACTAATGCGGCGCTCGCCTTCGACCGCCAGCAGGCCCGAGGTTTTCGCCTCGATATTCCGGCCGGGACGGCGACGCGCTTCGAGCCGGGGCAGACCCGCGAGGTAAGGCTCGTCGCCTATGCCGGAGAGCGCCGCGTGGTCGGCTTCAACGGCCGGGTCAACGGCAAGCTGGGATAGGCCACCATGCCGACAAAGATCCCGCGCGAGGCCTATGCCGCGATGTTCGGGCCGACCACCGGCGATCGGCTGCGCTTGGCCGATACGGAGCTCTTCATCCACATCGAGAGCGACCGCACGATCTATGGCGAGGAGGTCAAATTCGGCGGCGGCAAGGTCATCCGCGACGGCATGGGGCAGGGCCAGGCGACCCGCGCCGACGGCGCCGTCGACACCGTCATCACCAATGCCGTGATCCTCGACTATTGGGGCGTCGTCAAAGCCGATATCGGCATCCGCGACGGCCGCATCAGCGGTATCGGCAAAGCCGGCAACCCCGATATTCAGCCCGGCGTCGACATCGTGATCGGGCCAGGAACCGAGGCGATCGCCGGGGAGGGCCGCATCGTCACCGCCGGCGGCATCGACTCGCACATCCACTTCATCTGCCCGCAACTGGTCGAGGAAGCGCTCTACAGCGGCATCACGACAATGCTCGGGGGCGGCACCGGCCCCGCTGCCGGCACCGCGGCGACGACCTGCACGCCGGGCCCATGGCATTTGGGCCGGATACTGCAGGCAGCGGAAGGACTGCCGGTCAATCTGGGCTTTTTCGGCAAAGGCAACGCTTCGGACCCGCGGGCGCTCATTGAGATGGTCGAGGCCGGCGCCTGTGGATTGAAGCTTCACGAGGATTGGGGAACGACTCCGGCGGCAATCGACACCTGCCTCGGCGTCGCCGAGCAGTTGGACATTGCGGTCGCGATTCACACCGACACGCTCAACGAATCGGGTTTTGTCGAGGACACGATCGCGGCGTTCAAGAGCCGCAACATTCACGCCTTTCATACCGAAGGGGCAGGGGGCGGCCACGCCCCCGACATCATCAAATTGTGCGGGCTGCCGAATGTGCTGCCCTCGTCGACCAATCCGACCCGGCCGTTCACGGTCAATACCGTCGACGAGCATCTCGACATGCTGATGGTGTGCCATCACCTCGATCCCCGCATTCCCGAGGATGTGGCCTTCGCCGAAAGCCGCATCCGGCGCGAGACGATCGCCGCCGAGGACATCCTTCACGACCTCGGCGCGTTCAGCATGATGTCCTCCGACAGCCAGGCGATGGGCCGGGCCGGCGAAGTCATCATCCGCACCTGGCAGACCGCGGACAAGATGAAGCGGCAGCGCGGCCGGCTGCCGGAGGATAGCGACCGGTCGGACAATTTCCGCGCAAAACGCTATATCGCCAAATACACGATCAACCCGGCGCTGACGCATGGCCTCGCCGAGCACATCGGCTCGGTCGAGGTGGGGAAAATCGCCGACCTCGTTTTGTGGTCGCCGGCCTTTTTCGGTGTAAAGCCGGACCTCGTGCTGAAGTCCGGCACGATCGCCGCGGCCTTGATGGGCGACCCCAACGCCTCGATCCCGACGCCGCAGCCGGTCCATTATCGGCCGATGTTCGGTGCCTTCGGCCGCGCATTATCGGCGTCCTGCGTCACATTTCTGCCTACGATTGCAATCGAGCGCGGGATCCACGAACAGCTCGGGCTCCAACGCACTGTGCTGCCGGCGCGCGGCATCCGCGCGATCGATAAGAAGCGCATGGTGCTGAACGACGCGACGCCCCACATTGAAGTCGACCCCGAGACCTACGAGGTGCGCGCCGACGGCGTTCACCTGACTTGCGCGCCCGCTACCGAATTGCCGATGGCGCAGCGATATTTCCTGTATTGAAGGCAATAAATCCACAATGAGATGGTGAGGCAATGAGATGATAATTATTTGCAGGCTGCAGCGGTTCATCTCCTGCCTCACTGTTTCCCCTGTTCCCTGCCAGGGGCATGCATTGTGAAGTCTTGATGCGGCGCGCAATTGCAGTGCATCGGCGCGGGGAATGGCCGACGACGGCTGCATTTGACACCGTGACCCTCGCCTATCTCGATCGGCACCGCCGGCGCATCCGCCTCGTCGCCGATTCCGGGGAGGCCTATCTCCTCGATCTGCCGAGGCCGCATCACCTAGTCGAGGGCGACGGCCTCGAACTCGACTGCGGGGGTTATCTAAGGGTCCGCGCCGCCCCCGAGCCAGTCTTTGAAATTGAGGCTACCGAACCTGCAGACTTGCTCCGCATCGCCTGGCACCTCGGCAATCGGCACCTGCCCCTGCAAGTAGCTCGTGCGCGACTCCGAATTCGAGCCGATCATGTTATCGCTGAGATGGTGGTGGGGCTCGGCGGACGGATCACGCGCCTGGAGGCGCCGTTCGACCCGGAAGCCGGCGCCTATCATGAGCATGAGTGACCCGAAAAGCCGCCCGCCCGCACCGCGGGAGAGGGACTTCAACGCCGGGCTTTACAGAATGCTCGCCTGGCTGTCGCCCGGTTTTCCGGTGGGATCTTTCGCCTTTTCACACGGGATCGAGGCCGCAGTGGCGAGCGGTGCCGTCCGCGACCGGGACGCGCTGCAGCTTTGGATCAGTGCCGTTGTCGCTTTGGGCGGAGGCCGCGTCGATGCGGATATCCTTCGCAATGCATATCGGGCGTCGTCGGCGGGCGACATCAGAGCGCTGATGGACGCCAACCGGCGAGGCGTCGCGTTTCGCGCCACCGCCGAAACCCGGCTCGAGACGACCGTGCAAGGCGAAGCGTTCCTTGCCACGTGCCGCGCCGCGTGGCCCAATCCGTTTCTTGATCGCTGGGCTGACGGGATTAGCGATAGAGACGAGGCGGTGTGCTATGCCGCGGCGATTGGCGCCGCGACGGCACAGGCCGGGATTCCTCTCGACTGCGCGCTGCTCGGATATTTGCAGGCGTTGGCGTCCAATCTGGTTTCTGCCGGCTTGCGGCTGGGAATTATCGGGCAAACCGATGGTCAGCGTATCGTCGCAGCGCTGGAGCCGATCATCAGCGCGGCGGCCGCCGACGCGTTGACCCGCGACCTGGACGGGCTCGGCAGTGCGACCTTTGCCGTCGAGCTCGCCTCGATGGACCATGAGACCCAATACACGAGGCTCTTTCGCTCATGAGCAATCCGCTGCGGCTTGGGATCGGCGGTCCGGTCGGGTCGGGCAAGACCGCGCTGATGGATTGGCTGTGCAAATCGATGCGCGACCGTTACGAGATCGCCGCAATCACCAACGACATCTACACCCGCGAGGATGCCGAATTCCTGACCCGAAGCGGGGCATTGCCGCCGGAGCGGATCCGCGGCGTCGAGACCGGCGGATGCCCCCACACAGCGATCCGCGAGGACGCCTCGATCAATCTCGCGGCCGTTGCCGAGATGCACCGCCTTTTTCCAGGTCTCGATCTGATCCTGATCGAGTCGGGCGGCGACAACCTCGCTGCAACCTTTTCGCCCGAGCTTGCCGATCTGACGATCTACGTGATCGACGTCGCCGCCGGCGATAAGATCCCACGCAAGGGTGGCCCCGGCATCACCCGCTCCGACCTTCTCGTCATCAACAAGATCGATCTCGCGCCGCTGGTCGGCGCCAGCCTCGAAATCATGGACCGAGACGCCAAGCGCATGCGCAGCGATCGCCCCTTCGTCTTCACCAACCTGAAGACTGGCGAAGGCGTCGACGGAGTCCATCGTTTCGTCGTCACGCATGGCGGTCTTTGAAGACTGAGCTCACCGGCGCGTCTCCGCTTCGAGCAGTCGCAGTCGCCGGGAAAAACGCGGCGCTCGTGCGGCTTTTGCCGTCGCTCGAAACGGGGACCCAACGCGATTACGAAACCGCCTTGGGCCGTTCGTTTGTCGGATACCGGGGGAGGTGGTCGGCGCTTTCGAACCAGGCGATCCGGCTATCGGTCCAAATGTGCATGGTCGGCGTGACGGCCTCCGGGTTGTTGAGACTGGCAATGCTGATATCGACGAGCCGGGGGTTGTCGGCTTCGCGCCATGTCAGCGGCGTGCCGCAGCTGCCGCAGAAATGGCGGAACGCCTTTGCCGAGGAACGATAGGCGACGGGGTTGCCCGCGGTCACCACGAAGGCGTCGAGCGGAACCGTCAGCCAGGCAATCACCGGCGCGCCATGCGCCCGCTGGCACATTCGGCAATGGCAGTATTGCGCCTCGACGGGCGCGGCGGTAATGCGGTAGCGTACCTCGCCGCACAAGCAGCCGCCGGTAAGATCTTCTCCCATAATTTGTCTCCACTCAGGAAACCGCCGATGACACTTGACGTTGTCGTGATCCAACCGCTGGTCGCGCTGATCGCAGGAGTACTGATCCTTCTTATACCGCGTATTCTCAATT
Organism: uncultured Alphaproteobacteria bacterium; assembly: GCA_963700185.1. Taxonomy (GTDB): domain Bacteria; phylum Pseudomonadota; class Alphaproteobacteria; order ATCC43930; family CGMCC-115725; genus AP-15. The sequence goes on from CAVOWP010000007.1 coordinate 430,397, forward strand.
ACGTCGTTGCGATTTACCTGATCTTTATTGGTTTGGTCGGCCTCTGGCCTCGCCTGTTCCATATTCCGCATTGAGGGCCTCCGGCGCCCAGCCGGTCAGAAAGAGGATCTCGAAAGTCGCGGGGATGCGGCCGTCCGGCAGGCCGAACCGCTCGGCATACAGCAGAGCGGCGCGGGCTAGGGTGGCGCGGCGCAGCGGTGTGCGCCGGCGCGCCGTCAGCGCGTTGGTCTCCCCCATCCCGCGCAGGTCGCGCATCAGCGCCAGAGCGTCGGGATAGGTGACCGCGATCGTTTCGGCATCGGCGACAGGCATCGCAAAACCGGTGCGCAGCAAAAGGCCCGCCACATCGCCGAGCTCGGCTGCCGGCGAGACGCGCGGGCTCACTCCTCCTTCTTCGATCACCTCGGCCTCGATCAGCGCGGTGCGAAGCTCGACGAGGGTGGCGCCGCCCAACATTGCCGCGAGAAACAGGCCACCCGGTTTGAGGATACGGCGGATCTGAACGAGGGCGCCTGGCAGGTCGCCGGCCCAGTGCAATTCCAGCACGCTCGCGACGAGGTCGAAGCTGCCGTCGCGAAACGGGACGAGATCGGGGTCGGCCGCGACCCGCATTCCGCTGAGCTGTGCCAGAAAGCCGGAGGACGGGTCGGCGGCTACCGACCGCTCGATCCCCGGTCGGCCGCCGAGTGCACGCGACAGCGCGCCATGATGCGCGCCGAGGTCGAGCGCCAGACGAAACTCCCGTTTCACATCGTCGAGGCGCTCGATCAGGCGATCGGCGACCTCCCTATGCAGGAACTCGACGCAGCCTTGGCCTGCCGCACGATCTCGGTGCTGCCGCCAAGCGCGCCGATCGAACAGCATCAATGGGAGGTCGTCGGATCCGGCCATCGCGTCGAAACCTGAGGGTCTGGGTTGACGAAAGCGCCCGCTACCTGATGATGTGCATCGATGCACGCCTCGGCAACTCTCGCCAGCTGGGCTTCCAGCCGTCTGCGGCGGATCGGTAGAGCCGTCGTTGACGGGGTTTTGCCGCCGCGCTGTCTTGCGTGCGGCGAAACGATCGGCGAGCCCGATGCTCTGTGCGGCCGGTGCTGGAGCGGGATTACGTTTTTCGCGCCGCCGTGGTGCGCCGCCTGCGGAGCCCCGTTTGAGCACCCGATGGGAGAGGATGCGATGTGCGGCGCCTGCGCCAGCGAGCGGCGCAGCTGGGATAGGGCGCGAGCCGTGCTGCGTTACGACAAGCACAGCCGTCACCTGGTGCTCGGGCTGAAGCATGGCGACCGGACCCATGTGGCCGGGGCGTTCGGGCGCTGGATGCACCGCACCGGAAGCGATGTCCTCGCGCGCGCCGACCTCCTCGTCCCGGTGCCGTTGCATTGGACCCGCCTGTTTCAACGGCGCTACAATCAGGCGGCGCTGTTGGCCCAGGCCATCCGCTCTGCCGGTGGTCCCGAGGTTGCGGCGGACTGGCTGGTCCGCCGTCGCCGAACTCCGATGCAAGGCCGCCTTGGGCCGGCGGCGCGCGAGCGCAATGTCCGCGGCGCCTTCGCAATTCAGCCTGGCCGCAGCTTTGCCGGAAGGCGGGTAGTTGTGATCGACGATGTCATGACGACAGGTGCTACCGTCGAGGAGTGCGCCCGCGTACTAAAGCGGGCGGGGGCCGCATCGGTCGGGGTTTTGACATTGGCCCGGGCGTTGCGGGTCGGGGGGTAGTCGCTGTGCAGCGCGCGGCCCCGGGGCTTGGCACCCTGGCGTTGTCGTCTTAATTGAAGGACATGCGCGTCCGCGCGATCCCAACTCGGAGTTCCCGCCGGAATGGCTGAAGTCGAGCTTTACACGACAATGTTCTGTCCTTACTGCGCCCGCGCTCGCGTGCTGTTGGAGCGCAAAGGCGTCGCCTATACCGAAATCGATATTATCGAAGAACCGGCGCGGCGCGACGAGATGATCCGACGCTCCGGTGGGCGTACGTCCGTGCCGCAGATTTTCATCAACGGCGAGCATATCGGAGGCTCCGACGAATTGGTCGCGCTCGACCGCGCCGGCGAGCTCGATGCCAAGCTCGGGAACGCGAAATGAACGGCGCCTTCACTGTCTCCTGCATTCAGTTCACTTCGGCGCGGGATTACGAGCCCAACATCCGTGTTGTCTCCGATCTCGTGCGTCGGGCGCGCGACGGCGGCGCCGATTTCGTAATGACGCCCGAGAACACCGGCCTCACCGAGCCGGTCGGCAAATTGCGCCGCGAAAAGGCGCGCGACGAGCGGAATCATCCCGTGCTGGCCGCTTTGCGCGAGGTTGCACAAGAGACCGGGGTTTGGCTGCTGATCGGCTCGCTGGCCGTCGATCTGTCGCGCGAGCCGGGCACGTCGGAAGGCGAACGTCGTCTCGCCAACCGTTCCTACCTCGTCGATCCCGGCGGGGCGGTCGTCGCCCGCTACGACAAGATCCACATGTTCGACGTCGATCTCGCCGGAGGCGAGAGCTACCGGGAAAGCAACGCCTTCCGCCCCGGCGGCAGCGCGGTGCTGGCCGAGACGCCGTGGGGCGTCCTCGGGATGACGGTGTGCTACGATCTGCGGTTCCCGCATCTCTATCGCGCGCTTGCCCAGGCGGGCGCCGATTTCCTGGCGATCCCCTCAGCCTTCACGGTGCCCACCGGCAACGCGCATTGGCATGTGCTGTTGCGGGCGCGGGCAATCGAGAACGGGTGCTTTGTATTTGCCCCGGCGCAATGGGGCGAGCATGCCGAAGGCAGGCGGACCTATGGCCACTCGCTGATCGTCGATCCATGGGGCGAGGTGCTGGCCGATGCTGGGGAAGGGGTCGGCATCGTCAGCGCCCGCATCGACTTAGCGGCAATCGCCAAGGCGCGCCGCATGGTCCCGTCGTTACAGCACGACCGGCCGTTTACAAAGCCGGCGCTCGCCGCCCACCCTCTCGCGGCCGAGTAGCATCGAGCTCGGTATCCTCGTAGACGGCGTCGGGGCTTATCTCGACCCCGATCGAGGAGAGCTTCAGGACGGCATCGCCCTCGATAATCTCATCCGTCCAACGCATCAGCCACCAGTGGATCGCCCGCAAGCTGCGGCGGAGCCGCGATTGCCGCGGAGCATAAACCTCAGGAGAACCAATGAGCACGCGTGATGAGCTACAGCCCTGGATCGTTGACGCGCTGCAGAACCACGGCGGGCAGGCACCGATTACAGATGTTGCCCGCTTCATCTGGCTACATCACGAGCCGGAATTAAGGTCGTCAGATGACCTTTTCTACAAATGGCAATATGAGAGCTCCGTTGGGCCGCCGGGGAATTACGCTGGGCTGGACGGATGAAGGCGGCGGGCACCTCCTCGAAGGGGATTTGGGTTCTGGCATCACATAACCGGCCCGGCTCAAATTAGGACACTATCCTGCTCCGGCAGGCACCCGAGCGGACCGGCAAGGGCTGCGATCCGCTGGATCACGGCAGGCCGCGGTATCGAAACTTCGCCTTGCTCGAAAGCGATGACGGTCAGCATCGCAAACGCGTCGAGCAGTTCACCGGGGCGCAGTAGGAAATCGGGGTTGCGCGGGTGCCCGAACCGCTCGTTGCCGCGCGCGAAGGTCTCGTAAATCAGCACACCGCCGGCTGCGAGGGCTTGGGCGATCGCCGGCAGCAGCGGGCGGTGCAGGTAATTGGTCACGACAATCCCATCGTAACCGGTACCGAGCGGCCATGCATCGCCGGTCTCGAGATCGATCTGCCGCACCTCGCAGCCGGTTCCGGACAGCGGCAATAGCACAGAGATGTCGCGGTCGACCGCGCAAACCGCAAAGCCGCCCTCGAATAGAAGGCGGGTATGCCGGCCGCTGCCCGCGGCAAGGTCGAGCACCCGGCCGCGGCGTCTGATCAGCGGCACGAATCGTTTCACCCAGGCAGAGGCTGGTGCTGAGGACCCCCGTAGCTCTGTGTTTATCGACATGTCGGCATACATTTGGACAAGCCCGGACGGGTCGGTGTACAACTGCCGGCTAGGAGGTTGCCTCGATGATCCTGTTCACGTTGCGCTGTGCCCATGGCCACGAGTTCGAAGGGTGGTTTCGTGACGGAGATGGGTTCGAGGCGCAGCAGAAGTCCGGCGAGATCGCCTGCCCCGAATGCGGTGAAGTCTCCGTCGAGAAAGCGGTGATGGCGCCGCGACTCGGCCGCTCGCGGGAGATCTCCCCGCCGATCTCCCCAGCACAATTTCGCACGGCGCTGCTGGAGATGCGGCGGCAGGTCGAGAACCATTGCGACTACGTCGGAGAGCGCTTCGCCGAAGAAGCCCGGCGCATCCACTATGGCGAAATCGATCCGCATGGCATTTACGGCGAGGCCAGCGAAGAGGAGTCGCGAGAACTCAAGGAAGAGGGGATCAGCTTTGGCCGCATCCCCTGGGTCCCGCATACTGACAGCTGAGCGGGACGGCTCACTGCCGCACCGCCGTCGTCATGTAATTGATTTCCAGGTCACTCGAAAGCGACCACTCCCCGCGCACCCAATCATAGCTGACACCGGTAATTTCGGTCGGGTTCAGGCCGTTGCGGCGCAGTCCGAGGACGAGTTCGGAGGGGCGCATGAACTTGCGCCAATCATGCGTGCCGCGAGGCAGCCAGCCGAGCAGGTATTCGGCGCCGATGATCGCCGCGGCAAAAGACCGGGGGGTGCGGTTCAAGGTGGCGCCGATAAAAGCTCCCCCGTGCCGGACCAGCGCGCCAACGGATCCGAGAAAAACAGCGGGATCGGCGACATGCTCGACAATTTCTAGTGCCAGGACCGCGTCGAAGCGTTGCCCGGTGCCGGCCACCAATTCGCCAGCCATCGATTCGGCGGCGGCGATGCGGTAGTCGATCGATAGCCCGGTTGCTTCGGCGTGGGCGCGGGCGACGGCGATTGCGTGGTCATCCGCATCGACCGCCGTGACGGCAAAGCCGAGACGCGACATTGGTTCGGCGACGAGGCCTCCGCCACAGCCTAGGTCCAGCAGGGTGAGCCCATCGAATGGTCGCAACGAGGAAATGCTGCGACCGAAATGCGCCGTCAGGTGTTGACGAATATAATCGAGCCGAACGGGGTTGAGCCGGTGCAGGGGGCGGAAGCTCCCCTCCGGATCCCACCACGCCTCGGCGTGCGCGGCGAAGCGTTCGATCTCCTGCGGGTCGACCGTAGCGCTGGTGGGGCGCACTTTCGATCCTCTCGGTTGAATGGTTCGCTCGGGCCAGATAACCGGACCAGAGTATGTGTTGTCGCCCAGCCCCGGCAATAAGCGCGTGGGGTCTCATTGGCAAGGCTGCCGGACAGGTTCGAGAAAACGCATGGCGCGCATTGTTCAGAAGTTCGGCGGCACGTCAGTCGCCGATATCGCCCGAATCAAAAATGTCGCGCGGCGCGTCAAGTGCGAAGTCGACGGCGGCAATGAAGTAGCTGTCGTCGTTTCGGCGATGGCGGGAACCACCAACCAGCTGGTCGATTGGACGCGCGACACGAGCCGCCTGCACGACGCGCGTGAATACGACGTCGTGGTCGCGTCGGGCGAGCAGGTGACCGCAGGTCTGCTTTCGCTGGCTCTCCAGGATCTCGGCATCGATGCGCGCTCCTGGCTCGGTTGGCAGATCCCGATTCGCACGGACGGTGTGCACGGCAAGGCGCGGATCGAGGGGATCGACGTGACCGAGATCCGCCGCCGCCTCGCCCAGGGCCAGGTCGCCGTTGTGGCGGGGTTTCAAGGAGTGGGGCCGCGCGGGCGGATAACGACGCTCGGCCGTGGCGGGTCCGACACCTCCGCCGTGGCGCTCGCGGCCGTGCTCGAAGCCGAGCGTTGCGACATCTTCACCGATGTCGACGGCGTCTATACGACCGATCCGCGCATCGTTGCGAAAGCCCGCAAGCTAAGTAAAATAACTTACGAGGAAATGCTGGAAATGGCGTCGCAGGGCGCCAAGGTGCTGCAGACGCGCTCGGTCGAGATGGCGATGAACCACCGGGTGCGCGTGCAGGTGCTGTCGAGCTTTATCGACGCTCCCGGAACCCTGGTGGTCGACGAAGACGAGATCGTGGAAAAGCAAGTTGTAAGCGGCATCGCGTATAGCCGCGACGAAGCCAAGATTACCGTGCAGAAGGTGGCGGACCGGCCGGGTGTCGCGGCGGCCATCTTTGGTCCGCTCGCCGACCATGCGATCAATGTCGACATGATCGTGCAGAGCGCTTCCGAGGACGGGCGCACCGCCGACCTCACCTTCACCGTGGCACGCGCCGAGCTCGACCGGGCGGTGGCGGTGCTGGAGAAGGGGAAAAACTCGATCGGTTTCGCGGCACTCAAGCCCGATCCGAATGTCGTCAAAGTCTCGGTCATCGGCGTCGGCATGCGCAGCCATGCCGGGGTCGCCAAGCAGATGTTTCAAACGCTGGCCGACAAGGGCATCAACATCCAGGTGATTTCGACATCCGAGATCAAGGTCAGCGTGCTTATAGCGGCCGAATATACCGAACTTGCTCTGCGGGCGTTGCACACCGCCTATGGGCTCGACACGGCCGGATGACCGAGGGGATCGGCGCACCAGAGTTTCCAACGGCCGAAGCGCGCCCAGCCAGCGAGCGGGAAACCGAACGACAGCACCTCCGCGCCGAACTCGATCGATTGTGGGCCCGCGGCCGAGATGTTCTCGGCTGCGATCTCGCCATCATGGGCGGCGCGATGACCTGGGTCTCAGAGCGCAACCTGGTCGCCGCCATATCGAATGCCGGCGGGTTCGGGGTCATCGCTTCGGGATCGATGTCGCCGCAGCTGCTTTCCACAGAGATTGACGCGACGACCGCGCTGACCCGGCGGCCGTTCGGCGTCAACCTGATCACCCTGCACCCGCAGCTGCTCGAATTGATCGAGGTATGCGCGGAGCATCGGGTCGGCCACGTCGTGCTGGCCGGGGGTCTGCCGAGCAGCGCCGCGGTGCACGCAATCAAGCGGAGCGGCGCTCGGGTCTTGTGTTTCGCGCCTTCCCTCGGCTTTGCGCGCAAGCTCGTGCGCATGGGCGCCGATGCGATGGTCATCGAAGGCAGCGAGGCGGGCGGGCATATCGGACCGGTCTCGACCGGCGTGCTGGCGCAAGAGATCCTGCCGCATCTCACTGACGTTCCAGTTTTCGTGGCGGGCGGCATTGGCCGCGGGGAAGCGATGCTGGCCTATCTCGAGATGGGCGCCTCCGGCGTCCAGCTCGGCACCCGCTTTGTCTGCGCGCATGAATCGATCGCTCACCCGCGCTTCAAGCATGCCTTCATCCGGGCCGCGGCGCGCGATGCGATCGCTTCGGTCCAGCTCGATCCGCGCTTTCCGGTGATCCCGGTGCGCGCGCTTGCCAATCCGGCAACCGAGCAGTTTGTCGCGATGCAGCGCCGCATCATCGACCGATGCGCGCGGGGTGAACTCTCGCAAGGGGAAGCGCAGCTCGAAATCGAGCATTTTTGGGCCGGGGCCCTGCGTCGTTCGGTGATCGACGGCGATATCGAGGGAGGTTCCTTGATGGCCGGCCAAAGCGTCGGCTTCGTCACGCGCGAGCAGAGCACCGTCGAAATCATCGAGGAACTGGGCAGCCAAGCGCTTGCGGTTCTCGCGGCCCGCAGCGAGGGCAAGCGACAGCGACAGCTCGGGTCGCGCGAGACTTTGCCGGGGAGCCAGGCGCCCGCGGATGTCTGAAGTCGGAGGCAGCGTCAGCGCAACCCGCCGCCTCCTGCGCCGACTTCGCGACGTAATGGCAGGTTCGGGCACTGCGCAGGAGCGGCTCGAACGGATTGTCCGGGTCGTTGCCTCCGAGATGGTGGCGGAGGTCTGTTCGGCTTACATCCTGCGGGCGGGCGAGGTCCTAGAGCTGTTCGCCACCGAGGGGCTGCGGCCCGAAGCCGTGCACCGGACGCGGTTGCGGGTCGGCGAGGGTCTGGTCGGGGTGATCGCCGCCACGGCGCGGCCTCTCGCCCTGGCGGACGCGCAATCCCATCCGAGTTTTGCCTATCGGCCGGAGACCGGCGAGGAAGTCTACCATTCGTTGATGGGTGCACCGATCCTGCGCGGCAACCGGGTTCTCGGCGTCCTCGTCGTGCAGAACCGGACATTGCGCCATTACAGCGAGGACGAGGTCGAGGTCCTGCAGACGATCGCGATGATTGTCGCGGAGCTCGCGGCGAGCGGCAATCTCGTCAACCCGCTCGAAATTGCCCAGAGTCACGGCGGGGTGATGCTGCCATTCAGGATCGCCGGGGTTCGGCTGAATGCCGGCCTGGCGATCGGGCCGGCGGTGCTGCACGAGCCCAGGGTGGTCATCCGCCAGGTCGTCGCCGAGGACGTCGATGCGGAGCTCGGGCGTCTGAGGGGCGCGGTCAGGGCGATGCGCGAGGCAATCGACGAGCTAGTCGAGGCGAGCCGCGAGTTCGGCGACGGCGAGCATCACGACGTCATCGAAACATATCGCATGTTTGCCGCTGACCGGGGCTGGGTGACGCGTATTGCCGACGCGATCCGCAGCGGCCTTACCGCCGAGGCAGCCGTACAGAAGGTCGCGGACGACACCCGCACCCGCATGATGCAGGTCAGCGATCCCTATCTGCGCGAGCGTCTATTCGACCTCGAGGATCTCGCCAACCGGCTGCAGCAACATTTGGCCGGACGGCCGCTGAATGCGGCCTGGGCCGAATTGCCACCCGAATTCATCCTCGTCGCCCGCGCGATGGGGCCAGCCGAGTTGCTGGATTACGCGCGGCAGCGGATCATGGGTCTGGTGCTCGAGGAGGGCTCCCCGACTGCCCACGTCGCGGTTGTGGCGCGCGCCTTCGACATCCCGGTCGTCGGGCGGGTGGACGATGCGACGAGCCGGATCGAGGCGGGAGACATCGTGGTCGTCGATGGCGATCACGCCAATGTGCTGATCCGGCCCAGTGCCGACATCCAGCAATCGATTGCGGCCGCGGTCGAGGCGCGCAGCCGGCGCCGCGCCTATTACGAGACCTTGCGCTCGACCCCAGCGATTACCCGCGACGGGATCGCGATCAAACTGATGCTCAACGCCGGGCTGCTGCTCGACCTGGCGCAGCTCGCTACGACCGGCGCCGAGGGTGTGGGCCTGTTTCGCACCGAGTTCCCGCTGATGGTGCGGGACAGTTTCCCGGGTGTCGAGGATTTCACCGAGTACTACAGGCGTGTATTCGATCAGGCAGAGCAGCGTCCTGTCTTCTTCCGCACCCTCGATATCGGCGGTGACAAGGTGCTGCCTTATCTGCCGCACGCCACCGAGGACAACCCGGCAATGGGCTGGCGGGCGATCCGCATCGGGCTCGACCGCCCGGCGATGCTCCGGCAGCAACTCCGCGCTTTGATCCATGCCGCGCAGGGTCGGACATTGCACGTCAAATTTCCGATGGTGGCGGAAGTTGCCGAGCTAGAACGCGCTCGTGCCTTGGTCGACATGGAGCTGGCGCAGGCGGCCCGGGAGGGACGCGAGCTCCCGCAATCGGTCAAAATCGGTGTCATGCTCGAAGTGCCGTCATTGCTCTGGCAATTGCCGGCATTGTGCGAGCGCATCGATTTCTTGTCGGTCGGCACCAACGATCTGCTGCAGTTTCTGTTTGCCTGTGATCGCGGCAACCCGCGCCTGGCCGAGCGTTACGATCCTCTCTCGGCGCCGATGCTGGCATTGTTCCGTGAGATCATCGCGCACAGTGGCGTTGCCGGGACCTCGCTCAGCATGTGCGGCGACTTGGCCGGCAACCCGCTCGAGGCAATGGTGCTGATCGCCCTCGGCTTCAGAACGCTGTCGATGGCCGCGACCGCAATCGGCCCCGTCAAGACGATGATCCGCACTCTCGATACCGGCGCCGTCGCCGCTTACCTCGACGAGATCGGGAGTCGTCCGGATCATTCGCTGCGACCCAAGCTCGAAGCCTACGCCCGCGACCACGACATCGCGTTATAAACCGTGCTTTCGGGTGTGATATCAGGTACTTGAACTGTACGAGCCGCTTCCTAAATCAATTTCGTGCCGGGTGCCCATTAGGGGCTCGGCCAGTTACCTGATCGTATCCATGTTGCTCATTGAAGGATGTGGCTATGAACGCAGTGTTCGATTTTGCGCCGCTATGGCGCTCTGGGGTTGGCTTCGACCGTCTGGTTGACCTTGTCGAACAGGCGGTGAAGTTCTAGCCGACCGACAACTACCCTCCTTACGATATCGAAAAGACCGGCGATAATGCCTACCGCGTGACGTTGGCGGTGGCAGGATTTACGCCGGCTGAGCTCTCGGTTACCAGCGAGCCGAACCTGCTGATCGTCTCCGGCATGAGCGGCGCTCGGCGATTCGTCCGAGCGTCGCTTTTACGTCTGCCACACGATTGAGGCTTAAGCTAAGCTGCGGTGCTGCCCGGGGCGTCGATGGCGTGTTCCATGGGTTCCAAACCTTCTTTTACGAATAGCGCCCAGGACCCGGAGGCGGTGCCGGGGCCACTGGTGGCCGGGGCCGCGTTGCGCCAGCAGCGGGAAGCGCTCAGGCTCGATCTGACCGAAGTCGCAGTCGCGCTGCGGATTAAGCCCGCCTATCTCGCAGCGCTCGAGGCCGGGTGTCTGGAAGAGTTACCGGGCGCCGTCTATGCGATCGGATTTATTCGCGCCTATGCCGATCACCTGGGTCTCGACAGCGGCGAGATGCTGCGGCTTTTCAAGCAGCAATCGACGCTGCTCGGGGTAAAGCCGGATCTCGCTTTTCCGATCCCGCTCGGCGAGCGCCGCATGCGCGGCGGGGGAATGCTGTTGGTCGCGCTGATCCTGGCGTTTTGCGCATGCGGCGGATGGTTCTACCTGTCGACCAGCGATGGTCCGCGGCGGGAACGCGTGGCTGAAGTGCCACTCGAGTTGTTGCCGTACCGGGAGCCGTATCGAACTGCACCAGCCGTCTCGCAGCCGGTGGATGCGCATGCCGCGCCTCTATCCCCGGCTGTCCCGTCGGAGCGATCGGAACACTCCAGCCGCACGCAGGCCGGGTCGGCTTCGGGCGGCAGCCCCGCTGCTCCCGGTTCGGCGATGGCCGCGGTGCCGGCAGCGCCTGATCCGGCGCCAAACCCGCCGGGCGAGGTCGTCATCCGGGCTACCGCCGACAGCTGGATCCAAATCCGTGACGCTCGCCAGTCGGTGCTTCTGACGCGCGTATTGAAGGCTGGCGAGAGCTGCCGAGCCCCGGCTCGGCCGGGATTGTCGATGCGCACCGGCAATGCCGGCGGTCTGGAGATCACGGTGGACGGCGTTCCTGCGCCGCCGATCGGCCGCAGAGGAATGGTCCGCCGCGATGTCGCGCTCGACGGTCACGCCTTGCTCGCCGGCAGCGCGGTCCGCAACTGAGCGGCTTGTCACACCGTCCCCTGGATGCGTCGCATCGACCGACTTTGCCGGCGCCAACCGACACTGCTATGCCGCCACACCGGCGGAGGCCGGTGCCTATGGTTGAGATGGGTCCCGGCCTTCGAGGGTGTAATCCAATCCCGAAGATTTGGGGTCATCGCTAGGGTTTGTCTCACTTCTGTGGTATAAGCCTATTAGTGGGGTATGGGGGGTGGGATGGGCGAGGGTGTGCGGGTGATCGGTCCGGACCGCGCTCAGCTGCGCTGGGAGATGGTCGACTTGGACAGCCAATTGCCGGACGACCACCGGGCGCGGCTGGTTTGGGCGTTTGTCGAAGGTCTGGATCTGAGCGAATTTTACGACCGGATCAAGGCACGTGACGCGGTTGCCGGACGACCGGCAACCGATCCGCGCGTGGTATTGGCGGTGTGGCTTTATGCGACATTGGAGGGGATCGGTTCGGCGCGGGCGATCGACCGCCTGTGCCAGCAGCACGCGGCCTATCGCTGGCTGTGCGGTGGCGCCCCGATCAATCACGATCTGCTGGCGGGGTTTCGACGCGAGAATGCGGCGTTGTTGGATCGCCTGCTGACCCAGAGCGTGACCGGACTGATCGCCGAGAAGCTGGTCACCCTGGAGGAGATGGCAATCGACGGGACCAAGGCGCGCGCCTGGGCGGGCCGGGGTTCGATGTGCAAGCGCAAACGGCTGGAGAGTATCGAGCAAGCGGTGGCCGAACGGGTGGCGGCGCTGAAGCGCGAACTCGATACCGATGCCGCGGAGCCGGAGCGGCGGCGCAAGAGGCGAGCCTTGCAGGCGGCGCAGGAGCGGGCCCAGCGGGTCGAGCGGGCACGGCAGAAACTGGCGGAGTTGGAGCAGGAGAAGGCGGCGCGGGCCAAGACGCACGCCAAAGAGGAAGCCGAGAAAGGCGAACCCAAAGTCTCGGTCAGCGACCCTGAGGCCCGCTCGATGCGGCTGGCCGACGGTGCGATAGCGCCGGCCTGGAACGTGCAAGTGGCGACCGCCAACGGCTTTGTCATGACGATCGATCCGACGGATCGACGCAAGGACAGCGGATTGGCACCGGGATTGGTGGCGAAAATTGCCGAGCGCTGCGGTCGGGTGCCGCAACGCCTGCTGGCCGATACCACGGCGATGACCCAGGAGGACATCATCACACTGGCGGAGCGCTATCCCGATCTGACGGTCTATAGCCCGCCAGCGCCGGAGCGCTCGGATGTCACCGCCGAGACGCTGCGCAAGCGGCGCTGGAAACATCGCCACGAGCCGCCGGCGGTCACGGCGTGGCGAGAGCGAATGGCAAGCGAGGAAGGCCAAGAAGTCTACCGCCGGCGCAAGCTGACCGAACGGGCGCACGGCATTATCAAAAATCGCGGAATGACTTGGTTTCTCGTGCACGGGCGCGACAAAGTCCGCGCGGTCTGTCTGTTGCAGGCACTGGCACTCAATCTGTCCTGGGCCGAGACGCTGCGCCGCCGTATTGCCGCGGCAGCAGCAATGGCGACACCGGCGACCGCATGACCGCAGCCGGACGCCTCAGGAGGACCACCCTTCGCGATGAAATCCATGGCGTCACCGCCCAGTCCGACGAGCAATATCTCAGATCGTATGCATCTCCAGGTTGAGCGTCCCGCGAACGAACACGTGCGGCAGAAAAGCGGGATTGGGTTACACCCTCCTTCGCCGGGAAGACAAGGAACTATTGCCGGGCCTTTCTCAGCCGAATTGCATATTACCATTTTGAGACGGCACACTAACGATCTCTCGGCCGCCCTTTTTTGCGCTGCCGAAAACGTCTATATGGCGTTTACGCTGTGCCAACCACGCGAGAATTGACCCATGAGCATCCGGCCCTACCGCGACATCCACCGCCGTCAGTGCCGCAAAATTTACGTCGGCAAGGTGCCGGTCGGCGGCGATGCGCCGATCACCGTTCAGTCGATGACGAACACGGTGACGAGCGATGTCGATGCGACGGTCGCGCAGGTGCGGGCACTCGAAGAGGCGGGCGCCGACATCGTCCGCATTTCCTGCCCCGACCAGGAATCGTCGCTCGCGCTCAAGCGCATCGTAAAGCAGGTGACGGTGCCGATCGTCGCCGACATTCATTTTCATTATAAGCGCGCGATCGAGGCGGCGGAGAGCGGCGCCGCCTGTCTGCGCATCAACCCCGGCAATATCGGCTCGTCGGCGCGGGTGCGCGAGGTCATCAAGGCCGCCCGAGATCACGGCTGCTCGATGCGGATCGGCGTCAATGCCGGCTCGCTCGAGCGCGACCTGTTGGAGTGCTATGGCGAGCCGTGCCCGGAAGCGATGGTCGAGAGCGCGCTCAACCATGCCAAAATCCTCGAAGACAATGATTTCTTCGAGTTCAAGATTTCGTGCAAAGCTTCCGACGTGTTTCTCGCTGTCGCCGCCTATCAGCAGCTCGCCAAGGCCTGCGACTACCCGCTCCATCTGGGGATCACCGAGGCGGGCGCTCTGCGCAGCGGCACGGTCAAATCCTCGATCGGGCTCGGCATGCTGTTGTGGTCCGGCATCGGCGACACGATCCGGGTGTCCTTGTCGGCCGATCCGGTCGAGGAGGTCAAGGTCGGCTTCGAGATGCTGAAATCGCTGGGCCTGCGGCGGCGCGGCGTCACCGTGATCTCGTGCCCCTCGTGCGCGCGCCAGCAATTCGAGGTCATCAAGACAGTCGAGCGGCTCGAGGAGCGCCTCGCGCATATCACGACGCCCTTGACCGTGTCGGTCATCGGCTGCGTCGTCAACGGCCCGGGCGAGGCGCGCGAGACCGACATCGGCTTCACCGGCGGCGGCAACGGCACCCACCAGGTCTACATCAGCGGCCTCACCGACCACCGCCTGAAAGACGCCGACATCGTCGACCACCTCGTCGAGCTGGTCGAGAAAAAGGCCGCGGAGATCGAAGCTGCGATGCAAGAAGAAAAAGAACCCGGCCTCGCTGCAGCGCAGTAAGGGCCGGCGGCCAATTACTCGATCCTTCGTCAACCAGCCGGCTCAAGGGAGTTAGGCGCGTACCGAGGCGCTGCCATAGTTATGCGCGCCCCGTTCCGGGCGATACCGTAAACGGAGGGGCCGGCGTTCAGCCCCGCAGCATTCCGAAAGATAGGCGTCCGTCCGCGACATCGATGAGCATCCGCGGGCGCATCAGCTCCTTGCGGCTCATCGTAACCACCGTCATCCCACGCCACCTCGACAAGCCTCAAGCAAACCGAGGAGCGTGACATCTCTATCGGTGAGGCCGGTGATTCTGGAAATTCACCTTTGCTGAACCCTCCGCGATGAAAACTCATTCCCTTAGAGGCTGGCTCGAAATGAATTGAGTGATTTCAGTGTGTTGTGATACCCGAGCTGTGTCAAGAAGCACGGGGGAACACAAGATGTGGACTGAAACCACTCGCGAACAGTATCGGCGGGAAGGTTTGCGTTACGCAAGCGACATGACGGACGCCGAATGGGCAATGGTCGAGCCGCTTATGCCGGCAGTAAAGCGGCTGGGGCGGCCTCGCAAAGTGGATCTGCGGGGCGTTGTCGAGGGGCTGCTTTACATCCTGAGAACGGCCTGCCCTTGGCGTCTGTTGCCGCACGATTTTCCAAACCGCTCGACGGTGCAGCGCTACTTCTATGCGTGGCAAACCGATGGACTGTGGGAACGGATCAATTTCGTCCTGCTCCAGCAGGCCCGCGAACAGGCTGGCCGAGAGGCGAGCCCCTCGGGCGGGGTGATCGACAGCCAGTCGGTCAAGACCACCGAGAGCGGCGGGCCGCGCGGGTACGACGCCGGCAAGAAGATCAACGGGCGCAAGCGCCACATCATCACGGACACCACCGGGCTCCTGGTCGGCGCCCAGGTGCACGGCGCCGACATCCAGGATCGCGACGGCGCGGTCGGCGTGCTGGCGTCGATCCGATATCTCTTCCCCTGGCTGCGCCACGTCTTCGCCGATGGCGGTTATGCTGGCGAAAAGCTGGCGACAACCCTTGCCGGGATGGGGCAGTGGAGGCTTGCCATCGTCAAGCGACCAGATGAGGCCAGAGGCTTTTGCCTGCTTCCCCGGCGCTGGGTAGTCGAGCGAACATTCGCCTGGCTGGGTCGCAACCGGCGGCTGGCAAAAGACTTCGAGGCGACGATCGGCAGCGCCGAGGCATGGCTGTATCTGGCGTCGGTCCAGCTCTTGGCGCGCCGTCTTGCGCGGACCGGATACCACTAATCCGAAGTTTTTGCTTCTGAGGGCATAGAAGCCAGGGTTTTCTGCGGCGTCTGCGCCCCTCTTTCGATCTCGTTGTAGCCATGTAATTTGATAGATTTATCTTGCATTTAGGTCATAAACCGCTAATCTTAGCACCATGTATATCGAAGCGGTGCCCAATCGCGGCTCGCCCCCCGCCATCCTGTTGCGCGAGAGCTTTCGCCAGAACGGCCGGGTCAGGAAGCGCACCTTGGCCAATCTATCGGATTGGCCCACCCCCCTGGTCGAGGGCTTTCGCACGCTGCTGAAGGGCGGTGTCGCCGTCGCCGCGGAGGGGATCCGCATCCGCCGCGCGCTGCCGCACGGCCACGCCGCCTCGGTGCTGGGCACGATCCGGGCGATTGGCCTCGACCGGCTGCTCGGCAAGCCGATTGACAAGCGCCTCGTGCCGCTGGCGATCGCGTTGATTGCCAGCCGTCTGATCTCGCCCGCCTCCAAGCTCGCCACCGCGCGCGATCTTGCCGCCGATACCGCCGGTTCGAGCCTGGGCCGGCTGCTCGAGCTCGGCGCCGTCGAGGAGAGCGAGCTCTATCGCGCGCTCGACTGGCTCGGTGCGCGGCAGGCCGCAATCGAGACCGCGCTCGCCCGCCGCCACCTCAAGGACGGGGCGCTGGTGCTCTATGACGTCTCCTCGTCCTGGCTCGAAGGCCGGTGCTGCGAGTTGGCGCGCTTTGGCTACTCGCGAGACGGCAAGAAGGGCAAATTGCAGATCGTCTACGGCCTGTTGTGTGCGGCCGATGGCTGCCCAGTGGCGGTCGAAGTATTCGAAGGCAACACCGCCGACCCGATGACGCTGTCGACGCAAATCGACAAGCTCAAACAGCGCTTCGGCTTGTCGCGCGTTGTGCTGGTCGGCGACCGCGGCATGATCACCAGCGCCCGCATTCGCGACGAGCTGAAGCCCGCCGGGCTGGACTGGATCACCGCGCTCAGGGCGCCACAGATCCGCGCTCTTCTCGATACCGGTGCCTTCCAGCTTTCGCTGTTCGACGAGCGCGACTTGGCCGAGATCACCGCACCCGAGTTTCCCGGCGAGCGCTTGGTCGTGTGCAAGAACCCGCTACTGGCCGAGGAGCGGGCCCGCAAGCGCGAGGATCTGCTGCAGGCCACCGAGGCGGCATTGGCCAAGCTGGCCGACCAGATCGCCCGCAGCACCGGCCCCAGGGGCACCGACAGGATCGCGCGCGCCATCGGCCGTATCGAAAACCGCTACAAACTTGCCAAGCTGTTCGACATCACTGTCGGTGAATACGGCTTTACCTTTGCCCGCAGTCCCGTCCGCATTACCCAGGAGGCCCGGCTCGACGGCTTTTATGTCATCCGCACCAGCGTCGAGGACAAAGCCTTGGCGGCCGAGAGCGTGGTCGGCGCCTATAAGAGCCTCGCCCGCGTCGAGCGCGCCTTCCGCAGTCTCAAGACTGTCGATCTGCACCTGCGACCGATCCACCATTGGCTGGCGTCGCGGGTGCGCGCCCATGTCTTCCTGTGCATGCTCGCCTGCCATGTCGAATGGCACATGCGCGAGCGCCTCAAACCCATGTTGTTCGACGACGACGATCCTGCCGGCGCCGCCCGCGAGCGCGCCTCGATCGTCGCCCCCGCGCAGTCCTCGCCGGCGGCGCTGCGCAAGCGCTCCAGCAAACTCACCGCCAATGGCGGCCCGGTCCACAGCTTCCACAGCCTGCTGCGCGATCTCGCCACCTGCACCATCAACGCAGTGACCACCACTCTCAACCAGGCTTACAGCTTTACCCTGGTTGCCACCCCAACCCCAATCCAGGCTCAAGCCTTCACCCTGCTGGATGTCGATCCGACCAAGCTGTAGCCAGTAACACAGCACGCCCAGGAAAATTTTCTCCGTGGTGTCAATGACATGCGTCTAATCGAAGTAAAAACTTCGGACTAATGGATAAGTAAACGAAAAATACACAACTATCACGATTCCTAGTCAGGCTTTTACAGTGGACGACCGCTTTATAGAAAGTCAGACCGTGCTCAACAAAGAAGTTGCCGCACTCCAATCCAAGGTAATTGATCAGTTTTCAGGCTGGGTGGTCGAAGGTGCATCACGCGCGTTGGCTAACAATGATAATCCGCTGCGCTTGAACTTCTTTTCTACTGCAATGCGTATACTGATTGAGCACATCATGGATACATTATCACCCGAAAATCAGGTGGTCAAAACATTGTGGTTTACGTCAGAGAATCCTGAAGGCAAACCCACGCGATGGCAACGGGTCATATTCGCTATCCAAGGCGGCCTTTCTGAAACCTTTGTGAGAGAAGAACTAAAGGTCGATCTACCACCCCTTCGCAAGCGCTTGCTGGATTCGGTCAATGAGCTGAGTAAGCACGTCCACGGTCGGGAGCAGACAATTATCCGGGATCAAACCGAGCAGGACGCGGTTGCGCGGAGAGCCGTCGCGGCTATGGACGCGTTTCTCGACGCCTTGCACGAATGCCGTGAAGCTGTGCTCACGCCCATAGCCGAAGCTCTAAATAATGCTGCAATTAATGAGTTGTTGAGTGAAACGATTATGGAAGTGGACGAGTTGGCCAACCACCATTCTGTAGACGAGGTGTATGTAGAGCGCGTCATCGTGCATACGATAGGACTTGATACCATCACGTATCGGGTTACCGGCTCAGTCGTCGTGACTTTACAGTGGGGATCGAACTCTGACGTTCGATGCGGCGACGGTGTGGAACTAGGTCAGTCCTTTCCCTTTCAGTGTGAATTTCAGCTACCTCTTGACAACCTATGGGATCTTGACTTCGCAGAACCGACTTACGGCGTAGACACCGGTACATGGCGGGAATACGACGAGACCACATAAATGGGCGGGATCACGTTTTCACACCGTCTACCTCGTCTTTGAGAATCTCGGGCCGTACGCCACGCGGGGCGCTCTCAATTGGCTTGGTCAAAGCCTCATGACCCCCAATATCGAAAATGGGCTAGGCGAGCTTGGCCTGGTAAAGCAGACTGCCTGTACGTTGCGATTTTGACTCAACAACGCGGCCTTTCTTGATTAAGGATGCAATAGCTTGCCTTGCTACACCCTTATCCAAATTCGCGGCGCTTGCTATTCCGGTCAAAGAACGTCTTGTATAGTCACCGGATAGAAGCGTGCCCATAACCGCCTTTTCAGCGTCCGTAGCATCCAAATCCAGCGGAAGCTGGGTGCCTACTGGGTGAGCCTCTGCCAACTTCGGTTCCCCGTACTCAGCAACGATGTCTTTAGCCTCCTCGGCCTTTTCGCTCGCCTGAGCTGCCGTGTTCTCTGCCGCTTCGGCCCTCTGGAGCGCTTGCCGTGCCAAGGTCTCTACAAAACTGCGCGCAGTTACTGCCGCCAAAAGGCAAAATCCGAACAAAATCAATGCATTTTCCGCGAAATCTTGCCCTTTCAAAATTTTCGACAATAACTCACTCTTACCAATGTTGAGGAACAACGGTACCAAAAAAGCGGCAACAATCCCCGGAATTACGACACGGACAAAGGTGATCCCGCGGTCTCGGTCAAATATATTTCTGCAATATGAACCGAGGGCACCCGCGACTACCATCAGAGCGATGGTCACTGTCACCCATACATATGGGGCACTCTCCACGACTACTCCCCCCTCGTAGTTGGTAGTTTTGTCGACTTAAAGGTCGAGAATTCATTCGAAAGTCAACGAAGTTGGTCATTCTACTGCAGGCTTCGGCCAAGAGGCTCACTAGAAATGAACTGAGTAATTTCAGTCGGTTGTGGCATGATAGTTATGTGAAGCAATCATCGAAGCACAAAATGTGGACTGAAATCACTCGACGGAAGTGTGAGCGCGAGGGACGGCGCTACGCAAGCGATGTCACAGATGCGGAGTTGGCGCTGGTCGAGCCCGCATATTCCAGGACCCCGTGGCCGGTGCGCGCCCCCCTGACGGACTACCGGTCGTGTCCTCGGTTTGTTTCCGCCGCTTCGCGTCAGAGCCGTTCGCCGGTCTGTTGCGGTTCATCGCTGCCGCCCCTCCACCCGGCAGATACAACCCGATGTTGACGCAGCGATGAAACGACGAATGCGGCCAATCCGCCGGGTGCGCCACGAGACCGTACTTGACTGGGTTGAAATGCGCGTAGTCCATGTGCGCTGCAACGTCGCGATCATCTCGGATCGTGTGCTCCCAGTACCGCCGCTGCCTAATGCCGCATTCGCCGCGGCTCGTCATGACCGGGTGATCGCGGCTCGCCGATGGACAACGATTTTGCAAACGCGGGTTTTGATCGCCCGCCACCAACCAGGAAAATTCGCATCGCCTTGTGGCAAGGTCCACAGACAGTGCATATGATCGGGAAGGACAACCCAGGCGTCGATATGGAAAGGTGCGCGAGCGCGCACTTGCCGAACGGCGTCGCGCAGCGCATCGATGCGCGCCACCGGCAAGTTCGACCGACGGTCAAGGGATTACCGAGGCGGGGGCTCTGCGCAGCGGCACGGTCAAATCCTCGATCGGGCTCGGCATGCTGTTGTGGTCGGGGATCGGCGACACGATCCGGGTGTCCTTGTCGGCCGACCCGGTCGAGGAGGTCAAGGTCGGCTTCGAGATGCTGAAGTCGCTGGGGCTGCGGCGGCGCGGCGTCACCGTGATCTCGTGCCCCTCGTGCGCGCGCCAGCAATTCGAGGTCATCAAGACAGTCGAGCGGCTCGAGGAGCGCCTCGCGCATATCACGACGCCCTTGACCGTGTCGGTCATCGGCTGCGTCGTCAACGGCCCGGGCGAGGCGCGCGAGACCGACATCGGCTTCACCGGCGGCGGCAACGGCACCCACCAGGTCTACATCAGCGGCCTCACCGACCACCGTCTGAAAGACGCCGACATCGTCGACCATCTCGTCGAGCTGGTCGAGAAAAAGGCCGCTCAGATCGAAACCGAGAAGCAGCGCGAAAAAGCAACCGGGCTCGCAGCAGCGCAGTACCGGCCGGCGGGCATTTACACGATTTTTCGACGACAAGCGGCCTAAAGGGCTTCAGGCGCTACCGAGGCGTTGGCATTGTGCTGCGCTCTCAACGGCGATGCCGGCATTCCCTACGGACTGGCGCCCATGCGCGGGGCGGAGCATTGACAGGTCCGTCGGGACCCTCGCTCATTACCGGAAACCTACAGGCAATGTATCTGTATCTCTAGTTATTTATGGTTAATTTACTAACTCGGCGCCCAACAACTCCAAGATCATCGTTGCATTTGATCATAATTTGAGTTATCCTACGAGTTAAACTAAACACACCGCTGTTTTCCTGGACCAGCGGCGGCTGGGAGGCTCGGCTATGAAAGCCCTCGTCCTGCTTTGTACGGTTGTTCTCGCGGAACCGTGAGAATTTTGTTTACGACAATTCTTTGCCTGATCATGATCGTCGTAATCAGGCGCGCGCCATTCCCCTGATAATAACCGAGCCGCGCCGATAACCAATTCGGCGCATTGTCGCTGAGAACCAAATCCCGGGCAATCCCGCGAGCGAGTGGGATCTCAGCGGGCCGGGATCGACAACGCTGTCAACGCTGCCTTTGCGCAAAACGCCAATTGGGCGGTGACGACATCCTGTTCCAGACCTCGGACACGACGTGGCACGCCTACAACGGCTGGGGCGGCGCCAGTTTTTACGGCGGCAACGGTCCCGGCGGGGACTCGGCTCCCGGCCGTGCCTATAAATTAAGTTATAATAGACCGATTGCCACCCGGGATGGAGTGGGGCTATACGCCGGTACGCAAGACTTTCTTTTTGGTGCCGAATTCGCCGCGATCTTTTGGTTGGAACAGAATGGCTACGACGTCTCGTACATAGCAGGAGTCGACACTGCGCGCTCCCCGTCTTTGCTGAGTAAACATAGGATCTTCACGTCCACCGGGCATGACGAATATTGGGCCACCACAGCGCGAGCAAATGTGGTGTCGGCGCGCGCTGCCGGCCTCAATCTTGTGTTCATGAGCGGCAACGAAGTCTATTGGAAGACCCGCTGGGAGGCGAGCATCGACGGCAGCAACACGCCGTACCGAACGCTCGTTTGTTACAAAGAAACACGTTTCAATGCGCCGCTCGACCCGCTGGATGCAAGTCCGAGCTGGACCTGGACCGGGACTTGGCGCGACCCGAAGATTCAGTCCCCCGGCGGATGGAGGAAAACCCGAAAACAACCTGACCGGCACTATCTTCGAGGTGGATTCGTGGCGCTCCGACGCAATCCAGGTTCCCTACGCGATGAGCGGATTGCGGTTTTGGCGCAATACTCCGAACGTCTCGCAGACGCCATCCGGTGGGACCACGACCCTCACACAAAACATCCTTGGCTATGAATGGGACGCGTCCCCGGATAACGGCTTTGCTCCTGCAGGTCTGATCGATCTGTCGTCCACGACGGTGGGCGTCAACACATTCCTTCTCGATTACGGTTCAACGACCGGCAACGACACGGCGACCCATAATCTGACTTTGTACCGGGATCCGGCCAGCGGCGCCCTCGTGTTCGGCACAGGCACCGTTTTCTGGTCGTGGGGGTTGAGCGCCGAGCACGACGGGGCGCCGACATCAACCGATCCGGACATCCAGCAAGCAACGGTGAACGTGCTCGCCGATATGGGCGTTCAGCCAGCCACGTTACAGTCTGGCCTCGTAGCTGCGGCCAAGTCCACGGACACCACGCCCCCCACGTCTTCGTTGTCGACGCCCGGCAACGGCTCCAGCTTCGTGGAAGGCCAACCGGTCGTGATCAGCGGCGTCGCAAGCGACGTCGGTGGGCGGGTCGCCGGTGTCGAGGTGTCAGTGGACGGTGGCTCGACCTGGTTCAGGGCTTCCGGCACAACGAGTTGGAGCTACACCTGGGATGCCTCGGCCGGAACGCACACAATCATGTCCCGCGCGACTGACGACAGTGTCAACGTGGAAAAGCCGAAGTCCTGGGATCAGTATCAGCGTGACAGCGCGTTCAACTTTGTTTGGGAGCACTGCTGTCCCTGATAACCAAACCGCAACGGATCTGAATTCGGTCGAGCTTGGGGTCAAGTTTTCAGCTTCGACCGCGGGGACCGTTACGGGTGTGCGCTTCTGGAAGGATTCGATAAACATCGACTCCCACGCGGCGAGTCTGTGGAGCTCGACCGGACAATTGCTCGCCAGCACGACTTTCGCCAACGAGACGGCGAGCGGCTGGCAGGAAGTCCTTTTCTCGCAACCCGTTCAGATCACGGCGGGCACGACCTACGTCGCCTCCTACCACAACAATGAATCCTATTCCGCGGCCGACGGCTATTTCGGCACGCCGCTGACCAAAGGGTCTCTAACCGCCCCTGCTAACGCCGGCGTTTACGCCTACAGCAGCTCCGTCGTCTTCCCATCAAGTACTTACAACTCTGATAATTACTGGGTCGACGTCCTGTTTGTCGCATCAGGGTCGCCGCCTCCTCCACCGGCGATAACCAGCCCATTGACCGCCAGCGGCACGGTCGGCGTAGCCTTCAGTTACACCATTACCGCGACCAACAATCCGACCAGCTTCAATGCAACGGGTTTGCCGGCCGGGCTATCGGTCAACACGACGACCGGTGTCATCTCCGGAACGCCCACGGCGGCCGGAAGCTTCAGCGTCACGATCAGCGCCACCAACGCGGCGGGGATAGGCTCTGCCACCTTGGCTCTGACCATCGCGGCCTCGGGGCCGACCACTGCAAGCCTGTTCAACCCCACCGACACACCGGGCACCGTCACGGTAGACGACCCTAGCGCGGTCAATCTCGGGGTCAAGTTCCAAGCTTCGACCAACGGCACGATCACCGCCATCCGTTTCTACAAGGGACCGCAGAACACCGGCACGCATATCGGCGCTCTGTGGAGCGCGTCGGGGACCCGGCTCGCCAGCGCGACTTTCGCCAACGAGACGGCGAGCGGTTGGCAGCAGGTCAATTTTTCGAGCCCGGTCAATATCACGGCAAACACCACCTATATCGCCTCTTACCACACCAACAAGGGAGAGTATTCGGAGGACGACAACTACTTCGCCAACCCCCATACCAACGGGCCGTTGACCGCGCCGTCGAGCTCATCGAGCGGCGGCAACGGGGTTTATGCCTATAGCAGCTCCAACCGCTTCCCAAACAACACCTACAACGCCGCCAACTATTGGGTCGATGTCGTCTTCAAGGGTCAATAGGGCGGGTTAGGACTGGGCGAAAGTAGGAGCTGAACCAGGCTTGGCGGGACCCGATATTCAGTCCCCCGGCAGACGGAGGGAAACCTGAAAACAACAGATGACCCGGCAACCTCGGCCGGGAAGCCAGCGCGGCGATCGCCCTGCCCGCGACAGCCGGGTCACCGAGCCGCCGGGTCACCGAGCCGACGAGATCCTCTACGGTAAATCTGGCGCAATCAATCAACTCACGTTCAGGTTGCTCTGTGAAGCCCGATCGGGTCCTCCCCGGATAAGCTAAGGATTTCATTCCGGCAGTCGTGCCGGAAAATCACGCGGCGTGACAATCTCGATACCGATCTTGCCGCGTTGCGCCAACACGAGTTTGTCGCTGGTCACCAGCGGCACGTTCGCCGCCGCGCTGAGCGCTGCGAATTTTCGATCGTCGGGGTCGGCGATCGCGGTGAAGGCGGCGGGATCGACCGGCCCGATAAACTCGTCCTCCGGCCGAAAGAGGTCGGCAACCTTCTGCCAATCGAGGGGCGGGATCCGCCGCAAGATCATCTCGGTCTCAGACCGGGTCGGGCGGTTCCAGATCAGCCGCAAGCGTCTCTCGCGGACGCCTTCAAGGATGCGCGCGGAGGCGCTTCTCGGGTTGAAAAGCGCCGCCACAAACACGTTGGTATCGATCACGATGCCTTCCATGGGCCCTCGGCAAGTGCAATTCTAATCTGGGAAACGCCGGTGAATAGCCAAAAGGGGAGAGCGGCTTGGCCATCGATTACGAAAAGCGCGACGGGGTCGCCTACATCACGCTGAACAATCCCGGGAAGGCCAACATCCTCGATAAGCCGACCTCTGACGCCATATCGGCGGCCTGGATCGATCTCTGGGAAGATCGCGATATCCGCTGCGCCATTTTGACGGGTGCTGGCGACAGGCATTTCTGCGGCGGGCACAATCTTGCGCCACGCCCAAACATCACCGAGGAGGAACGCGAGTATCTGCGCGCCCAGCGCGTTTACTGGCCGCTCGCCGGCACAGTGCACGGCCAGAAGACCGGGGTCGACGGCCGGATGGGCGACCACTACCCGCGGGTGTGGAAACCGGTCATCGCGGCGGTCAACGGATGGGCGGCAGGAGCGGGGCTCTACATCCTGCTGTCGTCGACCGATATCCGGATTGCCAGCCGCGAGCACTCCCGGTTCAAATTCGCGCTGTTGTCGCAAGGCTGGCTGGGTCACGGACCGGGCGCCAGCCTCTTGCTCCGCCAGCTCCGCTATATCGACGCGATGAAGATTCTATTGACCGACGAGCCCTTCGACGCCGATGAGGCTCTGAGGATCGGTCTCGTCAACGAAGTCGTGCCTCACGCGCAGCTGATGGAGCGGGCGGAAAAGATCGCCCGCCACATCGTAACCCTGCCGCCAGTCGCGGTCCGCATGATGAAGGAATTCGTGATTCGCTTCGGCGACCTGCCGACCGACCAGGCCTGGCACGTCCAAAACCTGATCAATTCCTTGCTGATCCAGACCACGACCGACGGCGAGGAGGGCCGCCAAGCCTTCAACGAAAAACGCCCACCCAACTTCACCGGCGCCCTGCGCCACCGCGGCGACGCCTGGGAAGAACCGTCGGCCGAAGACGCCGAGCGTCTCGACGAGGCTTATCGGAGCGGCGAGTTCTAGTCTTCGCCCGCCTCGAGGTCTTTAAGGCGGTCGGCCAGGCGGTTCAGCTCCCATTCCCGTGCCAGGGCCACCGCCTTGTTCCAGGTCGGGGTCTGGTCGGGTAGAGAAGGGAGGGGGGCTGTGGCGTCCATTGTCGCGATCGAGCGGTAGAGCCGGAGCTGTTCGGCCTGGGCTGCGAATTTGCCCTGCGCCAGCACGGCTTCGAGCGAACCGTAACGGCGCAAGAGACTGGCGGCGGTTTTCGGGCCGATGCCCGGCGCACCGGGGATCTTGTCCGAGGGGTCGCCGCGGAGGGCGATGAAATCGGGCACCTGCCCGGGGTCGACGCCGTAATGCTCGCGGACTTCGGGGGGGCCGATCCGGGCCATCTCGCCGGCGCGCACCGGTTGCAGGATCACCGTCCTGTCCGAGGCTAGCTGGAAGGCGTCGCGGTCGCCGCTCGCTACGACCGCGGCGCCCCCCCGCCGTTCTTCCTGCGCCACCGCGGCAGCGAGGAAGTCGTCGGCCTCGTAGCCGGGCGCCTTCGCGGCGGCGAACCCGCAGGCCGTAACGAATTGCGGCAGAACATCGAGCTGATCCAACAACTCGGCGTCGAAGACGCGCCCGCCCTGGTAGCCTGCGAGTGCGCGGTGCCGGTAAGTCGGCGCGTCGAGCGTGTCCCAGCCGACGAGCACCGCGCAGGGCCGCTCCTGCGCGTAAAGCCGCAGCAGGAAATTGGCGAAGCCGACGATCGCGCCGCCGCCCTTGTCGCCGCGCCGCCGGATCGATTTCGGCAATGCATGATAGGAACGATGCGCGAAGGAGTCCCCGTCGACGACGAGCAAAGGCCGGTTCATGGTTTGCCGCCCTTTTGGAGATAACCTATACGCTCTATAGATCGCATCCGAGCAACTTCTGCTTTACTCCAACATAACCGATGGTTAAGAATTGGGCTGCTAGAGGGCTACAAACCAGGAGACTTGCGATGAACAGAAAGGCGGTTGGAGCAGCAATTGCGATCCCATTCAGCGTGCTGCTGTTATCGGGTTGTGTATCGCAACAACAATATGACGCGGTAGTCGCCGAGAACAACCAGCTCAAGGCGCAGCTCGCGCAATCTCAAGCCGAGCAAAAATTTGTCGAAGCGGGCGACCACCTGTTCCCGTCGGGCGGATTTCAGAT
Organism: uncultured Alphaproteobacteria bacterium; assembly: GCA_963700185.1. GTDB lineage: Bacteria > Pseudomonadota > Alphaproteobacteria > ATCC43930 > CGMCC-115725 > AP-15. The sequence continues at coordinate 457,089 of CAVOWP010000007.1, forward strand.
GAGCCCCGACGGGCAAGCCGAGATAGCCAACAATGTCGTGCCCAAGCTGAGGGGGCTGCAGAATGTCAAAATCGTCGTATACGGCTATACCGATAATACTCCAGTAGGTCCCGAGCTGCAGCGTCAGGGAATCCCGGACAATCTCGTTTTGTCGACGCGGCGGGCGGCCACCGTGGCGAGTTTCCTGGTCTCGCAGGGGATCAGCCCCAACATCGTTTCGGCCAAGGGTTTCGGCGACACCCATCCCGTCGCCTCCAACGACACCCCGCAGGGCCGCGCGGCAAATCGCCGTATCGAAATCACCGTCCAGGGTCCCGGCGCGCCCGGAGCGTAATACCGGCGCCCAGGATCGTCGGATGGCCGGGAAGATCGTTCCGGCGGTCGCCCCGTCGCTCGGCGCGCTGGTCTTGGCGGCTTGCGTGTCCCAATCGGCCTATAACGAGCAAGCCTCGCAGCTGGAGCAGGCCCGAGCGCAGGTGGCCGCCCAGCAGGCAGAAATCGCCAAGATGCAGGCTGGAAACAAATGGGTCATGGCGGGCGACCTCCTGTTCCCCGAGGGCGGCTATGAACTGAGCGCCGCCGGCCAGGCGGCGCTCAGCCGACACGCGCCGCAGTTGAGGTCTATGCAAAACGTCAAAGTGGTGGTCTACGGCTTTACCGATAATGCGCCGGTCGGGCCTGCGTTGCAGCGCGCCGGCATTGCCGACAACGTCGATCTGTCGTCTCGCCGCGCGGCGACCGTCGCCGCATTTCTCCAGTCGCAGGGGGTCAACCCCAATATTTTGTCGGCCAAGGGGTTCGGCGCAACGCACCCGATGGCGCCGAACGACACGCCGCAGGGTAGAGCGCAGAACCGCCGGATCGAAATCGTGCTCGAAGGGACGGGCGCTTGACGTGTGAAGAGGCTAAATGACCCGTTCACCAAAATAGCCTGGCGGCTTTTTTGGCCCACCCGGGGGGGTGAATGTTTCTTTGCGGCTTCGCTCGCCGGAGATCATCTGGTTCCGGCCCGCCTAAGCCGGCCACGCGTTTTTGCCTGTGGCTCGGTCTCGCGCTGCCGCTGTGCTGCGCCGGGTGTCTCGTCGGTCCCAATTTTTCCTCGCCTTCGGCCCCGGTTGCCGAGAAGTGGCTCGAATCCGAAAATCCGTCGGTCGACACCCGTAATCAGGAATACCGCGACTGGTGGACAGTATTCCACGACCCGGTGCTCAACCGGCTGATCGGGATTGCGTATAATCAAAACCTGACGCTCGTCGACGCGGGAACCCGGGTGCTCGAAGCGCGAGCGCAGCTGGGAGTGGCGATCGGCGAGTTTTATCCGCAAGTGCAGCAGGGCAACGGCTCGGTAACCTACATCCGGCCGAGCCATTCCGACACGACACAGTTTCCAATAGGCGTCACACGGAACTTCTGGCGTGACTCGCTTGGTCTTACCGTCAATTGGGAATTGGATTTTTGGGGCAAATTCCGTCGCGCCATCGAATCCGCCGATGCGTTCTATCTCGGCTCGATCGCCAATTACGACTACGTGCTCGTTACACTGCTGGGGAACGTCGCCACGACCTATATCGGGATCCGCACGCTACAAACGCAGATCCAGATCTCCGAAGAGAATATCGTCAAGCAGAAGAAGGCGCTAGCGATCGCGCAGGCCCAGTATCAGGGCGGCACCGCGACCAAGCTCGACGTCTACCAGGCGGAAAGTGTCCTTGGGCAAACCGAGGCGACGGTCCCACAACTGACGATCCAGTTGAACCAGGGCTTTAACGCACTGGCCGTGCTGCTCGGCATGCCGCCACAGCCGATGGAGCCACTGCTGAGAGGCTCGAGTGGCATCCCGGTCCCGCCAAAGACCGTCGCCGTCGGCATTCCCGCCGATCTTGTTCGCCGCAGACCGGATATCCGCGCTGCCGAGCTGGCGGCGATGGCGCAGAGCGGGCAAATCGGCATCGCCGAGTCGAACCTCTATCCGGCGTTCAGCTTGACCGGGGTTTTTGGCACGGCTGCCAGCAATGTCCCGCAAAGCAGGCTCGTCCAAAACAAGCTCAAGCGAGTCTTCGAGGGGCGGGGCATTACCTTTGCGTTCGGACCGGCGTTCACATGGAATATCCTCAATTACGGGCAGATTACCAATCAGGTCCGGGTCGAAGACGCCGCGCTGCAGACGCTTCTGGTCGATTATCAAAACGCCGTGCTGCAAGCGCAGCAGCAGGTCGAGAATGGTCTGACGAGCTTCCTGCAAGGGCGCGAGCAGGTCGACTTCTTGCGGGAGAGCGTTACTGCGGCGAATGCCGCGCTCGGCATCGCGCTCTTACAGTATACTCTCGGAACCAGGGATTTCACGACCGTGCTGACTGCCGAACAGAATCTCTACACGGCGCAAAACGACCTGGCGATGGCGGAGGGCAATGTCTCGACGGGTCTGGCCTCGGTTTACGAAGCTTTAGGGGGCGGATGGCAGATCCGGACGGACAACGAATTCGTGCCCGCCGCAACGGCCGACGAGATGAGAAACCGCACCAATTGGGGTGAGCTGTTGCCGCCCCCCGGCACGCCGCAACCGGCTGCCCCCGCGCTACCCACGCCGCAAGACGTCAGCCCGAACCCGCGGACGCCGGAATGGTGAGGTCGCTGTGAACCTGCTCTCCGCACTCGTCCAATCGCGCCGGGTGCATGTGCCGCTCGCGCTCTCGTTGATAGTCGGTGTCGCTGCCGGATACGGAGCGGCGAAAATTCCTTCACGGCCGCTCGAAATGGCCGCGGCAGCGGAACCCAGGGGGATGGCTGCACCTTCCCCAGCCGGAATCGTGCAGGCTCAGGTCACGCAGCAGCCATCCCCGCCGGTGCCCGTCATCCAGCCCAGAGCGGAGAGCGTTGCCGACTATATGGTGATCACCGGCAATGCCGCTTCGGTGAACGTCGTCAAGCTCGTCGCGCGCGTCGAGGGCTATCTGGAAAAGATCCATTACGAGGACGGCCAATCCGTCAAGAAGGGCGACCTTCTGTTCACGATCCAGCAGGACCAGTACAAGGATCAGCTGGTGCAGGCGCAGGCCCAGGTCCTCGCCGCGCAAGCCTCGCTCAAGCATGCCAACACCGAGCTCCCGCGGTATTCGGCGCTCGTCAAAAAGGACGCGGCGACCCAGACCCAGGTCGACGAGTGGGTTTACCAAAAAGCGAGCGCCGAGGCGTCGCTGCTTTCTGCCCAGGCGCAGGTCGCGTTGGCCAAGCTGAATCTCGGCTATACCGAGGTCAGGGCGCCGTTTGACGGCATCGTCGGCAAGCACCTGATCGACCCCGGCAATGTCGTCGGCGGCGGAGGCCAGCAGAGCGCGCTGGCCGAGATCACCCAACTCGACCCGATTTACGTGGTTGCCAATCTGAGCGAACAGCAGGTGTTGAAGGTTCGCCAGAATTTGGGCCAGCATCGGCTCACCCTCGCCGATCTGCGCAAGGTCCCGGTCGGTGTCGAGCTGTCCGACCAAACCGGGTTTCCGCTCCAAGGCACGATCGAATATGTCTCGCCGGGGATAGACCCGTCGACCGGAACGTTATTGGTGCGCGGGATTCTAGAGAACCCGGACTGGACGCTGTTGCCCGGTTTTTTTGTCAACATCCGCCTGCCGATGGGAAAGGTCGACCGCAACGCATTGCTGGTGCCGGACCGCGCACTGCAAGAAGACCAGGGCGGCCGCTATCTGCTGATCGTCAACAAGGATGATGTGGTCGAACAGCGCTATGTGCAGCTCGGTCAACTGGATGGATCGCTGCGGGTCGTTACCTCGGGGCTAAAGCCGGACGACCGCGTTGTTGTCGGCGAGCTCTGGCGCGCCACCCTCGGCACCAAAGTGACGCCGCAGCTGACCTCGATCGACGCGACCTCCGCAGGCGCCAAGCCATGATGTCGAAATTCTTCATCGAACATCCGGTCCTGGCGAATGTGCTGGCGATCGTACTGGTGCTGATCGGCGCCCTCTGTCTATTTCGCCTGCCAGTGGCGCAATATCCGAACATTGTACCGCCAACTGTCCAAGTGACGACCCGCTATCCCGGCGCCAGTGCGCAGACCGTCGTCGACACGATCGCGCTGCCCATCGAGCTACAGGTCAATGGCGCCCCCGGGATGCTCTACATGCAGTCGACCAGCGCCTATGACGGCACGTACGTTTTGACGGTCACTTTCGAAATCGGCTCCGACCCGAACATGGACCAGGTGCTGGTGCAGAATCGGGTGCAGAACGCGATGGCCCAGCTGCCCGAGTCGGCGCAGGCTCAGGGGGTCTCGATCCGCGCGAAATCCCCGTCGATCCTGGAATTCGTGACCTTGGATTCACCGGACGGATCGCGCGACGCCCTCTTTATGTGGAATTACGCGACGATCAACCTCGTCAACGAGCTCTCGCGCCTGCCTGGCGTGGGGAACGTCACAGTGATGGGCGCGGGCGCGTATTCGATGCGGATCTGGATGGACCCGCAAAAGCTCTACTCGTACAACCTGGTGCCGGAGGATGTGATCCGGGCCGTCAAAGAGCAGAGCCAGGAAGTGGCGGCCGGGCAGGTCGGTATGCCGCCGGCCCCGAAGGACCAGCAGTTCCAATACACGATCGACATCCTGTCCAGGTTCAACGATCCGGGTCAGTTCGCGGAAATCGTCGTCAAGGACCAGACCGCGCAAGGCGGTCGCCTGATCAAAATAAAAGACGTGGCGCGTATCGACCTCGGCGCCCAGACCTATTCGCAGGACTTCAAGCTCGACGGCAAGCCGGCCGCCGGTATCGCCATCTACCAAACCCCTGACGCCAATTCGCTGAAAGTGGCCGCCGGGGTCGCGGCAAAGATGGAGGAGCTGTCCCGCCGCTTCCCGCCCGGACTGCACTACAGCATCCCGTACAACACGACGATCTTCATCAGCAACTCGATCGACGAGGTTTACAAGACCTTGTGGCAGGCCGGGGTGCTCGTGCTGATCGTGATCCTGGTCTTTCTGCAGAACTTTCGCGCGACTTTGGTGCCGGCGACGACAGTTCCCGTCACGATCATCGGCGCGTTCGCCGGCATGGCGGCGCTCGGCTATACGGTCAACCTGTCGACGCTGTTCGCTCTGATTTTGGCGATCGGCATCGTGGTCGACGATGCGATCGTAATTGTCGAGGGCGTCTCGAAATACATCGAACAGGGCATGTCCGGCCATGATGCCGCGATCAAGGCAATGGACGAGCTGTTCGGGCCGATCATCGGCATCACTCTGGTGCTGATGGCGGTATTCCTGCCCTCCGCCTTCGTGCCCGGTTTGAGCGGCCAGATGTTCGCGCAATTTGCGTTGGTCATCGCGGTCACGGCGCTGATCAGCGCCGTCAACGCGGCGACGTTGAAGCCCACTCAATGCGCGCTGTGGCTGCGAACCCCTCGGCCGATCGAGCAGCGCAACATCGTCTCACGCGGGTTTTCTCGCGGCTTCGAACGCGTCTATGGCGGGATGGAAAACGCCTATGCCCGGCTGATCGGCCGAATGGTGCGCGTCGGCGGACTGATGGTCCTGATCGGCTTGGCTCTGGCGGTTGTCGGAATTTGGGGCATTGCCCGTTTGCCGACCGCTTTCATCCCGAATGAAGACCAGGGTTACCTGATGATTGTCGCGCAATTGCCCGACGGTGCTGCGCTCGGACGGACGACCGCGGCGCTCGACCAGGCGACCAGGATCGCCCAGGAGACGCCGGGGGTGGACCGAGTGATCGCGATATCGGGGCTGTCGGCGCTCGACAATTTCGCCGACCTCCCTAATGCCGGCGTCTGCTTTGTCGTTCTGAAGCCCTGGGATCAGCGCAGCAAGGCAGCGGGAACGGATATCCTGACAATTGCCGAACGCCTGCAGAAAGGGCTCGGCACAGCGCCGGACGGAAGGCTCACCGTGGTGCCGCCGCCGCCTATTCAGGGGATCGGCAATGCCGGTGGCCTGCAGATGGAGGTAGAGCTGCTCGGCGGCAGCTTCGATTACCAAAGGCTGAGCGACCTCACCAATAAGATGGTCGACCAAGCCAATAAGGATCCCCAGTTGCAGCACGTGTTGACGACGTTCAGCCCCAGCGCGCCGCAGGTCTCGGTGACCGTCGACCGTGACCGGACCCAAACCTTGCGGGTGTCGGCCGGAGAGGTGTTCTCGACCCTGAGCTCCTATCTGGGAGCGACGTACGTCAATCAGTTCAACAAATTTGGTCAGGTATTCCAGGTCTATGTACAGGCCGACTCACAGTTCCGGCTGCGGCCGGACGATCTGTTGAACCTTTATGTGCGCAGCCAGGACAACCAAATGGTTCCGATCGGAGCGGTAGCGCATCTGGGTTCCGACGTCGCTCCGTCCGTCATCACGCTCTACAACCTATATCCGGCATCGACGATCATCGGCGCTCCGGCGCGCGGCGTCAGTTCAGGCCAAGGCCTCGAGGCATTGGAAGGCATCGCGAAGGCTAATTTGCCAAGCGACGTCTCCTACCAATGGACCGCGATGTCCTATCAGGAAAAATTGACCGGCAATCAGCTCTATTACCTGTTCGGATTGTCGGTCCTGCTGGTCTACCTCTGTCTCGCCGGCCAGTACGAAAGCTGGATATTGCCGTTGGCGGTGCTCTCGGCGGTGCCGTTGGCGTTGTTGGGTCCGGTCGTTGCGCTTACCAGCCTCGGCGTCGCCAACAACCTCTATACGCAGATCGGCCTCATTTTGATGATCGCGTTGTCGGCAAAGAACGGCATTCTGATTGTCGAAATGGCGCGCGAAGGCCGCCTCGTTCACGGCAAGCCGATCCTCGAGGCGGCGGTCGATGCAGCGCGTCTGCGGTTCCGGCCGATCCTGATGACCTCGTTCGCCTTCGGGCTCGGGGTCGTGCCGCTCGTGCTGGCGACCGGCGCCGGGGCCGTCGGCCGCATCTCCCTGGGGCTCAGCGTGCTGAGCGGCATCATCGCCTCGACCTGTCTCGCAGTGCTGTTCGTCCCCTCCTTCTTCGCCGTGCTGCAGGGCTTCGAGGAGTGGCGCAAGGCGCGGAAGAGGGTGCCGGTGTCCGCCGCGCGAGCGGCAGAATAGATTCCAAGCCTGTGGAAGAACCCTTTAAGTTACCGGATTGGTGCGTCCTTTGAGAGCCGCCTGGGGGCTCCTCGGGATGAGTATTTTCTTCGCGCAGTCATGCTGAGGGCGCCCCGAAGAGCCTGTCCCAGGCTAGAACTGGGGGCGCGTCTCGAAGCGCACGGCCGTGATGCAGCCCCTACCCCAATTCCTTAAAAGCCGCTAGCCGGCGGGTTTCTCGATGTGGCCACCAAACTCGTAGCGCATTGCCGAAAGCAGCTTGTTGGCGAACTCGGCCTCGCCGCGCGAGGCGAACCTGTCGTAGAGGGCTGCCGACAGGACGTGCGCCGGCACGCCCTCGTCGATCGCGGCCTTGATTGTCCAGCGCCCCTCACCCGAATCCGAGACCCGGCCGGCAAAGCCCGCAAGCCCGGGTTCCTTGGCGAGCGCATTCGCCGTCAGGTCCAGGAGCCATGAGGCGATCACGCTGCCGCGCCGCCACAGCTCGGTGATATCGGGCAGGTTGAGGTCGTATTGGTAGTGCTCGGGATCGCGCAATGGCGTGGTCTCGGCATCGATCGTATGCGTCTGCTTTCCGACATTGGCGGAATGCAGGATGTTCAGCCCTTCAGCATAGGCGGCCATCAGCCCGTATTCGATGCCGTTGTGCACCATTTTGACGAAATGGCCGGCGCCGTTTGGCCCGCAATGGAGGTAGCCTTGCTCGGCGGTGCTGGCCACCAATTTCTCGCGTCCCGGAGTGGGCTCGATGTCACCCTTCCCCGGAGCCAAGGTCGCAAAGATCGGATCGAGCCGCCCGACCACCGGCTTTTCGCCGCCGATCATCATGCAATAGCCACGCTCCAACCCCCACACCCCGCCGCTGGTCCCGACATCGACGTAGTGGATCCGCCGCGGCATCAGCTCCTTGGCGCGCCTGATATCGTCGATGTAGTAGGAATTTCCTCCGTCGATCAGGATGTCGTCGGGCTCGAGTGCCGGCAGAATATCGGCGATGGTCTTGTCGACCGCGGCCGCCGGCACCATCAACCAGACCGTGCGCGGCTTCTCCAGTTTTTTAACGAGCTCGGCGAGCGAGGCGGACCCGACGGCATGTTCTGCGGTTAGTTCGCTGACCGCCTTCGGCGACATGTCGAAGACCACGCATTCATGGCCTCCTTTGAGAAGCCGCCGCACCATATTGGCGCCCATCCGGCCGAGGCCGACCATTCCGAGTTGCATGGGAATTTCCTTCCAACAGCAGCATCACGAGGATTTCATCACCAGGTCAGAGGATTCGTAGGCGAGAAGGTCACCGACGCGCTCGACGGTGACGTCCGGGGACGGCAGCGAGGCGACCACCCGAGCGTCGTTCGCGTACTGGCCTTGACGCGGCAATACCGTAGTCACTCGATTGCCCCAGATCTCTTTGACCGCCGCCAAAATCCGCGGCTTGTCGTCGACCAGAACATAATGGCGCGCCGGATAGCGTTGTTCCACATCATCGAGCTCCTGCTCCTTGTGGATGTAGATCAGCACATGGCCATCGACCGCTTCCGAGATCCCGGAGCGCTCGACCTTCCGCGGCTGAAAGACGACGTCGCCGTCGGACAAAATGGCCGTCGGCCCCCAGCCGCGGAAGCGCTCGAGAACATCGAGCGCTTGCGGGTAGAGCCGGTTGGCGAAGGGATAATCGACCAGGTACGATGACATCGATAAGAGGTGTATGTCGCGTGGGCGTTCGGCACGGTATCGCTGTAGGGCGCCGAGATAGTCCCGGTAGCCTAAATCGGTAAACAGCTCTTCGAGAATTGCCCAATACCGGTCACGGGACGCTGCGCCGAATTCGCGTTCCAGATGGCGCTTCAGATCGGCTTGGATGTGGTCGTTGTCGAGGAGTGTGTTGTCCACATCGACGAGGAATACGGTCGTCTCGGGGGTAATCATCTGAGCTGGTCCTTTTGAGCCGATCTCACCCCGGCTGGTGGCTTTCGTTCCACAACCGGATCACCGGCTCCGCCAGATTGTGCTCGTAGCCGAGGATGCTGAGGCTGGATGTGCCGAGCACGAAGTAACGGCCGCCAGCTGCTTCGAGCCCGAGCCAGCGGGCTGCGAGCACCCGCAAGATGTGGGCGCTCGAAAATATCAGGACATCGCCTCCGATGGTGCGAACGCGCTGGATTACCCGGTCGGCCCGCGCCGCCGCTTGGTCCGGAGTTTCGCCGCCCGGAGCGCCGTCGCGGAACAAGAACCAGCCCGGTCGTTCGGCGAGAATATCGGCGGTGCGGCGGCCCTCATACTGCCCGTAGTCCCATTCGGCGAGGTCGGGATCGACTTCCGCCAGACCGCCGAACCCGGCCAACTCGGCGGTCCGTCTTGCGCGTTGCGAGGGGCTGCTCAAGACCTTGACGAATTTTGCTCCGCGCAGTCGCTGCCCGAGCGCACGCGCCTGTTGCTCGCCCCGCTCGGTCAACGGCAGATCGGTGCGGCCGGTATGCTGACCGGAGAGGCTCCAGGCGGTTTCGCCGTGCCTCGCAAGATAGACGACAGGCAGCGGTTCACTCACGATTTTGCTCCTGCGCCGTTGTCCCGCGGAAAGCCTTGCGGCGCGTATATAGTTCTAATTCGAGGCGTGTGCCAGACGGGCGAATATCTTCAGCACGCGCTCTTGTTGCCGTGTAGATCGAAGCTTTATTATTCCGCCGGCTGCGGGGTGAAAATCGGGGCGGTGCGACGCAGGCGGCCCGGCAGGAACAATCCGGCGGCGGCGACAAAACCGGCGCAGCCGGCCAGGGTCAGCCACAGCGGCGCGAAGCTACCGGCGCCGTCATAGATAACAGCGACGAGCTTGACCCCGATCGTGCTGATGCCGAGCGCCAACAGGAACTTGGCGCCGAAGGCGGTGGCCCGCCACTGTGGGGGGCTGTAACGCGCGAGCAGCGCATTTTCTGCGGGCACCGACAGCACGCCGAGATAATTGACCGCGATCATCGCGCCGAGCAGCGGTACGTTGCGCGCCTGCATGGCGATGACGAAAAGCGGGACCTGCACCGCCCAGGCGAGGACGTATACTGCTTTCATCGGAAAGCGGTCGGCGAGCCAGCCGCCGGCCAGCTGAGCGGTCGCCGCGACCAGAAACACCACCGTGACAAAACCGCCGGCATCGAGGGTCCCGCCATCGGTAAGGCCGGTCAGCCCGGCGGCAAACGCCTTCGGCAAGGCAACCGTGATCGATTGTGAGATCGTGCCGTCGGCCAGCATCGTGAAGGACAGCACGATGAAAGTGCGGATCACGTCATTCCGCGAGGCCTCCGGCTCGGGTAGGCGGTCGGTCGCGGCCGCGACGACATTCCCGCCGCGCATACAACAGAGCAAAACTGCTCCGGTCGTGGCGCACAGCGCTCCCGGTATGATGAAGGCCGCCCGCCAGCCAATCGCCTGCGCCAGCGCGCCGGCGACGAACGCCGCGGCTGCGAGGCCGACGCTGCCGGCGATGCCGTTGACGCCGAGCGCCCGGCCGCGATTCCTGGCATCGCGGACCAGCCACGCAGTGCCGACCGGGTGGTAAATCGAGCCGAACAGCCCGATCGCGGCGAGACCGAGCGCCAGCGACACCGGCCCGTCGGTAAGGCCGGTGGCGATCGCCGCGCCGCCGGTGCCGACAAAAAAGATGACCATCATGCCCTCGGCGCTCCACCGGTCGCCAAGCCAGCCTGCCGGCAACGCACCGAGGCCGAACAATACAAACCCGCCGAGCGACAGCGACAAGAGATCGCCGTAGGACATGCCCCACCGCCCCTCGAGCACGAGCAGGACGGTCGGGTAGAGCAGCATCAGCAAATGCGCAAAAAAATGGCCGACGCTCGAAAAGCCGAGCGCCAAACCGGCGGACCGCGGGTTCATCCGGCTAAATTCTCACACCCGCCGGCCGCCAGCAACGGCACGGCGCGTCGATCGTCATTCCGGGGCGCGGGCATCGCCCGCGAGCCCGGAACCTATGAACACCGGCCCTCCAAATCTTCTGCACCGCCTGTGTTCATGGGGCCCGGGGCCTGCCCTTCGGGCATCCCGGGATGACGGCCGTTGAGGTGCCCTAGGCGCCGTCACACCGGAGCGAGCGGCCGATGCGGCTGCGGTGGCAGCTCGACCCGGATCGGGTCGCCGGGCCGCACCTCGCCGCCGGCGATGACGATGCCCATGATGCCGGCCTTGCGCACCAGATTGCCGCGCTCGTCCCGGCCGAGGGTCGCCGCCATCAGGCCCGGCTGGATGCGGTCTAATTGCGCGCATGGGTTGCGCAGCCCGGTCACCTCGACGACCGCTGCTCCGCCGAGCCACAGCCGCGCGCCGGCCGGCAGACCGAGCACATCGAGGCCCTGTGTCGTGATGTTCTCGCCCATCTGCCCGGCCGAGACGGTAAAGCCCGCCGCGCGCAATTCCTCGTGCAATTCGGCATGGATCAGGTGAACCTGGCGCAGATTGGGCTGGGTCGGGTCGCGCGCCACGCGCGAGCGGTGCTTGACCGTGGCGCCCTGATGCGCGTCGCCGTCCACGCCGAGCCGGGGCAACAGCCGGATCCTGTCCTGGTTGGATTTGACCAGGGTGTGCTTCGCGCTGCGGCTGACTGCCGCGACCACTGCGTTCATCGCTTCTCCTCAGGCGATCGGCACGCGCCGTTTCGCCAACTCCGCCTCATTGACACGCAGCCCCAATCCCGGCGCCTGCGGCAGGTGAAAGAGACCGTCGACGGGCCGCGGGGGATTTTCGAACACCGCATGCATGCGCGGCGAGGGGTCATTCAGCTCGCAGGGCTTGGTGGCGTGCAGTTGGCTCGCCGCCAGATGCAAATTGGCCACATGGCCGATCGTCGGCTGCGTCTGGTGCGGCACCAGCTCGACCCCATGCGCATTGGCCAGCGCGACGCAGCGCATCAGGCCGGTGATCCCGCCCATCTTGACAATGTCGGGCTGCACCATTCGCACCCCGGCCGCGATCAAATCCGCCAATCCGGCCAGCGTATAGGTCTGTTCGCCGGCGGAGACCGTGATGTCGAGCTTCTGCGCGACTTCGCCCATTGCCTTCAAATGGTAGTGCTGCACCGGCTCCTCGAACCACCAATAGCCGAGTTCTTCGAGCGCCCGCCCGACGCATATCGCGCCGCCGACCGAGTAGCCGTTATTGGCGTCGAAGGCGAGCGGCAGATCATCCCCGACCAACCGACGGACCGCGCGCGCCTTCGCAATATCGCCGGAGATGTCGATGTCCGGCTTGGTGCGGTCGTTGTCGAAGCGGATCTTTACCGCGGCCGGCTTGTCCTTCAGCCGCGCTTCGACGACGTGCAGCACCTCGTCGATCCTGCGCTCGCCATTGCCGCCGATCGAGGCATAGAAAGGCAGACTGGTGCGCCAGGCGCCGCCGAGCAGCTTGTAGATCGGCTGATTGAACAGCTTGCCCTTCAAATCCCACAGCGCAATGTCGAGCGCCGCCAACGCGCCTGTCAGTGCGCCCTCGGGTCCGAGCTTGACGAAACTGTGCAACAAAGTGTCTAGCAGCACCGCATGGTCGAGCGGGTCCTTGCCGATCAGCGCCGGCGCCAGATTGTGTTTGACGATCCCGAGCGAGGCGAGGCCGCCCTGCATCGGCGACGCCTCGCCAATCCCGAAGGAGCCGTCGTCGCAATGGATCCTAACCCAAGCGCTGCGTTGCGCGGGCTTGTCCTCGGGCGCCCAGCTGACTTGAAACACCTCGACATCGCGGATCTTCACGGTGCTTAATCCTCCCAACTTGGATTCATCCGATGCTCTCCTCCCGAGAGCAAATTCCTTAACTCGGGGGCCTTATTTTATCGTTCGTGGCCGGCCTCATTACGACGAACCGGCCTAACGGCACGTTGTACGTCGGCGGAACAGACGACCTCGCTCGGCGTGCGTGGGAACATCGCGCCAGTATTGTCGAGGGTTTCACCAGGCAATATGGCTAGAGGCGGCTCGTGTTTGCGGAATGCTACGATGATATGTGCGCGGCGCGGCAGCGGGAGAGGAATATGAAGCATTGGCGGCGCTCCTGGAAGGTGCGACTGATCCTAGACCAAAACCCCAGTCGGGACGATCTTTACGATCGGCTCCAGCAAGTCGTGGATGGCCGGTACAGGGCTGGCCACGAACGATAGGAAGTGAATCGAGCGCCATACCGCCAATACCAGTCGCCGCGGCGCGCGTCGAAACCGCCGAGCGGTATGCCGATAACCGGGTCGCGGGGATGATCGCTGGCGTCGTCGTCGTGTTAACCCTCCGATGCGCGGGTGCCCTCGATTGCCGAGGCAACGGTGTCGCGTATCTCCGTCAATGGAAACTGAAGCTCGATCCTCAGGCCTGGAGAGTTGTCCGCCATTTCGATACGAGCGCCATGAAGGCTGGCAACGGCTGCGACGAGGCTTAGACCGAGACCATTGCCGGGACTGTTCCGGCTGCTCTCGAGGCGATAAAATCGTCGCAGAACGTGCTTGCGTTCCTCGATCGGAATTCCAGGTCCGCGATCGGCTACCGAAACAACGGATCCGTCAGTGTGACACGAGACCGCGACTGTAACGCAGCCCTTACGACCGCCGTGCTTGATCGCGTTGTCGACAAGATTGGAGATGGCGTCGAACAACAGATCCCGATCGCCGACCACATCCGCCCGACCGCTTGCAGCAAGTTGTAGCGTTACCTCGTTCTCCTCCGCCGCAGGATCGAACAGTTCAACGACCTCGCGACCAATCTCGGCCAGGTCGAGATTGCGAAACCCGGCTGTCCGGTCGCGCGTTTCTATCTGGGTGATCCGCAGGAGTGAGGAAAAGGTCCGCAGGATCTCATCCAGCTCCAACATCACTTCTCCGATCAGCGCATGATACTGGCTGAGATCGAGCTGCCGGTTATACGCCCTTTCCAATCGTCCCCGCATTCGGGTCAGTGGTGTCCGCAAATCATGGGCCACGTTGTCGGAGACCTGCCGGTTCGACTCGATCAAATCCTCGATGCGGTCGAGCATCGAGTTGAGGTTCTCTGCGAGCCCGTCCCATTCATCTCCGGTCCCGCGAACCGGTATGCGCTCTCGCAGCCCGCTTTCGATGATTTCTCGGCTCGTCGCGTTGATCGCTTCGATCCGCGCAACCGAGCGCCGCGATGTGGATATACCTGCCGCGGCGGCGAGAGCCAAGAATAGGCCGGCTGCCCAGGCTAGGCCGATTGCGATCTTTTCGCCAAAGCGCTCGAGATCGTCCACTTTTCGACCGAGAAGCAGATGAGAGCCGTCCGGCAAGAACTTGGTAAGTCACGCGGAGCAGCGGCGGTTCGGTCGGTTTCGCCTGCCAATCCGTGGCGGTGAAATTATTCCAGCCTTGGTCTCCGTGCAAATTCGCGGGCCAGCTCTTCAAATTCCCCGCGACGTAACCGAGCGACGCGTCTGTCAGCAGATAGGCCCATTCGTAGAAGAATTGATCAGCAAGCCGTTGGTTGATCAGAGCGGTCAAGCCGCTCCGGCCCGCGCTGTCATATGTTTTGATCAGGAGACTGTCCTCCACCAATATGGTGCGATCCAATTGTTTGGAGACATACGCGACAGTAGACCAATATACATAGCCTAAAACTGCGAAGATCGCCGAAGCAAAGACGATTACGTAGATGAATGCGAGTTTAAGTGTCGAGGACCGTAAGGTCTTACTCAGGAGCACGAAGACAAAACCCGACACCGCGAATGGTATGGATCAGCGGATAGGCTTGGCCGCTGTCGATCTTCCGGCGGACGCGGCCGACATAGACATCGATGACATTGGTTGTTGGGTCGTAGTGCAGATCCCACACGTGCTGCAGGAGCATGGCTCGCGAGACCACCTGGCCCACATTGCGAGCGAAATACTCCAGCAGTTTAAACTCGCGCGGCAATAGTTCGATTTTCCGACCTCGCCGGCGGGCGATCCGCGCCAGCAGATCGATTTCCAAGTCGCCGACCCGTAGTATCGTCTGCTTGACGACGGCCCCACTGCGGCGGGCAAGCGCGTCGACCCGCGCCACCATCTCCTGGGAGGCGAAGGGCTTAACCAGATAATCGTCGCCGCCCGCACGCAGACCGCGGACGCGATCATCGACTTCGCCGAGGGCGCTGAGGATCAGCGCCGGGGTGACGATCCCCTGTTCTCTCAGCCGGCGAATGACTTCGATGCCCTCGATGCGGGGCACCATGCGGTCCACGGTCATTACCACGTAATCGGCGGACAGGCCGCGACGCAGTCCCTCCTCGCCGTCCATCGCAACATCGACCTGATAGCCGCTCGTACGCAGGCAATCCACGAGCTGCTCGGCCGTCTCCGCGTCGTCCTCGATGACAAGGACGCGACGCGTATTGCCTGTCATCGCGCTCAACCCCACGCCGTTGCATCGGAAGAAATTAGTACATCCTATGCAGAGCAGCAAAAAGTAACATTTGAGTCAGAAAGTAACACGTAATTCATTTGGGATTCGAGACTTCTCTTCTTAGCCTTGCTCTGCACCTCGATGTGCTGCCGCTTGCGCATCCGGAGCAACACCCCGTCCGGAGACATGGTTTGGTGCTCGATGCTCCTCCGATGAATGGCCATCGTACGTCTTTGGCGGACGCAACCGCGAACCTTACCCCGCTTCTCGAAGCGTACATCCCCGGGTTGCGCCGTTTCGCCCGGGCGTTGCTGCGCGGCGACCGCGAACGGGCAGACGACCTTGTCCAGGATACTCTCGAACGCGCGCTGTCGAGTTGGCGCCTGCGCCGGGTCGTGGGCGAACCGCGCGGCTGGCTTTATAGAATTTTATATAATTGCTTTCTCAGCCGTCGGGAGCGCCGGAACCGGCCGAGCGCGTACGACGCGTTGAGTGAGATCGTCGAGGAGGAAATGCCCGGCATTGAAGGCGGGCAGCACTCCGCCCTCGAATATCGAGATTTCCTGCGCGCGTTTGAGACACTTCCTGCGGAAGAGCAGTCGGTCCTGTTGCTGATTGCCGTCGAGGATCTTTCCTACGAAGAAGCCGCGGGCGTGCTAAGCGTTCCCATGGGCACGGTCATGTCGCGGTTGTCGCGCGCCCGCGGGCGGCTGCGTCAGCTAACCGGCAACCTAGCGCATGAAGACGTTCGGCATCGGGGCGCTAACTCACTAAGCAAAGTGACATGAGAGGGCCGCTGTCGCCCGGAGATCCGAAGGCGGATATCGGCATCGCGCGGTCGGATCCTCCGGCGATTAAAACATCGTCCAAATGTATGCGAAGAACGTATTGTTGTCACTCGCGTTTCTCCCCGTACCGTCGATATTCATGGTCGCTCCATCGAATTTCGTCCAGTGCGTATATTGCAGACCGATACGGAAATTCAGCCACGGCCAAAATGGCGGGCCGCCGTGGCTGAATGGCAGATAGGTGAGCTCGAAGATCCAGCCGGCGCTGTTGGGGCTCCCGGTGAAAGTCCCGTAAAGCGCCGCATCCGCGTTGCCGCCAACCGAGACCCGCCCGGCGGTAAGGCTCCACGTATGGTCATAGATATAAGAAGCCGAGGCATTCAGCGATCGCAGGGTGTTGTTGGAATTGCCGGCGAGCCCGAGCGTCTGGCTTGCGCTCGTGTTATGGTTCTCGTGGATCCAAGCCGCCCGGACGGTGACCGTATGCGGGTCGCCGAGATATTGGTACTGGGTATCGATGCCAATGTCCGTGAAAGAATCGGTGCCCGCGCCGGCCATGCGCAGCGGCACAACATTCGAGGCGAGCCCGAAGGTGCCCACTTCCCACGAATGGTCGCCAAAATTCGGCTCGACCGCAACCCGCCAGTACGGTGCAATGCCGCTGATCGAGCTCTGCCCTGTAGTATCGACCCCGAGGGCCAGCTGTGCGTTGGTCGACAAGGGTCGATATCCCCCGAACTCGACATAGAACAAGTCGTCGAGGAAGCCGTAGGTGCTCAGACCGACAACTTGTTGCGCGTACACTTGCTCGATAAAAGTGCTCGCAGTCGGCATCGGTGCCAGCGCTGAACTTATGTACGGAAAGCTCCAGGCGGGGACCGTGTTCCAGACGTCCTGGACAGTTGGGTTGTTGTTGGCTGATACACCCCACAGTAGTTTGTGTTCTCCGACGTCAATCGGTGCCGCGAAGCGTATGTCCGTATTGTCCCAGCTGAACCGGTGGGCGACGCCGTCATAGGTTCCCTGGATGAATGCCCCAAGATTGTCGGTGAAACGCCCGCCGGTAAACAGGCTGATCTGCTGCATGGCGAAAACGTTATTCGACCCAAACCCGGGGGCGGCGCCGCCCGGCTGCGGGGCCTGGGTATTCGTAAAAGTCGGTTGCAACATGACGGCGAACGGTGGGCCCTTCCAGTCCCCGCCGTCCAACGTATAACCGCCGAGCTTGAAGCGCCGGCCAAACGGGGTCAGCTCCAGGAAGGCGGTATGGCAAGTCGCGCAGGGTTGGCCGGTCTGGCGTGCGTATAGGGGCAGTGAAACGGCAGGCCGGGGCGACAGGCCGATCACCAGCACCGCAGCGATCGTTGCTGCGCTGACGAGAATGGTCACCAGCGGCCCGGTATAGCCGCGCGCGACGACTCGCAGCAGTTGGCTCCGACACCCGCTCATGCCAATATTTCCCCCAAGGCGGCAGTGCTGGCAGCGCCAATGCACAAACCAACCGAGTTGCTGACCGCTACGACTCCCCAATGTCGAATTTATTCCACGGGGGCTTTTGCCTCATGATTGACGGATCGGCATGAAGATCCGGCAAGAGCCCTGCGGGCTGATTCGACCCTCAACCATCTTGCAGGCGTCCGGCGGTTGGAACTGCGCGCACTTTTCGCACTGCTTGTCGCCGTCCGGATGATCTTGATAGGCAACCGCCTTCTTCGAGATCTTTGGCGCCGCGGCGGCAGGGTTTGGCGGCGCGCAGCAGATCGCCATGCCACTGGCCGTACATACGGCGTACAGCAAAAGTGCGCGCCGGCAAAGCGGCGCAGACCTCGCGCTCATGTCACGCCTCAACTCAGTGCCTCAGAGGGTCAACGCTTTGAGCCATACGACTCATTGCAAGCGGCTTTATTCCACGCACCCTCGGTGGCGGCGCCAGGTAATGAAACGCTATGGAATAAATCGCGTGGCCAGAAAGTCCTGATATCTGCGATCAGGGCTTGGCCTCTACCTGCAGGACGCGGGGTCATGGAAACTCAGTTAACGGAAATGTGATCACACCGTGAGCGGCAGAGTGGCGATCATGGCAGACACACCGACCGGCGCCCTGGCGGGCGACAGGACATCCCCGCCGACGGACCGGGAATTGTGGTGGCTGCCTGAGGGCCTTCTTTCAAACGGGGAGGCAATGCCCGATCGAGCCGTTCTGATCGAAGAGCAGATCCCCGGGTTGCGGCGGTTTGCCTGCGCATTGTTGCGCGGTGACCGGGAGGCGGCCGACGACCTCGTTCAAGACACCCTTGAACGCGCGCTTTCCCACTGGACCCTGCGGCGGAACCAAGGGAATTTAAAGGGTTGGCTCTACACGATCCTTTACAACCGGTTTTTGTCCGATCAGCATCGCATGCGGCGGCGAGGCCCACACGACGCGTTGACGGAGGAGACCGAACTGCCGGGTATCGATGGCGGGCAGCATTCGGTGCTGGAGCATCGGGATCTGCTGCGCGCCTTTGCGGGATTGCCGGAGGAACAGCGGACGGTGGTTCGGTTGGTCGGCGTCGAGGACCTCTCCTACCAGGAGGCGGCGCGTCTGCTGGGAGTGCCCATCGGTACGGTGATGTCGAGGCTTTCGCGCGGGCGCGAGCGTTTGCGGCGTTCTATCCATGGAGAGCTCGGCGAAAATAATCGGGATTGTAGTGCGGCGCTGCAGAGAGTGAAGTGAAGGCGGTGAACCGGTCCATAGAGGAGGAGAACCTGCATGCGTGGGTCGATGGCCGGCTGACCCCCGCGGATGACGAGGCCGTCGAGGCCTATTTCGCGGCGCATGCCGAGGTGCGGGCGCGCTGGTTGCAATATGCCGAGCAGCGAGAGGAATTGCGCGCCGCCTTTGGGGGACCAGCAGAGGAGCCGATACCGCCGCGGCTGCGCGTCGCTCGCCTGATGGCGGAGCAGCGGCGCGGGCGTTATCGCCAGTTCGCTCGCATCGCTGCGGCAGTCGCCCTGCTGATTGCCGGTGGGATCGGCGGGTGGGGCGCCCACGATTTGCTGCCTACTCTCAACTCGTCGGCGTCGGCAGTGCTCGCCAGCGCGGTTTTCGACGATGCCATCGCGGCGCACCGGACCTATTCGGTGGAAATCCATCACCCGGTCGAGGTTGGCGCCAACGAAGAGGCCCATCTCGTGCAATGGCTGTCGAAGCGACTCGGTCACCAGCTGATTATTCCCGATCTCGGCGCGCTCGGCTTCCGGCTGATGGGCGGACGGCTGCTGCCCGCCGATAGCGGGCCCGCTGCGCTGTTCATGTACGAGGACGGTAAAGGTACCCGGCTCACCTGCTATTATCTTGTGGTCGATGTCGCCGGCGAGACCGAGTTCCAGTTCCGCGAGCAGAACGGCATCAGCGGATTCTATTGGGTAGACGACGGGCTCGCCTACGCGATTGCCGCCAACACCGACCGCGGCCTGCTGCTCAAAGTCGCGGAAATCGTATACCGGCAGAACTCTCCTGACGGCGCCAACGCCAAACTGCCGCCAGCGACCGGGAAGGCAAGCTGACTCGGTGGCCCGGCCCAGGCCACATGTTTCGAAGCCGTATGGAATAATGGGCGACGCCGCGAGTCGTAGAGTATGAGCGCGGGAGGCTGGCCGCAGGGGGTAAAGCTTGCCACCCGTTTTATCGGCGGCTGTTTCCACTCGGTGCTGTTGTTTACGGGAGGACGAACACCATGAAGTTGGTCAGTCTAAGTGTTGCGCCTGTCTCGCTCATCGCAATCTTTCTCAGTACAGCCCTGCCCGTTCGCGCCGACGATGGGGCGGACGGGTTCGTTCGGCCAAGTCGATATGTGGTCACGAACTTGACCTCCGACATCCCGGGCGTAGCGCCGAACACTGATCCGGTCCTGCAAAACGCCTGGGGCGTCGCTTTTACGCCAAATGCTAGTCCATTCTGGATTTCGGACAATGCCACGGGGTGTTCGACGCTTTACGATGGGCAAGGGGCGATCCAAGCGTTGCAAGTGAAGCTCCCTCTGCCCGGGGGCATTGTGCCCGCCACTGCTTGCAAGCATGCCGACCCGAAGAACCCGCCCAACCCGACGCCTGCAGCGCCTACGGGCCTTGTGTGGAATCAGACTAGCGGCGCCACAGGTTTTCTCGTACCAGGGACCAGCCTGTCGGCGACGTTTATCTGGGACACCGAAGACGGAACCCTTTCTGCTTGGACCGGCGGGTTGACCCCGCCTGATCAAGCAGTCCTCGCCGTCGATAACTCGCCGGGTGCGGTTTACAAGGGCCTGGTGTTTGGCGTCAATGCAAAGGGCGTCTTCCTCTTTGCGGCTAACTTCCGCGCCGGAACGGTCGACGTGTTCCGCCCCGCCTCCTCTGGCAGCACGACTGGGTTTTATGAACCGGTAACGACCGACGGGGGCTTCACCGACCCGAAGATTCCAGCCGGTTACGCGCCTTTCGGCATCCAAAACATCGACGGCAGTCTCTTCGTCACATACGCCAAGCAAAATGCCGCGAAGCACGACGATGTGGCGGGGGCGGGCCACGGGTTTGTTGACGTGTTCGACACCGACGGTCATCTGCTCCGCCGTTTTGCCAGCCGCGGACCGTTGAACTCGCCCTGGGGTGTAGCGCGGGCCTCGTACGCCTTCGGTCGGTTCAGCGGCGATGTCCTCATCGGCAATTTCGGTAATGGGCAGATAAACGCGTTTGATTCCGACGGGGATTTTCTCGGTGCTCTCAGAGACGGTAACGGCAAGCCACTCGCTGTCGATGGGCTGTGGACGCTGACTTTGGGCGGCGGCCGGAACTCGAATTCCGACACACTTTACTTTACGGCCGGTCCCAACGGGGAGACCGACGGCTTGTTCGGCACGATAACGCCGGCCTCGAAACAATAATTCCGCCGATCTACCACGCCAATGCCCAGCCGTCGCGGCGCGGGTCGGAGCCGGCGAGCAATGTGCCGCTCGCCGGGTCGCGGCGGATGATCTCGACGCTGCACGGGCCATCGAGGTCGCCGACTGTCTTGACCGGGTGACCGCGGCGCGCAAGCTCGCTGCGCACTGCTTCGGGAAACCGGCGCTCGATGGTCAGCGCGTCCTCGCCGTCATGCGGCCAGTTGGCGTATTGGCCGGGCGCGTTAGAGGTCCAGCGCGGCATTTCGGCGGCCTGTTGCGGGTCGAGCCCGAAATCGATCGTTGCGGTCAGGACCTGCAGATTGATCTGCACCTGGTTGTCGGCGCCGGGTGTGCCAAAGACGCACCACAGCGCGCCGTCTTTTAGAACCAATGGCGGGTTCATTGTGTGCCTGACCCGGCGGCCGGGCTGCAGCCGGTTGGGATGGCCGGGCTCGAGGTGCCAATAGCTCATGCGGTTATTGAGCAGGATCCCGGTATCGCCCGCCATGACACCCGAACCGAAGCCGCTATTGATGCTCTGCACGCCCGAGACGGCATTGCCCTCGCCATCGGCGGTGCAAAAATAAGTCGTGTCTCCCGCGCTGCCGACCAGGCTGCGGGTCGCCGCCGCACGCCGCATATCGATGCGGGCCGCGAGCCGCGCGGCATAGTCGGCCGACAACAGCTGCGCGAGCGGCGCCTCGATCGAGCGCGGGTCGGCGCCCCAGCGCTCGCGGTCGGCGAAGGCGAGCTTTTTCGCCTCGACCATGACATGGACCGCATCTGCGGATAGCAGGCCCATCGCCGCGAGATCGAAATGTTCGAGGATCTTCAATTCTTCGAGCAATACGAACCCGGTCGAATTGGGCGGCGCCTCGAGCACCGTGAAGCCGCGGTACTCGATGCCGATCGGTTCTTGTTCTGCTGCCTCGAAGGCTTCGAGATCAGCGGCCGAAACCAGGGTTTCCTCCCCTTCGAGAGCAGCCGTCAACCGCCGCGCCAGGCGGCCGCGGTAGAAGGTTTCCGCCCCGTCCGAGGCGATCTCTTCGAGCGTACCAGCGAGGTCCGGCTGGACGATCAGGGCGCCGAGCGGCGGCGGCTTACCACCTGGGAGAAAAGTTGCGGAGCTGCGCGGGTCCGCCAGCAGGGTCGCGCGGTATTCTTCGGCGAAATGGCTGTAGGCGCGGGTGGCGCCAAAGCCGTCGCGGGCAAAGGCGATCGCCTCGGCAAACAAGTCGCGCCACGGCAGCCGACCATATTTTCGGTGCATCGCGCCGAGCCCGGCCACGGTGCCCGGAACCGAGACCGACAGCGGTCCGGTGCGCGGGATGCCGCCGGCGTAACGTTCCGGTGTCGCGGCGGCAGGGGCGGGGCCAGTGCCGTTGAACACGACGGCGCGGGCGGTCGCCTGGTCGTAGACATAATAGAACCCATCGCCACCGAGCCCCGACATCATCGGCTCGACAACCGCGAGCGTCATCGCCGTCGCGACCGCGGCGTCGACCGCATTGCCGCCCGCCCGCAGCGCCAAGAGGCCTGCCTGGGCGGCGAGAGGATGATTGGCCGCGACGGCCCCGCGTGCCCCGATGATCACCGGCCGATAGGAACGCACATCTGCAGCCACTTTTGATCTCCTTTCCATGGCATAGTAGCGGATAACGGTTGGAGAGGCAGGAATGGACAAGAGGCGATGAGAACAAGGGGCGGGTTTGCCGCCATTGGACTCCTGCTTGCGTTGTTGATCGCCGGCTGCGCCGACACTGGCAGCACATCCGATAATGACAAGCGCGCCGTGTTTTACGGCGGGGTCTCGGCGGGCGGTACGCGGCCGTGACACCGCGCCAGACGAGTTGCGGCGTGATCGTCACTGACGGGGACCAGGTCCTGCTCGGTCATGCGACGCGGTCGCCGCGGTGGGATATCCCTAAAGGGGTCGCGGAGCCGGGCGAAGCCCTTCGCGTCGCCGCTGCACGAGAACTGCTCGAAGAAACCGGCCTCGCGATTGCTGCCGAAGAGCTCACCGATCTCGGCGTGCATCCCTATCTGCGTGGCAAAGACCTGGCCCTGTTCATGTGGAAACCGGCGCAACTGCCCGATCCGCAACGCCTCACCTGCACCTCGCGCTTTGCACTCCCCAACGGAACATCGCTCCCGGAATTCGACCGGTTCGGGCTGTTCCCATGGGAGGACGCGCTGTCTCGCGTCGGCAAGAATCTCGCGCGGGTGTTGGCATTCGTGCGGCAGGTCGTGATACTTTAGCGCGATCAGGTGAGGAGGAGGTTCCGATGCCCAAACTGCGTCACATCGCAATCGCCGCGGAAGATCCGGAGAAAATGGCCGATTTCTACAAGAAGGCTTTCGACTTCAAGGAGGTCGGGCGGCCAAACGGCGTGCTCGCGGACGGCGTGTTCTTGAGTGACGGCACCCTCAACATGGCGATCCTCAAATTCAAGACCGATCAGCTCGGTAAGGGACTCGACTACCGCGGCATCCACCATTTCGGGGTGCTGGTCGAGGACGTCGACGAATTCTCAAAGAGACTCGAGAGCCTCGGCGCCGAACACTACTTCGACCGCAACCAGGTGGACCCGCAGGCCGGCTATTTTGAAAAGAAATTCTACGGTCCCGAGCGCGTCCTGTTCGACATCGCCGAGCACGCCTGGGCTGGCGCCGAGCCACTTCCCGCCGAGATCAAAGAGGCCGCGGAGTAACGCGCTCTTAAACCGTCATTCTCGCGAGAGCGAGAATCCAGGCCACCGCTCCGGCCACGCCCCGTGGACCCCCGCTTTCGCGGGGGTGACGATGACCAAATCAGCAAGACCAACTTCGACGAAGGAACCAGAATGGCCAAGCTGCGTCACATCGCCATTGCCGCCAAGGACCCCGATGCGATGGCCGAGTTCTACAAGAAGGCGTTCGATTTCACGGAGGTCCGCAAGACCGACGGGCCGCTCGCCTATGGCTATCACCTGAGCGACGGGACGATCGATCTGGCAATCCTGCGGTTCAAGACCGACCAGATCGGCAAAGGCCTCGACTATACCGGCTTGCACCATTTCGGCATCCTGGTCGAGGACGTCGAGAAGTTCGCGAAGAAGGTCGAGGCATTGGGCGGCACGCACTACATGGACCAAGCCGGCGATCGCGTCGGCGGGTTCGAGGTCAAGCTCTACGGCCCCGAAGGCGTGCTCTTCGACATCGCCGACCATCCCTGGACCGGCACTGAGCCGCTTCCGGTGGAGACGGCCGAGGCGGCCGAGTAGGGGTCAGAACGGGATTTCGTATTCTAGGCGCCAGCGCACGGCGCCTCGTTCTGTAGCGCGGGTCAGCCCGAACAGGTAGCCAACCTCGTATTTGAGCTTGCCGTAGGGTGCGAAATTGCCGAGTCCCACGAGGACCGGCCCGATCCGGTGTTGCTGATCAGCAGGCTTACCCGGGTTTACAATCTCGTTGATCTGACCGTAATACTCGAACCCGGGCTCGACCAGCGGATCGACCAGCAGCCGCGACTGCCAGGCGGTGTTGAGCTGAGTTGAGTCAGCGCTGTTATTGCCGACCGTCCTCGTGAACAGCAGGTTCAGCGTGTGCAGCGCACCGAACCCGGCGATTTCGCCGAACTCAGTCTGAGCCAGCGGCCCAAAAATGTAGGATTTTGCGTCGGCTCGGTGCGCCGTTTGTTCATATTCCGCGAACAGCGCCAGATCACCCCAATACTTTCCCGTCGGCGTCAGCTGAAGATAATTCTCGATCTCCGTCGCGTCGTAGGTGATGTTCTCGCCGTTTAGAGCCCGGAATTCGTTTCCAAGCTCGACAAACCAGTTCGGCAGCGGACCAAAGCCGTATTCGTTGGTGTAACGCTGGTTGTTGCTCAATCCGCTCTTCGGCTTGTCGAAGGTGATTTCGCTGAAATGCTCGATCTCGACTTCTCGATAGTCGACGATCGGATAGCGCACCCTTAGTTGGGCGTCAGCGGCGGAACCTGCCCCCAGCCCGCCGAGCAGCAAGATGACAAGCAGCGGCGTCGCGGCCCCTCGGCTCAAGGAAGCAGCCGGCGGTGGTTTCACGGGACTGCCGACCACCCGGGTCAACAGCCAGATGGCGCAAAGGGTGGCGACATAGAACAGGATCTGGATGCCGTCGGGACGTGAGACATAGCCGATCAAGGTATGCAGGGCTTTGCCGAGAATACTGTCCTCGGTCAGCACGGCCGAAGTGTCCCAGACGGCGTCGCCGAGCGGCGGGAGCAAATCGGCCTGGACCAGATACCCGGCGGCTTGCGATGCCATGCCCGCGGCGAGCAGCAACACCATCCAGCTGGTGACGGTGAACAGCCGACGGGTCGGGATCCGCAACAGTCCGAGATAGAGCGCGGCCCCGACGGCGACGCCGCCGGCCAGCCCCAGGGTGCCGCCGGCGATCAGAGAGCCCGCGCTGAGACCGCCGCCTGCGGCAATGCCGTAAAGGAACAGCACCGTCTCCGCGCCTTCGCGCAGCACGGCGAGCCCCACTACCACCGCCAGCACATAGAGCGGCCGAGCGCCGGAGATCACCGCATCGCCGACTTCCCGGGCAGTCGCGGCGAGCTCGCGGCCGTGGCGCGACATCCAGATGTTGTGCCAGCCGAGCATGCCAACCGCGAGGAGCAGGATCACCGTGTTCAGCAATTCCTGGCCAATCCCGGCCGCGGCCGCAGCGATCTCCGCCGCAAACAGAGCGACGAGGCCGGCGCCGACGACGCCTCCTGCCAGTCCGGTCGAGATCCAGAACCCGCGGCGCGGTGCACCGGTGCTGGCCGCCAGGACGATGCCGACGATCAGCGCCGCCTCCAGCACCTCACGAAACACAATGATGGCTGCTCCGAGCATCGCGACCGTCCTGCCTATTTCGCGATAATATGACCGCGCGCGGTCGTCGGGTTGAAATCGCCGAAGAACTCGTACTTCCCGGGTTTCAGCGGGCCGATATACACTGTGACCTGCTCTCCGCCGGCGACCACCTTCTCCCGCCTGAGCTCGGTGCTTTCGAATTCTTCCGGCGTCGTATCGTTGTTTTTCACCAGCAAAGCGATCTTTTGGCCGGCTGGGATCTCGATTTCAGTCGGCTGGAACTGGTGGTCCTTGATGACCAGCGTGTAGGCCGGCTCCTGCGCCGCGGGGCTGGTTGCCATTGGCAGAACCAGGGCGAGCGGGAAGAGGGCGGAGCGAAGCATCTTGGGGTTTTCCAGGGATGTTGGCGAGGGAGCGAATGCGACTGAGTCGCAGAGATATGCGGCTTCAATCGCCCGCGCAAGCAAAATCTTTTGCCTCTCCCGAGGCTTAGCAGCTGGAGGGGCTTGCCGCCCCCGAGGCAGAGCAAGGGCTATGCGCGCAGATCATAGCTCTCCCGCCAGGAAATAGCGGCGACAACCGATGCGGGGAGGACTTGTCTAGCCTGTCTTGCGCCACAGGCGTTGAATGTCCCGATAACCGATCGGCACCACGCCCGATGCCTCGCACCACTCGGCGACGACGCCCGATGCGAAGAGCGAATATTCGTTGGTCCGCCACGGCGCGTGCTGCGGCGTGATGGCCTCGACGTCGCCCGGCGCGGTGCGGGAAGCTCTTCGACGAGCTTGCGGTGGCCAAGCTCGACGGTTTCGGCGGCAACCGGCAAAGTACCGCGAATTTGGTCTACGACCGGCAACCCGGCGCGTTCGAGCGCCGCGACAGTCGCGTCGTAGCTCTGCGGATCCGGCGCGAAGCGGATCTTGCCGCCGAAAGTTGGGGTCGCGTTGCTCGGCGACCGGGCAGAGCTCTGCGACGGTGGGAAGCCAGGGCTCGGGCGTCGCAGTGGTCGCCCCCGGTTCAAGCCAGGGGCAGGCTCTGGACCCCCGCGTTTACGTGGGGGCGACGTCAGGCGTTCGTTGTTTTGGAGCGGTCGAGCGTCCGCCGCCATTTTGCCCGCAGCGCGCCCGGCCGCTCGGGGTAGCGTTCGTCGAGGAACCCCGCGGCAATCACCCGGTCCGCCCGAAAGCTTCGGAAGTCCTGGCGCAGTTCGCACCAAGCGATCAGGTGGCGGACCGTCTCCATGTAGCCCACCGTCACCGGCCAAATGATGCGCTCGCTCTCGCGACCCCGTTCGTCGCGATAACACAGCTTGATTTTCCGGCCCGCGTGAATCTGCGCCCGCACCCGCGCCATGTCGAGGCCGTCGGTCGCGAGGCTTCGCACTGGCGGCGTTTCGGTCACCGGCTCGAATACAAAGGGCCGAAGCCGTTCCGGCACGACGGCACCGATCTTGGCGATCAGATCCTGGGCCGCCCGCGCGAGCTCAGCATCGCCGTGTCGCGCCACCCATTGGGCACCCAGCACGGCCGCTTCGATCTCGTCGGGCGTTAGCATAAGAGGGGGCAGGTCGAGCCCCGGCTGCAGCACATAGCCGACGCCGGCCTCGCCCCTGATTGGTACCCGCTGGCCGATGAGGTCGGCGATGTCGCGATAGACGGTCCGCTTGGAGGTATCGAGCTCGGCGGCGAGGGCGTCCGCGGTTATCGGTTTGGGTGAGCGCCGCAGGATCTGAATGATTTGAAAAAGCCGGTCGGCGGGTCTCATGAGCGCTTGTCACCCAACGATGCTGACAGCATGGTGGCAGCAGGGTAGCTAGCGCGCGCGCAATTCGTAACCAAATTTACTGTCGGCTGGCGACGGCGTAGCGGTGACGGGGCGAAGGCGATAGCGTCGGATCGGTAGGAGACCCGTGCGATTTCCGAAGCTTGCCGGGCTCCTCCGCGCAGCAATGCGGGATGGGATTCAACATGAGCGAAGCCAAAAACCTGTTTCCGCTTTTGCAGCAATCCGCCGATCCCGGCGTCGTAGGTGCAATCGAGAAGCTGGTACGGGACGCGCCGGATCGCGACCTCTGCCGGGTCAACGTGTTGGACTTCGCAGCGAAGAGGGGTCTCGACGAAGAGAAATCGATCGCCGCCTTTCTGCACGCCGCGCGCCTCGGTCTCTTCGAGCTCTCGTGGAATGTGCTGTGCCCGAGCTGTGGGGGCGTGCTCGACGCGACCTCCACATTGAGGAGCATGAACCGCGAGGAGTACCATTGCGCCTGGTGTGCGGCGGGTTATGAGCCGATCCTCGACGAGATCGTCGAGGTGACGTTCACGGTCAACCGGCGGGTGCGCCGGATTGCGGCGCATGATCCGAACGAGCTTCCGTTCGCGGAGTACTTTCGCCAGGTGTTCTGGAGCTCGGCGATCGATCTGCCGGAGAACCTCCATCAGGTGATCGAGGAAGTGACCCTCGACACGGTCGAGCTTCCGCCCGGAGAGAAGGCCCTGCTTTCGCTGCAACTGCCGGCGAAACTGGTGATGCTTCTCGACCCGGTGACCCATATGACCCAATTCCTCGCGGTCAAGGGCGAGCCGACGCGCGAGCGCCAGAGCCTTTCGCTGTTTTTCGATAAGGTGACTCCGGCAACGGACACGATCGAGCTGAGCCCGGGGCCGCTGCGCCTGTCGCTCGAAAACCGCACCGACACGCGCGTACTGCCGGGGCTGTGGGTGGCGACGGACCAGCTCGGTGAGCTCCTCAGCCGGCGCAAGCCTTTCCTCAGCGCAAAGCGGCTGCTGACCAACCAAGTATTTCGCGATCTCTACGGCGCCGACACGATCGATGTCGACCAGCGCCTGAAGATCACCAGTCTGACGTTCCTGTTCACCGACCTCAGAGGTTCCACCGAACTCTACGAACGGGTGGGCGACCTGGTCGCCTTCGACCTCGTCCGGGCGCATTTCAAGCTTCTCAACGACATCATTGCCGGCGAGGCCGGGGCTGTGGTCAAGACCAGCGGCGATGCGGTTATGGCGACCTTTTCGACGCCCGATCGGGCGGTGGCCGCGGCATTGCGCATGCGAGATGCGATGAACGACTTCAAAGACGCGGGCGCCGGCAATGGGCTGCTGCTCAAGATCGGCATCCACGAGGGACCTTGCCTCGCCGTCGTTCTCGACAACCGCCAGGACTATTTCGGCCGCACCGTCAATATCGCGGCGCGGGTGCAGGGCCTGGCCGACTCGCGTTCGATCCTGGCGACCGGGTCGGTCGTCAAACATCCCGGATCTTGCAAGCTGCTCGAAACCAGCGGGCTCGATCCCGTCCCGCATCAGCGTGCGCTGCGCGGCGTCGCTGAGGAAATGGCCGTTTACGAGATTCCGTGACGGTGGCGCGCACCCGCATTGGCGTAGGGAGCCAAAGATGAGTGAAGCCGGCAATCTGTTCACGCTCTTGCGGCAGTCGGCCGATCCCGAAGCCGCCGGGGCGATCGAGGGACTGGTGCGGGACGCCGCTGACCGCGCGCTCTGCCGCATCAATGTGATCGATTTCGCGCGCGAAGCCGGGGTCGACGAGGAGCGCGCCGTCACCGCCTTCCTCCACGCCGCGCGCCTCGGGCTCTTCGAGCTGTCGTGGAACGTGCTGTGCCCCGGCTGCGGCGGTGTCCTCGATACCAGCACGACATTGAAGAGCGTCAACAAGGAGGAGTACGACTGCGCGCTGTGTGCGGCCGGCTACCGGCCGACGCTCGACGAGATGGTCGAGGTCACGTTCACGGTCAGCCGGCGGGTGCGCAGGATCGCCGCGCACGACCCGCACGAGCTGCCGTTCGCCGAATATTTTCGTCAGATCTTCTGGGGCTCGGGCATCGATGTTCCGGATGATTTCGAGCAGCTGGTCGAGGAAATCGTTCTCGACCAGGTCGAGCTGCCGCCCGGCGAAAAGGCGCTGCTGTCATTGCAGTTGCCCGCGGAATTCGTCATCGTCGTGGACCCGGTGACGCACGGCACGCAGTTCCTCGACGTCAAGGGCGAGCCGACGCGCGAGCGGCAAAACCTCTCGCTCGTCTTCGATAAACTGCGCGCGCCGACCGGCACCGTGACGTTGCGTCCGGGGCCGCTGCGCCTCACCTTGGAAAACCGCACCGACACCCGGCTCCTGCCGGGGCTGTGGATCGCCGGAGACAAGCTCCACGAGCTGCTCGGCAGGCGCCGGCCGTTCCTGACCGCAAAACGGCTGCTGACCAACCAAGTCTTCCGGGACATCTACGGCACCGATACGATCGACGTCGAACAGCGGCTCAAGATTACCAGCCTGACCTTCCTGTTCACCGACCTCAAAGGCTCGACCGAGCTTTACGAGCGGGTCGGCGACCTGGTCGCCTTCGACCTGGTCAAAGCCCATTTCCGGGTGCTCAACGAGATTGTCGCGTCCGAGGCCGGCGCCATCGTCAAGACCATCGGCGACGCGGTCATGGCGACCTTTCCGACACCCAATCGGGCGGTTTCCGCTGCGCTGCGCATGCGCGAAGCGATGCGCGATCTCAATGACGGGCATAACCGCGAGGATTTGTTGCTGAAGATCGGCATTCACGAAGGACCCTGCCTCGCGGTTGTGCTCAACGACCGTCAGGATTATTTCGGGACCACCGTGAATATTGCCGCGCGGGTCCAGGGTCTCGCGGATTCGCGCGCGATCCTGGCGACTCGCTCCGTCGTAACAGATCCGCAGGCTTCCGCTTTGCTCGAAACCAGCGGTCTCAAACCGGTATCGCAGCACCGAGCCTTGCGCGGCATCGCCGACGAAGTCGCGGTGTACGAGATCCCGTGACAACTCAGGTGGACTGCCGTCCAGGTCGGTGTTCCCTCCGCCTCGCCGGAGCCACCGCTCCCACAGCCAATTTCCCTCAATAGATTCCTCAAGGATCTGGGGGCCGGGGCACCATCGGCATCGCACACCTCGACGACGACATCCTTGCGCATGCCCCCAGATTTGCATGACCGATGCTCGGTGGATCGCTACCGCGGTGAAATGGAAAGCCGCCGAGATTACTCGGCGGCTTTTCTAGGCGGTGACCCAGTCTAGGCGATGACCTAGCGGCGTTAGGCGCGATGGTGCCGATGGTGGTGGGCCCCGACCAGCTGGTTGGCCATTTGCTGCTGTTCGGGCGACAAGCTGGCGTATAGCGGCTTGAATGCGGCAACAAGACGGGCGTCGTTGTCGGCCCGCACTTTCGCAAATTGCTCGCGCGACTCGAGGCGTTGGACCGCGTCCGTAGTAGTGCGGTTCTGCCGCTCAGTGGTGATCGTCTGATCGAGTGCCTTGGCGTTCTCGTGCATTGCCGCTGCGACCTGCTGCCACTGAGTTTCCTGCGCCGGCGTGATCTTGAGCTCGGCCTTCAAGAACGCGATGCGCCCGTCGACGATTTGTCCGGGCATCATCCGCTCCATCTCGTGATGGCGCGCCTCGCTTGGTGTGGCAGTGGAATTCACCGGCCCTGGTGCGGTTTGCGCGAAGGCGGGAGCCAGTCCGACCGCAGCAACGCTGGTAAAGAGTGCCGCGGCGAGAAATGGCGTACGCAACCTGATCATTTCGAACCTCTGTTATGAACGGGGCTCAAGCCCCTCACTCATGACTTACGGATCAGCGGATCGGCGCATACCCAGCGAAATCGCACATTACGCCGATTTAATAGGGCCGCCACACTCGGTCAATGTCGCAAGCTGTGCCTGACCGGCGGTCTACACCACCGTAACCGAGCAGCCCAGAATGGCGCTGAAGTTCTTGCGCATGTTGTTGTACCGCGGTTCCCGTGACTGCACGCGGCCCACCTCGCCGGTGGCTCGGGACATCAGGCTGTACATGCCCCTCCGGCGGTCATCCCAGCGATACGACCAGCGCACCCACATAAATGGCGCCCCGTGATGCATCGCATCGACCGATTTTGCCGACGACACTGCTATGCCGCCACGCCGGCGAAGCCTGCCCCTGGCAGGGAACAGGGGGCCGGTGCCTATGGCTGAGATGGGTCCCGGCCTTTCGAGGGTGTAACCCAATCCCGCTTTTCTGCCGCACGTGTTCGTTCGCGGGACGCTCAACCTGGAGATGCATACGATCTGAGATATTGCTCGTCGGACTGGGCGGTGACGCCATGGATTTCATCGCGAAGGGTGGTCCTCCTGAGGCGTCCGGCTGCGGTCATGCGGTCGCCGGTGTCGCCATTGCTGCTGCCGCGGCAATACGGCGGCGCAGCGTCTCGGCCCAGGACAGATTGAGTGCCAGTGCCTGCAACAGACAGACCGCGCGGACTTTGTCGCGCCCGTGCACGAGAAACCAAGTCATTCCGCGATTTTTGATAATGCCGTGCGCCCGTTCGGTCAGCTTGCGCCGGCGGTAGACTTCTTGGCCTTCCTCGCTTGCCATTCGCTCTCGCCACGCCGTGACCGCCGGCGGCTCGTGGCGATGTTTCCAGCGCCGCTTGCGCAGCGTCTCGGCGGTGACATCCGAGCGCTCCGGCGCTGGCGGGCTATAGACCGTCAGATCGGGATAGCGCTCCGCCAGTGTGATGATGTCCTCCTGGGTCATCGCCGTGGTATCGGCCAGCAGGCGTTGCGGCACCCGACCGCAGCGCTCGGCAATTTTCGCCACCAATCCCGGTGCCAATCCGCTGTCCTTGCGTCGATCCGTCGGATCGATCGTCATGACAAAGCCGTTGGCGGTCGCCACTTGCACGTTCCAGGCCGGCGCTATCGCACCGTCGGCCAGCCGCATCGAGCGGGCCTCAGGGTCGCTGACCGAGACTTTGGGTTCGCCTTTCTCGGCTTCCTCTTTGGCGTGCGTCTTGGCCCGCGCCGCCTTCTCCTGCTCCAACTCCGCCAGTTTCTGCCGTGCCCGCTCGACCCGCTGGGCCCGCTCCTGCGCCGCCTGCAAGGCTCGCCTCTTGCGCCGCCGCTCCGGCTCCGCGGCATCGGTATCGAGTTCGCGCTTCAGCGCCGCCACCCGTTCGGCCACCGCTTGCTCGATACTCTCCAGCCGTTTGCGCTTGCACATCGAACCCCGGCCCGCCCAGGCGCGCGCCTTGGTCCCGTCGATTGCCATCTCCTCCAGGGTGACCAGCTTCTCGGCGATCAGTCCGGTCACGCTCTGGGTCAGCAGGCGATCCAACAACGCCGCATTCTCGCGTCGAAACCCCGCCAGCAGATCGTGATTGATCGGGGCGCCACCGCACAGCCAGCGATAGGCCGCGTGCTGCTGGCACAGGCGGTCGATCGCCCGCGCCGAACCGATCCCCTCCAATGTCGCATAAAGCCACACCGCCAATACCACGCGCGGATCGGTTGCCGGTCGTCCGGCAACCGCGTCACGTGCCTTGATCCGGTCGTAAAATTCGCTCAGATCCAGACCTTCGACAAACGCCCAAACCAGCCGCGCCCGGTGGTCGTCCGGCAATTGGCTGTCCAAGTCGACCATCTCCCAGCGCAGCTGAGCGCGGTCCGGACCGATCACCCGCACACCCTCGCCCATCCCACCCCCCATACCCCACTAATAGGCTTATACCACAGAAGTGAGACAAACCCTAGCGATGACCCCAAATCTTCGGGATTGGATTACACCCTCAATATCATTTTTGCGACGGCACACTAGCTCGGCGAAAGCTTCCGCAGAAACCCGGTGCGCTGGGCCGCGCCGGCCGCCATAAACGCCGCGTCCTGGCCGGACAGGATGAAACGCGCGCCCATCTCGATATAGCGCGGCATGATCGTCTCGTTGTAGACCCCCGCCATCCCCGGAAACTTTCCGTGCTTGCGCGCGGCCGCAATCATCGCCCGATAGGCGTCTGCCACGCGCTCGTTGCCGAAATCTCCGTGGATGCCCATCTCGGCGCACAAATCGTTGGTGCCGATCAGCAGCACATCGACCCCAGGCACGGCGGCGATCTCTTCGGCATTGGCGATCGCGGTCGGCGTCTCGAGCATGACGACGGTCAGATTGGCGGCGTTGAGTGCCGATGCAGCCTCGCCCGAGCTCGCGGAGCGCAGCCCGTAATGCGGCCCGATGCCACCCATCGAGCGGTGGCCGACCGGCGGATATTTCAGCCGGTTGACGACCTCGCGGGCTTCGGCCGCGGTATCCACATGCGGCATTACGATGCCGAGCGCGCCATTGTCGAGCGCCCGTGTGGCGATCGCATATTCGCCGTTGGGCACGCGCGCGATCGGCGCGATGCCGGCATCGAGCGCGGCGGTCGAGATCTGCGCGCAGGCTTCGAGCGACATGACGCCATGCTCCATGTCGAGAAACAGCCAATCGAAGCCGGCTACCGCCATCGCCTTGGCGATTTCGACGCTGCGCGTCATGCGCACTCCGACCCCGAGTGACAGCTGGCCTTGATCGAGCTTTTCGCGAGCGGCATTGCGGACAGTGGCGGGCATTGGTGGCTCCCTTATGTCAATGTGGCAATGGCGGTGGCGATGACGCGGTTCAGGGCCGCCAAATCCATCGGGTAATCGGTTTCATTGGCGACCGCGACCGTCAAGCGGTGACGGCGCAAGATAAAGACGCGCTGGTCCGAGGCACCAGATGCCCAGGCGGTCTCCGGCGGCAAATCCGGGAACAGGCGGTCGATGTTGGTGCGGAAGCACGCCGCGTAGCTGGTGCCGGTATGCGTCGGGGTCAGCGCGTAGTCAGCCCAGCCGGGCGGCAGCAGGCGCTCGCCGTTCCAGACGCCGTCTTGCAGGTAGAGTACCCCTATCTTGGCGTAGTCGCGCAAACGTGGCAAAGCCGGCGCCGGACGCGATCAGGTTGCCGGCAATGTCGGCGGAATGCTGATAGCTCGCCATGCCGAGTCGGTCGGCGAGCAAGCCATAGACGGTCTGGTGATATGGCAGGCCGCGGCGCGCGATCTGGTCGCGGATAACGGCGCCGAGCACATTGGGGCCGGCATTGATGTAGCGGAACACCGAGCCCGGGATCGTCGCAACGATCGAGCGCTGCGCCGCCTCGAACGCGTCCATCGCGTCCTGATAGACCGAGCTGTTCTCGAACCCGAGCGTGGTCCGCCCGTCTTGGTGCTGCACCGGAAAGCCGAGCCCCGAGCGCATGCGCAAGCAGGTGATCCAATGTGATCAGCCGATGGATGGCGCGCGGGTCGCGCCACAGCGGCGCCGGCGCCGGATCATAGACCGAGGCGAGCCAGCCCTCGTGGATCAAGCGGCCGATCAGGGTGCAGGTGATGGCCTTGGTCATCGACCAGCTCGGCGTCGCGCGGGCGGGCATGCCAAAGGCGCTGTAGCGCTCGCATAAGACCCGATCCGGCGTTGCGATCAGGATGCCGTAAGCACCGGCCGAGTTGGTGAAGAAATTGTCCAGGGCATCGGCCAGTGCAGGAGGGCGCCGGCGGCGGTGTTTCGACCGCCGCGCCCACTGGCCACGGGCGCTCGGCATCCGGCAGCTGACGCGCGATCGGCTGCGGATCGAACAGCGGCGCGGGATGCTCGGCCCAGCAGAATGCCGCCGTAACCGGGGCGGGCGATCGCCGCGCCCAGCACCGGCTCGCCGAAATCGGGATCGTTCCACACGACCTTGACGCGGCGATCGGCGTCGTCGGTCTCGATCGTGATGTCTCCGGCGCGATGAGCTGCCATCAACGGCGCCGGGTCGTCAGCCGCGGGGCGCGAGGCGAGGTCGCCGGGCGCGGCGACCGGCCGCCAACGAAAATGCCGGTCGGCCGTGTCGCGATCCAAGCCGCTAACGTAGAGCATGTCGACCATGCGCTTGGCGGCGAAATTCACGGTGCGCTGGCGCAGCGACCGCGCCGAAGCATCGCATACGATCGGATCGGGCGGTCCGGAGCCGAAGGGCTGCGGCGTACGGTCGAAGGTCGGCTCGAGCGGCTGCGTCGGAGCCGCGGGTTCGTTCTTCATGCAGCCAACTCCTCATGATGGGTCGCACCAGCGTGCCCGTTCTCGATACCGCCTGCAAGCTGCAGCTGGGCTTGCCGTATTGGACAATCTGCCCCTAGTGGTGCTCACAATGGTATGCCATGCGGCAAAATGCAGGACTTGCCGATCGGCACCGTCAACTTGGCATCTGCAGATTGACGGCGTCCTTTATTTGCGGAATTGTGTAGATGTCCTACCCAACGGAACGCTAGTGTTCAGATCCATTCATACGCTTCATGGTCGACGGTGGACCAATGCTGCCACCAAAAATTCTGCCACACCGGCGAACGCCGGTGCCCATGCCAGAAATGGGTCCCGGCCTTCGTGTTGTGTCCCGCGAGTTTAGCGATGAGTTCGGCGGGTGCCTGGTAGTCGAGGCATCGCAATCGGGTGCGGTTGTAATCGGCGACGAAGGTGAGGAGGTAGGCATCGCGTTCGGCATGATCGAGAAAGCGGCGGTGGTGGGCGGCGCGGTTTTGCGGCATGCGGCTGAGATGCTCGCCGAGGCGGCGGTTGAAGCGCTCGACCATGCCGTTGGTTTGCGGCCGGAAGGGCTGGGTGAGGCGGTGGGCGATGGCGCGCGCGGCGCAGACCCGGTCGAAGGAGTGGTCGCCCGAGGGTCTGCCCTGGGGTTTTGCCTTCTTGTCGACGGCGAAGCGGTCGGTGAACTCGGAGCCGTTGTCGGTCAGGATGGTGTGGACCGGGAGCGGAAAGCGGTCGAGAAAGCGCTCCAGGAAGGCCGCGGCGGTGGCGGCCCGGCGATCGGGGAGAATTTCGAGATAGACAAAGCGGGTGGCGCGGTCGATCGCGACATAGGCGTAACTGCGCCGGCGGCTCAGCGGCGGCAGGTATTTGACGTCGATGTGGATGAACCCGGCCGGGGTCTCGGTCCGGAAGGCGGCGGCCGGCGCCGGTTGCGGGGTCGCACGGGCGGACAGGCCGTGGCGCTTCAGGCAACGGTGCACGCCGCTGCGCGACAGCTGCGGGTTGAGGCAGCGCCGCATCGCTTCGACGATGTCGTCGAGCGGCAGTTCGAGGCTGCGGCGCAGCTCGAGGATCAGGGCTTCTTCCCAGGCGGTGATCGGGGTGACCAGGCGATGCGGGCGGGTCGAGCGGTCGGCGACGTCGCGGCGGGCTTTCCAGCGCGCGACGGTGCGGGGATGGATGCCGAGCTCGCGCGCCAGCGCGGCATGGGAGGCGGTGCTCTGCTGGATATAGGCGCGGGTGCGCGGCGTGGTGGTGGCATTGGCGTGCAGTCTGAGTTGCATCAGCGGGCGCTCCCCGGGGTGGGATTGCGCAGCAGCGTGATGGCGTCACCCGAACGCTCGCCCCGATGGGTTTTCAAGGGATGCGGAAATCTACGGTGATGCCCCATGCCGAACCGAAGCCATCGACAGCGACGCCGGCGAGCATCGCCCGTCGGCGCCGGCCGCATCACCGTGAGTTTCCGACCGGCTATTCCTTGGCGGGTTGCTCCCCAGCAGAGCCCGCTTCCGCTTCGCCGGCCGCGCCAGTCTACGTCCACCCTCCCGTGCGGCACAATCAACACTGCCGTCCTCATTTTTTCTCACCATCGGCCGACATCAGCTGCTCGCGCAACCAGCACACAGCTTGCCACAACCGCGCCCCATCGCGCCAATCTTCCGGGACAGAACACCTTCGCCGGGAAGATGCAGTCGGAGACCCGGCATTGAATCATCTGAACGCGTCTTAGCACTAGCGAACGCAACCCTTGGTACTGTCTCAGTTTGAACTTCCGCATTGGGTGGAACTCTGCCGTTCGGTATGGCTCACCGGAATGCCTTGGTTGCGCCGATACCGGCCGTTGGGCGTGCGTCGGCTGAGCGACACAAGGCGACCCTTCTTGGCCACTCAGACTTCGCCGCGGGAATGGGTTCGGCCCATTCCAGTCATTGCCCGACCCTGCACGGAGGTCTCAGAAGGGTGAGGAAATGCAGCCTGTCCCTCCGTATCACCGACAGAGAGTGCAATCATTGAAAATCATTTCGGAGAACTTGTGGCCCCTCAGAATCGATCCGCTACCGAGGCATCGACCTCCATCTCTAAACGGGGAGCGTATCGAAATACACCGTATCTTCATGGGAGAGCCCGGCAATGAGCGGGAAACGGAGGGGCAGGAAGCAAAGGACGGCGGCCGACGGGAGGACGGTCGAGGAAATAGCCGTCAGTGCAGTCGAAGCGGGCGCGAGAACAGCGTCGCAGGCTCGTGACGTGGTGAACCGGCTCATCGCCGAGGGTGTGACCTTAGTCCACATTCAACGCGTCCTGCTAAGGGCGCGGAAGGCGGGTAAACTGCCACCCTCGCCGTGCCCAGGCCCACACCGAAGCTGGCCCAGGCGGCAACCATAATTTCGTGATTTACGGTTGATCCCTAAACGGGGGGTGCGATCCCAACTAGTGCTTCGCGGCGATATCGCCGTGAACAGGGAGGGAGGTCTGCAATGCGAACGCTTGCCGAATTCGGGTTTGATGGGCTAGAGGCGCTCCGATGGGTGGTTACGGCCCCAAACGGATATCCGAGTCTTGACCAGGCCGTAGCATCGCTCGCTGTCTTTGTCTCTCCCGACACTGTTGCGCAAACGAGGAGCAGAATCTTTCAAATGGCACGCGGCACTCCTCGACGCAAGTTTGATGACCCCGATCAACCGACGTTCATGCGGGACGACAACGAAGGCCCGCATTGTGCTCTCAAAGCGGCGGGTGGGCCGCCAATGACGGGGCGCCACCTACACCTTAACCACCTATACGGCAAACGCTTGGAGTTCTTCACCGATCTGCGCAGCTTTTGCGTGACGCCATCATTCCTGACGAAGTTGACCGATAGCGAGCCGCGCATTACCGCACTTCTGAAGCGTCGAGCTTTCGAGGTCTATGGATTCGCGCCGGAGGGCGTACCGGCAGCTCAGGGTTATGAAGATCTCGATTGGGCACCGCCGTTGCCAGCGGTTCCTAATCTCGAGGTCGTCCTCTCCGACCAACTGCGCAGCACCCGGGGCTCCATAGCAATCGCGGTGCGACACTTTGGTTGGTGCTTCAATGGGTTTGAGGGCGATCCATGGGGATCATCTTCCGCTTGTATCCAGTCAAACTAAGATCACTGCCGTCGCGGCGCCATCCTGATGGAACTTGTGAAAGGATTGGGTGGCGTAAAGCCGACTTTCCGGAGACCGGACGAAGGTCGGTTTCGGGGCATGAAGAGCGGTTCCCGGTGCGAAGGCTGAGTGGCCGTTGTGGCGTCGAAAGCGGGAGTTCAAACTGAGACAGTATCCAAGCCTTTAGTTCCCGGGTGTGCTTAGCCCTCCCATCGCGGATCGTCTGCCATTGGAGCTTTGAAACGGTATCGGGTCCGCCACACTCGAGCGGGACAACGTGGTCTTTTCGGTAACCACGGCGGGGACCGGTTGTTTGCCCGGTAGAAGGACACGGGTGCTCCCGTTGGAAGGCGTCAATTACCGCGTCTCTCGCTAAAGCGACGGCATCGTTTCTGATTAGTGTTGCTTTACTCACATGAATATTTGTTGACAATTTAGCAAAGACCTGCTAGCGTCGGCGGTTACCAATTCGGGAGTTATCGCCGTGAGCACGGCCGATTACCGCGTTTATATCGATGTCGTCGCGCCGCCCCACGGTTCTTCAACCTGTGGACCGAGCCTGATGTGCACCTGCTAAAACAGGTGGAACAGGTGACAATATTGGTTTTGGAAGGACCCGGCCCGGCGCTTTGCCAGGATTCCGAGCATGGGGATCACAGGGGCCGCAGAGGTCCTCGTATTTATAACGGCAATTGTGGATTTGGCTGTTATTTCGCTGCAGAAACAGCCAGGAGCGGCCGAGGGCGTCCGTTTGCGAAGGGCGGTCCGGCAATGCTACCGGCCCCACCCGGCGGTTCCAACGAACCGGCCCACTGGGCTTCCGAGTCTCTTGCTCGCCAGATCAGGTAGACAGCTACATAAATTCCGTTCTTTTGCCCAAACCGGATCTTTTTGATATCGGAGCTCGATGAGAGAACTCGCGCTCGACGACGTTGAGGCGCTGGCGGTCGGCGCGTGGATCCTCGGCACCGGGGGTGGCGGCAGCCCCTATCTGGGGCTCCTCAACATGCGGCGGCTCTATGCCGAGGGACATCGCGTGTCGCTGATGTCGCCGCTCGACCTCGCCGACGAAGATTGGGTGGCGGTGGTCTCGAATATGGGGGCGCCGCTCGTCGGCCAGGAGCGGCTCGCCGACAGCCGCAACATCGCCCGCGCCGTCGAAATTCAGCAAGGGTTGCTGGGATCGAAGTTCCGCGCCGTGATGCCGCTCGAGATCGGCGGCGGCAACGGCATCCAGCCGCTGATGGCGGCGGCCCATCTCGGGCTTCCGGTCGTCGACGCGGATACGATGGGCCGCGCCTATCCCGAAGCGCAGATGACCAGCGTCGCCGTCGGTGATCTTCGCCCCTATCCTTGCGTGCTCTACGATCCGCGCGGCATCGAGGCGGTGGTGACCAAGGTCCCGAGCTGGAAATGGATGGAGCGGGTCAGCCGCAAGATCTGCGTCGAGCTCGGCTCGATCGCCTCGACCTGCAAGGCGCCGCGCACCGGGCGCGAGGTCAAGGATTGGGGCATTCATTTCACTGTGACGAAAGCCATCGGCATCGGCCGCCGCGTGCGGCAAGCGCAGCGTCATCACGAGGACCCGGTGGGCGCGATCCTCGACGAAGGGCACGGCAAGCTTATCTTCCGCGGCAAGGTCATCGATGTCGCCCGCCGCACCACGGAGGGGTTTCTGCGCGGCCGGGCGTTGATCGAAGGCCTCGATGAAGACCGCGGATCGCGGCTCGAAATCGCGTTCCAGAACGAATGGGTCGTGGCTTGGCGAGACGCGGCGCCGATCGCGATGTCGCCCGAACTGATCTGCGTGCTGGACACCGTATCGGGCGAAGCATTCGGCACGGAAACCATCGGGTATGGCCGGCGGGTCTCCGTCGTCGTGCTCCCCGCGCCGCCGGTTTTCCTCACGCCGAAGGGGCTCGATCATGTCGGACCGCGCGCCTTCGGTTACGATCTCGACTTCCGCTCCGTCTTCGACCAAGGGCGCATAAGCTGATGGGCGCATAAGCCGATGCGGCGGATCGGCATCGATGTCGGCGGCACCAATACCGATGCTGTCATGCTCGAGGACGGGAGGGTGGCGCACGCCGTCAAGACGCTGACCACGTCCGATGTCACCACCGGCATCGTGACGGCGCTCGCGGAGCTGACGCACCGCCCGGAAATCGCGCGCAGCAGGATCGACGGCGTCGTGATCGGCACGACCCATTTCGTCAATGCCGTCGTGCAGCGCCGCGATCTGGCGCGCGTCGCCGCGGTGCGGATCGGGTTGCCGGCGAGCGCCTCGCTGCCGCCGTTCTGCGACTGGCCCGCCGATCTCGCCGAGCGGGTCCGAGGCGAGGTCTTCATGATCGAAGGCGGGCACGATTACGACGGCCGGCCAATCGTGCCGTTCGACGAAATCGCCATGCTGCGGGTGGCGCGGCAAATCCGCGCCAGTGGGATTCGGTCGGTAGCGATCGCCGCAATTTTCTCGCCGCTCGATCCGGGCTGCGAGGAGCGGGCACGGGCGATCCTCTCCGAGGAGTGCCCGGATGCTTCTGTCACGATGTCTCACCGGCTCGGCCGCATCGGTCTCCTCGAACGCGAGAATGCCGCGCTCCTCAACGCCGCGCTGATCGATCTCGCTCGGGCGACGATAGC
This sequence comes from uncultured Alphaproteobacteria bacterium, assembly GCA_963700185.1. Lineage (GTDB taxonomy): Bacteria > Pseudomonadota > Alphaproteobacteria > ATCC43930 > CGMCC-115725 > AP-15. The sequence goes on from CAVOWP010000007.1 coordinate 498,733, forward strand.
GGGGTTCATCACCGCGGTGCGCGGGGTCGCAGCTCCGCTCTATCTGACGCAGAATGACGGGACGATGGTGCAGGCCGAGACGGCGGTGGCGCTGCCGGTCATGAGCTTTTCCTCGGGCGCCACCAACTCGATGCGCGGCGCGGTCTTCCTCTCGGGGCTCACAGACGCGATGGTAATCGATGTCGGCGGCACGACGACCGATATCGGCCAGCTGCGCCGCGGATTTCCGCGCGAGGCGAACTCGGTCGTCGAAGTGGGCGGCGTGCGCACGTTGTTCCGCATGCCGGACCTGTTGTCGATCGGGCTTGGCGGCGGGAGCCTGGTCTCGGCCGATCCCGTTTCGGTCGGGCCGAAAAGCGTCGGTTACCGGCTGATCGAAGAGGGACTGGTCTTCGGCGGCAATACCGTGACTGCGACCGATGTCGCGGTCGCAGCCGGCCTCGCTCGGATCGGCGACAATCGAGCTGTCGCCGATCTCCCGCGCAATCTTGTGCAAAGGGCGCTGGACACAGTGCGGGCGAAAATCGAGGATTCGGTCGACAGGATGAAGACCGACGCTCGCGAATTGCCGCTGATCGCCGTGGGCGGCGGCGCGTTCTTGGTTCCCGACCGCCTCGCTGGCATCTCGCAAGTGATCCACGTACCGCATGGCGACTGCGCCAACGCCGTCGGCGCCGCGATCGCTCAGGTGAGCGGCGAAACCGACCAGGTCTATCGCGACCTCAGCCGCGAAGAAGCGATTGCGGCCGCCGAAGCGCAGGCCAGAGAACGCGCGATCGCGGCCGGCGCCGAGCGCGGGACGCTCCAAACGGTCGATGTCGAAGACATTCCGCTCGCTTACCTGCCGGGCAATGCGCTCAGGGTCCGCGTGCGCGTCGCCGGCGAAATGGCTTCATCGACAAGTCAGAGCGGATCGAGCTCGGCGTCCCAATAAGATAATCGCGCCAGCGCTGGGTATGCTCTCCAGTTCAGTTGAAGAAACGCGCCGGCCGGAAATGGGCAAGCTCGGCTCTTTGCCGCCCATGTACGATCTCGTCAGCCACCACCGCGCCGAGGAACGGCGACATCGTCACCCCGCTATGGGTGACGGCGATATAGTAGCCGGAAATCCGCGGCATCGGTCCGATGGCAGACAGTTGGTCGCCGGGGATCGGCCGGATGGCGATGCGCACCGCCTCCGGTTCGACCTCGCCGATCGAGGGCAGCAGCTGTCGGGCGCGGCGCACCAGATCGCGCGCCTCCGGCATCGACGGGCTGAGCCTCGTGTCGAAGCTCAATGTCGCGTCGGTCGCGTTCCAATGCAGCATCAGGCGCCCCGCGCCATCGGGGTGTGCGTGAATCACGGTGGTGCGGACCACACGGCTCAAGCTGGCGGCGACAGGGGGCGTGAACACCAGGAATCCCACGGTCGGTGCGAGCGGCAAGTGCAGACCGGCGTCCCGGGTTGCCTCATTGGTCCAGCGACCGGCACAGTTCACCACGGTGTCGGCCTCGTATTGCGTGCCGTCGGCGACGCGGACGCCGGTCACCCGATCGCCGGTCATGATCAGGTCTACGACCCGGGCGCCGCAGATGACTTTGGCGCCATGGCGAAGCCGCGCGGCGGAGAGCATGGCGTGGGCGTAGACCACCGGATCGAGCCAACCCTCTTCCGGGAAAAACGCCACTGGCGCGTCGCCGATCGTCACCGGATCGATGTCGGGCTCCAATTCCTGCACCTGGCGCAAGGTGATCCACTCCGCGGCATAACCCCAGGACCGCAGCTGCTCGATGTTTTCAGCCTGCGCCGTGCGATCGGGCTCGGCTGCCCATTCCAGACTGCCGCCGCCGTGCCACCATGGCGTGGCGCCGAACTCGTCAGCCAGCGCGGCGTGCGCCTTCATGCCGGCGACATTCAGATCGTGATAGGGCTTCGGCGGCTTTTTGTGCGCGTTGGTCCAGGCAAAGCTAATGCCGGAGGTGCCGCCGCCGATGCGCGTCGCTTCGAGCACCGTAACAGCCGCGCCGGCCTGAGCCAGCCGATACGCGACCGAGGCGCCCATCACGCCGGCACCGATCACGATCGTCTTAATCATTTGCATCTCCTGTGGTTCAAGTTGGGTGCCGGATTTACGACACATCGAGTCGAGACGCCGAATGCATACGTCTCCCCATTATCGTTGCCAGAGCCGGAAGCGAGCTTACCCGCGACCCTGCGAGAGTGACTACCCCTCAGCTAAAGCGAAGCTGCCAATCATCGGAGGCCGATTCGTCTCGGTTGCGGCCCGCGACCATCTCCGGCGGACAGGTCGCATCCCCGGCACCCCTTCCGCCGTCGCCATCGCGTTTAGCCACGACAGGCGTTATCTTAGGCCTAGGAAACGTCATCGACGGCACTCCCAATATGACCGAAATCCAAAGAGTGGCCATTGTAACCGGCGCAGCAGGGGGGCTCGGCAGGGCCATGGTACGGGGCCTATTGGCGGGGATCCGGGTCGCCGGCGCTGATCGCGACCGTCAGCCGTTGGAAGCGCTCGCTGCAAATGCGCGCGACCAAGGCAACGCGAACGACCTGCTGACGAAGCTGCCGCCGGAACAAGCGGCCGAGAAGGCACGGGCGGCGCCGGTGGCGTGGACCAGCATTGCGACGATGCCGATTACGCCGAGCCGGTCTCAGCCGAGTCTCGTGTTTCCGAAGGAGGATTTGTGATGGCTGCTACCTACAACGTCATCGATGCCGACGGCCACATTCTGGAGCCGCTCGATCTCTGGGACAAATACATCGATCCCGAGTTCCACGAGCGCCGGCCGCGGTTTGTCATCGACGAGAACGGCAAGGAGCGCCTCAAGGTCGAAGGCAAACTGCTGGGCAATCCACGAGGGATCGGCAGCCTCGGCTCGGTCGGGGTGCGGCAAGGCGCCGTCAAGCTCGACAGCCTCAAATATGCCGAAGGGAAGAAGGGCGGGTTCGACCCGCACGCGCGCATCGTCGACATGGATGCCGACGGCATCGACGCCGCTTTCCTCTACCCCAGCCTCGGCCTGTTCGCCGGCGCCGTCGAGGATCCCGGCCTCGCCGCCGGAATGTGCCGCGCCTACAACCGTTGGCTCGCCGATTACTGCAAGCCGTATCCCGACCGCCTGTTCGGGGTTGCGATGCTGCCGATGCAGTCGGTCGACCTCGCGATCGAGGAGATGCGCTACGCGCGCGAAGCGCTCGGGATGCGCGGCGGGTTCTTGCGACCGAACCCGTACCACGGCAACAAGATGATCAGCGACCCGATGTACGAGCCGTTCTGGGCGACGGCCGAGGAGCTCGACTTCTCGATCGGCTTTCACGAGGGCTCGACCAATGCGATGCCCACCGTCGGCGTCGACCGCTTCGAGGGGGACCGCGCGGCGCGCCACATGATCAGCCATACGATGGAGATGATGCTGGCGGCGATGAGCGTGATCTGGGGCGGCGTTGTCGATCGCCACCCGCGATTGCGCGTCGCGTTCCTCGAATCGGGCGGCGGCTGGATCGCGCCTTGGCTCGACCGCATGGACCGCCATTTCGACGACCACGGCTTCAACGATACTGCCCCGAAGATGCGGCCGAGCGAGCTCTTCCAGCGCAACTGCTGGATCTCGTTCGAGCCGGTCGAGAACAGCATAGCCGTCCTGGCCAACTATATCGGCCCGCACAAGATCATGTGGGCGACCGATTATCCGCACCAAGACGGCTTCTTCCCCGGGGCTCCGCAGATGATCCGCGAACGGCTCGAGCCGTTGTCTCTCAAGGCGAAGCACCAGGTTTTGGCTGGTGGCGCGATGGGGTTCTACGGCCTGCGTTGATAGCAGCCTGCCCCGCCCGGGGCGGCAAGGAGGCTGACGAAAGAGGCCTGTTGCCGCGCTGGTGGTTTTGCCGCCGCACCGTCGGAGCTTGATCGGAAAGAGGCCTAGATGCCGAAGCGCGGCACACATCCAGAACCGCGCATGGGCACGCGGGGATCTCTCGGGATTATGCTAGGCGGGTGATGAGTTGCGTGCGTCCCTCCGCCGCCACGCCCCTGGCTCCGAGAGGTCGAATTTGAGCAGTGCCGATCGTTAACACCCTCACCAGCTCGACACGACGGGGCCCATACCCATGATTAATACATGGCCCGACCAATCTACTCGAAAGATTCGATTTTGACTTATGAAAGACTTCAAAATCGTTTTCCATAATGCACGCTATGTGGCTCGCGCTTGTAGATCACCGATAGAAACGTCACCGGCCTCACCGATAGAGATGTCACGCTCCTCGGTTTGCCTGAGGCTTGTCGAGGTGGCGTGGGATGACGGTGATCACGATGAGCCGCAACGAGTTGACGCGTCTGCGGGTGCTGATCGATGTCGCTGACGGACGCCTATCGGTGGCGGACGCCACGGGTCTGATCGGGGTTGGGCGAAGACAGGTTTATCGGCTGCTCGATGCGTTCCGCGCCGGCGGGCCGGATGGGTTGATTTCGCGCAAGCGTGGCCGGTCCAGCAATCGAGCTCTGGGTGCGGTGTTCCGCGAGACCGTGCTGGCCATGGTGCGCGAGCGCTATGCCGATTTTGGTCCGACCCTGGCGGCCGAGAAGCTGTGCGAGCTTCATGGCCTGAACCTCGGGGTCGAGACACTGCGGCAATGGATGATCGGGGCCGGCCTTTGGGTTCGGCGAAAAGACCGGCTGAAGCGCATCCACCAACCGCGGGCCCGGCGTGATTGTCTGGGTGAGCTGGTGCAGATCGACGGTTCCGAGCATTGGTGGTTCGAGGACCGCGGTCCGCAGTGCACGCTGCTCGTCTATATCGACGACGCCACCAGCCGCCTGATGCATCTGAAGTTCGTCGAGACGGAATCGACCTTCGACTACTTCCAGGCGACCCGCGAGTATCTCGAGGCGCATGGCAAACCGGTCGCGTTCTACAGCGACAAGCACGGCGTCTTTCGGGTCAATAGCGCCGGGGCCGTCCAGGGCGACGGAATGACCCAGTTCGGGCGCTCGCTGCACGCCCTCAACATCGACATTCTGTGCGCCAACACACCGCAAGCGAAGGGCCGGGTCGAGCGCGCCAACAAGACCTTGCAGGATCGCCTGGTCAAGGAATTGCGTCTTCGAGGGATTAGCACGATCGCCGCCGGCAATGAGCTGCTGCCGGGTTTCCTGACTGATTACAACGCCCGCTTCGGCAAGGAGCCGCACAATCTCAAGAACCTCCATCGGCCCTTGTCAGCCGGCGACGACCTCACTGACGTCTTCGCCTGGCGCGAGGAGCGGACGGTTTCCAACAGCTTGACCTTGCAATATGACAAGGTTCTGTTCCTGCTCGAACCGAACGAGATCACCCGCGAGCTCCGCCGCCAGCGCGTGACCGTGGTCGATTATCCCGACGGCCGGCTGGCGATCCGCTACCGCGGGCTCGACCTGCCCTACACCACCTTTGACAAGCTGCGGCAGGTCTCGCAGGGGACGATCGTCGAGAACAAGCACCTTGGCGCGGCTCTTGCCTTCATCCGCGAGCAACAGCGTCAAACCCCGCAGCAGCGAAGCCAGAAAACGCCGCGCCGTCAGGGGCAGGTCAACCACATGTTCAAAGTCGGCTGAAGCGGGTCCGCTCGCGCCACTTCGCACGCTGGCACCGCACCGGCTCGACGACATTGTCTGTCGGTTCCGATTATCTGCGGCGGACAAGGCGCCGTCAAGCCTGGCCCTGCGGGCCCCCGCCTCCGGCGGCTGCGGGCTTGACGGCGCCTCGCCCGTCGCAGTTCGTTCCACCATCAGTTCAATGAATTATTGTCGTCCAGCTCGCCCCCCCAACAGGGGCTCTGTGACATTTCTATCGGTGAGAAATTGTGACTTCTCTATCCGAGAGAGACAGATACAGGGTTGCGAGGGCCAATCGCTTGCATCGGTCAAGGAACACCGCTAAAATTGCCATAATCGCATCGTATGTTGCCGGCGAGACTGGACAGTGGGGGGTGCGGCGCAGCGTGACGGCGAGACCTGCAAGTTCTGACAAGGCGGATGCCGAGCTAACCGCACTCATTCCGGGAATCCGGCCTGATCTTCTTCTGATCAAACAGGTCGATCAGGACGGCGCGCTCAACGGCAGGTTGCCTCCGGTCGGCTGGTTGTCAGGACCTTCACCGCATTGTTGGCATGAGGTATTCGGCGCCGGCGCGGATGCCGGTGGGCCAGGGGCCGTCACGGTCTTTGAGACGGGTGGGGAAGCGCACGCCTTCCATGCCGTGCACCGCCATGTCGCCAAACACGGAACGCTTTCAGCCGCCAAAGTTGTGGAAGGCCATCCGCACCTGGATCGGCACGTTTACGCCGACCATGCCGATCTGAATGCGGTTGGCGAATTCGCGCGCGGCGTCGCCGTCGCGGGTGAAGATCGCGACGCCATTGCCGTATTCGTGGTCGTTTACGAGCTGTCTCGCGCTGTCGAAATCGGGGGTGCGCACGACCGACAGAACTGGCCCGAAAATCTCCTCCTATGCCGGCTTGATGGCCAGCAACTTCTCCGCAGTCCCTCCCAGCATCGCCACGCGCTCGGCGTCGCTCAACCCCGGGGTGCCGAGGATGTGGTCGACCGCCGTTGTGGTCCAGGGAAACGGATAGTCGGTCCCCAAGACGATCTGGCTCACGCCGACCTCGGCGATCAGGTGGCGCAATCCTTCCGGCGTGAAAACCATCGAGTTGTAGTACAGCTGCCTCAGATATTCGCTCGGCTTCTTCTTCAGTGTCTTAGTGCATCGCGCGGGGAAGGTCAGGCAGCCTTGATCCGAGCGGGCGGCGTAGGAGGGCAGATAGCCGCCGGCATGAGCGGCGCAGATCTTGAGCCCGGGGTATGCATCGAGCGTTCCCTCGAAAATCAGGTGGGACAGCGCGATCGTCGTCTCGAGCGGGTTGCCGATCGCGTTGTCCAGCACGCCGTTCCCTTTGAGCCGGCCAGAGGCGCGGAGCTCGGCGGTGCCTTGCGGATGGATGAAAATCAGCACGCCGAGCTGCTCGGCCTTGGCCCAGAACGGATGAAATTTCGGATCCGACAGCTCCTCGCCATTGACGCTGCCGCCGACCAGCGCGCCGCGCAATCCGAGCTGCTTGGCCGCATATTCGAGCTGCTCGGCGGCGAGATCCGGGTGCTGCAGAGCGACCGATGCCAGAGCGACAAACCGGTCCGGCTGAGCCGAACAGATCCCGGCGAGCTTCTCGTTCTGCAGCTTGACGACCTGGCCGGCGAGTTCGGGCTCGGCCTTGTACCAAAAGACCGGGTTGATGCTGAGCGCTTCGATGTCGATGCCCTGCTCGTCCATCACCTTGATGCGTTCCGGCGAGACTACGAGAGACTGCAGCTGCACCTTCAATCCCATCAGCGCATTCGCCTCGGGCACATGGCAATGCGCGTGCACGTCGACAGTCCGAACGCGCTTTCCGTTGACCACAACCTCGCGTCGCCGCTGCGGCGCCTGCGCCAACGCAGGGCTCGTCAGACCGCATCCGATGAACGCAAGAGCCGTCAGCGCCCGGGCAGCATGGCAGAGCATGTCTCTTCGGTTTGCCGTCATCTGTGTTTCCCCCTAAGAAAAAAGGCTTCAGGCGCGAAGCGCTATTCGATCGGCACGAAAATCGAATGCCGGATCTTCCCCTCGACATGCTGCGACAAGTGGCCCTTGCCCGTGGTGTCCTCGACCAGGATCACCTCGCCGACCCCGATCACCCGGCTCTCGCCGTCGCTGGCGGTTATCTTCACCCCGGCGTCGAGATTGATGATGTATTGCCGGCGCGGCGCGGGGTGCCAGTCGACGTCATGCTCGGCTCGCGTCTCGCGGAAGATGATGCCGGTCGCCGGCAGGCGCTTGGAAAGCTTGCTGCCTCGGCGCTCCTCGACCCACTCCACTTCGATGTCGCGGAAATGCGATTGGCCGCTCGCGTCGGTATATAGGTTATGTATGCGCATCGGCGTCTCTCCTCCAACTGACTTGGCTAAGTGAACCCTTCTTCCATTACACGCCGGATCTGCGTTGCGTCCATACCGGCCAGGCCCAAGCACTCAAGCGTGCGCCCTTCAGCCGCGAAGTCTTTCCCGTCATGCTTCGCAGATCGCAATGAGCGCATCGGTTGCTGGAATCCTCAACCTCGCCGCCGTCTGGTCGATCAGGCTGACGAGAATGCCCTTGCCGAAACCTACGGGCTCGATGGTCACGGCACAGTGCCGCAGGCGCACGGGAGCGGAGACCGATCACGGGCGTTTGCCAAAATGCGCCAATCGCAGTCAGTTGTCTCATCGGGGACGGGAAGAATGAATTCTTACGCAAAAATCGCAGAAAAGTTTCCTGCAAGCGCCGCGCTCATCTTTGCCGCAGGCTTGCTGCTGACAACCACGGGCCGGTCCTACGCTCAAGCAAACGAAGCCGCGACGGCGGGCGCGAGCGCCTGCGTCGGGGATAATGGCGGCATCACGCTGTCTCCAGGCTTTTGCGCAACCGTTTTCGCAGACAAGCTTGGCCATGCCCGGCACATGGCGGTGGCTCCCAACGGCGTCGTCTACGTCAACACCTGGAGCGGGCGCTATTACCACAACGACACGCCCCCACCGGGTGGGTTTCTGATTGCGCTGCAGGATACGAAGGGCGACGGCCGGGCCGACAAGATCGTCCGCTTTGGTCCAACCAAGGCGGAGGGCAACGCGGGAGGAACTGGCGTCGCCCTCTACAAGGGCTACCTCTATGCCGAGACGAACGATCGCATCGTACGCTACCAGCTGCCGTCGACTGGGATCGAGCCGACCGGAGCGCCGGAGACCGTCGTGTCAGGGTTGCCGCTGAGCGGCGATCATCCGATGCATCCCTTGGCGATCGACTCCCAAGGCAATCTCTATGTCGATCTGGGATCCGCAACGAATTCGTGCCAAAGCCAGAATCGCATGCCAAATGTGCCGGGCAACGACCCATGCACGGAATTGGAAACCCGAGCCGGTACCTGGCGCTACGACGCCAACCGGCTCGACCAGCATTTCTCGCCTGCGGAGCGCTTCGTCACGGGTCTCCGTAACGGCGAGGGGATCTCCTTCGATTCGGCGGGCAGAATTTTAGCCACCCAGCATGGCCGCGACCAACTCGGGCAGAACTGGCCCAAGCTTTACACGTTGAAGCAGAACGCCGACCTGCCGGCCGAGGAGCTGGTCGAACTGCGCCAAGGAAGCGATTTCGGCTGGCCGGAATGCTATTACGATGGTTTCCAGAAGAAGCTGGTCCTCGCCCCCGAATATGGTGGCGATGGTGGAAAGTCGGTGGGCGTCTGCTCGCAGAAGGAGGCGCCGATAGCGGCGTTCCCGGCCCACTGGGCGCCCAACGACATGCTGATCTATGTGGGCGGCCAGTTCCCGTCTGCGTATAAAGACGGCGCCTTCATTGCATTCCACGGATCATGGAACCGCGCCCCGGAGCCGCAAGGGGGCTACAACCTGGTGTTCCAGCCATTGGCCGGCGGCAAGGCGTCCGGGCCGTTTGTGGTTTTTGCGGACGGATTTGCTGGAGCGATCAAGCAGCCGGGCCAGGCGGCACATCGCCCGACCGGGCTGGCGGTCGGGCCTGACGGTGCACTCTATATCGCCGACGATCAGGGCGGTCGGATTTGGCGCGTTACCTTCCAGGGTGAGAACAAGGCCAGCGGAATTGCGGCCGCCGCGCCTGCGCCTCCCACCGGACAGGGTTCGACATCCGCCAATGTTCTGCCGCCAGAGGGCATTCATCCCAACGCCGGCGCAAGCTCACTCCCGATACCGCCGGGCGCATCGCCGGACCAGGTCGCCTTCGGCGGGCGCATTTTTGAGGGGCAGGCCGATGGCGGGACATGCGCGGGATGCCACGGCACGAATGGCAAGGGCACGGCAATGGGTTCCGATTTGACGAGCGGCAAGTGGCTGTGGGGCAATGGCAGTGTCCAGGCGATTACCCAGACGATCGCCCGCGGCGTACCGAAGCCCAAGAACCACGCGGGCGCGATGCCGCCCATGGGTGGCGCCCAGCTCTCCCAAGCCGATCTCGCCGCGGTGGCAGATTATGTATGGGCCATCGGTCACCAGAAGCCGCATTGAACTGCTCAGGCGAGGGTACCTCGGCGAGGGCCCCAGTTGACCGCGGCAGAAAAATGTTTGTTCAGGGGCGCGACTGCCGCTAAGTGGCATAGGCGAGGTTTAAGCGGGCTCCTCCAAGCCTGCGCAGCCGGACTTTTGTTCGCAGGTTTCGAGGTGGCGTTTTTAGGATCGCCGTACAAATAGTGACACCGCACTGCCCAGGAGAGGACTGTGATCGCTCACCTATCTATCGGTGTGCGCGACATCAACAGAAGCAAATCCTTCTACGATGTCGCCCTGGAGCCGCTCGGGTACAAGTGCCTGAGGCAGGCGAGAACCCTGCTAGGCTACGGGTACGGGCGCGAGAGCATTGCGCTCTGGGTCGTCTCCGCGGAGCGCCCGGTCCGGGCCGACGAAAAGTCGGGTTTGCACTTCTGCTTCGTGGCGCCAAGCCGCGCTGCAGTCGATGCGTTTCACGCCTTGCCTTGGGCGGCGGCGGTCGCGATAACGGCGCGCCCGGTCTCCGCACGCAATACGCCCCCGACTACTACGCCGCCTTCGTCCTCGATCCCGATGGATACCGGATAGAGGCCTACTACGGCTCAGCCGAACGTTAGCGTGGTCGAGGTCAAACAGGCTGGTCATCGCGGTGGCATCAGCCGAAGTCACGCCCTACACGAAAAGAACGATCCGGGCGGGAGGTTGGGGCTAAGCATGACCGTGGTCGAGGCGTTACGGGTTTTTCTTGCCGGTGCTTTGGAAGAGTATGCCAGGAGGAGGGCTGAATGCAGTTGATTGTCGAACTTGGCGGCTGGTGCCCGCACGGCGCAAATGACGAGAACGGTGGCACTTCCGGCGGCTTATGGTAGAAGCGGATTACGTTCGGAGCGACATATGGCCTACGACGCACCACTTCCTAAAAAACTGCCCGAGCCCGGATATTACTATCATTTCAAACACGACCCCGACGGGCTGCTGAACAACTATGCGTATTACATCTATGGTGTCGGCCATCACACTGAAGATAATTGTCGACCAGAAGATGCTTTCATGCAAGTGTACCGACCGTTATACGAAACGGCATACGCCTACCGGAACGGCGGGCTCTTCGATCTACGCCCCCTTCACATGTTTTTTGCGCCGGCAATTTGGAAGGGAAAAGACGTACCACGGTTCACTAGAATCCTCGATCCAGACGTGATTGTACAACTAGAGGCAATCAAGGCCCGCATGTATCCGAACCCCTAGCTAAGGATGAGTGCAACCCGCATTCTTCTGATCGTGTCGGTACCTTGGTCGACGACGACTGCCTGCAGGAGCTGCGTAAAAAGTGCTGCGCCGGTTCTGCTTGGAGTAACCGCGGGCCGTATTTTATAAAACCTTATCCGTAGGGCTGTCGGATGACATGAGTGGGGACTGCGAGGCAGATCTTATGAGCGAGTGCTGGGGCGTTAGCATCATTGTCGTCAATTACAATAACGCCCGATTTCTGGCTGCTGCAATCGATAGCGCTCTTGCACAGGATCATCCGCTGTCTGAAGTGATTGTCGTGGACGACTGTTCAACTGACCACTCGCGAGCGATCATTTTGCGTTACGGCTGCCGGATCCGATACCTCTTCCGCGACACCAATGGCGGCCAGGTCGTCGCGCAGGATAGCGCGTGGCCGCTCGCGCGCTATCCGATCCTGATCTTCCTCGACTCTGACGATCTTTTGTTACCGAATGCCGCCGCAACTGTCGCTGGCCTTTGGACGGCCGAGACGGTCAAGGTTCAGTTTCCCTTGGGAACGATCGACAAAACGGGCCGGCCGCTCGGCCATGTTGCACCAAAATACCCGCCAAACCTCGATACGGCGACGCTGCGAGCAGAGCTCCTTCGGACCGGCGGATCGCCCAACTCACCGGGCAGCGGCAATGCGTATTCTCGGGCACTGCTGGAGCGGCTTAGCACCGACGGTGCCTTCGACCTCGAGAACCCGCACGACTATCACATGGATGCGGTGTTGGAGTGCAATTCACCGTTCTATGGTGAGGTGATAACTCTTTACGAGCCGCTGGCCTGCTACCGGATTCACGACAGCAATATCTATGCGATGAACGCCATCGAAAATGCGCGCTTCGCGATGAAGTGCCGTACCTTCGAGCTCAAAGTCGATTACCTTGCGCGCCGCTGCCGGCAATGGGGTATCGCTTTCGACGCGACCGCGGCCCGCAACGGTTCGATCTGGCTGCAGGAGTGCCGACTGGCCGCCGCAAAGATGGGCGGTAGGGCGGTGGAAGAACCGATCGCTGTCACTCTTTACCGTGCAATCAAAGCCTGTATTGGCGCGCAGCTGCCGGCGGCAAATCGGATATTTCGGATCGTGTGGTTCATGAGCATCGCCGGCGCGCCGCGACCTGTCGCGCGGCGGCTAATCGAGTTCCGTTTTGTCCCTAGCGTCAGGCCGGCGTGGTTCGAGCCGCTGTTGATGAAAGCGCTCGGCGCAACCGGCCGGGCCCGCGGCCAAGCTCGCCACACTGGCGGATCGGGAGCCGCCGGCACCAAACCGTCTAATTGACGAGGACAAGGAAGGGTGTGATCACCGCCCGGAGTAGGCCTTTGCGCTCTCGGCCCTGCGTTGGATCCAATAGCGATACTTACCCTTATTGTAGGAGTAAGCTTGTAAGCATTTGACCCAGAAGGGCGCTGGCGACACGTAGCGGCAAACCCGATAGAGCAGCCCCCAGACAAACAATCGCGGCCAGATCCTGCTCGGAATGCCAAACCAGAACGACGATGGCGCGGTAGTGTCTGCATCGCGAAACGCGCAGGTTTCTCCCCAACCTTCGTTGAACGCGGCGATGTAGTCGACCGTTTGCCGCTCCCGGCCGATGCAATGCTCCACAATTGCTTGCGGTATCCAATATCCCTTGGTCCCGCTCGTGAGCAGCCGCGCAATGACGTCCACTTCTTCGTCGTACCGGCGCCGGTCGGGCGCGAGGCCGAGATCGGGATCGTATCGACACACGCGCTGCTCTGCCGTACGGACGGCAAAATTCGCGCCATAAGGGACCCGGCTTTCCGCGACCGACAAAGGCTGCACTTCGTCGCCGAAGTCGCGAATCGCGTATGGACCACCCAACACGCGCTCGCTTTCTGCGACCCATCTTTCCACCGGCGGTTCATACCGCGGTTTGATGCGGCCTCCGAAAACCACCGCATCGGGCCAGCGCCGAAAGGCCTCAGCATAGGCTGTCAACCAGCTTGCGCCTACCACCACATCGTCATCCGTCCAAACGATATATTCTCCTCTGGCGGCGGCTATCGCGCGATTTCGAGCATTGGAAAGCCCGGGGCCTGGCTCGAACTCTCGCCGCATCGGCAGGCGATCACGATACTCCGCGATAACCGCGTCAGTGTGATCCGTGCTGTTGTTGTTGACCACGATGAGTTCCCAGGCAAGATCGCGGGCCGCTCGCATCGCGGCAAGCGAATTTAGAGTTCGCCGCAGTGATTCTGCGCGATTGAAGGTACAGATGGCAACCGTTACGAACATCGCTCCAGTTCGCTGCTCAAGCCCAGCCAACGGCCGGACTCATAGCCCTGTTCTTGATTTCCGCCATATCCCTTCCTGCAGTACGGATCCGCATCCACCCCTGATTTTCGCGCAACAAGCCTAACCTTATCAGTTGCTCACTGCTTTCATATTCGACGCTGCCTGGATAGTGGAAGCTCAGGGCCGGGTTCGCCTTGAGCTTGGCCAAATAGCGTGCATATTCGCTCGCCCCGTCCCAGTGCTCTTTCCGAATCGCCTCGATATTTACGCGCGCGAAAAAATCTTCGAGAAACTTAAAATGCAGCAGAACTCCGGTGACCTCGGATAACCGGATCGGCGTCGTGGCGTGGGGGCCCACGTACCGGGTGCCGGGCAGCCAGCGGAGGAAAGGGATTTTTGTCAGAAAAGGGGCTCGCCTCAGCCGTATCGGCAGCGGAAATCCGATCGTCTCACTGATGTACCAGATGATTCTCAGCAAGTAATAGTGCTTATGCAAGTATGGAAAAAACAAGCGCCATCTCGGGCCGCCGGTGACGTTGTATTCGGGGAAGTGTGGTCCCTGTAGACCAGGAATGCGCAGCCGGCGGCGCCAGAAATACTGGCTATCAAAATAGCGGCAGGCGTCTAGCAGCGAGCGGCGGGGTACCGCCGCCTCGGCGAGGGTGCCGGGTCCGTACATGTCGAGCAAGAATGAAAATATCCCTTGGGCATTGTTGCTGTCCAAATAGGCCGCGAGTTCCGGCAGCGGCTTGCGTTCGTAGCCCGGATAGATGAACCACTCGTCGGCATCGAGAATGAGACACCAGTGGTTCGTGCCATATTCGTCGAGAAGTGCCTGCTGCCACTCCAAGCCATAGCGCGAATCGGCGTATGAATTGCGCGTCAAGAATACGTGGCAATCCGGGTGGGCGAGCAGAAATTCCCTGGATCCGTCTGTGGATCCGTTGTCGACGACGAAAAACCGCCTGACCCCGATGCTGCGGTGGTGGGCGAGGTTTTGCGGCAGGCGCAGCATCTCATCGCGTACCGTCATGAATGCACGGATCTCGTTGCGATCGTCGTTGATGGGTCGATCATCAATCCGCAACAAAGTATGCACTTGTGTGCTTTCTCTCGGCAAATCTGCCATCCTGACCGGCTACGCCGAGCAATATAATATGATTGTTGTCGCGCCGCAATTATCTGAAAGCGGCCGGGTCAGTTCGGGTGACTATCAGTTGATTTCCGCCGTGCTCGCTGAGCCAATAGGTTCTCCCGCAACCGCAGTCTGGCACCGGGCGCTCGTCGGTGCAAGCAGGCCGAGTGATTGCCGGCTTCCGTTGCGCCGAATGTTGAGATAAAACCCGATGATGCTGGTCATCGTGAGATGAGGAACCGGGCGGGAGGGCTGAAAGAACTCTCAATGCCCATACCGCGGAATTCAGATTTCTGCGGACGCACCAGCCACCCTCGGCCCAGCAGTTGAGGCAGTATGAGGTTGACCCGCATGGAGAGGCATTATGACACAGTGTGCATTGGTCTGTGGCGCAGGCGGCTTCATCGGCGGTCACCTGGTAAAACGGCTGAAGCGCGAGGGCTACTGGGTGAGGGGTGTCGACTTGAAGTTTCATGAATTCTCGGAGAGCGAAGCCGATGATTTCGTGGTCGGTGATCTGAGGGATGCCGGATTCTGCCGCGCTGTTGTCGACCGCCGCTTTGATGAGGTTTATCAGCTCGCCGCGGACATGGGCGGTGCCGGTTACATCTTTACTGGCGAGCACGATGCCGATTTGATGCATAATTCAGCAACGATCAATTTGAATATGTTGGATGCTTGTCTGAAGCGCGGCACTAAGAAAATCTTTTATTCGTCGTCGGCGTGCATGTACCCCGCTTATAATCAAGAGAATCCGCTGAACCCAAATTGCGCTGAGGACTCGGCATATCCGGCGGCGCCGGACAGCGAATATGGCTGGGAAAAGTTGTTCAGCGAACGGCTCTATACGGCCTATCGTCGGAACTACGGACTGCAGACGCATATCGCTCGGTATCACAATATTTTCGGGCCAGAAGGGACATGGACCGGTGGGCGCGAAAAAGCGCCGGCGGCGATTTGCCGCAAGATTGCCATGGCGCGCAGCGGCGAGGCGATCGAAGTGTGGGGCGATGGCGAACAAACACGCTCGTTTCTGTATATTGATGAATGCATCGAGGGGACCGTGCGGCTGCTGCGCTCGACTTTCTCTGGCCCCGTAAATATCGGGTCGGAGGAGATGATATCGATCAACCACTTGGTCGATCTGGTGGTGGAGATTGCCGGAAAACGGATCGGCAAGAAGCATATTCCGGGGCCACAAGGGGTGCGCGGGCGGAACTCCGATAACAGGCTGATCCTTGAGAGCCTGGGTTGGGCTCCGGTCCAGCCGCTGCGCGCCGGCCTAGAGCCGACCTATCGGTGGATCGAACAGCAAGTACATCGTAACTCGAGTAATGCCTGAACGCTAGGCAAGCCTTCTATTTAAACAATGAAATATCCATTTTCGATCCCCGATGACACTCTCCTGGTCTAAATGGCGCAGAGCCCGGTATGATACACGGCGCGTTTAAACTTGGATTTTGACGGGCCGGTCGTCCGCTAGACTGCGCCACCCGCGATTGATCGAAACGTCAGCTAGCGCCGGCGCCAGGTGAAGACAGAGGACATTGCGAAGTTCCAGACCGAGCCGATGACCGCTCCAGCCACGCCGGCCAGCCACCAAGTGTGGCTCGAGGTGAACGCATAGGAGGCAACGCCGACATTCGCGATCGCCCCGATCCCGCAGATCAGGTAGAAAATCACAAGGCCGCGCAGCAGTTTGAGCCCGCGCAGCCGCTGGTCGCGGTAGGTGAACTGATTGTTCAGGACGAAATTCGAGGTCATCGCCACCATTGTGGCAATGGCCTGCGACACGCCGAACCCGATCGCCAGCAAGTTGAGAGCGACCCACAGCGTCGCAAGGTGCACGGCGAGGCCCAATCCGCCGATCAGGCCGAAAAGGGCAAAGCGTACGGGAACGAACCGGCCGACCAATTTATCGGCGAGCAGCATCCCGTATTCCCATGCGATCATCGTATCGAGCTTGCTTTCGCCGTGCTGCCGCTCACGGAAGCTGTAAGGAAGTTCTCTGACCCTCGGCGGCGCGGGCGACGAGGCGAGAAAATCGAGCAGGACCTTGAACCCCTGCCCGGACATCCGGCGCAGCGCGGCTTCGAAAATCTCGCGGCGGCACATGAAGAAGCCGCTCAGCGGATCGGCGATATCAGCCTTGCAAATGATGCGGGCGAGGCGCGTCGCCGCCCCGCTCATCCAGACGCGGCCGCCGCTCCAATCGCCAACGCCGCCGCCGGCGACGTAGCGGCTGCCGACCACCACATCAACCGCGCCGCTGTCGAGCGCCTCCAACATTTGGGGCAGCAGCCGCTCGTCGTGCTGCAGATCGGCATCCATGACGGCGATATAGGGCGAGGCGCAAGCGAGCACGCCTTCCATGCAAGCCGTCGCAAGACCGCGTCGGCCGATCCGCTGCAGGCAGCGCACCCGCGGATTACGCCGCGCGAGGTCTCGAACGTGCCCAGCCGTACCGTCGCGCGAGTCGTCATCGACAAAGATCACCTCCCATTCGGCATCCGGGAGGGCCGCCGTCACCAGGGACAGCAACGGTTCGATGTTCTCGCGCTCGTTCAATGTCGGGATGATGATGCTCAGTACCGGCGTAACGACCGCAGAGGTCATGCCTTCCGGTTGCGTGTCGAGAACTGCGACGTCATCCATCCGCTTCTCCACGACCGGCCGGGGTGGTCAAAGCGACCGGCCGAGAAGTTTGATTTGCATCGAGGGCGCGAACGCGCCCGCGCGGGACCTCGGCCTTCATGCGATAGATCACGAGATCGTCCATATAGCCCTTGCCATAATTGGCGGTCATCGGGATGCGCTCCACTTCGGAGTACTTGTCCGAGCCGAGCGTTTCTTCCAGCGCTTTCACCGAGGCAAGGTCGTCGTGATAGCGCGTCTGAAAGACGACATACTGGACGTGCAGGTTGCGAAGGGTGTCGGCCATTTCATCCGGGCTGATTACGTTTTCCTTGAACCCGTGCTCGACATAGACGGCAAGATCGTTGAGCAAAATTTTGTCGAGACGGACGACCCCGAGATCCCGGCGCCCGGAATAGGCGCGCATCGCGTATACGAAAGTACCGTCGTGCGACCCCCAAAAGGCGACATTGATCTCCGGCGGCGCCAGTTGCGCCACTGCTTCCGCGGCTTCCCGCATACCGGCAACAACGGGGACGGCACCCGTCGTCAGCGTCACTGCCAGTATCGCGACTGCAAATACCAGAGAAGCGGCATACCGAAAACTGACTTTGGCAAGGGCTCTGTCGATCGCCAGCACTGCCGCAAGCACCAGCGAGTAGGTGATGAAGAGGATGTGCCGCGGTTCTTTGACCGCAATCATCGAATAAAACGTGTAGCCGACGAGTAGCCAACTGCCGAGGAAAATGGAGTCTGCGCGCGCGAGCCGCAGGGCCGGCGCGAACGGCAGCGCCAGTACATAGAGGCATGCGAGGGCCAGAGCTCGGCCAGGAAATCACCGAAGGCATGATGCGGGCGTAATAAGTCAGCTCCGCGATGCTCCAACGGGACGCCTCCGCACCTGCGAGCCCCGACGCTTGATCCAGATTGTAGCTGCCGAACGCAAAAAAGATGCCGACCAGCGGCAGCAGCAATACGCCGCCTAGCGCAGCTGCTCGCAGCACTGCGCCCTGACGGAAAACGCGCCAGCCATATGCGTATGAGCGAAATGGCGATTGGCACGACGAAGAAGATGGCATTGTATTTGGTGTAGGCTGCCGCCACAGTGCAGATTATCGTTGCGAGGAGGGGCCATCTTTGCCCGCTCTGCAAATGGCGCACTAAGCATTCACCGGCCCATACGAGGAAGGCGTAGGCCGGCACGTCGAGCATGATCTGACGGCCCCAAAAGGCCAGTTCCGGCGCGCCGAGCAGCAGCAGCGCCACGGCCAGCCCCGGGGGCGGGTCGAGCCAATGGCGCGACAGGCGAAACGCTCCCCAAGCGAGAAGGAACAAAAAAGCGAGCTCGGTCAGCAATGCTGATGCTTCAGAAATGCCAAATACCGCGTAGACAGCCGCCAAAACTCGATAAACGGACATTCCCCGGATCCCCCAGGGTCGTGGCGCAATTTTGGCCATCTTTGGGCGTCCATGGCAACGCGGTTGGTCCGCCACGGCTGCCCTGGGCAGTGAGCGCATGGGTTACCTTGCCTTGCGGCGTTGGAACCTGGTCATTTGCCTTTATCAAGACGCACTTCTCCCATCGTGGTCCGCACCTTTCGACGTCAACGGCCGCCTCATGCTGGAGCGGGCGGCGCCCGCAGCCGGGCGATGAGCATCAGGATATCCTGCGAACATCTGCCGCGATACCGCGACCTCGGCCATCTGGAACGTCACGTAGCGGCCGTGGCTGACGACCTTCGCGCCGATCTTGATCAGCTTCTCGCGCAGGCTGGTCAGCGACCACGGCTCCGCCGCCTTCGGCATCGCCAGCGTCCGCATGAAGTTGCCGAGGTTGTAGGCCAGCGCATGAAGCTGGAGGCGGACGGCGTTGGCGGCGAAGGTGCGGCATGACAGCCGCGTCCATTTGATCGCGCCCTTGCCCTCTTTGATCCACTGCTCTGCCGTGCCGCGCTGGTTGTAGAAGGCGACGACACGCTCGGCAGACCGCGCCAGGTTGGTGACGATGAAGCCGACGCGGGGGTAAAGCTCGCCCGGATGCCACTCGACCTTGGCCACGACGCGGCGCGGCTTGTTCCAGCTCTGCGCCTGATAGCTGAAGCTGGTGTAGTAGCGGCGAACCTCATGCGACGGTCGCCCGACCGGGCGCTTCAGCAGGTAGCCGATCCTGTCGCTGCAAGACGCTGTTGGCCGGTAACCGGATCGTGTAGCCGGCGCGCTCGGCTTCAAGGAACTCGTACATCTCGGGATTGACGAAGGCCGCGTCGCCCCGGAAATAAAGACGCTTCACGATGCCCCGGTAGCGGGCAATCACCGGTTCCAGGACTGCGCGCCAACCGTCGGCGCTGTGCACGTTGCCGCATCGCAGGGCGCATCGCTCTACATCGCCGAACTGGTTGAATACAAACAGTGGGTGATAACAGGTGCAGCCGAAATGGCCGTTGTAGGCGCTGCCTTCCTGCTCGCCGTAGGACGGGCTCTCGCTCGAATCCATGTCGAGCACGATGACCCTGCGCGGTCGCCGCTGGTGCACCTTGTCGGCCCAGTGGCCGCGCAGATCGGTTAGGGCGGCAAGGTTCTCAGGCCGGCTCAGCCACTTTGTCTCGAACCGGCCCATTTGGCTGGCCGAGGCGGCAGACCCGGTGATCGCCCGGTCGCCCACTACCCAGCGCATCGCCGGATCGTGGCATAGTCGGTCGGCGTGGTTTACATCCTCGTAGCCGGCCAGCCGCCCGAAAACCGATTGGCGCAGCAAGCCGGCCAACCGATGACGACCGTTCTTGCCAGTGCGCGCATCGGCAAGCGTCTCAGCCCCCGTGTCAGTCAGACCGACCGCATTATCCAATTCGCGATAAGATGTAAAAAGCAACGCGCTCATCGAGACTCGACGTGGGTGCATCGGTGCATCGACTGGTCCCGGGGCGGCAACAGCCCGCGAATTTGGTGCAAACAAGATATCGAAACACTTAAACGATCAAACGGGTTGATCGCGAGAAAGTTCGATCATACGGTCGAACTTTGAAATTGTCGACTTAATCGATGCTCAATTACTGTTACGATCGTGGTCAAGCTGCGAAACTATTTCGGCAGCGGCTGCTTGCGAAAACACGCCATAAATATAGCGCGGCGTTTTGGCCCGCTCAAAATCTCTAGCTGGAACGCAGAGGGAATGTAGTCCAAGAGGTCGAGATCCCTGAACTCCCGTTGCAGCCAGATACCTATGCACTCGATATTGGGTGCCGCTCGAGGGAAACTTATATCTCAACTACGTAGGCTCCGGCTTGGGGCAGATTTGGTGGGCGCGTATCCGCAAAGTCGGTTTCATAACTTAGAATTCGTCGACCGGTGAGATCACAAAAGCCAAGCGCCACCACGGCGCTGGCTATCGGGCATTGAGTTTCGAACACAATTCTCGCTTTAGCGGGTTCACCGTGCCTTAAGGGCAAGTCGCAAAGCCACTCCAGCGATATCAAACGCACGTCGTTTCCCTCGACCCATTGCCGCGGCAGGTGAGCGAGCTCTACAATCTGCGCGCGATTCGGGCCGCTCTGGGCCAGATGATCTCTGATCACCTCGCCCGTTTTGCCAAACCGACGACTACGGCCGCCGTCCAACCAGATCGACATCGGGCACAGTTTGTGGATGACGTCCATATTGTGGCTGACAAGCAATACGGTCCTGCCCTCGCGACGCGAGATATCGTCCATCTTTCCGAGACACTTCTGCTGAAACTCGGTGTCACCGACGGCGAGGACTTCGTCGACAATGAGGATGTCGGGCTCGAGATGCGCCGCCACCGCGAAACCGAGGCGCACATACATGCCGGACGAGTAGCGCTTGACCGGCGTGTCGAGAAATCGTTCGACTTCGGCGAAAGCGACAATCTCGTCGAACTTTTTTGCGATCTCGCGTCGCGTCATACCAAGGATCGCGCCATTGAGATAGATGTTTTCCCGGCCGGTGAGTTCGGCATTTAAATCCGGTGCCGACCTCGAGCAGGCTGCCGACGCGCCCGCGCAGCAGTACGCGCCCCTCGGTCGGCTCGGTGATGCGGCTGAGGATCTTCAGAAGCGTGCACTTGCCGGCCCCATTGCGGCCGATGATGCCGACGACCTCCCCTCGCTTGATCTCGAAATTCACATCTCTGAGCGCCCAGAACTCCTCGATTTCATCGCCCTGCAGGACCTGCCGGCCGCGCGTCATGTCGAGGCTCTTGCGTGCGATGTTGCGGATTTCGCGGCCGATCACGTCGCGCAATGCGAGGTAGCGGCGGTGACCCGGGTTTTCGGCGTTGTGCGCGACGAGATAGCGTTTAGACAGGCCTTCGGCCGCGATTATCGCTTCCGACATGGCTTACGATAAATCGGCCTCAGATAAGATCGGCAAAGCTGCGTTCCGTCTTTCTGAAGCGGTGGATGCCGAACCATAGAAAAAAAGTGGCGACGCAGCAGCCGACCGCGAGGCCAGGCAGATAGAGCGGGCTTTGCCCGCCAAGGATCGACCAGCGAAAGCCATCAATGACGCCGACCATCGGGTTGAGGGAGTAAAACAGCCGCCACTCGCCGGGCACCACGCTCAAGCTGAACCCGACCGGCGATACATACAATCCGAGCTGCACGATGAAGGGAATAACGTAGCGGAAATCCCGATATTTGACATTGAGCGCGGTGATCCACAATGCCGGTCCGATGCTGGCGACAAAGGCGAGCAGCACAAATCCGGGCAGCACCAGCATTCGCCAATCCGGCGCGTACTGGTACCAGGCCATCAGCAGCAGCAGGATCGCAAAGCTGATCAGGAAATCGACGAACGCGACGACCACCGTCGCGGTCGGCACAATCAGCCGCGGGAAATACACCTTGCTGATCAGATTGGCGTTGTTGATCAGGCTGTTGGAAGCCTCGCTCAATCCCGTCGCGAAAAACGTCCACGGCAACATGCCGGCGAACACCATCAGCGGGTAAGGGACCGTCCCGTCGGACGGCAGCTTCGCAATGCGGCCAAAGACGACCGTGAAGACAAGCACGGTCAGCAGGGGCCGGATCACCGACCAAGCGACCCCGATCACCGTCTGCTTATAGCGCACCGCCAGGTCGCGCCATGCGAGTACCCGAAACAACTCGCGGTATCGCCAAAGATCGAGCCAATAGTTGCGCTCGAGCCGGCCCGGTTCGATAATAATCGTTTCAGTCATAAATTATCCCGCGGTAAGCCGTACCCAACGTATCTAGAGGCCTCTTCAGGGTCAAGACGATGTTGCCTTCTCCGTTACAGCGAGTTTCTGACACGGGTGAAAAGCTAGCACCGGGCGTTACCCGCGCTCGTTGGGTTCTATGGACGTTGCCGCGTCAAAAAAGGAGCCCGTGAGGACCAGGGCCGAGTTCTACACTATTGGCGTACCCGGCTCATCCGACGGAGTCCATAGACGAGCCGTCACAGGGGGCGCCATAATGGGGTGCCGTAATATGGATCGGTTGCACTTGGCGAAGCTGCGCGGATTCAGGCACTTTGGTTCCAGCCAGGCCAAGGCCTTGCGATCGGTTGCAAACCAAAGCCGGCGTTCAAAGGGCTAAGTCGGAACGACGAGGCTGATGATGGTCTAGCGCACCGCTTACAAGCATTGGTAGACATCTTAAGAAAGGCGCAGTCATGGGATGGTACTCTAAACATGATCGCATATTTCGCAAAATTGTGCCCTCCACTGCAAAGGCCAGTTATAACCCCGTGGTGAAATTAGGTACTAACGTTATTGCGGGGCTGCTGTCGCGACCGTTTGTTGAATTGCGGGAACTTCCACCGAATCACCTCCGCATCCGTACGGGGGCGGGAAATCGAATTGTTAACGATCACGTCAACTTTATTCTCAAAAGCTACCGGTGTTGGCTAACGTTCCTCTCCCGAAATTATTGTATGTTAAGTTCAAATGTGGTAGAGCTCGGTTGTGGTTGTGGAGGCGTAGCGCTGGCCTTGAGGGAGGCCTGGTTTAAAGGGACTTATGTTGGTGTCGATATTGATGAAGAGATGATAGAGTATTGTAGAACAAATTTTCCACGCGAACGTTTTGAATTCATTATTTCGCCGCACAAAAGCATGACCTATACATGTAATAGGTTAAATGGTACAGAGATCAACACGACTGATCTCAGCATCGGTAAACAAGATAGTAAGGATTTTGTATATTAACTGTCGCTTTACTCGCACTTGTTAGAGCCTGAAGTCATTGATTATATGCATGAGACATACCGTACCTTGAGACCCGGTGGAGTAATGTACATGACCTTTTTCTGCATCGAACGTATCGAGCGCGGTCAATGTTGGACATTCTCGCACCGGCGGGGCAATGCCTATATAGAAAGCACACGGTACCCGGAGGCCGCAGTCGCCTATCACCAGGATTTCATGACGGAGCTAGCAGCTAAGTGCGGCTTCCGTGACATTACCGTAGGTCCACAAGGAGGCGCACAAACTGAGCTCGTCGCACACAAATGATCGTAGAGAGGGGCCCTCAAACAGCGACTTTCTAACGCGGAGGAAAACTGAAAGGCGATGTTCCAGATTTTCATTGACGGCTGCGCCGCGCGTTGGCGCGCCAACAGTTCGGCCGGCACAGGAGAATGTTAACAAAGTCGGGGCGGGCAATACCCGGTCTCGGGCCCACAGCCTCGCGCCGATGGTTCGAGAAAACGTGCAGGTTTAGGTCCGTGCTCACGCCGACAGCCAGTGTGTGGATCGCCCAAGTGGGCCACCTACCAAGAAGGGGCAGGATCAAAACTGGATGGTTGATAGTTGTTTGCAACGTCGTTGGCATAGCGCTATCGTCGTTCTTAACCTCTACATGGCTGGTGTCGAATGGCGTTTCACTCTAAACATGATCGCTTACTACGCAAATTTGTACCGTCCGTGGCAAGACTTAGCTATAACCCCGTTTTCAAAATAGCTGGTGATGCTATCGCCAGGGCGTTAGCGCGACCCTTTCCGGAGTTACGCGAACTTCCACCTAACCATCTCTGCATCCGTATCGGGTGTGGAAATCGTATTTTCAATAATCAGGTCATGTTCCTGAAAGCAGGCAGCGACTGCTGGTTGACTTTCCTTTCCCGCAAGTATTGTACATCCACCTCAGATGTGGTGGAGCTAGGGTGTGGCTGTGGACGTATCGCGCGGGCTTTAAAGGAACCGTGGTTTGAGGGCACCTATGTTGGTGTCGATATCGATGACGAGATGCTTGAGTATTGTTGGAATAATTTCCCGCCAGAACGTTTTAAGTTCGTACGTTCGCCACATAAAAGTGCAACCTATTCTGCAACCAATCCACATGATGGTAGGTTGACTATCGGGCATGACCTCCTCATCTCAGAACCAAATAGTAAAGATTTCGTCTACGCATTTACGCTTTACACACACCTATTGGAAAAGGAGGTTACTGATTACCTCCAGGAGACGTATCGTATACTAAGACCGCAAGGAATAATGTATCTAAATTTTCTCTGCATAGAGCATGTGGAACTTGGCGGACGCTATACCTTCCAGCATCGGCGGGGCAATGCTTATGTTGAAAGTGTTCGGTATCCGGAGGCGGCTGTGGCTTATCACGAAGCGCTCATGACTGGCTTGGCGACGAATTGCGGATTTCGAAATGTTACAGTAACTCCACCACTCGGAGGCGGACAAACCGAGTTGGTGGGCCGCAAATAGGTCTCTGATGAACGCATTCGGAAATCACGAGATCGTCCGCAGATTGCCGGTTCGAGGCTTGACCGGGCAGCCGCTGCCGCAAAATACCGTTGGGACTATGCGGCAGCAGATAAGCTAAGCGCGGACCCCGCCGCTGGCGCCTTGCGGCACCCCGGCGGGGCTGGACGAGCAGTGGGGGCCCAGGCGCTACGGCTATACCCCGCAGCGGACTGTATCGGCGCTGAAGATGTCTTTACCGATAGTCGCCCGGACCGTCGGATCGCTGGCCCGGACCGTCGGATCGCTGATTTTCCAAACCCACCGGCTGTAGAGAAAGTAAATCCCAAAAACGACGTTCGTGGGGACTAGAAACACGCCAACGAACACCAATAGTGGAGAGGCTACAAATCCAACCCACTATCCATCGCGATACGCCGCAGCCCAGCATGCGACCAAACCAGGACGATTGGGGAAAATGCATGTCCAGTCTCCAAGAAAACCGCGGCTGTAAAAAACAGAAATCCCCCTGCTGGCGGCAAGAATACCAAGGCGAGACCAATAGGCAGACCACTCAGTAGCCAAAAGCCGTCCCACCACGGGCTGCGAATCCACATTACGGTGCTCCGGTCAGCACCGGCTCGTTACACGGGTGCCCCGGCTGGTTGAGCGGGCCTTGCCAACCGGGGCACGTCCAAATCCTCACGCTCTTAACCAGCGTGTCCAGCGGCGCTGACGGGGTGTTCCCCGGTATGATGCCGGCGTCTAAAATGGGGTAACGCCTCTGATTATATGTCGCCGCAGGATCTCCGGCGGAGCCTCCGCAGACTTGAAGCACCCCGTCGATATATTCGCACAACTCAGTGTTGGCGTTGCCATCTTGAGTTACCCTTACGGCTATCGTATGATATACCGTAGGATCGAGCGTGAGATGCGGCGGCCCAAACCCAGCGATATAAGCTGAGCCTGCTCCATAATAGCCGTGAATGGTCACGTTATTCTGGTTGCTTCCCGTACCGTAGATTTCGGGATTATCGTACTCTTGAAATGCCGTTGACGTATTCTGCCCTGTATCACTCCATGACCACCACGCAGCAACCTCAGTTCCGTTTGGATTGTTGTTCAGCCCGCTGGCCGATACCCTGAAGGTTGCTTCCCAATAAGCGCCGTTTGGAAAGTCGATGCCTTGTGTAGCACCATTGTCCGCATTCAACGTCGAGATCGCCGTTCCAAGACCAGCAGGCGCGTCACCTGGTTGCATCCGTAAATCTAAAACTTGGACGCCGCCGTCATTGACCATGCTGACGCGAGCGCACGGGGCGGTTGCTCTACCAGCTAACCCAATGAGCCACATTTTCGGCGACGATGCGCCCGCGCAATTCAGCCAGTTCGACAGGGTTGTGTAGAACGGCTGCGTAAAATCGGCTTCAAAGGCCAGCGTAGTGTACCCGGCGGCCTGCGCCCCGGCTGGAACCTGTAGCCCGGCCGGGACGACTTGCACCGATAAACTGGCACTGGGGTTGCCGGCATATGCGAGACTTGGTACCAGCAACGCGGCCGTGAAGAATAGCCCCTTGATCATATCGAAAACTCCATGGAAAGCGCTTGGCTTCCCTGCGAGGCGGTTATTACTGTCGATCGGGTGCCGTCATCGCTCGATGCAACGGCACGCGCGGTAACGATATTTAGCCCCGATATCGCAAAAAAACCGGTGTCGCTGCTCGTCAACGTTCCTTGGAATTGTGAGCCGTCCGACATCGTGACGTTGGCCGTCGCAATCACGGTCCCGGCAGTCGCATTGTCGGGTATTGTAGGGCTGGCGGGAGATAGGGTGATCGCGGTGGGAGTGGCTACGCTTTGGCTGTTGACCACGAACGGAGCTGTGGCGAGCAAGGTCAACGTCGAGACGCCGTTGTCGGCGTAAAACCGAGCTTCGTAATTTCCGGTAGCGCTCGGCGCAAGCAATGATAGGGTCGCAGAGGTCACGCCCGGAGTGCCAGCCGGCGGCCGCTGCGTCGTGCCCGTTACAAGATAGGCGTATTCGGTTTCGGTATTCTGCGGCTGATTTGGTGTCGCGATACCTACCCAATCCGTTCGGTCTCCCGGCCCGCCAGCAACAACTATAGACATAGCTGTGTTAGGCGCCACTATCGCGCCGCTTTTTAAACCGTTGACTGCAATGGTCGGAGCTGGCGGTGGTGGCGGCGGTGCCGGTGGCGGCGGCGGTGGTGGCGGCGGTGCCGGTGGCGGCGGCGGCGGTGGTGGTGCCGGCGGCGGCGGTGGCGGTGGTGCCGGCGGCGGCGGTGGCGGTGGTGCCATGACAACGCTGATGTTAAATACGGCGCTGCCGATGAAACCGGTGGCCAGCCCGAGTGCGCGAACCCGCACGGAGTAAATGCCGGGCGAAATCGACCCGCTAAATGCCGTAACCAGGTTGTTCCCGGCGACAGCGAAAAATCCACCGGAATTTTTCGCCAGTATGAAAGTGCAAGGTATTATCGTGCCCGAGGCGTCATAAGCGGTCAACACGCCGATAATAGTGGCACTAGGTGCGTTATTCTTCACGATTAAATTGCTAATTTGGATCGTCATGTAGCGGCTCTCTGGGCGTTAATGGGGCGAATTATCAGATGCACGGCTCACTCCAATCACAGTTTGAAAAGTATCTTGCATTGACAACAATAATGCCAATATCATACTATATCCAGTTTCTGTTGTCAATAGCGCACTCGCCGGACCCTGATAAGGCTCGGGTGGCGGCAACGCTGATCATGGGTATCTGCCGGAGACACGAGGGTCAGGCGGTGCGAAAGGCAGCCGGACCAAGCTTTACACTAACGGATCCCGGCGGACGGTGTGCGCGGTCCACCCTGATCGGCCGACGCGGTTTGTCGCCGCGCTCCTACAACGCTACCGTGTCATTCGAGAAGTTCCACACGGCCGACAACCGTAGACGATTTGCTGCTCCTACACAAAGTGTACAGCATGGCGGTGCCGATGGACCTTCGCGTCGCCCTCCTTCCCTTCGCACCGTTTGCCCATTATGTGTTCCGGCGATGACGCTACGAGGGGGGAATACCCCTGGAATACGCCTGCCTCACGCTTGAGATCACCGAGTTTCGGATCAGACGAAGAGTTTTCACCCACTGTCGTGGCGCTGGATGGTCGAACAACTTTCGCCTGGTTCGGCCGTTACCTGGAGAAAGACTTCGGGGCTACCATCGCCAGTCCATTTGATACTGGCACCCCTCTTATCAACACTACAGCAGGTGCTACAACCCGTGTGCTTCGTAGTCGGATACCCAGGGACTCCCGGATTTGGGAAGATCGCGGGCCTCAGCCTGGAAGACCGGCTCTCGTCGGGGCGCAGCAGAATGATATTCGAGAACGTAGAGAAAAAACGAACCGTAAAGAATCTGTGTTCCAAGCACGAGTGTTGTGCCGCTGATGATGACCAACCGCATGGCCTTGCCGCCGACGAGCGGTCCGAAGCCTACACCGGACCATTCAGAGATAGCGCCGAAGAACGCGACCAGCCCCAGCAAAATGAGGGCTATCCCCACTGCCAACCCACGCTCTAACGGCATCGCCTGTCGGAGTCTCTCAAAGTTGGTATGGCGCAGCAGCAGGCCGCGTCGAATCGCAATCGTGTTTGCGAATATCCAAAACAGCATGGCCTCAAAGCCGACATTAATTGCGGCCGCAGTAAGCACCATTGAGCGCTCGGACAGAGCGAGGCGCCCGACGGCGACGTCTCCGGTGAACAGAATGAGAGTCCCGGCCAGTCCTAGCAGAAAAATTGTCGCGCCCGGGTAGAGGAACAACCATCGCGGGCTTAACACGAGGAGGAGACGTAGATGCCGCCAGCCATCGCGCCAGCTACGCAGATGCGGCGGACGATTTCGGCCGTCCGGCGATAGCGTTGTCGGGACCTCGGCGATTCTTAGGTTGGAAATGGTAGCCTTCACGACCATTTCCGAAGCGAATTCCATTCCTGGCGCCTGTAGATCCAGACCGAGGATCGCGTCTCGGTCAAAGCCGCGCAGTCCACAATGAAAGTCGCCGCACGCGCTGCCAAAGAAAAGTCGTCCGATGGCGGTAAGAACAGGATTGCCGAGATATCGGTGCAACGGGGGCATCGCTCCTCGTTTAATGCCACCGCGAAACCGGTTGCCCATTACCAGCTGACATCCCTCTCTCAGTTTCGAAAGATAGGGATCTAGGTCGCTAAAGTCATAGCTGTCGTCAGAGTCACCCATGATCACAAACTTGCCACGCGCAGCCTCGATGCCCGTGCGCAGTGCGCTCCCGTATCCTCTTGCCGCCGCCGACACCACACGGGCACCGAGGCCCAGAGCGATTGCTTGCGAACCGTCGGTGCTGCCATTGTCGGCGATGATCACCTCGCCCTTTATGTGGTGCAGATCAAGAAAGTCGAGTGCCTTCCTTACGCATGTGCTCACGGTGCGCGCTTCGTTAAGGCATGGCATGACAATCGACAACTCCACCGCGACGTCCTCGGTTGTTTTCGCACCAAACTCCAACATTCGCACCTCGCCGGCCGCGCTGATGATTACGGGATTTCACAACACCCGCGGTAACTGTTATCGATCCATGATAGCACCGCAGGGCCGACCATTGATATCTCCTTTAGATGTCATGCTTTATCGGCCACCGTCCAGAATCAGAAAACGCTTTCTGCCTCGATGGGATTTTGTGGCCGCTCATTGACTACAGCGCAGCCGGATCAGGCTTGAGCTACTAACGTCGATGCAAAATTGGTGAGCTTCCTCAGTTTGGTGATCTTCAGAATAGCGCTTGCAGTCGGGGCAAGTTATCTTAAAAGCAGGTCGGGCTCGCGATCCGTGGGCCGCTCGTGATAATGTAATCGTATGGGCTCTCGCACGTTCTACACGTGCCGTCGGTATCCGTGGTGTGTGTGCAGATAAACCGCTGCTTTGGGTCGGTCTCTCGCTAATTCTGGCAGGAATTATCGTGACCCAATACGCTTTCAATTTCGGGTTGATTTAGCAGGGCAGGACAAGACGGACGCGCGAGCTATGCACAACATCAAAAGCAAACGGGGTAACAGGATAGCGATTAACGCGCAATTCAATATAGCGAAAGCTGAGTCTCTCGCGGTAAGGATCGCCGGCTATCAGCGGCGGAAAATGTTCGAGAGCTTCATAAGTGGTATGGAGATCGGAGAGGCCGACACAATTCTTGATTTGGGCGTCACGAGCGACCGAAATTACAATCACTCGAACTATCTTGAAGCCTGGTATCAGCATAAGAGCCGAATTACAGGTATCGGCGTTGATAACGCGGCATGGGTTGAATTGGAGTACCCGGGCGTTAGCTTTATCAGAGCAGATGGGCGCGATCTGCCTTTTGCGAATGATACGTTTGATTACATTCACTCAAGCGCGGTTCTTGAGCATGTTGGCAGCCGGAACCAGCAGACCCGATTTCTCCGAGAAGCATGGCGCGTGGCTCGCAAAGGAGTGTTTGTCACGACGCCCAATCGCTGGTTCCCGATGGAATTTCACACCGTGCTACCGTTCATCCATTGGTTGCCGGTATCGTTCTATCGCAAATTGCTCCTATCGTTGGGCTACGGGTTCTTTGCCGACGAGAACAACCTGAGTTTGTTATCACGCCGTAGCCTCTCGCAGACGGCGAGGGCCGCAGGTATAGAACGGTTCGGAATCGGATCGGTCTCGTTGCTTGGATTGCCCACTAACCTTTTGTTGATTGCTCGCAAGCCCGCCCGACAGAATCATCCGGAACCAAGAAGCGGACCCCGAAATTAGGACTAGGGCTAAGACTGGTTTCCGATCAGATGGCGTAGCCGGCGTTTTTGAAGCCTTCACGCGCGATGACAACACCTACGCATATTTTGGGATATTTCGCGTGCTGCTGCGGCTGCTGGCTATACCCTTCACCAAGATTGCGCAGGCGGACCGGTACGCGTTTCCTGTCTGACCGCGGTGATCAGCTTCGTGGCCCTCCAGCTGCGGATGCTGCTGATCGTCCATTTGCCCGCAGCAAGTCGCAGGTGTCACTCGCCGTGATGGCCGCGTGGCGACGGCAGTTAGCGCACTGAACCAAACGGATGGTACAGGGCAGCGGTCAAGTTTATCGCACTATATCATTAAAGTACGTATTTGTCAAGATAGCATCCGTCATTGACGGATACGCGCCAAAAGTACGGCATGTCATAATCAGCGACGAGAACCGACGCAATTTTGACAATTCGCCAATGGACATTTCCGTCCGTTTAATCGCGAAGATGGCTCTCGAGATGGATGCCGTTACTGCACCTCCGGCCGGCTTGCACGGCGTCGGGAGCATGTGCTTTAGGATTCGACAGACTTAGTCGAACACAACGTCGTTTAGCAGCCACGAAGGGGGCGCAAACGGGGGCTGCTCGCAGCACCCAACGCATTCGAAAATCATTAAATTCGGCGCCAGCCCGAATTGTAGCCGGTATCGCCCCACCCCCTCTAGCGTAATTCCTTTCTAACCATCAGCGCCTTGAGCTGCTCGAGCGGGATCACAGGTGCGGCAACGCTAAGCGAAGCGACCGGACGCCGAGCATAAACATGCAGGGATTCCGCAAGGACCATACCGTCCCAGGTTTGCGGATACGACCCAATGAGCTCCCATTGGTCACCTCGACCGGCGACAAGATTTCTCAAGCGCCCGTGATAAGGACGTTGCTGCTCAGGCGGAACACGATCGTCGATAACGACGATTGTGACAGGAAGCTCGTCAAGGAGCGCGGCCAGTTTTTCTGGCGTGTCGAAGCGATCCTCGGTATTGCTCCAGAGCCAGTCCCCCCCTGCTAGGATTGTCTTGCCCCGCAGGACATAGCTTCTTGGGCGGCGCTCCTGGAGAGCGACCGCCGCCACCAAACAACCTTCACCGGTGGAGCCCGAGGAAACCAGCCAAACCTGGGGCGCATCGAAAACCCGCGCCTCCACATCGCGGACGAGAGTGGCGTAACCCTCGTTTTTCAGCTGTAGTGGAAGCGCAAAGCTCTCCGTGTAGAAGACAGCAATCAAGGCGAGGGATAAGCCGACCGCGACAACCCCCACTGATCGGCGGGGACTGAAACGCCGCGCGACGGCATCGATCCCGGCCGCAGAGAAGAGGACGATCGAGGGTACCACTGTTACCATATAGCGGGTATCAGCCCCCGTCGGAATAATGCAATGTAGCAGGAACGTCGCCGCTGCCAACCCAGCCAACGCGGCCCATTCAGTCGCCTGTTCGGTTCGACCGATTATTTGCGCGCGCGTCGTCCACAGCCCGATCGATGCAAAAAGGAGGACGGCGAACCCTAATGCAGCATAAATGGATCGACCGAAATCCGGCGCCTGCGTCCAAAAACGAGAACCGCCGGCCAACAGACCGTCCTGCGCCATATGAAGTGTGAGGACGTACCAAGGCACGCAAAAGACCAATACCGGGACTGCCGCGAGCCAGAACCCCTGCCGCCTCAGCAGGTCCCACCTGTTGGTGAGCGCGATCGTTATCCCGGGCACTAAACCGAGGGCCCAGGCGTTGGCATGGGTCAGGATGGCCACGGCCGCAATCGCACCAAAAGCAAGGCCGTCACCAATCCGTCCGGTTCTCGCGAAGCGAGCGAAAAATAACGTGCTGACCAGCATCCCTAGTGTTGAAAGATGCTCGGTCATCACGCGTCCGCTCAACTCCTGCACCAGCGGCGATGCGACAAACAGTGCAGCAGCCAATACGCCGGCGCATCGGCCAATTAGACGCTTTCCGGTCAGATAGATAATGCTCGCTGTCGCGGCGGCCGCGACCGCGATAAACATGAGGGCCGTGGCGCGCGAAGCGTCAAAGATTAGGAACCAGACGCCGAGTGCACCGTAAAAGACCGGCGGCCAATGACCGATCGCCACCTTTGGATAATGTAAATAATATTGCTGTGCGAACTGCAAGGGGTGGCGGAAATCCAGACCCGCGATAAAGTCCCGCACCATCAGCGAGGTAACTACATGGGCCGGCTCGTCCGGATATCCTCCAAAGCCGCTGGCATAGGCGCCGCCTGCCACTTGCAGGGCGACAACCAAGCCTAATAGCACGGCAAACGCGACGACCGGCTCGGCCTTACTGAGCAAACGTAGCGGCAGTCTCACTAGCAGCCTCGATCGGGCTCGCGCGGCCTAAGGTAGTGCTCCCGGCCTGCGCCCGGATGAGCGAGAGATTAGAAGTAACGCTCTGGAACTCGTATGATATCGTCAGGCTGTATCGATGACAAGATGTCAGCTCGGTGATCCTCGCCGTTTCGTGTGATGATCACAAAATCCTGATTCGCTCTATAAGTGTAACCATGGGCAGCCGCCACGGCGCTGAGCACTTTCATGCCGCCGACATAGGGGTAACCCCCGGGGCTCGAAACTTCGCCCAGAATGTAGAAGGGCCGGTATATCAATACCGCCACGCTGGCATGGGGTTGCGTGATGTAGCGGCCCGTCCGCAATTTTTCTTCAATGTTGGCTTGGACCTGTTCAGGCGTCAGGCCGGCCGCGGGTACCGCGCCGACCATCAGCATTTTGATCGTGCCGTCGTCCTGCACCGAGTATTGGTTGTTCAGCTCGTCCGCCCCCAGCACTCTGATTTCGAGCCTATCTCCTGGACCAAGGTGATACGTCGACACGTCAGGCTTGACGGCAAGCTCTGGTAAGTTGCTGCCGGGGGAGCAAGCCTCCAGCGAAAAGAGAGCCATCAGCGCCACCCAGGCGATTCGGATAAACGGCTTCATGCTTTGACCACCTCCTCAGGACCGTCGGCAGCAGCTCGTGTCCTCATCATAACATAATTGTCGGTATCGAAGTCACAACAAGACCCGAAGCGCCGCTCGCTCGCACCCCCGCCCTCTTGATCCTCACAGGCCAGGTCGGGTAGCAGCCGCGACAGGGGTTGCCAAAAGTTCTTTGATGTATAATGTCGCATCCATGCACCGGGTCCAGACATCATTTCGCATACTCGCAGGGTGCTGTGTGGTTCTTCTCGCCCTCCTTTCACTATTGCCGGCGCAAGACATGGTGCGAACCGGAATTCCCGGCCAGCTTGAGCATTTGCTCGCCTATGCCGGATCGGCGAGCATCGCGGTAGCTGGGTATGGGCGACGAGCTGCTGTGCGAATCATCGGTTTGTTGTGGATATACGCCGCCCTTCTGGAATACCTCCAGCATTTTTCCCCGGGCCGACATCCGTCGATCGCGGATTTTTCGGCATCGGCGCTCGGAGCGTCCTTCGGAGGGCTCGCGGCAGCCCTGCTCGGGCGTAGCCTATGGAAGCGTGCATATCCGGGCGTCGTCTGATTTGATGATTTGATGGCGGCGCGATGGTTGCCTCAGTGAAATTCGACGCGGCGCGCGTCGCGGTCGCTCCGGATTCTGGCGCCCACCTCGACATCCCCGTCAAAAGGCTGAACTGTTGCCTCGCGGCATTCTGCTTGCTGGTGGTCGCCCTGCGGCCGCTTGATGCGCTCGCCCAGATCACCGAATCGCTGCTGCCATCTGCGGTGCCACCCAGCGCCCCACAGGCACCACGGTCGCCATATGATCCGATCGGGCTTCGTTTAGGGGACTTCTTCTGGTTCCCGCGCGCCGAGCTCGACGAAGCCTATAACAGCAACATCTTCGCGACCCCCACCAGCCCCACCTACGATTTGATTACGGCTCTTACGCCGAGTTTCGATCTTCTGTCCATCTTGCCGCGAAACGCCTTGAATCTGCACGGCACCTCCTTGCTGCAGGTTTACGCCGACCATCCGGCGCAGAACACTCAAGACGGATTCGTCAGCGCGGACGGACGGATCGACGTGACCGCGGAGAGTTCGTTGTATGGCAACGCGCAAGTGGCGCACCAGCACATATCCTACGGGTCTCCGAATTCGCCCGGCAACATTGCTCAGCCGGTGACGTACTGGGACTACATTGCTAATGCCGGCTATAGGCAAGGGGGGCGGCGCTTTTCCTATCAGTTCGATATCGGTGTAGAAGCGGCGCAGTACAATGCCGCACCGCTCGTCGGTGGCGGCGTATCGCCGCAAAGCTTTCAAGATGCAACAGTCTCCACAGCGGCGGGTCGCGCTAGCTATGAAATCATCCCGGATTACCTGGGCTTTATCCGTTTTGGCAGCAGCCTGTATGATTATTGGCATACGGTGCCCGGAGGAACGCGCGCGAACTTTTCAACATATCGCGCCGACGCCGGTCTGCAAATTCGCCCCAGACACCTCATTTCTGGCGAGGCCTATGCCGGATATTTGATCCAGCAACCTGCTGAGTCGAGGTTCGGCTCCACCTCTACCCCCGACTTCGGCGGACGGCTCACATGGAGCATCACTCGGCTTACTACGCTCAACCTAACCGGCCTGATGACGTTTAACACGGGCACGCCAGGCAGCACGACGGGCACGCTAAGTAGCACGACGGGCACGCCAGGTAGCACGACGTTCATCCCCGCCTCGGCCGGAAACAGCTATCTTTCGCGGACCATCTTAGCGAACGCCGACCACGAACTCTTGCCGAACCTCCTGGTTAACCTCAATGCCACGTATGGAAATTTCACCTTTCAGGGCATAACCCGGACCGATAATTTCTTTATTGTCGGCGCGGGCTTAAGATACCTGGTAACCAGGAATCTGTTTCTGGGTGGCTCCTATCTTTTCACCCAGTACACTTCAACGATCCCGCGGTCCTCCTATAATCAAAACATCCTGACGTTGAGGGTTGGCACACAGTTCTGAGCGGCCGCTGCTCCCACGGGAACCTTCGCTTTTCGCTTGCAATGATTTCTCCGACCGATTTGAGATCGGGCGAACTCTGCTCTTTTTTCACGCGCTCCCCGGCATTAGCCGTGATTTTTCCTATACTTTTGACGAGATTCGTGGGAAAAGCCGACCTGTTGGCCAACTGCTGATGTCGAAGGACGTTGGCCGATCCCGCCAATTACAGAGATTGCGATAAGACATTGCGATGATCCAAGGTATCGTCCTCGGGCGCATATACGCTGCCGCAAAGGTACCGACGGGCCGATGCACCTAACCCCAATCTCGTCGAGCTCACTCACTTTCGGGTTACGCTTGGCGCAACGAGACGCGGTGCCCATCGACCGGCACTTAATTTCTCCAGATGAGCCGTCAGGGTTTATTAATTCAGAGCGGCTTGGTTTATCCTCCGACCGACAAATCTTCACTGGCCAGGTGGATGAGCCTGAATGAAGGTCGCGATTTTAGCAGGTGGAATGGGGACGCGGCTCGCTGAAGAGACGGATCACCGCCCGAAACCACTGGTCGAGATCGGCGGCAAACCGATCCTCTGGCATATCATGAAGTATTACGGCTCCTACGGATTAAATGAGTTCATTATTGCGCTCGGTTATAAGAAAGAAGCAATCATACGATATTTTTTGGACCTGTATTACTACAGCTCGGATCTTACAGTCAGAACCGGTGATGGTACTGTCACAGTCCACGCTCAACACCGCGAGCCGAATTGGACCGTGCATCTTATCGACACCGGCCCGCTGACTGATACCGGCGGGCGTATTAAGCGGCTCGCGCCCTACATCGGCAACTCGAGTTTTATGCTTACATGGTGCGATGGCTTGTCAGATGTCGACCTTGACCGTCTGCTTGCATTCCATCGAGCGCATCGCAAGCTTGCCACTGTAACGACAGTCCGGCCAGCAGCTCGTTTCGGTTATCTCGATCTCGATCGGGAGCAGGTGAGAGGTTTCCGTGAGAAGCCGGATGATGGTGAAGGATGGATAAACGGAGCGTTTTTCGTCCTGGAGCCGGGCGTTTTCGAATACATCAAGGACGACACGACAAGCTGGGAGCGCGGGCCCATGGTCGAGCTCGCCGCCAAGGGACAGCTTGCAGCTTATCGGCATAACTCGTTCTGGCAGTGCATGGACACGCTCCGGGAGAAGCGGATGCTCGAGGACCTTTGGCGCTCGGGCGAGGCTCCCTGGAAAACCTGGGAGTGACAGAGATGCGGGTATTGGTAACCGGGCATCGCGGCTACATCGGCAGCCCCCTTGTCGAGCGGCTGAAGACGGCCGGTCACGAAGTGGTGGGCGTCGATACGGAGCTTTATGAGGATTGCACCTTCGGCCGGGACAAGGACAGTGGAGTCCGGACGATCAATCGCGATATCCGAGAGCTGTCGCCCGCCGATCTCGAGGGCATTGAGGCAATCGCCCATCTCGCTGGTGTCTGCAACGATCCGCTCGGGGACTTGCTGCCGGAAACGACATATGAAATTAACCATGCGGCCACGGTGCGGCTGGCCAAAATTGCCAAAGCCAGTGGCGTTCGCCGCTTTGTTTTCTCATCCTCATGCAGCGTATATGGCGCCGCCGGTCGAGAATGGATCGACGAAAAATCCGAACCCAACCCGATCACCCCTTACGGGCTT
This sequence comes from uncultured Alphaproteobacteria bacterium, assembly GCA_963700185.1. Lineage (GTDB taxonomy): Bacteria > Pseudomonadota > Alphaproteobacteria > ATCC43930 > CGMCC-115725 > AP-15. The sequence goes on from CAVOWP010000007.1 coordinate 536,246, forward strand.
TCCAAGTGGAACGCAGAGGTTGATTTAAGGCGGCTGGCGGACGCCACGTTTTCGCCGGTATTCCTGCGGAGCGCCACCGCCTACGGGTTTTCTCCGCGCATTCGCTTCGATCTGGTTCTCAACAACTTGACCGCCCACGCGTTCACGAGTGGCAAGGTGCTGCTCAAGAGCGATGGCATGTCGTGGCGCCCGATTGTTCATATCGAGGACATCGGCCGAGCCTTTCTGGCGGCGCTCGAAGCGCCGGTCGAAACTGTCCACAACGAGGTATTCAACGTCGGCATCACAACCGAAAACTATCGCATTCGGGAAATCGCGGAGATCGTCAAGGAGACGGTGCCCGGCTCTCGGGTTGAATTCGCCGCCGACGCCGGCCCCGACAAGCGGACCTATCGGGTCGATTGCTCAAAGGTCGCCCGCTTGCTGCCGAAGTTTCGACCGCAATGGACGGCGCGCCGCGGCGCGCGCGATCTTTACAATAGGTATACCGAATATGGACTGCTGTTAGAGGACTTCGAGGGCGCGCGATATCAGCGGCTTGCATATCTGCAGTCGTTGATGGCGCGCGGCGCCATCGATGTTGGTTTGCGCTGGATTGCGCCGATCGCGACTTTGGAGGCGCCCACCGCGCGATCCTTCAAAGTCGGCTGCTAGCAGAGGCGGCCGCAGATACGCCAATCGTCTAGGGGGCTGCCACGTGGAAAAGACACGATGTCCCAATTGCAGGTCATCCGACTGCTGTCACCCATTTTATGAAGTGCGGGGGGTACCGACCAATAGCTGCTTGCTGGTCGAGCGATCGACGCCAGGCGCTCGACTTTCCGACCGGCGATATAATGCTTGCCGTCTGTGGCGAATGTGGTTTCATCTTCAATGCCTCTTGGGACCCTGATCGCACCATTTATTCGGATCAATATGAGGAAACCCAAGGGTTTTCGCCTACATTCAACGCGTTCAACCGCGCGATCGCCGAGGAGCTGATCAGCAGCTACAACATTCGCGGCAAGACGGTGCTGGAGATTGGTTGCGGGAAAGGTGAGTTCCTAAGCCTGATCTGCAAGCTTGGAGGTAATCGCGGCATCGGTTACGATCCGAGCTTTGTGCCTGCCCGACAGCGCTCAGAGCAGGATATACGGTTCGTGCGCGAATTTTTCACGGCGGAGACACGCGAAACCGCCCCCGATCTTCTCTGTTGCAAGATGACACTCGAGCACATAGCGCAGCCCCACGATTTTCTGGTCTCTGTCCGTACGGTCGCCGATCGTCAGAATTCGGTGATCTTTTTTCAGATTCCGGATGCCCGCCGCATCTTAAAAGAGGGCGCTTTTTGGGATATCTATTACGAGCATTGCTCCTATTTCAGCTCTATTTCGCTCAAACGCTTGTTTACCGAGACCGGTTTCGCGGTCCGGAGGATTTGGACGGGCTATGACGACCAGTATCTGATGATTATCGCCAGTCCGGCCGATTGCGGAGCTGAAATGCCGGCTCGCGATGAGGACAGTGTCGCCGCCGTGATCCGCTCGTGCGGCGGCTTTGCCGCCGCAGCGGTCCGCAGCCGTGCCGCGTGGCTAAGCCGGCTGCGCGAATGGGCCGCCGCCGGGCAGCGCACGGTTCTCTGGGGTTCCGGGTCGAAGGCCGTCGCATTTCTGACGACGCTCGGATGTGCACGACGAGATCGAGCACGTCGTGGACATCAACCCTTACCGCGTCGGCAAATTTCTACCGGGCTCTGGGCAGAAAATCGTAGAACCGGCGTTCCTGCGCGACTACCGCCCCGATAACGTCGTGATCATGAACCCGATCTATCGCCACGAAATCGGCTGCGAGCTTGCGCGACAGCGCTGCGAGCCCCGCGTATACACAATTGTCGATCTCGCAGCGGAGGTCTTGTGATAGAATAATCTCTCTGACAGGGAAACGAGCCGAGGAAAATCTGGTCCATGAGGATGATTTTTCATGCTGGCATCAGCTTCACTCTGTCCGGTTTGCGCTTCGGCCAACATTGCCCCAATACTGGAGATACCGCCTATACCGATCGACACTTGCCGGATGTGGAGGTCCCAGGCCGGGGCGCGTTCAGCCCAAAAAGCACCACTCATTTTGAGCTTTTGCAGCAATTGTACGCATGTTTTCAACCGCACTTACGACGATGAGCTCGCAGAGCTGGCGCATTACGAGGAAGACTACGAAAACTCTCAAATGTTTTCGCGCCGATTCCAGCAATACGCCGAGGAATTGGCGGATCGATTGATCACGACCTATGGGTTGTACCGTAAACGTATTGTTGAAATCGGCGGCGGAAGGGGCGACTTTCTTCGCATAATCTGTGCCCGCGGTGATAACTGCGGCGTCAGCTTTGGTCCGAGCTATAAGCCTGGGCCGGGCGACGAAATTCCTACCAATGTTCGCTTTGTGGCGGACTATTACACTGCAAAATACGCCAAAGAGCCTGCAGACCTGATCATCTGCCGCCATGTACTAGAGCACATGGCGAAACCGCGGGAACTTATCACCACAGTGCGTGAAGCTGTTGGCGATCGAAGCGATTTGGTTGTCTATTTTGAAGTCCCCAATGGTGAATATATCTTGCGCGACCAGGCATGCTGGGAGTTGATCTACCAACATTTTTCGTATTTTACCGAGAGATCTCTGGTTACCATGTTCACCGAATGCGGTTTCCAGCCGCGTGCTGTTCAAGCGAGCTTTGGGGATCAGTTCCTTGCCGTAGAGGTCTTTGCGGCATCTGGTGGGGTCGCCATGAGAAAAATTGCCACGGTTGAGTGCGGACGGGTGGCTGCTTTATGCAAGATCATTGGACCCGCTTTCAATGCATCCACCGCGAGATGGAGGAACTATATCGCGCAACAGCAGGTGAAGAAGCGACGCATTATCGTGTGGGGTGCCGGGGCGAAGACGGTAACCTTTCTGAATATCGTCGACCCGACGAGAGCGGTGATTACGCACGTCGTCGATGTTAACCCTCGGAAGGCGAGTCGCTTTATCGGCGGTTCAGGTCAGCAGATCGTCGAGCCGAGCGCCCTGACGGAGATTCGTCCTGAAGTGGTCGTTTTGATGAATCCGATTTACCGTGAGGAAATCGCGTCGACCTTGCAGGCGCTTGGGCTGCATCCCGAATTGTTGGTCGCTTAGAAACGCACATACAAATAAGGCAGCTATGCTAATCTACCGTTGTCCTGGAGATTCTGAATGGGTATCGTAAATTGCCGATCCTGCGGTGCCGATGATCTAAGGATTATCCTCGATCTCGGATCTCAGCCGATCGCGAATGCGCTGCTCGTCGAGGAGGAACTGAGCCGTCCGGAGGCCAAATATCCGCTAATGTTGGCGTTCTGTCCGGCGTGTGCGCTCCTACAGGTTACCGAGACAATTCCGGCGGGTGTCCTTTACCGGCGCGACTACCCGTATTTTTCCTCGTCCTCGCCCGCGCTCCTGCAGCATTCAGCCCAACATGTTGAAGCGCTGATCCGCCAATACGGGCTAGGACCGGCAAGTTTCGTCGTAGAGGTTGCCAGTAATGACGGGTACCTGCTTCGCAATTTTGTGGAGCGCGGGATTCCGTGCCTCGGCATCGATCCGGCCGACGGGCCTGTCGCGCAGGCGAACGCCATTGGCGTGCCGACAATTAACGATTTCTTCGGGTCCCGATGCGCCGAAGATCTGGCCGACAAGCGCAAGCTCGCGGATGTCGTGATTGCCAACAACGTCATCGCTCACGTCGACAACATTAATGATCTTGTCGCCGGTTTTGCGCGTCTGTTGAAGCCGACGGGGATCGCGGTCTGCGAATTTGCCTACGCCTTGGATATGATCCTAAGTTGCGAGTTCGATACGATTTACCATGAACACCTGTTCTATCACACGCTGCGCGGGCTCGAGCCGCTGTTTGGGCGGCATGGGCTCTACTTGAACGACGTCAAACGGCTCCCGATCCACGGAGGCTCGTTGCGATTGACTGTAAGCCGAACGCCCGCGCGGTCGGACGAGTTGCGGGCGCTGTTTGCGCAAGAAGTGGCGCTCGGCGTTGACGAGGTATCGTTTTATAACGATTTCGCCAGCCGAGTGAGGGCGCTTCGGGATTCGTTGACCAAGCTGCTCGTCTCGGAGAGAGACAGCGGAAAGCGGATCGCCTGCTACGGCGCAGCAGCAAAGGGCGCGACCTTGGTGAACTATCTCGACCTAGGTGAGGGGTTCTTCGAATTTGTTGCCGATGCCAATCCCCATAAACAAGGTAAATACATGCCTGGCCAGCGCATCTCAATTCGACATCCGGATCAATTAGTGGCGGAGCAACCGGACTATGTCCTGCTGCTGGTTTGGAATTTTGCGGGCGAGGTGATGCGGCAGCAGGCAGCTTACCGCAAGCGGGGCGGCAGCTTTATCATCCCAGTTCCTAAACCCTGTATAGTAGGGCCAGGTGCGCCCATTGATGATACACAGTTCGCGATATCTCCAACCCGTGCTCCCCCGCCCGCGCTGGCAGCAGGGAGCATCGGCAACTCGATAACGGAGCTAGCCGTGGAAGTGGCCAAATCGTGTGCGGCCGGCGATGATGATAGGGTACTACGATCAAGGAGGGCTCCATGACCGGCGTATTTTACGACCCACAACGGAGCGATGAAGCATGGCGCCAAATGATATACGACGGCGGCATCATCATCTTGTCAACGCCTTCGGAAATGCTTGCATTGGTCGAGCATACCCGCGGCATGATCGAGGATGCGTTCGCTCCGCTCGATCCGCAGCGCGCTCACGAGCATCTGACGGTCGAGCGTTGCGTTGAAATTCTCTCCAAGTTGAAGCCGAGTTATATCCATCACCCCCGCACGAAAGAACTGGTACGAGCGGTGCTCAGCTCTTTCGGCTGCTCTCGTGACAAGACTTATCAGGACGTGCCCCGCCTGCGCTGCGCTTTTCCAAAAAATTATCTCACCACAGGGATTGCCTACGCCCACCACCCTCATCGCGATACCTGGTATTCCGCGCCGGCGTGCCAGTTCAATTGGTGGGCGCCGATCTACGAATTCGTCGCCGAGAACGGCATGGCATTCCATCCGCGTTACTGGAACCGGGGTGTCAAGAATGGGTCGCGCGACTTCAATTACTACCGATGGAATGCCGAGAGCCGTAAGAATGCCGCGCAACACATAGGCAAGGATACCCGCGTCCAACCGCACGCCGAGGAGCCGCTGGAGCTCGAGCCGGAAATACGCTTCATCGTCCCGCCGGGTGGCGTCATCGTTTTCTCCGGAGCGCAGCTGCACTCGACCGTGCCGAACACCACGGATATGGTGCGCTGGAGCATCGACTTTCGCACCGTCAATATTGATGACGTTGCCGGCAAACGCGGCGCGCCGAACGCCGACAGCGCCGCCACGGGGACCTCGCTGCGCGATTTCCTGCGGGTCACGGACTTCGCTCCGATCCCCGAAGACATTATTGCGGCCTATGACGACGGCGTACCGGAGGGCGGGATCGCCGTCTTTAGGCCCGGGATGACCAGCGTGTCGGCGGATTGACATGGATTCGGCGTCGCTCGTAAGCATCGGACTATTCGTTTACAATGGGGAGCGGTTCATCGAGGAAACGCTCCGCTCGATCCTCAACCAGACGTTTACCGACTTCGAACTGATCATCTCCGACAACGCGTCCACCGACCGAACCGGCGACATCGCGCAAGCTTACGCCGGACGTGACAGACGCATCCGCTATCACCGAAGCGAGAAGAACATGGGTGCCGGCTGGAATGTGCGCCGCGTATACGAACTGGGTACTGGCAAGTATTTCAAGCAGGCTGCGGTCGACGACCTGTTAGAACCGGACTTTCTACAGCGCTGTGTCGAGGCCCTGGAAAGCGATCCCGGGTGCGTATTGGCCTATACGAGAACAACGGAGGTCGATGAAAACGGCACATTTATCGAGAACTATGTCACGCCGATAAAGACCGACGACGAAGATCCGGTCGCCCGTTTTGGCAAATGGTTGGATACAGGGGGTCATAAATGCTACCAAATCTTTGGCGTGATGCGAATGTCTGCACTGCGCCAGATCCCGCCGCAGGGAAGCTATGTTAATGCCGATGGCGTGTTGTTGGCGCGATTATCGTTGCTCGGGCGGTTTTACGAAGTGCCTGAGTATCTTTTCATCAGTAGGCGCCATAGCGGGCAATCCATGGCGGCCCTTCCGCTCCGGCTGAAACAGCCGCGGCGGTTCCGCCTTACCAGCCTGTGCCCAACCCTGCCGTCTCCCGAGTGGTGGGATCCGACAAAAGTGCGGGCGCTCACATTTCCGGAGTTTCGCCGGTTACGCGAATATTTTCTGTCAATCTATCGCTCACCTCTGGGTCCCGGACAGAAGCTACGCTGCTATTGCCTGTTGTTGCCCTGGATCAGATGGAATTCCGTCGGGATGCTGAAAGATCTGCTCATAGCCGCTGACCAGGTGCTGTTTAACTTGCAAGTCGCGAAAACACGAACAGGGCAGTTCCCGCAACAAGTGAGCCTGCGTGAAGGAAAACCATCTTAGTCCTCAGGGGGTTTTCAACGGGCGTTCTTGCCGATTAGAAAAGGATAGGCCGAAATTATCGCGGGCGCTGTAGCGGCTCGTAACCTCCTGCGGCAGCGCGTGTATCCGGCATTCTGCGAAACGTTGGCAGTCGTCGGGCGCCCGTTGTTGCTGTCGAGGGCCGAGGATGTGACGTCGCAAACGGCGGCACGCTCGTGCCTGGTGCTGGCGCCGCATCCGGATGATGAAACGCTGGGCTGTGGCGCGACGATTATGCGCAAGCTTGCGACAGGGGCATCGGTTCGAGTCGTCATCGCTACCGATGGTCGGCATTCCCCTCGCCCGAACAAGTTATCGATCGAAGCATTCGTAAAGGTTAGGGAGGAGGAAGCCCGCCGCGCGTGCGCCATTCTGGGGCTCTCGGCCGAGGACATTACGTTTCTACGGTTTGAAGATGGTCGATTGGCCGACGATCGTCGACTGCTGCGCGAACGCTTAGTCGATCTCCTCGAAACGATAAATCCCGAGGAGGTATTCGTGTCATCGATCTTCGACAATCATCCCGATCATCGCGTATTGGCTGAGCTCGCGCGTGAACTGGCGCAAGTGCGGCCCGGTCGTCCGCGCGGGATTTACGAATATCCGGTCTGGTTCTGGGATCCGCGCCTGTGGCGCATCAGAGACTTGCTCAAGCTCCGAGTTTGCATAGTTCGGATGGACGAATTTCGCATTCGCAAGCATGAAGCGATTGCTGCTTATCGCAGCCAGATCACCAAATTGGCCGGCGAGCGAGACAGGGCGGCGCTGCGGCGAGGTTTTTTGCGGCAGTTTCTAGGGCCCGAAGAGACCTTTTTCGAAATCATCAGGCCCGGATGAAAATCGCCTCCCTGTACCCGGTTATGTGAGATGCCTTTCGGCGTCGGCGCATTCGACCTATCGTGATTTATGGATTGTGCGCGGTTGTTTGAGCGGACGAGACATTCGTCGTGCCCGATACAAACTGGTGAGGACAATTGCTCCGGGCGGCTGGCTGCTGTTCGGCGGCTGCCGCCACTTACTGTACCGACGCCGCATTCAATAGACCTAGCAACGTAGGTTTTGCCTCAACAAAGCCGGGAGGGGAGATGCCGATAGTCGGGACAACGCTTATAACTTGGCTAGGCGGACGCGGTAACCGCTGGCAATCCGATGCTTATGATTGCTTGTTTCTCTTCGTCATCGGTACATTGTCCATGGCGAATTACGCAGTTCAACTTGGATTTTATAGTGACGATTGGGCGCTTTTGGCGTCTATGCACTTATCTAAAAATAAATCCCTGATCGATGTTTTCATAGAGATAGTCCGCGTCCATGACCACGAGATCCGGCCCGTACAGTTTCTTGAGCTTGCGGCGCTGTACAAACTGTTTGCTCTTGATCCTCTAGGCTATCATTTGACGAATTCAACAATTCTTTTATTGGATTTTTTGTTTCTTTACTTTATCGTCCGCGCTCTCGATCAGCCTCGTGTCTTAGCCCTGTCCGTTTCTCTTCTATTTATATTGACCCCGAGCTATTCCACCGATCGCTTCTGGATTGCCTCGTCCGCGGCCAACCTCAGTATGTGTTTCTTTTTGCTCTCGCTTCACGCCCATTTGCAAGCACTGCGCAATCCATCAGGTCGTTTCTTGCGGTGGGAGGCATTCGCAATCTTGGGTGTTCTTTGCAGCGGATTTTGCTACGAGGTATTCCTGCCGCTGTTTCTGCTCGCATCCGCGTTCCTGTTCGCCTTTGAGCTGAGAACGAAGGGATGGCGCTCCGCTGTCGGGCCGATCGTCAGCAAGGCTGTCCTCCATCAAGCCGCAATAGTAGGTGCGGTCGCGCTAGTCCTTGTTGTCAAGGCGCTATGGGCGCCACGCGTGCCACGCAATTTGGAGATCATTGGATTGGCTGCTTGGACCGTCCGCGCGATCCTGAAAGCAGGCATTATAAATTACGGATATCACCTCCTTCTGCTGCCGTCTACGACTTGGTACGTCCTCAGATACTATGCCAATCTTACGATCGTGGTCACGGCAGCCGTCATTGGCTTCGCTGTCTGGATCCGCGTGTACACGCTTCCCAACCTCTTCATCGGCTCCGCTGGGACGTTTCGAGCGAAGATGTCGATTTATCTGGGCTGCGGCATCGCGTTGTTTGTCGCGGGGTATTCGCTGTTTCCGATCAAACCGGCCGAGAATGGGCCAAACAACAGGGCCGCGATCGCGGGAACGGTCGGGTTTGCCGTGTCGGTTATCGGCGGTCTCGGAATATTCACATCCCTTTTCCCGCGTGTCTGGCGAAAAACGATCTTCTGTACTGCCGTCGCTTTCACCAGTATGAGCGGCGCTCTCATCATTGCTACACTGGGCAACTTTTGGATCGAAAGTTTCCGGATGCAGAAGGAGATCCTCTCCGATATCCAGGATCATGTCCCAGCAATCCCAGCTGGCGCCTCGCTGATACTCGACGGTGTCTGTCCCTATAATGGCCCCGCGCCGGTCTTCAACGCCACTTGGGACCTCTCCGGTGCTTTGTCGCTCGTGTACGGCCACCTCGGAGTTAAAGCCAATATCGTAACGCAATGGATGACCGTCAAGCAGAATGGGTTATCGATCCCGACGTACGCAGCCCGCGTGATTTACCCGTTTGGCAAGCTGTATGTCTATCATTATGGCCGCAAAACTAGCTATGCCTTGCCTGACGCGCAAGCGGCACAGACCTATTTCGACGAAATCAGCACCGATCGAGTGGATAGATGTCCACCTGACGATGATGGCAACGGTGTCGACGTGATGAACGGGCTGATGGCAAAGCTGCGCGGCAGGGAATGAACACGCGGGACGCATCTCGCGCGCGTGTCGGGGGCCGCTCTCGAGCGCTCCATGTTACCCGCTCGCTTTCCGCAACATTCGTTGAACTTGCACGGTCTGGCGAGCGGGCGCCCCGCATCGTCGAATGCCGCGTTCTTCAGCGCGTGATCCCTTCCGCCCGGATTGCGTCGATCACGGCAGAGGTCGGCGGTGCGGGTTGCCGGCTTCGCCTGCCGGCGCTTTCTGCAGACGCAGCTCGGTGTTCTTCGAGTTCTCGACCATGCCGCCAACTTTGACGCCCCGCGCCTTGGCCGCGCCGAGCTGTCTGGGTGCCTTCGGAGCTCGCCCGCCGCTCTTGTCATCGAGCTGCGCTAGAAGGCGGTGACCCGCATGTTGCGCAGAATACCAGCGCTCGCTGTCGGCGATCGGCGGCCGTACCATCCGCATCCCGGTTATGTGATCTCCCACCCAGCGCTGGTAGAGGCTGCGCGGCGGGAGACCGCGATGTATCTGTCCTTAGCGGCGGCCGGGCATCCCGGGTTTAACTTGAGCGAGGCCGGGAGAAACCGACTGCGTCGTGATGCCAGTCGTTGGTGCATTGGTCTTCACCAGCCAATCGTAGACATGGTCCGTATCGGAGAAAGTTTTTCTCGACGGTAACGGAAAAAGGCATTCGTGCCGAAAGTACGTCGCTACTGCGTCGAGTTGCAGCGGATCGGGGTGCTTTTTGTGAGAATTCCAGCCAATCAACAATATCCCATTCGGCCGGAGAATACGTGCGATCGCTGCGACCGCTCGGTTCATCTGATCTTCTTCGTCAAGCCCTGTCCCGTCCCCGATAACACCATTGAGGAGAACCGCATCGAATGAGTTGGAAGTGCACAAATCATCGATCCGCGTAACGTCGCCGACGATATGATGATTTCTTTCGCCCCACATGGCCGCTGCGGAATCGACGTCGGTTGTCCAGTAGTCAATTCCGGCACCGGTCAGCCGTCTGCCATAACGCGCGGTGTACGGCTTGCATCCGACGAAAAGTACGCGTCGAACACGCGCCGTCTCTAATGCCGGAAGTATATTCTCCGACATGTACCGCCGATCACTAAAACTGTGGTCAAAATTTGCAAGGAGAATCATTAAGGTCCGGAAAAGAGGTAATTTGCACACCCAGTTACCTATTCTCGGGTGGTTTCCAAATACTTTGCATATCTGTACGTAAAGCCGCACTCTCCACATGACTTACTGCCTTTCTCTCAGGCATGTCTCGCAATACGTGTGTAGCATCGGTCGACAGATTGCGTCAACATTGGTGAAGAGAGCTATTCCAAACATCGCGACAACTTAGTAATATGGGAACTGTGTCGGTCGCGAAGAAGCTTCTCGCGACCGGCACGCAGGGAGGCTTCCAGCGGTACGCAGACTATTATCGTGCACGTTTAGACCAGGTGAATCGGGCGAGTATTTGCATTTCATGACAACCGAAAAATTAAAATCCAGGCGGAGGATCGCGATCATTTTCATGCCCGTCAACGAGATCCGTCCGCCGGTGTCTTTAACCACCTACGGTTCTGCCGGCGATTTGGTGATGGACGAAATTGCGCGGCGGCTGGCCCAATCACACGATGTCATCGCCTATTGCGCACGTGGTGAAGACCAGCAGAAGGTCGAGCGGTGCGATGGTGTAGAGTATCGCCGCATGTCAACATCGATCGATCGCTGGCTCTTTTCACGACACCAAACACTCATGCGGCTGATCGATTTGGTCTATCGGCGAAATGCGCTGCGGCCAATTTTTAATTCTCCGTTGTGGTACCGCCAGTTCATCGCTGAGGTTACTGCGGACCCGGCGCTACAGGACTGCGATATCGTCCATATCATGAATCTCTCGCAGTTCGTCCCGTTTATCCGTGCGCGGGCGCCAAAAGCGCGGATCGTGCTGCATATGCACTGTCAATGGCTCGAGGAATTTGACGCGGCGGTGATCGAGCGGCGGATCGACGCTGCCGACCTGGTACTCGGCGTTAGCAACTTCATCGCTGCCGGCGTGCGGCGGCGTTTCCCGTCCTTCGCAGAACGATGCAGCCATATTTACAATGGCGCGGACATCGCACTCTTTGCTAGGCCTGCTGGTATCCTGCCAAGACCCAAGCAGCTTCTCTACGTAGGCCGACTCGCTCCTGAAAAGGGTATTCACGTCCTACTAGACGCCTTTCAGATCGTCCTCGCGCATCATCCCGACGCGCATCTCGAGCTGATCGGCCAGGACCGGGTCTTCCCCCTGGAGGCGCTCTTCCCCGGCTGCCACGATCCGCACCTGCTGGAGCTCGAACGGTATTTTCGGCCCGGCAGGTATGCGGAACTTCTGCGCGCCAAAATATCGAAGTTCCCTTCAGGCACCATCTCGTTCTTGAATGATGGCGTGAGATTCAGCGAGCTTGCACCGCATTACCAAGCCGCTACTGTCTTTGCATTCCCCTCAGTGTGCGAAGAGTTGTTCGGCATGCCGCTGGTCGAAGCGATGGCGTCGGCCACGCCGGTTGTGGCCACAAGAGGCGGCGCCTTCCCGGAGATTGTCGAACACGGGCGAACCGGCTTGCTGGTGGAACGCTCTGACGCGCCGGCGCTAGCCGACGCAATCCTGCAACTTCTGTCCAGCCCGGATCAGCGTGACGCTATGGCGCGCGCGGCCGTGGAGCGCGCTTCCACTATGTTCTCTTGGGACCGGATCGCCGAGGATCTTGTTAAGAAGTATGAATTCATCCTCGCATCGGCGCCTACAAGCCCAGGCGTCAACCCCTAGGGCAGCGAGATGAAAATCGCCTTTGTCAATCAGCCGATCGACACCATTCTTCCGCCATACCAGTCTTCGGTAGGGGCATGCACTTACGGTGCGGCATGTTCGCTGGCCAAGGTTTGCGAGGTTGTCGCGTATGGCACAAGCAACCGGCACAAACACGTTCCCGCCGATTACCGAGAGCACAATGTCCACTTTCGCTTCTTTGCGGTGCCCCTGTCCGATCGGCTCGCGGCTAAGGCTAGGGAAAAATATTCCAAGCTTATTCCGTCTTGCGCGCCGGCTTCGAGCTCCCGCTGGCTGTTTCGAGCCTTCGGCCGCCAAGTGGCGGAGGACCTCCGAGTGCAGGCTTGTGATGTGATCCAAGTCCAGCATTGCGCGCAGTATATTCCATTGATTTCGAGCCCTCAATCCAAGCGCTCGGATTGTCCTGCAGCTACATGCGGAATGGTTCTCGCAAAACCGGCCGGCGATCCTCGAACAGCGCTTGCGCCACGTGGATCTGGTAACAACTGTGAGCGATTACATCAGCGAGAAGACCCGCCGGCAATTCCCGATTATTGCCGATCGCTGTCACACGATGTACAACGCGGTCGATCCGGCCGAGTTCAGTCGGGAAAGGCAGTACGACCCGGCGCCGCGGCGGGAAAAGCGTGTCCTCTATGCGGGCGCGGTTTCGCCGCACAAAGGCCTGCATGTCCTGTTCGATGCCTTCTGCATGGTGGTCGAGGAATATCCAGATGTCCGGCTGGATGTCGTCGGCCTGCAGGCGAGCTATCCCTTGGCTGAGAATTTTGAACTGCGGGATCGGGAGGCGATTGAATGCGTATATCCGTTCTACGCCTATGATTGGACGGCCCGGTTGAGGGCAAAATTGTCGCTAGCCCCCGCCGATGCCGGAACTTATCTCGCCCATTTGAAGCAACGACTGTCGGCGGCGGCGAGTGGAAAGGTCGTTTTTCGCGGCTTTGTCCCGCGACCAGAGCTGATTGACCTTTATTATAACGCTGATGTTTTCGCGTTCGCGCCGATCTGGAACGAAGGGTTCGGGATTCCCCCAATCGAAGCCATGGCTGCCGGGTCTCCGGTGGTCGCTACTCGCAGCGGCGCCGTTCCGGAGATCGTCAGAGATCAGCGAACCGGGTTTTTGGTCAAAAAAAACGATCCTCGCGCGTTGGCCGACAGCATTCTTAAGCTTCTTCGCGATCAAGAATTGCGACAAAAAATGGGGCGCGCAGCCCGCGATTGGGTTTACAAGAATTTTACCTGGGACATAGTGGGGGAGAGGATGTATCGGTGCTACGCAGATCTATGCGGCATCAAAAACCAGCAGGCAGATATTGGCATTTTCGGCGAGGTAGGCTAGAACAGACACTAGTCGAGATACGGGGCATATCGCAGGATGATCCGGCCACCGCCGAAGCGGCGGGACCGAGCGGCCGGCGCCCCCGGTCCATGATTGGGAGTTGCCATGAGCTTGGCTCTTGATCCGCCCGCCTTTGCAAAGCAGACGCTACGGCGGTTGCTTCCTCGCCAAGCCATCGGGCTGCTTCAGCAAACCGTCGGAATGATCGATTATTTGAGAGCCCCAGAGATTGGCGCGGAATGGGGTCCGTTCAACGGACAAACCGCCCGCCAAGCACTGTTTGTGGAGATCCTCACAAATACGAAGCCGCGCGCGCTCATCGAAACCGGCACCTCGCTTGGAGCCACGACCGAGTTAATGTCCCAGACCGGGTTGCCGGTTTTTACCATCGAGCTATACCCGCGACACTACGGATTTGCGCGCGCACGATTTTGGCGCAAGCGGAACATCAAATTACTCCACGATGACAGCCGGACAGGCCTGCGTCGGCTGTTCGATGGGCCGTTGCAGGCCCTGGCCGGACACACGCTTTTCTTTTACCTCGATGCTCACGGCCACGTGTTTGGCGATGATCTGCCTCTTGCCGAGGAACTGGATACCGTTTTTCGGCGATGCCCATCGGCGGTGGTCATGATCGACGATTTCGCGGTTCCGAACGATGCCGGGTATGGCTATGACGACTACGGGCCGGGGAGAGCCCTGGTTTTTGACTACATCAGGCCGGCAAAAGCGGCGCACCAGCTGCGAGCTTTTTTTCCATCCACTCCCTCGGTTGCGGATTATCCGTCCACGCCGATGGCTGCCGCAGGCCTGGTTGCTCCAGGCAGGCTGCGTCGCGGCTGCGTCGTTCTCGCGAAGGAGGCGCATCACGCGCCGGTGCTGGCCTCGATACCGCTTCTTCGTCCTGCGGCCGAAGGCGGGAGGGACGAAGGGAGCGAAAACCTTGGAGCTCATAGAAAACGTTGAGGCAGGTTGCCTATTGGCCCTTGCGCCCGATCATGATGAAAAGCCCCCCATCACGACCTCCGGTCAGGAGCATCTGCAGCTGAGTTGCCCACCGGCCTGTCCTTGTGGCCCGTGGATGCGGCGCGAACAGTCGAGTGTCATTTGTGAAGGAACTTCCGTCAGCTGCCGGAATGGACGACAGAAAATCGACCCCGGCGGTATCGAACCAGCCCAGCACCTCATCAATCGAATGCCGTGTTTCGTGGGGGTGTCGATATTGGTCGGAAAACCACGCTTGCCAGCGACCCTCGTTCATTCGAGCCGAGGTCAAACGGCTGTCCAGGAAATAGAGTGCCGGACCAAACCGTTCGAAGGCCCGGCGACGCCACAAGGTGGGCAGGCGTCCATAACTATTATAAAGCCCGATCAGGATGTGGCCGCCCGGTTTGACTTTACGAAGCAAGGTCTCGAAGCCTTTGCGGGCATCCCCGGTGTGGTGGAGCACGCCATTGCAGATAAGGACGTCGATGCTGCCGTCCCGGAACGGTGGTCGAAAAAGATTCATCTGCAGAAAAGCTGCGTTGGCAATTCGGTAGCGCTCACGGAAACCGTTCGCCAGTCGCAGCGAGTTGAGGCAGATGTCGCCGCCCAAAACCCGTCGCTTCCACGACAAACCAAGGAAATTCGTCAGCTGCCCGGTGCCACATCCCGCCTCGAGCACGATGGCGCCGTCAGGCAATTGCTCATCGAGGGCTGCAGCGAACCTCCCTTGTCTCGCCTTCATGACGAGGGACTCGCGTGAGTCGATATCATCATAGTTTGGGAACGGCGTTTCCTCGTAGAACGCCTTGACCATTTCAGTGACATCGCGATCCGACATCGTCGGGTCCACTGGTGCGAACAATCGCGGGATGCCGTGTTCGACCGGATAAATTCGCTGTCGGCTAGCGCTTCTCCAGCCGTCCTCAACCTCCATAAGGGGCTCGCCGGTAATCGGACATTGCAGGATATCGGCACAATCACGGAAGGCCGAGTGCAGCGCCGGGGTGTATGACTGGGTAGTGGACAACTCTACGGCCTTCCGGCCGCATTCGAGATTTGCGACCTCACCTGATGTACGATGAATGACGCGGCGGACGAACTTCCGAGGGCGCTCGAGCGCTTGGACCTTTTACAACTAGCAGAGAACCACCGAGCACTGAATTTAAGAGCACAAATTTGCGACAAATGGACGCGCCTTTCCACTGCCAACGCAATTCGTCTTCGTTCGTGCTCACGCGACAAACGTTTGAGGATATCTTGATGCGTATGGTGCCGCTCCGACCTCAACCCGTACCAGCATAAAAGGCACCGGCGTTTGGAGCGGCCGACAATGTGGTACAGATGTGCGCTGGCGGGCGAAGCATCGAGTTCCCAGCACCGAGATGGCAACCATCGCTTCGCCTGCCGGCGGCACGCATCGCGGATGGAGTTTCTAGCTACAGACGCGGGAAAACCTGGTAAATGTTGCGATCTTTCCCCTCCCAAATAGGAAAAAACCGCAAGCAATAGGAGAAGGCGAGTGAGCCAGAATTTTTCGCTTCACGAAACCTATCGTGACGATGAGCCCGCCGAAGCTGGTGGCGATCGGGCGTTCGGATACACGGTCGGCAGCATCCTGATGGTGATCGGTGCGGCAAAAGCGTTCACCGCGGGGGCGATCCTTCTGGTTGCGTGTTTGATCTTTGTTGCGGGCACTCTGTTGCTGTTGCTCGGAATCTTTGCACCTTCGCGCTTGTCGGGGCTCAATAAAGCTTGGTTGAAAGTGGGTGGCGCACTGGCAAAGGTGGTGAACCCAATCGTCTTGGCGCTACTGTTCTTTGTTGCGGTCACCCCTATGGCATTTGTCATGCGGATGGTGGGCAAACGGCCATTGCGGCTATCACCAGATCGGATCGCAGCCACTTATTGGATCGAGCGCGAACCGCCGGAGAGCGGAGCATCGAGTATGCGGCGGCAGTTTTGAGGTAACATCAATGACGGTTTAACGCCGATAAACGTTAATGGAACCTCCATTTCGTCCGCGATAGACGGATCCTCTTACCCGGTATATATCCGGGCATCGAGAAATCACGCTTTCGGGGGATGATCGAGGCTTTGCCCGGTGAGGAGGACAAAATGGAACAGCCGTTTGCTGGTTGGCATAGCACTTTAGCTCGCCGCGTCAGGCTTGTCGCCCGTGTATACCAGTCGACTTGCCCGATATAGACTACGCATCCTTTAAGCTCCTCGCTTTCGGCCCGCGAGGCCGAAACAGCCCCGGTTGAGGACAATTCGAGAGGGA
This sequence comes from uncultured Alphaproteobacteria bacterium, assembly GCA_963700185.1. Lineage (GTDB taxonomy): Bacteria > Pseudomonadota > Alphaproteobacteria > ATCC43930 > CGMCC-115725 > AP-15. Next base: position 553,030 of record CAVOWP010000007.1, read on the forward strand.
TCTGATGGGCAGCTTCATGGTCGAGTTCTGGTCCTTCTTGCGCGTTCGCAAAAAATTTTGGCTCGCCCCGATAATGATCACGATGGCGTTGTTTGGCGCGCTGCTGATAGCAACGCAAGGCTCTGCAATCGCGCCATTCATCTACACACTGTTTTGACGAGATGGCCGAGCTTTGACAAGACAGAGAGGCTAGCCGAATGCGCATTCTCGGAATCTCCGCCTTTTATCATGACAGTGCTGCTGCGCTCGTGGAGGACGGCCGTATTATCGCCGCAGCGCAGGAAGAGCGCTTTACTCGTAAGAAACAGGATGCAGGCTACCCTGAGAATGCCATTCGTTTTTGCCTCGATGAGGGCGGACTGACGCTCGGTGAACTCGATTACATCGTCTTCTACGAGAAACCTTTTATAAAGTTCGAACGTCTGCTCGAAACTTATCTTGCGTTTGCACCGCGCGGTTTCGGATCGTTCCGCGTGGCTTTGCCGCTGTGGCTAAAGGGAAAATTGTTCCAAAAGGACTCGCTTGGCAGGCGTCTCAAAGCGCGCGCACTCAACTTCGACTGGCAGCACAAGCTACTATTCGCTGAGCATCACCAGAGCCATGCGGCCAGTGCTTTCTATCCGTCGCCCTTTGAGGATGCGCTGATCCTCACAATGGACGGTGTTGGAGAGTGGGCCACCACGAGCGTTGGGGTCGGTCGGGATCATCACATCGAAATGATCAAGGAAATCCATTTCCCGCACTCGCTGGGGTTGCTCTATGCTGCCTTTACTTACTACACTGGGTTCAAGGTGAATTCCGGCGAGTACAAGGTCATGGGATTGGCGCCATACGGCGAGCCCCGATATGCCAATACTATCCTCGAGAATTTAATAGACCTCAAGCCAGACGGCTCGTTTCGCCTCAATCAGGACTATTTCGATTACTGCGTCGGGCTGCGGATGACCAACGGCGGCTTTGATCGTTTGTTCGGCGGGCCCCCGCGCGCCCCGGAAGCGCTGCTGGAGCAGCGTCATATGGATCTCGCTGCCTCGATCCAAGCAGTCACCGACGAGGCGATCCTCCGGATGGTTCGAAACCTGGTCGCGGAAACCGGTCTTCGTAACCTGTGCTTAGCTGGCGGTGTCGCGCTCAATTGCGTCGCCAACGGCAAGGTTTTGCGCGACGGGGCGATCGATAGCCTTTGGGTTCAGCCCGCGGCCGGGGATGCCGGTGGCGCGCTTGGCGCCGCGCTCGCGGCCTATCACGAATTTCTCGACCAGCCGCGAAGGGTCGGAAACGTTCTTGACGGGATGCAAGGGGCTTATCTCGGCCCCGGCTTTACCACTGCGGAAATCGCGGAGCGGCTGCGCAGTGCCGGGGCGGTTTTTAAGGTCGTAGAGGACGCAGCGGTAATAGGACAGACCGTCGATGCGCTAGCGGAAGAGAAGGCCGTTGGCTGGTTCCAAGGCCGAATGGAGTTCGGCCCCCGCGCTTTAGGTGCCCGGTCAATCCTCGCCGACCCGCGCTCGCCCCAGATGCAGCGGCAGCTGAATCTGAAGGTCAAGTTCCGCGAGAGCTTCCGGCCGTTCGCGCCGTCCGTATTGCGGGAAGAGGTTGCTGAGTGGTTCGGGCTCGACGACGACAGTCCTTACATGCTGGTCGTCGCCGACGTCCTCGAGCATCGGCGACACGCTGTCTCGGAGGAAGACAAGAAGCTCTTTGGTATCGACAGGCTCAACACGATCCGGTCTGAAATTCCCGCGGTGACGCATGTCGACATGTCGGCGCGCATTCAGACGGTTCACAAGGAGACAAACCCGCGCTACCACGCTTTGCTGTCGGCGTTCAAGGAGCGGACCGGCTGCCCGGTTCTGGTCAACACCAGCTTCAATGTCCGAAGCGAGCCGATCGTCTGTACCCCGGAGGATGCTTTCCGCTGCTTTATGGGGACCGACATCGACCTCCTGGTTGCGGGTAATTGCGTTGCCCGCAAGGAAGACCAAGACCCCTCATTGCGCACCGATTACAAGGATACGTTCGAGCCTGATTAACACGAACCCGCGCTGGGCCAACAAAAGGCACCAAGGTTTTGTAATTCGGAGTGCGGGCCGATGAAAGAAAAGCTCATTAACGCGGGTTTGTTTGTCGGAACGATGATTTTATGTCTGCTTGCCCTCGAGATCGGGCTGCGAGCCTATCATGGCGAATGGGAATTTATCAACTTTCGATACCCGCAGGCGAATAAGTTCGTCGGCTATCATACCTATGACGCCGAACTTGGATGGGTCCCGGAGCAGCAACAAGCGACTGTTTGGGGGAAGACGGTCACAATCCTCGAGGACGGAATCCGCTCCAACGGCGGCGGTGAGGTTAGAGATGGGACCGAAGATCCCATCCTTGCGGTAGGTGACTCCTACACTTTCGGCGACCAGGTGGCGGACTCGGAGACTTGGCCGGCGCAACTCGATCAGCTCTCGCGAAAGAGGGTGGTCAATGGTGGAGTTGACGGGTATGGGGTCGACCAAATCTTTCTGCGCGCGCAACGCCTCCTCAACCGATATCGCTTCAGCACGGTAATATTCAGCTTCATTCCCGACGATATTCGCCGCTCTGAGATGTCGGTAACGTTTGCGACCGCCAAGCCCTATTTCGACTTCAAGGGCGGGCAACTGACGCTGCAAAACGTCCCGGTCCCACCGCCGTCCTTTCTCCCGCAGAAAGAGAGCCCGCTGCTCATTGCCGTCGAGCATAGTCGGCTCGTCGATGCGGTCATGAAGAGGGTGTCTCCCGAATGGTGGCTGCGCGGCGCATCTGAAACACAAATGCAGGATCAAGAACAAGCGATCAAGGTCAGCTGTGCGTTGCTTCACAAGCTCGAAGAGCTGACGAAGTCGCACGGTTCCGAGCTGATCGTCTTGGCCCAGCACTGGGAATTCGAACCCGCTTCCGAATCATTGGAATCCGAGCGCGTCTTGCGTTGCGTAGCCGACCCGGCAACGCGCGTCCTCGATTTGAAACCCGCATTATCTGCATTGAAGGCCAGAGACCCTGCGCGGTACCACCAGCTTTACAATCCTTTCTTGCACATGTCGGCTGAAGGTAACCAATTTGTCGCGCGCGAACTCTTGCCTGTGCTCGCCGAAAGGTGACCAAAGCCAAATGAGACTTGCATATATCATTTCAGCCTACAAGGCTGCCGACCTCTTAATCCGTCTTGTCCGCCGACTTCATACACCGACATCAATAATTCTCATTCATGTTGACAAGAGAACAGATAAGAAGCAATACAAGGAGATGATCGCCGGTGTCAGTCATCTTAGCAATGTCGTGTTTCTGAAAAGGCATAACTGTCACTGGGGAGATTTTGGTCACGTTCGGGCGACGCTCAGAGGCCTTGCGTATTTGTTTGATGGAAATACGAGTTTCGATTATGTTTTCTTGCTGACCGGCCAAGACTACCCGATCAAAAACACCACCTATATCGAGTCTTTCTTAGACAAAATAAATGGAAAGGAATTTGTCTCTTATTATTCGTTTCCTAATGAAGCGTGGGGAGAAAATGGCGGCATGCAGCGTATCGAGCAATGGCATTTCAGATTCTTAGAGGATTGGCCCGTTAAGTTCCTGCGCGCATTTGTTCATCTTCCGTCGACAAGGGAATTTAAATCGAAGGTGAAATCGGTAATATATTCATCAGTCAATAAAATGTTCACTAAGCGAACGTTGCCCGGAAATCTGAAACTATTCGGGGGCCCAGGGTATTGGTGTCTCACCCGAGCTTGCGCAGGATTCATACATGACTATGCCCAGAAAAATCCGAGGTTTGTAAAATTCTTTCGGTATGTAGACATACCTGATGAAATATTCTTTCATACGATAATTCTAAATTCTTCTTTTGCGTCGAACGTCGTGAACGATGACCTGCGCTGCATCGATATATCAGAGGGACGCGGACCGCGAATCTGGCGGAAAAGCGACCTCGAAATCCTAGCTCGATCAAGAGGATTAATTGCTAGGAAGTTTGATACGGCCGTCGATCGCGAGATCTTGGATTTGATTGACGCAAGGCTGCTGTCGCAGCCGGCAGATTTCCGTGTACTAAGGCCCCTCTCAATAGGATGAACACTCTTTGCGGGCGCCGATGCCAATCGCCGAGTTTTTACCCGATGCAAAACTTCGCCACGGTATCGCCATCGTCAGTCACAACGCGGATCGGACGGGTGCTCCCCTCATCGCGCTTAACATCGCCCGCGAACTGGTAAAGGCGCGTGCCACTCCGGTGGTCACAATCTCGCTGGAACCGGGCGAATTGGAGCCGGAGTTCGCGCAGCTAGGCCCGCTGTTCGTCGCGCGGCCCCGCCTGTCTCCCGCCTATCCTCTCGATACGCGGGCCTGGGCGCGTCCGGTGAAACGCGTCATCTACGTGAAAGATTTGGTATGGCACGACCGGTTTTGGCGGCGCGTCACGAAACACCTCGCTATGCAGCAAATCCGGTATGCGCTGTGCAACACCGTGTTGAGCGGCGCCGCGGCCATCCGATTGAAACATGCCGGTCTGGCTTCGATCGGTTTGGTCCACGAAATGCCCCATTCGATCCGCGCCAATCGGTGGACAGATCACGCCGCCGCACTAATCCAAGGCGTCCAATGCTTGGTGTTCCCGTGCCCTCAGGTGCAGGCAGCCTTCGCCGGCGCCTTCCCAATCGGCGACAAACCGAGTTACGTATACCCCCAGGGCTGCAATATCCATCCAGATCACCTCACAGCGGAACAACGTACTGCCATCCGTTCGGCGTTTCGCGCGCACCTCGGCCTCGCCGGCGATGGTATGCTGATCTTGGGTTGTGGCGGTAGCGGCGATTTCCGCAAGGGCCTCGATCTGTTTGCCCATGCCGCGCGTGAGATGGCCGTGTCATCGACGATGTCCGCAACGCAAACCCCAAAGATCGTGTTCGCTTGGGCCGGGCATGTCGGTTCGAGCTTTCGCGAGTGGGCAGAGAAGGATATGATCGAATTGGGTTTACCCGACGGTCTGATCTTCCTCGGCCCGCAGCAGAACATGGCACCGTGTTTTGCGGCGGCGGATCTCTTCTTCCTGTCGTCCAGAGAGGACCCGTTCCCCACCACCGTTCTGGAGGCCATGGCTTACGGCCTTCCGGTTGTGGGCTTCGCTGGAAGCGGCGGTGTTGAGGAACAGATTTGCGGGGGCGTCGGCGTCATCGTTCCCTACGGCGATGTGACATCCGCTGTTAAGGTCCTGCGTCAGCTCGCCGAGCAGCCGGAGGAGCGGAACAGGATGGGCCGGCGTGGGCAGGAAAGGATCGCGCTCTCGGGGGGGTATCATACATACGCCGGGAATCTGATCGATGTACTCTTAAGGTCCTCCTCGTCGAAGGTTGTGTGAACATCGAGATAAGGCGACGCGCGAATGAAAGTTCATGCACTATGCATTGTCAAAAACGAGGCGGACGTTCTGCAAGAGGCTCTTATCTCGGCACTGCATTGGTGCGATCATATCTATGTCTTCGATAACGGTAGCAACGACGGAACGTGGGAACTAGTAAAGGAGATCGCTAAACAGCATCTGCAAATTGTGCCGTACAAGCAGGATGACGTACTATTCAGCAGCGCGTTGCGGGCCGATATTTTCAATGCATTTCGGGTTAATGCTGGCCCCCAAGATTGGTGGTGCCGGCTGGACGCGGATGAATTCTACATCGATGACCCGCGGATTTTTCTTGCTAAGATACCCGATCGCTTTCAAACCGTTTGGTCAGCGAGTCTCAATTACTATTTCACCGACCGAGACGGAACTTCATATCGAGAGGATCCGGTGAGGTTTTTGGCAACTCCAGTCCAGGAGCGATTACGTTATTATCTTAATAACTGGGGCGAGTTGCGATTTTTCAGGCATAGTGACAAGATCATATGGACTCGGACCGAAGACTGCGGCGGCTTCCCAGGGGTAATGTTCACGGCGCCTGCCTATCCGGTCCGAATTTGGTTGAAGCATTACCAATACCGCTCCCCGGACCAGATCGAGCGGCGCTTGCGCACTAGGCGTCCGGCAATGGAAGCGAGCACCGGTTTCCTGCATGAGGTGACACCGAACTGGCGTGCGGCGATTGCGACGAAACGGGATGCACCCCTCGCTTTCGAGAATGCCCGCCCGGAGTTCGCGGGAGCTTGCTGGGAAGAACGCGTCGTCTCGGCCGCTTCGTTGGATTATGATGCCTTTGATCGTCGCTACGTCATCAACGAGAACCTAATGCCCGAATTTCCTGTTCGGCTTCCACGGTCACGTCTCAAGGAAGTAATTCCGCAGCCAATCCGCGCATCTCTTGGACGGATACGGCGGCTTCTCCTTGGACAGCTTCCCCAGAGCACACCGAGCTGAGGACACTTGGGACAGCTGGTCACGGATAGTGAGGTTCATCGCCGTTATCGATTGTGCCGAGAGGGTCGATGGATTTGATTTGGGGTAATGGTAACCGCGAGATTGTTTAACGCATCGACTTCGCAGGAAAAATCGTTGCAGAGACCGGGCTACGGTTAGAGGTACCGGTGGCATCCAAACGCATCCTCTTCGTTTCTAGCGTGAACGACACCCCGTGGGGAGCCGCCGAGGAACTTTGGTCGCGCGCAGCATTGGACTTGGCGGTCGACGGGTTCGCGAGTTTCGCGAGTTACGCCGCACATTCGCCACCTCATCCGCGCATTTTGAATCTGGCCGAGCGTGGCGTAGAGGTGTGGTTTCGGCCTACGCCGTATCCGCTGCGAAAGCGCGCGTGGCGGGCTTTGACAGCACCAGAAAAGAGCCCCACGACGCTGGAAGTTGAACGGCTCATTGCGGCAAGATCGCCGCAGTTTGTGGTGATCTCCGACGGAGCACCGTTTCCGCCACTCGATTTGCTCGAGTTGTGCGTGGCTAATCACCTGCCATTTGCCATCATAGTCCACTGCAACCAGTATTTTTGGTGGCCCGCTGACGCTTTGGCCGAGCGCTACCGAGCGGCCCTCGCTGCTGCGCTGCGTTGCTACTTTGTTTCGGACGCAAATCGCCGGATAGCAGAAAAACAGATCGGCTGTGAGCTTCTCAATGCAGAGGTGGTTCGCAATCCGTTCAACGTCGACTTCAACGCATCGCCGCCTTGGCCGCCTCTGGGACAAGTCGGGGAGTTGCGTTTTGCGTGCGTCGGCAGGTTGGACCCACCGGGCAAGGGCCAGGATATTCTCTTCGAGGTGCTGGCAGGGCCAGCATGGTCGGCGCGCAGTTGGCGATTACACTTGTATGGCGAGGGGGAGAACCGGGGTGGTCTAGAACGCTGGGCGCAGCGCCTCGGGCTTGCCGATCGAGTGGTGTTCGAGGGTCATGTAGCGGACGTAGAACGAATTTGGTCGCTCAACCATGTCCTGGTCATGCCCTCCCGGATAGAAGGTCTGCCCTTGGCGGTGGTCGAGGCCATGTTGTGCGGGCGACCGGTCGTTGCGACCGATGTGGCGGGGGCGGAAGTCGTCGAGGACGGCATGACCGGCTTTCTGGCCGAGGCGCCAAGCGCCGGGTGCGTGGGGAATGCACTCGAGCGATTTTGGGCAAGAAAAGAAGAGGCCAAGGAAATTGGCGCGACTGCGGCGGAGAGAATACGCCAGCTGGTCCCGCCGGACCCTGTTCGGGTTTTCGCAGATAAGATCAGGGGACTCCTGCGCGACTTATAAACGCTGGCGGGTTCTCAACTCAAACCCTCTTCGTCGCTGGTGACATTCGCCAACGTCCAAGCGTGCCGCTCATGGTACGCACAGATTTGCGGACGCCATCCACCGATCGGGCTCTCATCGATTCGTATCACCTCGAAAGCGCAAATCCCATCCAAAGTTTCATAAACATCTCCGCTCGGCTGCTCTTGAAGCCAAGTGCATAGATGAAACTGTCCTACGTTGAGCAAAATACTTGGGAAACGACACACAAGTATGGAACAGCCGGATGTGTTACCAAATGCTGGCCCATGGTAATACGACGAATGGATTACCGGATTTTGAAATTGGCTGTTGAATATCATAAAACAAAAACTACCACGTATGGGCGTCGGATGTCGGATCCAGAATTTTACCTCGAGAGGCTCACCGAAACGGTGAACCGCATTGGGATCAGAGGTCAAAATCTCGGCCCGTGCAATATGAGGGGTACTAATCTCGGGCCCCAACGGGCGTATGTAGATGGCTCTGCTCATTCCCCTTGATAGGTAGGTCGAGACAGCTTCCGTGACGGAACCATCAACCGCTACTGACCCGGCATCGAGCAGCAGTGCTCTGTTGGCCATTTGCGTTATCGCTGCCATGTTATGGCTGACTAACAGCACTGTTCGACCTTCCCGCCGAGAGACTTCATCAATCTTCCCGAGACATTTCTTCTGAAATTCGGCATCGCCCACCGCCAACACCTCGTCGACAAGCAAAATCTCCGGTTCTAGATGGGCAGCCACAGCAAAGGCGAGGCGGACGTACATTCCTGAGGAGTAGCGCTTTACCGGTGTATCGAGGAATTTTTCGACGCCGGCAAAGTCGACGATCTCGTCGAATTTCCTTCGGATCTCGACGCGGGTCATGCCGAGAATGGCGCCGTTGAGATAGATATTTTCGCGGCCGGTCAATTCGGGGTGAAACCCGGTGCCGACCTCCAGCAGGCTCGCGACACGGCCCCGCAGGATGACCCGCCCGGCGGTCGGTTCGGTGATGCGGCTCAAAACTTTCAGAAGAGTGCTCTTGCCGGCGCCGTTACGGCCGATGATCCCGATAACCTCGCCTCTCTGGACCTCGAAGCTCACTCCTTTGAGTGCCCAGAATTCCTCGATCCGATCCGTTGAAAAGATCTGGCGGCCGCGAGCGACGGCAAGCGCCTTGCGTGCAAGGTTACGGGCCGCGTCTCCGATCACATCGCGTAATGCCGTGTAGCGTTTGTAGCCCTGGGCGTCGGGCGTATGCTCGATAATGTAACGTTTGGACAGATTTTCGACGGCGATAACAGGGTCCGACATGATCATGCTTGCCGGTTGAACTCTAAGGAAATCGGCAAGGCGCTTCCGCAGTTGTGATACCTATGGCCGCCGCTGGGCTGCAAAAGAGGTCTCGATATCTGAGGTCGACGGCTCACGCGAGTCAAGCAAGCTTTTCATTGCTGCTTCTGAGTGACACAGCGGCAGTTCTCGGCAGTGGAGTATCGGTGGCAGGGCACAATTGCCTTAACTATGATCAAAATTGCGTCGACCACGATGGTGCGGTAACATCCCGCACTGGAAGGGTTTAGGCATTTGGTTGCACCTGCCAGCGGTCCTTCGAGGAACAGAAAGACGTACACCCCCGATAACCAAAACGACACTCTGATGTTAATAACGGTTGGAATTTGCACCTTTAACCGGGCGGAATCGTTGCGTGACACCCTTGATTCGCTCTGCGCGATGCGGGTCCCGAGCGATCTCGCCTGGGAAATCGTGATCGTCAACAATAACTGCACGGATTCTACCGACGATCTCATCAGCCAATATGTTGGTCGCTTGCCGGTGCGGCGGGAGTTTGAACCCGTGCCGGGGAAATCGAATGCATTGAACCGAGTAATAGATGTTGCAAGGGGAGAGTATATAGTCTGGACGGATGATGACGTGCTGGTCGACACCGGCTGGCTGACGGCCTACGCGGAGGCATTCCGACACTGGCCCGGCGCGGCGGTATTTGGCGGCCGAATTGTGCCGCGCTACGAGACTCCCGTAGCGAAGTGGGTAGCTGAAAGCGAAGCCATGCTGGGCGGCCCATACGCCATCCGCGATTTCGGAGACCACCCTTATCCGCTCTCGGCTACCGACGAAGACCATTTCCCTTATGGCGCGAATTGGGCCGTTCGGGCTGTCGAGCAACGCGCCTTCCGGTACAATCCCGAGCTCGGGCCGATAGCAAACAAGATCCGAGTGCAGGAGGATACGGACGTTATTCGTCGGCTTCTCCGGTCGGGGGCAACCGGTTACTGGATCCCGAATGCGATCGTGCACCACCGCATCGGACGGCAGCGGCAAACCATCCGCTATATCGCCGCTTATTACGAGGAATGGGGCGAAACCTGGGCCTTTCTCAACGCCTCCGGGACCGCTGCGGCGCCTTTTTTATATGGCATTCCGCGGCGGATCTGGCCGCGACTGCTGCTATGGTGGGCTCTCTACCGGTTTTGCCGGTTCATCCTCCCCGCGCCGGTTTGGGTTCAGTATCTAAAAGCATATTACTACAACAAGGGAATGTTGCGCTTTTGGCTGCAAAGACGAATCGAGACACAAAGGACGATGGACCTCGAGCGGCGCGTTTGATTAACAATATGGGCTGTCGCGACCGTCAAGGTTTTGCAGCCTACCGTGCGCCTGCAACATGGCATCGTACAGCGCGCGACCGCGATCGGCCCAGTCGAAACGAGCGCGGCACTCAGCGTAGGCGGTCTCCTGCAGATTGTTGAGCAGCTCGATATTGTCGATTGCGACAGCTACGCCTTGCGCGAGCTCTGGTATCGATGGAAAGGACAGATAGTGCAGCCCCGGCATCAGCGGCAACCCGGCAGTGCTGCCGTTTAGCGCGGCAATCGGTATTCGATTAAAAATATAATCGAGTGTTTTGAGCTTAAACCCGCCGCCGGTTCGCTCGGGGACAATACCCATTCTAGCAGTACGGAAAATCGGCTGCGGATCCTCGACAAAGCCTAGAAAGCGGGTGGCGCGAACGCTCCGTCCCTGCATATGATCTGGGACTTTTCCGACCACCCACAATTCGATCTGCTGCCGCGCGAACAGTTCGTCAGCGGCCTCGACGAATTCAATCATGTTCATCTGCTTGGCCAACCAGAGGGCGCTGCCAAACAACACAACGCGGCGCGGCGTCGTCGCGGTGATCGTGCGAGCATCGGCGGCCACCCCTGCGTATCCCGGAGTGAGCACAACGCTGTTCGACAAGTTGCCGAAGCGGTTCCGATCTTCGCTGGTGATCGCCGAGAAAAAAGTCGCGCTGCGGGCGATTCCTCTTTCCAACCGCCCCGCTTTGACCGCATCCAGTCGCAAAGCCAGCTTATGAAAAATGTTCCCGTTGAAGTTCCGCGCCATCGCCAGTCGAAAATCGCTTTCGTATCCGTGGGCGATATAGACCGAGACGACGCCCGTATTTCGGCGGCGATATGCCTGGACCGCGGGCCAGACCCAACCCATTCCGAGATGGTCGACGGCGATCGCATCCCAGCCCCGGGCCATCTGCCTGCGCAACGCCCGACGGAACGATGATGTATCGTATTGCTTGGCGACATTCGGGAGACGACTGAACAGGCTGCGCTGCGCAGCGCCTCGACCGAGCTTTCCACCGCCTTCCCAAGGCACGATAATCCATTCGATGCCGCCGACCTCGGCCGTTCGGGCCCGCCCGCCGGTACGGCGCATTGCCAGGACTGTAAGACGCACGCCAGCGCGGCTAAGGCTGGTCAAAAGATGAAAACTGTACGCCAAATCTCCTGCGTCGGGCGGTGCCGGATCCATCCGGGTCAGCCAAAGACACCGCAACGGCCCGCGCTCCACATCTATAGGCCCCGCTGGATACCCCGCGATCGCCATCGTCTGCGACAATTATTTCACACCACGAAGGCGGCCGACCCCTGGCCGCTCAGGCGGACTCGTCGACTGGCGAGCATGGCGGTAGAAAAGCTCCTCAAATCGGGCTGCGATGCCATCGATATTAAAGTTTGCGCGGGCATAAGCCAGTCCGGCGGCGCCTAGTCGTTTGCGACGGTCTTCATCCTCGACCAGGGATCTTGCCAATACCCGAAGTTCGGCCGAGTTTTCAGGATCGACGATCAGTCCGGCGCAAGCCGCTTTGATGGTGCGAGCCGCCAAATTATTCGCCGGAATGGCCGCCAGAATTGGCCTTCCTGCGGTCATGTACGAGAGGACTTTGGACGGGACGGAATATTTTGCCGCAGTCGGGTCAAGTATGGCTACCAGCACGTCGGCTGCTGCTAACGCATTATGGTAATTCTCTGCCGACTGGAACGGCAGTAAGACCAATTGCGGGAACTCGCGACTCCTCAAAGACAGCCATTCGGCGCCGTGACCTTCGGAGATCACGACGACCCGAATATCGTCCTCGCGACGAAACTCCATCGCGAGTTCCAGGAATAGCTGCGGATTGTGCTTGAAGCCGAGGGCGCCCGAGTACAGAAGAACACGCCTGCCCGCGAGCCCATGCTGGACCGCCCAGTCATTGTCTTTGAGGGGCAGCGGGTCTGGCGGTATTACGCCCCAGTTCTCGATCACGGCGATGCGAGCTGCATCGACCCCCCATTCGACCGCGAGGTCGCGAAAATCCTCCGAGATCGCGACGATCCCATTGCTCTGCCGCGCCACTCTACGCTCGAGCAAAGCGTAACCGGCTGCGATCGAGGCGCCGATAACCGGCACCTTTGAGAGCACCGATTTGATGCCGATCGAATAGACATCTTCCAGCCAGAAAAGGAATGGCGTTCCGGAACCTCGGCACGTCTTCTGTATGGCCGCCTGGATCGCAATAGGGCTGTTGCCCGAAATGACCAGGTCAGGACGGCGGCTGGCGATTGCCGACGAGACCCGAGCACCGTAGACGCGTTCCTGCAAAAACCGTTTGACCAGTTGCCATTTCGCAAATTCCGCACCGAGCTCGACGGGAACGACGATCACGTTGTCGTCGGGGGTGAAGCGCAGCGAGGTCCGGGATGGGGTCGACGCGGATGGGCAATAAAGGTAAGTGACCTCGTGCCCGCGGGACGCCAGAGCTTTGGCCAACTCTTGCCGGTGGGTATAGGTCCCCATCTCATGCAGAATGATATTCATGTAACGCAGCAGCCGATCACGCCCGGTCGGGAAGGCGAGGCGATCGCAATGAGCTCAACGCCCCGAGAAGCGCTTTGATCGTTTGCGGCCGCGAGATCGCTGCAAAACGCCACAGAATGAAATTGCGACGGTAATACGACGGCGTCAGCGTACAGGCGATCACCCAAACCAACAGTATGACTCGGTCGCGCAACCGCATTTGCGAGTAGGTAATCGCCGCGCAGACCAGTCGGTAGGCGATGCCGGCGACGGTATCTTCTGGGAACGGGTGTTCGGACGGCTCGACCAGACGGGAGGCGAGACGATACTGCAGATGGTTGAAGCTGCGGCTCAAAGGGTCGGCGGCGACAGGTAGCTGAAGCTGTTGGGCCGCGGTCCTAAACAACCCAGCCAATTCCACATCCTGCTGCAGCCGGCTGCGAAACTTGGTCGCATCAAGCGATCGCAGTGCCATCGAGTTGGTGTCGTGGATCCGGTACCGGGCGAGCGGCCTCCGGATTGTCAGGACATGGCCCATCATCGGTGCGAGGGTCACCAGTACGGCGTCCGACTGAGGGATCGTCGCCGGGGCCATCGCAAAGGCAATTCGCACGAAATCCCGTGAGTAAGCATTGCCCGACCCTGGCGACGTCACGTACGTCATCGTGCGCAAAAATGTTTGGCGGAGCTTTTCGGTGTCGTTTACCGATGGAAATTGTGGAATTGCAGTTCCCAATTGAGAACCGGCCGCGTCAATCAGATTCATCCGGTACTGAACTTTGGAGACGCCCGGCCGCCACACCTTGGCGACCTGCCGCATGACGTCAGGTTCAAGCAAATCGTCGGCATCGAGAAAGATGATAATATCCCCAGTGCTCTGTTCGAATCCGAAAATGTGAGCACCCAATTGGTACGATTTCGGCCTGAAGTGAGCTGCCACTTGCCCTCGGAACGCGTCGATGACGGTTCTCGAGTTATCGGTCGAGGCATCATCTACGACGATCACCTCCTTGTCGTGCCAATCGACTGCGAGCGCGCTTTCAATCGCAGCTCCGACGAAGTCTCGATAGTTATAGTTCGCTATGATCACTGAGAGCTTCATCGAGTATTTCCTTGTCAAGTGCCCGACGAGGCGATGCAAGCTTGCCAGCCATCGAGCAGGGGCCGGATTTCGCGAACAGGAAATCTGCTTGAATTGGTCTCCCATTTGAATCTTCGACCTGATTGTACACGCCAGAAAGCTGAAGGTTTCGACGCAGCAAATAGAGAATAACGTCTCCAGCTAATGCTTGCCCATGATACAGCTCGACAAATGAACACTCCAAATATATATATTGAAAGGCAAATAGCAGCGAGTCGCACCCTTTTAGCACCTCCAATTCATATCCCTGGACATCAATTTTCAGCAGTACCGGTTGTTTCAAATCTTCAAGAGAAAGATATTTCGTCAGAGGAGCTATCGAAACCACCCGTTTTTCCCGCAACCCCGTGCCAGGAAAAACTTCACTCTGCTTGGCAATGGCCAGTAGGGATGAAGAGTTGGCCCGCCGGGAGACGCCGTGGCTCTCCGAGCGTCCGACCGCCGTCTCGAATAGCCTGACGTCCGTGCCGAGCATTTTGCGAAGGCGTGCCGCGGGCTCTTGAAGAGGCTCAAAGCAGTAGATAGTTGCGCCACGAAACACCTCGGTGGCGAGTAACGCAAATTGGCCCTTGTTCGCTCCGACGTCGACAATTGTCGCAACATCGAGCCCCGCGAGCGCTTGGCGGTGTTCAATTGCGGCGCCGACACCGTACCGAAGCCCATGTCGCCCAGCCGCAAAGGTCAATAGGCGCGCCAATTTGACGGCTCGTCTCGCCGCGCTAGCCAGCATCCTGAGTGTACCAGACCGTTATTGCTGCACATGCAGTACAACCTGCAATACGGGCACCACAAAGACCGAGGCTTCATCAGGCCTGTATCGCATCACTTGTATATTTCAATCGTTATGATCCAGGGATCAAGCGCCACCCCGGTGAGGCGAGTTTTGAGCCCAGTCCACCGGTCATACCCAAACCGCGCTCGAGACTGCAGCTTGCGATGTTCGTGGATATACTCAAGGGCCGCAGCGCCGGTGGGCGTCCAGGGGGGCCCGTTGGGGGGCCAAAGACCAACCACGATCGTGTCGAAGCGGTCCAGCCCTTGTCGGGCGCAGGGCATCAGGTCGGGCTCCACATCGAGCCAACTTCGCTGGAAGAGGTCGAAGAATACGCAATACCCATCGTCGCGCATCAGGTATCGGCTCACGGGCTCGTGAGTTACGTACAGCACCGAGCCGTGTACGTTCTCAGCAATGAAGTTCGTCACCTCATCAAAGGGGAGGACCAAGTCTCTCTTGAAGGGTGCGGCGCTCTGTCTAGCGTTGGCTAGTGCGGTACCGAACAAAAGAAGGCTCGCGAGGCAGACCGGAAGCCAGGCAGCTGGTGAAAAGCGGCGCCAATATCCGAGCGTAAAGCAAGAGAGGAAGAAAGGCGCCAAGAATAGCAGAGCACGCCCTTCCTTGAAGCCCGTCGACACTGAGTAAATGATACAGAGCACGGTCATGACCGCGGTTATGACCCAGAGATCACTCGCCATCTCGTCGTAGCGGCTGCCCTTCTCGCTTCCCCGTCGAGCGAGTGCTGGCGAACGGAGAGCCAGCACAACAAGCGCTATAAAGGGCAAGCCAAGAAGGATCTCTACCGGACCAATCCGGTAGCCACCAAAAAATCCCAAAACCATCTGGGCTAGGGCTAGCGCACTGCCACGCGCGGACCAGCTGAGTTCTAGATGAATCACCGAACGAGCTCTATGTGAGGCGGCGAGTAGCGCGAATATAAAGGTGGCCAAACCGGGGGCTGCGAAGATCACCATAACCAAATGAAATGGGCCATCGATTTTTAGGTTAAAGCATCGCTGAAAGAAATACCGTCGAACGACAAAGGCAACATAAGGGATAACGGCTAAAAAATTGGTCGAAGCGCTAAGACCGAGCAGCGCCCCGCCAGCGATAGTGGGACGCCTGCAACGTAGATCAAGCCAAAAGAAGCTGGCGACCAGCAGGGCGAACGGTGGATACCAACGCAGCGCGTCTCCAACCCCGTAAAGAAGCGGAAAAGTCAGGAATATTAACGCCGTGGCTAAGCGCAACATCCTTCCTCCGGGCCGAGCGCCAGCAAGGGTCAAGTCGAGGAGTAGGAGAAAAGCACTCGCACTCATCAGAAGAGTGGTGAATCGCATCGCCCAGAGCGGTAGGCCGAGGTAATATAAAAACTGGAACAGCAAATAAGAGACGGGCGGGTGAATATCGTATAGGCCAAGGCGCGTGGCCAAGAGTTCGACTGGCGTCAGATGTTCGATGAATTCAAGAGTGACGATTTCATCATCGAATGGAAAGCGATCGAAGGTTCCAAACAGATATGCTAAAGCAACGATAAATACACAAACGAATATAGTTTCTCGCAAGGTTAGCCCCCGGCGAGTGTCGTCAACTTGCCGTGTAAGAAGGCGATGGAATGCAAGCGTCACTGTTTGGACCGCTCGCAGTAGCGCGCCCAAGAGACAGCCGAGCAAATGACGCCCGGCGACATTTCCTCTGTACGTGGCCGGTCAGAGAGCAGCACAATGACGTCACCCGGACGCCCCCCGCTCCGCGCCCGCTCAATCTCCTGGTTGCAATAGTCTTCACGTCGCGCAGTCTTCAGCTCCGTGGCTCGGGAAGGAGCGCGCATCAAGTCCAACAAGGTAAGACCGTAGCGCTGCCGCGCCACATAGACTGTATTGGTAGGCACGTTCATACGAGCCGTTTCTAGCATCAATTCCATGTTTGCCCGCCCTATCTTCTCCCATTTCTCATCACGATTGATGTTGCATTGAAAGCTCGGAACGACCTCGACGTGGCGCGCTCGAGCGATCAGACCCGCGAACTGGTCACGGTTAAGCTCTCCCGCCTCTGGGCGCGCGGCAATGCTGGCGATGATCTGGTCTCTGAGCAGCTTTACATCGAACAGCTGAAGGATCGCCGCCGCTATCAAGCAAAGTACCATTACGGGCTGCGCGCGACGGAAGCCCAGAACGATCACGATCGCCATCTGTGCATAGCCAATCAGCCAAAAGAACCGCCCGCTGGCCCGGAATATTCCGAGCGCCCCAAGGACATAGAGGGGCATCGGCAATTCGAACAGCAGCCGATCGGCGGCAAAGACGCGATGGGAAATCGCAAAAGCGGTCAGCGCTGCGAAAGCGGCGAGCAGTGCGACGTGCCGCCGCAAATTTCCTCTGAGCCAGACTATTTCAGCCGGCAGCACGAGCAGCGATGCGAACAGCAACCCCATTCCGAAATAGTTGAAACCTTCATATTGACCGCCCGTTGCGTCGATTACCCCTCCCGCCCCAGGAAATAACCCACTATC
The DNA here is from genome assembly GCA_963700185.1 of uncultured Alphaproteobacteria bacterium. GTDB lineage: Bacteria > Pseudomonadota > Alphaproteobacteria > ATCC43930 > CGMCC-115725 > AP-15. The sequence continues at coordinate 570,294 of CAVOWP010000007.1, forward strand.
CTGCGGCACGATCGGCGATAGTAGGTTCATCGAAAAGTCCCCGTAGCCCCGGCTAGCGGGGAGCCCATTTACGCCGTCGAAATGACCGCTGACAATCATCACGATCGTCACCAACGCTACCGTTAGCCCTGCGGTTTCAAGCGTTTCCCGCGTCGTCACGAGCCCATTTAGGCGTCGTTGGACGACGCTGCAGAGCCAGACAGTGCCTACCATCGCAAAGAGATAAATGTTCGTGAGAGAAGCAAGGCTAAGAACGCCGATCCAACCTGCCGCAATCCCACGCCACGCACGCCTTCTCAAAGAGAAAAGGTAGAGCGCGAGCGCCCCGATGATGAGGTAATGTGATTCGTGAGCGACATGCCCCCATTGCCACAGCAAAGCCGGCATGGTGTTGGCAAAGACTGCGGCTATCATCGCTGCGAAGGCGTACCGAATTCTTGCCGCGATCAGCACCAGCACCATCATCACGCCGGGAAGAGCGAAGCACAGGAAGAGATAGGGGCCGTAGAGGTTTATTATGGTGCCGGTAAGGCTGTGGACGAGCTTGCCGATCAGCGCAATGATCGGCACGACATCCAGGGAGATGACATTCGTTCCGACAGGTGGATCGATTGCCGGTACATGGAACAGCGGCAGCTGCCAGGGACTCTGAACATAGTAGAGATACCCGATCAGCACTTGCGCCATGTCGGCTGCCGAGCCGCCGACGGTTCCTTTGGGAAATTGCCAGAATGCATGCCGTCCGGTGACAAAGCTCCAGTCGAAGAGGGTCGTCGCCCAAACAACACCCACTGCAGAGGCAATAAGGAGCAATTGCCAAACCGGCAATTCCGTAAATAGTACACGTCGGAGCCACTGGGCCGAACTCTCCATAGCTCTAGTCGCTTGTTTATCGCTGCTCATAAGCTCATCATTAAGACGCTTACGCATCGCTTTACTGCGCGAGCGGATCCCGATGGTTCTGCAGCGCGGGCTGCGCGTGAGCCATTTCCAATGTCTCCGCTTCAGCCGCTATGAACCCGACACGAATGGCGATGCGATAGAGGCCCGATTCGCGCCACCTGCTTTATGGGTGCGGCTTTGTCTAGCTTCAGGGCCATTCAGGGTGCAGAGAACCATTATGATTGCCACGCCTTCCCCGCCGACGAGACCCCAGAAGAAGATGAAGATGAAGAGAAGAGCCCACAGTACAACCCCAGGGCACCTCGAGTTCCTGAGGCAGGACGCCAGGAAGCAAACAAAAACAAACGAGCCTATTATTCCGTATTCAACAAATAGTTTGTACCAGGTGACGGGAGCTCCGATGTACCAGGTCGTGACGCTCAAAATTTTTGTTGTCCCCGGACCGTTCCCTACCAGCAATGAGAACAAGGATGCCGTATCGAACTGCTGGGCTGTGAGCTTTAAAGGCGCGACGAACCGGCCAAAAGCGCTTGAGTGAGGATCCTGGAACTCGCCAACCCGGCTGGAGAACACTGACAGTTCGATAACTCCCATCGCGAACAGCCCGAGTGCAAACATGACGACAACGAGCGCAGAGAGACCGGCCCTACGATGGCGAAGACCGGCCAGCGGAAGAAAAAGAAGAAGGATCATCAGGCCAGTCCCGCTGTAGGCCACGAGAAACCCGAGCGCCATAATGAGCAGGTATTTCGGCCGGCGAAATTCCAGGACCTCGATCAAGATGCCGAGCGCCGTGATCTGCGAGAAATTCGAGGGTTCTCCTAAAAAGAGGCCATTGCTCTTGAGAATGGCCGATCCTTCGTAAAGTGTATGAATTGTATTCTCCCCGCCCGCATAAAAGAATCCAAATAGAAAATCGGGGACAATGCCGTAGAACATTACGAGTTTCCTGCCATCAACTACAAACTGCGCAAAAAATTGTGCCACTCCAATCGATGATAGAAGCAATACGAGGAACTGAAATGCCTGAAGCGTACCCTTGTACCGATCACCGGTCGACGACCTGCTAAGCGTGAGCAGCGGATACGAGGCCATGAACAGAAAATAGGAGTTCAGCATCATGCTGTTAAAGTTCAAAAGCAAAGAGCAGGTAACTGTCAGCGCCGTAGCGAGAAACCACAAGAGCCGATCGTAATGGATTACAAGTTTCCCCGCAAGAAATTGGTAAACCACAATAAGGGTGACGGGGACGAAGTCCAGCATCAAAAATGTGCTGCCGAACGGCAATGAGAAGCGCTGCAGAAAGAGCGCACAGAACAGCAATGCGAGGTCGACCCGCGCTGCCGAATCATCCGATCTAAACGACGGCCGGGTCGGGACCGCCTTCGGCTGGGCCGGTCCGCGCCGGTCCGCGCTGTACCGGGTTAGACTAGTCACGATATCGATCGTATAATCTTTCGATGTCCGATCCGGTTGACGGCGGCCGCTCGCGACGGGTGTCGTCACACTGCGGCTCGGGTCTGTTCGCCTCCGAACCTGCATCCTGCATGGCGGCTGCCACGGGCAATGACGCCGGTGTAGCGGGCTCCCGGTATTTGGGCTCAACCCGATAAAGCCCCTTGTCCGTATAGACTAGGGTATGATCGCGGTAGCCGCGCCGTCGCTGGGATTTCAGATCGACGTCGTTTAAGATCACCGCAACCATCGAGATGCTGGCGCTGCGCAGGACATCCAGCGCGAATTGCACGAACTGGCGTTCGGTGCGGCCCCAACGGATGACCAGCGCTATGTGGTCCGCTGCCGGCGCCAAACGGATGGTCTCGGCGAGGCCGACGACAGGCGGCAAGTCGATAATCACTAACGCGTACCGATGCTTCAGGTAATCGATAAATTCAAAAAACCGTCGAAGGTCCCGAGTTCGACCAAGCGATATCGCTGGAAGCGCCCGGCACAAAGTGAAGGCCCGACCGCCCTTCTATGACGATCACGTCATCGGCTGCGCACCGGCCATGAAGAAAATCCCTCAACGTGAAGGAAAAATCTCGATTGATGAGCCGGGAGACACCGGAGCGGCGCAGATCCGCATCGACAAGGACGACGCTTTCGCCGGCCAGCGCCGCCGTCCGCGCCAGGGCAAGAGCATGGACGGATTTACCCTCACCGCTGGCCGCAGAAGTGATACCGAGGGCGATACCCGGCCCGCGTGCGTTAACGACAACGGACTTCGGATGTGCAACGGCAAAATGAATTTTGGCGCAGGACACACGAAATGCCTCGGCGAACGCAGACTTGTTGTCGTTCAGGATGATTTCTGCAGGCGATTTTCGGTAGCGGCCGACTGCTCGCGGGGTCGCGCTGACGGCCACCGATCCAATATACTCCTGCACTTGAGCGCTGGTGCGGAACCGTTTGTCGCGAAATTCAAGAAGCAAGGAAAGCAAGCTGCCAAGGGTAAATCCGACGAAACCGCCGGCACCGGCCAGTATATTCACCTTCGGCGATGTCCCCGCGGCGGAAGCGTTGGCGCGTGAAGCGATCGTCGAATTGGGTGTGACAAACGCCGGATTTGCTGCCGTTTCCGCCACCCTCTTTTCAAGGTTGACGAGTAGCGACCTGATCGACTCGGCCTTGCCTTGCAATTGCTGAAGCCCGGCATCCGCCGTATTCAGCTCCTTCGTCAGCTCCGTAATGCTCTGCTGCAGCGATTGCTGGCGCGCACGCGATCTTTCGACCACTTGCAGCGCGGCGGCGCGGTCGCGCCCGATCTGGCGAGAGATTTGGCCTCGCAGATTTTCTAGCGAAGCACGGACGCGTCGGAGCTCCGGATATTCGTCGCCGTGGTCTCTGCTGAGACCGGCCTCGCGTGCCGTAAGCTGCGCCTCCTGGCCGCGCAATCCGCCGATGGTTCCCGAATTGACGACCTCAGGTAGGCTGTCAAGCCCAGCGCTGTTGGTAATCCGAGCGGCGCGCGCCTGGCTCTCGGCGAGATCGGCTTGAGCACTGATCAACTGGCTGTTTAGCGCGGCGAGCTGCGCCGACACGCCGCTGCTGTCCCTGGCGGCTCCGGTGAGACGGTGTTCGACGCGGTAACGCGTAATGGCGGCCTCGGCCGTTTGCAGCTGTTGCCGCAGCTCGGTCACCTGCGAGCTCAGCGCGGAGTTGGCGTGCTCGGCGGCCTCCACCTTGGCCTGAACTTCAAGGTTTCTATAGCTGTCCATCTGCGCATTCACAATGGCGGCGGCTCGCTCGGGTGTCCAGGCCCGGTAAGTCACGTGTATCGTATTCGAGTGCCCGTCGTTGATCGCCCCCAGAGAGCCCGAATACGCGCTGACCGCCCCGTCGATTTGCGCCTGTGCTGGCAGATTGGCATTGTTGGGTTGGGGATCCACAATCGGCTGCGCGCCGGAGCTATTTTTCGCGCCACTATCAGTCCCCCACATATCCCGTATGCCGGCCCAATACTCGCCAGCGCGCGCCTTTACCGTTTGCCAAGACCAACCTTTGGGATAGTCCATCTTCTGAAATTCTGGCGCCTCCCACAATCTGAACTGACGCACCACGGGCTCGCTCACCGAGCGCGACATCAGGATATCGACCTCGCTTTGCATGACGGAAAGGTCGGCACCGGCGTCGGGGAGTTCTTGCAGCTCGGCGGCGAGGCGTTGCGGCCGTGCGTGGATCACCAGAACCCCTTCCGCCTGATACCATGCCGGCAGCCCGAGCCCGATAAACGCCCCGACGGCGCATAGCGACACCGTAGAGACGATAACGATCACCAAGTGCCGGCGGATGCTCGACAGCAAAGCGCGCGCCGACAGACCATCCGCTGCAGGCCGACTGAGGTCACCAGCTAATAGTCCATCATCCATCATCACCTCAGATCCCGTCTGCGTGCTCAGTGTGATTAGATTGCATTGGCTCGTGAGAGCACCGCGAACACCGTTCGTCCCAGTATTAAAAGATCGAAGCTCAGCGACCAATTTTCGACGTAATACAAGTCATGCTCGACTCGCCGGCGGATCTGCTCGATCGTCTTTGTCTCGCCTCGCCACCCATTTACCTGCGCCCAGCCGGTGATGCCGGGTTTGACGCGGTGGCGGATCGGATAGTCGCTGATCGCACGCGCATATGCAACCCCGGCGGCGCTCGCCGCCAACGCATGAGGCCGCGGACCGACCAGCGACATCTCGCCCTTCAGCACGTTAATGAGCTGCGGCAACTCGTCCAAGCTCGTCATCCTGAGAAACCGGCCGACTCGGGTGATCCGAGGGTCTCCGGCCCGCGTGAGCTGGTGGCCAAGCGGATCGGTTTGCTCCACGTACATTGAGCGGAATTTCAGCAGATCAAATGGGAGATTGTTGGCGCCTAATCGCTTTTGCCTGAACAGCGCCGGGCCCGGACTGCCCAGTTTGATAGCCGCCGCAATTGCCAACATAAGAGGAAGCGTAATCAGCAGACAAATAGCCGCGATTACTACGTCTTCGATGCGTTTGACGAGCGCGGCGACCTCGTCCAGCGGCTTATCCATGACCCGAAAGGTACCAATGTCGCCGTATTGGCGACTATCCAGCACTCGGAAGTTCTCATACCCGTCGGGAGCGAGGACTCGCAGCGACACCGGGAAGGGATGGAAGCGCCGCGACAGTTCCAGAATTCGATGGGACGCGTGTGGCGGGATTGCGATGACGACTTCGTCAATGCGTCCCGTGCAGAGCAGTTCATAGAGTGCCGTTAGCTGTTGCGCTCTCGCGCTGCTGCCAAACCCGCTTTTAGCAAAGCGCGATTGACGCTCATCAAATATTCCAACGAGGCGGGTGCCCGAGCACTCCTCGCTGAATCTTGCAGCTAGCTGCTGGCCGACTTCGCTCACCCCGAGGATCGCAACGTTTTTCGTCAATCGACCCCTTTGTCTCAGCCTTTGTGCGGCTGATCCTGTAAACAGGCGAAACCCGCACAACGCGATCGAACTTGTAAAGCTCCATGTCGCCAGCCATAGGCGCGATACATTATCTGAGACTTTGAAAATGAACAATACAGTTGTAAGCATTAGCATGGCAATTGCTACGCACTTGATAGTAGCTGTCAATATCTCCAACCGGCTAGACTCGTAAACATCATAGACTCCGGAACTCGCGGATATCGCCACTAGGACAATGATTGTCCCGATAGTACAAACGACATACATAAAGGAATAGATATTCACAGTACCGTCGCGTGCATAGGTAACAAGGTTAAGCGATAAATATGATAGTGTGGTCAGGAGGAGACCATCGCCGCCCACCTGTGCGATGGCGATCACTGTCCGACTAAACGGATTGAAATTGAAGCTTTTTAAAGTTTTGCGATCGTGTCCCGTGGTAGGAATTTCGCCAACGGTCATGTCACCCCCAGCAGTTAGCTTCTATTGCCTTGGGAGGTCGGCAGAAAGAAAGCTAGTGTGACCACAATGGGCAAAAAGCGCGCCAACCTGCCAAAAGCCCATCGGATGACACAATACCCGGCACCCTTCGAGAAAATGGGACTTGTCCGAGCTGAATTCGTCGACCTGCGGACCAAGCGGACGATGCTGCGCGTCGCGAGCAATGCCAGAGCAATCGTTCCGTCTCCGTGCCTACCGTTACGCAATGCGCGCCCCAAAAATCCGAGATCCCACCCCCCGACCCCAGGGAGTTTAGTGCCGAGGCAGGTGAACGCCTGGGCTGGGAATAGTTCCATCCGCGAGGCTCAGAATTAACAGGATGAGGCTGGGCTCCGTACTGCTGCGACCACCGGACAGAGCGTCGATACGACAGGATCGCGCACGGGTTCGGCCTGGTTCCCATTCTCGAAGACACCTTCGGCGTTTTGGCAACTCTCTAGCCGTGCGGTTGAAGCGAAACGGCATTTCCATCCCACCATAAAGAGTGCATCCAAATATAAGTGACCGAGGCGTTAACGGTACCCAGTGTCAACCGGGAAAACAAGCTGAAAATTAAGGTAAATTTGTTGCAGGACCTCTACTAGCTCATCGAAAACGGCCACTGCATCTGGCTCGAGACGGCAGGCCGCCGCTACTGACGACCGACGATATCCTGTTTCCCGCCCCCACCTCCGGTCACCTGATATTCCTCGGCACGATCGACCTCCAAGCGATACGCGGCTTCTCCGCCTATCGTTGGCAAAATAGATATGTGGGTGAGCAATGCCAGGGTTACAGGTTGGTCTTCTTATTGGCCGCGATGCCGTCATGCTGCGGCATTTGAGAGCCGCCCTGTGGCGAGGAGGTTGCCCGCGCCCATCGCAGTGGTGACGCTGGTGTGGCCAAGCCTCTCTATTGCTATTACTTGAACGAGCTGCTCGATTGGGCTAGTCTTCGGTGCGGCGACTTGGCTCACAATCTCCAATTGAGGAGACGATGCCAGTGACAATCACCGGTCGTGCGTGACTGACGCGGGCATGGCACCGACGCGTGTAGTGCCTGTAGGCTATCTTGTTCTCGGTCTTACCCCGGGCTTAAATGTTGGACCACGATCCGCCATTCAACCCGCAACAGCTCGCCGCGCTGGTCACGCCGGAGGTGCCATCAATTTTGGCTTGCGCGCGACACCGGTGCAGGACGCAATCTGTGAAAACCTTCAACAACTTGGTATTTTCGCACATCGCGCTCGGTTTTTAGCCACGAGCATGACGTTGTCGTCTCGGCCGGCACTGCTCAGAAGGCGAGAGCAGGAAAGTTGGTCTTACCGATCAGCAGTGCCTATTTGGCAGCATCCCTTGACGATTGATCGCTGTACCCCCCGGCGAACTGGATCTCGAGCGGAGCGCCCGCCCGAGAATCGCTCTCGTAGCACCGGCCAGAAGCATCGCGAGAACACAATTGAGCATGTGGCGAATGTCGGGCTTCGGCGTACCTCATTCGTAAGATCAGTTCGGCGATACCGATCGCCTTCACTCTCGCCTTCGTTGTCAAACGCGGATTTGGTTTCCGGCATGTGATTGAAGCAATCGTTCCGGTCACGGTGGGTTTTCCTGATTAGGCGGCGTATCAGAGACGGCCGGGCGGGCTCGATCGGGTCCCGCCAATGTTCGAGCCCCAGATTAGCAACTATTCGGACGCAACTATTTTGTCCTGGCAGACTATTGTGGGTGATGCCACGACAAATCTCTTCTACTTACTCGTGTATACCGGATTTTCTGCTGCCTCCCTTCTTAACTGAGTAATTCCATGGTCGAAAGTGACCGAAGTACGCAATGGCATTATCCAGAAAAGAGTGGCTTTGGTCGCGCAACGGAGCGGGAGTGGGGGTCACCAGCGGCGACGCTGGGGCCTGAATAGGAGAACCCGCAATGCGAATCTGCATAATCGGCAATGACGGAATCACCCTCTGCGGCAAGCCGCCGGCGGCAGTCCACGAGGGCGAAATTGTCATTGCCTCCAAGGAGGAACTGCACGCAGCCGCTCTTAGCGGCAAGCGGCTCCTGGCACTCCGGAACGCCCTACCTGGTATCAAAAAGCGCAGGAAGGTCGGCGATCGCGATGGCCTTATCAATGAACTGTGGTCGGCAATCGAGGTGTTGCCCGACCCGGAGACACAATCCGAGGCAAAGCGCCCATCGAAGCAGCAGGCGGTCATCGCGATGTTGCGTCGACCAGAAGGTGTGACCGTTGATGAGGTGACGAGTGTGATGGGCTGGCAACGCCATACCGTGCGCGGTCTCTTTTCGGGAACCCTGAAAAAGAAGCTCGGGCTCACCCTCGCCTCCGCTCAGGAGGAGCGTGGCCGGGTCTACCGCATCGTCGAGGCCCGCGCCTGAGACGGTCTTGCGACGCAAGGCCCCGCCAAGAGCTGAGTGTAAACCGGGGAAGAGGAATTCTGATGGAGGAGCAGGTTGAACTTCTCGCCGCGCCACCATCGGACCGCGCTGCTGCGGTTTTGGCCTTGATTGAAAGGGTGACGCTTGATCCCGGCGCCGACGCCGCAAAGCTCGAACGCATCGTCGCAATGTACGAGCGAGTGAAGGCGAAAGAAGCCGAGCTGGCGTTCAACGCAGCGAAGGGCCGGATCCTGAAAAAGCTTTCCAGCATTACGATCGTGAAGAACAGGCCCGCCCTTTATGAAATCGAGAAGGGAAAGCCTCAGAAGGGCACCTATGAAGCCTTCAAATACGCCCCGATGGAGGAGATCGACAAACATCTGCGCCCGCTCTTGTTGGAGGAGGAGATGGATCTCTCTTATTCCGACGAGCCGCGGGAGCACGGCTGGATCCTGATCCGCGGCCGCTTAAAGCACTTGCCGGGTGGCCATTTCGAAGATTCGTTCATGCCCGCCCCGTTGGACACCTCGGGCGGCAAGTCGAACGTGCAGGGTGTGGGAAGCACAAACTCTTACCTGCGGCGCTATATCGCGTGCAATATCTTCAACATCGTGATCGTCGGCGACGATGACGACGGAAACGGGGGCACAGTCGACGAGACACAGGCCACGACCCTTCTTGAGTTGATCAAGAAGGCAAAAGTCGGGCCGAAGTTTCTGAAATACATGCGGGCGCAGAGTATCGAAGAAGCCGGTTCTCTCGAAGCCGCAGTCGCGACGATCGCCTCCCGGGACTATCGCAAGGCCATAACCACTCTCAAGGAGCAGATCGCCAAGGCGGAGGCCAGCCATGCCAATCCTTCATGACGTGGCGCAATACTCGGAGGAATATGACCGGCTCAAGATCGGCATCCCAACGAGCTCCAACTTCCACAAGATCATCACACCCCAGGGCAAGCCATCGAAGCAGTGGCGTCAATACGCGTGCGTCCTGATCGCCGAGCGAATCCTGCAGCAGAAGATCGAATTTTATAATTCGCCGGCGATGGAGCGCGGCTTGATCGTCGAGGCCGAGGCGGCCGACTGGTATGAATTCGATCAAGATGTGACCGTCCAGACGATCGGTTTCATCACCGACGACGAGCACACGATGGGATGCAGTCCCGATCGCCTCGTCGGCGATGCAGGCCTAGTGGAAATCAAGGCCCCCCTTCCACATACGCAGGTCGAATACTGGATTTCCGGTGAGCTCAATGAACGCTTCCGGCCTCAGTTACAGGGACAGCTTTACATAACCCAACGCAGTTGGGTGGATATCCTATGCTGGCATGACGTGTTGCCAAAATTAGTCATGCGGGTTGAGCCAGATGACAAGTTCATCAACGCCCTCGACCGCGAACTTCGTATCTTCAACTACTTCGTTGAAGGAGTGATGGAGAAGATCCGCGCGACGCATGAACTGCCGATCCCGCCAAGCAGATTAGCGCTGAAGGCAGCTTTGCGCGCAAGCTTGGAAATCGCGCCATGAAATCGATGTCGCTGTGCAGCCAGCACGGCTTCTTCTTGGTTTAAAACCGATGACTACACCCCGCATTCCGCGCTGGGTCGCGCGTCCCAGGCCCAAACCTGACCTCCGGAGGCGCGCCGAGCACTTAGCCTTTATCCGACAGCTTCCCTGTGTCGCCTGCGGTACGGCAGCTCCCTCAGAGGCCGCCCATGTGCGGTCCGGATCCGACGGCGCGGCAGGAATGAAGCCGTCCGATCGCTATTCCGTGCCGCTCTGCAGCAGCTGTCATGCGCTGCAACACCAGTTCGGGGAACTGACATTCTGGAGCACCCTGCGCATCGATCCGCTCAACGTGGCTTTCCGCCTGTGGACGGTATCGGGTGATATCAAGGCAGGCGAGAGGATCGTCTTCCGGGCGCGACAGCGGATTGACTTGATGAAAACTGCTGCGCAATGAACCCGCCGATGAACGCGATACGCTCGAAGGCCTAGAGAATTCCCGATAACGGTGTTCGATTTTGGCAGTCGGTCGTCCGCTCAATCGCCCTGTATCAATGCTATCGGCGAGGATCGAGGGATGCGCGCATCACACATCCTCAACCGCAGCGCCATTCCGTACCACTCCACAGACCCAATATGGGGTCCGTCGATCCTGAATTTCTCGAACCGGGATTGGAGCGGGCCGAACAAGAGGGTATCGCCGCGTTAGCCCTCTTTGCGCCGCAACAGTTTAATGTCGAAATCGGCATCGCGTTGCCCCTCTGATGGTTGACTCGGGGCGGTATTGAGACCGGGCTCACCCTGGCCGTGGTTCCCCGTCACCACACGGAACAGGGGATAGCGCGCGGTTACGGTTCGCAAATCCGTGAAAACCGTGGCCGAGCCCGAGGGCCAGCGCCCCACGAAGGATGACCAGGATCCCGAACCCTCGGTTCCCCGGCTGACGGTTGATCGCTCGGCGAGCTCGCGACGCGCCTCCGGTCACCCCAAGCTTTCACGCTGGCGGCGTGGTTGCCTCGCGCGCGCCCGATAAATCGAGGACAAAAGCCCTCTTTGTCTTCTCTGGGAACCTCCGAGATCTCTGAGAACGACGGGATTCGCCGGCGGCCGGAAAATGCCAAAATAGCGGACAAGGATCAGGGCGGAAATTTCCCTAATCGCCGATTTACATTCCCTGCAAGGTCGCAAAAATTCCCTGTTCGCATGCGCAGGGAATTGGCTCGCAAGACTTCTGATTTAAATGTCGTTTTTTGCTGCTGTTGACGCGCCGCGGAGCCCCAATCGATGAAATTCCCTGTTAAGTCCCTGCTAGCAGGGAAATTTTTCACATCTGCTTCGCAGAGGGGTGACGAGCTGGTCGCCCGCCTCCAAGATCTTCCGAATCAGCTGATTCGGTACCGGTTCTGGTTTCAGCCGCCTCATCGAGCGGGTGGTCCGGACGATCTCGAACAAGTCGGCGGTGTTCGGGGCTGCGTCAGGCATAGCGTGCTCGGTCATGGATGGTCTCCGGCGAAAACTCGCAGTTCGGCGGTCGATCATAGAGCAGCGAGATGCCGAATGCTCGGGCCGCAGGTTCGGCTCGAGCGCACTGCGATGGCGACGCGGCAAACGAGGGTCTGCAGCCGATCGACGCGCAATTCGCGCTGTCGCCATGACGCCCACCGAACCGAAAGGATATCGCGAGATTCGAAAACTGGAGCGCACGGAGCGCTCGGCGCGAGTAGGCGTTGTTGACATGCGCGGGAGAAACATCCCGCGCCGGGATCTCGAAAATGAGGTTGGAGGTAAATATGATACGACCAATCCTGACGACGGCATCGGTTATCGCCCTTGGCGTCGGTCTCACTCTTGCCGGAACGACGCAGGCAAATGCCTGGAGCCACCACGCGGGGATGCATTCCAGCCGGATGCACATGTCCCGCGCCGAAATCAGCGAAGTTCAACAAAAGCTCCAGGCCGATAATCTGTATAGTGGAAAGATTGACGGCATACTCGGGCCAGAGTCCCGCCGCGCTATTGCAGAGTACCAGAAACAGAACAGTCTACGGGTGACCGCCAATCTTGATCGGCAGACGAGGGATAGCCTGCTCGGCACTATGGGCACGGCTACACCACCGGCATCTGGCAGCCGCATGACCCCGGCTCCGAGCCAGGGCGGGGCAAACGCTCCGGCCTCGAACCAGGGCGGAACAAACAATCACCCGGCGCCGGGCGGCGGTAATTCAGCGACCGGCAGGTAGCTTGGGGATCGTCCTCTGCGCCCCGCCTCGAGTGGGGCGCTCCTTTCGCGCCACAGGCGACCAGCACCGGCACCTCAGCTCATCATTACCGAACCCCAGCGCACTATTGACGCCACCCGGCAGGTGCGAGTAGGCGTCTTTCCGAAAGATTTCTTGATGATAGGAAATGTCATATGCCTGTAGCGGCAATGAACCACTTCACGGTGCTGAGCGACGACCTCGAGGCCACGCGGCGCTTCTATTGCGATCTGTTCGGCTTCAAGGCGGGCTGGCGGCCGCCGTTCCAGTTTCCAGGATGGTGGCTCTATGCCGGCGACGACACGCCGATCTTGCACGTGATCCATAGCAAGGATCTGCCGCAGGACCGCGGCGGCGTCCTCGACCACATGGCGTTCTCCGCGAAGGACCTGCCCGGCACCGTCGCGACCCTCAAGCGCGAAGGCATCGATTACGAGCTGCGGCGCCTGCCCGGCGGCGGCATCTGGCAGCTGTTCTTCCATGACCCGTGCGGCGCCAAGGTCGAGTTCGATTTCGAGAAAACCGAGCCGGCGCCAGAGGGCCACGTCGAGGCCTGACCCTCACCCGCCTCGCAGCGAGGCAGGCGGGTGGGGGCTGTCGCCGCTCACTCCGCTGCGCGAGCGCCGAGGGCGGCGAGCCGCTGTTGTGCGTCGAGCACGCTGGTGTCTTGCCCCGACGCCTCCTTGAGGCGGAAATCGAATTCGGCGGTGTAGTAGGGCGGTTCGATGCCGAGCTGGGCCGCTTCGCTGCCGCGGGTCTCGCGCCGCTCGAAGTCGCAGATCAGCGAATCCTTGACCGCGAACACCGCGTCACTGCCGAGATATTCGTCGCGCCGGTCGAAAATGTGCGTCGTGACCGGTTCATAGCCGTCGGCTGAAACGACGAAGTGAATGTGCGCCGGGCGCCACGGGTGGCGGCCGGTCGCGCGGAGCATCGCTCCGACGGGCCCATCCGAGGGGATCGGGTAATGTACCGGCAGCACGGTGCGGATCAAATAGCGCCCGTCGGCGTCGCTGTGGAACCTGCCGCGCATGTGCAGTTCGCCCTCGAGGCCCTCGTCCTGCGAGTCGTAGAGGCCGCTCGACTGCGTCTGCCAGACATCGAGGAGCGCGCCCGCGACCGGCGCGCCGTCGAGGTCGAGGACCCGGCCGCTGACCAGGGTCGGGATGCCGGTCTTGTCGAGCCGGGCGATGTTGCCGCCGGCCGGGAGTTCGGGCGCGCCGAGCCGGTGAAAGGGCCCGAACACGGTCGATTCGGTCGCCCCGTCGGGTTTGCGGTGGTTGATCAGGTCGACCACCATCGAAACGCCCAGCGTGTCCGAGAACAGGATGAATTCCTGGCGCTTGTCGCTGCACATGCGGCCGGATTCGGTCAGGATTTCGATTGCCCGGAACCACTCCGCCTCGGTCAACTCGACATCCTTGACAAAGGCGTGCAGGTGCCGGACGAGGCCGAGCATGATCTGCCGCAGGCGCGGGTCTGGCGTCTGCGAAAAACGTTGCAGCGCCTCGGCTGTGATGTCGTCTTCGGTTTTGTTGCGCTGGACCGGCATCGCTACTCTCCTCATGCGGTTCGAGGAGAGAATAGCGGAAACCTGCGGCCGCAGCACCGAAAGCGACCCCCCTTGTCTCTCCCCGCCGGCGGGGAGAGACAAGGTGACGGCGGATGCCGTCAGACGGCGTCGGCGACTTTCTGGCCGTTGGGGCTGCCGAGCCCGGTGCAGGCGTCCCACCCGGTGGTGGCGGCGAAGTCCCCGTTATTGCCCTGCGTTATATCCTGCAGGGCTGCGGCATTTACGTAGAGGTGGGGGTTGATGAACCCGGCCCGCCGGGCCTTTGCCGCATTGATGCGTGCGATGAGGCCGGCCCACAGCGGCGCCACGGCGCTCGTGCCGCCAATGACCGTGTTTTGTCCGTCGACCCGCACGTCGTATCCGGTCTGCGGGTCGGCGTCGCCGCAGACATCGGGGACGCCCCGCATGGCCAGCGCCTGCGTCCCGCCGCGGGTCCGGGTGACGTGCAGCCCCTCCTGGTACGGCGGCAGCGCGAAAAAGCCGCTGACGCCGCCACCGGTCGCGCCGCTGTTGGGGCCCTCGTTCCACACCGTCTCCTGCGTGATGGAGGTGCCGGAAGCTTGCAGGTTGGTGCCGCCGCAGGCCAGGACAAACGGGCTCGACGCGGGGAAATCGACGTGATCGGCGCCGTCGCCGACGCCGTCATCCGACCCATTGTCGCCCGACGCGGCGCATACCGTAATCCCCATTGCAGCGGCGGCCTGGAAAGCCTGGTCGTATGTCGTCATCGCCTGCTGGGTCCAAGCTGATTCGGGGCCGCCCCAGCTGATCGAGATGACCGAAGGCTTGTTCGTCGTGTCGTGGATTGCCGCGGCAATCGCGTCGAGGAACCCGGCATCGGTGTTGGGCGCGAAATAGACGACGATCTTGGCGCCGGGCGCGATTGCCCCGGCGACCTCGATGTCCAGCATGACTTCGCCGTCCGGTCCAGCGCCGGAGCCCGTCGGATGGTTCTTTCCATGGTCGACCGACACCGCGAGCACCCTCGGCTGGCTGACCTGCAGTGCGGAGAAATACCGTTGCAGGTCGGCGGGACGATAGCCGCCGCCGAGCTCGATGATGGCAATGCACTCGCCTTGTCCGGTGCCGGCGGGAAAGCCGTAGAGTGCCGCCAGTTGCGTCGGGGTGAAGGATGTAGAGGCCGCGGCTGCGGCATGCCACTGCACATTGCCGTGCGTGGGGCGAGTGCGAAAATGCGGTCGCGCCTGAGGCCGATTGTCGAGGCCGAGCACCGCAGTGACCACGCCGTGCAGTTCGTCGGGCAGATGGATCGCTCCGGTCCTGCCGCGATAGGAGCCGCCGGCATGCTCGAATTGCTGCAAATCCACGTCAAAAGCGGCATTGAACTGCGCCACGGTGCCGGAGAGCACGACAGACCGCCTGCCCGGATGCTCCTCGACGACGGCAAGAGCGTGCTGGTCGGCGAATTGCTTCACGGCTTGGAGATCGGTCGAGTCCGCGCCGAATTGCTGGTCATACTCCTCATGGGTCAAGTGACGCTCGGACTTGTCGCCGGCGGCGATTTTCCTGACTCTCTCCTGTAATGCGTCATGCTGACGGTGGCGCAGGACCAAGGTAACTTCCAGCCGCTCGGTCGGATCGGCTTTTCCGATCGAATGTGCGCCGGGCAATGGTTGCCTCTCGCTGCCAATCAGCGGATTCTTTGGCATAGCTCCACACTCCTTAGTTTGTTGACATGTGCCGCGCAGGATCTGCGGACGGCTCTGCAACGGCACGAAGCGGCAGCCGGACCGAACTCGAAATCTTCCTGTAACGTTGGTTTGTTAGGCCGGGATCACCAAACGACCTAACAAATTAACTATGCCACAAATATTCGTTAAAATCAAGAGCGATCGCCATTAGACGCGCCGCATTGCGTGCGACGACAATTCTAGGTTCAGGCGGCGGCAGCAAAAGCCAATTTCAGGCGATCGTACTCGGCGCGTACGATTTCGGCGCCATGGACCCGCTCGAGTCGTCGCACGGTGAAATGACCCCGCGCGACATCCTGGAAGTGCTCGATAAAAGCGAGATTGACGGCCGCACCGCCCACCGCACCGACCACGGCGACGGTTTGCGCAGCTATCTTCTGGGACACGATGATGCCGAAGCGCGAGGCGATCTGCGTCAGGAAACGGACGAGAAACGGCGCGCCCTCGCGGATCGCGCCCTTGTCCAACGCGAAGTCGGCCACCTCGACCAGCCCGCGGGCGAGCATCGCGCGGACCGCGAAATAATCGGCCTCCACGCCCGTCTCCTCGGTCGGTGGACCGCCGAGCGCGAACACTTCGAGGCATGCGAGCCCCGTCCGCGGATCTGTCAGGTCCTCGCCCTCCTCCTGCGCGATCGCCGCGATGGCGCGCAGCATGATCGTGGTCGAAACCGGCAGCTCGACCGCCAGGGCGGCGAGGCCAAACGCGCCGCCGATCGCCCCCGAGGTGCAGGCGAGCCCGGAATGAAGCTTGCGGCCGCCGGTGAAGCGGCGGTTCCGCAGACTGTACAAGGCGACATCGAGCGCCCGCTCCAGGGCATGCTTTGCCACCTTGGCGACCGCCGTCGAGGCGGCTGCCGGCAATGCCCGTTGCACAAACCCGACCGGCTTACCGGCAAGCGCCGCAAGGCGCCCGGCGAGGCTCGGGCTTTCGAGCCGCCGCGCCGCCGCGCGGAGGGCCTCCTGATCCTCGATCGAGAAATTCATGCGGTAGTAGCTGAGCGCAGGGTCAGCGGCGCGCAAGTGTCTCGTTGAAAGCTTAGCGCGCTTGACATTCCCACCCACGCCATCATATTTAACTGCGTAGTTACTTAACCGATCAGTTCATTTCGCCGATGTCGCCCGATCGCCTCAGCATCACCTTTTCGGCCCTCGCCGATCCCACGCGGCGCGCGATCCTGGCGCGCCTCATTTCGGGCGAGGCTTCCGTGACCGAGCTGGCCGAGCCTTTCGAAATGAGCCTTCCCGCGGTCTCCAAGCACCTCAAGGTGCTCGAACACGCCGGCCTTATTACGCGCGGCCGCGAGGCGCAGTGGCGGCCCTGCCGGCTCGAAGCCGGTCCGCTCAAGGATGCCGCCGACTGGCTCGAGCATTACCGCCGTTTCTGGGAACAGAGCTTCGATCGCCTGGAGGATTACCTGGGCGAGCTGCAAGGAAAGGAGAAGAAAGATGGACACGACGACGAGCATTGACGCGGAACTGCGAGAACGAGAATTCGTCATCACCCGCATCTTCGACGCACCGCGCCATCTTGTGTTCCGAGCGTGGACGGAGCCCGATCGCGCCGCGCGCTGGTGGGGACCACAGGGTTTCGTGACGACTTATTGCAATATGGATGTCCGGCGGGGGGCACCTTTCGCGTCTGCATGCGCTCACCCGAGGGCGCCGACCATTGGAAGCAAGGCGTCTACCGCGAAGTCGTCGAGCCGGAGCGCCTCGTCTTCACTTTCGCCTGGGAGGATGGCGAGGGCAAACCCGCTCACCAGACCTTGGTGACGGTGACCTTCGCCGAACGCGGGGACAAGACGGAGCTCACTCTGCGTCAGGCGGTCTTCGAGACTGTCGAGGCCCGCAATAGCCACCACCGAGGCTGGACCAGCACCCTGCAGCGCTTTGCCGAATACTTGGCGGAAAACCAGTGAACCGAGGAGATCGAACGATGAAGCACCATCGGATCGTAAGTCGGGACGAGTGGCTGGCCGCGCGCAGGGCGCATCTGGCGAAGGAGAAGGAACTCACGCGCCTGCGCGACCAATTGAGCGCGGAGCGGCGCGAACTGCCCTGGGTCAAGATCGAAAAGCAGTATGTTTTCGACAGCCCGAGGGGTAAGGAAACCCTCGCCGACCTCTTCGATGGGCGCAGCCAATTGATCGTCAAGCATTTCATGTTCGGTCCCGGGTGGAACGAGGGTTGCGTCGGCTGCTCGTTCGAGGTCGATCACATCGAAGGCGTTCTGGTACATCTCGAACATCACGACGTGAGCTATGTGGTAGTCTCCCGGGCGCCCCTGCCGGAAATCGCAGCCTTCAAGAAGCGCATGGGCTGGCGCTTCAAATGGGTGTCGTCATACGGCAGCGACTTCAATTATGACTTCCACGTGTCGTTCAAGCCGGAGGAAATCGAAAAGGGCGAGGCCTATTACAATTACGAAGTACGCAAGGTCGGCATCGACGAATTGTCCGGCCGCAGCGTCTTCTACCAGGACGCAAACGGTGACGTCTTCCACACCTACTCATCCTATGGACGAGGCGGCGATCTCATGCTCGGCACGTACAACATTCTCGATCTGATGCCCAAAGGCCGCAACGAGACCGGCCCCAACTATAACCTGACCGATTGGGTGCGCCACCACGACCGGTATGACGATGGCGCCTTTGGTTCGTGAGCGCTCGGCGATGAAGCTCTTCTACGGCTGGGTCATCGTCGGTGCAGGCATCGTCATAACCTGCCTCGGGATGGGCACGATGATGTCGCTCGGCATCTTCCTGCAGCCGATGTCGGCGGCGACGGGCTGGTCCAGGACGAGCATCTCGACGGCCGCGCTGTTCAACTTCCTGTGCATGGGCCCCGCCTCGTTCGTCTGGGGAGCGCTCTCCGACCGGTTCGGAACCCGCGCGGTCGTGCTCTCGGGCGGCGCGTTGTTGGGCCTCGGTCTTGTAGCGGCGAGCCAAGCCGCCACGGTCGGTCAGTTCCAAATCCTGTTTGGCATGATCATCGGTGTGGCGGCCGGCAGTTTCTACGCACCGCTGACCGCCACTGCGACGCGCTGGTTTACCCGGCATCGCAGCCTTGCGGTGGCCCTCATCTCGGCCGGTTTCGCAGTCGGCTCGATGACGATATCGCCCCTCGCGCGCTGGCTCATCACCGATTACGGCTGGCGCAGCGCGATGTTGACGCTGGGAGCTCTCTCCTGGCTGTTCATCATTCCCGCCGCATTGCTGGTGCGTAAACCCCCGGCGCTGCCGCGCGCCGCCGGCGCCGCGGCAGGCATGATCCCCGCCGACCGCGAGTTCACCGTGGCGCGCGCGCTGCGCACGCCGCAATTCGCCGCCATCTCGTTCACCTACTTCGCGTGCTGCGCGGCCCATTCGGGGCCGATCTTCCACATGGTGAGCTATGCGATCGACTGCGGCGTGCCGGCGATGGCCGCCGCGACCGTCTTCGGCGCGGCGGGTGTGGCCTCGCTCAGCGGCCGCGTCATCGGCGGGCTCGCGGCCGATCGCATCGGCGCGAAGCGCATGATCGTCTTCGGGCTCGCGCTCCAGACCCTCTCGGTGAGCCTTTACGTATTCACCCGCGACCTCGCGAGCTTCTACGGTCTCGCGCTGATGTTCGGATTCGCCTACGGCGCGGTGATGCCGCTCTACGCCATCCTCGTGCGCGAATATTTCGGCGCCCGGATCATGGGAACGATGTTCGGCGCGGTCAACATAGCCTCGACCCTGGGCATGGCGATCGGTCCCTGGGCCGGCGGCTGGCTCTACGACGCCTACGGCAGCTATTTCTGGCTCTACATCGGCTCCTTCGGCATCGGTCTCGGAGCCGTCGCAATCGCCTTCACCTTCCGCCCGCCCCGCGACGTTTCGCTGGGGCTGGTCACACAAACGGCGTAGCTCACGCGCGGCTGGGGCTATTGTCTCCGCCGCCCGAGGCTGCGACAATTCTGCAGAACTCTGGAGGCAACGGCCTTGACCGGACTTTTCGGGGTTATAGGGCTGCATGAAGATCTTGCGTCCTTCGAGACGCGCCCTTTGGGCGCTCCTCAGGATGAGGCAAGTTCTTGATGGCACAAAGAAAACACCTCATCCTGAGGAGGCCGCATAGCGGCCGTCTCGAAGGACGCACCGCGCTCCTCCAGCTCAATTAAATTCTTCATTCCGGAGATAGGACAATGACGGAACCGACCCCCCAGCCGGTCAAAATCGACGGCTACCACGCGCATGTCTATTACGATGCCGCGACCCGGGCACGCGCCGAGCAATTGCGGGAAACGATCGCCAGCGCGCTCGGCGTCGAGGTCAGGGAATTGAGCGACGAGGCGAGGGGCCCGCACCCGGTTCCGCAGTTTCGGTTTATGTTCACGACTGCGCAGTTCGAAAAGATCGTGCCGTGGCTGATGCTCAACCGCCAGGGCCTGGACGTTCTCGTCCACCCGCTGACCGACAACTCCTACGACGACCATTCCCGCTATGCGGTGTGGCTCGGCTCTCCGGTGCCGTTAAAGCTCAACACAATGCGCCGCACCTACCGCGCCGAACAGTATCCGTCGCCGCGCTGACCCGTTGCGTCGCCGGCGTTCACGGCGGTTGTTCTCCGCGCAGGTTCGCTCACCCTCTTTCTGTATCAAGACCGAGTGTGAAGACGATTGTCACAGATCGGGAGTGGCTTCCCAGCGCTGGCCTAAACTTCTGGCTCCGCCGGATCGAGCATGAACTTATGAAGGCCGCACTCCTCTAAAGCACGTTCAAATTCGATATCGTTTAACTTCTTCGTCTGACGGAGTTTCTTTATGACAGCGTCAACAGAGAAGCTGCCGGTAAGTTCTCCGTTTTTGCTGATGCCGGCAAGGATACGACGTTGCTGCTCTGCCGAAAATTCGGACGCATTGCTGATCATCTGTGACGACCAGTCGTTGGCTTGGTCGTAGCTTCGAGATTCGAGATAAATATCTATAAACCTCTCGGCGACAACCGGATGTAAGTCGAAAAAGAAATTATCTTTAAGTTCATTTCTGGAAGCTCTGCGGACACGCGTTAATGCATACTGTTTCAGCGGTGCAAAATCGAGTATTCATCAAGGTATAACATATTGTCCACCGGTAACATTGTGGTGAATTCCTCTAGCCTGAGACAAACATCTTTTGGTAGAAAATGCCAAATGTCATTGATGCGAATCAACAA
Source organism: uncultured Alphaproteobacteria bacterium (assembly GCA_963700185.1). Classification (GTDB taxonomy): domain Bacteria; phylum Pseudomonadota; class Alphaproteobacteria; order ATCC43930; family CGMCC-115725; genus AP-15. The sequence goes on from CAVOWP010000007.1 coordinate 591,219, forward strand.
AAGAATTTCGAAAAAGAGCGCTTCATCAGGGGTGTTCTTGAATAAGGTAGGTAAGTTTTCCTGAAGCGTGATCTCAAAAACCTCAGGATGTAGGTCTTTGGTCGCACCGAGAGCAGCAAGCGCACGCCCCCTATACTTATAATCAATTGAAGGAGTGAGCACGTCTTTGAGAAGAACAACTACGAAGTTACGAACAAGAGAGTCGCGCGGGCGCTTTAACGGGCCGAATGTCAACGAAATGATCGCTTTCTTGACGGTGGTTGGGAAATACTCAGAGTGTACGTCACTAAGCAGACGGTCTAGGGCGTGTTTCCCTTGAACAGGCTGATGTTGAAGAAGATGAACCACTGCAGAACGGATATGTAGACGCGCCAATTCGCCCGACGGGTTGAAAGGTTGATCCTCAGAGACCAGGGAGGGATGAGCACACCGATTACGGTCTTCTTGCAATCGGGATAAATCGACGTACTCGAGGTGAGAAATCAATGCATATTGATCCCTTGCGAAGGCAAGAATATCGCGCTCAAATTTGAGAGCTTGTGCAAGATTATTTGTGGAATGGGTGTGTGCAATTTCTGCTACGTGTCGAGCCGCAGCCGTATTACCAGAGAGGGCAAGTTCCCGTAACTTATCGATGGTGTCATAGCAAACGGCAGTCCATGTAGCGACTATGGCTGACCTGTAAGCGCCGGACCGGTAGCAAGCGACAGCTTCCACGATGTATGTGCGGGCTTTTTCATCCCGGCATAACAGAATGAGTTCATCAAGATCGGCAAGGGCAGTAGTGCTATTCATAGGCGTGCCGCATTGATGAGCCAAGGTGGGCATTGGTGTGCTGGGCTGCAACCGAGCGCTCGACCAACGGCTCCGCGATGGCCGGCGTAACCTACGCAGCGATGAGCGCGCGGTCGGTTACCTCTACATCGGCGAGCCCCCGGCATGTCCTCCCAACCCTTAGGAGGCGACAGCCGGGCGACATGCGTGGTGGGTTACGGTGGGTGGGTTACGGTGACGGTGGGGGGTTACGGTGACGGTGGGTTACGGTGACAGTTTACGGTGGGTTACGGTGACAGTTTACTAGAATTCCAGCTGGGCGCAGGCAAGGACCCGAACGCGTGATCAAAGATCGCGTAAACGGTCACCGCAAGCCCGTAAACTGTCACCGTAAGCCCGTAAACTGTCACCGTAAGCCCGTAAACTGTCACCGTAAGCCCGTAAACTGTCACCGTAAGCCCGTAAACTGTCACCGTAAGCCCGTAAACTGTCACCGTAAGCCCGTAAACTGTCACCGTAAGCCCGAATGGCTGAATACCAAAATTTACCGGGATTCACCTGACTTTATTTGACGGCGCCGAGATGCTGCTCATGTGAGCGGAGGATGCCACGCGGGCCACCCATCAAAGTGAGAGGCCGATCGGCGTCGACCCACCGACCCGATTTGGCCGACGGCTCGCCTCGGCCCCTATCAGAAACCATCAGCGTTAGTGAGAGAGACAAATGAATGACCTCAAAAGTGGACTGGCTGTCATTTGTTTGGCGATACTGCTCGCCGGATGCGCAGGAGCAGTCGGGAACGCCGATGCCGGACCCGATCCGGGCGGCGGCTTTTACGATGGGTCGAACATTAATGTCGGGCATATAAACCCCGTAGGCGGCGGTTTTCGCTATCCGCCGTACACGAGCCTGGGACAGGTGAACCCTTAGGAGCGCACTGGATCCCTGCGTTCACGTGACCAAAGCTGCGGGTGCGCGCTGGAGATCGTCTCCTCGATCGACCGTTGGAGCTCGGAGTATCGATCCTGACCGCATGCGGCGGCCTTGCCATCGATGTCGCCGTCGCGTTACTCGTTCCCTCGGCCCATTAAGGCGGAGGGAACGGGATGATTGCGGGCGAATTCGATGTCGTCGTTGTCGGGGCCGGCAATGCCGGCATGTGCGCGGCGCTGGCGGCGCGCGGGGAGGGCGCTCGGGTGCTCGTTCTCGAGGCGGCGCCGTTTGACGAGCGCGGCGGCAACAGCCGATTTACCGCGGGGGCGTTGCGGTTTGTCTATAACGGCGTCGACGATCTCCTGAAACTCTGCGAGCTCAGCGAGACCGAGCTCGCGACCAGCGATTTCGGGACCTACACCACCGACCAGTACTACGACGATCTCGGGCGGCTGACCGACTATCGCAGCAATCCGGATATGGCCGAGCTGCTCGTCACCAAGAGCCAGGAGACCCTCCTGTGGATGCGCAGCCAGGGCATCCGCTTTGCGCCGATGTATTCGCGCCAGGCCTTCAAGCATGAGGGCAAGTTCGTCTTCTGGGGCGGCCTTGCGCTCGAAGCCTGGGGCGGCGGGCCGGGGCTCGTCGAGGGCCTCTTCAAGGCGGCCGAGGAGCGGCAGATCCAGGTCGCCTACGAGGCGCGCGGCGAGGCGCTGATCGCCGATGATGACGGCGTGCACGGCGTCGTCGCCAAGGTCGAGGGCAAGACCACGCGGATCCCGGCCAAGGCCGTCATCCTCGCCAGCGGCGGGTTCGAGGCCAATGCCGAGATGCGCACCCGCTATCTCGGCCCCGGCTGGGACCTCGCCAAGGTGCGCGGCACCCGGTTCAACACCGGCGCCGGCATCAAGATGGCGCTCGACATCGGGGCGATGCCCTACGGCAACTGGTCCGGGTGCCACGCGGTCGGCTGGGACTACAACGCGCCCGAATTCGGCGACCTCGCGGTCGGCGACAATTTCCAGAAGCACAGCTACCCGTTCGCGATCATGGTCAATGCCGACGGCGTGCGGTTCTGCGACGAAGGAGCCGATTTCCGCAATTACACCTATGCCAAATACGGCCGCGAAATCCTCAACCAGCCGCATCAGTTCGCCTGGCAGATCTTTGACCAGCAGGTCGTGCACCTGCAGCGCGACGAATACCGCATCCGCCAGGTGACCAAGGTCACCGCCGACACGATCGAGGGGCTGGCCGACAAGATGGCCGAATACGCCCCGGTCGATAAGGCGCGGTTTCTCGAAACCGTCCGCGAGTACAACGCCGCGGTGCAGCGCGATATCCCCTACAATCCGACGGTCAAGGACGGCCGCACCACCAAGGGCCTCGCGATCAACAAGACCAATTGGGCCATGCCGATCGAGAAGCCGCCCTTCGAGGCCTATTGCACGACCTGCGGCGTCACGTTCACCTTTGGCGGCTTGCGCATCGACACCGACGGGCGGGTGCTCGATACCGCGCAGAAGCCGATCCCCGGCCTTTACGCCGCGGGCGAGCTGGTCGGCGGGCTCTTCTATTTCAACTACCCAGGCGGCACCGGCCTCGTTTCCGGCTCGGTATTCGGCAAGATCGCCGGAACCACCGCCGGGACTGCAGTCCTGCGGCGCTGAAAGCTATGAGAGAAGCGTATTGCGAATTTGACACGTATATGCTAGAATCACAAGGCATTAAACATAGGACCTGAGTGATTTCGGCACCCAGCGGAGATCAGCCAGGATCAGCGAACGTTCCCGCTGTTCTTATAGCGCCGGGGTCGCTGGCGGTCGAGGAATTCTGCGGATGCGTGGCTGATAATTTCGTGGAAAAACAGCAAAATCAGCCAGCGTTGGCTTCGGCATCCCCGCCCTGGCCCGGGTGGGGAGGGCGAGGATGCACCATCGTCAATTAGCGATACCAGGAGTGGTGCCAGTGGGGGCCATAGCCCCATCCGTAATGACGCCAGTAAGGATGATGATGACGCCACCACCAGGCATGCGGTCCACCCCAGCAATGCCAAGAGTATCCGTTCCACCAGCACCGCGCTTCTGCCGGTTGGGCGAAGGCAGCGGTACCGATCGCCAAGGCGGCGAGCGTCGCCAGGACGAATTTCCTCATCCCTTTACCTCCTCGATGCTTGTCAACTGAGAGCATAACGAGAAGGCAAGTCGAATTACTCCCTTTAACCACAAATTTATTGGGTCGTGAAGATCGCCGCCAGCATGGCCTCCACCACGGCCTGCGGGTCTGTGGCCCGCATCACCTCGCCCATCACCGCGACGCCGCTCGCTCCGGCAGACAAGCAGAGCGGTGCGTTCGCAGCATTTATCCCGCCGAGCGCAATTACCGGGGCGGATATCCGCGCTACGATCCGGGCCAAGCCGTCGAGACCGATCGCCGGGCCGTAGCCCGGCTTGCTGGCGGTCAGGAACACCGGGCTCAGCGTGACGTAATCAGCGCCGGAACCCAGCAGCGCCGAGGCTTCCTCAGAGGAATGCGCCGATGCGCCGATCAGCCCGCCGGGAAGGCGGGCGCGCGCGGCTTTGGGGCTTCCTCCGCTCGGCAGATGCGCTCCGGCCGCCCCGGCCATCACCGCCGCACCGACGTCCTCATGAATGGTCACGGTTGCTCCCCAGCGGCGGCCGAGCCCCACCAGGGCGCTGAGCAAGGCGCGGCGTTCCGTCGCTGGCAGATCCTTCTCACGCAGGCTGAGCCACCGGCATCCGCCGGCAAATATCGCCTCGGCGACCTCTTCGAGGGGTCGGCATGCCTGGCGGCGGTCCGATATGACCAGCAGCGGCGGAACCGGAAGCCTCACGCGAGCTCTCTCTTACGGCCGGGACGGGGCAAGGAGCAGCTCGGCCTCGATCGTCACCCGGACCATCGCTTCGCCGGGCTCCGCAACAGGCGCCGCCGCCATTGCCATCGTGCCAAAACGCGGAGTCGGCCTGCCGCCGGTTTCGGCATTGCCGACGCGCAGATCACGGAACCGAACGACGGCCAGGTGCATGCGGTCCGCGATCGATGCGGCACGATGGTCGAGCTCGGCAACGGCCTCGGCGGTCAGATCCTCCTCGGCGCCGCGCACCGTCTCGGGCGCGACCTCGTAGGTAAGGGACGAGGTCGACAGACCATCGGATTGGAGCGCGCCGGCCAGCTTCAGCATCGAATCCGAGTCTTTCCCGGTCAAAATCACCGACTGGCTGCCACGCCAGCGGGTTGGGCCGTTCTGCGGGTGCTCCTCGCCGACATTGTAGGAACCGGTCTCGACCCGCACCCCCTGCACCTGCCGCACGCGATCGAGCGCCGCGGCCATCCGTCGATTGATCGCCGCCTGGACCGAGCGGGCATCCGCCCCGGCCTCCTCAACCCTGAGCTCGATCCGCAAGAGATCGCGAACTACCGAGCGCTCTGCCGTCTGGCTGAGGTGGAGCACGGTCATGCGTTGATCCGCGTCCTGGGCCAGCGCGTGGGCCGACGCGAGCAACAAGACCCCAATCGCGAGAAGTACCCGTACCTGCCTCGCTGCGCTCGGCACCCTCTCCAGCATTCCGGTTATGATCCCAAGTATCCGGAGCGTCATTATGGATCAGTTGGTCGCGCGCGGATATTACCGAGGGTCGGCGGGGATTGGATGGAGGAGCGGGATTTGCGCGCATTGGTCACACGGCCTCGCGAAGATTCGGAGAGCTTGACCGCGGCCTTGGCAATCCGGGGCATCGAGCCGCTTGTCGAACCCCTGATGGCGGTGCATTACCAATTGCCGGAGGCGCTCGGCCTGGACGGGGTGCAAGCCATCTTGTGCACCAGCGCCAATGGCGTGCGAGCCCTGGCGCGGGCCAGCGGCGAACGCGGTGTGCTGTTGTTGGCGGTTGGTGACGCGACGGCGGCGCGCGCTCGCGCCGAAGGTTTCGGTTCTCTCGAGAGCGCCGGGGGCGATGTCGGCGATCTCGCCCGCTTGGCGGGAGCGAGGCTGCACCCGCGAGACGGGCCACTGCTTCATGTAGCCGGAAATGTTGTCGCCGGCGATCTTGCCGGCTTGTTGCGGGCGCAGGGCTTTACCGTCGAGAGGCGCGTCCTCTACGAGGCTCGCGCTGCTCCTGCGCTGAGCCCGGCGGCAGTCGACGGCTTGCGCGCCGGTGCAATCGCCTTTGCGCTGTTTTTCTCTCCGCGGACCGCGGCGATTTTTGCTAGGCTCGCCGGTGTCGCCGGTGTCGACGAGTGCTGCGCGAGGGTCACCGCAGTGTCGATCAGCGGTGCCGCCGATGCTGCCCTCACCGGGCTGCCGTGGCATGATCGGCGCATAGCCGAGCGACCCAACCAACCGGCCCTACTCGATGCGCTCGACCAAGGGCTCGGTCGACGGCGCGAGATTGACCAGGAATAGCGGCACAATGTCAGAACGGGAGAGCGAACAGGCCCCAGCAGAAGGCGGCGCGGTGCCTGTGGAGCCGGGTTCGACGCCGGCGGTCGAACCGGCGAGCCCACCCGATAAATCTCCTCGGCGATCGGCTCGAGCGGCACTGTGGATGGCGGGTTTGCTGATCCTGATCCTCGCTGGAGTGGCCCTGTCGCCTTATTGGGCGCCTCAAATCGAGCCGCTCTTGCCTTGGGGCGAGAACCGTGACGAATACGCGGCGCTCGCTAGCCGGGTGGCGGCGGTCGAAGCGCGTCCTGTTGCACCCAACACGCGAATTGACGCCGCCCAATCGGCGGTGAGCGCATTATCGCGCCGTGTCGACCAGTTCGACTCGCGACTGGCCGCTATCGAGAAGCGTCCGCCGGCCCCGACCCCCGACACCGATGCGATCAATTCGACTCTGAGCGCGCTGGGGGGGCGCGTCGATCAACTCGAGGCTGCGGGCAAACCCGACCTCGGTCCGATTCGGGCCGGAATGCAGCAACTCGAGCAACGGCTCGCTGCCCTCGAAACCCAATCCGCCTCGCGGACGGCGAGCGAAACTGCCGCTTCCAAAGATGTGCAGCGAGAGCTCTTGCGCCTCGGCAAAGCCGAGGGCGACCTCGCGGACCGAGTGACGGTGGTCGAGCGCGAAGCACAGTCGCAGAACAAGCCCGAGCTTCGCGCCGACGGGACGTTGGCGCTGCTGCTGGGACAAATGCGCGAGGCGGTCGAGCAGGCGCGGCCGTTCCCGGCCGAGTTCGATGCGTTCATGAGGCTTGCCCCGGGTTCCGACCTCGCCGCTGCTGCCCAGCCGCTCGCCGAACCCGCTCGAAACGGGGTGGCGAGCCGCGCCGTTCTCGTGAAAGGCTTGGCCGAGCTGGCCGGCCGAATTGCGGCGGCGAGCGAACCTCCGGTCAAATCCGATTGGCGCGATCAGACCCTCGCCCGGCTACGCGGCCTGGTGACGATCCGCCGCATTGATGGTCCATCGCACGCTGGGCCCCGCGGGGTGTCCGACGGGCCGGTCAGCACCGCCCCGGCCGCGCTCGCCCGCGGTGATCTGGCCGGCGCGGTGGCGGCAATCGAGTCGCTGGCCGGGGCGGACGCCGAGGCGGCGCGCCATTGGCTGCTCATGGCGCGCGAACGGCTCACGGCGGAGACAACGCTCGACCATGTTCAGGAGCTGCTGACGGAGCGCCTGGGCAGCCCCCCGGCCCCTCCGGGGGCCGCCCCGGCCAAGGTTCCAGAGGAACCGGAGAAGGCGAGAACACGGTCGTGATCCGCGGCCTTCTCGGGTTTCTCGTCTTCGCGGGGTTGATCACTGCGGCAATTTTTTTCGCCGATCACCCCGGGCAGGTCGAGATCATGTGGCAGGGCTGGCAAGTGGAGACCTCGATTGGTGTGCTCGCCGCCGCCGCAGTGCTCGCCGGCTTGGCGATTGCTCTGCTCTTTTGGCTCGTCTCTCTGATCCTCGACAGCCCGCGCGCATTTCTGCGGCACCGGCGTGAGCGCCGCCGGCGCGCCGGCTATCGTGCGCTGACCCGGGGCATGGTTGCGGTTGCGGCGGGTGATCCTCAGGAGGCGCAACGTTGCGCTTGCCGGGCCGATGCGCTGCTCGCCGACCCGCCATTGACCTTGCTCCTGTCGGCCCAGGCGGCTCAGCTCGGGGGCGACGAGACGGCGGCCAAAAGGTTCTTTACGGCTATGCTCGACCGCCCCGAGATGGAATTTCTCGGACTTCGCGGCCTCCTCAACCAAGCACTGCGCGCCGGCGACCGAGGAACGGCGCTGCGCCTGACCGAGCGCGCCGCCACCTTGCGTCCGGATACCACCTGGGTGGTCGAGGGCCTGTTCGAGCTGGAAGCACGCGAAGGGCGATGGGACGCGGCGCTTGAGACGCTGGCGCAAGCGGTTAAGCGCCGGATAATTCCGCGCGAGCGCGCCCGGCATCACCGCGGCGTGATCCGTTACGAGCTCAGCCTTGCCGCGCTGGCCGGCGGCGACCGGGCCCGCGGGCGAAATCTGGCGGCCCAGGCCCAGGCGCTGACCCCGGACCTTGCCGCTCCGGCAGTCCATCACGCCCGAGTGCTGCTTGAGGATCGTCGTACTGGGCCTGCGGCAAAGGCCATCGAGAGCGCATGGCGGACGATTCCCCATCCGGATCTTGCGCAGGTTTACGTCATGATCCACCACGGCGCGCCACCTCTCGACAGGTTGAAGGGCTTCGAGCGGCTCGCGGCGCAGCATCCCGATGCGCGGGAAACTTATCTCGCTCTAGCAGAGGCGGCGCTCGATGCGCAACTATGGGGCGAGGCGCGCCGCCACCTCGATCGGGCACTGAGCGCGCCAGCACCGCCCTTTATCGCCAGATTGCCAAACACCACTCCGTTTCCCTTGACGCCCGACCCTGACAAGGACCTCATCCTAGCGGGCCCGACGCCACGTCTATGCCTGATGATGGCGCGGCTCGAGGAAGCGGAACACGGTGCTGGTCCGGCGTCGCGGGAATGGCTCGACCGCGCCGTTACCGCGATGCCCGACCCACGCTATGTCTGCGCGGCCTGTGGCGGAGAAAGTCTCGAATGGCGATCGGCCTGTCCGCATTGCGGCAGTTTCGACGCGCTGGCATGGCGGACACCCGCCTGGGCGGCCGCCGGCAGCACTCTCCCGATTTTGGCAAAACCGCCGAGTGCCGAAGAACCGGCGTTGCCAGCCGAGCACTCGGCGAGCAGCTCAGATGGTCGCGAATCGGCTTGGCGACGGCGGGATTAGAGGCTAAAAGCTCGTCCCGGTAGGCGCGCGGTCGCCTACCGGTCGCTGCCCCGGTAGCTCAGCGGTAGAGCACCCGCTTCGTAAGCGGTAGGTCGTTGGTTCAAATCCGACTCGGGGCACCATCTGGTCCAAAGAAAGCGCATCAGAAGGTGGGCCGCCGAATGAAACAGCCGACAATGGTTGAAACCATCGCGAGGCGGCTGCTCGCACGTCAGGGCATCGGAGTGATCTGGCAACTTCATTTGCGAGCTTCCGCTTCTCATCTCAACGGCAATTGGTTATCTGCAGCCGCTTTGATCGGCATTGCGGAGGCCGCCGAAAGACAATGGGCCGGCTGGGCCGGTTCGCCGTGACCGATATGCCGCACCGCACTCTAGGGACAACAACCCAAGGGCGACAAATGATCGAGGCGAGCGGGGTGGACCTCATTGTGCTCCACGTCAATGATGTGGAGCGCTCGATGAAGTTTTACACCGAAATATTCGGGATGACCGTATATGGGGAAGACGACGGGCAAGTCTTCTTGCATGCCGGACAACAGGGGCGCGCCCTCTTCAAGAAGCCCGGCACTGCGCCTTTGACCGCTGAACAAGATCTCAATCATCTGGCGTTCAACTTGGCAGCAGGGGCCTACGAGAGTCCGAAAGCCGAATTGGAGCAGCGGTGGGCCCCGGTGAGCGACCGTTCCGCCCAGGATCGGTGCATTTGCTTCCGCGACCCTGACGGGCATCGACTGCAGCTGATGGAGCGCGCCTGACCCGACCGCGCCCGAGGTGACGCCGAGCCGACCGCGGCATGCAAGCACATTCCGAGCTTACCCGTACCACACTTGCGGTCCTCTTCGTCGGCGGCCTGATAGCCGCCTCGTTCTGGATATTGTGGCCGTTTCTGCCGGCAATCATCTGGGCGACGACGCTGGTCGTTGCCACATGGCCCATCATGCTGCAGGTCCAGCTGCGGCTCTGGCACAAGCGTGGGCTGGCAGTTGCGGTGATGACCATCGCATTGCTGGTGATCTTTGTGTTGCCGTTCTGGCTAGCGATTACAACGATCACGCAGCATTTTGACCGCATTGCCGGCTGGGCGGCCTCTTTGGCATCCTTTCAGCTGCCGCCGCCCCCGCATTGGTTGGCCGGGTTGCCGTTCTTTGGGACGTACGCCGCCTCGGCTTGGGCAAGTGCTGCGGCGAGCGGAATCGAGCCATTTGTGGCCAAGGCGGCGCCCTACGCGGGCGGCGCCGCGGCGTGGTTCGTCAGCGCATTGGGCGGCTTTGGGGTCCTGTTCGTACAGTTCGTACTGACCGTGGTTATCGCCGTAATCCTCTATGGAGGCGGCGAGCACGCGGCCAGCCTCGTCCGCCGCTTCGGTCGTCGCCTCGCCGGCGAGCGGGGCGAACAATCGGTCCTCCTGGCAGGTCAAGCTATCCGCAGCGTCGCTCTCGGTGTAGTCGTGACTGCGGTAGGACAATCGGTGCTGGGCGGCCTTGGTTTGGCCTTGGCAGGCGTGCCATTCGCTGCGGTGCTGACCGCGGTGATGTTCATGCTGTGCATCGCACAGCTCGGACCCTTGCCTGTGCTAGTACCGGCGGTGGTCTGGCTCTATTGGAGCGGTGACTCGGTCTGGGGTACCGTCCTTGTCGTCTGGAGCGTGCTGCTCAGCACGACAGACAGCGTCGTCCGTCCATTGCTGATCCGCAGGGGGGCCCATCTGCCGTTGCTACTGCTGCTCGCCGGGGTGATCGGCGGCCTAATTGCTTTTGGTCTGGTCGGTATCTTTCTTGGCCCAGTCGTGCTGGCAGTGGCATACACCCTGCTGCTGTCGTGGATGGCGGAGGCAAATATACCCGACAACGAAATTGCCGCACGTCGCCGCTGAGGATTGTGCGTGCCGTGTCCATCGTGGTAAAGGACATGCTCATTTGCACCAATGCTTTCAGTAGACAGTGCAATTCATCGTGAGGGGGCGATGGACGCCATGACTCGTGGAATCGCAAATTTCTGCCGATTGACTTTCCTGTTCGTCGTACTAATGGGCGCGACTGTAGCGAGCGCGCAGACGTCAGCGAATACCCCGACGGCCGAGATCCCTCGTTTCCTCGTGTATTTTGACGAATTCAGCGCGAACCTGTCCGATGAAGCAAAAGCGACGATCGCCGATGCCGCAAAGCGGGCACGGGACTCTGGCGCAAAGGCTATTGTCGTCCAGGCACGCGCGAGCGCCACTGGCAGACCCGAGACCAACAAATATCTCGCGCAGACGCGCAGCTCGATTGTCGCGGACCAACTCGAGGAAGACGGCATCGCGCGGACGATGATCCGGCAGGAGCCGATAGGCCAGACCGGGTCGAGCGATCCATCGGTTTACAACCGCCGGGTCGACATCATTCTCGAGCGCTAACGCTACCAGCTGATCGTCAATGCACCTTCTCGCATCTCAAAGCTCTTCAGCCGGTTAAGAAAACTCATCCCGAGCAGCGACTGATCGAGATTCTCGATCACTGCGGCTGGCACGTTCTCGATCGAGAGCTGCCCGATCCTGACCTCGCGTAGCGTGACCGGAGCGAAATGCACCCGGCCATTGGCGGTCTGGGTTATCTGATTGAAGCTCAGCTCGCTGCGTCCGATCCCTGCGGCGCGGGCATCATCGAGAGTTAGGGCGACAAGGCTCGCGCCGGTATCGACGACGAAGCGAGTTGGCGCGCCGTTGACTGTGGCTGTCAGGCTGAAATGGCCGCGCCGGTCGGCGCGGTAGACCAGGGTGCGGTTGGAAGACGGTCTGAGGACGGTCAGCGCCGGAGGGGCGGTGGTCGATGGCGGTGTGCCGGTCGGGTCGGGCACTCGTGCATCGGGAGTCACCAGCCCGGGTTGGGCAGGAGGCCGCTGTAGGACGAAGATTCCAGAATATCCAAGGGTAAATCTGACCATCTCGCATATTTTACTTGGCACAGTTTACTGTCGTCGGCGACGATGACACCGGTCTTGCCTTCTTTGTCGATGACCTGCTGACCGGCGACGCACCTCATCAGTTCTTGCGGTGCACCGGACGATGCCGCGCTGCCAAGCACCAAGGCAGCGAATGCGAAGACCATTCTGTTCATGACTTCGCTCCTCGTCGAGCTTAGCGCCGAACTCGCCTGGAGCATACATCGCGGCACGGAAATGCTATGGTCATGATGATTTATCGGCCGTTGGTGATCTATCAGAAATGCCGCAGATCAAATTGAAAGTTGTTCGCGACGCGATCTTACCGCCGCCCTGGATCGCGCCGCCGGGAGCCGGGCCGCTCTTTACCGGAAGCGGCGACACGGACTATGTCTGCGGCGTTTGCGAGTTCGTCATTGCCGCGAGTATCGGTTCGGCGCAACGCATCCCCTCGATCGAGACAGAGTGCCCTTCCTGCGGCGCCGTCAACGAAGTGACCACTAGAGCAGATTAGATGCATGGATCGGCTAGACCGGCCGGACGATTTGCGCCGGCTCCCGCTTGACGGTCCGTCGCCCGCGCTTGAAGACCGTGAGCGGCTGGCGGATCTCCGCCACCGCCTGTTCTGGTGACCCGGCATCGAGGACGACGATATCGGCAGGGTTGCCAACGGCGATCCCGTAATCCGTCAGGTTGAGGAGCCGTGCCGAGCGCTCCGTCAGCATCGCAAAAATCTCGCGCAGCTGTGCCGGTTGTGCGATCTGCAGGACATTGGCATGAAGATTGGCCATGCGGATCAGTGAGCAATCGCCATAAGGCGTTACCGGATTGAGCACATTGTTGGTCGACAGCGAACAGTTGACGCCATGCTCGACGAGAAAATTGGCGTCGGCTACGCCGCGCCGCACATTGTGGACCTGGTCCCGCCCCATGACGAACAGGTCGGTCAGCGGCAGGACGGTAACCGCTACCCCGGCATCGACGAGGCGGCGCGCCACGGCTGCGACATCGCTCGGCGGCATCGTCGAGAGTTTGGCCATATGGCCGACCGCAACCCGGCCGCCGCGGCGGTATTGCTCGGTCAGTTCGCAGACGAGATCAATGTCCATCCCCTCCGGCGAGTCGCCGACATCGAGGTGGATGTCGATGTCGACGTCAAATTCGCGAGCGAGCTCAAAGATCCGCCGGATCTGGCCGGCATGGTCGGTGTCGTAGCGCGGCGCGCCGCCGACAACTCGGGCGCCGCGTTTCAGCGCCTCGACCAATAGCTCGTCGGTGCCGGGATAGTTGGTCAGCCCGTCCTGCGGAAAAACGCAGATTTCGATGTCGATGGCCCACCGGTAATCGGCAACCAGCGACTGCACCCCTTCGAATCCGCGCAACCCGATAGCGGGGTCCACCTCCACCTGGGTGCGCATTCGCGTCGCGCCGTGGAGGATGCATTCGGTAAGCGTACGCTCCGCCCTGGCGCGCACATCCTCGACGATAAAGCCGCTTTTCAACGCCGCGACCTGCGCCATCGGGCTTATCTTGCGCCCCGTCTCGGGCAGCGCGCGGTCGATGATGCGGGATTTGTCGAGATGGATGTGCGTCTCGATCAGCCCGCCGCAGGCCAGCCGCCCGCCGGCATCGTATGTCTCCGCTTCCGCCGCGAGGCCCGCTTCGATCGCGACAATTTGCCCGTCCGTGACACCGATGTCGACCGGCGCTTCGCCGGGCCGGGTCGCAAGCCGCACATTGCGTAGGATCAGGTCCATTTCTTGAACACCTCTGCAACTCGGCTGGTCGCCGCTATGAAGTACACAAACTACATTTGAGCGGTTTCTTAGCGGCGCCGGCGCCGCCTATCCCGGGAAGTTGCTATGCAAGCGCATCCTCGGTGAACGCCGTTTTGCGGGCGACGAAGTGAACGGGCATCCCGTGCTGGTCCCGCGCGCCCTGTTCCCCCTGTTTTATCTGGTCGAGATCAGGCATCGGCATCTCCTTCAATCGCATTTTCGCTCCCGCTCGTTGGTACCGATGCCCGTAAAGGCTACAATGACAATATGGCAATTATATGATGTCATTTGTAAAATTCTGGCAAGAGCAAATGGGCAGCAGGCGGGCCGCGAGAGTCGTTCATATTCTCGGGCAGAGCCTTGAGTTCGGCAGTGTGTCGTCAAGTCTGACATTGTCGTCGTCTCCTGTCACATTCGCAAGCTCGGCCAAAGCATCCACTTTGCCTAGCCATTCAACCGCGATGGGGGTGCCGTCATTGCGAGGCGCGCGTTGCGCCTGACGAGCAATCGACCGATCGAGCGCTTAGCGGCCCAAGATTGCTTCGCTGCCGCTCGCAATGACAATTGGAGTTAGGAGTGCGACCTGATCCGAATCTGCTCTAGCTCTCAGTGTTCAGACCCAATCAGATGATTCAACGTCCAGGATCCGTAGGGGGTTGAGCATCGCACACCCATCGCAACGGCCGCACGCGATGGGTATCGTTTTCGCTCAACCCATCCTACAGGCTGAATCACCTGAATGCATCTAAGAGGCCGACCGAAAATGAATTGAGTGATTTCAGTCGGTTGTGGCATGATGGTTGTGACAAAGCAATCATCGAGGCACAAGATGTGGACTGAAATCACTCGTCGGAAGTATGAGCGAGAGGGACATCGCTACGCAAGCGATCTGACGGATGGCGAATGGGCGCTGATTGAGCCGCATATGCCGGCGGCTAAGCGTTTGGGCCGACCGCGCGAGACCGAGCTGCGGGCGGTGCTCGATGCGATCTTGTATATCGCGCGGACTGGCTGTCAGTGGCGGATGATGCCGAAGGACTTCCCCCCGTTCACGACCGTGCAAGGTTATTTCTACGATTGGCGAGACGACGGCCTGTTTGAGAAGATCAATTTTGCGTTGCTGCTGCAAGCACGCGAAGCAGCGGGGCGCGAGCCGAGCCCGTCGGCCGGGGTTATCGACAGTCAATCGGCCAAGACCACCGAGAGCGGCGGGCCGCGTGGGTATGATGCGGCCAAGAAGGTCAAAGGGCGCAAGCGTCATATTGTGACCGATACGTGCGGTCTGCTGGTCGGTGCCGAGGTGCACCCCGCCGATGTCCAAGATCGCGATGGTGCCGTGCTGGTCATTGAGGCCATCCACCAGTTGTTCCCCTGGTTACGCCATCTCTTCGCAGATAGTGTCTACAATGGCCCCAATCTGCGCGAAGCTCTCGCCAAGTTCGGCAAGTGGACCATCGAGATCGTCAAACGCGCCGCTGACGCTGCCGGCTTTCAACTGCTGCCGCGCCGCTGGGTCGTCGAACGAACCCTCGCCTGGCTCAATCGAAACCGCCGCCTGGCAAAGGATTTCGAGGCTTCGATCGCGAGCGCCAAAGCGTGGGTTTACATCGCCTCTGTACAGCTCCTTATCAGGAGATTGGCTTGACCCTTACGCAATGTGTCTACGATATAATACAACCATTCCGATTATGATTTAGACACTAAGCTTTAGCGGGTCAAGCGTAGATCTTCACGAGCTCGCCCTGCGCCCATTTGACGGCCTCCTCCGGGGCCATGCCCTGGACTGCTTTGGCGTACATGTCCGAAATGATGTATTTCGAAATGACCTCGGCGGCTTTGCGGTTGGCCGGCCCGGCATAGCCGGCAAAATGCCCGCTCTCGGCTGCGGTACGGAACGGCAGCATGATAGGGTCTTCCTGCCACAGCTTGTGGTTTTCCCACATCTTGGTGGGACCGACCGAGAAGCCTTGCTGCGTCACCCACCATTGCTCGTAGATCTTCTCGCTGTGGAACCAGCGCAGGAAATCCTTCGCGGCCTTCTGGTTTTTGCCGTACGCCATTACCATGTCGGCAAACGGCACATGCCAGCTGAACTGGCCGGCCGGCCCTTTTGGCAGCGGAGTGTGAAAGATGTCGTCCTTGAGCGGCTTGCCGTCCTCGGTCTTGTAGCTGTCCGGCTTCTTCTTGGCTTCGAGATAAATCGAGGCGCCGTTGTTGGTGGCGCTGATCGTGCCGGCGAGGAAGGCGCGGTTATTGCCTGAATCGTCCCAGGCAAAGGCGCCATCGTCGCAGGCGTCCTTCCAGAACCCGACGGCGAATTTGACCGACTCGATCGTGCCGGCGCTGTTCAGCACGACGGTCTTGCCGTCGGCTTCTACCTCCTTGCCGCCCCACGACCAGAGATACGGGTACCAGAACGCATTCGCGTCGCCAAAGGCGTGCGCCAATGTCTGGCCGATCGGATGCCCCTTGGCCTTCAGCTTTTTGCCGGCCTCGCGCCATTCCTCCCACGTTTCCGGATATTTTTCCGGCCCGTAGCCGATTTCGTTCCACCACGAGGCGCGGTTGGCGATCTGCAGACCGACGATCGTATTCGGGACGGCAATCCACTTTTTGCCGTCATAGGCGATCGCCTTCGAGGTTTCGTAATAACCGCCCTGTGCCTTGCCGATTTCCTCGGCGACGTCGCTGACGTCGGCAACGCTGTCGGCGTAGAGCTGCGCCCAATTGTTGATCGCGCTGATGATATCGGGGCCGGTGCCGGACGAAACCGCGGAAGTGACCCGCGCCTGTATGGTCAGGCCGTCTACGGTTTCAAGGTTAAACTTGATACCAAGGTCCCTTTGGCACTGCTCGAGGATCTTCGTTCGGAGCGTCTGGTCCGAGACCGGCACATAATCCGACCCCCGGACCCAATGCAGCGTCGTGCCCTGCGCAAAGACGGGTGCCCGCCCCGAAGCCAGGATCCCGGCCAGACCGCCGGTCCCCGCGGCCACCGCGCCGGCACCGGAAAGCTGTAGCAAACGGCGGCGACTGGTGTGTTGCATCATTTCCTCTCTAGCAAAGTCCTTACTTGGACGCTTTTTGCCAGACGAAATCATAGCTGCAAGAATGACCGCTCTGGCGTACCCGTGCTGTGCCGGTACTGTCGATCTGGCCCGTGACGTTTAAATTGAGTGGCTGGGAGCCGGCGTTGCTGCTATTGGACGGTGCGATCAAGCCCATCATCAACTCGCCTTGCGGGCCGACCGTTCCTCTGATCTGGTAGCCGGAGGCGTTGGTGTACCGTGCCCGACCGTTCACGATGTGGAGCGGACCCGCTCTCCGGTTCGGACATGGACCCGTCTGCCCGTTTCTGTCGTGTAGGTTGCGTTAAGGCGCCGAGGAAACAAGCCGATATGTACCGTCAAACTCCGCTCCAGCCGTCGAAGGCGCTTGCGTTTGCGCATTCGCGGCAGCAAGCACGCCGCAAAATCCCACGATCCACAACCATTCAATTTTCTTCTGCATGCGCCTGCCCTCCCATTTTGCCGGGTTCAGATCGCCGCTTCGGAATGCATGTCGAAGAAGTGCAGTCCCTGCGGGTTCAGCGCGAGACGCAAGCGATCGTGAATCTTGGCGCGAACGTTCGGCTCGACGGAAGCGACCATCGTGTCCGGTCCTGCCGCTACATCCAACAGGATCTCCGAGCCGAGCTTCTCGACGACCTCGACCACGACGTCGAAGCCGAGGTCGGTCGGGTCGGCGGCCGAGGCCAGGTGCAGATCCTCGGGCCGGATCCCTAGAGTGACTTCTTGTCCCACATATCGGCCGAGCCGGTTCGCATATTCGGGCGGAGCCTTGATCTGCATGCCGGCGTTGGCGGCCCAGATCGCGCCATTGTCTCGATTGACTTTGACCGTCGCAAAATTCATTGCCGGCGAGCCGAGGAAGCCGGCGACAAACCGGTTGGCCGGCTCGTTGTAGAGTTCGAGCGGCTCGCCGACCTGCTGCACGACGCCGTCTCGCATGACGACGACCCGGTCGCCCAGGGTCATCGCCTCGACCTGATCGTGGGTCACGTAAATCGCGGTCGTGCCGAGGCGGTCGTGCAATTTCTTGAGTTCCACGCGCATCTGCACGCGCAGCTTGGCGTCGAGGTTGGACAACGGCTCGTCGAACAGGAACACCTGCGGGTGCCGCACGATTGCCCGTCCGAGAGCGACGCGCTGGCGCTGGCCGCCGGAAAGCTGCCGCGGCTTGCGCTGTAGAAGCTGCTGAATGCCGAGGATCTCGGCCGCCTCCTGCACGCGCTTGGCGATATCGGCGCGGTCGAATTTCCGCATCTTCAAGCCGAAGGCCATGTTGTCGTAGACGCTCATATGCGGGTAGAGCGCGTAGTTCTGGAACACCATCGCGATGTCGCGATCCATCGGCGGCAGCTCGTTGATCACCTTGTCGTCGATCAGGATCCGCCCCGACGTAATCGATTCGAGCCCGGCCACCATCCTTAATGTCGTGGTCTTGCCGCAGCCGGAAGGACCGACAAAGACCATGAATTCCTTGTCGCGAATATCGAGGTTCACGTCCTTGACGGCATGAACCTCATCGAACTTTTTGTTCAAGCTGCGGATGACGACCTGAGCCATTACTTTTCACTTATCCCTTGACTGAGCCGGTCAGGCTGGCGACGTAGTGCTCGACAAAGAAGGAATAGACGAACGCGACCGGGATCGAGCCCAACAACGCCCCGGCCATCAATTCACCCCAATAGAAGACGTCGCCGCGGACCAGCTCGGAGGTGACGCCGACCGGCACGGTCTTCTCGTCCGGCGAGGACAGGAAGACGAGGGCGTAGATGAACTCGTTCCAGGACAGGGTGAAGGCAAAGATTCCGGCCGACAGGATCCCCGGCACGGCGATCGGGAAGATGATGTAGACCATCGCCCTCCAGCGCGTCGCGCCGTCGATGCGGGCGCATTCCTCTAGCTCCTTGGGGATGGATTTGAAATAGCCCATCATCAGCCAAGTGCAGAACGGGATCAAAAAGGTCGGGTAGGTCAGGATCAATGCCCATGGGGAATCGCCGAGCTTGAAATTGCGGATGATGTCGGCGAGCGGAATAAACAATAGCGTCTGCGGCACCAGATAGGTGATGAAGATCATCGTGCCCAAACTGCCGGCAAACGGAAACTTCAACCGCGACAGCGCGTAGCCCGCCAGCAACCCGCAGAACAGCGAGATTGCCGTGGCGGCGAGCGAGATGATCATCGTGTTCAGCATCCATGTGCCGAACAGAAGTCTCTGTCAGCAAATCCCTGACGTGCTCCAGGGTCGGATGCAATGTCCAGAAAGGGGTGTAGTTGGGCGCGTTCCACGGCCGGTACAGCTCACTGTCCGGTCGGACCGTCGTGACCAGCATCCAATAGAACGGAAACAGCAGCCCGACGATGAAGGCGGTCAGCGGGAAATAAAAGAATACCCACCGTCGCCAAATCGCCCCCTCGATCATTGTTCCGTGCTCGACTTGAATGACCGCGAGAGCCCCCCGTGGGGATCTGGGGAGCCGACGAGAGACCGGGCATCGCTTAATGAGTCTCCACCCGGCGGATGTAGAGCAACTGGACGATGACGACGAGCAGCAGCACCGGGAAGACGGCGAGCGAGATCGTCGCGCCCTGGCTCAACAGGCCCGTGCCGATGCCGATCTGGTAGGCATAGGTGGCAAAGAGCTGCGTCGCGTTGGCCGGTCCGCCGCCGGTCAGCACATAGACCAGCTGGAAGTCGGCGAAGGTCTGGATGACCGAGAACAGTACGATGACCAGGGTCACCGGCAACAGCAACGGCCAGGTGACGTGCCGGAAACGCTGCCAGGCGCGGGCCCCGTCAATGGCCGCGGCTTCGTGCAATTCGGGGCTGATCGTCTGCAATCCGGCGAGCAGGCTGATCGCGTAGAACGGCACGCCGCGCCAGACATTGACGATGATCACCGAGATCAATGCCAGGTTCGGGTCGCCGAGCCAGTTGATCCGGCTGTGGATGATCCCGAGCGTGGAACAACAGGTAATTGATGACGCTGAAGGTGGGGTCGAACATCCACTTCCAGGCGAGGGTCGACAGCACGGTCGGGATGATGAACGGCAAGAGTATGAAGGCGCGGGTGAAGGCTTTGCCCTTGAAATTGTTGTTCAGCAGCAGGGCCAGCCACAAACCGAGCGCGAGTTTGAAGATTGTCGTGACGACCGTGTAGAGGCAGGTGTTCCAGACGGCGACGCGGAAGATGCCGTCATTCCACACATTCGCGAAATTCTGCAGCCCGACAAAATGCCCCGGGATCCCCACCTTGGCGTCGGTGACTGACAACTCGACACCCTTGACGAAGGGGTAGGCGATAAACAGCCCCAACAGCACGACGGTCGGCAACAGCAACGTGGCCGCCAGCCAGCGTTCGTCCTCGAGAAGCCGGGTCAGCGGGCCGCGTCTGGGTGTACCCGCATAAGGTCGGACGGCTGCATAGGTGAAGGTCATCTCGAAGTTCTCCGGGGTCAGGCGTAGATCTTGACCAGCTCCTCATGCGCTCCACTTGACCGCATCCTCGGCTGGCGTGCCCTGCACGGCTTTGGCGTACATGTCGACGATGATGTACTTCGTCTGCGCCTCGGCCGAGGCGCGGCTCGGCGGACCGGCATAGCCCATCAACCTGCCTTTGCGCGGCAGGTCGCGGAACGGCAGCAGCACCGGGTCGACGGTCCATACTTTGTCCTCTTCCCACACCAGGGTGGCCCCGTCGGTATAGCCCTGCTGCGAGGTGAACCATTGCTCGAAGATCGGCTTCGACGAAACCCAGCGCAGGAAATCCTTGGCCGGTTTCTGGTTCTTCGAATAGCCCATCAGCATGTCGGTGAACGGGCCGGGGAGGTTGAACTGACCGCCGGCGCCCTTGGGAAGAGGCGCGTGAAGGATGTCCTTGAACATCGGCGTCCCCTTCTCGGTCTGATAGGTGTCCGGCTTCTTCTTGGCCTCGAGATAAATCGAGGCGCCGTTGTTCGTGGCGCTGATGCTGCCCGATAGGAACGCGCGGTTGTTGCTCGAATCGTCCCAGGCGAGACCGCCCTCGTCGCAGGCGTCCTTCCAAAACCCCACAGCGAACTTGACCGAGTCTGACGGTCTGTTTGCTGTTGAGCGCGACGGTCTTGCCGTCGGCTTCGACCTCTTTCCCGCCCCACGACCACAAATACGGGTACCAGAAGCCAGGCGCGTCGCCGAAGGTGTGGCCGAGCGTCTGGCCTATCGGACGCCCTTTGGCCTTGAGTTTCTTGCCGGCGTCGCGCAGCGCCTCCCAGGTATCCGGGAACTTGTCGAGACCGATCTCCTCGAACCACGACTTGCGGTAGGCGACGAGCCCGCCGCCGATGCACCAAGGG
The DNA here is from genome assembly GCA_963700185.1 of uncultured Alphaproteobacteria bacterium. Taxonomy (GTDB): domain Bacteria; phylum Pseudomonadota; class Alphaproteobacteria; order ATCC43930; family CGMCC-115725; genus AP-15. The sequence goes on from CAVOWP010000007.1 coordinate 612,238, forward strand.
ACGCCGATCCATTTGTTTCCGGCGGTCGCGACCGCCTTCGAGATGTCGTAATAGCCGCCCTGCGCCTTGCCGAGGTCGTCGGCCACATCGCTGACATCGGCGAGGCTGTCGGTGTAGAGCTGCGGCCAGTTGTTGAGTCCCAGGACAATGTCCGGCCCCGAACCCGATTGGATTGCCGAAGTGATGCGTGCCTGAATGTCGTTGGCGTTGACCATCTCGAGGTTGAGCTTGATGCCGAGCGCCTTTTCGCATTCGGGCGCGATCGTCTGCCGGAGCAGCTGGTCGGAGGCCGGCACGAAATCGGACCACCGCAGCCAATGCACCGCGGTCGCCTGCGCATAGGCGGGCGCGCGCCCGGAAGCGAGGATCCCGGCGATCCCGCCGGCGCTCGCCGCGATCACGCCGGCGCCGGAAAGTTTCAGTAGGCTACGCCGGTCGATCCGCGCCATGATGCTTCCTCCCTAACAGCCCCAATGGGGTTTGCCGTCTATCACGTGTTTAAATCCATCGGGAGCGCGGCACAAGCCGGTTCGGGGCCAGTAGAGATGATCGGAGAGGGCATATGAGCGAGGCAAAAGGGATCACCGTTCTGGCGATTTGCGGCAGTTTGCGCCAAGGCTCGTACAACAAAGCGGCGTTGCGCGCCGCGGTCGAGGAGAAGCCGCCGGGCATGACTATCGAGACCGCCGATATCGGCTCGATCCCACTCTACAACGAAGACGTTCGCGCCCTCGGGTTCCCGCCGCCGGTCGAAAAGCTCAGAGCCCAGATCGCCGCGGCCGACGCACTGCTCTTCGTCACACCCGAATACAACTACTCGATGTCGGGCGTCTTGAAGAACGCGATCGACTGGGCCTCGCGCCCGCCCGACCAGCCCTTTGCCGGCAAGCCGGTGGCGATCATGGGCGCCGCCGCCGGGATGGCGGGCTCGGCGCGCGCCCAATACGATCTGCGCCGCAGCTGCGTCTTTCTCGACATGCACCCGTTGAACAAGCCCGAGGTGCAGATCGGCCAGGCGCAGACCAAGTTCGACGCCACGGGCCGCTTGACCGACGACGCGGCACGCGGGTTCATCCGCGACATGCTCGTCAACCTCGAGAAATGGACCCGGCAGATCGGCCGCAAGAATTGACCATCAAGGGAGGGACGCCATGGATCTGGATTTTAGCGGGAAAGTCGCGCTGATCACCGGCGGGGCCAACGGCATTGGCCGCGCCACTGCGCTCGGTTTTGCGAAGGGCGGCGCCAAAATCGTCCTCGTCGACCGCGATGCCGCCGCCGGGGAGGCGACCGCCGGGGTCATCCGGCAGCAGGGTGGCGAGGCACGTTTCATCACCGCTGATGTCACGAAATCGGCCGAAGTGCGGGGCTATGTGAAGACGGCGCTCGACTCTTACGGATCGATCGACTGCTTCTTCAATAATGCCGGCATCGAAGGCAAGTGGGCGCATACCGCCGAATATGACGAAGACATGTTCGACGCGGTCATCGGGGTCAACGTCAAGGGCGTCTTCCTCGGCCTGCGCCACGTGCTGCCGGTCATGCTGCAACAGAAGAGGGGGGCGATCGTCAACACGGCCTCGGTCGCGGGACTGGTGGCGACCCCCGGCATGCCCGCCTACGTTGCCTCGAAGCACGCGGTGATCGGCCTCACCAAGACCGCCGCCGGCGAGGTCGCCCGCCAAGGCATCCGCGTCAACGCGGTCTGCCCAGGCCCGGTCGACACCCGGATGATCCATTCGCTGGAAGCCCAGCTGAACCCCTCCGATCCGGGCAGCGTCAGCCGGCGCTACCAATCCGCCATCCCGATAGGCCGCTACGTCAACCCGGAGGAAATCGCCAACACCGTCCTGTTCCTCTGCTCCGACCTGGCTTCCGCGATCACCGGCGCGCAATACGTCATCGACGGCGGCCGCACCGCCACCGGCGGCGCAGTGACTCAGGCAATGCAGAGCTAGGCGGCCTTCTCGCCGATCAAGGTCAGAACCAACGCGCGGCGGTATGGCGAGGCGCGGTGCTCGAGCAGGAAGATCCCCTGCCAGGTGCCGAGCCGTAGGCGCCCGTCGGTTACCGGAATGCTCAGCTGGGTTTGGGTCAGCGCGCTCTTGATGTGGGCCGGCATGTCGTCGGGCCCTTCGTCGTTGTGGCGGTAGAGCGCGACATCCTCGGGCACGAGGCGGCGCAGAAAAGCATCGAGGTCGCGCCGAACGTCCGGCGATGCATTCTCCTGGATCAGCAGCGAAGCCGAAGTGTGCGGGATGTAAAGGGTCAGCAGGCCGACCGTGATGCGTTGGCGCTCGGTCCACCCCGCGATCTCGGCGGTGATCTCCTTGATCTCGCGGGGCGCAGTGGCGATCGAGAGGCGGGTCTGAGCGATATGCATCATCGGCAATCTCCGCCAGTAGATGTGGGGTTCTGCTGCGGCTCCGGCGACACCCTTCCGCGGCGTTGCCGGTCGGCTTATCCTCGCCCTCCGGTCACGAGGGTTCTTCTGATGCGGTCTGCTGTCTCGGCTGCGGTCTTCCTGGCTCTACTGGGCTTCGGCGGAGGAGTGCGCGCGCAGTCCACCGATCTGCTGCTCGTGCTCGCCGCCGATGTGTCGCGCAGCATCGATGAAAGCGAGTTCGCGCTGCAGCGCAAGGGTTACTCTGCGGCATTGACCGACCCGCGCGTGCTCGCAGCGATCCGGGGCGGGACTACCGGCACGATCGTGATCTGCTTTGTCGAATGGTCCGGGGCCGGAGAGCAGAATGTCGTCGCCGACTGGACGGTGATCCGCGACGAGGAGGATGCCGGCGGGCTCGCGGCGGCGATCCTCGCCGCGCCGCGCTCCTTCATCGGGCGCACCTCGATCAGCGGCGCCATCGACTTCGCGATGGAGCGCTTTGCGGCCGCGCAGCCGCGCGCCACTCGGCACATCATCGATATTTCCGGAGACGGCACCAACAACTCCGGCCGCTCGGTCACCGATGCGCGCGACCAGGCGGTGGGGCAGGGGGTGACGATCAACGGGCTCGCTATCGTCAACGACAAGCCGAACCCGGGCTATGCGTTTCACACCCAGCCGCCGGGCGGCCTGCCCGAATGGTATCGGCAGAACGTCATCGGCGGTCCGGGCGCTTTTCTCAGGGTCGTCGAGGATTTTCATTCCTTCGCCGACGCTATGACCAACAAGCTGGTCAGCGAGATTGCCGCGGCCGCCCCCGAGATCCGCTCGGCGCGCCGCTGAGCGATGGCGCGGTTCCCATCGGAGGTCGATGTCGCAGTGATCGGCGCCGGCGCCGCCGGGATCGGCGCGGCGCGGCGGCTGGTCGAAGGCTCGGTCTCGGTCCTCGTGCTCGAAGCGCGCGACCGGGTCGGCGGCCGCGTGCACACGATCGAGCCGGCCGGGTTTCCGCTTGACCGCGGCGCCGAATGGCTGCATTCGGCCGACCGCAACCCATTGTCGCCGATCGCCCGGGCGCTCGGCTTCTCGATCCACCACCGGCCGCCGGAATGGACGACCCGGCTGCGCCGCAGCGGCGAGACGGTCGAGGCCGAAGCCGATTGGCTCGCGACGCGTGAAGCGCAAGCCCGGGCGCGCCGGAGAGCCGCAGCCGAGCCGCTCGACCAGCCCTTGGCGAGCCTGGTGCCGCCGGGCGGGCGTTGGGACGAGCTGCTCGACGCTACGAGCACCTGGGGGAACGGCGCCGAGCTCGACCGCGTCTCGGTCAAGGACTACGTCCGTTACGAGGACAGCGGGACCAACTGGCGGCTGCGCGAGGGTTATGGGCGACTTTTCGAGAGACTCGCGGAAGGCCTCCCGGTGGCGCTCGACACTGCGGTCTCGCGGATCGACCATGGCGGCCGGGCGATCGGACTCGAAACCACGCGCGGCACAGTCACGGCGCGGCGGGTTATCGTCACCGTGCCGACCTCGATCCTCGCCGCCGAAGTGCTGAGCTTCGACCCGTCCCTCTCCGACAAGCTCACCGCGGCGGCCGGTTTGCCGCTCGGGGTCGACGACAAGCTCTTCATCTCGCTGACAGGCTCGCTTCCCGGGATCGAGCCGGACATGTTTCTCGTCGGCTCGACGAATTCGCGCGAAACGATGACCTACCAGGTGCGGCCCCTCGATCGGCCGGCGATCTACACCTTTTTCGGCGGGCGGTTCGCGGCGGCGCTCGAGCGGGAAGGGCAGGGGGCGATGTTCTCCTTCGCCGTCGGCGAGCTCGCGCGCCTCTTCGGCAACGACATCCGCCGGAAGATCGCGCCGCTCGCGTCGACCGCCTGGCAGCAAGACCCCTGGGCACGCGGGTCCTACTCCTATGCGCTGCCGGGCCGCGCCGAGGATCGCGCCGTGCTCGCCGCACCAGTCCACAACCGCCTGTTCTTCGCCGGCGAGGCAACCTCGCCCAACTTTTTCTCGACCGCGCACGGCGCCTATCTGACCGGCCTCACCGCCGCCGAAGCCACCCTCGCGAGCCTGAGGCGGGCGTAAGAGGATCTTTCATGCCTGTGAGCCGCTAGCCGAATGAGGCACGACCGATGACGATCGAAATCAACGGGATGGCGCACGTGATCCTGACGGTGAGCCGCTTCGAAGTCGCCCGCGAGTTCTACCGCAAGCTCTTGCCCGAATTCGGGATGAAACCGGTGTTCGATGGAGACAAGTTATTCTACTGCGTCGGCGCTCGAACCGCGATCGGCATTGAACCGTGCGACCCTGCGCTGGCTGGCGAACGTTTCGTGCAGCAACGAGTGGGCCTTCACCACCTCTGCCTGCGTGCCCGTTCGCGAGAGGACGTGGATCGATGCGCTGCCCTGCTCAAGGAGATCGACGCGACGATTATTCGAGGACCGCAGGAAGGCGCTTGGGCGCCGGGCTACTACTACGTGCTGTTCGAGGACCCAGACGGTATCAGGCTAGAAGTGAACTTTGTGCCAAAGGCGGGTGTGCTAACAGATGGAATTCAGTTCAACCCCACAACGGGCTACATTTGAGCCTCTAGACCCACTTGGCGCAACTGTTTCGGCTATGTCGGGAACACTGAACGATATCAGGATCCGCTTCGCTACTCCTGATGACGCCGGTCTATTGCTGCGGCTGATCCGCGACCTGGCCGCTTACGAACGGGCGCCCAACGCCGTCGTTGCCAGCGAAGAAGATCTGCGCCGTTACGGCTTCGGTCCCGAGCAGCACTTCGAGGCGCTGCTCGCCTTTCTCGATGGCAAGCCCGCGGGTTTTGCCTTGTTCCACCCTAGGTTCTCGACTTGGCTCGGCCGACCCGGGGTGTATCTCGAAGATCTTTTTGTCACCCAAGCGGCGCGCGGAAAGGGGATCGGACGGCGGCTGATGACCCGGCTTGCGGCCATCGCCGTCGAGCGCGGCTGGGAGCGGATCGATTTTCAGGTGCTTGACTGGAACCCGGCGCGCGGCTTCTACCGCCGGCTCGGCATCGAGCATCTTGGCGACTGGCTGCGCTACGGCGGCGATGGGGCTGCGCTCCGCCGCCTTGCCGCCGAGGATTTGCCCGACCGGGGCTGACCTCAACTTCATGGTGTGCGGGGCCAACTGGGTCATCGAGCAGCCGAGGCCGAGCAAGAGGTGACCCGCAGGCAACCGCCTGGCCTTCCTCGTCGACTATCGCGCCGACGACCGCCATTAGAATCCAGGTACCGATCGGGGCTGGAAGAGCAGAGGAGCAACAAGTGAAGAACGGGGTAGCCGCCGCGGCAGCTGATCCGGACCGTGCCCCACATCCTGGGACGAGGTGTTGTGGAGCCGCCGTTTTGTCCACGTCTTCACCCAGACCAAGGAGGGTCGCTTGGCCGTCGATTACCGGCGGTTCCACGATACGGAACCTCTCCAGCCGCCCTGCCAAGCCCCCCCTAGGTTCTAAGTCTCGCGCGTAGGAAGCGAGATCCGCTCGGCGGTAGTGCGCCGTCCTCTGAAATGTGGTTACGCACTGTCGCGAGGGCGGCAAAAGCCTGTCTGGCAGCAATAATCTTCTGTTCAGCGTGCCCCCTTTACCGTTCCACTGGGTTGATTTTGCTAATTAGCGAATATATCCGAGCCGACCTCTTTCCTCTCCTCAATTCATGCCTGCTCTTCACGATCGCGCGGTCGGTCCAAACAGCCAATCCAATGAGCTCCAAATCGCGGGGGCACGGTGGCGCCCACGGCGCGTTCACAACAAGAATTAGGGCGACCGCACCTACATCGCGGCTTGATGAAGGATAGCCTTGCCCCGCGATGCGCACGCCGCGGCGAATTTACCAGGAACTCCTGTTGATATGTGGACGATCGGCGTTGCCGACCGGCTGCGCTTCCCCAGCTTCCCAAGCGAGCTCGGAAGCGGGAAAACGCTAGGCTACGCCCAAAAACCTACTGGCAGTACAGTCAACAATGCGAGTTCACATTGATGCTTAGAAAAGCAGACCCGTTCCACCAGCCACTGCATCGATAATAATCGGGCCGACATCGAAAACCGGCGGAGCTACACCTTAAAAAAGCGGCTCCGGCTATCTCACAACCGGGGTCCATCTCACACTTTGTCATTTGCTTCGTCGGGGAACAACTCCGATTTCTTGCGGCTTGACAGGGCTTCACGTTGCTGAAATCCTGGAAGCGACGTCTCGATCTATTTCGGCGGGGGACCCCGATCGATCTGGGCATACAGATAGGATCATGACCCGTAGCATCTCCGCCGACAATGCCCGCCACGTGTCGCGTCCGCAGCTGCACCGATCCATTTTCTTCTCTGGCGTCGAAAAGTATGGGAGCGCTCTTGTTTTCTTATTGTCGAGCGCGGTTCTCTCCCGGCTTCTCACGCCCGCGGAGTTCGGTCTATGCGCAGCTGTCATCGCGCTTACTGCTGTGGCAACAGCATGGTCACAGGAATTCGGGGGGGCCACTTACCTGATTCGGAAGCCGACGCTATCGGAGCAAGACATCAGAACCGCTTTCACTATAACGTTTTGCATGTCGGCCTTGCTTGGCGCCGTACTCTTCGGTTTCCGCAGCGCCGTAGCGTCTTTCTACTCGGAAGAAGGGCTGAAAACCGGGATCGCGATCTTCGCTGCCGGTTTCGTCTTGATGCCCTTTGCGGCTATCATATCTGCGCTATTCCGCCGCGAAATGGCCTTCAACGTTCTCGCGCGCTGTAATTTGGCCGCAGCTTTCATTTCGGCGGCCTCTTGTATCGCGCTCGCGGTTCTGGGTTGGAGCTTCGTCGGTCTGTTGATCGGTTCGCTAATTGGACAGGCCGCTGCTGTCGTGCTGTTGCTGAGCTGTCGGCGTGACGTGCGGATCTTCCGGCCGAGCTTGAAGGGCTGGCGGGACATCATTGGCTTCGGGTCCTTTTCGAGCGCCGTGGTTATCATCAATGTTATCCATGACTTGTGGCCGCAGCTGATTTCTTGGTCGTGTCCTCGACTTCCCTGCCGTCGGCCTTTACGGCCGTGCCGCGGGCGCGACGCAGTTATTCGACAGGATGTTCCTCGGGGTTTTGAGCCCCGTGATCATGCCTGCCATTTCGGCTCAGGCAGGAGCCAGTAAGGATTTGAAACGCTTTTATCTTCAGGCGGTCGAGTTGCTATCGGCGGCTCAGTGGCCGTTCCTGACTTTCATGGCGTTGATGGCCGACCCGATCATTCGGATCTGGTTTGGTGCTGCCTGGCTTGAGGTCGTTCCGCTGACCCGCATGCTGTGTCTCGCCTCCCTTTCCTTATTCGCGGCATGCTTGACCTATCCGGTGCTGGTGGCGGTCGGCCGAGTACGCGATACGCTTACCTCATCGTTGATTTCACTGCCGCCATCCTTGGTCCTTATCTTCATCGCGTCGTTCTTTGGTGTGCGAGCAGTGGCCGCCTCGGCGTTTCTGACCCTCCCCTTGCAAGCCGCTGTCGCGATCCATTTCATTGCCAGACGGCTCTCGTTCGGCTGGGCTGATTTAATCGAGGCAGTGAAGAGGAGCGCTATCGTTACTTCCTGCAGCTGCGCGGGGGTGATTGTTAGCATCGCAATCCATCACACCATTTTGACCTCTCCGGTTTTAGGGTTGCTCGCCGCTGCCGTTATGGGTTCGGTCGGTTGGTGGCTCGGGCTGACCGTAACGGGACACCCCCTTCGGTCCCATATACGCTCGGCAGCGTGGGAGTTCGCCATCATCCTGCCACTCCCTGCCATCTTACGTCGATCGTCAATTCTGCAGTCAGCGAGGCGATCAATGTGATGAACGGACCGGTACCGACTGGCAACAACCCGAACGGTGAATGCCGATCAAGGACGACCTCAGCCTCGGTGAGGAGTACCGGATACCAGCCGGAGCTCGTCCAACCTCTATGGCTGCGTGATCGACGGCGAAACCTCGATCGGCGCATTCGTCGAAATTCAGAGAGCAGTGCGAGCGGGTTGCAGCAGCAGCGCGATTTGAAATTGGAACCGACATCGGTCTGTCGGAGGGCCTCCATCGGTTCACGTGTAACCCTTTTGCGTGGGCTGACCATTGGTGAGAGTGCGATGATCGGCACCGGCGCGGTCGTCACTCGTGATATCCCAGAGGGAATCGTCGCGGGCGTGCCTGCCCGCGCAAAGGCAGTTCCTTCGAGCCCAAGCGCTGAGGATTGGAGCACCGGTCTTGCACCAATCACGCTTGTTGGCGGCGTACTGAATGTAAAGAACCGCGGGCTCCCAACGATTTAGCTGTATAGAAATCGGATTGGGCGATAGTATTATTTCGTTTAGCAGGTATGGAGTGGCCTCAGTTGCCGAGCGCGAGTTTCGTTATTCCCTGCTATAATCTAGGACATCTCCTTGCGGAGTGTGTAGACTCAATTCTGTCGCAGACATATCAGGATTTTGAAATATTGATCATGGATGACTGTTCTCCGGACAACACGGCCGAAGTCGCCGCGACGTTCGCTGATCCGCGCGTGCGATATTTTCGCAACGAACGCAATCTCGGGCATCTGCGGAATTACAACAAAGGGATTGCTCTGGCCGCGGGTAAGTATGTTCTGCTGATTTCCGCGGATGACCGGTTGCGTAGCCCGCACTTGCTGGAACGTTACGTCCAAATCCTAGATGACAACCCGACAGTCGGATACGTCTGCTGCCCCGGGATGCGTCTTGAGAACGGGATAGAAACGGAGGTGGAAGGATGTCTGGCCGATCACGACATGGTCCTTGAGGGAAAAGCTTTTCTATTCAAACTCCTCGGGGGCAATTTCATCGTTGCAGCGTCGGGGATGGTGCGGCGCGTGTGTTACGAAAAGTACGGCGCCTTTCCTTTGGATTTGCCATACGCGGGGGACTGGTTTTTATGGTGCCTTTTTGCGGTGCATTATGACGTTGCTTACTGTGCCGAACCGATGGTGAATTATCGCCGCCACGAACTGAGCATGACCAATTACTTAATGAGCCAACGCCGTCGCCTGACGTTGAAAGAAGGCTTTATTGTGCTTTGGCGGGTCGAAACGGAGGCGCGGCGGCTCCGTGATACTGAAATAATAGAGGAATGTCGGCGTCGCTTGGTCTCGCTATATGCGCGTCATTTGGTGGGCTGGGAGATGGACGGGAGCCGCTACTGTATAACCGCGCAGGAGCTTGAAAATTCTTTACGTGAACAGACACTGACTCCGGCGGAAAAAAGCGGATTCAAGCGAGAATATGGACTCTGGCGGGAGATCGCAGTCTCAGGCTGCCGAACCTAAGCGCCGCGAGAGAGTATTACGTTCGCGCCCTACAATGCGACCGGCGGTCGATTTCGCTTCGCGCAAGACGGCTTTTGACCCGGACTGGCAACCGCGGAGTCGCGATGGCCGTCAAAGCCGCGGATCTGGGAAGGGCGGCCACGGCATATTTCCGACATAGCGCAGCGAGAGGTTAACGCCTGCGTGCCGAAATCACGTTTGGGGAGATCTTCTCTTCGATGGGCAGCAGTTCCTTCGGCAGTTAGGAATCATAAGCAGTTCGGGATCGTAAACTGCGTACCAGAGGATTTTGAGCTTTGACGACCACACATTTAGCGGGATTTGGACAGAAAGTCTTCTTCCCGTTAAAGGCGATTGCTGCCATTCTCAATCCAGGCGGTAGTCTTGTTGACCATGACACCGGGCGATGGTTTTGTTAACCATGTCGATAAGGTTTGAAAGGGCTGGGAATTCAAATCGCTCCTGATTACCCTTGTGGGCTTACGAGTTACCCGCTATTTTGGGCCGTGTTCATTTGTTCGAGGCTTTCGCCCTTGGGATCAAGAGTAATCGTCCCCGGTGCCTGGAAATTTTTACGGCCGAAGAGCTCCTTTGAGGAGCCAGTGGGAGACGGACGGCGTCGCCCGACTTGACCCCCAACGACGGACCGACGCCGCAGCCCTGAAACCCATTTCGCCTTTCGTTAATGCTGTGAACATCGAGGCGATGAATATCGAGGTCGCGATCATCAACTAAGCGCGGATGGGAAATCTCGTCACGGATCTGCGGCACGACTCCCACTGAGTGACCATCGACACACCACCATTGCCGATTACCGCCGTCCCTTGCGGTTCAGGGGCGTTCGCCCGGTATATTCCTTCACGAGGACTGCTGAGAATGGACGACACCCCGATGGTGAGCTTTGTAATTCCTTGCTATCGACTTGCCAAATTTTTGACCGAATGCGTAGAATCCGTACTCGCGCAATCATATGATAATTTAGAGATCCTCATATTGGATGACCAATCGCCGGACGAAACACCGAAGGTATCCCAGGCCCTAATTTCTGCCAATCCAAGAGCAAAGATATCTTACGTTCGTAATGAAGAAAATTTGGGCAATATCCGTAATTACAATAAAGGCATAGCTATGGCGCGTGGGTCATATGTTTGGATCCTCTCTCCCGATGATCGTCTTCGAAATCGCTGCATCGTAGAGAGATATGTACGCGTGATGGAGGCAAATCGACATGTCGGATATGCATTCTGCCCGGCGCACATGGTCCAGGATGGTCGTGATCTCGGTTTGTTCCGAAGATCCGTGTATGGATCGGAAGATCGAATATTGGACAGCAAGCAATTTATCAACGACATGGTGGATCATACAGTTGGGCCGGTAGCACCGTCGGTAATGGTCCGAAAAGAATGTTACGAACGTGTAACCCTTTTTCCCGAGGCTATGCCGCATCGTGGTGATACTTACATTTGGTCGATGATAGCGATGAAGTATGACGTTGCATATTTCTCTGAAGCTATGGTTGATTACCGAGTCCATGATGATAGCATGATGTCAATGTTAGCCAGCAAAAACACAACGCGGCTTCTCGAAGATGATATTGCCGTACGATGGCGCATTAAGGCTTTAGCGGAGAATAACACTTTAGAAGATGTCGTAGATCATTGTAATACGTCAATCATGTCAATGTATAAGCAGGCAATCAAGGGTTACGGCTACCGAGGATGTTTCTTGTTATTGACGTTGGAGGCGTTTCAAGCATCGCTGTTAAAATGGGAGCCGAGTCCCGCCGCTCGTTCGCGAATCCGCGCCACGCTTAGCAAACAGCTATATTGGTCCGGAGTGGCTGAGCTACTCCATGGCGACATCAAGAATGCAACTCGAGTTTTTCACTTTGCATTCGGTCTCGATTCTAAGCTACGCTATAGCCCGCCTTTACTACATCTGATGAGAACTCCTGATC